>NZ_JAVXZY010000010.1:0-218761 GCF_032337115.1 Roseateles aquae
GGGGCCGCTCGATCACGTCCCGCCTGCCGAGTTCGAAGCCAATTACCATCGTCAACGCGCTGGTCAGGCCGCGACCGTCTGACTTAAACCAACTGGCCTCCGCGGAACCCGGGGCGTTTCACCCGTGACAAGCAGATCAAGGCTGAGATTTCCCGTTCTACCCATTAGGCACGTCTCAAGGCATACTAGGTTTTTCGACGTCACCCCATCGACGGGGACCGTTCGAGGCGGTGGTGCGTTATAACGAATCAAGCCAAGAGGATCGACAAACGCGATTGGATTCCCGCCAACATACGCATACGTGTTGATACCGCCCTGCAGTCCGATGGGGTCACTTTGAACATACCTCCCCGTCCCCGCATCGTAGTCTCTGAACCCATTGAAATGCAGCCCCAGAAACCCGTCGTACTGCTGGCCTGGCAGGCGCAGGCTGATGTTGAGATCACCCAAGCCTGAAGGGTCGGTCTCTGCAGGCGCGCTGCCAAAGGGCTCAGCCAGCCAGCGCCAGCGGGGGCGGCCCCGATCATCCACCGCAACCCGTGGCGCACCCAGGTGGTCGCTGTAGAGGTAGAACACCTCGACGCCCGCGTTGGCACTGGATGGCCCCGCAGCCCCCGCCTTGGGCCGCATCGCCGCCACCGGCATGCCATCCAGCCAGACGTACTCGATCTGCGTGATCAACTGGCCCGTTGCATCCTGCCGATACTCGCCCAGCAACTGGCCTTCCTGGTCGTAGGCATAGAAGGTATTGCCGGCATTGGGGTTGCCGCCGGCCCCGCTGATGCTGCGCCGCACGCGCTGGCCTTGTGCGTCGTAGGCCAGTGCCAGCTTTGCGCTGCCCACCTCCAGCTGCGCCAGCCGGCCGTCCAGGCCGTAGATGGCGTTGCTGTAAGGCGCGCTGTCAGTGGTGGTGTTGCCGGCGGGGTCGTAACTGAGGGTGCAGGCCGGGTTGCTGGAGCGTTTGCAAGGCGCTTGAGCGAAGGAGCGCGTTGGTCTTGCCCTTGTTGGACGGCACGGACGCGCAGCTGATAGGTCAGCGCGGGTCATCGACCCGCCCTATGAAACTTGAAATTTGAGACCTGACCCCGTGCCAAGGCCATAGACGGCGTTGCTGTACAGCGCGCTGTCGGTGGTGGTGTTGCCAGCGGGGCACCCATGTTGGCATGGCCGGGACGCGCAATTAATGAGTCAGCGCGGGTCGTTGACACGCCCTAAAAACACCTCGCCGAGCGCGCCCGCGCCCGCGGCATCGAGATCAATCAGCTCGTCAATGAATTGCTCAAAAAGGATATCGAGCTGATCGAGGCGGCCAGGTAGGCAGCGCTGCAGCAGCTCGATTTGCTCGCAAGGGTCAGGCTTGCTTGCAGGCTAAAGAGCTGCCCCCGGGCTTAAGACTTTGCTCTTTCAAGACCTGACCCTCAGTCGCTTTCCTCAGCCGCTTTCGAGTTGACGGGCTTCGCACGGCCGACTACTCCCGCCGTCGGTTCCTATCGTTCCTTCTAGCGGCCAACCAGCTAACGCCCGTTGCTAGGCAGAGCATGACACCCGTCACCGTTACCAGTTCGGCTGCATATCTGCCACCAATGACCGTCAGCAGTCCTTGAATTAGGCGAGGACCAGCAGCCTTGACACCATCAGCTTTTGTTGGCGCCACCTCAGGCATTCCTAAGCCTAGCCCCACAAGGCAAAGACCAAGCCAGAACAGCAGGGATCGCATCAGTACCGCCTAAATATTGAGGTTCCTCGCTTCCAGTTGCTCATCACGTCTCTTGCATTGGCGTAGGGGTCGATGTTTGGGTCGAATGGACGCTGCCATGCAGGATCACGGCCAGGCCTGACACATCGGCATCCATCCGGAGCGTCTGCCGTAGATGTCGCCGGAGGTAAGAAGTCACTTGATTTCATGTAGTCTCTACGACTGCACATTGAAGCGGACTGCGGGCAGTACCACTCAAGGCAAGGCATATCAAGGGGGTCACCAGGAAACGATGGGTTGGGTGTCGCGCCCATCGACGCAGCAGCTTCCTGCGCAGTCCTGCCAGGCAAATCACTTCGCGAAGGTGGTCTGGGCATTGAACCACGTGGGTAATAGGTACCCGGCGCCGCCGGACCTTTCTGTAGGCCCTCCGGATCAACGTAACTAACGGGATTCCCCTCAACGTACGCATACGTATTGACGCCGCCCGCGAGCCCAATCGGATCCGATTGCACATACCTCCCCGTGCCCGCATCGTAGTCCCTGAACCCATTGAAATGCAGCCCCAGAAACCCGTCGTACTGCTGGCCTGGCAGGCGCAGGCTGATGTTGAGATCACCCAAGCCTGAAGGGTCGGTCTCTGCAGGCGCGCTGCCAAAGGGCTCGGCCAGCCAGCGCCAGCGGGTGCGGCCCTGATCATCCACCGCGACCCTTGGCGCACCCAGGTGGTCGCTGTAGAGGTAGAACACCTCGACACCCGCGTTGGCACTGGATGCCCCCGCAGCCACGGCCATGGGCCGCATCGCCGCCACCGGCTGTCCATCCAGCCAGACGTACTCGATCAGCGTGATCAGCTGGCCCGCTGCATCCTGCCGGTACTCGCCCAGCAACTGCCCTTCCTGGTCGTAGGCATAGAAGGTATTGCCGGCATTGGGGTTGCCGCCGGCCCCGCTGATGCTGCGCCGCACGCGCTGGCCTTGTGCGTCGTAGGCCAGTGCCAGCTTTGCGCTGCCCACCTCCAGCTGCGCCAGCCGGCCGTCCAGGCCGTAGATGGCGTTGCTGTACAGCGCGCTGTCGGTGGTGGTGTTGCCGGCAGGGTCGTGGTTGAAGCTGCGGGCCGGGTTGCTCAGGGCCAGCAGGCGGTTGCTGGTGGCGGCGGTGGTGTAGTTGCGGGTCTGGCCGTTGAGCGTGACGCTGCTGCGGTTGCCATTGGCGTCGTAGGCGATGCTCCAACTGCTGTTGCTGCCGCTGAGGAAGACGCTGGCCAGGCGGCCCAAGGCATCGTAGGCAAAGCTCTGGTCCAGCGCCGGCTGCGCGGCACCGCTGGCGATGGCGTAGTGCTTGTAGCTGATCAGGCGGTCGGCGGCGTCGTAGTCGAGATCGCGCATCAGATCGCCGAGCCGGTAGCGCAGCAGCCGGCCGCTGCTGTCGAACCACCGTTCATTGAGTTGCGCGCCGGTGCTGAAGGGCCAGACCCAGCTTTGCAGCGGGCCAAACGGAGCGTAGCGAATCTGACTGAGCAGGGGCTGGGTCGCACCGAGCTGGATGGACGTCAGCAGGCCGTCCTGGTAGCTGAGCGTGAGTTGCGCGCCGCTGGGGTAGCTGATGCTGCTGATGTGGCCGGCGGCGTCGTAGCCATAGCCGCTCACCAGCACGACGTCGGGCGCGCCGGTGCTGGCGCCTGTACTGGCGCCTGTGGTGATGCGCTGCGTTTGCTGGGTGATGCGGCCCCAGGGGTCGTGGCGGTATTGGCTGCTGCCAGCGGGCGAGCGGGCCGTGGTCAGGCGGCCAATGCCGTTGCTGAAATTGCTACCGGTTTCGTCGTAGGTCCAGCTGTAGCTTTGGCTCGCTTGGCCGGCCTGGCTGTAGACGACGCTGTTGGTCCGCCCGAGGGCGTCGTATTGGTAGCTGGCTTGCACACCACGGCTGTCGGTGCGGCTGCTGAGCCGCCCGGCTGCATCCAGGACCTGCTGGCTGGTGCCGGTATCGGGGCTGTCGAGCTGGCGCAGCCCGCCCAGGCCATCGCGGCTGTAGCGGGTGACGAGGCGGCGTGGGTCGGTGACTTGGGTGAGTTGATCCTGGCCGTCGTAGGCAAAGGCGGTCTGGCCGTTCAAGGGATCGGTGCTGTTGATGCGCCGGCTCAGCGCGTCATAGCGGTGTTGCGTCGAGAAGGCGGCCGACTCTGGCGCCAGCGTTGTGCGGGTGGGATTACCCAGGGCGTCGTATTCAAAGGCCTGGACGGGTGCGGCCGGCGCGGGCAACGGCGGCAGCGCGGCCGAGGCCTGCACCTGCTCGACGAGGTAGGGTGATTGGCTGGCCTGGTGGGCGGCATCACCCGCGTAGCTGGCCATCAGATTGTGCTGGCCCAGGGTGCCCAGAGTGCGGATGACGCTGGCCTGGCCGGCGCTCAGGGGCGCCGTGCCCAGTGATTGGGCGCCATCCCAAAAGCTCACGTTGCCGCTGGCCGTGGCCGGGCTGACCCGGGCCGTCAGCGTCAGGGGCTGGAAGAGCCCGACGGGGTTGGCCGAGCTGCTGAGCGCGGTGCTCGTAGCCTGCGGGGCAGCCAGCACCACAAGCGTTGGTAAGACGCCAGAAAGGCTGGCGGCACCATAAACGCCTTCTGGATCGAGAAACGAAGCCGACAGCGTGTACCTGCCTGGTGACAAGCTGCCTGCAGCGATGGTGAGCTGGGCCTGGGCCCTGGACGGCGTGCAGCCGGCCTGCGACAGTTGTGCTTGAATGCCACCAACCGGGCTGCTGGCCGCTTGGGCCAACGAGGCCGTGGACATGGGATCCACACAGGGTCGAGCCACCATTTGCGCTAGGCTGACAGCCACCACGCCCAAGACATCGGCTCCGGCCTTGAAGGTGACATTGCCGCTGGCCACGGGCGTCACCGTTGCCGTCAGCGTTACGGCCTGGCTCACATTCACCGGACTGGCCGGTTGCGCGAGGGTAATGCTGGTGCGGTAGACGGCCTGCGCCGAGGCTGACAACGCGTTGAGCAGGCACAGCGGCAGCAGGAGTTGACGGGCATAGCGTCCTTCGAAGAGATGACGCATGTTTAGTCCCTCCCGATCTGCTGTTGCACTCGGTTCAGCGCATCAAAGCTGCGCGTCAGCTGGCGAGCCAGCTGACCCTTGGGGTCAGTCACTTTTTCTGCGGTTAGATTGCCGGCACTGTCCAGGATGTACTCGATGCGGTTGCCGAGACTGTCGGCGACGGCGGTTAGGCGGTGGGCGTCGTCGTACTCGTAGCTAACGCTGCTGGCATCGGGCAAGGTGGTGCGCTTGAGCAGGCCAGTGGGCCAGTAGGCGTAGCCGATTGTGGCACCGCCGGTGCTGGTGCTGATGAGCCGTTGGCGGGCGTCGAAGGTGCGGGTGGTTGCCGTGCCGTTGGGGTCGGTCATGCTCAACCAGTTGCCCAGGGGCTCATACTGGGCGAAGCTAGTGACCTGCCCCAAGCTATTGGTAACGGTGGCGAGGTCACCCGCGGTGTGGTCGGCTGTGGTGCTGGGGTAATAGGTATATGTGGTCTTGTTGTTCAGCGTGTCAGTGGCGGTGAGCACCTGGCCGTGTTGGTTGTATGTCCATTGCTGGACACGCGCCGGGACGGTAGCGTCCAGCGGGGCGGCAAAGCCCTTGGAGCCGTCGGCATCCAACGTGGCTTGGTCTACTTGCTTGCACAGCACAACGATGGGGCTGGCATTCAGCAGTGTGGCGCTGCCCGGGGCGCAATACAAAGTCGCGCCGCTGTTGAAGGGGTCAGGCTGGCCGTTATAAACGCTGGTGGTAAGCCGGCGGGGTTCGGCGAGTCTTACGACGTCGTTCCAGTCCGGGTGGTACCGGGTGCTGATTTTGCGGCTGCCAGAAGGCAAGGTAGCGCCGGCGCTCAATGGAATCCCACATGCTGAGTCAGCTGGCAGGCCTTCAACACGGGCAATCTCCAGCTTACGGTTCTGGTCATATGCAAAGCAGCGCCTGTAGCCGTTGAAGTCCTGCTGCCAACTCAAGTTGCCATTGATGTCGTATTCTTGAGCGCTTGTACTCGCCGAGCATCCAGAACCGGCTGGCTGAGATTTGCCAGTCGGCATCGGTTGATTGGCGACCATTTTTGCCGCAAGCGATATCGATGCCCCAGAGGGGGCTGTGACCATTGGCGCTTCTGGCTCAATCCAGGAAAGCGATATATAAGTGATCGCCCATTCCAAGTCTTCATCAATATCGGCGAGGATACCGGGTTCCTTTTGGTATGCAACCGTAAACCTATTTACTCCCCCAGCGAGCTCAGTACCGGTGGCCAACCCGTTTGAGCTGTAACTGTACGTGGCGTATCGCGCATTATTCTGATCCCTGTAGCCAGTGAGGGCCCAAGGAAGATCTTCGCGCTCATATAGCAGCTTGGTATTTGTCGAGTCCGGCCAATCTATTTTTATCAAGTTATCAGAAGCCCCCCATGAGAAAGTTATTTCGGATTCGGGAGTCGATCTTATAGCCTTCAAACGAAGGCCTACCTGATCGGACGTCACGCCCTCGTAGCTGAAATCTACGCCGCGCCCAAAGCTGTCTGTCAATCGCTGTATATATTGAGCAGACTTGCCATTGTAAAGTCCGGTCTCGGTCCCGTAGTGGAATAATAATGATTGGCCTGTTTTCTGGTCGATCCTGATTATTCTGCCCGTAGAATCGTATAACTCCAGATTGCCGCTGTTCTGATCTTTAAGTATGTAGCCGCCCTCAACCGGAGACAATATCTCATGCACATCGACATCTGGTTCAAAATTGTTGAACATCAAGACGCTACCGTCGCCGCGCATCGCCAAAACTTTAGCGTCGCTGGAAAATAGCAGAGCCTTGTGAGTTGAAAGAAACCAAGGCGGACTCACCCCTGAGATAGTGAGCGTTGGTAGGGCTATTGACGAAGTGGTTGCCTGCCTATGAGCGCTGTCAAATGTCAAAGTCAATAGATTTGCGAAGCCATTCACACCCAGTTCAAATCTTGATGTTTTTGATCCCGTTAACGCATGAATGGGATTTCCAAACTGGCCGCCACATGGTTTCTTTTTTTTGGTTTTGTCGTCTATAAAATATAACTTTTCACACAAATCAGTATATTGCTGCTGCCCTAGGCTATATTGCAAGATCTGGCCAGAATCGCAGTAGACCCCGATGGCGGCAGCATCAGGCTCGGGGCCAGTAGTTGTCCAAAATCTAATGAATGGCCTGACGCAGATTCCAAATCCTCTCTGAACTCGAATGCATTGGGTCGGGCCAGTGAAGTCGGAGCACAAAAAACCCTCACAATAGCCCTCCTTATTTTCAATGATTGCCGCCTCAATACTTTCGCTTGATGCAACAGGGGCACCGGGAAAATCAAGTTTTGATGAGGTCAGGATTGATATTGCAGAGGAGGCATTTACGCATGCAAGTAGGGCTCCAATAATTAGCGCACCCTTAAAAGGCATTAGAAGATCCGTGCAAATAAAAATAGACTTCATAAACACATCGCTCCACAAGTTTCCTTGAAAATTATTGTGTGCTCTTCGAAATCGGCATCGATGAAAATCGACCTTGAGATGGGCAAAATGCAATCAGAGATATAGATATTTCCGGGTCTTCTATCGGAGCCGTATTTTTTGGGAAGACCGGTCTGAAATCTGCCTGATCAGCCTGTGTGTCGGCCAGCGCCCTCTTCCTCAGTGAAGCACCCCGTCACGCGTCGTTGTGGGTGACATAGCCCAGCGAGCAAAGTGCCCCGAATACGCACAGCACAGGACGCACGGTCACTCATTTGCTTTGAGCACCTGCGTTCATAGGATCCCGCCAGTCGACAAAGTCTTTTTTGCATTCGCGTCCGCTGCGGCCTGACCAAATCGGTCGCTCACGTCTTGCTTCTAAAGCGAGCCGCACTCCACCCGAAATGTGTTTAATACGGCGCTCATCTAGCACATTAGTTGTTGCTTCATGATTCGCCTGATGTAAACCCTTACAGGGTAGCCGCGTGGCGGCCGCGGATGAACGCCCAGCAGGGCGGCTCACATTCAACGGAAAATCGCGCCAACGTATACGCAGCTCTCACCATGTCGTACCCCACATCTCAAGTCACGTTTGCGCTTGCCGCTTTCTTGTCCATCACCAGCGGCTCCGCCCACGCCTTCGGCGCCGTCGGCCATTCGGCCATCGGCGATGCCGCAGCGGCGCTGATCAAGGGCAGCCGGGCGGAACAGCAGGTGCAGCGAATTCTGGGCAGCGTCTCGCTGCACGACATCGCCGTCTGGGCCGACTGCGTCAAGGGCATCGATCCGGCCAGCGAATTCAAGTACACGGTAACCGGCCGTTATCCCGAGTGCGCGGTGTTCGAGAACAACCCGGATGAAGAAGCGCGGATGCGTGACTATGTGCAGCGCAATCACGAGGCTTGTGCGCCCAAGCCCGGTGAGGAGAGCTGCCACAAGCAGTACCACTACACCAACCCGGCCTTGCAGCGCGGGCGCTATGTGCAGGGCGCGCTGGGCACCAGCGAGCATGATCTGGTCGGCGCCATCGGCGCGGCCGTCACCGTACTCAAGGGCGGCAAGGCGCCGGCGCCCTTCAATCTGGCCAATGAGCGTGAGGCGCTGGCACTGCTGGTGCACATCGTTGGCGATGTCCATCAGCCGCTGCATGTGGGCTCGGTCTATCTGGATGAAGCGGGCCATGCGATCGACCCGGAAGACGGCGTCGACCGCGGCCCCACCCATACCGTCGGCGGCAATGCGCTCACCCTGCCAGCTAGCAATCTGCACGCCTACTGGGACAACGCGCCGGGCAAGCTCAGCGCCGAAGACCTGGCGGCACTACCGGCGGCTGCCCGCAAGATAGCGGCCAGCAGCGGCGACGTGTCGCAATGGCCGGCGCAGTGGGCCAGCGAGTCGCTGCAGCTGGCCGGGCAGGCGCTGCAAGGGGTGACATTCGGGCTGCGCCAGCAAAGCCTGCGCGGCCCACGCTGGGCGGCCGAACTGCCGGCTGACTACGAGCCCCGCGCGCTGGCGATCACCCGCCAGCAGCTGGCCCGCGGTGGTGCGCGGCTGGCCGCCTTGCTGAAGGCGATCTGGCCCTGAACGCCGGACGCTGAATTCAGGCGCTGCGCTTGCGGCGCGTCGGCTTGGCCGCCGGCGCTGCCGGCATCTCGGCCTGCAGATACAAGCAACGCCCCTCGGGCCACTCGTTCTGCAGGTGCTGGATCAGGGCCTCGGTATCCTGGCGCTGCTGCTTCAGCTCGCGCTGCATGGTGTCGATCTCCTGCAGCCGTTCCTGCAGGCTTTGCATGACCAAGTCGTGTGGCACGGTCGACTGGCCTTCCATCACCTTGCGCAGCTTGTCCAGCGAGAAGCCCAGGCGCTGGGCCAGCTGGATGGCCAGCAGGCGCTGCAAGGCCGCGTCGTCGTAGTTGCGGTAGCCGTTGGGGCCGCGACTGGCGGCGGGCAGCAAGCCGCTGGCCTCATAAAAGCGAATCGCCGAGGCCGCCAGGCCGGTGCGCGCTGCCAGTTCACCAATCTTCATCGCCACTCCTGATCGACATCCGCAAAAGTCACTTGACCTTCAAGTTGACTTGAAGCTTAGCATGCCGGCCATGAAGACCGATGCCCTGTTCGACCCGCTGCGCCTGCCCAACGGCCGCCAGCTGCCCAACCGCCTCGCCAAGGCCGCCATGGAGGAGGGCCTGGCCGAAGCCGGCCAGCTGCCTGGCCCCGCCATCGCCAGTCTCTACCAACGCTGGGCCGAGGGAGGTGCTGGCCTCTTGATCACCGGCAATGTGATGGTCGACGGTGCCGCGATGACCGGCCCGGCCGGCATTGCGCTGGAAGCGCAGACGCCGCTGGACGGCTTCAAGCACTGGGCCGCGGCGGTGCACCGCCATGCGCCGGCCGGCACCCAGCTGTGGATGCAGATCAATCACCCCGGCCGCCAGGTCTTTGCCGCCATGGGCGAGACGGCCTGGGCGCCCTCGGCCGTGGCGCTGCAAATGGGCAAGCATTCCAAGCTCTTCGCCCAGCCGCAGGCGCTCGGCGAGGCGCAGATCGCCGGCGTGATCGAGCGCTTTGTGCAGACCGCGCTGCAGGCCCAGGCGGCCGGTTTCGACGGCGTGCAGATCCACGCGGCCCATGGCTATCTGCTGTCGCAATTCCTGTCGCCGCTGGCCAATCAGCGGACCGACCGCTGGGGCGGGCCGATAGAGCACCGCGCCCGGCTGCTGCTGGACATCGTCGATGCGGTACGCGCCGCCGTGCGGCCGGACTTCGGCGTCGGCGTCAAGCTGAACTCGGCCGATTTCCAGCGCGGTGGCTTCAGCGAGGCCGATGCACGCCAGGTCGTCGAGCTGCTCAATGGCCGCGGCCTCGATCTCTTGGAACTCTCCGGCGGCAGCTACGAAAGCCCGGCCATGCAGGGCCGCACCGCCGATGGCCGCACGCTGGCCCGCGAGGCCTATTTCCTTGAGTTCGCCCGCGAGCTGGCCTCCGTGGCCCAGATGCCGGTGATGACCACCGGCGGCATCGCCCGGCCCGAGATTGCCCGCCAGGTGCTGGCCAGCGGCGTGGCCCTGGTCGGCCTCGGCACCGCGCTGGCCATGGCGCCCGATCTGCCGCGGCGCTGGCGCGAGGGATCGCCACTGACGGCGCCGCGCCCCCAGGTCGGCTGGAAGGACAAGACCCTGGCCAGCATCGCCACCATGGCCCTGGTGCGCCGCCAGCTGCACCGGATGAGTGCCGGCGGCCTGCCCAGCGCGGCAGATTCGCCGCTCTTCACCCTCTTGCTGGACCAATGGCGCAACAAACGCCAGACTGCACGCTACCGCCGCTGGCGGGCCGCGCTGTGATCAGAATCGGAGCCCCGGGATGACATTGAACATCGCCAATTCGCTGACGCTGACGATCAACGGCCAGCGGCGCTCACTGGACGTCGAGCCGGACACCCCCTTGCTGTGGGTGCTGCGCGATGAGCTGGGCCTGACCGGCACGAAGTTCGGCTGCGGCGTCGCCAGCTGCGGCGCCTGCACCGTGCATATCGACGGCCAGGCCACCCGCTCCTGCGTGATGCCAGTCTCGGCGCTGGCCGGGCGGCAGATCCGCACCATCGAGGCCGAGCCGGACCGCATCGTCCAGGCCCTGCAGGCCGCCTGGCTGCACCACCAGGTGCCGCAGTGCGGCTATTGCCAGAGCGGCATGATCATGGCCGCCGCCGCGCTGCTGGCCGAGAAGCCGCGGCCCAGCGATGCCGAGATCGAAGGCGCCGTCAGCAATCTGTGCCGCTGCGGCACCTACCAGCGCATCAGAGCAGCCATCCACGAGGCGGCCGCCCACTTGCTGGGAGGCCAGGCATGAGCGCGCCATCGCCTTCACAAAAAGGCGGCAGCAAGCTCAAGCGGCGCAGCTTTCTGATTGCCGGCGGCCTGCTCGGCGGCGGCGTGCTCTTGGGCGTGGGCCTGAAGCCGCCCACGGCACGCGAACGCCTCGGCGAGGCCAGGCTGTTCCAGCATGAAGGCCAGGTGGCGCTGAACGCCTGGGTGCGCATCACGCCGCAGAACGAGGTCGTGGTGGCGCTGCCGCGGTCCGAAATGGGCCAGGGCGTGCACACCGCGCTGGCCATGCTGGTGGCCGAGGAGCTCGATGCCGATTGGAGCCAGGTGCGTGTCGAGCAGGCGGCCGTGGCCAAGGTCTATGCCAATGCCGCCTTGCTGCTCAACGTCGTGCCGATGATGAGCGACGACGAGAGCTGGGCGGCAAGGCTGACGCGCTCGGCGCTGCAGGGCCTGGGCTATGCCTTGCAGCTGCAGGTCACCGGCGGCTCGAGCAGCGTGCGCGACGCCTGGGAGCCGATGCGCCTGGCCGGCGCTACCGCGCGCGCGATGCTGGTCGATGCAGCCGCGGCCATGTGGCAGCTGAAGGCCGAGGAGCTGACGGTGGCCAAGGGTCAGGTCTTGCATGCGGCCAGCGGGCGCAGCGCCAGCTTCGGCGCGCTCGCCGATGCGGCAGCCAAGATGGCGCCCCGGCGCGATATCGCGATGAAGGACCCGCAGCACTACCAGCTTATCGGCAAGCCGGTGCCACGGCTTGATGTGGCGGCCAAGAGCAATGGCAGCGCGCAGTTCGGCATCGATGTGCGGCCCGAGGGGCTGGTCTATGCCGCGATCCGCCAATCACCGGTGTTCGGCGGCACGCTGAAATCCTTTGACGCCAAAGCCATCGGCCAGCAGCGCGGCATCATCGACGTGCTGCCGGTGGGCAGCAATGCCGTGGCGGTGCTGGCCGACCGCTACTGGCGGGCCGCCCAGGCGCTGCAGCAGCTGCCCGTTGTGTTCGATGAAGGCCCGCATGCGGCGCTGGATTCGGCGCAGATCCGCCAGCAGCTGCTCGATGCCTTGCCGCAAAGCGGTAGCGGCTTTCGCAGCGAGGGCGATGCCGCGCAACAACTGGCCCAGGCCGGAAAGAGCATCGAAGCGCTGTACGAGGCGCCCTTCCTCGCCCACTCGGCGATGGAGCCGATCAACTGCACGGCACAGTTCAAGGATGGCAGGCTCACCGTCTGGTGCGGCACCCAGGTGCCCGATATCGCACGCTGGCGCGCCGCCGCCGTGGCCGGCATCGCCAGCGATCATGTCGATCTGCATGTGCCGCTGCTGGGCGGTGGCTTTGGCCGTCGGCTGGAGGTGGACATGGTGGAGCAGGCCGTGGAGCTGGCGCTGAAGACCAAGGGCCGGCCGGTCAAGCTGCTGTGGAGCCGCGAGGAAGACATCCAGCACGATATGTACCGCCCGGTGGCGCTGGCCAGCTTCAAGGCGGCGCTGGACGATCAGGGCCGGCCGCTGGCCTGGCTCAACCATGTCGCCGCGCCCTCGATCGGCCTGGCCACGATGGAGCGCCTGCTGCCCAAGGTGGCCGCCGATGCGCCGGACAAGAACCAGGTCGAAGGCGCTTTCGACCTGCCCTATGCGGTGCCCAATCTGAGCGTGCGCCAGCATCGCGTCAAGACGCCGGTGCCGATCGGCTCCTGGCGCAGCGTCGGCCATTCCTACAACGCCTTCTTCACCGAGGGCTTCATCGACGAGTTGGCGCACGCCGCCGGCAAAGATCCCTTCGAATACCGGCGCAGCCTGCTGGCGGCCAAGCCGCGCCACACGGGCGTGCTGGAACTGGTCGCGGCCAAGGCCGGTTGGGGTCAGGTCTTGCCTGCGGGCCGGGCGCGTGGCATTGCGCTGCACGAGAGCTTTGGCTCATGGTGCGCGCAGGTGGCCGAGGTCTCGCTGGAGAATGGCCAGCCCCGGGTCCACCGCGTCGTCTGCGCAATCGACTGCGGCCTGGTCGTCAACCCGGACACGGTCGAGGCCCAGATGCAGAGCGCCATCGTCTATGGTTTGAGCGCGGCGCTGTTCGGCGAGATCACCATCAAGGCCGGCCGCGTCGAGCAGAGCAACTTCCCCAGCTACGAGGCCGTGCGGATGGCGCAGATGCCGCAAATCGAGGTGCATATCGTGCCCAGCCGCGCCGCGCCCGGTGGCGTGGGCGAGCCGGGCACACCGCCGATCGCACCGGCGGTAGCCAATGCGCTGTTTGCCCTGACCGGGCAGCGGCTCAGAAAGCTGCCGCTGCGCCTGGCCTGATCAGCTGACCATCACCTCGATCTCGCGTTCCTGGGCCAGCGTCGTTTCCCAACGGCGCTTGAGCACGAAATGCAGTTGCAGCGGGCCGGGCTGATCGGCCTGCAGCTCGAACACCTGGGTACCGCCATCGCCGATGGCGGCATCCGGCGCGATCAGAAAACGCATGCCCAGCAGCTTGACGCCGCTGGGCGGCGCGGCCAGCTCCCACATATAGCCGGTGCTGGGCGCCGAACCCAGCTCCAGCGTGAAGGGCTGGCCGGCCTTGGCTTCAATGCTCATGGTGTGCCTCGTGCGCGGCGCACCATGCGCCAAGGCTCAAACGTACCACTTGTGATACATCGCCGAGTCCGTGCCTTCGACGAAGCAGTCGAGCCGGCCGGCCGCCCAGGAACTGACGCCCACGCCGCTGGACAGCACACCGCCCAGGTCTTCCTCGCCGCTCCAGGCCGAGCCGTTCCACCACTTGTGCATCATGTGGAAGCTGACGCCCGGGTAGAACACGTCGATGCGGTTCGGGCCCCAGCTGACCGCACCGGGCTCGGCCGCCACATAGCCGCCCAGGTTTTCCCAGCCGCTCCAGGCCGCGCCGTTCCACCACTTGTGATAGAGCTTGCTGTCCGTGCCCTTGACGAAGCAGTCCAGGCGGTTGGCGCTCCAGGACGACACCGCCGGCCCAGAATCGAGCACGCCGCCGAGGTTCTCCCAACCGCCCCAGTGAGCGCCATCCCACCACAGGTGATACATCGCCGAGTCCATGCCCCGGGCAAACACATCGATGCGGTTCGGGCCCCAGGACACGGCGCAAGGCTCGGATGAGAACTGCCCGCCGAGACTCTCCCAGCCGCTCCAGCCGCCCTGGTACCACTTGTGATACATCTTGTGGTCGGTGCCCACGGCAAAGATGTCCAAGCGGCCATTGCCCCAGGAGCAGATCGCCGGTGCGCCCTGGATGATGCCGCCCAGGCTCTCCCAGCCCAACCAGCTGCTGCCGTTCCACCAACGGTGGTAGACGGCCGAATCGGTACCGCGCGCCACCACATCGATGCGATTGGCCGCCCAGGAGGTCGCACTGGGCTTGGAGGTGATGATGCCGCCCAGGCCTTCGTAACCGTGCCAGCCATGGGCCGGTGCCGGCAGCTTGACGCCTCTTGCCGTCTCGAAAGGGTAGGTGTCGAAATTGCATTGGCCGTAGCCAATCTTGAAGAAGCCGCCAACACCAAAGGTGGTATCCCAGGAGTTCTTGCAGATCCAGCACTGCTCGGCTTCGGAATAGCCAATCACCTCGACGCAGTGGCCACCCACATAGGGGCCACTGACGTGGTGATAGACACCGCCGCCATAGCTGAAGAAGTCGTCGTAGACGTCAAACGACGCCGCGCAGGGGCCGATATTGCTGAGGTAGTTCTTGCGATCAGTGATGTTGCTCAGGCTGCCATGGCTGGTGATCTTGATCGCCTGTGCATCGCGGTTCGGGATCGGGCCGGCGTGTGGAATCCAGTAATGTGGCGGATTCGGATCGACATGCGGCGGGTTCTCGAACGCCGACATATAGGGGAAGAGGGCATCTGGAACCACGCCGCGCGCCTGGATCTGGGCCAGGCAGGCATTGGCATTCCAGCCGCCACAGCTGGGGCCGTGCGAAGACGCGAAATGCGAGTCGGCCTCGGACAGATCGAGCAGCTGCCCGAGCTCGATCGACGCCATCGACTCCACCAGGGCCGTGCAGCAGAAGCTGACGCAGGAGCCGCATTGCTTCTGGTTCTTCACCGAGGTGACGTGGTTGCCATTGCGATTGCGCCAATCAACTGCAGGCGCAAAGGCAGCCGTCACGGCAGCGGCTGCAGCCATCGGCGCCTTGCTCGCTGCGGCCGTGACGGCATCCTTGTAAGACTGCGGGAAGTCGCCGCCGAGCAGCGCTCGCTTTTCATGATCGCTGAGCAGCGAATGCGGCGTCTGCCGCGCCGTCCAGCTGGCCTTGGCCTGGCTCAGCTGTGTGCTGAGGGTGTTGATGTCTAACGTCGCCATGATGCGTCACTCCCTGAATCAATGTTGACCGTGGCCATCGCGATGGACGGGCACCTTTTGACCTTAGAGCCCGCTTCGAGCGAATTCAACGCGGCACCCCTAGCTTGTCTGCTCGCTCCCCCTAGCTTCGTAGTGCGGTGGATGAACTAGGGGAGCTAGCGGCAAGGCCTTATGCTTTCGCCCATCGACAATGCCCGGCCGCTCCCCATGACTGATCGTTCGCTCCGCCACACCGTCCGTGCCTTGCTGCTCGGCAGCGCGATGCTGCTGGGCGGTCTTGCCAGCGCTTCATCGCTGGTTTCGGCGATCGACAGCCTGTCGACCTCGCTGGGCAGCGCCTCGGATTCCATCCAGAGCAGCAGCCAGTCCTCGACCGGCGGGCGCCGTGTGGCGGCCGGTGACTACCGCATTATTGAAGTGGCTCAGCTGCCATCTCAGGCCGATGGTGCCCAGTTCGCTCGGCTGCAGCTGCAGGGCAGCGAAGGCCAGACCTTCTATCTGCGCCTGCCGCTGGCCACGCTGCAGCAGGCGGCTTTGGCCGCGGGCACAGGCGTGAGCGCCAGCGAACGGCCCTATGGCCTGGCCTTCAGCCGCCAGGGCGAGGCGGCGCCGTTCTATCTGGTGCTGGACGATGACTGGTATCAGGAATTGCGCAGCCGGCCCGTGCGGCTGTGAAGCGGCTTGCCTGGGCCCTCGCGCTGCTGCTGGCCGGGCCGCTGGCCCAGGCCGACAGCCTGACGGGCTGTCAGGTCGAGCCTCAGCCCAGCGCCGCCGAGCAGGACCGGCTGCTGCGCCTCGCCGCCGTCATCAAGACCGAGCTGCAGGCATCCGGCCAGGCGCTGGCGCTGATTTCGCGCGCCGGGCTCAATCTGCGTCTGATCGGCCAGCGCTATTCGCATGCCGGACTGAGCCTCAGGCAGAACAGCCACTCGCCCTGGGCGGTACGCCAGCTCTACTACGCCTGCGACGAGCAGGCGCCGCGGATTTTTGACCAGGGCTTGTCCGGCTTTGTGCTGGGCAGCGGGCGGCACAGCTTTGTCTCGGTGCTGCTGCTGCCTGACGAGGCCGCCGAGGCGCTGACGCAAAGCGCCCTGGACGACCGCCAGGCCTTGCAGCTGCTGGGCGCCCACTACAGCGCCAACGCCTACGCCTTTGGCCTGCGCTACCAGAACTGCAATCAATGGCTGGTCGAGCTGTTGGCGGCGGCGTGGTCCGGCACCTCAGCCGACACAGTGATTGAGCGTGCCGAGGCCCAGGCCTGGTTGCGCGAGGCCGGCTATCAGCCCAGCAGCATCGAGTTGGGCCTGCGGCCGTTGTACTGGCTCAGCGGCCTGCTGCCCTGGCTGCACCAGGACGATCACCCGGCCGAGGACCGCGCGGCGGCCCGCTACCGGCTCAGCCTGCCCGCCGGCATCGAGGCCTTCATCCAGCGGCGGCTGCCCGAGACCCGCCGAATCGAGTTCTGTGCCGACGATCAGCACATCGTCGTTCACGCTGGCTGGACGCCGCTGGGCGCCGACTGCCAGGCCGGGCCAGACGACCGGCGCATCGCCTTACAAGGCTGAGCGCCAGGCCGCCTGCCAAGGCCAGCGTCTACACTGGCGGCGCGCGAACTGCTCGCGCTTCCCCGTCTTGCCTCACGCTCATGCTTTCCGGATTGGTGCCAACACGCCCGAGCCGGCTTCATCACTGTGCCGCATCGCGCCCTCGATGAAATCAAGCCGGCCCCGGGGCTGGCGCGGAGCCGCCCATGCCGGGTTATCAGGTCAAACAGGAGTCGGTGCCCATCACCGGTGTGGCCGCGCTGCTGATACGCAGCCTGCTCGACAAGCAGCAATTCAGTGACCCGCTCGGCGAGGCCGAGGCCCTGGGCATCTCCTCGGCCGCCTGGCCGCTGTTCGGCCTGCTCTGGCCCTCGGGCCAGCAGCTGGCGCAGGCCATGGCGGCACGTGCCCCGGTCGAGGGCGAGAGCATTCTGGAAATCGGCTGCGGCCTGGCGCTGGCCAGCCTGGTTTGCCACCGGCGCGGCAGCATGGTCACGGCCAGCGACTGCCACCCGCTGGCCGCCGCCTTCTTGCTGGAGAACCTGCGCCTCAATGGCCTGGCGCCGATGCGCTACTGCCATGGCGACTGGTCGGCCGCACCCAGCCAGGCGGGCACAGCGCCGGCCGTGCAGGGGCGCTTCGATCTGATCATGGGCAGCGACGTGCTCTACGAGCGCGACGACGGCGGCAGCCTGCCTCTGTTCATCGAACGCCATGCCAGTGCGGCGGGGGAGGTGATGATCGTCGACCCGGACCGCGGCAACCGCAGCGCCTTCAACCGCCGCATGCAGGTACTGGGCTACCGTCTTGAGGAAACGCGGCTGCGCCAGGATCTGCCCTCCGCGCAGGCCTATCGCGGCCGCTTGCTGCACTACCGCCGCGGCTGATCCTGGCCACGCCGGCGCGGGATAAGGCTGTGGGCAAGTTTCTGACAAGCCGGCGCTTGTCCACAGCCGCTCGTTTCGGCGCCAAGTTGTTCATGCTTGTGCACCGCTGCTTCCCGGCTTCCGCACACAGCCTTGTTGAAGCCGCAAGTGATTGATGCCGCTCGACTTATCGCGCTTATCCACAGCCCAGGCACGCCTCTACTAAGACTACCAAGAAGACATATTGAAATACCGTTGAAGAAAGAAGAGCACGCAAGACCTGGCCCCGGTCTGGCTGGATGCGCCGCTCTTTGCCAGCACAGGCCCTGCCGTGTCACACTGCCGTGCTGCGCCTCCCTTGCCTGTTTCCATGAGTACCTCCACGCTGTTTGCCGCCTCTGCCGGCTTTGAATCCGCCTGCCAGATCGCGGCCCTGCCGGTCGGCCATCGCAGCCGTGGCCTGCACGGCCACAGCTATTTCGCCACTGTGCGGTCGCAGCTGCCGCCGGGCTGGGCTGATTTCCCCGGCGCCGAGGTCGAGACGCTGCGCCAGCGCCTGCTGGCCTGCATCGCGCCGCTGGACCATGCGCTGCTGAACGAGCAGATCGACCAGCCCACCGACGAGAACATTGCCCGCTGGATTCGCCGCCGTCTCGAAACCGAGTTCGGCGTGCCCGGCATCCAGCAGATCGGCATCCAGAGCACCCAGCACTCGGGCGTCGATCTCGATGTCGATGGCCGCGCCCATGTCTGGCGCCGCTACCGCTTCCAGGCCGCGCACAAGCTGCCCAATGTGCCGCTGGGCCACAAATGCGGGCGCATGCACGGTCATGGCTTCGAGGTCATCCTCCATGCCAACCAGGACCTCGGTGAGCGCGACCTGAGCATCGACTACGACCACCTCGACGAGATCTGGGCGCCGCTGCATGCGCAGCTGAACTACCAGTGCCTGAACGAGATCGAAGGGCTGGAGAACCCGACCAGCGAGATCGCCTCCTCCTGGCTGTGGGCACGCATCAAGCCGCAGCTGCCCGAGCTGAGCTGGGTCACCGTCTACGAAACCGGCTCCTGCGGCGCCAACTTCGACGGCCAGCAGTACCGCATCTGGAAGGAGCTGACGCTGGACAGCGCCATCCAGCTCAAGCGCGCGCCCGCGGGCAGCCCGCTGCGCGCCATCCACGGCCACACCTATACGCTGCGCCTGCATCTGAGCGCGGCGCTTGATGCGCTGATGGGGTGGACCGTCGATTTCGGCGATGTGAAGACCCAGTTTGATCCCATCTTCAAGGCCATCGACCACCGGCCGCTGTACGAGATTGCCGATCTGCCCGATGGCGACACCGCCTCGCTCGCCGCCTGGGTGCTGGCCAAGGCCCGCGAGCGGCTGCCCGCGCTGGACCGGGTCGATTTCTATGAGACCCGCGGCTGCGGCGCCATCGTCAGCGCGCCCGGTGCCGACGATCTGATTCCGGTATGAGGCGGCTTCAGCGGCTGAACGCCCCCCACGGACTTCCATTCGACGAAGAGCTGTCATGACCTACGCCGTCAAGGAAATGTTCTACACGCTGCAGGGCGAGGGCGCACAGGCCGGCCGGGCGGCCGTGTTCTGCCGCTTTGCCGGCTGCAATCTGTGGAGTGGCCGCGAGCAGGACCGCGCCAGCGCCGTCTGCAATTTCTGCGATACCGATTTCGTCGGCACCGATGGCCAGGGCGGCGGCAAGTTCGCCACGGCGGACAGCTTGGCCGACGCGGTGGCGGCGCTCTGGCCCCAGGCGGCTGGGGGCAACCTGCCGGGGCGGCCCTACGTCGTCTGCACCGGCGGCGAACCGCTGCTGCAGCTGGACGCGCCGCTGATCGAGGCCCTGCATGCGCGCGGCTTCGAGATTGCCGTGGAAACCAACGGCACCCAGCCGGCGCCCGCAGGCCTGGACTGGATCTGCGTCAGCCCCAAGGCCGATGCCGAGATCGTGCTGACCCGTGGCAACGAGCTGAAACTGGTCTTCCCGCAGCCGCTGGCGCGGCCGGAGCGCTTTGCCGCACTCGACTTCCAACATTTCTTCCTGCAGCCGCTGGACTCGTTGCTGCAGAAGCAGCACACCCGCGAGGCCGTGGCCTACTGCATGGCTCATCCGCAGTGGCGGCTGTCGGTGCAGATGCACAAGGTGGTCGGGATAGATTGATCCCCCCTACGCGCTTCGCGCGCCCCCAGTCCTGGGGGCAGGCCCGGCGGACCGGCGGAGCCGATCCGCGGGCCTTGCTGGGCCTTTACTGAGGACTTAGACGGATTGCTTCGCGGCCATGTGCGCGCGTGGCGATCCAGGATCTGCTCAGGCGCTTCGGCTTCCAGCGCTGTTCCGCCGTCCAGGCGGGCTTGCAGTCGGTCCATGTCCAGATCGCCGGTCCGTTTGGCGACGACCAGGGTGGCCACACCGTTGCCGATCAGATTGGTCAGCGCGCGGGCTTCGCTCATGAAGCGATCGATGCCAAGGATCAAGGCCGGGCCCCGATCGGCATGCCGCCCACCGCCAATAGCGTGGTGGCCAGCACGATGAAGAGCAGGCAGGTCAGTGCCCAGCTGTACCAGTGAACCGAGACCGTACTTGCCAGTGGTGAAGGCCATCGCGCTAAACGCGCCGATAGGTGCCAGCTTCATGATGTAGCCGACGATCCCAAAGTGCACGTGGAAATGCAGACCATGCCCAAGCACGTTTGGTCAAAGCTTGTCCAGGGACAAGGCTGTGGACAAGTCTTGCGCAGCAGGCGGCTTGTCCACAGCGCTCGCGCCAGCGGCCGACTTGTTGTCTGTTCACGCGCCTGCAAAAGAGCCTTCGACCCACAGCCTTTTTGAGCAGGCAAGTGCTTGATCGGAAAAGAGATTTCAGCCTTGTCCACAGAACCGGGGCGGCTCTACTAAGACTACCAATCAGAAAGATTGAAATACTGTTGTTGAAAACCGGAGCCGCAAAAATTCGGCGCTGTGGCGTGTCTGCCCTGGGCCACGCCTGAGCCGCTTGGCTTCAGGCCGCCGCCCATGCACACTCGCGGCCCATGAACATTGCCGAGTTGCAGACCCGGCTGCGCGACTTTGCTGCGCAGCGTCAGTGGGAGCCCTATCAAACACCCAAGAACCTGGCCATGGCCATGGTGGTTGAGGCGGCCGAACTGGTCGAAATCTTTCAGTGGAAAACGGCCGAGGAGTCGCAAGCGCTTGACGAGGCCACACGCACCCATCTCGGTGAGGAAATTGCCGATGTGCTGCTCTACCTGCTGCAGATTGCCGACCACGGAGGCGTCGATATCGAGGCGGCCGTCGAACGCAAGCTGGGCATGAACGCGCAGAAGTACCCGCCGGTTTCACGCTGATGGCTCAGGCGGAGACGATTGCGGTCATCGACTTCGAGACCAGCGGCATGAGCCCGGCCTCGGGTGGCCGGGCCACCGAGATTGCGGCGGTGCTGGTGCGCGAGGGCGAGATCGTTGGCGAGTACCAAAGCCTGATGAATGCTGGCGTCTGGGTGCCCCCCTTCATCGAACAGCTGACCGGCATCAGCAATGCGATGCTGGCCAAGGCGCCCCCCGCAGCGGTGGTGATGGCCGAGGTCGACGCCTTTACCCGGGGCTGCCCACTGATCGCTCACAACGCCAGCTTCGATCGTGGCTTCTGGCAGTACGAGTTGGCGCAGGCCGGCTGCATGCCCGACCCGGCCCATGAGTTCGCCTGCACCGTGCTGCTGGCCCGGCGGCTGTACCCCGAAGCGCCGAGCTGCAAGCTGGGCGCCTTGGCGCGCCACCACCAGCTGCCCGATATGGGCCGGGCTCACCGCGCGCTGGCCGATGCCAAGACAACGGCCCATCTGCTGCTGCGCATGCAAGCCGATCTGCTTGATCGCTATCGGGCTGAACTGCTTGGGCTGCCGGCCTCACACGCGCTGCTGGCGCGCCTGCAGCGGACGGCCAAGACGCAGCTCAAACGGGCGGTGAGCGAGCACGTGAAGCAGGCTAGGCAGGCTCAGCAGCTGCGGCTTGCGCAGTTCTGAGGGCCGAAAAAATCGCCTTGTCAAGCGCTGAGATTCGGTCTTTTGGCAGGGAAAATCCTGCCCTTCGTTTTCGCTAATCTCACTGGTTTCTTCGTATGCCGAGTATTCAGGTTCGTCCGGCCACCTTGCGTGATGCCAAAGCCATTGCCGAGATTCATGTTGCAGCCTGGCAGGACGCCTACAAGGGTTTGTTGCCCGATTCCGCACTCGACGCGCTGTCGGTGCAGAAGCGTCAGGCCTTCTGGCGCGAGGCCATCGATCTGTGCGAGCCGCAGGTGGTCGTCGCTCATATCGACAACGAGATGATGGGCTTCGTTGGCTTCGACCGTTCGCGCGACAAGGGCACGCCCTCGAGCACCGGCGAGATCTGGGCCATGTATGTGGCACCCCAGCACTGGGACAAGGGCGTTGGCCTGGCCCTGTGGGATGCGGCCCGCGATGGCCTGCAGGAAGAGGGTTGCACCAAGGTCACGCTGTGGACCTATCTGCGCAACGAGCGCGCCCTGCGCTTCTTCGAGCTGGCCGGCTTCAAGCGCGAGCTCAACACGACCAAGACCACCGAGGTCAACGGCGTGCGTTTGGAAGAACTGCGCCTGCATCGCTCGCTGGTCTGAGACGCTTCTCAGCCTGCAAATGAAAAGCCCGGCACTGCCGGGCTTTGTCGTTCAGGGCTCTTGCTTCAAGGCTTTTGCTCGGCATGCGTTGCCGTGCCCCCTGAAGCCTCTGCTTCGGTCACTACCAGGGCCTGGCCATCCCAATGGGCAAAGCGGTAGCCGCGTGCCCTCAGCTGCTTGATCAGCAGCGGCAGGGCCTCGGCGCTGCGCTGGTGGATGTCGTGCATCAGCACGATGCCGCGGCCGGCATGGTCCAGCTCCTCGAGCACCCGCTGGACGATGGATGCCGGTGAGGGATCGGCCCAATCCATCGAATCGATATTCCACAGCACCAGGCGCAGGTGGCGCTGCTCCAGCTCGGCCAGCACCTGTTCGTTCAAGGCGCCATAAGGGGCGCGGAACATGCCGGTGCGCGCCGGGCCGGCGGGCACCAGCTGGTCGAGCAGCTGCTGGGTCAGATCGATCTCTTCGTCGATCGCGGCCTCGCCCAGCTTGGACATCTGCGGATGGCTGTAGCTGTGATTGCCGATGGCATGCCCGCCGGCAATGACCTGAGCAACGATCTCCTGGTTGTGCTTGACGATGGCCTGGCCGTTTTCTCGCTCGCCCAGATTGCGGCCGACCTGGAAGAACATGGCCTTCAGCCCATGCTCGCCCAGCGTCTTCAGGATGGCCGGCGTGTGCACCGGATGCGGGCCATCGTCAAAGCTCAGCAGCACCGTGCGCGCGGGCAGTTCCAGGCCGTGCCATTCACGCTCGCGGGCTGCGCGTGCCAGATGCAGATCCTCGATGCTCAACGGCGTGTTGCCGAGATGGCGTGACAGCCGCTGCTCGATATCCTGTTGCTGTTCCAAGCCCTGTAGCCAGCGCTGCCGCTCGTCGCCATCCGCTGCAACTCGCAGCTGCTGGAACAGCACCAGCAGCTGCTCGTGCAAGCTGCCGTGCCAGGCCGTCTGCAAGCGCAGCTCGGAGAGCAGCGGCCGCAGCGCGGGCAGCTCCGTCCTGCTCACGGCGCCGGCGACAGCCATCAATTCCTGCAAAGGCTCTATCTGTCCGGCATGGGCCGCCGCCGTCAGCGACGCGACCAATTTTTGTGTCTGCGCCTGCTGGTCTTTTCTGATCCGGTAGAGGGCGGCTTGGGCCTGGGCATGACGCGGATCCTGCGGGCTGACCTGCGCCAGCAACTGCTCATCGCGATAAAGAGACAGCAGTTCATCAAGGCGTGCCTTTAGCTTGTTAGGCAAATGTTGAGTCGCTGCTGCTGTGCTGGCTTCCGCGCCCGATATGGGGTGGCCCTGCGCGATGCCAAGCCATGCGATCAGGCAGGTGGCAAATAGAGATTGCTTCGTGTTCATCATGGCTGGCGCGCATCTTAGCTTTGGCATCCAGGGGCCTGAATTCTTGCCCGCGCAGCAGAAAAATCACTGCAAGGAGAGGGTAAAGTAATGTCCCCTTACTTTCCGAACTTCCTCCAAGTGCTCGCCAAGATAACGTCCAAGAATCAGTTGACCCTGCCAAAAAGCGTGACAGAGAGTCTGGGTCCGGTGCAGTACTTCGACGTGCAAACTAGGGCCGGGCAAATCGTGCTGACGCCGGTACGCATCCAGCGCGGCGACGCGGTCAGGGCCAAATTGGCAGAGCTGGCCATCGACGAAAAAACGCTCGAAAAAGCATTGAGCTGGGCCAAGGCCGGCACGGCGGCCAAGAAATCATCGAGTGGCAAAAAAACGCCGGCCGCCGCGGCGCCAAAAAAGCCGGCAAAACCATTGAGTGGTGCTCGGGCGCGGGTCGCTGCTAAGTCCGCCATCGACGGCAAAACCATTGAGACCGTAACAAACGGTAGCGCTCGCCGCACCGCGGGCACGGCAAAACCATCGAGTGCGAAAAAGCCGGCCCGTCCAGCCACCGCGCTCAAGACGGGGCGCAAAACAGCGGCCAAGCCGGCCGCGAAAGTGCCTGCCAAGACAGTGAAAGCGAGTGCTGCGGTCGTGCCGAAGCTGGCGGCCAAGCGCGCCCGCGGCGCAGCCAAGCCCGCGGCTCGTCGCGCATGAGCCGGCGTCCCTCTCGTTCGGCCAGCCGGGCGGCGGTGCCGCGCCTGGTGATTGACCATGCCTTGCTGCTGCGCGCGCTCCTGCTCAGCGATGAGCGCAGCCGCGCCCTGCGCCAGAGTTGGCAACAGGGGCGCTGCCGGCCCTTGATCAGCGCCGATCTGGCCCAGACCCTGATGCGGGCGCTTGCGTTTCCGGGCCTGCGCTTAAGGCCGGGTCAGCAGCATGAGTTGCTGGCTGATTTCTTGCCCTATGCCGAGGCCTGCACGGCAGCGACGCCTGCCTTGGGTAGCCGTTTGCCGCGTGAGGAAGCGGCGGCGCTGGAGCTTGCCGTGGCCGCCTCGGCCGATGTGCTGCTGACCGAGGGTCAGGCCTTGCGTGCGCATCTCGCCCGTTGGGGCGAGCAGCGCTACGGCCGATTGCGCGCCGAGTCGCTGGACGAGTTCCTGGCGCGTTTCTGAGCTTTTTTCGCCGCGAGGGCAGCCACGAATCTGTTAGATTCCCGCCCCGTCATGGGCAGTTTCGATCAGTCAATTTCCAAGAGCATGTGGCGCGTCGTGTTCTACGAACGACGCAATAACCGGGTGCAACTGGACAAGACCGGCCCCTGGCTGCCGCAGCGACAACTCGCGATGGATTGGGCGCAGTGGTTCTCCGCCCAGGGCTATTTCGTGGCCTTGCAGCACCAGAGTGGTGAGCTGGAGCGGCTTTGCGAGGGGCTGCCCGGCTGAACTTCAGCGGGTCTCACGCGGCAGCCCGATAGCCGCCGCGTTCCAGCGCCCAGCCTTCGGTGGCCAGTTGCTGGCCATGTTGCTGCACATGGACCGGGCTGAGCCGCTTGGCGGCGGCGCGCTGCACCAGCGCTTCGGCCTGAGCGGCCGTCAGTTGCAAGGCGAACTTGGCCCAGCGCTTTTGCACCAGCTCGTGGCCCCAGGCGTCTTCCAGCGCCCAGCGGATTTCATGCATCTTGATCAGTTGCTGGGCCTGCAGCACCCGCGGCGCCAGCGCCAGCACGAAGCGGTTGAAATCGGCGCGCAGTGCATCGCTGGGCAGCAGCGCTTCCAGGCGAGCCAGGCGGGCGCTCCAGCCCGGCGTGGCCAGCTGACGCGTCACCAGTGCCTGCAAGGCCTGGATGGGGTTGAACAGGCGCAGGCGGTTGGGCGGCAGCACATGCAGCGGAATCGTGGCCGCTTCCTCATGAGGCAGCTCGGTGACAAAGCTGCACAGCACGGCAATGCGCTGCCAGGGCGCGGCCCCCAGGCCACCGATCTGGCGGAACGGCCCTTGCTCGACGCTGCGCGCGATCTCGCTGGCAGCGGCCCAGCCGTGGCCGGCCTTGACGGCATTGGCCTGCTGGCTCATCACGGCTAGGTTGCCGGCGGCATAGCCGGCGTCATTGCGCACCCTATCGATCGAATAGGCGTTGGGGTTCTGACGGTCCTGGCTCAGCGCCACACGGGTGATCGGGCAGTGCTCGGTGTCGAGCTGCTGCAGGTAGTTGGGCGTCAGCAAGGTGGTTTCAAAGCTGCGGCCGCGGGCCCAGGCATGGGTGCGCAGTTGCAGCCACAGCTGGGTGTGGCGGTGCGCTTTCAAGGTGCGGCGACCAAAGGTGGCCTGGCCCGCCTGCCAGCCCTGGCGCAGCGGCGAGGTGCTGAACAGATGCTCGACCGGGGGCGTCAGGCCATGGTGGGCATGATCCCAGCCCAGTTCGAAGCCGAGCGCGCTGTGGCCTGCGCCTTGCCCGGTGGACGGGCTGCTGTCGTCCATGCCGAGTTCAAGCTGGGCGGGGGCGAGCTGTTGAATTGCTGTTGCTGCGATCTGTGCCATGGTCGTGCTCCTGGATTGCGTCGGGAGGCCGCCATCAATTTGTCAGCGACCTTGTGGCACAGTGTCTGGCGCCAGTGGCTCAAGGGATGAGCCAGCTGGATCATTGGTGAAACCACGGGGGTGAGGCATGGACCGGACCGAGCGCTTCTACAAGATCGAAATGCTGATTCGCAGCCGCGAATGTGTCAGTTTTGCGACGCTGCTGGAGACGCTGGAGGTGTCGCCAGCCACCTTGAAGCGCGATCTGCAATACCTGCGCGAGCGCATGGATGCGCCGATCGAGTACGACGCCATGGCCAATGGCTATCGCTTCGGCCAGCAATGGAAGGGCCAGCGCCATGAGCTGCCCGGCGTCTGGTTCAACGAGAAGGAGCTGCATGCGCTGCTGACGATGAACCAGCTGATGTCCAGCCTCGACGAGAACGGCATCCTGACCCGCCATCTGCAGCCGATGATGGACAAGCTCAGCGGCATGCTGGGCTCCGACGAGGCCGAG
This sequence comes from Roseateles aquae, assembly GCF_032337115.1. Classification (NCBI taxonomy): domain Bacteria; kingdom Pseudomonadati; phylum Pseudomonadota; class Betaproteobacteria; order Burkholderiales; family Sphaerotilaceae; genus Roseateles; species Roseateles aquae. The sequence continues at coordinate 26,791 of NZ_JAVXZY010000010.1, forward strand.
AGCCGCGAGCTGACCCGGCGCGTCAAGCTGATCTCGACCGCCCGGCGCCGCGTACCCAGCGAGCATTTCGAGACGGTGGGCAGTGCCCTGGTCAAGCGCCAGCGCCTGCGTCTGCATTACCGCAAGCGTGCCCGCAACGGCTCTGCTGGCAGCTTGAGTGAGCGCCTGCTCTCACCGCAACGCCTGGTGCACTACCGCAATACCTGGTATCTCGATGCCTGGTGCCATCAGAGCGAGGGTCTGCGCCGCTTTGCGCTGGACGCGGTCGAGCAGGCCGAACTGCTCAATGAGAAGGCCAAGCCGGTGGCGGTGAAGCAGCTGGAGGCCGAGCTGGACCAGGGCTATGGCATCTTTGCCGGCGGCCAGGCGCAATGGGCGACGCTGGTGTTCAGCGCCGAGGCGGCCCAGTGGGTGTCGCGCGAGGAATGGCATGCCAGCCAGCGCAGCGAATGGCTGGACGATGGCCGTTGGCAGCTCGAAGTGCCCTTTGTCGACGCCACCGAGCTGTTGATGGATTTGCTGCGCCACGCCGGCGAGGTGCAGGTGCTTGCGCCGGCGGCCCTGCGCCGGGCCTATCAGCAGAAGCTGGAAAAGGCCTTGGCGCAGGCCTGAGGCGGGTGGGTACCCCGGTCAGGAGGCGTCGTCGTCGCTCTCATTGCGCTTCAAGCGCTCGCTGTGCCAATAGACGTCGTCGCCGCCCAGGCCGTCAAGATTGGCGCGGTTCAGCACGCGGGCCAGCACGAAGAGCAGGTCGGACAAGCGGTTCAGGTACTGGCGCGGCGCCGCATTGATGCTCTCGTGTGCCGCCAGCGTGACGACGGCGCGCTCGGCCCGCCGCGCCACCGTGCGGCAGACATGGGCGATGGCCGCGCTGCGCGTGCCGGCCGGCAGGATGAATTCCTTCAGCCGTGGCAGCTCGGCGTTATGGTCGGCCAGCGCCTGGTCCAGGCGCAGCACGGCGTCCATCTTCAGCAATTCGTAGCCGGGCATGCAGAGTTCGCCGCCGAGATTGAACAGCTCGTGCTGGATGGTGATCAGCAACTCGCGCACCGCCTCGGGCAGCGGTTCGGCCAGCAGCACGCCGAGGTTGGAATTCAGCTCATCGACGTCGCCCATGGCCTGCACGCGCAGGTGGTCCTTGGGCACGCGGCTGCCGTCACCGAGGCCGGTCGTGCCGTCGTCGCCGGTGCGGGTTGCGATTTGTGAGAGTCGGTTGGCCATCAGGCGCTCTGTGCAGGTGCTGGGAAGGCCCGCATCTTGCCTCAGAACGGAAGGCCCGCAGCGCAGCCCGGATGTTCCTCAGCAGACTTCAGCCACGCCGGCCACTGCGATGAAAGGGCGGCTTGTGGTTGGCTTGTTCCTTGGCATGCAGGGTGGCATCGCCCTTGCCGTGGCCATGTTCATGCCAGACCGGCGCACCTTTGTCGCTCGGGGGCTGGCTGAAAAGGCCGCGGAAGAACAGCTTGACCAAATCGAAGCGCAGCGCACCCAGCACGGCCAGCGCGAGGGCCAGCACCAGCAGCACGGTGGCGAGATCAGACATGGCACCCTCCTTGGCGTCTTGGTGATGGCTATGCTGGCACCGTGCGCCAGTCGATGCAAGGGGGAGGGGCGACCGATCCGCGCGGCATTTGCGCTGGCGCAGCTTCAGGCATCATTCACGCCAAACAGATCGCGACCAGGAGCCCGCCATGAATGCGCCAGACCCGCTGAATTTCGCAGCCCGGCGAGCCCTGCCCGAGGCCATGCTCGAGGCGCTGCGCCAGCGCTTCGGTGATCGCTGCTCGACGGCGCTGGCGGTGCGCGAGCAGCATGGGCGCGATGAGTCGCCGATCGACATGCCGCCGCCCGATGCGGTGCTGTTTGCCGAGAGCGAGGACGAGGTCTGCTTCGTGCTGGCGCTGGCCAGCGAGCATCGTGTGCCGGTGATTCCCTATGGTGTGGGCAGCTCGCTGGAAGGCCATCTGCTGGCGGTGCAGGGCGGGCTGAGCCTGGATGTCTCGCGGCTCAATCGCATTCTCAGCATCAATGCCGAGGACCTGACGGTAACGGTGCAGCCCGGCGTCACACGCCAGCAGCTGAACAACGAGATCCGCCACCAGGGCCTGTTCTTCCCCATCGATCCGGGAGCCGATGCCAGCCTGGGTGGCATGGCGGCCACCCGGGCCAGCGGTACCAATGCGGTTCGTTACGGCACCATGCGCGAGAACGTGCTGGGGCTCGCGGTGGTGACGGCCTGCGGCGAACGTGTGCGCACCGGCTCGCGGGCGAGGAAGAGCAGCGCCGGCTACGACCTGACACGGCTTTTCGTTGGCAGCGAGGGCACGCTGGGCGTGATCACTGAACTGACGCTGCGGCTGTATCCGCTGCCCGAGGCGGTGTCGGCCGCGGTCTGCTTCTTCCCCAGCATCGATGCGGCGGTGCAGGCGACGATACAGATCATCCAGATGGGCGTGCCGATCGCGCGCTGCGAACTGCTGGATGCTCATGCGATCCGCGCCGTCAACGCCCACGACAAGTTGGGTCTGCGCGAGGCGCCGATGCTGCTGATGGAATTCCACGGCTCGCCGGCCGGTGTGGCGGAGCAGGCGCAGACGGTGCAGGAGATTGCCCGCGACTGTGGCGGTGAGGATTTCGATTGGGCGACCACGCCCGAGGCCCGCAGCCGGCTCTGGACGGCGCGCCACCATGCCTATCTGTCGGCGCTGCAGACGAGGCCTGGCTGCCGCTGTGTCACCACCGACACCTGCGTGCCCATCTCACGGCTGGCGCAGAGCATCAATGAATCGGTGTGCGAGGTGGAGGAGGCCGGCATCCCCTACTTCATCGTTGGACATGTCGGTGACGGCAATTTCCACCTCGGCTACCTGATCGACCCACTGCAGCCGGCCGAACGCGAGACCGCCGAGCGGCTGAGCGCCCAGATGGTCGCCCGCGCCATTCGCCTGGGCGGCACCTGCACTGGCGAGCACGGTATCGGCCTGCACAAGCAGGCCTTTCTGATCGAGGAAGCAGGCGAGCCCGCCGTGGCGATGATGCGCAGCCTGAAGGCCGCGCTGGACCCGCTGAACATCATGAATCCGGGGAAGATCTTCAGCGGTCCGCGCTGAGGCAAGGCCGCCCGGCCTTGCCTGAGGCTCAGTTGGCGCTGTAGCTGACGTTGCTGCCGCTGTAGTTGGCGGTGACGGTGTAGTGCTTGCTCACGCCACCCTTGGCAAGCAGCACGTCATAGACCACGACGCTGCTGCTGCTGCTGAGCACCCTGATGGTGACGCTGTCAGCACCAGCGCTCAAGCTACCGCTGGAATTCAGCAGGGGTTTGCCGGTGCTTACTTGCCAGTTGCTGAAGCCGTAGTCGACATAGGACTTGCTGTCGGCCCAGTGAGCCGTGCGCACGCGGCTGCTGCTGATGCGGAAATTACTGCTGTCTGCGGCAGAGACGCCTTGCATGCCGAAATACTGGCTGCCATTGAAGGTCATGCTCAGCTGACCTTGCGCGTCGATCTCGAACAAGGCGATTGCCGTGATCGGTCCAATGGACTCCCCATTGGCGCTACCGCTGAGCTTGTCGAAGCTGAGCTGCAGCCGTGTGTTCGGACTGAGCAGCTGCGGATTGCTTACGGCGGTGAGAAAGTCCATCCGCATGCTGCCGTTGAGGCTGAAGGCCTCGCTGCCAACGCTGCCAACAAGATTGTTGAAGCTCATCTTGATGTAGCTGCCTGCCGGCAGGCTGCTGGCGTTGTTGTCGACATTGCTGTCGACCGTGATGCTGCCGGTGCAGCGCATGCCGGTGCTGGGCGGCAGGTCGGCACACTTGACCTCCTGGACAGCCAGGGCGTGGGCATTCGGGCTGGTGCCCGTGGGGCGGGTAAAGCTGTGGCCCCAGGGATTTCCAAACGGCAGGAAGGCGCTGCTGGGATCGTTGCTGCGCCGTGCCAGATCGGTGGCTGCGCTGCCGAGCGCCTTGACGCTGTCGATCGCATCACCACTGCTCTGCGCCAGGCTGGCAGCCTGCGAGGGGGGCGCTTGCAAAACCAAGGGTGCTGGTGTGGGGGGCAGCTCGGCCGTGGAGCCGCCGCCCCCTCCGCCGCAAGCGACGAGCGCAGCGCAGCTGCTCAACGCCATCAGTGAACGGGTTGTACGCATGGGGGTCCTCCTCCCAAAACACGGAGCCGCCATCTTAGGCAGTAGATGAGCCCCCTGTCGTACACCCAGATGGGGGAAACGGCAGTGATCAGCGCCAGTCAATGCACCGGTGCCGGCACATTCCACCGCTGCGTGATATCGCCTTTGGCGTTGACGCTTTCCAGGTGCACGCCAAAACCCCAGAGCCGGGCGACATGCTTGAGTACCTCTTGTGCGCTGTCGTGCAAGGGGCGGTCCTGGTGTTGGGTGTGGCGCAGGGTCAGCGAGCGGTCGCCGCGCAGATTGACGTTCCAGACCTGGATATTGGGTTCGCGGGTCGACAGATCGTACTGGCGCGACAAGGCCTCGCGCACATGCTGGTAGCCGGCCTCGTCGTGGATGGCCGAGATCAGGTAGTCCTTCTGCTTCTCGTCGTCGACGATGGAGAAGAGCCGGAACTCGCGCATCAGCCGTGGGCTCAGGTACTGGCCGATGAAGCTCTCATCCTTGAAGTTACGCATTGCATGGTTCAGCGTCGGCAGCCAGTCGGCGCCGGCGATCTCGGGGAACCAGCGCCGGTCTTCGTCGGTCGGGGCTTCGCAGATGCGCTTGATGTCGGTGTACATCGCAAAGCCCAGCGCATAGGGGTTCAGATTGGCCATAGGCTGCTGGGCGACGACATTGGTGTGCGACTTCAGCCACTCGATCATCATGCCGTCGGTCAGATAGCCGTCGTCATACATCTGGTTGAGCAGCCGGTGGTGCCAGAAGGTGGCCCAGCCCTCGTTCATCACCTGGGTCTGGCGCTGCGGATAGAAGTACTGGGCGATCTTGCGCACGATGCGAACGATCTCGCGCTGCCAGGGCTCCAACAGCGGCGCGTTCTTCTCGATGAAGTAGAGCAGGTTCTCCTGCGGCTCGTCGGGGAAGCGGCGGGCCTCGGCGGCCTCGGCCTCCTTGTCGGCGCGGCGGGGCAGGGTGCGCCAGAGGTCGTTGATCTGCTGCTGGGCGTAGTGCTCGCGATCCTTGTGGCGGGCCTTCTCTTCCGCCAGCGAGAGCTTGGCGGGGCGGCGGTAGCGGTCGACGCCGTGATTCATCAGTGCATGGCAGGAATCGAGCAGATGCTCGACCGCTTCCAGGCCATGGCGCTCCTCGCATTCAGCCACGTAGTTCTTGGCATAGACCAGGTAGTCGATGATGGACGAGGCGTCGGTCCACATCCGGAACAGGTAGTTGCCTTTGAAGAAGCTGTTGTGGCCGTAGCAGGCATGGGCGATCACCAGGGCCTGCATGGCCATGGTGTTTTCTTCCATCAGGTAGGCGATGCAGGGGTCGGAGTTGATGACGATCTCGTAGGCCAGCCCCATCTGGCCGCGCTTGTAGTTGCGCTCGGTGGCGATGAATTCCTTGCCATAGCTCCAGTGCCGGTAATTGACCGGCATGCCGACTGAGGCATAGGCGTCCATCATCTGCTCGGCGGTGATGATCTCGAGCTGGTTGGGGTAGGTGTCCAGGCCATAGCGTTCGGCGGTGGCGCGAATCACCTCGTGGTACTGGTCGATCAGCTCGAAGGTCCAGTCGCTGGGCGCGGGCAGTGGTGATGATGGGCGCTCTAGCAGCGGCTTCATCTGGCGCAGCGGCTCCGGCGTGCGGCGGCCGCCGTACTCCTGCTGATCGGGCGCACGGCCGATGTGGCGGCGGTTTTCGGGAGCGCTCATGTCTTGGCTCCTTCCTTCTTGAACAAATCGCGGAAGACCGGATAGATCTGCGACACCTCGATGGCCTTGCGCATCGCGAAGCGTGGCTCCTCGTCGGCCAGCTTGGCGTATTCCTCCCAGAGGTTCTGTTCCTGCTCGGCCACCTGTACATAGGCGAAGTAGCGGCACAGCGGCAGGATCTTGTCAGCCAGCAACTCGCGGCAGCGGCCGCTGTCGTGGTGCCAGTTGTCGCCATCGCTGGCCTGGGCGCCGTAGATGTTCCACTCGGTCGGCGAGTAGCGCTCGCGGATGATCTGCTCCATCAGCACCAGGGCTGAGGACACAACGGTGCCGCCCGTTTCGGTGGCGTGGAAGAAGTTCTGTTCGTCGACCTCCTGCGCCTGCGTGTGGTGGCGGATGAAGACGACCTCGATCTTCTCGTAGTGCCGGGTCAGGAACAGATAGAGCAGGATGAAAAAGCGCTTGGACAGGTCCTTGCGGCTCTCGTCCATCGAGCCCGACACATCCATCAGGCAGAACATCACCGCGCGCGTCGTCGGCACCGGGACCTTGACGCGGCTGCGGAAGCGCAGATCGATGGGGTCGAGAAAGGGGATGGCGCCGATGCGCTGCTTGAGCAGCAGGATGCGCGCCTCGGTCTCGGCCAGCATGGCCTTGACGTCGGGCTGGCTCTGATCCTCGCGGCGCAGCACGGCCAGGCGTTCCTCCAACTCGTGCAACTCACGCCGCTTGTCCATGCCCAGCGCGATGCGCCGGGCCAGTGCGCCGCGCATCGAGCGCACCACATGCAGATTGGTGGGCGTGCCGTCGCTGGTGTAGCCGGCCCGGTGGCTTTTCCACTCGGGCGTCTCGGCCAGCGTGGTGCGGGCCAGATTGGGCAGGGCCAGATCCTCGAAGAAGACCTCCATGAACTCTTCCTTGCTGAGGTGGAAGACGAAATCGTCCTCACCCTCGCCGGAATCGCTGGCCTGGCCGCCGCCGCCACCCTTGCCGCCGCCCTGCGGCGGCTTGGCGACGCGATCGCCCTTGACGTGCTCGGTATTGCCGGGGCGCACCACCTCACGCACACCGCCGTCGCCATGGCCGAAGACGGGCTCGTTCAAGTCCTTCTTGGGGATGTGCACATCCTCGCCGCGCTCCATATCGCGGATGCCGCGGCCATCCACCGCCCGCCGCACCGCCTCGCGGATCTGATCCTTGTGGCGGCGCAGAAAGCGCTCACGATTGCCAATCGACTTGTTCTTGCCCGAAAGCCGCCTGTCGATGATCTGCTGCAGCATGTACTGTCCTTCAGAAGCGACGCGCCACCTGGTCTTCCCGAGTGGAGTCCGAGGGTCCGGTTTGGCCGGCCCTACGGACGCGCCCCCTTCGAGGGGGCGCGCGCAGCGCGTAGGGGGTGGGCCATCAACTTGACTTGCGAACGCGCAGGTACCACTCGCACAGCAGGCGAACCTGCTTGGCCGTGTAGCCCTTGTCGACCATGCGCTGCACGAAGTTCTCGTGCTTCTTGGCCTCGTCGGCGCTGGCCTTGGCGTTGAAGCTGATCACTGGCAGCAATTCCTCGGTGTTGGAGAACATCTTCTTCTCGATCACCGTGCGCAGCTTCTCGTAACTCGTCCAGGCCGGGTTCTTGCCAGCGTTGTTGGCGCGGGCGCGCAGCACGAAGTTGACGATCTCGTTGCGGAAGTCCTTGGGGTTGCTGATGCCAGCCGGCTTCTCGATCTTCTCCAGCTCGGCATTCAGCGCCGAGCGGTCGAAGACCTCGCCGGTGTCGGTGTCGCGGTATTCCTGGTCCTGGATCCAGTAGTCGGCATAGGTGACGTAGCGGTCGAAGATGTTCTGGCCGTACTCGCTATAACTTTCCAGGTACGCGGTCTGGATTTCCTTGCCGATGAACTCGGCATAGCGCGGAGCCAGCGACTCCTTGATGAAGCCGATGTACTTTTCCTCGACCTCCTTGGGGAACTGCTCGCGCTCGATCTGCTGCTCCAGCACATACATCAGGTGCACCGGGTTGGCCGCCACCTCGCTGGAATCGAAGTTGAAGACCTTGGACAGGATCTTGTAGGCGAAGCGCGTGGAGATGCCACTCATGCCTTCGTCGACGCCGGCGTAGTCGCGGTACTCCTGGTAGCTCTTGGCGCGCGGATCGGTGTCCTTCAGGTTCTCGCCGTCGTAGATCTGCATCTTGGAATACAGCGAGGAGTTCTCGGGTTCCTTCAACCGCGTCAGCACGGCGAACTGGCTCATCATCTTCAGCGTGCCGGGGGCGCACTTGGCCTCGGCCAGCGAGGAGCCGCGGATCAGCTTCTCGTAGATCTTGACCTCCTCGCTGACGCGCAGGCAGTAGGGCACCTTGACGATGTAGATGCGGTCCAGGAAGGCCTCGTTGTTCTTGTTGTTGCGGAAGCTCTTCCACTCACTCTCGTTGCTATGCGCCAGCACGATGCCGTCAAACGGAATCGCGCCAAAGCCTTCGGTGCCCTTGAAATTGCCTTCCTGCGTGGCGGTCAGCAGCGGGTGCAGCACCTTGATCGGGGCCTTGAACATCTCGACGAACTCGAGCAGCCCTTGGTTGGCCAGACAGAGGCCGCCGGAGTAGCTGTAGGCATCGGGGTCGTCCTGGGCGTAGGTCTCGAGCTTGCGGATGTCGACCTTGCCGACCAGGCTGGAGATGTCCTGGTTGTTTTCGTCACCCGGCTCGGTCTTGGCCACGCCGATCTGCTTGAGCACGCTGGGGTAGCGCTTGACGACCTTGAACTTGCGAATGTCGCCGCCGAACTCGTCCAGCCGCTTGACCGCCCAGGGGCTGAGGATGCGGTTCAGGTATCGGCGCGGGATGCCGTATTCCTTCTCCAGCAGCGGTCCGTCTTCGAGTGGATCGAACAGGCCCAGCGGCGATTCATTGACCGGTGAGCCGGCCAACGCGTAGAAGGGCACCTGCTCCATCAGCAGCTTGAGGCGTTCGGCGATCGAGCTCTTGCCGCCGCCGACCGGGCCCAGCAGGTAGAGGATCTGCTTCTTTTCCTCCAGCCCTTGCGCGGCATGGCGGAAATAGCTGACCACCTGCTCGATCGCATCCTCCATGCCGTAGAACTCGGCGAAGGCGGGATAGATCTTGATCGTCTTGTTGGCGAACAGGCGCGACAGCCGGCTGTCATTGCGGGTGTCGACCGATTGCGGCTCGCCGATGGCCTTCAGCATCCGCTCCGCCGCGGTGGCGTAGGCAAGCGGGTTGCGCTTGCACTCGGCCAGATAGTCTTCGAGCGAAAGTTCCTCGACGCGGGTGCGTTCGTAGCGAGCGGCAAAGTTGCTGATCACGTCCATGCTGACCTCCTGTACAGGGTAGAGGCGCTGCCGGGCGCAAGCCATTCCGGCAACGACTGGGAAGTTCTGGCGACGTCCGCTTTGCGTCAGGCGCCATCAGAGCTTTCCGAGTTCAGTCCGCAATCCAAGCTTCGTTGATCGAGGGTGGGGCGATGACTTGAATAGCACCCCTCTAGCCCGCCAACAACTGCAATGCTTTGAGGCGATGCTACGCCTGTTGGCGAGGCCGTGCGAGGAGGCAAGAACTGACCCCGTGCAAGCGTGTGGAACTTGGCACAGATGCCGCCAAACACCCCCCGAATGAGCTAGTCTTACAGCTTGGCTGTCAGATGTGAGAAGACCACCGCGAGGGTGGTCTTCTTGTTTGGTGGGCGACGGATGGGACCGTGCTGGTCTTATTGCGGACCGCGCAGCTTGTCGATCAAGCCATTGAGCTCGTCCAGCGAACTGAACTGAATGCTCAGCTCGCCTTGTTCACCGCGCTTGGTGCGTTTCTTGACGCGGATCTCGACCTCGGCGGTCAGCAGGTCCGACAGCTCTTCTTCCAGCCGCAGCACATCGCGGCTCTTGTCGTTCTTGACGCGCAACAGCGGCGTTTGGCGGCCGGCGCCCTGGCGCTGCACCAGCTTCTCGGCATCGCGGACGCTGAGCTTCTTGGCAGCGATCTCGGTCGCGCAGGTGATCTGATGGGCGCCATCGAGCGACAGCAGCGCGCGCGCATGGCCCATGTCCAGATCGCCGGCCATCAGCATGTTCTGCACCGGGCTGGCCAGATTGAGCAGGCGCAGCAGATTGCTGGCGGCGCTGCGCGAACGACCCACTGCCTGCGCGGCCTGTTCGTGGGTCAGGCCGAACTCGTCGGTCAGGCGTTTCAGGCCCTGCGCTTCCTCGAGCGGGTTGAGATCTTCGCGCTGGATGTTCTCGATCAGCGCCATCGCGGCCGCGGCCTCGTCGGGCACGGCCTTGACCAGCACCGGCACCTCGCGCAGGCCGGCCAGCTTGGCGGCGCGGAAGCGGCGCTCGCCGGCGATGATTTCATAGCGTGCCTCGCCGTCCAGCGAGGCCTCGGGCTTGATTGGCCGCACCAGGATGGGCTGCATGATGCCCTGGCCCTTGATGCTCTCGGCCAGCTCGTACAGCGAGCCTTCGTCCATCCGTGTGCGCGGCTGGTACTTGCCGGCCTGCATCAGGCCCAGGCGCAGGGTGCTGGGTTCGCCATCGCGTTCGCTGGCGGGAGATTCGCTGACTTTGGGGCCGAGCAGGGCTTCGAGGCCCATGCCGAGACCCTTGGGTTTTTTCGTGACCATAGGGGCGCGATTGTCGCTGATCAGCTCAATTCGGCCAGCAGGGCCTGTCCCTCGGGCCAGCTGCCTAGGCCGGACGCGGTATTGAGATGGCCGCGTGGCCCGGCCAACACCAGCTGGGCGCCCCAGTCGGCGGCCATCTGGGCGGCTCGTTCGGGGGCACAAAAGGGGTCGTCACTGGAGACCACGGCAATGGCCGGGAAGGGCAGGCGGCTGCGCCGTATTGGGCGCCAGTTGTGCAGCTGCGGCGGCATGTCCTCGCGCTCGGTGTCGGGCGGGGCCACCAGCAGCGCGCCGGCCACGCGGGCGGTGTGGCGGCTGTGCTCGGCCCAGCTGGCCACCAGCTGGCAGCCCAGGCTGTGGGCGACCAGCAGCGCCGGGGTCTGCAGCAGCCGCGCATCGTTGAGCAAGACCTCGTCAAGCCGGGCCATCCAGTCGCCGCGGCGCGGCCAGTCCCAGTCGGATTGTTCGATGCGGCAATGACCGAGCTCGCGTTCCCAGCGGCTTTGCCAGTGTTCAGGATCGGAGTTCTGCCAACCTGGCAGCAGATAGACCGGGGGCGATGCAGGGGTGGAGGCGGGGCGGCTCATGCTTTGGCTTTATGCTTTCAGTCTTTGCGGATTTTGCTGGAGTTGAGATGAGCTACGCGGTATTTGTGGATGGCCAGGAAGGCACGACGGGGCTGCGCATTCATGAGTACCTGGCCGCGCGCCCCGATATCGAGGTGCTGCGCATCGATGCCGACAAGCGCAAGGACGCGGCCGAACGCGCCCGCCTGCTCAATGCGGCCGATGTGGCCTTTCTCTGCCTGCCCGACGCGGCTTCACGTGAAGCGGCGGCGATGATCAGCAATCCCAAGACCTGTCTGATCGATGCCAGCACCGCACACCGTACCGTGCCGGGCTGGACCTTCGGCCTGCCCGAGTTGTGCAAGGGTCAGCGCGAGGCGATCCGCGCGTCCAAGCGCATCGCCAATCCCGGCTGCCATGCCAGCGCCTTCATCCTGGCGCTGCGGCCGCTGGTCGATGCCGGTCTGCTGGGCGCCGACGCGCTGGTCACGGCCACCTCGATCACCGGTTATTCCGGCGGCGGCAAGAGCATGATTGCCCAGTACCAGGCCGGCGGCGACGCGCGCCTGGAGTCGCCGCGGCCCTATGCGCTGGGCCTGGCCCACAAGCACCTGCCCGAGATGATGGCGCACACCGGGCTGAAAAACGCACCGGTGTTCATGCCCATCGTTGGCAACTTCTACAAGGGCCTGGCGGTGACCGTGCCGCTGCCCCTGGCGCTGCTGCGCGCCGGCACCACGCCGGCGCAGGTGCGCGAGGCGCTGGCGGCGCACTACGAGGGTGAGCGCTTCATCCGCGTGATGCCGCTGCGCGATCCGGCCACGCTGGAAGAGGGCTTCTTCGATGTGCAGGCCTGCAACGACAGCAACCGGGTCGACCTGTTCGTGTTCGGCAGCGAGACACAGATCCTGGTGATGGCACGTCTGGACAACCTCGGCAAGGGCGCCAGCGGTGCCGCCGTGCAGGCGATGAATGTGCACCTGGGCGTTGAGGAAAGCCTGGGGTTGATTTGACCCACCCCCTACGCGCTACGCCGACCTTGCAGGCCGCGCCAAGCCAGAGGCTTGGCCCTTCGGCAGGCACAAACGGCTCGCCGTTTTTGTCCGGCCTCAGCCCCTCAAGGGGGCAACACCGGCCGCCCGGCAAAGCCGGATCGGCGGTGTTCGCGCGATCAGCCATGGAGTGCTGATGCAGGAGTGGAAACGGGATCAGGAGCTGGGCCCGGTAGACCTGGATGCCATCCGCGATGGCGTCCTTCTGCATGGCCGCCAGCAGGCCCAGGGCAGCGATGCTCAGGACATCGCCTGCGGCCTCTACGAAAACGGGCGGCTGATCGCCGGCGGCTGGGGCCGTACCGAGTTCCAGCGCCTCTACATCAGCTATTTGTGGGTGCGGCCCGAGCGCCGCGGTGAAGGGCTCGGTGGCGCCACGCTGCGCCAGCTGGAGGCACAGGCGCTCAGGCGCGGCTGTGTCGATGCCTTGATCGAGACCTTGCTGGACGATGCCGCGGCCCTTTATGAGCACCTCGGCTACGCCTGCATCGCCCATCTGCACGACTTTGTGCCGGGATTCACCCGCCACACCCTGCTGAAGGTCTGGAAGCCGCGCGACTGATTTGCGCTTGTCGTCGCTCGCCTGCTAAAGGGCAGATTCAGGCCAGTTCGGGCGTCGGGCTGCGGTAGTGGTAGCGGTAGGCCGTCTGGAAGCCCAGGCGGCGGTACAGGCGCAGCGCCGGCTCGTTGTTGACGCCCACCTGCAGATAGGCCTCTTGCGCGCCCTCAAGATGCGCCTGGGCCAAGAGGGCGCGGCACAGCGTCGTGGCATGGCCCTGGCCACGGAAGGCTGGCGGCGTGTTGATGTCGTAGAGGCCGACGATGTGGCCTTCGCGGGCGATCTGGCCGCAGGCCAGCAACTCCCAGCCGCGGATGGTGTTGCGATGCAGCAGAAAGCCTTGGTAGGGCACCGGCGAGGCACGCAGGCGCTCGGCATGGGCGGCGATCTCGCTGTCGCTGGCACCGCGCAGGGCCCCGGCGATGGCGGCGTAGTCCTCGGCCTCGGCCGCATGCAAGACCTGACCCCCGGGCATCGCCACGCTGTCGAAGCTGTCCAGCGAGGCCAGCACCATCACGTCTGCGGCATCGAAAGCGGGCCAGCCCAGGGCGGCCAGGCGCTCATCCAGATCGGCCGGCTGGCTGAAGGGGGTGAGGCGCACGACCAGCGGCAGACCGGCGGCGGCAAAGCTCTGGGCGCAGCGCTGCAGCAGTTCGGGCAGCGGCAATCGGCCCTCGGCCAGCGCATTGACGCAGCGCGAGCGCTTGGCCTGGCCGGGCGAGAGGCGGATCTGCCAGCCCTCGATGTCGGCCAGTTGGGGTGGGGCGGTGGCGTTCAGGCCGGCCGCTTCTGCACGGCGGGCCAGCGCTTGCAATGCAGGATCAAGCGGCAGGGTGCCGCTGGCCAGGCCATCAGGGGCTGCTGTGCTGCTCATGCTGGTTTGAGCCCCTGGTGCATTGCTCAGCCCATGCTGGCGATGCGCTTGACCATCTCGCGGGCGAATTCGACGAAGGACTGCGCGCCTTTTGACGACGGGTCGAAGACCACACCCGGCAGGCCATAGCTGGGCGCCTCGGCCAGGCGCACATTGCGCGGAATCACCGAGTCGAACACCTTGTCGCCGAAGTGCGCCTTCAGCTGTTCGCTGACCTGCTGCTGCAGCGTGATGCGCGGGTCGAACATCACACGCAGCAGGCCGATGATCTGCAGATCGGGGTTCAGATTGGCGTGCACCTGCTTGATCGTATTGACCAGGTCGGACAGGCCTTCCAGCGCGAAGTACTCGCACTGCATGGGCACGACCACGCCATGGGCGCTGCACAGGCCGTTCAGCGTCAGCATCGACAGCGAGGGCGGGCAGTCGATCAGCACGAAGTCGTACTCGTCGCGGACCTTGGCCAGCGCGGCTTTCAGGCGGCGTTCACGCCGCTCCAGCTCGACCAGTTCGACCTCGGCGCCCGCCAGCTCGCGGTTGGCGCCCAGCACGTCGTAGCCGACCTTTTCATTGCGCTGGCGCGCTTCGGCGACGCTGGCGGATTCCAGCAGCACGTCATAGACGCTCAGCTCCAAGGCGCGCTTGTCGATGCCCGAGCCCATGGTGGCATTGCCCTGCGGGTCCAGGTCGACCACCAGCACGCGTTGGCCGACCTTGGCCAGGCCGGCGGCGAGATTGACGGTGGTGGTGGTCTTGCCGACCCCGCCTTTTTGATTGGCAACGCAGAAGATCTTGGACATTTTGGCTCCCCCCCTACGCGCTGCGCGCGCCCCCTCAGGGGGCGAACTCGACAGCCCGGCAGAGCCGGTTCTGTGAGTTCCGCTGGGCTGGTGGTGTGTTCAGCAGAGCTTGTGTACTCGGGACGGTATCGTACTTGGGATGCCGTCCCGGCTTTAGCTTAATCGGCGGTTTTGATCCAGATGAGACAGCGCTGTGCGTCCAGGCCGGGCACCTGAAGTTGTTCCACGTGAAACACGGTGAGGTCCTGGGGCAGGGCGGCGATTTCCTCGTCGGGGTGCTGGCCCTTCATCGCCAACCAGATGGCTCCCGGCTTCAGGTGCTGGCGGGTCAGCGAGGTGAAGTCCAGCAGCGAGGCAAAGGCGCGCGAGGTGATCAGATCAAAGGGCGGCACCTGCAGTTCCTCAACGCGGGAGTGCAGGCCCTGCAGATTGGCGAGCCCCAACTCGGCGGCCACCTGCTTGATGAAGCTGGCCTTCTTGGCCACGGCATCGACACAGCTGACGCTGATGCCTGGCTCGCAAATCGCGACCACCACCCCGGGCAGGCCACCACCGCTGCCGACGTCCATCAGGCGGAATCCGGTGGCCTGGGCGCCCAGGCCGGCGTTATGACTGGCGATGTGCCGACGCAGCGCCGGCAGCAGGCTGAGGCTGTCGATCAGGTGCTGCACCAGCATGGCCTGCGGGTCGCGAACGGCGGTCAGGTTGTAGACCTTGTTCCATTTCTGGATCAGGCCTTGGTAGGCCAGCAGCTTGTCCAGTTGCTCGTCGCTCAGGGTCGGGCCCAGTTCGTTGGCCGCGGCGGCGAGGGTGGGGCGCAGGGAGGGGAGGTCGCTCATGGGTGGGGATTGTCGGGCCTGTGGCTTGAGGCAAGTGGTGATCGGGCTCAGGCTGCGGCGCCGCTGTCATCGTTGGCGGCGGCTTTGGTGGCGTGTTCGCCACCAAAGCCCTTGAAGCGGCCCTTCTTCAGGTGAACCAGCAGCAGCGAAATGGCCGCCGGGGTGACACCGGAGATCCGTGAGGCCTGGCCCAGGGTCTCGGGCTGGTGCTTGGCCAGCTTCTGCCGCACCTCGAAGGACAGTGCCTGCACCTGGCTGTAGTCCAGCTCGGCGGGCAGACGCAGGTTCTCAAAATGGGCGGCGCGGGCGACGTCTTCGCTTTGCTTGCTGATGTAGCCGGAGTATTTGATGGCGGTTTCGATCTGCTCGATGACCGCGCTGGCCAGGTCCTCACCCAGCTCCGCGTTCAAGGTTTCACGTGAAACACCGGACTCGGGGCGGGCGAGGCTGGCAACTTCGACCAAGGTGTCGAACTGCACGCCCGGGCGGCGCAGCAGGTCGATCAGCTTGTACTCCCGTTCCAGGGCCTTGCCGACCAGGCGTTCGGCGTCCACGGCGGCCAGGATGCCGGGATGCACCCAGGTCGACTTCAGCTTCTCTGTTTCACGTGAAACAGCGTCGCGCTTGCGGTTGAAGGCGGCCCAACGTTCATCGTCGACCAGACCCAGCTCGCGGCCCTTCTCGGTCAGGCGCATATCGGCGTTGTCTTCGCGCAGCTGCAGGCGGAACTCGGCGCGGCTGGTGAACATCCGATACGGCTCGGTCACGCCCTTGGTGATCAGGTCGTCAACCAGCACGCCAAGGTAGGCCTGGTCACGCGCCGGCAGCCAGGGCTCGCGTCCTTGCACCTGCAGCGCCGCATTCATGCCGGCAAACAGGCCTTGGGCGGCGGCCTCTTCATAGCCGGTCGTGCCATTGATCTGGCCGGCGAAGAACAGGCCGCCGATGGCGCGCGTTTCAAAGCTGGACTTCAGCTCGCGCGGGTCGAAGTAGTCGTACTCGATCGCATAGCCGGGGCGCAGGATGTGGGCATTCTCCAGGCCAGGGATGGAGCGCACGGCGGCCAGCTGGATGTCGAAGGGCAGCGAGGTCGAGATGCCGTTGGGGTAGAACTCGTGGGTCGTCAGACCCTCGGGTTCGAGAAAGATCTGGTGGCTGTCCTTGTCGGCAAAGCGGTTCACCTTGTCTTCGATGCTGGGGCAGTAGCGCGGCCCCACGCCTTCGATGACGCCGGTGAACATCGGGCTGCGGTCAAAGCCCGAGCGGATGATCTCGTGGGTGCGTGCCGAGGTGTGGGTGATCCAGCAGGGCAGCTGGCGCGGGTGCATGGCCGCCGAGCCGATGAAGCTGAACACCGGCACCGGCGACAGATCGCCCGGCTGTTCCTCGCAGCGCGAGAAGTCGATCGAGCGGCCATCGATGCGTGGCGGCGTGCCGGTCTTCAGCCGGCCCTGCGGCAGCTTCAGCTCCTTCAGCCGGGCCGACAGGCTGACGGCCGGCGGATCACCGGCGCGGCCGGCGCTGTAGTTCTGCAGGCCGATATGGATGCGGCCATCGAGGAAGGTGCCGGCGGTCAGCACGACGGCGCGGGCACGGAACTGCAGGCCGGACTGGGTGACCGCACCAATGACGCGATCGCCCTCAACCATCAGATCGTCCACCGCCTGCTGGAACAGCCAGAGATTGGGTTGGTTCTCCAAGCGATGGCGGATCGCCGCCTTGTAGAGCACGCGGTCGGCCTGGGCGCGGGTGGCGCGCACGGCCGGGCCCTTGGAGCCGTTGAGGATGCGGAACTGGATGCCGGCCTCGTCGGTGGCCAGTGCCATGGCGCCACCCAGCGCGTCGACCTCCTTGACCAGATGGCCCTTGCCAATGCCACCGATCGAGGGGTTGCAGCTCATCTGGCCCAGGGTCTCGATATTGTGGGTCAGCAGCAGCGTGGTCGCGCCCATGCGGGCGGCGGCGAGGGCGGCTTCGGTGCCGGCGTGGCCGCCACCGACGACGATGACATCGAATTCTTTGGGGTAGAGCATGGGTTTCACCCTGGATTGGAGGCGCCGTTCATCGCGCCGTTGGGCGCGGGGGCAAACCTTCGATTTTAAGTCTCGCCTGTGGATAAGTCACTGGCGGTCCTGGCTGGCCACGCGACAATTGGCGCATGAATTGCCGACCGCATTGCGCCGCCTGTTGCATCGCCCCTTCGATCAGCTCACCCATTCCGGGCATGCCGCTGATCAACGGGGTGTCCAAGCCGGCCGGTGTGCGCTGCATCCAGCTGGACGAGCAGGACCGCTGCAAGATCTTCGGCCAGCCCGAGCGCCCGGCCGTCTGCGGCTCGCTGCAGCCTTCGGAGCTGATGTGTGGTGAGAGCCGCGAGCAGGCGATGCGCTGGCTGGGCTGGATGGAGCGGGAGACGGCGCCTGAGCCGCCGGCCTCAAGCTTGTGACGACGACGGAGCCGGGGTCGGCGCTGGTGATGCCGGCACACTTCTCAGATCCTGTGCCACCCGCCCGCCTTGCAGCGTGATGACGCGCTGCGCCGATGCAATCGTCTCGGGCCGGTGGGCGATGACGATGCGGGTCAGCGGCAGCTGGCGCAGGCTGGCGTTGACCTGGCGCTCGCGCTCCACATCGAGCGCGCTGGTCGCCTCGTCGAGGAACAGGAACTGCGGTTTCTTGTAGAGCGCGCGCGCCAGCAGGATGCGCTGGCGCTGGCCGCCGGACAGGCTGCCACCCATATCGCCAACCAGGCTCTGGTAGCCCATGGGCATGGCGATGATGTCCTCGTGCACGCAGGCCAGCCGGGCGCATTCGGCCACCCAGTCGGCATCGGCCTCGGGGTCGAAGAAGCTGATGTTGTCGGCCAGGCTGCCGGCAAAGAGCTGGTCCTCCTGCATCACCGTGCCGATGCGATCGCGCCAGGCCTGCAGGCCCAGCTGGGGCAGGGGAATGCCGCCGATACGGATCTCGCCGGACTGCGGCTGCTGCACGCCCAGCATCAGCTTCAGCAGGGTGGTCTTGCCGCAGCCTGATGGCCCGACGATGGCGACCGATTCACCGGCCTCGACGCGCAGGCTGCAGCCGGCAATCACCTCGGGCTCGCCATCGGCGTAGCGGAAGTGCAGCTGGTCGAGTTCCAGGGCGTTGTCTGCCGGCGGCTTGCTGGCCTGTGGCGCGGCCAGCGGCTCGGGGGCGGTGCAGACGATGTCGGCCAGGCGCTCGCCCTGCAGGCGCAGCATGCGCAGCTCGATGCCCTTGTCGATCAGCGCGCTGATGCGTTGGCTGAACTGATCCTTGTAGGCCAGGAACGCGAACAGCATGCCGACGGAGAGTTCGCGGTCCAGCACCAGCGTGGCGCCCAGCCAGACGATGGCCACCCGCTCCAGGCCGAACAACAGCTTGTTGGCCACGCCCATGCCCAGCTCCAGGCGACGGCCGACCAGGCTGGCATTCATCTGCTCGACGACCAGATTGGCGTAACGGGCGCTGCGCAGGCCCTGGGCATTGAACAGCTTGATCGCCTGCGCACCACGTAACGATTCAAGGAAGTGGCTGTTCTGCTGCGCCTCGTGGACCAGCGCCTCTTCCTGCGCGGCCTTCAGCGGCTTGAAAAAGCCCCAGCGCAGGCCGCCGTAGGCCGCGACGGCCAGCAGCGCGACGGCCGCCAGCCGCGGGCTGTAGACCAGCATCATCGCCAGCGTGATCAGCACCATCACGCCATCAAGCAAGGCCTCGAGGAAGCTGGTGGTCAGTGAGCGCTGGATCAGCTGCACGCTGTTGAAGCGTGACCAGACGTCACCGATATGGCGCTTCTCGAACCAGGCCAGCGGCAGGCGCAGCAGATGGGTGAAGACGTGGCTCAGCCACTGCAGGTTCAGCGAGGCCGACAGCACCAGCAGGCTCCAGGAGCGCAGCGCGCCGATGGCCGCCGACAGCAGCACCAGCAGGCCGAAACCAAGGCCCAGGGTGACGAGCAGGTCGCGGTCAGCGCTGACGATGACGCCGTCCACCACCCACTGCAGCAGGAAGGGCGAGAGCAGGGCCAGCAGCTCCAGGCACAGCGCCAGCGCGAGGATCTGCGTCATCGAACGCTTGAGCCCGCGCACCGGGCCGAGCAGCTGGCGCCAGCGCAGCGGCGCGGCCTCGGCCTTGGGCAGGAAGTCGGCACCGGGGCGCATCTCCAGCGCCACGCCGGTGAAGTGGCGCGAGAGCTCGGCCAGCGGCAGCTCGCGAGCGCCATGGGCCGGGTCGTGAATCAAGGCCCGCTGGCCACGCACCTCACAGAGCACGACGAAGTGATTGAAGTCCCAGTGCAACACGCAGGGCAGTTCCATGCCGGCGAGGTGGGCTGGCTCGGCCCGCAAGGCGCGGCTGTGCAGGCCCAGCTGCGTGCCCATGCGCACCAGCTCGGCCATCGTCGCGCCCTTCAGCGACACCGAGAAGCGGCTGCGCAGCTCGGCCAGGCCGTGGCGTTGGCCATGGCTGCCGGCGATCATGGCCAGGCAGGCGAGGGCGCACTCGGCGGCCTCGGTCTGCAGCACCAGCGGCACGCGCGGGCGGGCTCGCCAGTGCAGATGCAGGCCTTGCAACAGCGAGGACGCAGAGGAGGGCTCAGACACGATGGGCCAGGCTCAGCAGCGGTTCAAAAATCCACTCGATCAACCGACGCCGCTCCAGCAGCACATCGGCCTCCAGCTGCATGCCGGGTGTGAGCGCCTGCTCTTGACCGTAGGCCTGCACCGTTTGCTTTTGCAGCGCCACGGTGATTCGATACAGGGGCTCGCTGCCGGCGCCCTGACTCAGTGCGGCAGGCAGACTCAACCCGGCCAGTTCGGTGGCTGGCAGCGGCGTGCGCGTGACCTGCAGCACCTCGCCGAACTGGTGGCCGAACTTTTGATAGGGGAAGGCCTGGTAGCGCAGCTGCACCTGCTGCTGCGCATGGACGAAGCCGATGGCGCTGGACGGCGCGTAAAGATGGGCCAGCATCCGGGTCTCGGCCGGCAGCAGATTGGCCAGCACCATGCCGGCGGGCACCGTCTGGCCGGGCTCGGCGAGCACGGTGCTGATCTGGCCATCGCTGGGCGCACGCAGCACCAGGCGGCGGCGCGACTCGGTCTCCAGGCCCAGCGCCTGCAGCGCGGCCAGATCTCGAGCCAGCTCGCCCTGCTGCACCTCGGCGCGCAGCGGCAACTCCGTGTATTGGGCTTGCAGGGCCAGCCACTCCCTGTGCAGCGTCTCGCGTTGTCGCGAAAGCGCCTGCAGCTGGGCCTGTAAACCCAACACCTCCTCCCGTTTGGTCTGTACCTGGGCGCTGGACACGAATTGATCGCGGGCCAACGCCTCCAAACGTTGCAAGGCCTGCTCAGTCAACGCCAAGCGTTCGGCCTGCAGGCGCGCTTCCTGTTGGAGCTGCGCCTCTTCTTCTTTCAATCCGGCCATCCGCCGCAGCAGGCCCTGAGCTTCCTGCTGCGTCAGCCGCTGTTGCTGTTGGACCGAATGGCCCAGGCTGCGCTCACGCTCGGCCAGATTGCGCTTCAGCCCTTCACCCAGCTGCTCAGCACTGCTGTCCAGCGCCAAGACAAACAGGATGTCGCCGGCCTTGACGCTCTGGCCTTCGCTGACCTGGCGCAGCAGCACCGTGCCACCCTGTGGCGGCGCAACACGAAGCACGCCACGATCCGGCACCAGATGCCCACTGACCCTGGCTTTGCGCGTGTACTGCGCCGTCGACAGAAAAGCCGCGACGCCCAGCACTGCACAGACGGCAGCCACCGTCAACAGCCGTGTCGATAGCGGCTGCAGCAAATGGATAGGCCCCAGCCACGCCTGACGGCGAGCGGCTAAGGCCTCGGGGCGGAATAGCATCAGTCAAACAGCGCATCGGCGCTGCGGCATAGGGCCGGCAGCGGGCGCTGTCCGATCAGCTTACCAAGTGCCCTTGGGCAACGTGATCGGATCGGCGGTTTGATTGAGTTGAGCAGGCGTGCCGTCTCCGCCGCCGACGAGCTTGAGTAGTTCGAGCGGCAGCGCTTGCGGACCAGCGAGCTGCTCAGCTTGTTCGGCAATGCTCTGAGTGAGGTTCTTGGTTGCGTCCATGGGATGCTCCGGTGAAGACAGTACCGATACACGGCGTTGGAGAAATTGGAGCAGGCGCCGTCACTTTTGCACACTGTCAGGTCTTACAGGGCGGGTTTCAGCGAATAAGACCCAGGCGCAGGGCCTTGAGCACTGCCTGATGCTTGTTATTGCATTCCAGCTTATGCATGGCGTTGTTCAAATGCAGAACGGCGGTACGTTCGCTGATGCTCAGGATCGTGCCAACCTCCCAAGCTGTCTTACCTTCCATCGTCCAGCGAAGGCACTCAAGCTCGCGAGGTGTCAGGCGTGCCCCGAACTGAGCCGCAGGCGACCCTTGGGGCGTGAACACATGCCAAGCAGATTCCTGTGCGTGAACCGCGAACAGCTGCAACTCAGCAACGATTTGAGTCAGGGAAGCTGGATCGCTTGGCAAGGCTTGGTCTCGGTCGACCCCCAAACAGAAGTGACGGCCTTCCGGTAGATGCAAAGCCAATGCGATGCCGGCACACAAACCAAACTTGGCCTGCTCCTCCCACAGTTCGCCCTGGCCGCAATCGACATAGGTTCGCTGGTTCCAAATGATGGGGAGGCTGTGTCGCTTGCAGTGCTGCATCACGGGGTCGACGCGCCCCATGCTCAGGTTCTTAAAGGTCTCGTGAAAATTGGACGGGGCGTTGTCGATCGAAATGAACTCCGAATCACCCAAGGCATGGTCAAACACGAGCATTGCAGTGACGGTACCAAAGCCCAAGCCATTGGCAAACCGAATGATCTCCTCCCGGAAATCACTCTGGTCTTGCACCCGCAGCACTGATTCGTAAGCCCCTTGCAGCATCGTCTTCATTCCATGGGCGTTTCATACGGCCGACGGGCTGTCGGCTCCATGTGATATCCCTGACAAACTTTACAGCTGGCGGCAGCAGTTGGCTGCAGCACACTCCGTTACCAGGCGCTTGACGGCGACCTGCCCTCCCACTTTGTACTTTTAATTGATGACCCCTGCCTGGATTGTCTACGCATGGCCTCGCGTTTTGTGTCAGGCCGAACGCTTATCTGGGCTTCATTTTGCCCATTTGAGCACGCGAGTGTTGGCAACAGGTGACGATCAGCGTCCTTTTGTCGGGCAAACCCTATGGTCTGGCGAGAGTGAGCAGGGCGCAGCGGGGCTGGCCTGGGACTGGGTTTTTCTGCCCTATGGTGTGGTTGCCCTGGTCGACCCCCTGTCCTTGGTGACGAATCTGCAATTCCTCAGCGCTGACGGAGAAGTGCTAGCGCCGATGGAGTCGGTGCGCCAGCTCAATGAGATCGTTCACAGCCTGCCCTGGCAGCATGAGGTGCAGCGCCGGCTGAGTTCGCATTGAAGCGCTTCATCAGCGCGAATGCAAAAAGGGCCAAGGCGGTCAGCCTCGGCCCTTTTGCTTTTTCTTTTGACGACTGCTTAGCGTGCCACGGCGCTGCGCATGGAGCGCGCCACATAGATCAATGCCAGCACAGTCAGTGTGCTGCCGACCAGCACCGAGGGCAGCAGCTTGGCTGTGGTCAAGGCCTCACCCTTGAGTACCAGCATCATCAGCGTGTTCTGGGCAAGACCTGGCACCCACAGGTACCAATTGGCCTCGCCGCCAGGATTCAGCATGCTGACCATGGGCGCCAGGCTGACCAGCGTCATGATGATGGTGCTGCTGGCCTGTGCCTCCTTGAAGGTCTTGCTGCGAATCGCCACGGCCATCAGCAAGGCGCTCATGCTGGCTGCTAGGGGCAATTGCAATAGCAGGCAGCGAATCACTTCGCCCCACCCGAACTGGAACATGGCCTGCAGGCTGTCGCTCCTGATCATCAGCTGGGCCGGGATGAAGCTGAGGTTGGCCAGCAGTGCGACTGCCATGCCCAGCAGTGCCACCGCGCCCCACTTGCCTATCACCACGGCCATATGCGGCGCCGGATTGAGCAGCAGCGGCTCCAGCGAGCCACGTTCGCGCTCGCCGGCGGTGCTGTCCAGCGCCGCAGTCAGCGCGCCATAAAGCACCGCCATGATGATGAACATCGGCACGATGCCGGTCAGCCGGGTCGCTCGGGCCTGGGCGCTGGCCAGATCGCGCTCTTCGATCATCACCGGCTGCAGCAGATTGGCGTCGACGCCGCGTAGCGCCAAGCCCAACCTCGAGCGCTCGCTGGAGAAGCCCTGCAGAAGGCGATTCAGCGTGCCGACGCCGGCCGCGGCACGCTGGTTGGCGCTGTCCGAGACCAGCTCCAGCGTCGGCTGTTCGCCTTGCTGCAACTCGCGCTCGAAGTCCTTGCCAATCACCAGCACCGGCTCAAGCAGGCGGGTGGCGCGCAGCTGGGCTTCGAAGTCGGCTGGCGCCGCCTTGATCGTGTAGGTCTGGCGCTCAAGGTAGTTGCGTAGCGTGGGTGCATGCTCGATGCCAACGATATGGATTTCGCGCTTGTCGGCACGGTCTTCCAGCGATGCGATCAGGCCCGACAAGGCGCTGAGCAGGAAGGGGCCCATCAGCACGGCGGGAATCAGCAGGCGCAGCAGCGTGCGCCGGTCGCGCAGCGCGTCGACGATTTCCTTGCCGAGAACGACCAGCAGCTGGCGCATGAAGGAGGGGGTGTTCAAGGCGTTCATGCCAGTGCCTCCGCAGTGGCGGGGATGGATGGCTTGAAGGCCAGGCGGACAAAGGCATCCTCGAAGCGCGACTCACCGGCCTGGGCCAGCAACTCTGGCACGGAGCCGCGGGCCGCCGCGCGACCAGCGGCGACGACGACGACCTGATCACACAACAGCTCAACCTCCTGCATGATGTGCGTGGACAGCACGATGCACTTGCTGCCGCCAGCGGGTGAGCGCAAATGGCGCAAGGCCTCGCGCAGGCCGCGGGTGGCCAGCACGTCGAGGCCGTTGGTCGGCTCATCGAGCACGATATTGGCCGGATCGTGGACCAGTGCGCGGGCCAATGCTGTCTTCATCCGTTCGCCCTGGCTGAAACCATCACAGCGGCGGTCGAGGATGGACTTCATGTCGAGCAGCTCGGCCAGCAGCTCGGCGCGGGCATTGGCGACCTCGCGCTCCATGCCTTGCAAGCGGCCGAAATAGATGATGTTCTCGCGCGCGGACAAGCGCGGGTAGAGCCCATGCGCGTCGCCCAGGATGCCCATCCGCGCCAGCGCAGCGCCTGGCTGCTTGAGCACGTCGATGTCGTCGACCCTGATGCTGCCGTGATCGGGTTGCAGCAGGCCGCCCAGCATGCGCAGCGTGGTGGTCTTGCCGGCGCCATTGGCACCAAGCAGGCCGGTGATCATGCCGTTGCCGGCCTGAAAGCTGATCCCGTCCACGGCTTGCACGACGCGTTCGGCAGCGCGCTTGAGCAGTGTGCCGCCGCTGCGGCTGACGAAACGCTTGGAGAGTTGTTCGATGGCGATCATGGCTGAACCTCGGAAAGCTGTTGCGGCAGGTAGGCCCCAGGGCGGGGCATCTGGGCGGCGCAGCCGGCATCGACCTTGAGCGCTTCGGCGTCCTCGCGGGCATCGATGAAGCGGAACATCTGATCGCGCATACAGCCCAGCGTCAGCACGCCATGGCCGGAGGCGGGCACGACCAGATGCTTGGCCAGCGCGCCCAGGGCGGCTTTTGCGCGCTCGCCATGGCGCGGTGGCGTGACCGGGTCGGCGCCGCCGCTGAGTAGCAACACCGGCGTCCGGGCCGGCGGCATCGTGTAGAAGGCTGGCTGCACCTCACCGCGGGGCCAGGTCTTGCACACCTCGGTGTAGAGCTCGATATCGTTGCGGCCGATGTCGGCGCCGGGTAGGTCCCGGCTCTGCGACAGGCGCGGCATGTCCTCGGCGCAGACGACCGAGAAATGCATGCCGGTGGCCATGCGGCTACCGCGCCCGCTGGCCAGCACACCGGACAGGCCCAGCAGCCCTTCGAAGCGGCCGGCGCTGGCCGCCTGGATGGCGGCGGGCAAGCCCGAGGCGATTACCGGCATGTACAGCGGCGAGCGCACCGCATTGAGCACGGCGCTGCGGTGCAGCGTCAGCTGCTGCGGTTCACCGGTGCTGGGGTGCGCAAGGCTGATCTGTCGCGGCAGGCTGGCCAGCAGGGCACGCCACTGCTCGCGCAGCCGTGGGTAGCGGGCCTGGCAAGCGCTCTCCTTCTCGCAGGCTGCAAACACCGCGTCGAGTGCGGCCTGAATGTCGCTCGAAGTGCTGGCCGGCAAGACCATGTCCGGCGGGGCCACGCCATCGATCACATTGCGTCGCACATGCTCGGGGAACTGACGCTGGTACTCCAGCGCCGCCCGGGTGCCATAGGAGGCGCCGTAGAGGTTCCATTGCGCAACGCCCAACTGGTCGCGCACGGCGTCGAAATCCTGCATCGCGATGCTGGTCGTGAAGAAGCGTAGATCACCATAGGGCAGCTTCTCCAGGCTCTCGCGGCATTGTTGCAAGCGCTGCAGCTGCAGCTGCTGATTGAGGCCTTCGGCCAGCGGCAGCTTGCTTTCGTCAGGGCACATCAATGGCGCCGATTTGCCGGTGCCGCGCTGGTCGATCAGCACGATATCGCGCCGGTTGTTCAGTCGCGACAGCCGCGGCAACACGCTACCGGCCAGCGAGATCGCACTCTGGCCGGGGCCACCAGCCAGCACCAGCACCGGGTCGGGCTGCTTGTTGCGCGCCATCGCTGGCGCGATGACGTAGTGCACATCGATTTGCGTGCCCTGTGGCCTGGCCGGATCCAGTGCGCGCTTGAGTACGCCGCATTGCAGCTCGGTCGGCACGCCGTCGATGCGACAGGGCGTTGTCGATGCTGGGACCGTTGCTGCCGCCGCAGCGGCCTGGCCGGTGATCATGGCGACCATGGCGAAGGCCAGCAGCCGGGTCGGCTGTCGCCTGCTTGCTCTGAACATATCCGTCTTCCTTGAACGCTGGTGCGGGCGGATTATGGTCAGGGCGCGGGCGTGCGCGCCCGGGCAATGTCCCGAATGGTGGCGCAGGGCGCTGGACGGCGGAATCAGCCGGGCGGATGGCGCAAGCCGAACATGCCCCATCCCTCCATCGTCATCACCGTCTCGCCATGTTGATTGCCAACCTCCCAGCGCGAACGCACCAGGCCGATCTGCGGCCGACTCTGGCTTTGCCTCGTCTCAAGGATGTGCATGCGCACGCTCAGGGTGTCGCCGGGGCGCACCGGCTTGAGCCAGCGGATGTTGTCGAGGCCGGGCGAACCCTGGCTGGTCGAGTCCAGCAGGTAGGCGTCGCACATCATCCGCATCGTCATCGCGCAGGTGTGCCAGCCGCTGACCGATAGCCCGCCCAGCACCGAGGCCTCGGCGGCGGCCTCGTCCAGGTGCAGCGGCTGCGGGTCATAGGCAGCGGCGAAGGCCAGGGCCTCCTCGCGGTCGACCAGGCGCGAGCCGAAACTCAGCACCTGGCCAACCTCAAAATCTTCAAAGGCTTTCTTGCTCATGGCGGAGGTTCTAGCACAGCCGTTGGCGCGGCGCCGCTGCAAGCTTTCTCGTTCCGGCGTATCGTTTTGGCTTCCGCGCGGCCAGCCGCCGCAATCTCGCTCTCATGTTCAAGGGATATCAAGATGAAGCTCTACTACAGCCCTGGCGCCTGCTCACTGTCGCCGCATATCGTGCTGCATGAGTCCGGCCTGAAGTTTGAAACCGTGCTGGCCAGCACCAAGACGCACAAGCTGCAGGACGGCACCGATTACTACACGATCAACGCCAAGGGCTATGTGCCGCTGCTGGAACTGGCCAATGGCGACCGCTTGTCCGAAGGCCCCGTGATCGTCCAGTACATCGCCGATCTGGTGCCCGAGAAGCAACTGGCGCCGGCCAATGGCAGCTGGCCGCGTTACCGCTTGCAGGAGTGGCTGAACTTCATCACCACCGAGTTGCACAAGGGCTTCTCGCCGCTGTTCAATCCGGCCATGCCTGAGGAAGCCAAGGCGCTGTTCCGCGCCAAGCTGCTGGAGCGTTTCAAGTGGGTGGACGCCGAGCTGGAAGGCCGCAGCTATCTGATGGGCGAGCAGTTTACGGTCGCCGATGCCTATCTGTTCACCGTCAGCAACTGGGGCCAGCACGTCGGGGTCGACATCTCCGGCTTCGCCCATCTGGCCGCCTACCGCGGCCGTGTGGCGGCCCGTCCGGCGGTGCAGGCGGCGATGAAGGCCGAAGGCCTGCTGAAGTAAGAAAGGCCGCCCCAGGGCGGCCTTTTTCATGCTCAGCCAGGCGTGGCCTCAGGCCTTCTTGGCCGGCGCCTTGACCAGGCTTTCGCAGGTCTCGCGCTGCTTGTCGGCCGTGTCGACCTTGGCGCAGATGCCGTCGAGCTGGGTCTTCAGCCGGGCCAGCACGGCGTCGTGCTGGCCCTTGTCATTCCACTTGGCCAGGCTGCTGCCCACCTTTTGCAACGAACGCGCACTGCGCTCGTAGAAGGAACCCTTGTCCTGCGCGGCCTCGTTGAACAGCTGCGCGGCAATCTTTTCGATCTTGGCA
Organism: Roseateles aquae; assembly: GCF_032337115.1. NCBI lineage: Bacteria > Pseudomonadati > Pseudomonadota > Betaproteobacteria > Burkholderiales > Sphaerotilaceae > Roseateles > Roseateles aquae. Next base: position 54,541 of record NZ_JAVXZY010000010.1, read on the forward strand.
CTGTCCTGCGGTGCCAGCTCGACCAGGGCGCCGAAATAGCCCGAGCCCCACTGCAGCCGGGTGGCCGGACCTTCGCTCTTGTTGAAGGCCTCTTCGTACCACTTCAGCGCCTCGTCCTTGCGGCCCTGCTTCTTGGCATTGCCGCCCAACTGGCTCATCAGGTAGTAGGGCGAATGGCTTTTGGACAGGCTGGCCTTGAGCAGCTCGTCGCTGTCCTTCCACTGGCCGGCATGACCGAGCAGATAGGCGACCTGGGTGATGACGGCCTGGCGCTCGTAGCCATCGGTGATCTCCTTGTCCAGCCTCACAGAGGTGTCCTTGACCTCCTTCAGCAGCGCCGCATTCAGCTTGGGCTGGGTGCTGTCCTTGGGCTGGTCGACGCGGGCCAGGTCCACGCGAGCGACCAGGGCCGACAGGCGATCGGCGCGCGACAGCGTGGCATCGGCCTCGAAGCGCTTCAGCGCGGTCTCATACAGCGCGATCAACGCGTTGCGTTCGGCGCCGGCGGTGGGCGCCAGGCTGCGCACGATGTCGCTGGCGCCGTAGTTCAGCGAGTCGACCTGGGCACGGGCGTCGGCCGCGTTGCCCAGCAGTGCACGGACACGGGTCTGCAGCGCGGCGTCGACCTTCAGGCTCTTGCCATCGGCGTTGGCCGCCAGGGCCTTCAACCACAGCCGGGTGCCGGTTTCGGCGTCGGCACCCTGGCTGGCCGCAGCCAGCTGGGCCAGCAGGCCGGGGCGCTCGGCGGCGGGCACCAGCTGTTGCTCATCGGTGTCCCAGGAGTAGAAGCCCAGCAGCTTCCACTCATTGGCGCTCAGCTTCTTGCCGGCGCGGGCGTCGGCCAGCACGTTCTTGATCGGGCGGCCGCCGGCCAGGCCCAGCTGCAGCACCTTCAGTACCTGCGGCGCATCGGCCTCGCCGGGCAGCCGGGTCAGCTCCTGGCCTTCGGGGCTGAACAGAATCATTGTCGGGTAGCCACGCACCTTGAAGCGGGTGCCCAGCTTCTGGGCGCCGGGCAGGTCGCCATCGATATGCACGGCGACGAAGGCGCGCGACTGCTCGATGAAGTCCTGCCGGTTGAACAGCGTGGCCTTGAGCTGGTTGCACGGCGGGCACCACTTCGCACCCCAGTACAGCAGCACCGGCTTCTTCTCGCTGCGCGCCTGCGCAAAGGCCTTTTCCACATCGCTGTCGCCGGCCGCTTCCTGCCAGCTGACGCTGGCCACCGGCGCGGTGGCATGGGCTTGCTGCAGCGGTGCCAGCAGGGCCAGCGAAATCAGGCTGGCGCTGGCCAGCGAAGACAGGCGCAGACCGCGCAGGGTGGAGCTAGGCGTCATGATGGTGTGGCGCCGGACACCCTTGTGAGGCCGTGGCGCGGTGCAGTTGCGAAAACGTGCATTTTGCGCCCAAGCGCCGGCGCCGGCCTATGCGGGACTTGCCCCAGCATATGCAGTTCGCGCAGAAGCGGCGCATCGCCCCTGTCGAAGGTCATAGACTGCGCGGCAGCATGAAGCGCTCCCTTTACCCCGAGCTATCCAGCCGTCTGCACATGGCACAGGCGGCGCTGCAAGCCCATGCCCGGCCCGAGCAGCTGGCGGCAATGCGTGGCTTTGCGATGAGCGGCGACAACCGCCTTGGCGTCGCGGTGCCGGTCTTGCGCCAGCTCGGCAGGCAATTCGGGCCCGACCACGAACTGGCCCTGGCGCTGTGGGACAGCGACGTGCCCGATGCCCGCATCCTGGCCAGCCTGCTGGCCGAGCCGGCGCGCCTCAGCCGGGCCGAGATGGATCACTGGGTGGCCGGCATGCAGGCCTGGGATGTCTGCGATCAGGCCTGCTTGAACGCCTTCCGACGTAGCCCGCTGGCCTGGGAGCTGGTGCCGGCCTGGGCCGCGCAGCAGCCGGAATTTGTGCGCCGCGCCGGCTTTGCCTTGCTGGCGGTGCTGGCCGTGCACGACAAGCAGCGCGGCGATGCCGACTTTCTGGACCGCCTGCCGCTGATTGCCGCGGCCGCTGACGATGAGCGCAATTTCGTCAAGAAGGCGGTCAACTGGGCCTTGCGTCAGATCGGCAAACGCAATGCGGTCTTGCGCGAGGCGGCCATCGACACGGCCGGCGCTCTGTGTGAGCGGCCCGAGGCCAGCTCACGCTGGATAGGACGCGATGCGCTTCGAGAGCTGCGTGGCAAGGCCCGGCAGGGTTAAGGCTTGATCGGATGGTGCGCACTGAACTGCGCCCAGGCCACGCCCGCCAGCGTCAGCGCCGCGCCGCCGAGCTTGATGGCGGTAAACGATTCACCACCGGCCAGCCAGGCGGCTGCCCCGGCGATCGGCGGCATCAGATAGATCAGCGGTGCGGTACGGGCCACGCCGCGATGCGCATTGACCCAGCCCCAAGCGAGCCAGCTTAGAAAGCCGATGCCGACGATGGCCCACAGCGCCCCCAGCCAGAGCAGCGGGCTGACGGCGGTCCAATCGACCGCCCAGGCCGCTGGGGCGGTGAACAGCAGCACCGGCACACTGGCCATCAGGCTGGCATAGCCCATCACCAGCGCCGCGCCATGGCGCTCGATCAGCGGCTTGGCGGCCACCGTGTAGTAAGAGAACAGCGCGGCGGCCAGCAGCAGCACCAGATCGCCACCGCTGGCGCGCCAGTCGGCGGCCAGCAGCTTGTCCGACATGAAGAGCAGGGCACCGCCTGCGGCCAGCGCGATGCCGCCCAGCTGGCTGCGGCCCAGCCGCTCCAGCCCATAGGCGCGCAGGATCAGCAGCGTGAACACCGGCCCGCAAGCCAGCAGCACCGAGCTGGAAAACGGCGTGGACCAGTGCACGCCGTAGCTGGACAGGGCCAGGTGCAGACCTTGGCCCAAGAGGCCCAGCCGAGCCAAGGCCCAGAGTTCGCTGCGCGGCAGCCGGGGCCAGCGCCAGCCATGACGGTGAACCAACATCGCCGCCACCAGCACAGGCATCAGCGCAAAGCGCAGAAACAGAAAGCCAGCCGGCTGCATGGCCTTCAACAAGGCCTTCTGCAGCGGGAAGTTCAGGCCCCAGGCCAGCACGATCAGCAGCCCCAGCTGCAGGGCCTGCTTTGATCGATGCTGGGCAGTTGTTGTGGACATGGCTTGCATCTTGTTGGCGTTGTCGGGCGCTAGGGACGAAAAAAAGCCCCGCAGTGCGGGGCTTTCGTCTTGATTCGGTGACGCGTCAAGCGCCAGGCCGATCAGCGTTCCTTCTTCAGCTGGACGACCGGCTTTTCGGCGCTGCCCATCGCGTACAGCACATAGACGCCACCTTGCGGAATGTTGGTCAGGCTGGCGGTCCAGATCGGCACGGCCGACAGCGGCGAGCTCAGCGAGAAGTTCGACGCCGTGGTGGTGCTGACCAGATTGGCCAGGCCCGATTGCGTGCCGGGGTCGACGTTGTCCAGCACCGAGCTGAAATCAGCGGTCAGGCTGATGCCGGCATTCAGGTTGGCCATGGCGTTGATCACGCGCACGGTCGAAGTGCCGGCGATCGTTGGCAGGCGGTTGTTGTCAGTCAGCAGGCTGACCTTGGGCGCATTGGCTTCGCCCCAAACCAGCACGCTGTAGTCGCCGCCCTTGGCCAGCGTCGGCGTCGTGACCGGCAGGTCGATGCCATTGACGGTCAGCTTGACGGTGGCGCCGGTCGGGTCGACGGCGGTCTTGTAGCCGCCGATGATGGGCGTGGCGATGGCGTTCAGCAGGTCGTACTTGACGCCGCCGGCCGTCACATTACCGACCACGGTGGCACTGGCCGGCAGAGCGGCGATCACGCGCACGCGGGCACTACCGTTGTCGTACTTGGCAACAGCACCTTGCTGCTTGGCCAGCATGGCATTGACCAGATTGCCGCCGGGCGTGGCGGTCACGATCAGCGACTGCACGGTGGCCGAGTCCAGCGTGATGGACGGGATGTCCAGGCGCAGATCAGCCTTGTTGCCGTAGCCGGTCAGGCGCACGCGGTAGGTGCCGGAATTGATCGTGTTGTAGCCGCTGCTGCTGCCACCGGCCAGGCCGGAAGTCAGCGGCGTGGCGTTGTCCAGCGAGTCATTGGCGCTGGTCAGATAGACGTCCAGCGCGCCGGCATCGGCGGCCAGATTCAAGACCAGCAGCTTGCTCTTGCCGCTGTCCGGGTTGGCTTCGGTTTCTTGCAGCAACTGGGTGCGCACGGCGCCTTGCCAGCCATAGGCAATGACGGCGTAGTTGCTGTCACCGGCCAGTGTCGGCGTGCTGGAGGTCAGCGTCGTGCCGGCGCCGGTGGCCAGCACTTGTGTGGCGGTGGCGCTGGTGCTGATGGACGCGTAGCTGCCGACCGAGCCATAGGCCACCGCGCTGTTGACGGACTTGCTGTCAACCGTCATGTCCAGCGAGGCATAGCCGACGCTGGCATTGAGCAGGCGCACATTGGTGTTCGCACTGCTGCTGCCGCCGCCGCTACCGCAGGCGCTCAGCAAGGCGCCGCTCGCAATGGCGAGCACCGTCGCCCAAGTCGTGAATCTCATCAAAACCTCTCCAGTTTCATTACGCAGTGACCTTGCACTTCGGCCGAGAGTGGATCAGATAGAAGTTGCGCTGACTCGTCTCGACGTTGCTGCATTGTAAATAGATGTTACCGCTCGCTCGGTTTATAGGCGGACACCTCCAAACGCAGTATCGGGCAAGGCGGCTGCGATTCGCGGCGCTAGCATCAAGCCCGCCTCGAAAAACCATCAACAAGAGAGACATCCGATGGCCTACCCTCATCTGCTGGCGCCGCTGGACCTGGGCTTCACGACGCTGAAAAACCGCGTGCTGATGGGCAGCATGCACACCGGCTTGGAAGACTCGCGCAAGCACTTCGAACGGATGGCGGCCTACTTCGCCGAGCGTGCGAAGGGCGACGTCGGCCTGATCGTCACCGGCGGTTTCGCACCGAATATCGAGGGCTGGGCCAAGCCCTTTGCCGGCACGCTGGCCACCAGCGGCGCGGCCAGGCGGCACCAGACCATCACCGGCGCGGTGCATGCCGAGGGCGGCAAGATCGCGCTGCAGATCCTGCACACCGGCCGCTATGGCTACCACCCGCTGTGCGTGGCGCCGTCGAAGATCCAGTCGCCGATCTCGCCGTTCACGCCGCGCGAGCTGTCGGCCCGCGGCATTGAGCGGCAGATCCGCGCCTTTGTGCGCTGCGCCAAACTGGCTCGCGAGGCCGGCTATGACGGCGTCGAGGTGATGGGCTCGGAAGGCTATTTCATCAACCAGTTCCTGGTCAGCCACACCAATCAGCGCAGCGACGCCTGGGGCGGCAGCTACGAGAACCGGATGCGCCTGCCGCTGGAGATCCTCACGCGGATGCGCGAGGCCGTCGGGCCCGACTTCATCATCATCTACCGGCTCTCGATGCTGGACCTGATCCCCAATGGCAGCAGCTGGGACGAGGTGCTGCAGTTGGCCCGCGGCGTCGTCAAGGCCGGCGCCACGCTGATCAATACCGGCATCGGCTGGCATGAGGCGCGCATCCCGACCATTGCCACCTCGGTGCCACGTGCCGGATTTGCCTGGGTGACGCAGAAGCTGCGCGCGCAACTGCGTGCCGAGGGCATCACCACGCCGCTGATCACCAGCAACCGGATCAACACGCCCGAGGTGGGCGAGCAGGTGCTGGCCGATGGCAGCGCCGACATGATCAGCATGGCCCGGCCCTTCCTGGCCGATGCCGACTTCGTCAAGAAGGCCGCCCAAGGCCGGGCCGACGAGATCAACACCTGCATCGCCTGCAACCAGGCCTGCCTGGATCACACCTTTGCGCAAAAGATCTCCAGCTGCCTGGTCAACCCGCGGGCGGCGCACGAGACCGAGCTGCGCATCGTGCCGATCAAGGCCGCGGCCAAGCGTGTTGCCGTCGTCGGCGCCGGCCCGGCTGGTTTGGCTGCGGCAACGACGCTGGCCGAGCGCGGCCATCGCGTCGAGCTCTTCGATGCGGCGGCCGAGATTGGCGGCCAGTTCAATCTGGCCAAGCGCATTCCCGGCAAGGAAGAGTTCCAGGAGACGCTGCGCTACTTCGGCCGCCGCATCGACACCACCGGCGTGCAGCTGCGGCTGAACCAGCGCGTTGGCGTCGATCAGCTCAAGGGCTTCGATGAGGTTCTGCTGGCCACCGGCGTGACGCCGCGCAATCCACGCATCAAGGGCCAGGACGAGGGCGAGGCCCGGGGTCAGGTCTTGAGCTATATCGAGGTGCTGCGCCGTACCAAGCCGGTGGGCCAGCGCGTCGCCATCGTTGGCGCCGGCGGCATTGGCTTCGACATCGCCGAATTCCTGCTGGAGGATGGCCATTCGCTGACGCTGGACCCGGCGGCCTGGCGGCGCCACTGGGGCGTTGGCGATCCCGAGGCGGTGCTGGGCGGCCTGCTGGCCCCGGCCCCGGAGGCGCCGAACCGACAGATCACGCTCTTGCAGCGCAAGGCCGGCAAGCTCGGCGCCGGCCTGGGCAAGACGACCGGCTGGATCCACCGCGCGGCGCTGAAGATGAAGCAGGTCGAGATGCTGGGCGGCGTCAATTACGAGGCGATCACACCGGAGGGTCTCTGGGTGAGCTATGGCGAGAAGCATGCCGACACCCAGCTGATTGCCGCCGACACCATCGTGCTGTGCGCCGGTCAGGAGCCGCTGCGCGAATTGCAGGCACCGCTGCAGGCTGCCGGCGTCAGCGTCCATTTGATCGGCGGGGCCCTGGAAGCGGGCGAATTGGACGCAAAACGTGCAATCTTGCAGGGAACCCGGCTCGCCGCGTCCCTGTAAACCCTAGTCAGTATCAAGCCGGGTCGCGACACTCCCGATAGGTCGAGAACGAGGGAACGCCCGCAGCCGTTCGAGGCGCTCGACAGATCAATGACATGGCAGCCGTGCCTACCAGGCGGGTGCTTGCCGTGACGCACAAGGTTGGGGATCCATGAGCTTGATGCTGCATCGACTGGGCCGGTCCGGAGGGACGCTGAGCCTGGCACTGTACGGACTGTTCTTGCTATCGCGGCCCGCCGTGGCCGCCACGCCGCCAGATCTCGCCAGCCGCTGGAATGCCGATCCGGCGCTGATGGGCCTGGCTTTGCTGTGCGTGGTGGGCGGCATTGCCATGGGCCTGGTGCTGAGCCTGGCCTACAGCCAGCGCATGCGCCTGCGCCGCCGCCGCGAGGAGCTGCAGCGCTTGCGCCGCGATCGCGCCAAGCTGCGTGCGCTGCTCAACGCCATCCCCGACCCGATGTTCTTCAAGGATGCGCAGGGCGCCTATGAAGGCTGCAACCCGGCGTTTGAAATCTGTGTCGGCCGGTCCGAGACCCAGCTGCTGGGCCACAAGGATGAAGAGCTGGGCCAGCCGCTGGAATGGACCCGCGCCAGCAGCGATGCGCGCCGGCTCAGCTGGGTGCAGGGCAGCGATGGCCAGCGCCAATGCCTGGACGTGGTGCAGACCGAGGTCTTCGATGAGGACTGCTACCTGGGCCGCGTGGCCATTGCCCGCGATGTGACGCAGCTGCAGCAGGCCACCGAGCAGGCCCGCCGCGCCGCCACTGTGTTCGAGCATTGCGGCGAGGGCATTTTGGTCACCGATGCCGGCTTGCTGATCCAGGACGTCAACCCGGCGCTGTGCGCCATCACCGGCTTCGCCCGCGAGGAGCTGCTGGGTCAGACCGCGCGGCTGTTCCGCGATGGCGAGCAGGACCCCGAGCAGCTCAAGCAGCTGTGGGCGGCGCTGGACCGCGAAGGCAAATGGAGCGGCGAGCTGTCCTGCCGCAACAAGGCCGGCGACGCCGTGCCGCTGTGGGCCACCGTCGTCAAGGTCGAGGCCGAACAGGCGCAGGGCGGCCTGCACTACCTCAGCGTGCTGACCGATATCTCGCGCATCAAGGCCACCGAGGCCGAGCTCTTGCACCAGTCGCTGCACGACAAGCTGACCGGCCTGCCCAATCTGGCCCTGCTGCGCGATCGCATCGCCCACCAGATCGGCCTGGCCCAGCGCGACCAGACCTGCGTGGCCGTGCTCTATATCGATCTGGACGGCTTCCGCGACGTCAACGACATTGCCGGCCATGCGGCGGGCGATGAAGTGCTGCGCACCGCCTCGCAGCGCTTCAACAATGTGGTGCGGGCCAGCGATTCGGTCGCGCGCGTCGGCGCTGACGAGTTCGTCGTCGTGCTCTCGGGCCTGGTCGACGAAGAGACGGCGATGCGCCTGGGCGATCGGCTGATCCAGGCGATGGACGAGCCGGTGCTGGTCGGCCAGCAGCGCTTCAATGTGGGTGCCAGCATCGGCCTGGCGCTGTTCCCGGCCGATGGTGTCGATGTTGACGAGCTGCTGCGCAATGCCGAGGCGGCGATGTGTCGCGCCAAGGTCAGCGCCCGCAATACCGTGCAGGCCTACCGGCCGGAGCTGACGCTGGCCGTGCAGCAGCGCTTCGAGCTGACCCATGCGCTGCGCCATGCCAACGAGGCGGCCCAGTTCCGTTTGGAATACCAGCCCCAGGTGCGGCTGTCCGATGGCGCACTGGTTGGCGCTGAGGCCCTGCTGCGCTGGCGCCACCCAACCCGCGGGCCGATCTCGCCGGCCGAGTTCATCCCGCTGGCCGAAGACACCGGCCTGATCATCCCGATCGGCCGCTGGGTGCTGGAGCAGGCCTGCGCCCAGGCGGCGCGTTGGCAGGGCCAGCCGGGCAAGCCGCAGCAGATCGCCGTCAATGTCTCGGCGCGCCAGATGCGCCAGCCGGACTTCATCGAGACGGTCGACTACATCTTGGCGCTGACCGGCTGCCCGCCGCGCGCGCTGGAGCTGGAGGTGACCGAAAGCCTGCTGCTGGAAGACGCCGAACAGGCCATCAACCTGCTCAGCCAGCTGGCCCAGCGCGGCGTGCGGGTGGCGATCGACGATTTCGGCACCGGCTATTCCTCGCTGTCCTATCTGAAGCGGATGCCGGTGCAGACGCTGAAGATCGACCGCAGCTTTGTCCAGGAACTGGGCAGCGATGCCAACGTCGCCGCCATCGCCCGCACGGTGATCGTGCTGGCGCGCAGCCTCAACCTGGACGTGCTGGCCGAAGGCGTGGAAACCGCCGAGCAGGCCGCCTGGCTGAAGCGCGAGGGCTGCGACTGGGCCCAGGGCTGGCTCTATGGCCGGCCGATGCCGGCCGAGGACTTTGTGCTGCCAGCGCTTGAACTGCCGGCGCGTAAGGCGCAAATCAAGCACCTGCAGCTGGCCTGAGGCGCCGGCGTGCGTGGCACCGGCCAGATACAAAAAGCACACACAGGCTTCACGGTGGCCCCGGACGCGTGAACTAAGCTGCGCGCCATGTTTGAAACCCTGCATTCCCCGTCCGCCCTGTTCTGGCCTTTGCTGACCCGCCTCGGTGAGGCGCAAATCCTGCTGCCGCTGAGCCTGGTGGCGGCGCTATGGCTGGGCCTGCGTGCCGGTCAGGCGGCGCTGGCGCGGCGCTGGATGTTGGCGCTGGCGGCGGCCGTGGCGCTGACCACGCTGTCCAAGCTCGCCTTCATGGGCTGGGGACTGGGCATTGCCGCGCTGGACTTCACCGGCTTCTCCGGCCATTCGATGTTTGCTGCAGCCACACTGCCGATGCTGGCCTCTGTGGCTTCGCTGGGCCGGCGCGGCCATGGTCAGGCGGCCTGGCTGGGCCTTGGGCTGGCGGCGCTGGTGGCTGTTTCGCGTGTTCAGGTGAGTGCACACTCGCCGTCTGAAGCGCTGGCTGGCTTTGCTTTGGGCGCCTTGGCCAGCTTATATGCCTTGCGATTGGCTGGTCCTTCCAGCCTGCGCGTGCCGCTCTGGTTGCCGCTGGGCGTGCTGGCGATGCTGATCAGCCTGCCTTTTGCCGCGCCGCGGTCACGGACCCACGACTGGGTGACTGCACTGAGCCTGCAGCTCTCCGGCCGCAGCCAGGCGTTCACCCGGGCCGATCTGCACCGGCTCAATGCAGCGCCGGTACAACCGGTCTGAACGAGTCGAAGCTCAGCTGCAGCGGCCAGGGCAGTTCGGCGACCAGCAAGCCTTGGCGCAAATCCAGGCTGGACTGGAACCAGCTGCTGTCGGCGATGGCATCCAAGGGCTGCGGGGCAGGCTCGGTGTGGCAGGCGGCTTCTGACATGAACGGCACTCCTGATGAAGAATCCGATGCCAGCAGTTTTGGCGCTGTGCCGCCAGGTCGCCATCACCTGCAAAGTGGAATCACTGGGGGCCGGGCCGACCCTCTCCCCCCGCGCATCCCCCTTCGCGGCGCCGGGCTCCCCCTCAAATGGGGAGCGCCGTGGTGTTCTTCACCTCTTCCATCACCGCATAGGTGCGGGTCTCGCGCACGCCGGGCAGGGTCCAGATCACGCTGCCAATGAATTCACGGTAGGCGCTCATATCGGAGACGCGGGTCTTCAGCAGGTAGTCAAAGCCACCGGCGACCAGATGGCACTCCAGGATCTCGGGCCGGGCCTGGACGGCGGCCTTGAAGTTGTCCATCACGTCCTGCACGGTGCGGTCGAGCAGGATCTCGATGAAGACCAGCATGGCCGCACCCAGCTTGGCCGGGTTCAGTCGGGCCTCGTAGCCGAGGATGTAGCCCTCGCGGGTCAGCCGCTTGACGCGTTCCAGCACCGCGGTGGCCGAGAGATGCACCGCCTCGGCCAGTTTCAGATTGGAAATGCGCCCATCCTGCTGCAGCACGCGCAGAATGCGCTGGTCGATCTTGTCCAGTCCGGTGTCTTCATCGCTCATGGTGAATCTTTCGCTACTGCTTGGCCGATGATCTGAATTTAATTCATCGGGCAAGCGAATAAAGTGCCGGGCTTCACTACTGTGTCTCTTTTTGGGGATGCCCATGACCGCCTTTGCCCTGAGCCCTGAATACGCCCGCCTGCCGGACCCCTATCGCGACGAACTGCCGGTGGTGCAGGCCCTGGCGGCCGAACTCAGTGCGGGCCTGGACTGGCCGGCCGTGATCGACACGGCCACACCCTGGGTCGAGCAGGTGCGCAACAACCCGGCGCCGTTCTGGGCGATGGAGTCGCTGCTGCGCGAGTACCCGATCAGCAGCGCCGAGGGCCTGGCCCTGATGCGCCTGGCCGAAGCCCTGCTGCGTGTGCCCGATGCGCCGACCGCCATCGCGCTGACCGCCGACCAGCTCGGCCGCGCCTCCTTTGACGGCGCCTCCGAAGGCCCGCACAAGATGTTCGCCAGCCTGTCGGCCACGGCGATCTCGCTGTCCAAGAAATTCCTGCCCGATGCCGAAGGCAGCGGCGGCCTGCTGACCCGCCTGGGCGCACAGACGGTGGTCGGCGCCACGGTGCGCGCGATCCAGCTGCTCGGCCGCCAGTTCGTGCTGGGCCGCAATATCCGCGAGGCCATGCAGGAGGCCGACAGCGCCCGCAAGGCGCAGCCGCAGCTGAGCTTCTCCTACGACATGCTGGGCGAGGGCGCCCGCACCGAGCACGATGCGCGCCGCTACCACGCCGCCTACGTCGGTGCGATCGAGGCCATCGCCGGCGGCGCCAAGGCCAGCTCGCCGCAGACGGCTGATGGCATCTCGATCAAGCTGTCCGCGCTGTTTACCCGTTATGAGGTGCTGCAGCGCGAGCGCGTGTTTGCCGAGCTGCTGCCGCGCGTCTGGGTGCTGATCGAGAAGGCCGCGCAGGCCAATATCAATCTGACCATCGATGCCGAGGAAGTCGACCGTCTGGAGATCTCGCTGGACCTGCTCGATGCGCTGGCACAGCGCATCGCCACGCATTTCCCGCAGTGGACCGGCTTTGGCCTGGCCGTGCAGGCCTATCAGACCCGCGCGCTGCAGGTGGTGCACGAGGTGGCCGCCATCGCCCGCAAGCATGGCCTGAAGTTCATGGTGCGCCTGGTCAAGGGCGCGTACTGGGACGGCGAAATCAAGCGCGCCCAGGAAAACGGCCTGGCCGCCTACCCGGTGTTCACGCACAAGCAGCACACCGATGTCTCCTACCTGGCCTGCGCCCGGGCGCTGATCTCGCACGCCGATGTGATCTACCCGCAGTTCGCCAGCCACAACGCCGGCACCATTGCCGCCATCGTCCAGATGGCGCGCAAGGCCGGTGCCAAGTTCGAGATGCAGCGCCTGCATGGCATGGGCGAGGGCGTCTATCGCGAGGTGCTGAAGGACGGCAGCATTCCCTGCCGCGTCTATGCACCGGTCGGTGAACACCGCGACCTGCTCGCCTATCTGGTGCGCCGCCTGCTCGAGAACGGCGCCAATTCCTCGTTTGTGCACCAGCTGGCCGATGTCAACGTGGCGCCGACCGAGCTGCTGGCCTCGCCGCTGGCGCAGATCCAGTCTCATGTCGCGTTGCCGCTGCCGCTGGCACTGTTCCAGGATGAGCAGGGCCGCGGCCGGGCCAACTCGGCCGGTGTTGATCTGACCGTGCTGGCGCAGCGTCAACCGCTGTTGCAGGCGCTGCAGCAGCATGAGCCGCAGCCGGTGGCCGAGGCCACGGCAGACGAGATCGATGCCGCCATGGCCCGCCTGCAGGCTGGCTTTGCAGGCTGGAACGCCACAGCAGTGAGCGAGCGCGCCGCCGTGCTGCGCCGCGCCGGCGATCTGCTGCAGGCCCGCCTGCCCGAGTTCTGCGCGCTGCTGGTCAAGGAAGCCTACAAGACCCAGGCCGACTGCGTGGCCGAAGTCCGCGAAGCCATCGATTTCCTGCGTTATTACGCCGACCAGGCCGAGAGCGAGGCCCCGCGTATGCAGGGCCGTGGCGTGTTCGTCTGCATCTCGCCGTGGAACTTCCCGCTGGCCATCTTTGCCGGCCAGGTCGTCGCCGCGCTGGTGACCGGCAACACCGTCGCCGCCAAGCCGGCCGAGCAGACGCCTTTTGTGGCGCTGAAGATGGTTGAGCTGCTGCACGAAGCCGGCGTGCCGGCCGATGCGCTGGTGCTGCTGCACGGCGCTGGCGAAACCGTCGGTGCCCGGCTGGTGGCCGCGGCGCAGACGGCGGGTGTCTGCTTCACCGGCTCGACCGTGGTGGCGCAAATCATCAACCGCACGCTGGCTGCCAAGGACGGCAGCGAGATCGTGCCGCTGATCGCCGAAACCGGCGGCATCAATGCGATGGTGGTCGATTCGACGGCGCTGCCCGAGCAGGTCGTCGACGCCGTGGTGCAAAGCGCCTTCCGTTCGGCCGGCCAGCGCTGCTCGGCGCTGCGCCTGCTGTGCGTGCACGAAGGCATTGCCGAGGGCGTGATCGAGATGATCAAGGGCGCGGTGCAGGAGCTGTGGGTTGGCCGTCCGGCCGATCTGGCCACCGATGTCGGCCCGGTGATCGACGACGAGGCTTATCAAGGCATCGCCGCCAATGTCGAGCGTCTGAAGCGCGAGGCCACGCTGATCGCCGAAGGCCCGGTGCACGATGCCGTGCCGCGTCTGATCCGCCCGATCGCCTTCGAGATCAAGAGCGTTGCCGATCTGAAGCAGGAAATCTTCGGCCCGGTGCTGCATGTGCTGCGCTGGAGCGGCGAGGTCGATGCGGTGATCGAGCAGATCAATGGCCTGGGTTATGGCCTGACGCTGGGCATCCAGACCCGCATCGACAGCCGCGCGCTGCGTCTGGCCGAGCAGGCCCGCATCGGCAATGTCTACGTCAACCGCAACATCATCGGCGCCGTCGTCGGCGTGCAGCCCTTTGGCGGTGAAGGCCTGTCGGGCACCGGCCCCAAGGCGGGTGGCCCGAACTATCTGTGGCGCTTCTGCGCCGAGCCGCAACGCGGTGCCGTGCATGCGGCCGCCGCTGCCGTCGAAGTCAGCGCTTCGGCCCAGCGCCCCGATCTGGCCGCCGCCGTGGCCGCCCAGCACGCCTGGAACGACCAGGCCCTGGCCGACCGCGTGGCCTTGCTGCGCCGGGTGGCCGAGAGCCTGGACAACGGTGCCGTCGCCTCGTTGCGCGCTCATGCCCAGCAGGCCGAGCATGGCCTGCAAACCCAGGCGCTGCCCGGCCCCACCGGTGAGAGCAATGAGCTACGCCTGCATGGCCGCGGCGTGATCGCCGTGCTGGCCCAGGGCGCCACACCGGCCGAGATCCATGCCGCCATCGCCGCCGCCGTGGTGGCCGGAAATGCCGTCGTGCTGCTGGGCGCCGACAACAGCGAGCGCCTGCGCGAAGTCTGGCTGCGCGCCGGCCTGCCGGCCGCGCTCTTGAGCCTGCAGCCCGGCGACAACGGCACCCAGAACGCGCTGCTGGCCGATGCGCGGCTGGCCGGCGTCTGCCTGGCCGGCGCCGCCAACAGCAGCGGCCGTGCCGTGCTGCGTCAGCTGGTGGCCCGCCCCGGCGCCATCCTGCCGCTGATCAGTGCTGCCGAGGTCGCCAATCCGCGTCAGCAGTACCGCTTTGCTGCCGAGCAGACGCTGACCATCAACACCGCGGCCGCTGGTGGCAATGCGGCTTTGCTGGCCGGCCTGCACTGATCTCATCACCACGCGTCTCCTGCGTGTGAACTTGGGCCCGGCACTGCCGGGCCTTCTTTTTGCTCATCCGCGTTGCGCTGCAGGCGCTACAACCAGCTGCTGATCACCTCCAGCGGCTTCTTGATGCCACCGTGCACCGGCACCTGGCAGCCGGGCTTGGGGTAGCCGACGACCAGCAGGATGACCGGCTTTTCGTTGTCCGGGCGGCCGCAGAGCTTGTTCAGAAAGCCCATCGGGCTGGGCGTGTGGGTCAGCGTGGCGAGGCCGGCGTCGTGCAGGGCGCTGATCAGGAAGCCGGTGGCGATGCCGACGGACTCGGGCACGTAGTAATGGCTGAAGCGCTCGCCCTGGGCGTCGATGCCGTACTTCTGCGCAAAGATGCAGATCAGCAGCGGCGCTTCCTCGAGGAAGGGCTTGCTGGCGTCGGTGCCCAGCGGGGCCAGCGCGCGCAGCCATTCCTCGGGCGCGCGGCCGCTGTAGAAGGCGCGTTCCTCTTCCTCGGCCTCGGCGCGGATGCGCGACTTGATCGCCGGGTCGCTGATGACGGCGAAATGCCAGGGCTGCTGGTTGGCGCCCGAGGGCGCCGTGCCGGCGGCGAGCAGGCAGTGCTCGATCACCTCGCGGGGCACCGGACGGCTGTCGTAGTCGCGCACGGTGCGGCGGCGGCGCAGTTGTTCGTAATGGGCCAGCGCGCGGTCGCGCATCTGGTCCTGCGGCATTTCCTGGTAGCCGTTCAGCGGCTCCATGGCCGGTTGCTGTGTGGTGCTCATGAGCTCCTCCGTAAGTGATGGCCCTCCGCCAGCCTGCCGGCTCTCTAACCTGTTTGTGACAGGCCGGGCGGCGATGGCGGGCGCAAGGATAGCGCTACCGCGGCACTTCGGCCATTGGCAGCAACACGGGGAGCGGGGCCGCAGCCTTAGCGCCCGGCCGGGCGGCCGTAGTGGGCGCTGAAGCTGGCGCTGCCCAGGCTGTTGGCGCGGATCATGTAGCCGGCCAGCGCGGCGGTGGCGTCAGCCGGGACCTCCAGCCGGGCCAGCTTCAGCGCATGGATGGTGAAGATGTAACGGTGTGGCTTGTCGCCCTGCGGCGGGCAGGTGCCGCCCCAGCCGGCGAAGCCGTAGTCGATGCGCACCTGGCGGGCGCCCTGGGGCAGCCGGGCATCGCCGATGGCACCAGCGCCGGCGGGCAGGGCCTGGGTCTCGGCCGGCAGGTTGATCACCGACCAGTGCCACCAGCCGGAGCCGGTCGGCGCATCGGGGTCGTAGACGGTGATCGCATAGCTTTGCGTGCCGGCCGGGGCGTCGCGCCATTGCAGCGCCGGCGAGCGGTTTTCGCCCGTGCAGCCGAAGCCGTTGAACTCGAAGCGGGCCGGCATGCTGCTGTCGGCAGCAATCTCGGGGCTGCTCAGCTGAAAGCCGGCTGCCTGGCTCAGCGGGCTGATCGCCAGCAGCAGGGCAGGGAGAAGGGCGAAATGGTGAAGGCGTGTCATCGTGCTCAGGGCTATGCAGTGAAACAAGGCCTGCATCTTGGCCGCTGAGGCGTTCGCGCATCAGCCCGGATGTGTCAATCGCTGTGCGCGAGCGGTCAGCTGGGCTCAGGCCGCAGCGTCGACGGCGCAAAGCCGAAATGGGCGCGAAAAGCGGCCGAGAATCGGCTGTGCGAGTCGTAGCCGCAGCGCGCGGCGATCTCGGAGACGCGCAGCTGCCCGGCCTGCAGCAGGGCCAGGCCGGCCTCCAGCCGCAGCTCGCGCACGCAGCGGCTGACGCTGCTGCCTTCCTCGGCCAGGCGGCGTTGCAGCGTGCTGGCGCTGCAGTGGAAGGCGGCGGCAATGGTTTGCACGTCCCAAGGGGCGTGCGGACGCTGGCTGACGAGGCGATGGATGCGGTCCTGCCAGCGCAGCGGCGTGTGGCTGGAGAACACCAGGCCACGCTCGGCCAACAGCAGCAGGACCTCCTGCACGCGGTGCTCGCGCAGGGCCGCCGAAGCCCGCTCGTCCTGCAGCGCGCTCATCGCATGGTTGAAGCTGGCCGCGAAGGCGGCATCGGCGCTGCTGCACGCGCTGCGCTGCACGGGTGCCAGCGCGGCAAACTGGCCGAAGCGTTGATGAAAGCGTTCAATGAGCTCCTGCGGGCAACTGATCATCCGGGCCTCATAGACACCGCCGGCGAGTGCCTCGTTGAACATGTCCCACTGCGTCCCGCGGGGCAGCAAGAAGACTGCGCCACTGTCGAATCGCTGTTCGCCCTGCGGCGTGAGCAGACGCTTGTGGCCGGACAGCACCCAGCCGATCAGGTCATCGCGGACCTGGGCGGTGCGGACGCGGTGCGAGACGCGGGTGTAGACGAACTGGGCGGCGGCGTTCATCGGGGCATGGCGGACACAGGGCAGGCCATTGTCGGCGCTGGCAGACGTTTCGTGCCGGCGAGCCCGGCCTACACTGGCGCCGAACACCAAGCAGCAACTGGCAGCCCATGACTCAGTCCTCCTACCCCCTCATCGCGTTTATCGGCGGCGGCAATATGGCCAGCGCCATCATCGGTGGCCTGCTGCGTGCCGGCCGGCCGGCCGAGTCGCTGCTCGTTGTCGAGCCCTATGCGCCGCAGCGCGACAGGCTGGCGGTCGAGTTTGCGCAGCTGCCCGTGCTGGCGGCGGCGGACGCATCATTGGCGCGGGCGGCGCTGGTCGTCTGGGCGGTGAAGCCGCAGCTCTTTGCCGAAGCGGCGGCAGCCTGCGCCAGCCATGTCGATCAGGCCTTGCAGCTCTCGGTGATGGCCGGTGTGCGGGTCGGCGCGATCGCTCGCGCCAGCGGCGCCGAGCGTGTCGTGCGCAGCATGCCCAATACGCCGGCGCTGATCGGCCAGGGCATCGCCGGGCTGTATGCCAACACGGCGGTCAGTGCCGACGATCGCGTCCTGGTCGAGCAGGTGCTGGCGCCCACCGGCCGCACGCTGTGGGTGGAACAGGAAAGCGATCTGGACGCGGTGACGGCGCTGTCCGGCTCCGGGCCGGCCTACTTTTTCTATGTGGTCGAGGCGATGAGCGCGGCCGGGCAGCAGATGGGCCTGAGCGAGGCGCAAAGCCGTGAACTGGCGCTGGCCACCTGTGCCGGCGCAGCCGCGCTGGCGCTGCAATCCGGCGAATCGCCGACGCTGCTGCGCGAGCGCGTCACCTCCAAGGGCGGCACCACCCATGCAGCGATCAGCAGCCTGCAGGCCGATGGCGTCGGCGCGGCGGTGCAGCGCGCCGTACTGGCGGCCCAGCAGCGCGCCCGCGAGCTGGGCGACGAGTTCGGCAGCTGACATGGAGCCCCTCGTCCAAGGTTCACCTTGGCCGGTCCCCCGAGGGGACGGCGATGCTTGCCGGCGCGACCGGCAAGCACATCGCCAGAGCGTGCCGGCTTGGGAGCGGCCCTGCGCTCGGCCCGCAGAGTCTTTGACGCGCTTGCAGCGCCTGGGGAGCGTGGGGAAGAGATGAAGTCGTTGAGGTATTGCCAGCTGGGCCTGGCGCTGTTGTTGCTGCTGGCTGGCGGCGCTCATGCGGCCGGCTGTGGTGAGCGCGTGCTGATGGCCAGTCATGGCGGCACGCAGATGGCTTATGCGCTGGCGGCGCCCGAGGCGGGCCCTGCGCGGGCCGTCGTCGTGCTGCTGCCGGGCGGTGGCGGTCACGCCAAGCTGGGCGCCGACGGCTGCGCGCGGGCGCTGACGGGCAATGTGCTGGTGCGCATTCAGCCGCAGCTGCGTGCGCAGGGGCTGGTGACGGTGCTGGTCGATGCGCCGAGCGACTATCAGGGCGAGGACGGTCTGGCCGGCTTTCGCGAGGCCAGTGCCCACGCCGAGGACATCGGCCTCTTGATCCGGCAGCTGCGTGAGCGCCTGCCGGGTCTGCCCGTCTGGTTGCTTGGTACCAGCCGCGGCACCATCTCGGCTGCCAACGCGGCGGCGCGGCTCAGCGGCCCGGCGGCGGCCGATGGGCTGATTCTCAGCTCGGTGCTCAGCCAGGGGCAGGCACAGGCGCGCAAGGCCTGGGTGGCGCAGAGCGTGTTCGATCTGCCGCTGGAGGCGATACGCCAGCCGGTGCTGCTGCTCGGCCACCGCAGCGATGGCTGTCAGCGCTCGCCGCCGGCCCTGCTGCCCAAGGTGGCGGCCCGGCTGAGCGCGGCCGCGCGGCTGCAGCAGCAGCTGATCGAAGGCGGCCCGCTGGGCGAGGGCAGCGAGGCCTGCGAAGGCCGCTCGCCGCACGGCTATATCGGCCAGGAAGACGAGCTGATCGCGGCGATGCGCGATTTCATGGCCTTGCCCTGATTGCCCAGCCGCGCTGCATACACTGGCGGCCTGGCCAGAAAAAATCCAATGAATGACGAGACGATGGCTGCCGGCAAGGCAAGGTTGATGTGGGCATAGCAACACGAAGCAGCTTGCGCGACTGGCTGCGCGCGCCCGGCAGCCTGAGCCGGCGGCTGGCGCGGCTGGGCCAGCGCTTCGAGGTCCAGGTCTTGCGGCAAGAGGTGACCCCGCTGCGCGCGCAGGAGCGCCGTGCGCTGGGCATGCCGCGGCGCGGCTGCACGGTGGTGCGCGAGGTGCTGTTGCGCGTCGATGGCCAGCCGCTGGTCTGGGCCCGTTCGGCCCTGCATCAATCGGCGCTGGCCGGGCCCTGGAAGGCCTTGAAGGGGCTGGGCTCGCGGCCGCTGGCCCATCTGCTCTACGACGATCCGCGCATCAGCCGCAGCGTGCTGCAGCCGCGCCGCCTGGCTCGCCATGGCCACACACGGCGGCAGATGCAGCGCCAGTGGCTCGTAGCCACCGGCGTGCCGGCCTCGGCGCAGATGCTGTGGTCGCGCAACTCGGTGTTCAGCCGTGGCGGCGCCCAGTTGCGTGTGATGGAGCTATTCGTGCCGGAACTGGCGCGCTACCCGGTTGGGGTGGTGAAGAAGCAGCGGCGGCTGGCGCGCTGAATACCGGTGCTCAGCGAGTCGCGGCCGGCAGGTGGCGAGCCAGCAGCTTTTGCAGTTCGCCGCTGTGCTGCATCTGCCGCAGCTCGTCGTTGACCAGCGCCTGCAGCGCCGTGCCGGCCGGCTGCTGCGCGGTGAACAGCATGTAAAACGGTTCCGGCGTGGCGCCGGGCAAGGGCGCCCAGGCCAGATCGGGGTCGTCCTGCAGCTGCAGCACGCCGGTCTTGGCCAGGCCCAACATGGGCTCCAGCCCTTCGACGAGCAGATCGACCCGGCCCAGTCGCAACATGCCGAACAGCGCTGGATAGCTGCCGGTGCGCTGCATCCGTTCGCGCAGCTCGGCCGGCACGCGCGGGTAGGCATAGCCGCGTATGCCGCCCAGCACATAGCGGCCCAGCTCGGCGCTGCTGCTCAGCTGCAGGCCTTGCGGGAAGCGGCTCTTCAGGTAGAAGTAGTGCGCCAGCGTCGTGTAGTAGGGCTCGGAGAGCAGGTAGTCGCGGCGGCGCTCGGCGTTGACGGTGGCGCTCATCAGCATCTGGAAGCGTTGGCCCTCGCGCACCTCCTGCAAGCAGCGCTTCCAGGGCAGCAGCTCGATCGTGTGGCGGATCTGATGGCGCTGAAAGATGGTTTGCAGCAACTCCACCGAAAAGCCCTGCAGGCGCTTGCCGGGCTGGCCGCCGATGCGCTCGTAGTAGCTGAAGGGCGGCCATTCGTTGGCGTCGTCGCAAACCCGCACGTCCTCGGGCAGCGGTGGCGCGGCGCAGGCGGGCGGCAGGTTCAGCAGCAGGCCAGTGAACAAGCCGGCTGCAGCGAGACGCCGCCCCATCACGCTGCCGAGGGATCGAATACGCATTGCCGCCACGATATCGCCGCTGCGGCATGGCGTCCACCGCGACGCGAGGCCGTCTCAGGGCGCCAGATAACGGGCCAGCCGCCGGTCCAGCTCACCGCTGGCCTGCATCTGCTGCAGCTCGGTGTTGAACAGCGCCTGCAGTGCCGCGCCGGTGGGGCGCTGGCGGGTGAACATCAGGTGGTAGACCGAGGGCGCCACGCCGGGCAGCGGCGCATAGGCAATCGCCGGCTCGCCGGGCAGCTCGATGGCGCCGGTGCGGGCCAGCCCCTGCATGGCTTCGAAGTCTTCGACCAGCAGGTCCACCCGGCCCAGCTGCAGCATGCGGAACAAGGAGCTGTAGTTGCCGGTGCGCAGCATCTGCTCGCGAGCCGTGGCCGGCAAGGCCGGATAGGCGTAGCCGCGCACGCCGCCCATGGTGTAGCCCTGCAGCTCGCTGCTGCTCTTGAGCTTGAGCCCCTTGGGATAGCGCCGCTTCAGATAGAAGTAGTAGCTGTGCGTCTGGTGATAGGGCAGCGAGAGCAGGTACTCGGCCTCGCGCTCGGGGGTGGCGGCTGCGTTCAGCAGCATCTGGTACTGCCTGCCCTCGCTGACTTCGCGCAGGCAGCGCTTCCAGGGCAGCAGGTCGATCTGGACGCTGATGCCGTGCTTGGCGAAGATGGACTTGACCAGATCGACCGAGAAGCCGCGCAGCTCCTGGCGGCCGGCCTCGCGTTGCAGATAGCTGTAGGGCGGCCACTCGTTGGCGTCGTCACAGACGCGTATGGTCTGGCCCGCCAGCGGCGCCGCGGCAGATGCTGGCTGGGCCATCAGCAGGGCCAGAGCGGTGATCAGCAGTGTCTTCATCCAGCTCGTTGGCTGCGTGCCTGGCGCTAGTGCCGGCCCCCAACAGGCCGACAGGAAGACACGATGCTACTTGCTGAAGCTGGCAGTTGATTGACAGGCCTTGCGCCTGCGTTCGCCAGCCCGAGCTGCCGCAAGCGCATCAGCGCAGCGACAGATCGGCCACGGTGCCGATAAACACGGCGAAGCCCAGCCAATGGTTCTCGCGGAAGGCGCGGAAGCAGCCGTCGCGGCTGCGGTCCTTGATCAGCTGGTAATGCCAGAGCACCTGCAGCGCGGCCGCGCCAATGCCGGCCAGGTACAGGCGACCCAGGCCCAGGCGCAGGCCCAGGGCCGTCCAGCCGGCCAGATAGAGGGCGTAGAAGGCCATCACGGCGCGTACATCCCAGCGGCCCAGCGTCAACGCCGAGGTCTTGATGCCGATCCTGATGTCGTCATCGCGGTCGACCATCGCGTACTCGGTGTCGTAGGCCAGCACCCAGAACAGATTGGCCAGCAGCAGCGCCCAGGCGCTCTTGGGCACGGCGGCGCCGATGGCGGCCAGGCTCCACTCGCTGCCGCCCAGCGCGGCCGAGAAGGCCATCGGGATGCCGAAGCTGAAGGCCACGCCCAGAACAGCCTGCGGCATATTGACCACGCGCTTGGCATAGGGGTAGAGGCAGGCCACGGCCAGCGCGGCGAATGACAGCAGGATGGTTGGCGCGTTGCACGTGAGCACCAGGCCGAAGGCGGCGAGGGCAAGACCTGCCCCCAGCAACAGCGCCTCCTTCACCGACACCGCACCGCTGGTGACCGGGCGCTGCGCGGTGCGCTTGACGTGCTTGTCGAAGTCGCGGTCGGCCACGTCGTTGACGCAGCAGCCGGCCGAGCGCATCAGAAAGGTGCCCAGCGTGAACACCAGCAGCAGGTGCCAGCCCGGCCAGCCATCGGCCGCGATCCACAGCGCCGACAGCGTGGGCCACAGCAGCAGCCAGGTGCCAGCCGGGCGGTCCCAGCGGATCAGGTTGAGGTAGAGCTGGAGGCGGCTGGGCTGAGGCGCGACGGCATTCATGCCGGCATTGTCGCCGGGCTGCAGCCGGCCGGCGGGCATGACGTAAACGTCATCACTGTGTCGAAAACCGGCGCCGCCTGTGTTGCTCGTTTAGCGGTACAGATAGGTGAACTGTGCTGCCATCTGTATTGGTGCTGTATTGGTATTTGGCCTCACACTGGGCCCTCGTCTGGAACCTGCACAAGGAGTTGCCCCATGGATGCCTCGACCCTCTTCGCCGTGATCGCCTTTGCGACGGTCACCTCCATCACGCCGGGGCCGAACAATATGATGCTGCTGGCCTCGGGCGTCAATCACGGTTTCAGGGCCAGCTGGCCGCATATGCTGGGCATCAGCATCGGCTTTGCCGTCTTGCTGCTGGCCACGGCGCTGGGCCTGGGCGCGCTGATGCAGCAATGGCCGACGCTGAGCCTGCTGCTCAAGACCGGCGGCGGCGCCTATCTGGTCTGGATGGCGTGGCGGCTCTGGCAGGCCGAAGCGCCGCGGGGTACCGAGACCGCCGCCGCGGGGCATACACGGCCGCGGATGGGCTTCTGGGCCGCGGCCGCGTTCCAGTGGGTCAATCCCAAGGCCTGGATGATGGCGCTGGCCGCGGTGGCCGGCTTTTTGGTGCCGGGCGCGCCCTGGTGGTCTGGACTGCTGCTGGCCCTGGTCTGCGGCCTGGTCAACCTGCCCTGCATCGCGCTGTGGGCCTATGCCGGCGCGCGGCTGGCCCGCCAGCTGGCCGATCCGGCGCGGCGGCGTGTCTTCAATGCGGTGATGGCCGTGCTGCTGCTGGCCAGCCTGTGGCCGATGCTGCGTGCCTGAATCGCCGGGCTTGCGCCGCATCACCGGCTTGGGCGCCGAACAGGTGTATAAGCCCGCACCGGCGCGAGTAATCAGGCTCAGGAGCTGCCGGCAGCAACAAGGAAGACAACGATGGGCGCACAGTGGAAGGCCAAGCACAAGGACATCGCGGCCAATGCCAAGGGACGGATGTTCACCAAGCTGTCCAAGGAAATCATGCAGGCCGCGCGCAACGGCGCCGACCCCGACATGAACGCCCGGCTGCGCATGGTGGTCGAACAGGCCAAGAAGGCCTCGATGCCGCGTGAGACGCTGGAACGCGCGATCAAGAAGGGCGCCGGCCTGCTCGGCGAGGCGGTCAACTTCGAACGCGTCACCTACGAGGGCTTTGCGCCGCACCGGGTGGCGGTGATCGTCGAGTGCCTGACCGACAACGTCAACCGCACCGCGCCGGAGATGCGCGTGCTGTTCCGCAAGGGCCAGCTGGGCGTCAGCGGCTCGGTCAGCTGGGATTTCGACCATGTCGGCATCATCGAGGCCAGCCCGCTGCAGGCTGATGCCGACGCCGAACTGGCCGCCATCGAGGCCGGCGCGCAGGATTTCGAGCTGACCGAGGCGGACGAAGACAGCGGCGCGAGTGCCGGGGCGCAGTTCTACACCGATGCGGCCGACCTCGATCTGGTCTGCCGCGCGCTGCCGGCCCAGGGCTTCAATGTCGTCTCGGCCAAGCTCGGCTACCGGCCCAAGAACCCGGTCACGCTGGGCGCGGCCGAGCTGGAAGAGGTGGAAGCCTTCCTGGCCGCCATCGACGCCAATGACGATGTGCAAGAGGTCTATGTGGCCTTGAGCGCTTGAACGGCGCCTGAGCTTAGCGCTGCGCCGCGGCGCGCAGCTGGCCCGGCGTCAGCGCAAAGGCGCGGCGCACCTGCCGGTTCAGATGGCTGGCGCTGGCATAGCCGCAGCGCCGTGCCACCTCGCCCAGCGGCGGGCCATCGGCCTGCAGCAGCAGCTCGCGGGCGCGCTGCAGGCGCAGCTGGCTGATCCAGCCCTGCACGCTGCAGCCCATCGATACGCGGAACATCCGCGCGAAATGGAATTCCGACAGATGGGCCCGCGCGGCCAGCGTGGCCAGGCTGAGCGCCTCGGTCGGCGCGTCCAGATGGGCATCGATATAGGCCAGCAGCTCGCGCCGCACGGCGCTGCCCAGGCCGCCCTTGGGCCGCAGCGCCGCGCTGCGCTGTGCCGGGGTGGCGGCTTGCAAGAGCAGGCGGTCCAACGCCTGATGGCTGATGGCCTGAGCCTGCATGCGCTGCAGCGGGTCCTGCCAGTCCAGCGCCGCGATCTGCTGGGCCCAGCCGGCCAGGGCTTCGTCCTGCGCAAAGATGCGCGTCTGCAGGCTGAAGCTGCGCGGCTCGGCGTCGAGCAGGCGCACCACGCGATCGGCCCAGGCGCTGCCGCTCCAGTACAGATGGACAAAGCGCTGCGGCGCGCCGATGTCCCAATGCGATTCATGCTCGGCCGGCAGCAGGCAGTGGCAGCCCGGTGAGCCATGGCTGCCTTGCAGGCCGCGCGCCTGGGTCTGCCAGCCGCCTTCGAGATAGACCGACAGCGTGTGATGGCCGGGCTGCAGATAGCTGGTGTGGTCGTGCGCGTTGTGCCATTGCACCAGCTCCAGGCCGTCGCCCAGGCTGCTGCGCCGCTCGGCGCGGGCGCGCGAACGGGCCAGCACCTGGTCGACCCGTTGCGGGGTCGCGGCGGCGGCAGTGGGGGCGTGGGCGGGCCGGCGTGCGGACATGGCGCCATGGTAGCGAGGCCGGGCCGTCTGGCGCGCGGCCCTGAGCCTGGCCTGTGCAGCAAAGCGCAGGATCGTGCAATGAATGGGCGCCGGCAGCGGCGATGCTGGCGCCATGAATGCTTTGCTCTATGTGTTGGTGGTGCTGATCTGGGGCACGACCTGGATCGCGCTGAAGTGGCAGCTCGGGGTGGTGGCCATCCCGCTGTCGATCGCCTATCGCTTTGGCCTGGCGGCGCTGATCCTCTTCGCCTGGCTGGCCTGGCAGCGGCGCTTGACGCCGCCGCGTGGCCGCGCCGCGCTGTGGGTGCTGGGCCAGGGCCTGTGCCTGTTCTGCTGCAACTTCGTCTGCTTTTTGCAGGCCAGCCAGACCCTGGCCAGCGGCCTGGTGGCGGTGGTGTTCTCCAGTGCCACGCTGTGGAACGCGCTGCTGGCCCGGGCGATTCATGGCCGGCGCCTGGCCCCACGGGTGCTGGCTGGCGGGGCCTTGGGCCTGACGGGCCTGCTGGCGCTGTTCTGGCCCGAGATCGGCCGCGCCGGTGCGGGCAGCCTGCAGGGCCTGGCCTGGGCGCTGGGCGGCACGCTGTGCTTCTCCTGCGGCAATCTGCTGTCGGCCGCGCTGCAGCGCCAGGGCCTGGCACCGGCGCAGACCAATGCCTGGGGCATGTTGGTCGGCACCAGCGTGCTGCTCGGCTACTGCCTGCTGGCCGGCGTGCCTCTCGCCTACGAGCCCGGCTGGCGCTACAGCGCCGCGCTGCTCTACCTGGCCGTGCCCGGCTCGGTGATCGGCTTCACCGCCTATCTGACCCTGGTCGGCCGACTGGGCCCCGAGCGCGCCGCCTATGCCACGGTGCTGTTCCCGGTGGTGGCGCTGAACGTCTCGGCCTGGGCCGAGGGCTACCAGTGGAGCGCCCCGGCGCTGCTGGGCCTAGGGCTGGTGATGGCCGGCAATGTGCTGGTGTTCGCTCAGCCGCGCGCAAGCAAGGCCGCGGCCAGCGCGCTGATGCCGGCCTCGTCCAGCGCCTCGGCGCGCAGCTGAGCGCGCGTGGCCCACTGGCGCAGGCGGCCGCCCTGGGAGCGGGCGTAGTGCGGGTCGTAGTGCAGCCGGGTCAGCTCGGCGAACAGGGGAGCGAGCTGGCGGCTGCGCGCCCAGTCCTGCCAGCGATTGACGACTTCATGCCCGTGGACGACGCGCAGCCTGTCAAGAATGGCGGCCAGCGCGGCCGCGTCATCACCGAGGTAGGCGTAGTCGCGCAGCAGGAAGGCTAGCCGTGCCGCCTCGCTGGCGACGATCTCGATGCAGGGGGCTTGATGCATGCGCTCCAGCAGCGGGTCGGGCAGGGTGATGCGGCCGATCTTGCGGCTCTCGGCTTCGATGAAGACCGGCTGGCTGAGGTTCAGCCGCATCAGCTGCTCGGCCAGCTGAGTCTCGAAGGCCTTTTGCGAGGGCTGGGCCTGGCCCGGCCAGGCGCCCAGCATCGAGCCCTTGTGGCGGGCCAGTGCTTCCAGGTCGAGCACCTGCGCGCCCTGCGCGGCGAGCGCCTGCAGCACGCGGGTCTTGGCGCTGCCGGTGGCGCCGCACAGCAGGCGCAGCTGAAGCCGCGGCGCCAGCGTGGCGATCTGCTCGATCACATGGCCGCGGTAGCGCTTGTAGCCGCCAGCCAGCTGCTGCGCATCCCAGCCGACCAGGCGCAGCCAGGCCACCATGGACCCGCTGCGCAGGCCGCCGCGCCAGCAGTACACCAGCGGCTTCCAGCCCGGCGGCTTGTCGTGAAAGACCTGCTGCAGATGACGCGCCAGATTGGCCGCCACCATGGCGCCGCCGACGCGCCGCGCCTCGAAAGCGCCTTGCTGCTTGTACAAGGTGCCGACGATGACGCGCTCCTCGTCACTGAGCACCGGGCAGTTGATCGCGCCGGGCAGATGATCGAGCGCGAACTCGGCCGGCGAGCGTGCATCGATCACGGTGTCGAACAGGGGCAGGTCGGCGATCTGGACCGGGCCGCGGGGAGGGCTCATGCGGCCCGATTCTGGCACGCTGTCGACGGTGACAATGCGGGCATTCCTCACCACACGGCAGCATGATGGACCCCATTGCCCTGACCCAGTTTTCCCACGGCGGCGGCTGCGGCTGCAAGATTGCACCGGGCCTGCTTGGCGAGATCCTCGCGCGGGCGCCGCAGGGCCTGCTGCCGCCCGAGCTGATGGTCGGCCTGGAGACCAGCGACGATGCCGCGGTCTACCGCTTGAACGACAGCCAGGCCCTGGTGGCGACGACCGATTTCTTCACGCCCATCGTCGACGACGCGCGCGATTTCGGCCGCATCGCCGCGACCAATGCGCTCAGCGATATCTATGCGATGGGCGGCACGCCCATCATGGCGCTGGCCCTGGTCGGCATGCCCATCGCCAAGCTGTCGCCCGAGGTGATTGGCCAGGTGCTGGCCGGCGGCGCCGAGGTCTGCCGCGAGGCCGGCATTCCGATAGCGGGCGGCCATTCGATCGATCTGCTCGAGCCCATCTACGGCCTGGTGGCGCTGGGCCTGGTGCACCCCGATCGGGTGCGCCGCAATGCCGACGGCCGTGCCGGCGATGTGCTGATCCTCGGTAAGCCGCTGGGTGTGGGCGTGCTGTCGGCCGGTTTGAAGAAAGGCCGGCTCGATGCGGCCGGCTATGCCGAGATGATCCGCCACACCACGCAGCTGAACCGCGTCGGCAGCGCGCTGGCCGGGCTGGATGGCGTCCATGCGATGACCGATGTGACCGGCTTCGGCCTGGCCGGCCATCTGCTGGAGATCTGCCGTGGCTCGGGCCTGGACGCGACGCTGCGTCTGGCTGACCTGCCCTTGATTCCGGCCGCGGTGGCGCTGGCCCGCGAGGGCATCGTCACCGGCGCCTCGGCGCGCAACTGGGCGGCCTATGGTGCGGCCGTCGATTGGCCCGCCGCGGCCGAGGACTGGCAGCGCGCGCTGCTCAGCGATCCACAGACCAGCGGCGGCCTGCTGGTCAGCTGCGCGCCCGAGGCGGCTGATGCCGTGCTGCAGGCCTTTGCCGCGGCGGGCTTCGCGTCAGCGCGGGTGATCGGCCGGCTGCAGGCGCCCAGCGCTGCTGCTGTGCGCCTGCGCTGCGGCTGAGCGGGCGGTCTCAGGGCCGTTCCACCTGCATGCCTAGTTCGACCTTGCCGGCGCTGTTGCTGCCCCAGATGCTGAGCAGGCCCGGCAGCGACAAACCGTAGGTATCGGCATAGGCCTGGGTGGCGGCAAAGTGATAGAAGCCCGGCAGCGGCTTGTTGATCGTGAACACCGCGCCGGCCTGTGTCGTGACCTGGGCCGTGGCGCTGTCGACTGTGATGAACTTGACCGTCGCGTCACTGAGCGCAGTGGCGCGGAAGGCGTCGTCGCCCTGCGTCGTGAGGCCTTGCAGGTGCCAGACTTGCAGGTCGCTGCCCGCGCTGGGCAGACTGAGTGTCTGCGTGCGGGCCAGCAGCGTGAAGCCGTCGCCATTGGGCTTGCCCCAGGCGATCAGCTGGGTGCCGTCACTGGCGCGGAAGGCGTGGCCGATACGACCGCCGGGCAGGCTCAGCTGCCCATTGGCATCGACGCTGAATTGCCCGGTTGTGCGACGGCTCGGGTCGCTGCAGTCGGCCGCCGCGCCCTGCACGGCGCAAGCTTGCAGAACGGCGCTGCCGTCTGCAGCCACGCTGACGCTGCCGATGCCGATGCGTGGCAAGGCGCTGCTGCCCTGTCTGTCCCACTCGACCAGATTCCATTGGCCGACCAGCGCGGCCATGGTGACGCGCTGCTTCGGCCAGATCAGGCTGGTGGCGCTGTCGCCATCGGCGTCGGCCGTCGTGCGCGCCAGACCAAGGTTCTCCTTGCCGAAGGCGATCTCGGCCTGCTGATGCCCCTGGCTGTCCAGTACCTCGAAGCGGCAGGCGGATGTGCTCGCTTGCAGCGTCATGGTGCCGAGCTTGTCGATGGCGGTCTTGGCAACGAAGTCCAAGTTCAATTCGATCGCATCGCCGCGCCGGCTGATCATCATGTAGCTGCCGCTGCGCAGCGTCGGGCAGTTGGCCACGGGTGGCGTGCCGAGCAGCTGGCTGACGGTCTGGCTGGCGGCGGCTGGATCGCTGGTCAGCAAGCGGTTGTTCAAGGCGGCCAGGCTGACCTTGGCGCTGCCGAGGCTGGCCATCAGCGTGTCCAGCTTCTGATCGGTACTGTCGCCGGGCGCGCTGCTGGAACTGCTGGCCTTGAAGGGCGTGGTGAGCGGGTCAATGCCGCTCAGATCGACGACTGGCTTGAGGGCGCTTTGGAGGGCACTCTTGGCGTCACTCAGGCGTGTGCCTGTCAGCAAGGCTGCCAAGGCCGCAGGCGTGTGATTGCTGAAGCCGGCCTGTGGCGTGCTGGCAGCACCGATCAATCGGCCCAGCAGGAGTTCGCTCAGCGGCGTGAGATTGGCGACCGCAGTGCCAGCGCCGCTGCCATCGGCCAGCGAGTGCAGTACCAGCTTGGCGTCGCTGCTGCTGACACGCAGCAAGCAGGGCAGCGTCGCGCCAGCGATCTTCAGCTCATAGCTTCCGTCAGTGCCGGTGCTGCCATTGGCGCTGCCGGTGGCGCATTTGGCCTCGACCTTGGCACCGCCAATGGCCAGTCCGGTTGCTGCCGTACCGTTCAGCTGAACACCGGCAAACGGTGTGGGGGTCGGAGTCGGCGTTGGAGTTGGAGTCGGCGTTGGCGTTGGCGTTGGCGTTGGAGCCGGGGTGGGGCTTGGGCTATCACCACCGCCACAGCCGGCGAGCAAGGCAGCGCTGAGGATGAGGCTGACGGGAATGGTTTTCTGGGCAAGGCGCATGGCGCAGATCTCCTTTGAGGACACAGGTATCGGCGCCAAAAGAGCGCCTGGCATCTGTGTTTGGAGTCGGTGGCGCCGGCTTTATCAGTGCTGAATCATCAGTGTTTACCCGTGTTGGCCAGCGCTCCAGAGAGCATGGGCAGCGGCTGGCTGCGCTGCTCCTGTTCATAACGCTGTCGTACAGCAGCCAGCAGGGCCTCGGGGTCCTTCATGCCAAGCTCAGGCAGCAGACTGGCCACATGCCAGGTGAACACACCGTGCATGCGAGCCTGGGCCAGATTGGCGCCCCTGGGCATCCATTCCTCCCGAACGCGCTCGTGGCTTCGCCCGGCAAACAACAGCACGCGGCCGTCCTGGCGGCCCCGGCTCTGCCTTGGCGCTGTCTTGGCGGAAGCGCCGGAGAGCTTCAGGCCCAGCTCGTGCGGGTGAATGGCGCGCTCATAGCCTGTGCTCGTGCTGCGTGTCATGCCCGCAGCGTGGCAGGTGTCGAACAGCGCCCAGACCACGGCGCCGCGGTCGACCAGGGCGTCGATCCAGGCGCCGATCTCATCGTCGACGATGGCATGAGCAATGCTGGCCTGGCTCCCGTGGCCATCCCAAGCGGCGACGTCGGCGGGCAGCAGCACTTCATCGAGGCCGTCCGGCTCGACGGGCAGTCGACCGGCCGGCTGCGGTTGCTGGCTGCCATGACCGGCAAAGTAGAACAGCAGACGGTCGCCGGGCGTGGTGTGCGCCAGCATGGCTTGCATGGCCGCCAGGATCTGCGCTCTGCTTGGCGCATCGACCAGCGTTTGAATGTGGGCCTCGGCAAAGCCCTGCTGCAACAGGGCGCTGCGCATCAAGGTGACATCATTGGAAGGACCGCGCAGCCATAGCCGTTGCGGCAGTTGCGGATAGCGATCCACACCGATCAGCAAGGCCTTGTCGGCCGCCTGGCTGGGTGCGGCCATGATCAGCACGACAAGGGTGAGCAGGTGCCACGAGAGCTGCAGCTTTGACAAGCACAGCAGGCGCCATATCTGATTCATTTCATTGGTACCAACTGTACGCAGCCCAAAAGTGCGGGTGCACGCCGGAATCATGGCGGTGCAATTGCAGCCAGGCCCGTTGCGCCTGCGCCAATAGCTCCGGGTCGAACAGGGCCTTGTCGATGGCCGCGGGCGGCAGTGTCGCGTAAAACTGGCTGATCCATTCGGCAGCGGCGCTATCGCTGACACGCCATTGGGTGGCCAGCACCTGACGGACACCGGCGTCCTGCAGTGTGGCGGCCAGGCCGTTCAGCCCCTGCCCCTGCTCGCGCGATGCGTCGTCGTTCAAGGCTGTATCGCAGGCGGACAGCACCGCCAATTCAACGCCCGTCCAGTGCAGCAGGCTCAGCTCAGAGAGACTGAGGGTGCTGCCGTCGCCGAGCAGCAGCGCGGATCGCTGTGGCCCAGCGGGATCAAGCGTGAAGTGACTGGCCAGGTGCACCAGGCGTGGTTCTTGCCGCAGCGCGCGGGTCAAGCTTTGCTGATTGAACGCTGCATCCTGCAACACAGTGGCGCCGGTGTGGGCCCGTAGCGCCGCCAGTTCCTTGGCGACACCAGGAAGTGACGCGTGCCTGCCGTGCGCCTGAGTGGTGCCGACGCCCAGCGCCGCGCCGCGCCCAGCGGGCGTGCTTCGGCTGGCAGCGCTGGCCTGGGAGCTGGCTCCGCGCTGGGCCAGCACATAGTCCTCGACGAGAAAGCGCTCGCCATCATGCAGCGCCGCCCAAGGCAGGTATCGCAACAGGTCGTCGCTTTGGATGCTCAGGCGCTCGACACCCACGGCTGCGTTCGCGAATTGCTTGCGCAAGGGCTCCAAGAGCTGTTGATGCAGCTGCTGCAACAAGGGGAGGGCGGCTGGATCGGCGCGTTCAAGGTTCTGGCGCAGCTGCATGATCTGGCGAGCCAGCTGCGCGCGGGTGGCGTGCAGCGCGAGGTGCGTTGGCGGCTGACCCGGAAGCTGCATCAACACCTCGACCGATTGAGGACGCACGAAATAGCGCAAGACGGCTTCGTCGGCTCGGAGCTGAGCGGGTAGCTGTTCTGACGCGGTCTCCGAGGATGCCAGCAGATCTTGGGACAGCAACACACGGCTGCGTTGCGCCGCTTGGCTGAGCGCAGCGGCGGCGTAAGGCGCTTGGACCGCCGCCAGATCGGGCAATGGAAGTTGCGCAGCGATTTGCTGCTCCATCGGTTCGGCTGCGGCCAGCAGATCGGCGCCGATCTCGTCGAGACGGCGGTTCCATTCCTGCTCGTTCGGACGCATGGTCGGCAGCCAGGCGCTGGGCCCTTGAACTTGGCGCCGACGACGCGAAAAGCTGCCAATCTCCTCGTCCTGCAGATAGTCCAGCGCCTGCTCGGCCTCTTTCAAGCGACCCTGGTCCAACAAGCTGACGACATAGGCGCGCAGATAAGGCTCGAAGCGCGCCAGACTGGCCCGTTGCAGTTCGGCGGGCCGCTGTCCCTGCCTGGATCGTTGCTGGGCCTGGATGCCGCGCTTGTAGAGCGCCACGGCCAGTGCGCCATCCTTGGCTGGCAGGCGGTGAGCGGTGTCGAACAACACCAGCGCCTCCTGCGCCGGGGCGCGTCCGGTGGCGGCAAGTGCCAGGGCACGCGACGTCGCCTCCATCGCTTGCTCGGGATGCAGCCGCGATTCGATCTGGTACCAAAGGGCGCGCTCGCCCTGCAAGGGGCCGGTCAGCAGCCTGAGATGGTCCTGCAGGGCGTGAAGTGCCCAGCTGACCGTGCCCTTGTCCTGCAGGCGCTCGGCCCCCAGCAGCAGCTCTTCCAGCGCAAAGTTCAGTTCGAAGTAGCTGGGGCCCATGGGTTCAAGCACGAGCCGAAGCCGCTGCAGTGCCGTGGCGTCGCCGCGATGCAGCAGTGCGATCTCGCGTGCGGCCAGTGCGGGCACGGCCTCGCGGCGCAAGGGATCCGAGCTTGGTGCGTCCGACCAGGTCTCAGCATCAGCCAAATCGGCGTGACGCAGGACGGCATCGAGGTCGCCCCGTGCCAGGGCCAGCAGGCTCAGATTGGTCGCGGCACGGGCGACACGTACCGGGCTTTGGCCTTGGCTTTGCCAGAACGCCAATACGGCTTGTTGCGCGGCATAGGCCTCGTCGATCTGCCCCAGCTCCTTCAGAGCCATGCTGCGCTCGCTGGCCAGCCAGGCGATGACCACCTCGTCGGCGCGCAGGCTGCTTTTCGCCAGCTGGTAGGCCGCGTCTATCAGCAGCCAGGCCTCCTGGGCACGACCGAGTCGGCGCAGTGCGACGCTGCGTCCACGCTGAAGCAACAGCATCGGTGAGGCGTCTGGTGGCAGGCTCAGCGCGAGGCGTTGCTCAAGTCGGTCAAACAGCGCTGGCGAGGGTTGGCCATAACAGCGCTCGACAAAGCTGCTCAGCAGCTTGAGCGCCCGATCGCGATGGACGACATCGCGCGGTGTGCTGCTGCTGGCCTGTGCCAACTGGGCATTCAAGTAGGCACCGGCCAGTGCTTCTGCCAGGGCTGGCTCGCCGATAGACATGGCGGAATGCCAGGCATCCGCGTACAGGATGGCCAATTGCTCGGGAACGGCCTGGAGCCGTGGCAACCAGCGCCTGAAGCTGCTCTCGACGTCCGCAGGGCCTGGTGCTGCGCCCGCCAGCGTTGCCCTGATCTCGCAAGCGCGCAAACTGCTGAGCACCAGTTCGGCCCGATCATCGGGCAGCAGTCGCAGCGCGACGGGCAGCAGCGGGGTCAGCATGTCTTGGCAAAGCTGGCCGTCGCTGTTGTGCGCGTGCCGGTAGGCCGTCATCAGCAGGCGCATCTCAGGGGAATCGCTTGCGGACAGACAGCTGCCGGGCGCTACAGTCGCCATCGCGCCGATCAGGGCGGACAAGAACAGGCCAGGGCCGACCGTGCGCAAACCCTTGATTCGCAGTGTTCGAGGCCGAAGGCTGGGCATGGGTGGCATCGATTGGATCTGGGAAGGAGTCAAGGGGCGATGGGAGATTCTGAAGCGGCGGACGGGTCGATCGATGCGGGCCAGACGACGCCAATGGCGAGCGAGTCGGATCTTGCCGCGCTGTACCCGGAGTGGTATCCGCGTTTGTACCGGTACTTTCGGGCCAATGGTTGTCTTCAGTCGGTTGCCCACGAACTGGTGCAGGACAGCTTTGCAGCGGCCTTGCGCGGGCTGGCTGGCTACCGCGGCGACGCGCTGCTGTCGACCTGGCTATGGGCGATCGGCAAGCGCGTGCTGCTGGCACACTGGCGGCACCAGCAACTGCCTGAGGTCAGCGACGAAGCTGCTCAAAGCAGGGCCGAGCTGATAAGTTTCGAAGCGTCGCATCTCAGTGTGCAAGACGACTGCGTTCGCCGTGGCTTTGCGCGATTTGCACAGCAGCATCCTGAGCAAGCCGAAGCGCTGTATCTGGCCTATGTGGAAGGCTGGTCGCATGCCGACCTGGGTCAGAAGCTGGGCCGTAGCGAGCATGCCGCGACGGTTTACCTGGCGGACTGCCGTGCCAAGTTGCAACCCTTTCTGCGAGACTGCAATGACTGCTGAAGACAAGCGCCGTGATGAGGCCGAACTGGACAGGCAGGATGCCGAGGTTCGGGCGTTTCTGGGCGGTCTGCGCGGCGCTGAGCGGCCTTCGGAGCTGCGGCCAGAGCAGGCCGGTGCCTACGACGAAGGCCAGCGCCTGCACCGGGCCTTCGGTGAAATGCCGGCGGACGGCCTGCGGCCGGATTGGTCAGATGTGCGGCGTCGTGCGGGCCTGGCGGCTGTATCACCCGAGCCGCCAGCGAGACATGGCGACGCTGCGAATGGC
The DNA here is from genome assembly GCF_032337115.1 of Roseateles aquae. Lineage (NCBI taxonomy): Bacteria > Pseudomonadati > Pseudomonadota > Betaproteobacteria > Burkholderiales > Sphaerotilaceae > Roseateles > Roseateles aquae. Next base: position 88,961 of record NZ_JAVXZY010000010.1, read on the forward strand.
CCGTTCTGGCGCTGGTTGGCGGCAGCTGCCGTCGTGGCCGGCGTCGGCTTGGTCGTGTGGCCACAGTGGGGGCCGCTGTCCTCAGGCGAGGCCGAGCCGGGCTGGCGTGGCGGTGCGAGAGGCCAGGCCCAGTGGCTGGCTCCAAACCCAGATCGTGATGCGGCAGAGCTCGAGGCTCAGCTGCGTGGCTGGGGTGCGGAGGTGTTGGTCGAGCGTAGCCCCGAGGGCTGGCGCCTGCAATTGCGCTGCAGCGGGACTTGTCAGCGCAGCCAGGTCGACGCGCGGCTCGCCGAGCTGGAAACGGCGCTCGACGGCGATGGGCGCCTGACTCTGTTGCTGCGACAGCGCTAAGGAAAGTCAGCATAAGTCGGCGGACCACGCCGACCTATGCTGGCACCCTGCAGGCGCCTTGCAAGACCCTCGGTCGCACACACCCGGTTGCATCTGTACGCATTGTCATCGTCCCGGAAGTTGTCTGGCGCCGGTATAAGCGCCCCTGCCCGATGAGTGGCAGCAAGGGAAATAACAGCGATGAAGGTGTGGCGTGCAATGGTGGATGTGAAGCGCTGGGTGGCCGTGGCGGCCATGATGATGCTGGGTGCGACTCTGCCGGCCCAGGCGGCCGAGCCGCTGGCGGACAAGGCCGGTGGCAGTGACCATCCGCTGATCAGCCGCTACCAGGGCTCCATCCTGTTCAACTACGGCAGCAATCACTTCGAACAGGTGCGCGTGCCGCTAGGCCCCAAGCAGAGCGAGACGGTCGAGGGGCGCACCTTCAACTACTTCTATCTGGCGCCCAAGGACAGTTCGCCGCTGGAGGTGCTGCGCAACTACAAGCAGGCGCTGGAGCAGAGCCGCTTCAAGATTCTGCTGGCCTGCGAGGACGCGCCGCAGTGCCGCAAGGCCAACTATCACGAGCATGCCCGCTTCTGGACCGACAAGACCAGCACCTTTGTCGGCGGTTACAGCCCGAGCAGCCGGATCGACGACAACGGCAACTACCCGCCGCGTGTGCTGGTGGCCCGGCTGGCCCGCCCCGAGGGCGATGTGACGGTGGTGCTGACGGTGATTGCGCCGTCCAGCAGCGAGGAGCGGCGGGGCACGGGCGGCCCCTACTTCCTGCAGGTGATCGAGAGCCAGGCGATGGCCGGCGGGCAGGTGCAGGTCAAGGCCGATGCCTTGGCCAAGGGCTTGGCCGCCGAGGGGCGCATCGCACTCTACGGCATCCTGTTCGATAGCGCCCGGGCGGAGCTGAAAGAGGGCTCCAAGCCACAGCTCGACGAGATGGCGGCGCTGCTGGCCAAGCAGCCGGCGCTGAAGGTGTTCATCGTCGGCCATACCGACAACCAGGGTGGTCTGGAGGGCAATCTGGCGCTGTCACAGCGCCGCGCGGAAGCGGTGACGGCCGCGCTGGTGAAGGACTACAAGATCGATGCCAAGCGCCTGAGCGCGCGCGGCCTGGCCAATCTGGCGCCCGTGGCCAGCAATGCGGCCGAGGCGGGGCGGGCGCTGAACCGGCGGGTGGAGCTGGTCGAGCAGTGAGAGGTGTCTGAGACTTTGGCGGCGGGCCCGGTTGACTGCATTGGCTGTTTGTAGGCCTGCCATCTGGTCTCGTCGCGCGCGCAAATGCAAGCAACGGGTTCGTCTCTGGCCGATCGCAGCTGGCGGTGAGTGAGAACGCGCCTCAGCACGGGTGTGCTGCAGCCGAACGCTGACCTTCGCGCGCCTCGGCCTCGATCCAGTTGGCCACGAGACGCACATGCTCGCGTGGATGCTCGTCGGCTCTTACCAGCCAGTAGGCATGGTCAGACGGCTCGCTCCGCAGCGACGGGCCCACCTGTTCCAGCAGCCCGGTATCGAGCTGCTCTTGCAGCAGCTCCAGGCGCCCCAAGGCAATGCCTTGGCCACCGACTGCTGCCTGGATGACCTGGTCGTACTGGTTGAAATGCTGCACGCTCTTGGGCCGGGCCGCCTCCCAACCATTCGAAGCCAGCCAATGTGACCAGCGCAGCCAGGGGTAGGTGGAGTCGTCGTATTCCAGCAGCGAGTAGCCGGCAAGCCTCTCGACGCCGCTCAGACTGCGTACGCCCAGCGAGGGATGGGCAATGGGCGCGATCCTGTGGCCGAACAGATGGGTGCTGCCGGGAGCCACCGCAACGCGTGAGGTGTAGCGGATCGCCAGGTCGATACCCTCCTGCCGCAGGTCAAGCACGCGGTTGTGGGCCGAGACGCGCAGGTCAATCCCCGGGCGCAATTGCTGGAACTTCTTCAGCCGCGGCAGCAGCCACAGGCCGGTCACGCCGATGCTGGCGGTCAGCCGCACCGGCCGCGCCGCGCTGGCGGTATCAAGCTCGGCCAGCACGTCTTGAAGCTGTTGGATCGCCGTATTGGCAACGCCAAACAGTTGCTCGCCGGCCGGCGTCAGTGAGATCGAGCGATAACCCCGGACCAGCAGCTTGGCGCCAAGTCGATCCTCCAGCGCGAGGACTTGCCGGCTCACTGCAGATTGGGTGAGGTGCAGGTCCTGCGCCGCCTGCGTGATGCTCATGCGGCGGCCTACCGCGACAAAGCCGCGGAGCAAATCCAGGAAGGACAGCTGGGCAAGTGGGATCGACACGAGGTGATGGCCTGCTGCAGATGGAATGAAGGTTTTTAGCACAAGGCGCCATGCCGTCAGGCCAAGTCGACGCCTGACATTCGCCGCGCTCATGCATGCATTCGAATTGCTCGCTTGACCCGCCCGCAGGGCGAACGGTCGAATCAGTCCATGCGAGCCTATCCGCCTGTATTCACGCGCGCGCTGCAGAGTTGCCCGAGCTCTGGCAGGCCAGTTCGATCGTCCATGCGTGTGACAGCAGTATGTCCGTTAGCACAGAAGATTCCCTTATGTGTTCAGGCGCAGACTGATTCTGTGTTTGCGACGATGCGGCGCCAGCGCGCCACTTCAATAATTGGCATACACAAGGCGGCGTCCTCACCAGCAAGGACGTTAGATGATTCGGGACTCGCAACTCCAGAACCACGCGCCAACTTCGATGAGGGTGAAGTTCCAAAGACGGCCGCAAGCCGGGTTCGTTCCTGCAAATTGCCAATTCGGCATACGAGGGGGAGTTCTGTGAGTACCGACAGCGCGATCAAATTCAAGCCCTATACGCACCACACGATCAAGGCTGCGCCGCAATGGGGAAAGATTCCGCAAGACCTGCAGGAGACGGTCTCTGTTGTGTCAAGGGTCTTGCCCTTTCGGGTCAATCCTTATGTGATGGATGAGCTGATCAATTGGGACAACATCCCTGACGATCCGATCTATCGCCTGACATTTCCTCACCGTGAAATGCTTCACGCCGCCGAGTACGAGGCCCTGCGTGAGCTCGTGCTGGTTCAGCAAGACGAATCCAAGATTGAGACGATGGTGCGCGACATCCGGATGCGGATGAATCCGCACCCGGCCGGGCAGATGACGCATAACGTGCCCTATCTTGACGGCCGTCCCTTGAGTGGCCTGCAGCACAAGTACAGGGAGACCGTGCTGTTCTTCCCCAAGGCTGGACAGTCCTGCCATGCCTACTGCACCTTTTGCTTCCGCTGGCCACAGTTTGTCGGCATGGATGAGCTCAAGTTTGATGCGCAGGATGCGTCCGATCTCGTCGAGTACCTGAAGCGCCATCCGGACGTCACCGATGTGCTCATCACTGGCGGCGACCCCTTGGTCATGAACACGCGCGCCCTGGCCGGCTATATCGAGCCCCTGCTGGCACCGGAGTTGGCCCATGTGCAGAACATTCGCATCGGTACCAAGTCCGTCGCCTACTGGCCGCAGCGCTTTGTGAGCGACAAGGATGCGGACGATCTGCTGCGCTTGTTCGAACGTGTCATCGACTCCGGTCGGAACCTCGCATTGATGGGGCACTACAACCATCCTGCGGAGTTGCGCACGGCGATCGCCCAGAAGGCCGTGAGGCGCATCGTCGGGACGGGGGCAACGCTGCGCATGCAGGCGCCGGTCATTCGCCACATCAGCGAGGATCCCAAGGGCTGGGCGGAATTGTGGACAACAGGTGTCAAGCTGGGCGCCATTCCGTATTACATGTTCGTTGAACGCGACACCGGCCCCAGTCACTACTTCGAACTGCCGCTGGCCAGGGCCTACGAGATCTTCCAGGCGGCATATCAGCAGGTCTCCGGTCTCGCGCGCACCGTGCGCGGCCCATCGATGAGCGCCCATCCGGGCAAGGTGGTCGTGGACGGGATCGTGACGCTGGGCGGTGAGAAGGTCTTCGCGCTGCAGTTCCTTCAGGCGCGCAATGCCGATTGGGTCCGCAGGCCCTTCTACGCGAAGTTCGACAGCCAGGCGACCTGGTTCGATCAGTTGGTGCCCGCCTTCGGCCAGGAGAAGTTCTTTTTCCAGGAGAAGAGCAGCTGGTCCGAGCGTTCCTCCCTGGAGCGCCACCTGCCGCTGCTTGCCCTCAAGCGCAGTCTGGAGCCCCAGGCAACGCCCGCCGACATCTGCTGAGTCGAGAAGGAAGGTTCGTGAATCCAACGCCTTTTGAAGTCTATGCCCTGCGTTATGCGACGCACGAAGGCCGCCGTGGGCGGGAGAACTTCATCTTCCCCGACTTCCACGACGATGAGCAAATGCCCTTGGATTTCTTCGTCTGGGTCATCCGGAGCGAGCAACGCACCATCGTTGTCGACACCGGCTTTGACAGCGATACCGCGAGAAAAAGGCAGCGCACCTTTCTGCACGATCCCGTCGAGCTGCTGGCGCGTTTGGGCATCGCGGCGGCTGCGGTCACGGACCTGGTCGTCACGCATATGCACTATGACCATTGCGGCAATCTGCTGGCCTTCCCGAACGCCCGCATCCACATCCAGGATGAGGAAATGGCTTACTGCACCGGCCGCTGCATGGGTCACGCCACCTTGCGACAACCCTTTGAGGCCAAGGATGTGATGAATGCCATTCGTTGTCTGTTCGAAGGCCGGCTGGTGTTTCACAAAGGCAGCGCCACGCTTGCGGACGGCATTGGCTTGCACCACGTCGGTGGTCACACCAAAGGGCTGCAGGTGGTCAGCGTGCCAACCGCGCGCGGGCGCATCGTCCTGGCCAGCGACGCGGCGCATTACTGGACCAATCTGCGCGAGCGAAGGCCCTTCCCCATCGTCGTCGACCTCGAAGGCATGCTGGAAGCCTACGGGACCATAGAGACGCTCGCGGACGGGCCGTACCACATCATCCCTGGTCACGATCCCCGGGTTCTGTCGGTCTTCCCGCACCTGCCGAACCAGCCCGATATCGCCATCCTTCATGCCGAGCCGATCGGGCACGCGGCAGCCTTCACGCCCCTTTGACGCTTCGCACCACAGCACCATGAAAACTGCACGCATCACCATCGTCGGCATGGGGCCACGCGGCCTGAGCCTCTTGGAGCAATTGGTGGAGCAACTGCACGCCGCGCCACTTGCCTGGGAGCTGAAGATCGACATTGTCGAGCCCGGCGACTGCGGACCGGGCTCACATCCAGTTCAGCAGCCCGATCACCTGCTCACCAACACGGTCGCGTCCCAGGTCGGCATCTTCGGTGAGGACAGCAAGATCATGGGCAAGCAAGGCTTGTCGCTCACTCAGTGGGCGCGGTATCAGGGCTACCGCCGCTTTGGCACCCGCTTTCTGCAGGTCCAAGGCGAAGGCGGTGCGGAGATCAGCGACCAGGACCACCTGCCACGCAATATGCTCGGCGAGTACCTGAGATGGGCCTTCGAACGCGTGGCCGCGCAGCTGCCGGCCACGGTGAGCGTCGAGCACCACCGTCGCCGCGTCGTCGACCTTGTCCCGCTGCCTGAGCGCGGCTTTCAGGTTGTCTTGGACTGCGGCTTTGAGTACCGGGCCGACTACGTTTTCCTGGCCACTGGCCACGGCATGCGACGGCCCACGGACAGCGACCTGGCCTACGAGGCTTTCGCGGCAGCGGCGGCGCGGCGCAATCCCAAGGCCCTCTTCCTGGCCAGCCCCTACCCAAGCTCACGCCTGGACGCAATCTCGGACGCGGCCACCGTGGCCGTACAGGGCCTGGGCCTAACGGCTTATGACGTGATCTCAACGCTCACCGTAGGGCGCGGTGGACAGTTCACGGCGCAAGCAGGCGGGCTGCGCTATACGCCTTCGGGACGGGAGCCGAGGATCAGACTCTTCTCGCGCCAGTGTTTGCCCTTTGCGGCTCGTGGTGTCAATCAGAAAGGCATTGCCGGCCGTCACCAGGCAAGGTTTCTGACGGTCGATGCGATCAGACTGCTGCAGGCGCAGGCCGTGGCGCGCACAGGGTCGCAGCAGCTCGACTTCGGCAGCGAGGTGCTGCCGCTGCTTGAGCGTGAGATGGCCTATGCCTATCGCGCCGCCAGCGCTGGATTGGCTCCGAATGCCGAGACCTTCGAGCCGACCGCCGCGGAGCAGGAGGCCATTCGTCAATTGCTGTATCCGCTGAAGGGGCGGACCTTCCCTTCCTTTGACAGTTTCCGCCGCTTCTTCCGCCTGCTCGTCGAGCGCGATTTCGAGGAAGCGGAAAAGGGCAACCTGAGCAGCCCGGTGAAGGCCGCGACCGACGTGCTGCGTGACTGCCGCGAAGGTTTGCGCGCGGCGGTCGAGTTCGCCGGGCTGACGCCATCGTCCAATCCGAGCTACTCCGAGGACTTCGTCGCCACCAGCAATCGAATTTCCTTCGGTCCGCCCAGGCGACGCAATGCGGAGCTGCTGGCATTGATGGACGCCGGGCTGTTGGACATCGCGGGAGGCCCGGGCAACTGCGTCGAGATGGACGAAGTGAAGGGCGAGTTTTGCATCAGCAACCAGTTCATCGAGGAGCGCGTTCGGCATTACGCCGATGTGTTGGTGATCGCGCGGCTGGACCCCTACTCGCCGTCAACCGACGCTTCTTCGCTGTCGCGGCAGATGCTCAGCCGCGGGCTGGTGCGCCCGTTTGCCAACGGCAGCTATCAGCCGGGCGGGCTGGACATCACGCCAGACTTGAGGGTTGTCGCTGCCGACGGCAGCGTCCATGACAACCTATGGGCACTGGGCTTCCCCGTGGAAGGTGCGCACTTCTATACGCATGCGCTACCGCGTCCCTTGATGAACTCGCGCTTCACCCAAGACGCCAAGCGCTGCATCGCCGACTTGCTCCAGATGCTGCAAAGACAGCCGACCGTCCGGCGTGATACGGGCCCTGCGCCGGTGGTGGCGGGCGAAGACAGGCTGCCCGCGGAACTTGCTTGCCTGGAGAAAATCGCATGAGTTCGAGCTCCCGCGTCTCCGCCGATGCAAGGCCTGCCGAGGCAGGCTATCCGCGCCACCCGGTGCTCACGGCGCTGGCGCTGTCGCTGGCGGCGGCCATTGCGCTGGGGCTTTCGCGCTTTTCCTATGGCCTGCTGCTGCCCTCGATGCGCGAGGATCTTGGCTGGTCCTATCTGCTGGCCGGCAGCATGAACACCTGCAACGCCGTGGGCTACCTGCTGGGCGCGCTGTCCACACCAGCGCTGATGCGCCGCTTTGGCGTCTGGCCGGTGCTCATCGCCGGGGCCCTGCTGGCTGGCGTGTTCATGCTGGTGTCCGGGCTGGTCACCGACTCGACGGCGCTGTTTGTGCAGCGTCTCTGCGCCGGTGTGGCCAGCGCCTTCGTCTTCATCGCGGGCGGCGTGTTATCGGCCAAGCTGGGTTCCATGCAGCGCGAGCGGGCCGGGCTGCTGATTGGCCTGTACTACGGTGGCACGGGCATCGGCATCGCGCTGTCGGCCTTGCTGGTGCCGGCCACGCTGTTGGCAGCGCACGAGCACCAGGCTGCCCATGCCTGGCAGTGGCCGTGGCTGGCGCTGGGCTTGGCGTGTCTGCTCTCGGCCGCCATCATGGCCGCGCCAGCCAGGGGGATAGGCGCCGCAGCCGTGCCTCAGCAGACCAGCCGTCAGCGTTTCTCCGTAAGGGACTTTCGCTTTGGGCTTGGCGGCTACTTCATGTTCGGCATGGGCTATATCGGTTACATGACCTTTGTCGTCGCCCTGCTCAAGCAGCAAGGCATGCGGGGCGAGTTGGTGAACTTCTTCTACCTGTTGCTCGGTCTGGCTGTGGTGGCGTCCTCGCGGATTTGGGCGCGTATGCTGGATCGCTTCAAGGGCGGTGAATCGCTGGCCATTCTCAACGGACTGTTGTGCGTCGCCGCGATCTTGCCGGCGCTGACCAAACTGGTGCCCGTGGTTTTTCTCTCCGGCATCGTTTTCGGCGGCGTCTTCCTGTCCGTCGTCGCGTCGACGACCGCCTTGGTACGGCACAACCTGCCCCAGGAGGCGTGGACCGCCGGTATCGCCGCCTTCACGACGGTGTTTGCCTTGGGCCAAATCGTCGGCCCGGCGATGGTCGGCTGGATCGCCGACAGCGCTGGGGGCCTGGAGCGCGGGCTGGTCGCGTCCGCCGTCTCGCTGCTGGTCGGCGCCTTGCTGGCGTCCCGTCAGCGCCCGCTTGCCGCTGTTGGCCCTCTCGTTGGCTGATGCGCTGCGACCCCGTCCGCCATGCAGATGGCCATCATCGAGGCCCTCGTCGCTCTGGCGGCGAGGCGATGCGCCAACGCAGGGCGAGTGTCGTGGTCAACGCTGCCGAGAGAGGCTCGACAGGCCTCGATCCTTGTTGCGCGCCTTGCTCTGGTGGCCAAGCCGGGGCACCACGCCAGTTGGGCCGCGCATTGTGCATACCGCTTGCGCAGACGGCAGTCGTGCGCGCAGACCTTGGCCCTTGATCCACCCAACGCAGGGAGAACATCCATGTCCCACCGAAAAGGCGCTTGCTTGTGCGGAGCCGTGAGCTACACACTCAGCGGCGAACCCCGCGCCATCGCGCTATGCCATTGCTCGCATTGCAAGAAGCAAAGCGGTAGTGCCTTCTCATTCAATCTCGTCGTGAGGGAGTCTGACTACCAACAGTCGGGGGACACCACGGTCTATCTGGACACGGGCGACAGCGGCGAACCCGTGCACCGGCATTTCTGCGCCAAGTGCGGCTCACCGCTGTTCGCCAGAATTGCCGCAGCGCCCGGCAAGGTCATCCTCAAGGCCGGCACGCTGGACTCGCTGGAAGGCCTGCGCCCGTTGGCCGAGATTTACACCGCTCAGGCCGTGCCCTGGCTTGACGCGGTCGAAGGCGCGCAACGATTCCCACAGAACCAGTGAGCCTGGCTTGGGAGGCGCCCACGGCAGCAGGCGATCTGCCCCCTGTGGCGCGCCATCTGCTGTCGTGTCACGCAGATGCATGAACATCAAAGTGCGCCGGCCGCGCCAGTGCTGCGCTGCGAATGATCGCCATCTCAACGGTTACCGCGGCGCTCCACACCGCGCTCCGATGCGGCATTCACCACGCTCACGGTGTTCAAGCATTTGCAGGATTTCCCACTAGCAGTATCTGTATCAAGTACCCATCAACCTAGCAACGGAGATGAAGACATGCAAGACGTCAAGATGATCGAGGAAACAGCAGCTTCTTTGGCAGCCATTGTTGGCTCGTCCTATGTCCAGGGTGGCATCAAACGCACGGTGCTACAGAAGACCAACTTTCCCGAGGGATACACCGTCAACTTCAACATCATCGAAGTGCCCAACGGCACCAGCGCCTCGCCCCACGTCCATCCCGGGCTCGAAGTCACCTATGTGCTGGAGGGGGAGTTCGACCTGGTGACCAAAGGCAAGCCCGATCAACGTTTCACGCCAGGCATGTCCTATATGGTGGCCGATCAGGACGTGCACTTCGCCCGTGTGCTCGGCGATAAGCCGATCAAGCTGCTGTGCGTGTTCATCCAGGAGGCGAGCAAGCCCGTGGCGGTGGTCATGGGGCAAGCCGAGCAGCGCACTGCCGTCTGAGGCATTGCAGGGCAACACTGGCCCCGCCCGGCCTGATCCGTCACTGCAGCGGCGCTGCGGGTCATGGCTTGGGTCGCCTCTGCTCTCGCAATGGTGCGTTGCGGGGGCGGCCCTGGCCGCGGCGGCTCCCCCTGTCCCCACTCCCTGACTTCATGAGCCATACCGTCGCCGCACCCATCAAGATCCCGGCGGACAAGGTGATCCGCCTTTTGCTGATCGATGACCATCCCGCCGTGCGCGACGGCGTGCGCATGAAGCTTGAGGCCGACCATCGATTTCGGGTGGTGGCCGAAGCCGCCAACACCGAGGATGCGCTGGAGTTGGCGGCGCAAACGGCCGTCGATGTGGTGTTGACCGATATCAGCATGCGTGGCGCCAGCGGCATCGAGCTGATCCGGCAGCTGCGTTGCGAGCAGCCACAGCTTCGCTATGTGGTCTTCACCATGCATGACAGTGACGATTGCATTCACGCCGCCACGCAGGCTGGCGCCAACGCCTATGTGCTCAAAGGCGCGCCGTCCCGCGAGATCCTGGCTGCCGTCGAGGCGGTCTCGGCTGGCGGGAGTTACTTCTCGGCCGAGATTGGCTTGCGCCTGCTGCGTTCCGCCAAGGGCTCCAAATTGACGCCCCGCGAGCAGCAAGTTCTGGCGCTGATCGCGCTGGGCAAGAGCAGCAAGGCGATTGCACGAGAACTCCGCGTTGATGCCCGCACCATCGACACCCACCGCTCCAGCATCAAGCGAAAGTTTGAGCTCGACTCCTCGGCGGCGCTTGTGCGCTTCGCGGTGGAAGGCCATTGGAAGTCAGCATGATCGAAGTCAGCATGGAGGGCCTGGACCAGCAGGCCATCTTCGACATGATCCCCGCCGCCGTCTGCGTGCTCACGGTGGACGGTGGGGCAAATACCGTCAACGAGGCATTCAGCCGGATGCTGGGCCGCCCACGCCTTGATCTGCTACGTCAGGGCTGGGTGAACCCGTTTGATCAGGCCTCACGCGACACCCTGCTGGAAGCGCTGACGCGGCCCCAGGATTTCAGCTGCACACTCCAGGTGAGGCCCGAGGGCGGGGCACGCGCGGCAGATCTGCGCTATGAGCTGAAGGGACGTTGGTCGCTGATCCTGCGCATGCACGTCTGTGTACTGAGCCACAAGGTTAGAAGCGTGCCGCCACGGCCGCTCAAGGAGGCTGAACGCTTTCGCCTTGTCGCCAACACGATTCCCGCGCTGATTGCCTATTACAGTGTCGACGGCTACTGCTGCTTCGCCAATCGACAGTACGCGCGCACCTATGGCAAGAGTGAAGCGTCGGTTGTTGGACTTCACTACGTCGAGATCATTGGTGAGCAGGCCGCCAACGAGATTCGCCCCATCCTTGACGAAGGCGTCAGGTACAACCGGGCGATGTCCTATGCCCGGCAGCGCATAGAGCCCGACGGCGGCAAGCGATGGATCGAGGTGAACGTGCTGCCCCAGTTGGGCTCCGACGGCAAGGCCTGCGGCTCATTTGTTGTCGTCACCGAGATCAGCAAACACCGCCTGGCTCCCGAGCGCGAGCGCGCTCGCATTGCGCGCGAACTGCATGATGGCATCGCCCAATGGTTGGTCTCGCTGCAATTTGTCGTGGAGTCGGCTGTCGTGCAGGTCGAGACTGGCAGCAACGAGGCGCTTCAGACCCTGGAAGCGGCGCAGAATCAGCTGCGCAATGTGCTGCGCGAGGTGCGGCGCATCTCGCATGATCTGCTGCCGTCCGCGCTGGACAGTTCGGGGCTGGCAGCGGCCTTGGACCAGCTTGCACGAGAGTTCCAACGGCGCAGCCAACTGCAGCTTGATCTGCGAATTGACGATCTGCCGCGCCTGTCAAGGGAGGTGTCCACCGCCGTGTACCGCGTTGGCCAGGAAGCGCTGGGCAATATCGAGCGGCACGCTCGCGCAAGCCGCGTATCCATCGTGCTTCGGCATGGTCGACAGGGCCTCACACTGCGGGTCAGCGACGATGGCTGCGGTTTCGACGCAGCGCGTGCCTTGCGTGGCGGCCAGGTCGGGCTGGGCCTGGCCAGCATGCGCGAACGCATTGAATCGCTCGCCGGACGGTTTCACGTCGACTCTGTCAGGGGGCGTACCACGGTGATCGCCATATTGCCCGCCTTTTCGCTGCAAGACAGCGATGGCGAGACAGGACACTGAAGAAAGGTTGCATCAGTTGGCCTGCGGCGCGGCAATGGCCAGCCCACACCGGCCTCGCAATACCGGCAGGGCCTGGCTGGTCCTTGCCCTGCGGGTTGAGAGAAGCGGGCCCACGCCAATTCATGCAGACCATTCTTTGCGACAAGCGCCTGTTGCTATGCTGCTCGCTCCCTGCCTTTTCATCACGAGGTTTGCCCATGTCACGATTTCTTGCTCCGCTGGCGCTGAGTGCTGCGCTGGCCATTGCCGGCCTGCTTGCAACGCCTGTCCAGGCGGCCGCTCCCCAGGTCAAGACCCAGGCACCCGGCTACTACCGGCTGATGCTGGGCGATTTCGAAGTCACCGCGCTGAACGACGGCACCGTGGCCCTGCCGATGGACAAGCTGCTGACCGGCGCCAAGCCCGGCCAGGTGATGAAGGCGCTCGAGCATGCGCATCTGAGCACGCCGGTGGAAACCTCGGTCAACGGCTATCTGATCAATACGGGCGAGAAGCTGGTGCTGATCGACACCGGCGCGGCCAATCTCTTCGGCCCGACGCTGGGCCGCCTGCAGGCCAATCTGAAGGCCGCCGGCTACCAGCCCGAGCAGCTTGACGAGATCTACATCACCCATCTGCATGGCGACCACATGGGCGGCCTGCTGGCCGAGGGCAAGCTGGCCTTCCCGAACGCCACGGTGCGCATCGATCAGCGCGAGGCCGATTTCTGGCTCAGCAGCGCGCAGATGGAGAAGGCCCCCGAGGCCGACCGTGGCGCTTTCAAGGGCGCGATGATGTCGCTGAAGCCCTACCAGGAGGCCGGCCGCTTCAAACCCTTTGAAGGCAAGGAAACAGGCGTCGACCTGGTCGCCGGCATCCGTGCACTGCCCAGCTATGGCCACACGCCCGGCCATACCGTCTATGTGGTCGAGAGCAAGGGCCAGAAGCTGGTCGTCTGGGGCGATCTGATGCACGTCGCCGCGGTGCAGTTCCCCGACCCGTCGGTGACCATCGCCTTCGACAACGATTCCAGCAAGGCCCGCCCGCAACGCGAAAAGGCCTATGCGGACGCGGCCAAAGACGGTTATTACGTGGCCGTGGCCCACATCAGCTTTCCCGGCATCGGCAAGCTGCGACCCGATGGCAAGGGCTACACCTGGTTTCCCGCCAACTACAGCAGCAAGCCCTAAGCAGCCCAGCTCGGGCACCGGATCGGCGGCCGGTGCCCAGATGACGCCCCCTCAGTCTGTCGGCTTTCCCGAGCGCTTGGCCGGTATCGCCAGCTTCTCCGGCCACAGCCCGCCGCTGCTGAAGCAGGCCCAGGCCCAGCGCAGCCAGTTCAGCACCGAGGCGGCCAGCCACAGGGCCCACAGCAGCATGGCGATGCGGTAGGCCAGCAGCGGCACGCTGATCACCCAGGCCTGCGCCGTCTGGCTGCCAAAGCGATCGGCATACCAGCGCAGCAGATGGCTGGAGGACTCGTTGCCGCGGATCATCAGGTCGGGGTAGCCGAGCAGACCGGTGCGCAGCACGTCCAGCAGCACCGTCGTCGCGGCGAGGGTCAGCAGCAAGAGGCCCAGCTGTGCGGCCATCCATGCCCAGCGACTCATCTGTCCGGCCCAGCGCTGGCGCTGCTGCAGCAGCACAAACCAGGCCAGCAGCACAGCCAGGCCGCCAAGGCTGACCGGCGCCAGCCCCAGGCCGAGCAGCAGCCAGCCCGGCGCGCGCAGCGGCAAGCTGTGCAGGCCTGCACCCGTGCCCCAGCGCCCGAGGGCCCAGCTGGCCAGCAGCAGCGCGGCGATCACGCCCCAGATCAGCACCGCCGGCCCCATCAGCGGGCCGCCCAGGGCCAGCACCAGCCGGTCCTCGGGCAGCTGGATCTGCAGCGTGTCGTTAACGCCGGCACTGCCCAGCTGCAGCGGCGAATTGCGGAACAGCAGGCCCATGCCCTGCGGCTCGCGCCAGCGCAGCGTCAGCAGATGCTCGCCCGGCGTCAGCGGCACATTGAGCACGCGGTCCTGCGCCTGCAGCGGCAAGGTGTTGCCGTCCACGCTGATGGCGAGCAGCTCGGCGCCTTCGGGCAGGGTGATCTTCTGCTGACCGCCGAGGCTGGTGCGCAGACGGGCTTGCAGCTCGTAGTCGCTGGCACGAAGACCTGGCTTGACGGTGGTCTGCGCGCTGTCCAGCGTCAGCGTCTGGCCGTCGACACCGGCCGGCTTGACGATGTTCAACTCGACGCTCTCGCCCGGCCAGGGCTGCCAGGCCGGCGCCCACTGCCCAGCCTCGCCATGCTGGATGGGCGGGATGCCGGCCAGGCTCAGATGCCATTGCGGGGCAGCGTTCAAGACCCAGCGTTCGATCTGCTGCGGCGCGCTGGAGCTCTTCAGGCGCAGCTGCGGGGCGATGGCCAGGCTGCTCTGCACCTGCCGCTCTTCTTCGCCGCCCAATTGCAGCACGGCCTCGCCGTTCTCGACGCGCACGCTGGCGTCGTTGATGGCCTCGCCGGCCAGCAGCGCATAGCGCACTTGCAGCGGCGCACGGCTGGGGGCCAGGCGACGGATGCGGGTCTCGACACTCCATTGCAGGCCCAGCTGCAGCCGGCGCTCGATCTGCACCAGCGGCGGCAGGCTGTCGCGCAGGCTGGCGCCGTCGCCCTTGCTGCTGGCGCTGATGTCCTGCTCGCGCAGCAGGCTGATCGCGCTGGCGTACTGGCCGCGCGCGTCGGCGCCAGCCAGGCTCCAGCCCTGCAGCTGGCTCTTGAGCTCGCGCAGCGGCAGCGGCAGGCTGATGTCGACGCTGCTGGCGTTGCCGGCATCGGCCTCAAGCAGCAGCTGGCTGACGCCGCGTGGCGCCAGCAGCCACAGCTGGCCCTGGGCGTCGCGCCGGGTTGTGGCGGTCTTGCCATCGAGCAGGATCTGGCTCGGTTGCCAGTGATTGCCCTGGCCCGGCAGCGGCACGGCAACCTCGGCCAGCGCATGCAATTCCAGGCGCAGCTGCAGCTTGCTGCCGGTGGCGCTGAGCAAGCCACGGGCCAGCTCGGCACACTGCGGCAGGCAGGGCGGCGGCGGGTCAAGGCGGGCGCGCAACTCGTCGAGCAATTCCTTGGAAGGAGGCGGCAAGCTGCTGCTTGAGCTCGCAGCGGGGTCAGGTTTTGCCTGTGCCGCCGGCGCGGCCTCGGCCGAGGGCGGTGTCAGCAGCAGGCCGCCCAGGCTGAGCGCCAACAGCAGCGCTGCGGTGCTTTCAAATCGGGCCGGGCGGGTCTGCGGCCAGAGGCTGTGGCCCTCACCATCGGCGCCATGCTGGCCTCGTTTCACGCCGGCCAACCGCGCCAGCGCGGCCAGCAGCAGGCCCAGGCTGAGCAGGCGCCAAATCACCGTGGCCCAGGGCGGCAGCAGCCAGAGGCTGAGCGCCTGGTCTTGCCGCACCGGGCCCTGCCAGTTCAGGCTGTAGCTGTGCCAGTTCCAGCGGGGCAGGCCGGGGCCGGTCTGGACGCGGGCGCTGGGGTCGATTTGTTCCGGTCGGCTGGGCGGCGCATCGCCTGGTGGGCGAGGCTTAGAGACCGCCATCACGCTCGCCTTCACTTCACGGACGTTGCTGAGCACGGGCAGGGGCGCATGAGGCGGGGGCGCCGCAGCCTGATCGGGCGCCGCCTCCACTTGCACGTCAGGTGGAAGGGTGACGGCCGGTGCGGCCGCCGGCACCGCCTCTCTTTGGAAGCGAGAGGCAGGCGTTTCCAAGACCGGATACAGGCACAGCCTGAGCTGCGTCACCGCGTGCGGCAGCAGCAGCAGGGCCAGTGCGAAGGCGGCCAGCGCATGGCCACGCGCGGCGATGCGCGAGGCCTTGCTGGCCACGGGCAGCACCTGCTTCAGTCCCAGCAGGGCCAGCAGCAGCAACCAGATTGGCAGTCCGGGTGCGGTGGCCTGGTGCCAGCTCAGGCCCAAGGCGGCGGCCAACAGGAGGCCGCTGCGCCAGCCCAGCAGCCGTGCCGCGGCCAGGCTGGCCAGCAGCAGAAAGAACATGTCCCACAGCGTCCATTGCGCGACCCAGGAGCCGCTGACGCTGTCGACACCCCCGGCATGCAGCAGCTGCCAGCCGGGCGGTAGCGCCAGCGCCACGGTCAGCGCGCTGAAGTCGCTCTGCCAGCCGGCGGCGCTGAAGTCACGCGTGCCGCCCTCGATGCGACTATCGGCGTGCAGCGTGGCGCTCAGGTCACGCAGCTCGACCCCGGCCGGGCCATCGCCGCGCTGGCGGGTGATGGTCTGTTCCTGGCCATTGACGCTGGCGCTGCCCAGCTGCAAGGGCGCGGCCGCTTCCAGACGGGTCGAGCGTGACAGCTTGCCCTGGATCTCGTCATGCACGGTGTAGCCGCCGCCGTCAAAGTCCAGCCAGAGCTGGCGCCGCAGCTTCAACTCATCCGGCTCGGGCTGGGCATTGCCGCGCCGGCTTTGCAGCAGCCGGATCTGATCGCCGGGGCGCATTCGGTAGGCCGGGTATTGGCGCCAGTCATTGGGCATCTCGACCTGCTTGGGGTCGACGCTGGCCGGGCCGTCGACGCGGATCAGTCGCAGCTCGTTGTGCGCGGCTACGGCCCAGACCTCTTCGGCGCTGGCACCTTCGGCCTTGGGCAGGGTCAGGTCTTGCGCGGGCTGCATCAGCCGGCCGCTGACGGTGATCTGCCAGCGCCCCGGACGGGCCTGGATGATCAGCCGGCCGTCGTCCTGCAGGCGCACCGGCAGCAGGCTGTCGATCTGCTCGGCGGTCCAACCGGGCAGCAGGGCCAGTGGCAGCGTGATTTCGCGGGCCTTGCCGGCCACGCTCAGCTCGTAGTGGCTGTGCAGCCGCAGCGGGATCTGGTCATCGAGCAGGCGCACCGTGTTCAGCGTCAGCCCGTCGCTTTGCTGAGCGGCTTGCTGCGTCTGGCGCAGCCAGACGCGACCTTCGGCATTGGCGCTGCGATTGAGCGTGACGCCGTCGACCTGCAACTGCAGCGCGGCAAGGTTGCTGGGCAGCAGCAGATCTTGCGGCATCTGGCGCCAGGGAATCTGCCCTTCGATCAGATGGCGGCCTGGCGGCAGCAGCGTCGCCGGCCGGCCACCCTGATTGACCACCGCCAGCGCCCGGCTGCCGCTCTTCACCTCCTGTGGCCAGGCCGTGGCTTCGCCGGGCAGCGGCACCAACAGGGCCTTGCCGAAGACCTCGACTTCATAACGGAAGCTGGCGCCGCTGGCGCCGGCCTGCAGCGCCAGGCGCGCGGGCCAGAGGCACTCGCGCTCCGCATTGCCATCGTGGCGGCGTGGGCAGGTCTCCTCTTCGTGGCCCTGCTGCGCCCAGGGCAGCCAGTCCTGCAGCATCCGGGGCAGCTCAGCCGGGCTTAGCGGTGCGGCATGCAGCTCAACCGACGGACTGAATAGGCCGCTCAGGACAATCGTCAGCAGGGCGGCGCGCAGCGCGCCTTGGAAAACAGGCTTCATCCCTCGTCTCCGCAGGACTGTGTGGTGCGGCGACTGTGCCATAGCGCTTGAGCAGCCGCCTCGGGGGATTCCTGCCCGGAATCTGCCAATTCGTCGCGCCATGCCTCAATTCGTCCCAAGCCTTGGCACTGTTGCCCCGAGAACGTCGATAGTCCGACCGGAGGAATCGATTTGATCCGTTATTTCAATCTAGGAGGAGGATATCCAATGACAGCAATTCGCAAGCTGGCGGTCGCGGCTGCCTGCGCTATGAGCCTGGTCAGCGTTGCGCACGCGCAGGACGCCCAAGCCAAACCTGGCCCCTACGTCGGCCTCAGCCTGGGAAGGGCCAATGGCAGCCATGAAGCCTACGAAGCCGGCAGCGACCCCTCGTTGGGCCTGTTCGCCGGCTATCGGTTCAATGAGCAGTTGTCGCTGGAAGTGTTCGGCCGCGCCCTGAGCTTCCGGCTGTTTCCGAACTGGCTGAACACTCACGACAGCGGCACCCATCCGGACCGCCATATCGGTCTTGCCGTGGTCGGCGACTTGCCCCTCGGCGGCGCCTGGCGCGCCTATGGTCGCGCAGGCCTGGGCCGCACGCGGATGGAGGGCAACAACTCTTTGGCCAAGGCCGGCTCGGTGACTGAAACCACGTTGGGCGCCGGTCTTGCTTACGAATTCAGCAGCGGTTTCGGACTCAGATTCGGCCTAGAGCGCTACAACAAGAGCCGCGTCAATGTGCTGGGTCTAGGCGGCGAAGTACGCTTCTGACGCGGCTCAGACCGGCCCGGGCAGGCGAGACTTGCCCTGTCGTTCGCAAGGCGTCGCTTGATGCGCAGGCATCAGGCTCGGTCCTTGCTCAGTCCGGCCAAGTCACGCAAGACGTGTCATGGCGTTCGCGGGGCGTCGCAAAGCGTCAAAGGGGGCCGCAGGGCCTTTGCTCGGTCCCCACTTACCCATCCAGTCGCTGCTGGAAGACGAGGCCGGCGTGTTCGCGCAGGGCGTGGAACTTGATCTTGGGCCAGTTGCTCTCGATCGCGCGCAGCTCGGGGGCGTACTCGACCAGCACCGTTGGGGCATCGACGGCGTCATAGGCCATGCGGTGGTCGTTGGCGTCGATGAAGCGCTTGAGTTCCTGCGGGTCTTCGCAGGTGACCCAGCGGGCGACCTGGAAGCGGCTGGGCATGATGCGCGCCTTGACGCCGTACTCATGCTCCAGCCGGTGCGCAACGACTTCGAATTGCAGTTGGCCGACGGCACCGAGCAGCAACACGCTGCCCGCGATCGGGCGGAAGACCTGGATTGCGCCTTCCTCGCCCAGCTGCTGCAGGCCGGCCTTGAGCTGCTTGGTCTTCAGCGGATCGGCCACTTCGACCGAGCGGAACATTTCCGGCGCGAAGAAGGGCAGGCCGGTGAACTGCAGCGCCTCGCCTTCGGTGATGGTGTCGCCGAGCTGCAGCACGCCGTGGTTGGGGATGCCGATGATGTCGCCGGCAAAGGCCTCGTCCAGCAGCTCGCGGCGCTGTGACAGGAAGCTCACCACGGTGTTAGGGCGCAACTCCTTGCCCGAGCGCACCACCTTCAAGCGCATGCCGCGCTCGAAATGGCCCGAGGCCACGCGCAGAAAGGCGATGCGGTCGCGGTGGGCCGGGTCCATATTGGCCTGGATCTTGAAGACGACGCCGCTGAACTTGGGCTCTTCGGGCTTGACGACGCGCTGCATCGCCGGCCGCTCGTCCGGTGCCGGCGCCAGCTCGACCAGTGCGTCCAGCACCTCCTGCACGCCGAAGTTGTTGACCGCTGAACCGAAGAACATCGGCGTCTGGCGGCCGGCCAGAAAGTCTTCCAGATTGAACTCCGGCGCGGCCTCGCGCACCAGCTCGATCTCGCCCTGGGCGTTGTCGTATTGCATGCCGAAACGCTCGGCATAGGCCGGGTTGTCCAGGCCATCGAGCACTTCCTCAGTGCCGGCGACTCGGTCCTCGCCGGGCGCGAACACACGCATACGCTGCTGGCGCAGGTCCATCACGCCATGGAACTGCTTGCCCATGCCGACCGGCCAGGTGAAGGGCACGACGGTCATGCCCAGCTCGCGCTCGATCTCGTCCATCAGCGCCAGCGGTTCCTGCACCTCGCGGTCCATCTTGTTGACGAAGGTGAGAATGGGCGTGTTGCGGGCGCGGCAGACCTGCAGCAGGCGGCGGGTCTGCGGCTCCACACCGTTGGCCGCGTCGATCACCATCAGCGCGGCGTCCACGGCGGTCAGCACGCGGTAGGTGTCTTCGGAGAAGTCCTGGTGGCCCGGGGTGTCGAGCAGATTGATCACGCAGTCGCGGTATTCCATCTGCATCACCGAGGAGGCCACCGAGATGCCGCGCTGCTTCTCGATCTCCATCCAGTCCGAGGTCGCATGGCGCGATGCCTTGCGCGCCTTCACCGAACCGGCAATCTGGATCGCGCCGGAGAACAGCAGCAGCTTTTCGGTCAGCGTGGTCTTGCCGGCGTCAGGGTGGGAAATGATGGCGAAGGTACGGCGGCGGCGCACTTCGCTTTCAATGCGCTGGACGACGGGAGAGGGCTGGTCGGCGGACATGGTGTCTTTTTGCTGGCGCGGCCAGGCCAGATGGCAGCGGCTTGCGGCGGCGTTCGAGTCGGGGAAGGGCGGATTATCGCAGCGGGTCGGTGCCCAAGTGCGCTTGGCGGCCCGGCGGCTCTGAATGGCGCGCACAGAGGAGTGCCGTGTGAGAGCGCGGGTTCCGTGTTCGCTTAGCATGCTGGCCACTGTGGAGACCTCGATGATGAAGATCGGCGGCGTGGCAACCCTTGCGTTCTGGTGCTTAGCGGCGTGCAGCTCGGCCGCGCCGGAGGCGCCTTTGGCAGTCGCCGTTGGCACGGCGTTCACGTTGCCCGTCGGCGGCACGGCGCAGGTCGGCCAGACGGGTGTGCGTGTGGGCGTTGAGGCCGTCAGCGCCGATTCCCGCTGCCCCAAAGGGGCCCAATGCGTCTGGGCCGGCCAGGCGTCGGTGCGCGTCTGGTTGCAGCAGGGCCGCGGCGACCGACAGACGCTGGACTTGCATCTGCCCGCCATGGCGGGGCCGCCCGTTCAGGCCTTCGGGCATCAGGTCCAACTGTTGCAGCTCGATCCCCTGCCGGTCAGTGGCAAGCCGATTGCCCGGGCGGATTACCGCGCCACCTTGCTACTCTTGCTCACGCCTCCGGATACGCCGGCTGCTATATCAGAACGTTAGGAGGCCACTGCGGCGGCGCTTTGCGGGGGTACTGCTGGTTTCCCCTTGCTGGTTTCCCCTTCCCGTGGATGAGGGGGGACAAATCGCGAGCGATGAGGATCAGAATTCGGCGGTCAAAAGTCACACTTTGGCCCATTCAAACCGCAGAACGAGGCTCCGTATGCACGCTATCCGCCACCTGGTGTCCGCCGTCGCATTGCTCGCGATGTCCGTGTCATCCTTCGCATCGCCAACGATTTACGTCGCGCGATCCGACTTCCTGACCCATCTGGCGCCGTCCAGCTATACCGAGAGTTTCGACGGGCTGGGCAATGGCCCATCTGGCGCTCAGACCTTCGGCACCGGTCCGTTCGCGTTCACTGCTTTTGCGCCCAGCGATTTGTATCTGGCCGGCGGCTTCCTGGGCACCAGCCAGATCAACGAGGCCTTGACGGTCACCTTCGGCGCTGGCGTCAAGGCCTTTGGCGCGGACTTCTTTACCACCGATCTCAACGACGCCTTTCAGTCCGTGCTGGTCACGCTGAGCTTGAGCGACGGCTCGACGACCAGCTTCACGCCGACCTCGTTGGCGGACAGCTTCCGTGGCTTTGTCTCCACCGTCGACATCTCCTCCTTCACCATCAGCGGCCCGGGCAGCTCGCTGTATGCCTCGCTGGACAACCTGACCGTGGGTACCGCGGGCAACACCGTGCCTGAGCCTGGCAGCCTGGCCTTGGTTGGTCTGGCAGCGGCCGGTTTGTTCGCTACACGCCGCCGCGCTGCCTGAACGGTGCGGCTGGCCGGGGCCCCGGTCGTTCTTTCAAGATCAGCAACAGCGGCGTTCGCGCCCCTATGGGAGTTTCCATGACTCGTACCCATCTGAAGTTGTCCACCCTGGCCATCGCCATGGGTCTGTCTCTGGCCGCACAGGCCCAGTCCGGCGCGGCCTTGGCAGGTCAAAGCGACGCGCTGACCCGCCTGAGCGTCGCGACGGGCCGCGCACCGCAGGTGAGCTACCACGGTGCGACTGGCGCCGCTCGATTCGTTCGTATTGACGCTGGCAGTGGCCGGCAGCTGGGTGCTGCGCTTGGCTCGCGTGCGGGCAACGATGACGAGAAGCTGCGCGGCGCAGCGCAGTTCTTCAACAGCTATGGCGCGCTGTTCGGCATCAGCAATGCCGCTGCCGAACTCAGCGCCGGCCTGCTCGCCCGAGACAAGCAGGGTGGCGCACACATCACTCACAAGCAGCTGTACCGCGGGGTGCCGGTGTTTGGCGCCGAGCTCAAGTCGCACTTTGACAGCGCGGGCAAGCTGACTGCCGTCAACGGCACCTTTGTCCCCGGCATCGAGCTGGACACCCAGCCGAGCCGCAGCGCCGCAGAAGCCGCGGCAGCAGCGAAGAAGTTTGTTACCGCCGGCATGTCCAGCGCCGCGGCAGCCAGGGTCGGCACGAAGCCGGCTGCATTGTTGATCTATCGCGAAGGGCTGGCGCAAGGCGTGCCAGGTAGCAATCGCCTGGTCTGGCAGGTCGAGGTCGGCAATGGCGTCGATGTGCGCGAATTCATCTTTGTCGATGCCAATACCGGCAAGGTTGTTGATCGCATTGCCGGCATTCACGAGGGCAAGAATCGCCGCGCCTTCGATGGCGCCAACGTCAATCAACCTGGCCCGAACTACCCCGGTACGCCGTTCTGGGTCGAAGGTCAGCCCTTCCCAACGGGCACGACCGAAGCCGACAACATGATCGCCGCTTCGGCTGAAATCTACGATCTGTTCAAGACTGCTTTCGGTCGCGACTCCTTCGATGGCAAGGGCGCCACGATGGATTCGATCTTCAACCGTGGCAATGGGTGCCCGAACGCGTCCTGGAACGGGGTCTATATCTCCTTCTGCCCGGGCACGACGACCGACGACGTGACCGCCCATGAATGGGGTCACGCTTACACCGAATACACCCATGGCCTGATTTACCAGTGGCAACCGGGCGCCCTGAACGAGGCCTATTCCGACATCTGGGGAGAGACGGTCGACCGCATCAACGGCCGCGGTGGCGACACGCCTGATGCCGCACGCTCGGTCGGCGCCTGCACGGTGTCCACCAACTCGACCCAGGTCAATATCCTGGCCCCGGCAGCCATTGCCGGCACCAAGACCGCCGGCACGGCCGCCTTCGGGCCGCAGACCTTCTCGCTCAGCAACGTCGGCGTTGTGGTCGTGGACGACGGCTCGACGGCGGGGGGCAGCACGCTGACCGATGGTTGCACGACACCGTTTGTGAATGCAGGCGCGGTTGCCGGCAAGATCGCCTTCGTTGATCGAGGCGTCTGCAGCTTTGCCATCAAGGTGAAGAACGCCCAACTCAACGGCGCGGTGGGTGTCATCGTCGGCAATAACACGGCAGGGGTGATCAATATGGGCGGGGCAGATCCGACCATCACGGTTCCCGCGCTGTCGATCACTCAGGCCGATGGCACGGCGCTGAAGGCGCAGAGCGGCGTGGTGGCTTCGCTGCAGCGCGGCCCGGGGTCGGACAACTCGGTGCGCTGGCTGGTTGGCGAAGACTCCTCGGCCTTCGGCGGCGCCATCCGCGATATGTACAACCCGACCTGCTACGGCCATCCGGGCAAGGTGACCGACACCCAGTACGCTTGCGGCCCGATCAGCTCGGACAACGGCGGCGTACACAGCAACTCGGGCGTGGCCAATCATGGCTATGCCTTGCTGGTCGATGGTGGCAATTACAACGGCCAGTCCATCACGGGTATTGGTCTGACCAAGGCGGCGCACATCTACTTCCGCGCACAGACGGTCTACCAGGGGCCAGCCAGCGGCTTCCCTGAGCATGCTGATGCGATCGAGCAGTCTTGCGCTGATCTGACCGGCGTCAACCTGGCCCATCTGAAGACCGGCCTGCCCTCGGGCGAGGTGATCTCCAGCTTCGACTGCCAGCAGGTGGCCAAGGTGACTGCAGCGGTTGAACTGCGCACGCCGCCGAGCCAGTGCGGCTTCCAGACGCTGCTGCAGCAGACGCCACCCCCGCTGTGCCCGGTAGGCAATCCAAGCGTCATTGCGGCGGACAACTTTGACGGCGGCAAGCGTGGCGGTCTGAAGTGGACGCTGAGCAATGCCGGTGTGGCGAGTTCCTTCACGCCGCGCAACTTTGGTGTGGTGACGAAGCTGCCCAGCGGTCGCGCTGGCTATGCCATCTACGCCGCCGACATCAATGCAGGTGCCTGCGGCGGCCCGGGCAGTGAGGCCGGTTTGCAGCGCCTGGAAAGCCCGGAAATCACCATCCCGGCAGGCGCCTCGACGCTGCGGGCGACCTTTGATCACTGGGTCTCGACCGAGGCTGGCTGGGACGGCGGCAACCTGAAGATCAGTGTCAATGGGGGGGCCTGGCAGCTGATCAACGCCGGGGATTTCATTTACAACCCCTACAACGCCACGCTGAACACGGCAGCACAGGGCAGCGACAACCCGCTGGCCGGCCAAGCGGCCTTCTCTGGCAGTGACGGAGGCCGGGTCAGTGGTTCCTGGGGCCGCTCCATCATCAATCTGGCCCCGTATGCCGTGCCAGGCGACAAGGTCAAGATCCGCTTCGAGGCAGGCAACGACTGCGCTGGCGGCGCCTTGGGCTGGTATGTGGACGACTTCTCGGTCTACAGCTGCGCGGCACAGAACTGAGCAGCGCAGAGTCCTTGACTCCTTAGCAATAAAGGGCGCCCTGCGGGGCGCCCTTTGTGTTTGGCGTGTCGGTCAGCCGCAGGGCGTCTTCGCAGACCTTGCTTCGCGGCACCACAGCCGAACGCCCTAACAGCGCAAGAATCGGGTGGCGGCTGGTGGGGCCGCATAACTAGCATGCGCGCACTTGCCACAACTGAGAAACGCGCCATGCCAAGCCTAGCGGCCTTCATCCCCTATCGCACTGCACCGATTCGTTCAAGCTTTGTCCAGCGAGCTCGTCTTGAGGGCGTGGACGATCAGAACCAGCCGGTCGAACGCCACATCGCCCAGGGCGGCGAGCCCTGCCGTGATGCCTTGCGCCGGGCATTGCCCGGCGAGGCCTTGATCCTGGCCAGCTACTGCCCCTTCGAGCGGGCCGGGCCTTACCGCGAATATGGGCCGGTGTTTCTGCTCGCCGATCCCAGCGCCGCGCCGCAGGCCGCCGAGGCGCTGCCGATGGCAGGCGAGCAGCCCTATCTCGGCCGCAGTTTTGCGCTGCGTGCCTATAGCGCCGAAGAGCGCATTGTCTACGGGCAGGTCGTCAGCGTTGAACACGCCGAGGCGCGGCTGCAGGCGCTGTTGGCGCGACCCGAGGTGGCTTTTGTGCTGGCCCGCTTCGCCGGCTATGGCTGCTATGCCTGCCGGATCGAGCGGGCCTGAGGTCAAGCTGAGGGTGGGCGCTACGCCGGGCTATTTGGTGTCGATGACCTTGACGGTCGCGTCCACCTTGCTGCTGTCCAGGATGCCCACGCCATTGGGCGTGCTGGCCACCCATTTCTTCAGCTCATCTTCGTTGTCGAACTGCTTGGGTGCCTGGGCTCGGCCGGTGAAGATCAGCTGGGTCCAGATGGCCTTGTACTGCTTCTCGTTCTTGCCGACGTAGCCGACGACGAAGTCCTCGCGCAGCTTGCCTTCCTTGGGCAGGCCGACCTGCACCGCGCCGCCGCCGGGCAGGGTGCTGGTCTGGCCGAGGAACAGGGCCTTGACCTCATCGACGCTGGCCTTGCTGTTCATATGCGGGTTGACAACGACCACGGGTTCGGCCTGCACCGCTACGGCCAGCAGGGTGGAGAAGGCGCTCAGGTACAGACGCTTGCTCAGGGTGTTCATAAGGCCTCCTCAGAACAGATAGTCGAGCGAGATGGCCAGGGCCTTGGAGTCACCGACGAAGGTGAAGGCCGAGCGGTCCTTGAATATGTCGTACTGCAGCTTGAGTGCCATATCGGAGCGGAAGTCCCAGCGCAGCGTGGCCGACCAGGTGTTGTGCTTCTCGTTCTGGGTCGGGTCGTCCTTGTAGTCTTCGGTGAAGCGCGAGTAGGTCAGCATGGGTAGCCAGTCGCCGAAACGGCGACCGACGCCGAGGAAGTAGACGTTGTAGATGTCCTTGGGCGAATCGGGCCGCTCAAAGCGGTTGATCTCGCTGCGCAGCACCCAGTCGTCCTTGTCGACATTGAAGGTGATGCCATAGAACTGCTGCTTCACATCGGCCTTGTTGACGGTGCGGGTGGCGCCGCTGCCCAGCCAGCGATCAACCTTGTTGCGCATCGCCACCAGGCGCAGCGAGCCCCAGTCGGTGCCGAATTCGACATAGGCGCCCATGATGCCCTTCCAGGTCTCCTCGGTCTTGTCGCCGTAATAGACCAGGCCCAGCATGCGGTTGTCCTTGTCGGTCTCGGTGCCGACCCAGGCGTTCGCCGACACCGAGACGCTGCCCAGCGTGCCGCGGTATTGCAGGTTCGCGCCGTTGTAGGCCACGATCTGCCAGCCGTAGAGATCGCCGGGCGGGCGTATCCAGGGGTAGGCATAGCCGACCTGGAAGAAATCGGAGTAGCCGAACAGCGGCAGGCGCTTGCGGCCAGCCTGCAGCGTCAGCGTGTCGCTGAGATTCCAGGTCGCATAGGCCCAGTCGACCGTCGGCTTCATGTCATTGGCCGCGTGGCCAGTGACCTGGCCGGTGAGTGAGAATTTGTCGCTCAGGCGGTAGGTCGCCTGCACGCCAGCGCGGCTGTCCGGCTTCAGGCTCCAGGACTTTTCGTAGATGCCAACATCGGGGTAGTTGGCGATGTAGCAGGGGCAGTGGAAGCTGTAGTAGTCGGCCGTCACACCGGACAGCGCCTTGCCGACGCCCAGGGTGGCAAAACCTGACACCGCCAATTCGTCGCCGGCCTGCGCGGCCCCTGCCGCGAGTAGCGAAACACCAAAAGCCAGGGCCTGGAGGCCCGTCGAAACTGCTGGACGCATGGCGTACTCCTGGTACTTGGTGAAAACCATGATGCCATTCCGGCAAATCCGAAGGAAGCCTGCATGGCCCCGCCGGCGTACCGATCGCGCCACAAGGCTTGCAATCGTCGCGCATTCGTGCCAAAGCGCACGCCGGCAGCGACGCTGGCGTCAACCCAGGTCGCCGCAGAAAGGCAGCACGCGATCCAGCAGCCTCTGCACATAGGCGGCCTTCTCCCCGACCGGCGCGGCATAGCTCAAGGCCTCGCGAGTCGCCGTTTCGCCGGCCTTCTTCAGCATCACCCAGCAAGCCAGGTACTGGGCCGACAGGCAACCGCCAGCGGTGGCCAAGGAGCCGCGCGCATGGAAGGGCTCGTCCAGCACCCGGGCGCCGGCCTCGACGACCCAGGCCTTGCTCGTCGTGTCGGTGCAGGCGGGCATGTCGCCCAGCAGCCCGAGTCGCGCCATCAGCAGCGTGCCCGAGCATTGCGCACCAATCAGCTGTCTCAGCGGATCGAGCTGAAGCCGGTCCAGCATGGCCGAGTTTTCGGCAATGGCGCGTGTGTAGATGCCGGAACCGAACAACACCACCTCGGCCTCATTGGCCCATTCCAAGGGGTGCTGCAGCTGCACGCTGACGCCGTTCATCGAGCTGATGGATTGTCCCGGC
Organism: Roseateles aquae; assembly: GCF_032337115.1. NCBI lineage: Bacteria > Pseudomonadati > Pseudomonadota > Betaproteobacteria > Burkholderiales > Sphaerotilaceae > Roseateles > Roseateles aquae. The sequence goes on from NZ_JAVXZY010000010.1 coordinate 116,309, forward strand.
CCGCACAATGCCGCGCTCACACCGTGAGCCTTCAAACGGTTCAGCAGACCGAGAGCGATGAAGCTGTCGAGTTCATTGAAGCCATCAAAGCTGACGATGGCGACTCGCTGGGCAAGGATTCTCGGGGTGATCTCACTCATGGTGCCTCCTGACCGTGGGGGCTACAGTGCGCGCCATACCATCAATGCAGTCCAACATGACAAATCCATCCTTCGCCGCCGCAGCGGCTCCTGTCGACACCCGACGCTGGGCCTGGTTGCCGCCTGTCGGCAGTTGGGGCTATTACAGCTTGCTGGGAGCCATCGGCATGCTGATTCTCGGCCCCTTGGGCGGCATCACGGCAGCCTTCATGAACTTCTCGATCGGCTTCTTTGTCGGCGGCCAGGTGCTGGCTGGCATTCTCGGCTCGGTCGTCACCTATGGCTATGGCGCCGAGGGCAAGCACGGCGCCAACTACATCCAGACCACGGCGGCCTCGGTGGCCGGCATGATGGCGATGAGCACCTTGATCCAGGCCATGACCTGGATGGGCATGCCCGAGGTGCCAAGCTGGCAGCTGGTGATCTATATGCTGTGCATCAGCATGATGGCGGCCGGCATCGGCATGCTGTACACGCCCATTTTGGTGGAGCGCATGCAGCTGACTTTTCCCTCCGGTCTGGCTGTGGCTAACATTTTGCGTGCGCTGACGGACCCGGTGCTGCTGCGCCAGTCGGTCTCGCGCCTCTTTGGCGGCATAGGCGCTGGCGCGATTGCCGGTATTGCCGCTGCCAAGGTGGCGCTGCTGGGGGCGATCGAGCTATCGTCCTCAACCTTTGGTGCCGGCCTGATCGTCGGTGCACGCGTTGGCATTCCGGCCCTTGTTGGCGGTGGCGTTTTCACGCTGCTGATGCCCTACTTCATCAGCATCGGCTGGCTGAAGGAAGGTGAGCCGTTCCGAAAGATCGCCTTTCTGATTGCGCTGGGCATGATTCTCGGCGCAGCCATCGTCGATCTGACACTGATCTTCTGGCGTGCAGTGAAGCGGCTGCAAACGGTGGCCGAGGGCGAACAGGTTGTCGTGCCCGAAGAACAGCGCACCGGTCCTCGCGCCAGCACGCCGCGCCTGCTGGCCTGGGTGGGGCTGTGGACGGTGGCCACCATCGCCTGTGGCGTGCAGTTCTTCCATGAGCCGCTGCACTTCATGATCATTGCGGTGGCGCTGGTCTATCTGTTTGCCATCGTCAACGGCATTTCGTTGGGTTTGACGGATCAGAATCCGATCTCCTCGGCTTTTGTCGTCACCGTACTGGTGCTGGCCAGTGTCGGCCTGAAGGACCCGGTGCTGGGCCTGATGGCGGCGATGGTGGTCTTCGTGTCCAGCAGCGTCGCCGGCGATATGCAGCAGGACCGCTCGACCGGCTGGCGCCTGGGCTCGAACCGGGCCTTGCAGTTCCGTTTCCAGGTGGCAGGGCTCTTGCTCGGCTCCATCCTGGCCGTGGTGATCGCCAAGCTCTTCATGTCGGCCTATCCGGTGCTGAACCTGGACCAGACCGCCATGAGCGCCGATCAAGCCCCGGCGCAATGGACCTCGGCAATGACTTACAAATTTGTCGGCGCGCTGCGCAGCCTGACCGAGCCCAAACCCTATCAGACCGATGCCATACTGATCGGTATCGCCATCGGCCTGGTGAGCGAACTACTGCGCAAGCTGCTGAAAAGCAATCTGGCCTATCTGCGCTGGGCTGCCAACAGCAAGCTCGGTTTTGCGACCGACTTCATGGTCGATGCCGTTGTGCTGCCTAGTCCCTACGCCTCCTCGTTCGGCGGCTTTGTCAATCTTGGCACCTCGGCCTGGTTTGCTGCAGGCGGCGTGATTTCCAGCGCGATCAATACCTTGGCGTCCAAGCCCGAGGCAGGTGAGGATGAGCTGCCTTCCGATATGAGCTCGACCTCGCTGGTCGGCGGCGGCCTGATTGCCGGCGATGCGCTGGCGGCTCTGGGCCTGGGCATCGTGGGTTTGCTGGCGGTGATCTGATTGCAGGATTCAGCGCCGCAATACAAAGCAAAGGGCCGCCCGAGGGGCGGCCCTTTTTCATTCAAGGCGCCGTGCTTCAACAGCTGGCTGCTATCGCAGCGCGGGGCTGCGCCCAACTTGGATACTCAGTCCTCCAACAGACTCCTGAGCATCCAGGCCGTCTCTTGGCTGCGCCGACAGCCGGCTGCTGCTATCGCAGCGCGGGGCTGCGCCCCACTTGGATACTCAGTCCTCCAACAGACTCCTGAGCATCCAGGCCGTCTCTTGGCTGCGCCGACAGCCGGCTGCTGCTATCGCAGCGCGGGGCTGCGCCCCACTTGGATACTCAGTCCTCCAACAGACTCCTGAGCATCCAAGCCGTCTCTTGGCTGCGCCGACAGCCGGCTGCTGCTATCGCAGCGCGGGGCTCCGCCCCACTTGGATACTCAGTCCTCCAACAGACTCCTGAGCATCCAAGCCGTCTGTTCATGCACCGTCAGGCGTTGGGTGAGGAGGTCGGCGCTGGGTTCGTCGGAGGCCTTGTCGACCAGCGGGAACAGACGGCGCGCGGTGCGAGCCACGCCTTCATGGCCTTCGACCAGGATGCGCACCATCTCCAAGGCCTTGGGCGGTGTGGCTGGTGCGTCCTTCAGGCTGCTGAGTTTGGCGAACTGCGCGTAGGAGCCCGGTGCCACATGGCCGAGCGAGCGGATCCGCTCGGCAATCGGGTCGACCGCGTTCCACAGCTCGGTGTACTGGGCCATGAACATCGTGTGCAGGGTGTTGAACATCGGCCCGGTGACGTTCCAGTGGAAGTTGTGCGTCGTCAGGTAGAGCGTGTAGGTGTCGGCCAGCAGGGTAGACAGGCCGGCCGCGATGGCGGCCCGGTCCTTGTCGCTGATGCCGATATTGATGCCGCTGGCGGCGTTGGGCTTCTTGGCCATGGTGCTACTCCCGGAAGTGGTTCGGTTCATTGACGATAGTGGGGTCAGATATTGCCATGGCGCAGCCATAGCGCCAGGTCGGAGGCCAGCAAGCCTGCGCCCAGCGTGGCGATCGACAGGCCCAGCCACTGACGGGTTTTGAGCTGCATCACGATCTCCTCAGGCCTTGAACTCAATACCTGCCGTGCGCAGCGCCTGTCGGACGAGCTCGCCATAGCTTGTGTCGGCACGATCGAAATGGCCCAGCTGGCGGTCGATGATGAAGGCCGGCACGCCTGCCATCGACGCGGCGATAGTGGCGGCCAGGCGCTGCTGCTGGGCCGCGCCGAGCAGGCGGAACAGGGCGCCGGCCTGGCTGTAGTCGTCATTGCCCTCGCGGTGGTTCCAGCGCGCAGCGTCGCCGTTCAGGCGCAGCGGCGGCTCGGCCACACTCGCATCCTGGCGGGCGCCGCCAAAGCTGTTCGGTTCGTACCAGGCCTCGGCGCTGCCGGTGGGCGTGCTGAAGAACTTCATGCCGCCATCCTTGTGATGGTGGTGCACCGGGCACTTGGGCGCGTTCACCGGCAGGGCTTCGTAGTGGGTGCCGATGCGATAGCGGTGGGCATCGGCATAGGCGAACAAGCGGGCCTGCAAAACGCGATCCGGGCTGAAGCCGATGCCGGGCACGGTATTGCTGGGCGAGAACGCGGCCTGCTCGATCTGCTCGAAGTAGTTCTCGGCATTGCGATTGAGTTCCAGCACGCCGACCTCGATCAGCGGGTAGTCGGCATGGGGCCAGACCTTGGTCAGGTCGAAGGGGTTGTAGGCCGTCTTCTCGGCGTCGAGCTCGGGCATGATCTGCACATACATCGTCCACTTCGGGAACTCGCCGCGCTGCAGCGCGCCATACAGGTCTTCCTGGTAGCTTTCGCGACTCTTGCCGATGACGGCCTCGCTCTGGGCATTGCTGAACGTGCGCTGGCCCTGCTGGGTCTTGAAATGGAACTTGACCCAGAAGCGTTCGCCGTCGTGGTTCCAGAAGCTGAAGGTGTGGCTGCCATAGCCGTTCATGAAGCGCGGGCTGGCCGGAATGCCACGGTCGCTCATCAGGATGGTGATCTGGTGCAGGCTTTCAGGCGACAGGCTCCAGAAGTCCCAGGCCGCCATGGGCGAGCGCAGATTCGTGGCCGGATGGCGCTTCTGGGTGCGGATGAAGTCGGGGAACTTCAATGGGTCGCGGATGAAGAAGACCGGCGTGTTGTTGCCGACCAGGTCCCAGTTGCCTTCCTCGGTGTAGAACTTCAAGGCAAAGCCGCGCACATCGCGCTCGGCGTCGGCAGCGCCTTGCTCACCGGCCACGGTGGAGAAACGGGCCAGCAGCGGCGTTTGCTTGCCGATGGCGCCAAAAAGCTTGGCCCGGGTGTAGCGCGAGATGTCGTGGGTGACTGTCAGCGTCCCGAAGGCGCCCCAGCCCTTGGCGTGAACGACCCGCTCCGGGATGCGCTCGCGGTTCTGGTGCGCGAGCTTCTCGAGCAACTGATAGTCCTGCAGCAGCAGCGGGCCGCGTGGTCCGGCGCTGAGGGAATTCTGGTTGTCGGCAACGGGCGCGCCAGCGCTGGTGGTCATCACCGGGCAGACGGGTGCGGCTGGAGCTGCAGGGCGGGGTTCGTTCATCGCGTTCTCCTCGACGGGCTGGAATGCGATGAACTTTAGATTTTCTCTATCAATTATGAAAATCAAATAGCTAAATCATGTTGATAGACAGAAGCTTTCCCGCTGCCCGTGTCGGGTGCGACAACGAAGCGCGGCTTCAGTGCCAGTGCTCGGCGTCCGGCGGACTCGCTGCCTCTTCAGCTTCTGCATCCAGCGCCAGATCTTCGGCGCTGGCCACCCAGTGGTGCGGAGTTTGCAGCGCCTGACGTGCGGCGGCAGCTCGGCTGGCGAGCTGCGGATCGGCCTCGATCAGTCGCCGCGCCTCACGGATGCTGGTGGCGAACTGTGGCTGCAGTCGCGCCAGGCTGCTCAGCTGCGGGCCGTGGCGCTCGGGGTAGACCTGCCACCAGCTGACGATGCTGGCCGGGTTGTTGAGATCCAGAATCATGGCGCTGCTCCAGAGGGAAGGACTGGAGCGAAGAATACTGTACGAACATACAGTATTCAAGCGGGTCAGCGTTGGACGTAAAAAAACCGCCCAAGGGCGGTTTCTTCATCAGCGCGTGACGCCGGCGATGGTGAGCGGCCGGCGTCACCAGAGCCGCGTGGAGCGGCCCCGGGGCCATCAGGCCTGACGGCTGCGGCGACGGATCAGACCGCCGACCAGGCCGAAGCCCAGCAGCATCTGCGCCCAGGTGGCGGGCTCGGGCACGGTGACCACGGCCAGACCGTCAAGCTGGTAGATGTCCTTGGTGGTCATCGAGTACTTGGTGTTTTGCAGCGCGTCAACGTTGACGTTCCAGCCCATCGCGTCGAAGGCGGCCAGATCGTTCTGCGTCACGCGGCCGACGCCGCAGGGCGTACCGGTCGGGTCCATCACGCCGACATCACGGCCGGGCAGGTAGCAGCCGGGGTTGCGCACATCGGGGTAGAGCTTGGTGTCGGCCCAGTGCGAAGCCTGCTGCTGGTCACGGCCGTTGAAGGAGCCGGTCGAGAAATCGGCGATCTTCTGGTCGGGATTGTCGAAGTTGAACGGGGTCAGGCCGTCGATCGAGAAGAAAGCGTCCTTGTTGGCACCCCATTGCAGCTGCAGGTGGCCGTCCGGCGTGGCCGGGCTCAGGCCATAGCGGAACAGATCCAGCACGGAGCCGATGGCGAAGTCGTCCAGACGGGTGCTGCCAAAGGCACCCGATTCCAGCAGTTCGGCACCGGGACCCTTGCCACGGCCGAAGTAGTCAAAGGTGTCGGCGCCGCTGACGAAGCCCAGCGAATGGCCCAGTTCGTGAATGGCCACGGCGGTGAAATCGTAGGTGCCGTTGTCGATGCCGTTGGTCGGGTTGTAGTCGAAGGCGAACTTGGAACTGAAGGTGATGCTGGCGTCGTAGCCGGTGCCGAATGCCGGTGCCAGACCCAGTGCCTTTTGCACCGAGCTGTTGACGTTCAGCACCTTGTTGATCACGTCGGTACCCGAGGTGTTGCGGCTGCCGACAGTGGTGTCGATGCCGAACTGACGAGCGGGATCGACATAGCCGTTGACGCGCATCTGCACGCCGCCGTCGGCGTTCAGGCTGCGCAGGCCGCCGATGGCGATGAGGTCGAGCGCGCTCTTGTTGGTGTTGGCGTTCAACGCGCCGTAGACGTCTTTCACCAGCATTTCGCCGGAGGTGCTGCCGGCCTGGGCCAGCACGCTGGTGCCCAGATCGGCAAAACCGATCTGGATGTCGATGGTGACATTGTTGGTCAGCGTCTTGCCCCAGAAGTTCGCGGCCTTCTGGAAGGCGAACAGCGCTTCGGCGCCGTTCGGGGCCTTGGCAAAGCTGTTGGTCGGGTCGTGCAGCACGATGGTGGCGGCGCTGGCGGGCAGTGCGCAGGCCAGTGCTGAGGCGGCGGCCAGCAGCTTGAGGGTGGCGTATTTCTTCATCAGGTCTTCCAGACAGTTAAGTTGTGGCGACCCATCCCCAGCCCAGGCTTGGGACACCGTCGCGATGGCTTCGCGCCCCCCTCCAAGGGACCGGCTTTTTCATCGTGCCGATCGCCCACAGGTGACCCGAAGTGACAGCATAGTTACAAAACATCAACAAATCGCAAGCACACCCTTTGCCTTGGGGGGAGGGAAAACACCAGGGGTACGGGCCTGCACAATGCCGGCTGCGGCCTATGCTGCTGCAGGGAGTTGCTTAAGATGCGCTGGAGCCCATATCTGTTCCGTTGGCACCGTTGGTTGGGCTATCTGGTCGCCCTGCAAGTCGTGGCCTGGATCGTCGGCGGCATGGTGTTCGCCTGGCTGCCGTTTCAGGCCTGGGTCAAGGGCGAAGCGGTGCTGAAGCCTGCGCAGCTCATATTGCCGGCGAACTGGTCGCAAGAGCTGGCCGCTTGGCCGGTGGCGGGGCCGGTCTGCGACGCCGCTGGCGACAGCACCGATGCGGCGCAGATACGCGGCATGCAACTGCTGCCAACCGCTCAAGGCCCCGCAGCAAAGCTTGTCTTTCTCAAAGGTGAGTGCTGGCTGACTTTGACTGGCCGCGCATTGCCCGCGCCGGAGTCAGCCGCCATCGCTGCCTATGCCGCCCAACTCTATGCTGGCCGCGCACGGGCGCAGGCGCCTGAGCGGCTCACCGAGGTCCCACGCCGCCTGGGCCTGGTGCGCGAGCTGGGCGACCGACGCGCGGTCTGGCGGGTGCGCTTTGACGATGCGCTGTCCACCCGCATGTACTTCGACGCTCGCAGCGGTGCCTTCCTCGCGGTGCGCAGCGAGGCCTGGGTGCTGTACGACTTCTTCTGGCGCCTGCATGTGATGGACTACACCGACGGTGAGGACTTCAACAATCCCTTGATGCGTGCCGCCTCGCTGGCCGCCTTGTTGCTGGTGCTCAGTGGCTCGGCGCTGAGCCTGCTGGCCATTCGCCGAGCCTGGCGGCGGAGCCGGCGCTAACTTTCGCAGCGATCCCGCACATCACCCGGCACGCGCCAGTTCCAGGCCGAGCAGCGCCCGCTTGGTCGGCGGGCCCCAGCGGTATTCGCCGAAGTCGGCATTGGCGCGTATCACCCGGTGGCAGGGCACCAGATAGGCGATCGGGTTGGCGGCCACGCAGCTGGCCACGGCCCGCACCGCCTGCGGCGCCCCGGCCAGCCGGGCCAGCTGGGTGTAGGACAAGACCTGACCCTCCGGAATGCGCAGCAGCGCCTCCCAGACCTTCAGCCGCAGCGGCGTGCCGCTCATCACCAGGGCAATCGGTTGCTCCGGCTTGAGACCGCTGAGCCGGCGCTGCACCTCGGCGGCGACGCCAGCCAGGGCCTCGTCGTCGCGCTGCCACTGGGCCTGCGGCAGGCCGGCGTCGGCCTGCAGCTGCTCGGGCGTCTGGCCCTGCGCAAACGCCATGCGCAGCACGCCGCGGGCGCTGGCAGCGAGCCAGACCGGGCCGAGCACGGTGTCGAACTGAGTCCAGCCCAGCCGCAGGCCCTGGCCCGCCTGTTTGAACTCGCCCGGCGTCAGCCCGGTCAGGCTGATGAAGAGATCGTGCAGCCGTGACGGGCCTGAGAGCCCGGCAGCCAAGGCCGCCGACAGCACCGACTCGGCCTGCACCAGGCTCCGCTTCGCCCGTTCGAGCGCCAAGGCCTGGCTGAATTCCTTGGGCGTGACGCCGGCCAGGCTGACAAAGCTGCGCTGGAAATGGAAAGGGCTCTGGCCGGCCGCCTCCGCCAGCTTCTGCAAGGCCAGCGGTTCGGACGCCGCCGCCAGCTGCTCGATGGCAGCCCGGATGCGCTGATAGCGGGCACCTTCACTGGCGTTTGGCAAGCAGGGCAGGGGAGCGGGCGTGTTCATCATGCGGCCGATTCTGCGGCGTGAGGGCGGCAGCGGCGACCCGGTTCTTGCGCTGCGCCGTCAGCTCGCTTCAAGACAAGCGCTTGACCCCCGGCAGCTGGCAGGCATAGATCGCGTTGCGCAAGGCAGCGATCGCCTCGTAGCGGGTGAAGCTGCGCCGCCAGGCCAGCACGACGCGCCGGGTGGGTACCGGATCGTCAAAGGGCACAAAGCGCAGGTGCGGATTCTGGCGTTCGGCGTCCGGCGGCACGCTCAGCGAGGGCACGACGGTGACGCCCATGCCCGAGGCCACCATATGTTTGATCGTCTCCAGCGAGCTGCCTTCAAAGCTCTTGCGTATGCCCTCGGCATCGCTGGAGAAACGGGCGAACTCGGGACAGACCTCCAGCACATGGTCGCGGAAGCAGTGGCCGGTGCCGAGCAGCAGCATGGTCTCGTCCTTCAGCTCCTGGGTGCTGACGCTGGCGCGCTGGGCAAAGGGATGGACGGCCGGCACGGCCACGACAAAGGGCTCGTCGTACAGCTCGGCCACCGCCAGCCCGGCATCCGGGAAGGGCTCGGCCATGATGGCGCAATCGAGTTCGCCGGTGCGCAGCATCTCCAGCAGCTTGACGGTGAAGTTCTCCTGCAGCATCAGCGGCATCTGTGGGTACTGCTCGATGGTGTGCTTGACCAGTTCGGGCAGCAGATAGGGGCCGATGGTGTAGATGATGCCCAGGCGCAGCGCGCCGGCCAGCGGGTCCTTGCCGCGCTTGGCGATCTCCTTGATGGCGCTGGCCTGCTCGATCACCGATTGCGCCTGCCGAACGATCTCCTCGCCCAGCGGCGTGACGCTGACCTCGCTGCCGCCGCGCTCGAAGATCTTCACATCGAGCTCTTCCTCCAGCTTCTTGATCGCCACCGACAGCGTCGGCTGCGACACGAAACAGGCTTCGGCGGCGCGACCGAAGTGGCGCTCCCGGGCCACCGCAACGATGTAGCGCAATTCGGTCAAGGTCATGCGGTGGGTCTCCTGAGAGGATAGGGGCAGCCGGCACCACGGTTGGAGTCAGCAGCCTACATTGTCAGCCCCTCGGTGCAAACCCGGGGCACCCCGCTACACTGCGCCCCATTGCCGTCTACCTCGAGCCCGATGAACACCGAGCGCAAACCGATGAGCCTCCAGCGCCTGCTGGACATGCACGCCAATGGCGATCGCATCGCCATGCTGACCTGCTACGACGCCGCCTTCGCCAGCCTGCTCGACGAGGCCGGTGTCGACGTGCTGCTGGTCGGCGACTCGCTGGGCAATGTGCTGCAGGGCCAGAGCAGCACCGTGCCGGTGACGCTGGACGAGATGGTCTATCACACCCGCTGCGTCGCCCGCGGCCGCAAGAGCGCCTGGGTGATCGGCGATCTGCCCTTTGACAGCTACCAGGCCTCCACGGCGGAAGCCTGGAAGAGCGCGGCCGCGCTGGTCAAGGCCGGCGCGCACATGGTCAAGCTCGAAGGCGGCGGCTGGACCGCGCCAGTGGTGCGCTTTCTCGTAGAGCGCGGCATTCCGGTCTGCGCCCATCTGGGCTTTACGCCGCAGACGGTCACCGCGTTGGGTGGCTACAAGGTGCAGGGGCGCGACGAGGCTTCGGCCGCGTTGCTGAAGCAGCAGGCGCAGGAACTGGCCGAGGCCGGCGCACAGATGCTGGTGCTGGAAATGGTGCCAGCGGCGCTGGCTGCCGAGCTGACGCAAAGCCTGAGGATTCCCGTCATCGGCATTGGCGCCGGCGTCGGCTGCTCGGGCCAGGTGCTGGTGCTGCACGATATGTTGGACGTGACCCCGGGCCGCCGCCCGCGCTTCGTCAAGAACTTCATGCAGGGCGCATCGTCGGTGCAAGATGCGGTGCGCCGCTATGTGGCGGAAGTGAAGGCTCAGACCTTCCCGCAGGACGATTTGCACGGGTATTGACCCACCCCCTACACGCTGCGCGTGCCCCCTCAAGGGGGCGAGCTTGGCGGACCGGCAAAGCCGGATCCGCAAGCTCCGCTGGATGGCGCTTTAGCTTGGCGGCGTCAGGATTGCCACGGAGACGGTAATTGAAAGTCATTCACACGATTGCAGAACTGCGGGCGGCAATGGCCGGGCAGCTGCTGCGCGGCTTCGTGCCCACCATGGGCAATCTACACGAGGGCCATCTGTCGCTGGTGCGGCTGGCGCGTGAGGCGGTGGGTGCGCAGGGGCTGGTGGTCGCCAGCATCTTCGTCAACCGGCTGCAGTTCGCGCCGCACGAGGACTTTGACCGTTATCCGCGCACGCTGGCGCGCGACTGCGAGCTCTTGCAGGGCGCTGGCTGCGACATCGTCTTTGCGCCCGACGAGCGCGAGCTCTATCCCGAGCAGCAGGGCTACAAGGTGCAGCCGCCCACCGAGCTGGCCGACATCCTCGAAGGCCACTTCCGGCCCGGTTTCTTCACCGGCGTGTGCACTGTCGTTGCCAAGCTGTTCAACATCGTCCAGCCCAGCGTCGCGGTCTTTGGCAAGAAGGACTACCAGCAGCTGATGGTGCTGCGTCGCATGGTCGCGCAGATGGCGCTGCCGATTACCCTGCTGGCTGGCGAGACCACGCGCAGCGCGCAGGGGCTGGCGCTGTCCTCGCGCAACGGCTATCTCAGCGATGCCGAACGCGAGCAGGCCTTGCTGCTCTCGGCCACGCTGCGCCGGCTGATTGCGCGCTGGCAGGCCGGCGAACGCGATCTCGCCGCAATGGAAGCCGAGGCCATGCAGACGCTGCGCGATGCCGGCTGGCAGCCCGACTATCTGGTGCTGCGCCGCCAGCACGATCTCGGCCCGGCCGTCGATGGCGAACCATTGGTGGCGCTGGGTGCCGCGAAACTGGGCAACACCCGGCTGATCGACAACCTGGAGGCCTGAGGCCTCCAGAGCGTCAATTGACGGCCGTCAGTTCGACGTCGAAGACCAGCGCGGCATTGGCCGGAATCGGGCCACGTGCGCTGCTGCCATAGGCCATGCTGGCGGGAATCACCAGGGTGCGCTTGCCGCCCACCTTCATGCCGACGATGCCCTGATCCCAACCCTGGATCACCACGCCGGTGCCGAGCTTGAAGGTGTAGGTGCTGCTTTCGAACTGGGTACCGCGCAGATCAGCCGTCTTGACGTCGTACAGCCAGCCTGTGTATTTGACGCTGACGTTAGCGCCGGCTGCAGCGACTGCACCCGTGCCAATCGCGGTGTCGGTGACTTTCAACGCCGTGACCGCGGACGAGCCCGAGGTGTCGGAGGGGGTCGGCGTTCCGGACGAACCACCGCCGCCGCCGCAGGCGCTCAAGGCGGCAAGGCTTGCCATTGTCAGTGCCAGAGTGGCGCGGCGGGTGATCGATGTCTTCATGAAATCCTCAGGAATCCTTGGGTCGTGTGATGAGCGGCAGGCCTGGCCAACCGCGGCGCGCGAAGTGTAGGCCAAGGCCATCCAGAGCGTTGTCAAGTGCCGGTAAATCTTGCGGCGCGTCAGCCGACGGCACCTGTCGCGCGTTGAGCTTCCACCAATCAAGGTGGAGGATCTGCGATGTCGAACAAGCTGCTGCGGCGAATAGTGCTGCTGTGCACGGTGCTCGCCCTGAGCGCCTGCGGTGGTGGTGGCCACTATGGCGATCACGACCATGGTGGTGGTACGCCGCTGCCGGTGCCCAATCCCAATCCCTGGCCGAATACCAACAGCTGCAGCAACGAGGGCCTGGCGAAATCTGCCTTGAGCCCCTACCCGACGGTCTGCATGCTGACCAGCAGTGGCGAGATGGTATTCGAGCTCTACCCCAGCTATGCGCCGCAGACGGTCAGCAACTTCCTGCGTTATGTGGCCGATGGCTTCTACAACCGCACGCTGGTCCATCATGTCGACCGCGACTTCGTCTTCCAGGGCGGCGGTTACAGCAGTGGCATGTTCGAGAAGCGGCTGAGCTATGCGCCGATTGCGTCGGAGTCCAACAACGGCCTGTCCAATCTGCGTGGCACGCTGGCCATGGCCTGGTATGGCGATGCCGACCATGCTGCCGCGCAGTTCTTCGTCAATGTGCTGAACAACACCAGCCTCGACTACCAGAGCCGCAGCAAGCCCGGCTACACGGTGTTTGGCCGGGTCATCTCGGGCCTGGCGACGATGGACGCGATCAATGCGGTGCCGATCTATTTCTATAGCAGCACCGACATCGAGCCCCGCCAGGAGGTGCTGATCTACTGGGTGCAGCGGCTGAAGTAAGGCCGGCAGCGTGAGGGGTGGGCCGCCGTGACAAATCACCGCACCGGCCTATTGAACGGGTGAAGGGCCGCCGCGGCGTGAGGAATTGCCGCGGCCAACCAAGGGAAAACCCCTAAAGTGCGCGCCGGTGCTGTAGAGCGGAGACTGAAGTCGTCTGCTCGGGCGCCAGCGGGAGCCACGCTCCTGGCAGTCGCCTTGGATGTCACTTCGGCAGGCTGCAGTTTCCAGCCCAGCCACCGGAGTGAACGCAGTGCAGTATCGCGTCGGCGCCGACAAGCGCGCCCTCATCCTCATCATTCTTGCCCTTTCCCTTGTGCTGTCCGGCGCCGAACTGGCGCTGATCGAACTCAAGTACGGGATCTTCCAGGGCGGCTTCCTGCAAGCCCGACCGCTGAGCCAGCCGGGGCAGCGCATCGCCTATCTGCTCTTCGTGCTGGGTCTGAACACTGCCGTTCTGATCGCCTTGGCCGGCCTCTGGCAAGGGCTGGCGCGGCGCCTGGGCGTGCGGCGGCGATTGGGCCTGTTTGATTTCAGCCTGGCCATGCTGAGCCTGGGGCTGGGTGGCCTGGCGCTGCGCTTTCAGCTGCACGCCTACTTTGGCGATCTGCTCAGCTTCGCCGTGGCCCGCAATCTGGGCGGCGGCAGCCTGGTTCAGGCCTTGCACTACATCGCCGAGGAAGGGCTGATGGCACTGGCCGGCCTTGCGCTCTTGCTGGGCCTGGCCTATCTGCTGCGCCGCCGCGTCGCGCGTGGTGCCGAGCAGCTGTGGTCGCCGGCGCTGCCGATGGGGCGCTTCGCGCTGGCGGGCGGTGTGGTGGCCGTGGTGCTGGTGGCGGCTGTCAATCGCAGCGAAGACCTGGCCGTGCATGCCAAGCGCGTCAACACCCATCTCGTGCTCGACGCCGCGCTGAACACGCTGACCGACTTTGATGGCGACGGCTACGGCATGTTTGCCATGGTGCGTGATCCGGCGCCATTTGACACCACGGTCTATCCGGGGGCGCTGGACATCCCCGATGATGGCAAGGATCAGGATGGCCTGGCTGGCGATTTCCATCGGGAGCCGGCTCCCGAGCTGCGCGTTGTCGACCGTGGCGGCCGTCATCCCCATCTGGTGCTTGTCGTGCTGGAGAGCACCCGAGCCGATGCCCTGCAGGCCCGTGCCAGCACCGGCATTGATGCGATGCCGCAGTTGCAAATGCTGGCGGCAGAAGGCACGCACTCCGAGCACTATTACAGCCACACCGGCTTCACGACCAGCTCATTGCGCGCGATGTTCACCGCCAGCGTTGCCGATCACGGCGAGCCGATGCTGAGTGCGCAGCTGAAGGTCGCGGGCTATCGCCTGAACGTCATCTCGGGCCAGGACGAGAGCTTCGGCGATATGGATCGCAACACCGGCTTGTTGCGCCACGCCAGCCACTATTCCGACGCCGGCCGCCATGCCGACCGGCGCGTCTTCGCCAATGCATCGGCCGGCAGCCTGACGCTGTCCAACGATGACGTTGCCACTCAGTTCGAGCAGCTGGTCGGCGATGCCGACTTCAGCCGGCCGCAGTTCGTCTACCTGAACTTCCAGTCGCCGCACTTCCCCTATCACTACAAGGGCTTGCCGCAGCGTCTGACGACCGATCTGCTGGCCCGCAAGGACATCAAGCCCGAGCATCGCAAGGGCCTGCGTGACACCTATCTGAACGCCTGTTCAGACGCCGATGCCCAGGTCGGTCGTGTCGTGCGGGCGCTGAAGGCGGCCGGGCAGTGGAGCAATACCCTGCTGGTCGTCGTGGGCGATCACGGCGAGGCGCTGTTCGACAGCGGCTATCTGGGCCACGGTTTCCAGATCAGCGAGGAGCAGATGCGCACGGTGTTTGTCAGCAACCGGCGCCTGCAGCTGCCCGATCTGTTCGGGCATGCCGATCTGGCGCGCCTGCTGTTGTCCAACAGCGGCTTCCAGGTCAGCGGTGCTCGTGAGGAGGCCGGCGTGTTCCATTACGTCGGCCTGCTGGATCGGCCCGATCAGATCGGCCTGCATCTGCCCGACGGCCGGCTGCTGACACTGGAGCCCACGCTGCGCGTGGTGCGTCTCAAGCCGGCGGCCGAGGGCCCGGTGCGGGTGATGAGCCTGAATGAGGCGATGCAGCAGGAACCCAGCGCCGTGCAGGCCTTGATAACGCGCTGGGAGAGCGTGCGCTGGCAGAGCCATCTGAACCGGATGGCTCAGAAGACTCAACCTGCCTGAGTCAGGACGGCGGCTGGCGCTTCAGCGGCCAATCGCGTGCAGTTGCGCGCCGTTGATGGCATACACCATGCCGTCGGGTCCGGCCAGCGTCGGCGTATAGGCCTGGCCGAGACCGCCATTGAGCTTGACGCTCTCGCTGAAGCGATTGGTCTTGAAATCCCAGCGGTAGATCGAGCCGTCCTCGTTGTTGACCAGCGCGGACTGCCCGGGCACGTCGATCACGGCACTGTTGACACACCATTCGCGTACGCCACCCGGGGTTTCCGGATCGGCGGTCGGGCCCACGACGCTGAGCACCTCGCGCATCACGGAGACCTGCGGCGCAATCGGGTCGGCCTGGGCAGCCTGCGGGTCAAGCAGGGCCATCTTGTTCTGGCCGTCACCGCTACCGATGCCGTAGTAGTTGTTGTACTTGACCAGCAGCAGATAGCTCGATGCGCCGGCATAGCCGGGCACGGCGCTGGCGGGCACGATGGACGGCGTGTCGTCCCAACCGAATGAGCCTGGCGTCTTGGCTGTCTGCAGCGCGGCATCGAAATGCAAGAGCCAGCCGCGGCCGTTGTGGGAGCCGCGGTCACCATCGAGTACGCCGTAGAACACATCGCCATCGGGGCCGACAGATGGCGAGGCGGTTGAACTGTCGCTGATCCGTGCCGGCTGTCCGCTGAGCGGGTTGATCAGCCGCTGCTTGGCCTTCAGTGCCAGGGTGTTGGCATCCAGCGCCAGCAGATAGCCAGTCTGGGCGATGCCCGTGACGGCTTCGCTATTGACGCTGACGTACAGCGTCTGGCCGTCGTTCGACAAGGCTGGCGCTGCGTTCATGCTGGCCTGGTACATGCCGGCGTCAGCGCTCAAGTCGGCGGCCGAGGCCCAGCGTGCCGTGCCATCGGCGGCAATGCGCGCAATGCCACCCTTCAGACCGCCTGGAGCATCGGCAAGCGCCTGAAAGCCGAAAAAGACAGTGCCCTTTGCGTCCACCGTCAGCGGTGTATTGATGAGCACCGTGGCCTCGTAGGCCGCCGGGTTGGCCGCGTAGGCGGCGTCGCCGTAGAAGGCCAGACGGCGGCTGCTGCCGGCGGCCTGGTCGACCTGATCGCGGATGATCACCCGGCCACCCAGCGCCGGAATGTAGACACGCTGCTGTGGATCCAGTGCGATATTGAAAGCCGGGGTCCAGCTGCTGACCGGCAGCCTGTAATCAGTCGCCTGCGTCCACATCACGCTGCCGTCGCTGGCCTTGCGTGCCTCGACCTGAAAGTCGCCGGCACTGCTGGTCTTCACCGGCACCAGCACGGTGTTGGCAGTACTGATCGCAGGCGTGCCGTAGTGAATCAGCAGCGTGCCGCCGGCGCGATAGGGAGGGACCTTGTCGACGGGCGTGCTCCAGACGATGCGCTTCAGCGCCTGGGTCGATCGAAGGCTTTGCGCGCTGTGTTGCGCGTTGCCACCGTAGCAGGCCCAGGCGACGGCAGGGCTGGGCGCGGGGGTAGGCGTTGGGGATGGCGTTGGCGATGGCGATGGCGATGGCGATGGCGACGGCGATGGACTGCCACCGCCACCACAGGCCTGCAACAGACTGCCCAATCCGCCTGCCAGCACCAGACGTCTCCGATTGCCTTGCATCGCCGTTCTCCTCATCCGCTGTTGTTGAAGGCGCCGTCGTGATGGCGGCTTGTCGGCGGCATTGGAATGCCGGCGACGATGGGCGCTCCTCGGGAATTTCCCTGCCATCGATGCGGCGCGCCGTCGGGGCCTTCGCTCGCACAATGTCGCCATGCCAAGCCCCAGCGCCGCTCCTGCCGCCCGCCTCCGCCGGTTTGCCCGCCTTGGCGGCATGGCGCTGCCCTGCCTGCTGGCCTTGCAGGCTTGCGGCGGCGGCGAGGCATCGCCGGCCACCGCCGCTCCGGCGATGGCATCACCCTCAGCCAAGGCCAGACTGGGTGAGCGCATCTTCAACGACCGCAATCTCAGTGGCTCCGGCCGCATGTCTTGCGCCAGCTGCCACGACCCCGCCTTCAGCCACGGTCCGCCGAATCGTCTGGCGGTACAGATTGGCGGCGAGTTCGAGACCGAGTTCGGCCTGCGGGCCGCGCCTGCGCTGCGCTATCTCGACCGCCTGCCCGCCTTCAGCACTGGCGATGGCGAACCCGGCTCGCTGCGTGGCGGCCTGATGGCCGATGGCCGGGCCGACAGCCTGGCACAGCAGGCCCGGCTGCCCTTCTTCAACCGACGCGAGATGGACAACGGCAGCCCGGCCGTGCTGGCTGCCAAGCTGCGCCGCGCGGCCTATGCGGCGGAGTTCGTCCAGGCCTTTGGCGAGGCCGCCAGTGACGAGGCCAAGGTCGACCAGGCCGCCGAGGCCCTGCAGGCCTTTCAGCGCGAAGACAGCCGCTTCCACCCCTACGACAGCAAGTTCGACCAGGCGCGCGCCGGCCGGCTGCAGCTGTCGGCGGCCGAGCAACGCGGCCTCAAGGTCTTCAGCGACCCGGCCGGCGGCAACTGCGCCAGCTGCCACCCGGCGAGTACGGCCGACGGCAGCGCGCCGGTGTTCACAACCTTCGGCTATTTCGCGCTCGGCGTGCCGCGCAACCGCACACTGGCCAGCACGCAGGATGCGAGCCAGTTTGACTTGGGCGTCTGTGGCCCGCAGCGCCAGGATCTGAGTGCGGCGCGCTACTGCGGCCTGTTCCGCATGCCCAGCCTGCGCAATGTGGCGACGCGGCCGGTGTTCTTTCATAACGGCCAGATGAGCAGCCTGGCTCAGGTACTGAGCTTCTACAACAGCCGTGATCTGGACCCGGCGCGCTGGTATGCGCTGGCCGAGGGTCAGGCCTTGCCCTATGACGATCTGCCGCCGGCGCTGCGCGGCAATGTCACGCGGCAGGCGCCGTTCAATTCATTGAAGGCGCCGATGAGCGAGGCCGATCTGCGCGATCTGCAATGCTTTCTGCAGACGCTCAGCGATGGCCATGTTGCCGGCGCGGCGCCGGCACCCGGCTGTGACTGAAGTTTTGACCAGGGCGAGTCTGCTGTTTGTCTGCGTAAAGACTGGTCGGACAAGCGCTTTGTCGCCAGCGGTAACATGAAAAGCAATCGGCAAATTAGCCGCATGAGGGTAGGGAGGGAGTGAAATGAGGAATTCGGTGATTTCCACCGGGATGTTGGCCGCGCTGTTGTCAACGGCACTGCTGTTGGCATCTTGTGGCGGCGGCAATGATCAAGCGGTGACGGCGATACCGGCGAGTGTGTCGATCGCTGCACCCAGATCAGTCGAATCAGCCACCGCTGTGCAATTCGGTAGCTCGGCAGGTGCGCTGGCGGGCCTCAAATACCAGTGGGATTTTGGCGACGGCAGCAGTAGCAACGAGGCGGCGCCCAGCCACAGCTATACCCGCGGTGGGGATTTCGAGGTGCTGCTCAAGGTCAGCAACGCGGCCGGAGAGAGTCGTGAAACCCGCACCAAGCTGACCATCACCAATCTTGCGAATGTGCGCGGGCTGGAGTGCAGCGGCCCCGAAAACACCGGTTGGTGCTGGCAGAGCCCGCGGCCCACCGGCAACGCCATCGCGACTGTCTACTTTGTGGATGCCAGCACCGGTTGGCGCGGGGGCGAGGCTGGCGATGTGTTTAGCACTGTCGATGGCGGGGTCACCTGGCAACGCCAGCGATCAACGGCGATGGGAAGCATCTTCCGCTTTAAGTTCTTGGACCGCCAAACTGGCTGGGCCTTGAGCAGCCTCGGTGAGGTGTTGAGAACGGGCGACGGAGGCAAGTCATGGGCCGTGTCGGCCTTGCCCGTCGCGCCTGTCGGCCAGGATGCTTCTGACATCGAGGCAACGAACGCCAAAGCCATCTACGCCAAGCTGGACAGCAAGGTGTTTGCGAGCAGCGATGGCGGCGTGACCTGGCGAAGCATTGCGGGACAAGCCGACGTCTCTCCTGCCGGCAGGGTTTGGACTCTGCAAGGTAACAGCCTGCAAGTCACTGACGATGGTGGTCTGACATTCACCAGCGTGCTGGAATTCGCAGGCCAGACGTATGGAGACACTTTGCTGCGTGTGGGCGAAACGCGTGCAGTAGTGGTCCGCAGGGGCAAGTGGGCCGACAGTGATCCGGGCACTTACACGACGATCGATGGTGGCAAGAGTTGGCAAAAGATGGTGGATGGCTATTTCACCCCCTATGGCCTTCAGCCGGCCTGGGTTTCAGCCGATGGCCGGGTATTCGTTGCCTACGCTGCAAGGCAACCCGAAGCGGAGAGCAACTGGTACCGCAGTGAGGATGCCGGCCAGCACTGGACGTATATGGGGAGCGGAACCGATGTCGGCAGGTATTCCGCCACGCCAGCGGGAACGCTGCTGCACCATAACGCCAGAAGTGGCGTCTATGAACTCAGCCAGGATGGCTGGACATGGCAGGCTGTACGCGCATGCACTGACGGCGTGATGCGCTATGCGGAAAAGACGGGCTTGCTCGTATGTCAGCGGTCGATGGATCTGCGTACGCAGTTCTATTTGAGCAAAGACATGGGCAAGAACTGGCAGCTGATCGTGGATGTCGACCGGTCCAACCATCAGGACATCGACGGGCAAAATTGGCCTCGTTCTCTGCTGGACTTCAGCGATGCCAAACACGGCTTTCTGATTGACGCAAGTGGCAACGGCCGCAGCACCGCTGATGGTGGGGCGACCTGGCAACTCAAGGCAGCGGGGCTCGGTAGGGGCAGTTGGCTCCGGCTCGTCGGGAATCGAACCGCCTGGATGATCAATGCCCAAGGGAAGTTGGTCAAATCCATAGATGGCGGTGAGACTTGGATTGAGAACGACGGCGCGACTTACATCGGCGAGAAGAACAGCCCCAAAGTCAGTTACGTCGCCCTTGGCTTCGAGAATGAGGCGCTGGGTTGGTATCGGCGCATCAACCCCAATGGCGACTACATGTTCACGCAGTATGGGGTTACGCGTGACGGCGGCTTGAGCTGGGAGCGAGTCTCCTTCCCCTTGCCCTACTACGTTGCCTCGATGCGCCTCGGCTCAAAAGCCTGGCTGGCATTGAGCGATGGGGCCCAAGAGCTGCTGGTGTCCACGGACAACGGCAAGACCTGGGTCGTCAACCGTAACCCGGAGGAGATCAGGGCCCCTGTCTTCTCAGACGATGCGACGATTTGGGCGGTCTCCAGCGCCGGAAGCCGGCTTCTCAAGTCAGAGGACTTTGGCGCTCACTGGAGCGAGGTCAGCTTGCCCGCGACTTCCAGAATTCTGACTGACGTCAAGTTCGCGAATGCGAAGGTGGGCTGGGTCGTTGGTGATTCTGGCTTGATCTTGAAGACGCAGGACGGCGGCAAGACCTGGCAGCAGCAGGCCAGTGGTACCAAGTTGATGCTTACCAGCATCTGCGTCGTCGACACCCAGACGGCCTGGGTCATGGGGCGAGAAGGCGTTGTGCTGGCCACAGGAACCGGCGGCGACTGAGGACTCCTGTCAGGCCTTCAGAAACTCCGCCTTGCTGCCCAGCCAGCGGCTGATCTGGCGCTGTGCGGCATCGGCGTGTTCATCGAGCAGCCGCGGCGCCAGCGCGCGGGCGGCCTGTAGCAGCGGTGCGTCTTCCTGCAGATCGGCAAAGCGCAGCAGCTCGGCGCCGCTCTGGCGCGAGCCCATGAATTCGCCAGGGCCGCGGATGTCGAGGTCGCGGCGGGCGATTTCGAAGCCGTCGTTGGTCTCGGCCATGGCCTTGAGGCGCGACTTGCCGGTGTCGGACAGCGGGCCGGTGTAGAGCAGCACGCAGACGCTGGCCACCGCACCGCGGCCGACGCGACCGCGCAGCTGGTGCAGCTGCGAGAGGCCAAAGCGCTCGGCATGCTCGATCACCATCAGGCTGGCATTGGGCACGTCAACGCCGACCTCGATCACCGTCGTGGCCACCAGCACGCCCATGCGGCCGCCGGCGAACTCGGCCATCACCGCGGCTTTCTCGGCTGTCGGCATGCGGCCGTGCAGCAAGCCCACCGGCTGGCCGGGCAGCGCGGCGCTGAGTTCGGCATGGGTCTCGGTGGCGTTCTTCAGGTCCAGCGCCTCGCTCTCCTCGATCAGCGGGCAGACCCAGTAGACCTGGCGGCCGCGCTCGACCTCGTCGGCGATCTTGGCGATCACCTCGTCGCGCTTGCCATCGGCAAACACCTTGGTGACGATGGGCGTGCGGCCGGGCGGCAGCTCGTCGATGGTGCTGACGTCGAGATCGGCAAAGTAGGTCATCGCCAGCGTGCGCGGAATCGGCGTGGCGCTCATCATCAGCATGTGCGGCTCCAAGGCAGGCGGCTGTCCGCCATGGGGGCGCGCGGCCCCGGCGTCGCCGTGGCCTTGCAGCTTCATCCGCAGCGCCAGGCGCTGGGCCACGCCGAAGCGGTGCTGCTCGTCGATGATGGCCAGGCCCAGGCGCTTGAACTGCACCTTGTCCTCGATCACCGCGTGGGTGCCGACGATCAGCTGCGCCTCGCCCGAGGCGGCGGCGTCCAGCATCTTCTGCCGCGCCTTGCCCTTGATGCTGCCGGTCAGCCAGGCGACCTGAATGCCCAGCGGGTCCAGCCAGGCGACCAGCTTCTTGAAATGCTGCTCGGCCAGGATTTCGGTCGGCGCCATCAGCGCGCATTGCCAACCCGCCGCCATGCTGACCGCCGCGGCCATGGCCGCCACCACCGTCTTGCCCGAGCCGACATCGCCCTGCAGCAGCCGGTGCATGGGCTGCGGCCGTGCCAGGTCCTGGGCGATTTCTTCGCAGACCCGCTGCTGTGCCGCCGTCAGTGCAAAGGGCAGGGCGCCGAGCAGCTGTTCATGCAGGCCGCCGGCTTGAGCACGCAGCGCCGGCGCGCGCAGCAGCGCGCGCTCGCGTTGGGCCTGCTTCTGGCTCAGCTGCTGAGCCAGCAACTCCTCGAACTTGAGCCGCTGCCAGGCCGGGTGGCTGTGGTCTTCCAGCGTGGCCAGCGACACCCTCGGTGGCGGGTGGTGCAGAAAATTCAGCGCCTCGCGCAGCGACGGCAGCGTCTTGGGCACGGCGAAGGCGGGCAGCACCTCGTCCAGCGGCGCGCGCTGCAGCGCCGAGGCGATGGCCTTGCGCAGATAGGCCTGCGGCAGCCCGGCGCTGGCCGGGTAGACCGGCGTCAGCGCGCTGGCCAGTGGGGTGTCGTCGTTGACGGCCTTAAAGCTCGGGTGAACCATCTCGCGGCCGAAGAAGCCGCCACGCAGCTCGCCGCGCACGCGCAGGCGCTGGCCAACGGCCATGGTCTTCTGATGCGAAGGGTAGAAGTGCAGAAAGCGCAGCAACAGCTCGGCGCCGCTGTCGTCGCGCAGGCGCACCAGCAGCTGGCGCCGGCCGCGCAGCTCGATCCGCGACTCGGTCACCTCGCCCTCGCACTGCACGGTGTCGCCCTCGCGCGCCTGGGCAATTGGCGTCAGCTGGGTTTCGTCCTCATAGCGCAGCGGCAGGTGCAGGGCCAGATCGATATCGCGCTTCAGGCCCAGCTTTTCCATCGCCTTCTGGGGCGCGGACTTGGCGGCGGCTTTGGGGGGGGCTGTGCTGGGATCGGCCTTGGGCATGGCCGGCATTGTGCCCAAGCTCGTCGCCAAGGTCGGCACAATGCGAGCATCGGGCCTTGCAGGGCATGGCCCGCCCTGCGGGTGGGGACGGAAAGGGATGGATATGCGAATGACAGGGATGGCAGTCTGCGCCGTGCTGCTGGCTTTGAGCGGCTGTGCCAGCATGAGCGAGGACCAATGCCGGCGCGCCGACTGGCAGCAGCAGGGCACGCGCGACGGCCGCGATGGCTATGGGCGTGACCGTGTGGGCGACCACGCCGAGGCCTGCGCCAAGGTCGGCGTCGTGCCCGACGAGCCGCGCTGGCTGACGGGCTGGAGCGATGGCGTGCGGCAGTACTGCCGCCCGGCACGTGGCTGGGAGCTGGGCCTGCGTGGCGAGTATTACCGCGGTGTCTGCGCCGATCAGCCGGGCGGCGATGAGTTCGAGCGCTACTACGAGGCGGCCAAGCGCGTGTACACGCTCGGCCAGCAGCTCGATCGCAATTACAGCGAGATGCAGCGGCTGGAACGCAGTCTGGCCGATGCCAAGACCGACGAGGAACGCAAGCAGCTGCGCGCCCAGCTGCGCGAGCTGGACATCGAGCAGCAGCGCCTGCGTGCGCGCCAGCGCGTCGAACTGACGAACGCACCGCGATGAACGGGCGAGTCGCCTGCCTCAGCTGATGTAGCGTTGGCGCAGCCGCTCGTAGCGGCCGTCGCGCTTGATCGCATCGAGCGCCTGCTGCAGGCGCTTGACCAGTGCCGAGTCCGCATCGGCGCGCAGGCCGTACCAGTAGGCGCTGCTGACGTCAAAGTCCAGCACCGGCTGCAGCGTGCTGGCCGGCAGTTGCAGCTGACGCAGGTTCCAGGCCGCGGCCCAGTCCAGCATCAGCAGATAGTCCATGCGACCGGCCAGCAGCTTGCGCAGATTGTTGGCGTCGTCGATGCCCAGCTCGATGTTCACCCCGGGCTTGAAGCCCTCGGCCAGCAGCCGCTGCACGGCGGCCGAGCCACGCCGCACACCGAGCTTCGCCTGCTTCAGTTCGGCCAGGCTGCCGAGCTTGAGATCGCGGCGGCTGGCCAGCTTGTAGATCAGGATGCGCCGCGGGCTGATCGGCCCCACCCATTGGTACTGCGCCTCGCGTTCCGGCGTGCGGGTCAGCGAGAACAGCAGGCCGCGCGGGTTGGCCTCGGCCAGCTGCAGCGCGCGTGCCCAGGGCAGCACCTCAAGCGTCAGCGGCAGGCCGGCCTGAATCGCCATCAGGCGCAGCAGCTCAACGCTGAAGCCCTGCGCGCCGTCCTTGTCGTGATAGTTCAGCGGCGGCAGATCTTCGGTGTAGCCGACCAGCGCCTGCTCGCTCGCCCAGGCGGGACGGGCGGGCGCAGCCGTGGCGGCCAGCGCAAGGAGCAGGGAACGGCGCCGGGAGTCCGGCAGGGCAGGCAACATGGCGGGCAGTCTAGGCCCGAATCATGACGCCCGCATGGGGCAGCGGCGCCATACCGTCAAGAACGCACGGCGGCGAGGCTGCGTATCATCGCCGGCCATGCCGCCCGCGCCACGCTCCGCCATCGAAGCCCTGTACTACGGCCGCCGCCGCCGGTTGATGTTTCGCGCCGGCACCTATCTGGCGCTGCTGCGCAGCATGGCGGTGGGCGATCTGGTCCAGCACTTCTACCGCCACAGCGCGCTGGTGGCGCACACCCAGGCGCGCCTGGCCCGCACCCGCAACACCTTGCGCCAGCTGATCTGCCATGGCTTTGACAGCGACGAGGGCAGGCAGGCCTTGGCGCGGCTGCGTGCCGCCCATGCGGGGGTTGACGCCAGCGCCGACGATTACCGCTACGTGCTGGCGCTGTTCATGCTGGAGCCGCTGCGCTGGAACGAGGCACGGGGCGGCGCGCCCTTGGACGAGGCCGAAGCCACGCTGCTGCTGGACTTCTGGGCCCGCGTGGGCGAGGCCATGGGCCTGCCCGACTGCCGCCTCGATCTGGCCGCCTGGCGGGCCTTTCAGCGCCGCTACGAGCAGCAGCGCTGGTGCTACACGCCCGAGGGCGAGCAGCTGGCTCGCGCCTGCCTGCGCGAGGTGGTGACGCTGTCGCTGCCCTGGGGCACGCGTGGCCTGTTTCGCGCGCTGATGCTGCGGGGCCTGGACCCGGCACTGCGCGAGCTGCTGCGCTTGCCGGCTGCGCCTTGGTGGGCGCGGCTGATCGGCTAGGGCAGCGCGCGGGCGAAGAAGTCGAGCGCCTGGGTCAGCACCTCGCGATGGACGTCGGCGCGGGGCCGCTGAGGCGTATCGCTGCACAGCGCTGGCAGCCTCGCCGCCGCGGCCTTGCTGCAGCGGCTCAGAAAACTGTAATGGCCGGCACCGTCAAGCACGCTGATGCGGGCCTGCGCCAGTCGGCGGCTGGCCGGCAGGGCGGTGAACGCGGCCGGCGCCTGATCGTCGGCGCTGCCGGCAATCAGCAGCACAGGCTGTTTGATCGCCTGCAAACTCGCCCAGTCATACAGCGGGCCCAGCACCGGCGCGAGCACCAGGGCCGCGCGCAGCCGGGCGTCTGCCAAGGGCTGCGCGGCCTGCGTGGCAAAGCTGGCCAGCCGGGGCTGCTCGCGCAGCAGCACTTGCACGTCCTGCTGGTTGTAGCGCCCCGCAATCTCGGGCGGCAGCGCGCATTGTGGGTCGCGCTGCGCGGCCGCAGCCTTGGCGCAGTGGTCGAGGCGCTGCTGCACGGCGGCTTCGTCCAGGCGCAGGCCCAGCCCGGCCAGCGCGGTATAGCCGCCCAGCGAAAAGCCGATCACGCCCATGCGCTGGGTGTCGATGCGTGGGCCCCACTGCGGATCGGCCAGCAGCCGGTCCAGCACGGCACTGAGATCGCGCGGGCGCTCCCACCAGGCCAGGAAGCCGGGCAGCTGATAGGTGGCTTCGGCGCCGGTGTTGCCATGGTGGTTCAGTGCGGCCACCAGATAGCCCTGCCGGGCCAGACCCTCGGCCAGCCAGGCCATGGCGACGGCGCTGCCGCCGGTGCCATGCGAGAGCAGCAGCAGCGGCAGGCGGCCAGCTCGTGGGGCCGCGTCGCGCTGGACCGGCGCCAGTTCAAAAGGCAGCTCGGGCCAGGCGCTGGCGGGCGCCGCTGCGTCGGTCGGGTACCACAGCAGCGTCAGCAGCGGTCGCGCTCCATCGCTGTCCCAGGCCGCTCGTTTGTCGTCCTGCCACTGCTGTTCGCTGAGGCCGAGCGATGCCGGCGCCGTGTTCCGCGCGGCAGCGGGCACAGCGCCCGGTGCCGCAGTGCTCGTGCCACCCAGTGCCAGCAGCGCGATCAGCACGACCAGATGCAGCCGCCTCATAGCGCCGCCACCGGCACGCAGATGTCACAGCCGAAAGCGCCGCTGGTATCGCTGCTGCCGCTGCTGGACTCGGCCGGGTAGTACTCGAAGCAGGGCCTGGCATCGAGCTGCCAGCCACTCAGCGGCATCCAGTCGCGCAGCAGCGCGGTCCAGGCGGCACCGATCTGCGAGGCCGTGCCGTGGAAGGGCAAGCAGGCATACCGACCACCCGGCAGTTCGCTGAGCAACAAGTCGCTTGGCCCCGCAAAGCCCGGTGGCAGGGCGACGCAGGCGTCATAGCGGCAACGCTCAGGGTCGCTGATCTGCGGGTCGTCGTGGCTGAGGCCGAACTGTGGCTGCTGCTGCAGGCCCAGGCGGCGCAGCCAGGGCTGCACCTGTTGCAGCCAGAAACGCTGCAGCGGCGGGCCATAGGGGCCCTCGTAACGCAGATAGGCAATCGGCGTCGGTGGGCGTGTGATCAGCTGGACGGGCATGGCATCAAACTCCGCAAAGGAGTGGCCATTGTTCGCGGCGCTCGCGTGCCGCGCCTGATCGCCGTTGCGATTCACCTGATCAGGATTGCTGTTCTGACGGCCGCCCTGGCGCCGCCACTGGCTGGGGCTGCAGCCCAGATGCCGGCGAAAGGCGCGACTGAAGGCCTCGCCCGAGCCGAAGCCCACGGCCAGTGCCGCCTCCAGCACCGCGAGCCGGGGCTGGGCGGCGAGGCGCACAGCGGCCAGCTCGATGCGGCGGCGCTGTACATAGTCGCCCAGCGTCTCGCCGGTCCAGGCGGCAAACAGCCGGTGAAAGTGAAACGGCGACAAGCAGGCCAGCCCGGCCAGCGGTACCAGGTTCAGCGGCTCGGCCAGGTGCTCGTCAATATGGCGCAGCACCGCATGCAGGCGATGCTGGTGGCTGCTGTGGCGGCGTGGCTGAACGGCGGGCATGGTGCCCGCATTCTGGCTGAGCAGCGCGGTGGTGTTGGAAGTCGGCCGCGCTGCACTGCAGGGCTCAGGTCGGTGTCGGCACGCCGGCCATGCGGTCGTGCTTCAGGAAGTACTGGCGGGCCAGCGCAATCAGCTGCTTCTCGGTCGGATGGTCGACAGTTTCATAACCGACCACCTGCTTGACCTGATGCGGGCGATGCTTTTCCAGGTAGTGGCGGAAGTCCGCCTGGGCGGTGCTGGAGCCGGTGATCAGCACCTCGGTGATGCCATCCAGCGCCGCGCAGACCTCGGCGAAGAACTCATGCTCGCTGCGCACCGCGCTGCCGTGCTGCTTGGTGTGATGGCTGTGCGCCTTGATCTTCTCGGCAACCACATGGTCGGCATCGAACTGCAGCACCTGGGCTTTTTGATGATCAAGCTGGACGACGGCGTGGAACAGACTCATGGAATTCCTCCGGTTTGAGTGATGTGGGTGAGAGGGTGATGCGAACGGCAGCGCAGGGCCAGCGGTTCACAAGGTGGCGTGGCTGGCCAGGCCCTGGCGCTGCTCGGTGGCTGACTGGCAGGCCAGGCAGCGCAGCACCTGCGGGCTGGCCGCCAAACGGGCATAGGCGATGGCTTCGCCGCAGTCGCAGCACAGGCCATAGCCATCGGCATTCAGCCGCGCCAGCGCCTCATTGACCTCGCCGAGCGCCTGCAGCAGATGGTCGCTGCGGGCCAGATCAAGTTCGCGGTCGGCGTTGTGGGCGCGCTCGCCATCGCCATCTTGCTGCAGCTGCTCATGTGCGTGGGCCACGCGGCCCTCGCCGCCGAGCTGGGCATCCAGCTGCGTCTGCAGCGCGGCTTGCTGCTGCTCCAGTGTGGCTTGCAGCGCAGCACGTTGCGCCGGGCTGATCGGGGGGTGGGTGCTCATGGCGATCTCCTTGGGTCCATGCTCACACTGACGAGTGTCGCTTGCCTTGAGATGTGTCAATCAATGCTGCTGTGGCGCTCCGCAAGATCATGAATGCAGAAACTTGGCTGCGCCTTGAGCTCAGGGGCGGCGCTGCGCACTTGCCGCTTCACGCTCAGCTGGCGGAGCTCGCCTGGGAAACGTGGAGACTGTTTGGCCTGACCGTATGCCTGCCTAACGCCGCCTCTGATCGGCTACCATCTCCGCCGTGCAAAGCGCAATAGCGCGGCATTCACAACAGTGAGCATCGAAACCATCAGCAATGGCATGCGGTGACTCCAAAAGAGGGAGACGGAAATGATCAAACGACATTGGGTACCGGGCATCGCCTTCGTCATCCTGCTTTCAGGATGCGGAGGCGGAAGCGGAGGGGGCGGCACAGGCCAACCCGACCTCGTGCAGCCACCGCCCGAGGCAACATTCCGGTTCGGCGCCGGATACGGCATCGAGCAAAGCCAGCGGCTGGCCAATATCGTTGTCAGCCAGACGGGGCATCTCATCAATTACGGGCAATTCGCTGTTGAC
The DNA here is from genome assembly GCF_032337115.1 of Roseateles aquae. Lineage (NCBI taxonomy): Bacteria > Pseudomonadati > Pseudomonadota > Betaproteobacteria > Burkholderiales > Sphaerotilaceae > Roseateles > Roseateles aquae. The sequence continues at coordinate 144,503 of NZ_JAVXZY010000010.1, forward strand.
CTGGCTCATCGGTTTGCTCGTGCGGGTGGCTCGCTGTCGGTGACAGCACGCTGTGCCTTCACCGGCACCATTGCCTTGCAACTGGATGATCGCGACAGCAACGGCTACGCATCGCCAGGAGACGTCATCTCTGCGACCCTTGACCAGTGCGGCGTGCCGATCCTGGAGCGCAAGGTCAGCGGCAAAGTCAGGCTCGAAGTTCTCTCTGCAGACAAGTCCGTTGACCAGGCTGTGAAGGCGCGGCTGACAGTTGCAGACGAGCTTCAGGTGAGCTGGATGGAGGACATGCCCATCGGGGCATTCGACCTGACAGCTACGCTGAAAGGGTCCCTGACGGCAGAGTGGTCAGAAACGGCTGTGGGCTCGCAACTGCGCGTGCTGTCCAGCGAAACGGACAACTGGAGAACGACCGCCGTGCGCGATGCACGCCCGGTGACTGAGGTGCTCAGCAAGATCGACGTGATCAAGCGCGTTCGCTATGACCTCGCCTCATTTGAGACTACGGCGGTCTTCCTGCTGGACACGGGCGCTCTTGGAGGCGTGATCAAGGTGAGCACGCCACACGCCTTCACGGGCAATCTGAATGCCCCGGCGAAACAGTTCGGCATGCAAGCCGGGCTGGCGGATTACCTCTTGGATATTGAGCCGGCGCCCGACTTCTCTGTTGTCTACGCCCGGGCCAAACTGACGAAGCGCACAACTCAAAGCGTGGTAGACACCAGTTTAGTCGCAGTGGAGGAGTTAGCCCTCGTCAGTGACGTCCGCACTGGCCTTTGGAGCCCCCTATTCGGCACCGACGGCGAGAGTGTCAGGGTTCTGCTGCCATGGCAGAGCGTGCTGATTGAAAGCAATGTGGACCGCGCCTCTGCCCAGAGGGGGGGGGGCGCAGGACAGTTCGAATACACGAAAGCAGACGCACTTTTTCAGCGACCTGTTGCAGCCCGCCCAGATCTCTCGCAGGCAGGGGCCAGCTTCCCTCTGCAGTTCGGCCGCGCTGTGGCCGACAACAGCCCCAGCCTGCAATTCCGCTTTGTCGACACCTCGGGGTCGTTGTCACGGCGTCTGCCGAGTTGGAACGTCGCCGCGACTGCCGAACGGCAGGGGGCGGCCTATGCTATCCGCCCCTTGGAAACGTTGCGCCAGGGCCGCGATTACCAGCTCGAGGCTTCCGTTGATGGCATGACGTGGGGGCAGCCTATCCAAGTCAAAGATGCAAAAGGCAACGCGGTTTGGACCAGCGGCACAGGCTTCTTGGCTCAATTCCATACGCCTTCCCTCATGAAGGTGGACGTCAGCATGAGCCCTGCCTTGATCGTGGATGGCCAAAAACCGAGTCGCCTCCAGACCAGTGTCGAAGTCAAGAGCGGCACGACGGTTGCGACCCACCGATGGGAGCAACTCAGCGGGCCGACTGTGCTAATCAATGACGTCAACATCGCGGAACCGCTGGTCTCATATCCGGACGCAGCGTCGCAGGTAGTCAAGCCCGTGGTGTTGCAGCACACGGTGACAGACACTCAAGGGCATCAGGAGAAGACCCGACTGAATCTTCTGGTGGGCGCGGTTAGTGGCCAGGGGGCGCTCTTTGTCTGGGATCAGGGCTACGACGGAGCCTCCCGGGCGGGAGACGCGGTGCTGGGGATCGGCTCGGTCTTGGTGGATGCCGATGGATCTGTGGTGAGCCGAATCGGCGACGCGGACCCGTTGCTCCAATCCCCCGTCTTTAGCGTCGCTGCGCCGTCCGGGACCATGCTGCAGCTAGGCACCTACGACAACGCTGTTCGCTCGCTGAAGCCGGGGCCGCAAGCGAGCCTGTGGACGAGCCTCTTCTGTTACGGGGACGACGAAGCGTCGACGAACGCATTTACTGTGCTTGACATCGGCCGTGACAGCGACGGCCGGGTGACACGATTGGCGATCGACTTTACGCAGCGCTGCGTAGGCGGGCACCGGGACTTCCTTCGTGGCAGCTACCGGTTCAACAGCACGATCCCTGTGACCTCATCGCCGTGATGGCGGTCCTGGCGTTCAATGGCCGCAAGCTTCGGGCTTTGAATTCGCATACCGATGCGAAAGCGCTTGTGCCGGGCAGCGAGGGCGACCGAGGCAGTTGATCAAGGTGCGGCCAGAGCCGCTGCCCTCCGTTGCTGTTGAATGGCGGCTTACGCATTCAGCTAAGCCGGCCTACGCAGCCGTCGCGGTTTCAGGGTTTCTCCGCCCCTCTTTCGCAGGCTCGCCGTGCCTTCGGGCACGTCCGCTGGAGGCGGCTTCTCGCTTAGGCTTCGCCACCTGATCGGCGGCGCTACCGCCCGCCGGCCCCACACCTTCAATGTCCAGGATCGAAGATGATGAACCCGACCCGTAAATCCCTGCGTCTGCTGCCTTTGGTCGCCGTGCTGCTGAGCGCCGGGCTCGGCCATGCGGCCGGCGCGCCCGAAACGATCAAGTCCGGCCTTGATCTGCCGAATTTCGACCGCAGCGTCCGCGTGCAGGATGATTTGTTCCGCGCCGCCAACGGTGGTTGGCTGAAAAACACCGAGATCCCGGCCGACAAGTCCTACTACGGCAGCTTCATCAAGCTGCGCGACCTGTCTGACCAGCGCGTGCGCGCCATCGTCGAGGAACTGACCGCCAAGCCGCAGGCCAAGGGCAGCGTGCAGGACAAGATTGCCGCCTTCTACGGCGCCTATGTCGACACCGCGGCCATCGAGAAGGTCGGCCTGGCGCCGCTGCAGCCGCTGCTGGCCAGCATTGATGCGATCCAGTCGGGCAAGGAACTGGCCGGCTGGCTGGGCCGCATGCAGGGCGTGGTCAACGGCCCGGTGGCGCTCGGCGTCGATCCTGACTTCAAGGAGCCGCTGGTCAACCGCACCGCCACCTGGCAGGGCGGTCTGGGCATGGCCGACCGCGACTACTACCTGAAGGACGACGACAAGCTGGCCAAGGTGCGTGAGGCCTACCGCGTCTACCTGACCGAGCTGGCCCGCCTGGCCGGCGAGAAGGACCCGGCTGCGGTGGCCGCCGGCGTGTTCGCGCTGGAGCGCCAGCTGGCCGAGACGCATTGGAGCAATGTCGACAACCGCAACCCGGTCAAGCTCTACAACCCGATGACGCCGGCCGAGCTGGCGAAGCGCGCGCCGGGCTTTGACTGGAGCGCCTTCTTCACCGGCGCCCAGCTGGCCGGCATCGACCGGCTGTCGGTCTCGCAGCCCAGCATGGTCGAAGGTGCGGCCAAGCTGTTTGAGAGTGTGCCGCTGGCCAGCTGGAAGCAGTACCTGAAGCTGCGCGTCATCGACGAGAACGCCGTCGTGCTGCCGCAGGCCTTCCGTGCCGCGCATTTCGCCTTCCACGGCAAGGCGCAGACGGGCGCCACCGAAGAGCGGCCGCGCTGGCAGCAGGGCATTGGCGAGGTCAATGGCGCGCTCGGCGAGGCGATTGGCCAGGTCTACGTTGAACGCCATTTCCCGGCTGCCTACAAGGCGCGGATGCTGGAGCTGGTCGGCAATCTGATGGCCGCCTACCGCGAGTCGATCAATGGGCTGAGCTGGATGTCGGCCGAGACCAAGGCCGGCGCGCAGGCCAAGCTGGCCAAGTACACCGTGAAAATCGGCTACCCCGAGGTCTGGCGCGACTACAGCAAGCTGGAGGTGAAGGCCGGCGATGCCCTGGGCAACCGCGTTCGCGCCGGCCAGTTCGAATGGCAGCGCCAGGCCCAGCGTGCCGGCAAGCCGGTCAATCGCAAGGAGTGGTTCATCACGCCGCAGACGGTCAACGCCTTCTATGACCCGACGCGCAATGAGATCGTCTTCCCGGCCGCCTTCCTGGAAGCGCCCTACTTCGACATGAAGGCTGACGACGCGGCCAACTATGGCGCCATCGGCGGCGTGATCGGCCACGAGATCAGCCACGGCTTTGACGACCAGGGCAGCCAGTTCGACGGCGACGGCGCGCTGCGCAACTGGTGGACCGAGACCGACCGCAAGGCCTTCGAAGCGATTGGCGACAAGCTGGCCGCCGAGTTCGACAGCTACGAGCCCATTCCCGGCAAGAAGGTCAACGGCCGTCTGACCATGGGCGAGAACATCGCCGATCTGTCCGGCATCCAGGTCGCCTACAAGGCCTATCTGCGCTCGCTGGGCGGCAAGCCGGCGCCGGTGCTGGACGGCTACAGCGGCGAGCAGCGCTTCTTCCTCGGCTGGGCCCAGGCCTGGCGCAGCAAGGCCCGCGAGGAGCGCGTGATGCAGCTGCTGACCACCGACCCGCACTCGCCCGACCAGTTCCGCGCCAACGGCCCGGCCGGCAACACCGATGGCTTCCACCAGGCCTTCGGCACCAAGCCGGGTGACGCGATGTACAAGCCCAGCGAGCAGCGCATCCGCATCTGGTGATGCGGGGAGGGCGCCGAGCCAAGGGCCTGCGAGGCCGTGGGACAATCGGCGCCCCTCCCACTGGCACGGGTCTGTACAGCCCTCAGCACCATCATGACGCGCAGTTTCACCGTCAGCGACTTTGATTTCGAACTTCCCCCCGAACTGATCGCCCAGCATCCGGCGCCCGAGCGCAGCGGCTCACGGCTGCTCGATGGCCGCGGCGCTGCGCCGGTGGATCGGGTGTTTCGCGAGCTGCCCGGGCTCTTGAACCCCGGCGATCTGCTGGTGTTCAACAACACCCGGGTGATCAAGGCGCGGCTCTACGGCGCCAAGGCGACCGGCGGTTCCGTCGAGGCGCTGATCGAGCGGGTGCTGCCAGGAACGCTGGAAGTCTTTGCCCATCTGCGCGCCAGCAAGAGCCCCAAGCCGGGCAGCTGGGTGCGTTTCAATGACGCTTTTGACGCCGAAGTGCTGGGCCGTTGCGGCCCCGACGGCGGCATGTTCCATCTGCGTTTCCCCAGCGATCCCTTCGCGCTGCTGGAGCAGCACGGCCATGTGCCGCTGCCGCCCTATATCGAACATGCCGACGAGGCCGACGATGTGCGCCGCTATCAAACGGTGTTTGCCAAGCAGCCCGGCGCCGTGGCCGCGCCGACGGCGGCACTGCATTTCGATGAGGGCGTGCTGGCCGCGCTGGCCGAGCGCGGCGTCGGCACCGCGCATGTGACGCTACATGTGGGCGCCGGCACCTTCCAGCCGGTGCGCGTCGAGCGCTTGAGCGAACACAAGATGCACAGCGAATGGTTCGAGGTGCCGGCCGAGACGGTGGCGGCGATTGCTGCCACGCGGGCGCGCGGTGGCCGCGTGCTGGCCGTGGGCACGACGACGCTGCGTGCGCTCGAGTCGGCCGCGCTCGGCGGCGAGCTGCAGGCGGGGGCGCGCGAGACCGACATCTTCATCACGCCGGGCTTTCAGTTCCGCGTGGTGGATAGTCTGCTGACCAACTTCCACCTACCCAAGAGCACGCTGATGATGCTGGTCAGCGCCTTTGCCGGTTATGAACAGGTGATGGCGCTGTACCGCCACGCAATCGAGCAGCGCTACCGCTTCTTCAGCTATGGCGATGCGATGTTGCTGGAGCGCACGGGCGATGGAGTTGCTGAGCCGCGCTGACTTTTCCCTGGTGTGTAATGGCCATCGCCTTGGGCAGGCAGCAAGCAGCCGGCCCGCCAAGCAAGCGTTCAGTTTTCACCATACAGGGAGCAGGCCATGAGCTTCACCACCATCGATCAGCCGGCCTTCAAGGTGCAGGGCCTCGGCGTGCGCACGCGCAATGCCGACGAGATGAACCCGCTGACCGGCAAGATTCCCGGCCTCTGGGGCAGCTTCTTTGCCAGCCCGCTGGCGGCCCAGGCGGCCAGCCAGGGCGCTGTTGGCGTCTATCACGGCTACGAGAGCGACTACCGCGGCAGCTTCGATGTGCTGGCCGGTGTGGCGCTGGCCGACGATGCCGCGCCGAGCGCGGGCATGACGGTGGTGGAGATCCCGGCCGGCCGCTATGCAGTGTTCGAGTGCCGCGGGCCCATGCCGCAGGCGGTGATCGCCGGCTGGGGCCAGGTCTGGGCGACTTTCGAGCAGCCGGACGCACCACGGCGCAGCTACCGGGCCGATGTCGAGGAGTACCTGGGCCCTGACCACGCCCGCATCCTGATCGGCCTGGCCGACTGACGCCTCACACCTGCGCGTTCAGCGCTTGAGCGCTGCGCGAGCCGCGTCTAGATGCTGTTGGTAGCCGGCCGTGACCCGTGGGTTGCGTTTGTTGATGGCCGCCAGCTCCAGCGCGCGCTGGAACTGCGCTTCGGCCTGTGCCGGCTGGCCCAGGGTCAGCAGCGCCTCACCCAGGCTGTCGGCAGCGTTGTCTGACTGCGGATAGGCCTGCACATTCCAGCGCAGCAGGCTGGCCGCCAGCGTCGGCTGCTGGGCGCCGAGCAGGCGGTAGGCGATCTCGTTGATATCGGCTTCACCCAGCGCACTGGCTTGCAGGGCGCTCAGCGTGCGGGCCTCGCGCTCCGCCTGGGCGTCAGCGGGCAGCGCTGCGATGGCCTGCAAGCTGCTGTTGAGCGCTTGCAGCGCCTGCTGGCGCGCTTTCACCCGAGCTTGCTCGGCAGCCATCTTGGCGACTTGACGGATCGCATCGGCAAGCAGCGCCGGCTCGTCGTTCTGGATGAAGTGGCCGCTATTGCTGGTGGTGATGTGCAGGCTGTTGCTGAACTGGGCAGCGAACTCACTGTGCAGCCGGCGCCAGGTTTGCATGCCGGCGGGCGTATGCAGCAGCACCTGGGGCTGGGCATAGCGCTTGGTCGAGCTCAGCACCGCGGTGGGCACATCGGGCAGCTGGCGCGGCTCGGGCAGCTGGCCGGCGTCCATCAGCGTATTGATCAGGGCCAGATCGGCGCGGAAGGCCGGTGGTGCGCGGCGCGCCAGGTCCTCGCGTTCGGCCTGCAGCCGAGCGGCGTCGATCTGGCGCAGGCTCAGGTCCAGCTTCTCGTGGGCCGGATCGACAAACACCAGGCCGGCGATCTGCTCGGGGTGGCGCGCCGCGAAATCGCGGATCAGCAGCGCACCGTAGGAGTGGCCCACCAGCAGGTAGGGCGGCTTCAGGCCGGCATCGGCCAGTACCGCCTGCAGATCAGCACCTGCGCGCGCCAGGCTGGGTGGCTGCTGCATGGGGTCGGACTGGCCATGGCCGGCGCGGGAGTAGACCAGCAGCTTGGCTTCGGGCGCCAGCAGCGGCACCAGCTTGCGCCAGCTGCTCAGATCCATGCTGAAGCCGGCCTCGAACACGACGGTGGATTCGCCTTGGCCCATGCTGATCGCATGCAGCCTGCGGCCAACGACATCGACCATCCGCTCACCGAGCTGGGCCTGGGCCGTGCCGGTCAGCATGATCAGGGAGGCCAGCATCAGGCTGGCCTTGCGGCTGAGGCTGCGGCGCAGCGAGGTGTGGACGGTCATCAGGGTGGCTGTGGCGAAAAGGGGGAGAACTTGCGCGGTGGTAAGGCGCAATGCAGGCGCGCATGATCTGTTTGCCGCCCCCCGCTCGTCCAAGCGTTTGCGACCGGCTGCAGCAGCGGCCGATGGTCGGTTGTGAGCGCTGGCGGGCAGGGCGGGTTTGGCGCCGCGTGGCCTGCAGCGGCGATGCGATCGTCCCTCAGGCCAAGACCCGGCTTTGCTCGGCGGTTGCTCGCCGAAGGACCTTGGCGTCACCGGGCCGGCGCTCTTGCACTCCTTGCCGCAACTGGGTGGCTCGGGCTTCTTGACACAACGCCGGCCTGATTCGATCTCAGGAGCATTGACGTGAATGGGTCACGCAGCAATGCGATGACCGAAGACGAGGCGACTCCGAGGCGATGCTGCGCCTGGCTTCACCTCGCCTTTGCGAAGCCAGGCTGCCCGCTGCCAGGGTCGGGAGGCGCCGAGCCACGCCGTGAAGAAGCCTGGCGCCTCAGGGCGAGATACGCAGCAACTCGTCGGTATTTCCTTCTGGCCAGCGCACCACCATCTTGTTCGCGGTCAGGCTGGTGATTGTGAAGCTGGAGTTGCTCCCTAGACCGGCGCAGCCATTGGTGTCGATCTTGCTGCCGGAGATGGTGACCTTGGCGCTGGCTGTGTCAACGCTGTAGCTGGACAGCTCGATACCGGCCGGTGCCTTGCAGCCCGGATCACTCGCACCAACTGGGTCCATCAGCACAAAGCTGCCATCGGCGAGGAAGATCAGTTTGTGGCGCAGCACTTCGGTGCTCGACTCAATGGCCCAGGCGCCGACCAGGGTGCTGGCCTGGCTGGGGATTCGGCGGAACTCCCAGACCGTGCTGCCATCGGCGGCACTTGCCGTCAAGGTATTGCCGGTGACACGCATGGTCAGCGCCAGTGAGGCGGCGTCGCGGTGGGACAGTCCACTGCTTCCGTTTGTGTCCAAGGTGATTGCATCGACCTTGAAGGTATTGGTCAGCGGATCCCAGCTCAACGTGCCGCTCTCGACACCATTGAGTGCATTGCTGGCCGCGTTGGCGTTGCCCATCATGTACTGGCCCTTGCTGTCGAAGTGCCAGAACATCGGAATGGCCTTGCCGTTTGCGTCATAGGCCTGCCAAATGCCGGTGCTGGCGGTCTGGAACGCGGCATTGGCCGCGCTCAGTGCGGCGCTGGGCTGCACCACGGCTGTCTTGACGCCGGCCGTTGTCAGGATTTGGCCGAGCGCCGTCTGTGCAGCGAAGGCGCTCGGCGCCTGCGTCAGGTCCAAGGCGGGCAAGGTGGCTGCTTGCAGGCTGCTTGGCAAGGTGATGACGGCGGCTTCCGGTGTGGTGTTCAGCGACTGCAGCAGCACCATCAGATTGGTCGCGACATTGGCGGCGCTGGTCGCGTCCTTGCGAGCCAGGTCGGCCGGGTAAATGGCAGCGCTGCCGGTAGCGCTACCCAGGGTCAACGATCCCAGCTTGAAGGTGACTGTCTCAGCTGCGTTGTATCGGTAGGCGCCATTCGCGTCGGTGACGCCGGAGTAGCCGCCCGAGGTGCTGTAGCCGAGGCCGACGACCGGGGCATCGACGAAGATGCCGGACAGGGTCGGCGTTGGCGTTGGCGTTGGCGTCGGTGTTGGTGTTGGTGTTGGTGTTGGCGTCGGCGTCGGCGTCGGCGTCGGCGTCGGCGTCGGCGTTGGCGTCGGCGTTGGACTGCTGTCACCGCCGCCACAGGCGGCCAGCAGGAGGGCGAGGCTGAGGGACAGGGTCAGGCGATGGTTTTGCATGGTGGGCGGTGCAGAAGGGCGGATGCTGAGCTGGCTGACGGCGCGTTGCTCGCAGCGCCGGCCAGCTTGATGTGAAGGCATGCTAGGCAGTCGCCCCTCGGGCCGCCATCGACCAAATGGTCGATGGACATCCCTGGCTATAGTTGTTCCATGCGAATCGCCATCGTCGACGATCACCAACTGGTCAGTGCTGGGCTGGCCGCGTTGCTGCGTACATTGAGGCCCGGACTTGACTGCCGCACCTACTGCAGCCTGAGCCAATTGCTTGAGCAGTTGCCAGCGCACGGGTCGCCGGCACTGGTGCTGCTCGATTTGGGTCTGCCCGACGGCCAGGGGGTGCAGACCCTCTCGCGCTTGCGCGAGCAGCTGGATGCAGTGCCGGTGATCGTGGTGACCGCGGATGAACGGCGCGAGACCGTGCTGGCCTGCCTTGAGCTGGGCGCCTTTGGCTTCATCCCCAAGACGGCAGATGCAGAGTTGCTGCTGTCGCGTTTTGCGGCCGCGCTGGAGGGCTGCATCCAGCTGCCAGGCAATTGGACCGACCCCGCGCCTCAGTCAGCGCAGTCGACGTCGGAGATGTTTTCTGAACGGCAGCACGAGGTGCTCCAATTGCTGCTGCGAGGCATGAGCAATAAGTCGATTTGCCGTGTGCTGCAGATGTCGGAATCGACACTGAAGACCCATCTGGGGGTGATCTTTCGCAAGCTCGGCGTGGGCCGCCGTGCCGAGGCCATGGTCATGGCCATGAAGCTGGGCATACGCTTGGAACTGGTCGATCAGCCGGCGCTCAGTCCGTCGACGCCAGCAGCGCTCGCAACGCCTGAGGGCTGAACGGCTTTTCCAGCCGGGGCCAATCGTCGGGCCAGTCTTGCGGTGCCTGCATGTCGGCGCTCATCAGCAGGACGCGCACGGCGGGGAAGCGCCGTTTCAGCTCGGTGAGCAGTTGGGCGCCGCCCAGGCCGGGCAGCCGATGATCTGACAGCCAGCATTGCAGCGCCGGGCCGCCGCTGTCCAGGTAGGACAGGGCCGCTTCTGCGTCGGCAAAGCCATGGACCACCAGGCCCCAGTACTGCAGTTGTTGGGTGAGCGCCTCACGCAGCACCGCATCGTCTTCAACCAAACCAAGCTGCAGACCATGCAGCGAGCCTGCCGGCGTCGATGGTGTTTCAAGGACTTGAGCAGGGGCAAGGCCGGTCAACGCTTCCAGAGGCAGCAAAACGCGGAAGCAACTGCCACAACCTGGCGCTGAGTGCAGCTCGATGCGATGCCCGAGTCGGCGCAAGGCTTGGGCCACGATGGCAAGGCCCAGACCTGTGCCCAGCGCGCGCGCGCGCGCCGGATTGTTCAGTTGCACAAAGGGCTCAAAGATGCGCTGCTGGTCCGCGGCCGCAATACCGGGGCCGCTGTCTCGGACTTCCAGGCAGGCCTGCTCGCCGCGACGCCGCAGCGCCAGCAGCACCGTGCCGTGCTCGGTGTGCTGGATCGCGTTGCTGAGCAGATTGCGCAGTACCTGTTCCAGCAGCAAGGGCTCCGAGCGCACCCAGGCTTTGCTGGGCCGGACACGTAGGCGCAAGCCGCGCGCGCGGGCCAGAGCTTCGGCATGCAAGGCGATCGTGTCGAACAGCGGCTGAATGGGCATTGGCTGCACTGTCAATTCCTGCTCGTCGCGTTCCAGCCTTGAATAGTCGAGCAGGCCCTTCAGCAGGTCCTCCAGACTGCGCAGTCCTTGCGAAGCCTGCTCCAGCACCTCGCGCTGCTCGGCGTCACGGGCTTGCAGCCGTGCCAGCCCGACCAACAATCCGACTGCCGTCACCGGTTGGCGAAGATCGTGGCTGGCCGCGTCGATCAGGCGGCTCTTGGCCAGATTGGCCGCTTGCAACTCATTGGTGCGCAGGGCGACAACGCGTTCCAGATCGGACTGATAGCGCTCACTCTGGCTGAGGGCCTGCACAAGGCGCTCGACCAGCAGCGAACCAAAGGCCATCATGGCCAGCGGTTGCAGCCAGGGCATCATGAAGCTGCTGGTGATGCTCAGGTGCCCCTGTCCACTCAAATAGTCATGCAGCGCCGCCGCGAGCATCAGCAACAGCGCCGCCGCCAAGGTCTGGCGGCGCCAGCCACCGAGCCGTCTTGCCTGCTGCGTGATCATCCAGATCGCGGGCAAGGCCAGCAGCAACAGGCTCGGATAGGTCCAGGTGCGCCAGAACTCCAGTCGACCGAGCGAGGTGGCGATGAAGCTGCCGGGCAGCAGCAGCAGGGCCAGCCAGCGTGTTGCGACGCGCAGGCGCGGCCAAGAGGCCTCGCTCCAGGCCAGTGCAAACCCAAGCAGTAGCAACGCACTTGACACTTGAGCCAGGTAGTAAAACAGGTCGAGCGCAGCGATCAGCTCGGGCGGTACAGTCACGCCGTAGACGCTGTTGCGCACCGAGGTCAGCAGGCTGAGCGTGGCAAAAAGGCCCAGCGCGCGTTCCTGCCGCCGCTCGGACCAGACCAGCAGAAGCAACAGCGAAAAGCCAGCTGCCAGCATGTTCAGCCATTGCGGCAAGACGGACTGGCGAAACTGCAGCCAGTTGTAGCCCGGGCGCAATTCGGCCGCCGGTCCCAGCCAAAGTTCAGACAGGCCACCGCGGCGGTGGTAGTAGAGCTCCAGTTCCAGCTCATTGCTGCCGACGCGCAGCAGCCGACTGGGCACTTCGAGCCAGCTGATCACCGGCGAGGCATGAAGCCGGGACTCGGGCGTGTCCGCCGAGGCATGGACCAACTCGCCGTTGAGCCAGACGCGATGCCAACGACTCATGCGCTCGGCACGCAGGACCCACGCCTCACTGTCGACAGGATCCTGAAGCAGCGAGAAGCTGATGCGGTAACGGCCACTTCCCGCCGGCGACAGGGCGCGCTGCTTCCAAGTGTCTGGCAGTGCCACGGACTGCTCCTGCACGGCGCCGGGCGCAGCGAAGTGGGCCTCGCGGAGCTGCACCGATTGCTGAGCGTGGGCGATGCCCGCCCCCAGCCAAAGGCTCAGCGCCAGCAAGGCCAACATCAGCAGGCAAGGGCGCGGGGAGTCCGATCGCAGGCGCATGAAGGAAGCGTAAGGGCGCGGAGGACGTGCGAGCCTAACTCAGTCCCCAACCGGGCGCAGCCAGCCCAGACGGCCCTGGCACATCTCGTTGAGGCGCGCTACAAATCCGGCGGCCGCCGGCTCCGGCAGGGCAAGCTGGAATTCGACTTGCGCGCCATGCTGAACCTCGATCAGTTGAGCCTGAGCCAGCTCGATCTCGCGGCGCAGCAAACCCTCAAGAGCGTAGGGCAGCGTGCAGCGCAGCGGCGCCAGGCGCACCAGCGGCACCTTCTCGGCCTTCAGCAGCGCCTGGGCGACGGCGTCGGTATAGGCGCGCACCAGGCCGCCCGCGCCCAGCTTGCTGCCGCCCCAGTAGCGCACCACGGTGGCCAGCACGCCTTCGAGGTCCTGGTGGCGCAGCACCTCCAGCATCGGGCGGCCGGCGGTGCCGCTGGGTTCGCCGTCGTCGACCGCGGCCGATTGGCCGCCGGCCAGCAGTGCCCAGCACACATGCACTGCGTTGACGTGCTGCTCGCGCAGCGCCTGGACCCGAGCCTGGGCCGTGGCGCGGTCGGCACAGGCCTCGACGCAGCCGATGAAGCGGCTCTTCTTGATGATCAGTTCGCTGTGAACGGGGGCGGCAAGGCTGCTGGGCATGGCGCGATTGTCGCCGGCTGTGGCGAACGGCCACGAGTTCAGTGCCCGCTTGCTGGCTCTAGCCGCACGCTGCGCGCCAGCGCTTCACCCAAATGGCGGCGCAGAATGGTATCGACGCTGCCGTCGGCCAGCATCGATAGCATCGCTTGGCGCAGGCGCTGCTTGTCGGCGTCGCTGACGTTCGAGCGTGACACGATCAGGCCATGAGGAATCCGATCTTGTGCCGCCCAGTCGAGCAGGGTCCCCTGTTCAAGCGTGGGATCGCGGCGCAGCATCGCCGCCCAGCTGGTCGGCAGCACCAGAATGAGATCGGCGCGGCCGGCCCGCCAGACCTTCACGACGCCCTCGAAGTCAGCCATCTCGACAACCCGCTTCTCGGCCCGTAGCTGGGCCAGGAAGCTGTCATAGCTCGGGCCGTGCTTGAAGCTTTTGACCACGGCGACCAGGCGCCGACCATCGGCCAGGAAGGCCTCCATGCTAGGCAGCTCTGCGGCCAGCTCGCGACGCATCAATGCAAAGTTGCGCGTCTGGAAATAGGGCATGAATTCGGCGAACCGTTCGCGCTCTGGGGTCGCGATGCCGGACACGCTGATGTCCAGCGTCTGCTTGGCCAACCGACTCCAGATTCGCGCCCGCGACTCGATCACGGTATCGAACTTGCAGGTGCTGCGGCGGGCCAGCTCATCGACGACGTCTTTGTCGATGCCGCTGTAGTGACCGTCCGGCTCACGCTGGAACAGCACGCCCAATTCGTAAAAGGCCAAGCTGTAGGGGCCGCATGCCGGCGGCGTGTCGCCGGCGCGGCAGACCGAGGCGCCCATCAGCAGGCCCTGCAGGAGCAGGACGATGACCCGGAAGTGTTGGACCGCTCGCATGGCGAAGCCCTGGACAGCCCGTTGTAACGGGTCTTTGAGCGCCCTGAGCTGACAAGTCTAGTTCGCCCTGCCAGCTGCGACAATCGAGGCATCATGCTGAAGTTCGACCTGCTCAAGACCGAAGGCCGCGCCCGTCGCGGCACGCTCACCCTCAACCATGGCGTCGTGCAGACGCCCATCTTCATGCCGGTGGGAACCTACGGCACGGTGAAGGGGGTGATGCCGCGCTCGCTGGAAGAGATGGGCGCCCAGATCATCCTGGGCAACACCTTCCACCTGTGGATGCGCCCGGGGCTGGACATCATGAAGCAGTTCGGCGGCCTGCATCGCTTTGAAAGCTGGGACAAGCCCATCCTCACCGACAGCGGCGGCTTCCAGGTCTGGAGCCTGGGCGAGATGCGCAAGATCTCGGAAGAGGGCGTCAAGTTCGCTTCGCCGGTCAATGGCGACAAGCTGTTCCTGACCCCAGAGATCTCGATGCAGATCCAGACGGTGTTGAACTCCGACATCGTGATGCAGTTCGACGAATGCACGCCCTACGAGACCAAGGGCCACATCACCACCGAGAAGGAAGCCCGCGCCTCGATGGAGATGAGCCTGCGCTGGGCCAAGCGCTGCCAGGACGAGTTCGCGCGGCTGCAGAATCCCAACGCGCTGTTCGGCATCGTGCAGGGCGGCATGTTTGAGGGTCTGCGTGACCATTCGCTGGCCGGCCTGGCCGCGCTTGATCTGCCCGGCTACGCGATCGGCGGCCTGTCGGTCGGCGAGCCCAAGGCAGACATGCTGCGCGTGCTCGACCATATCGGCCACCAGCTGCCCGCGCACAAGCCGCGTTATCTGATGGGCGTGGGCACGCCGGAGGATCTGGTCGAGGGCGTGCGTCAGGGCATCGATATGTTCGACTGCGTGATGCCCACCCGCAATGCCCGCAACGGCCATCTGTTCACACGCTTCGGCGATCTGCGCCTGCGCAACGCCCGCTTCAAGACCGATGAGCGTCCGGTTGACGAGACCTGCACCTGCTACTGCTGCAGCACGTTCAGCCGCGCCTATCTGCACCACCTGGACCGCTGCGGCGAAATGCTCGGCCCGATGCTCACCAGCATCCACAACCTGCACTACTACCTGAACCTGATGACGGAAGTGCGCGAGGCGCTCGACCAGGGCCGCTTCGAGGCCTTCCGCGCTCAGTTCGCTGCCGACCGAGCGCGCGGACTCTGAAGCCGGCCACCATGCGTTTCGGCACCGGCCAGCGCTGAAGGCATGATGGGCCGATGCTGAGGTCTTTGCTTCGCTTGCTGCTGCAGCCCTTGCGCTGGCTGGCGCGGCTGCTGCTGGCGCTGCTCCTGGTCTTCGAAGAATGGGGCTGGGAGCCGCTACAGCGCGCCATGGCCTGGCTGGGCCGCCTGCCGGTGTTGCGCCAGGTCGAGGCAGCGATACGGCGCCTGCCGCCCTACGGCGCGCTGGCCCTGCTGCTCTTGCCCACCTTGCTGATACTGCCGGTCAAGATCATTGCGCTATGGATGATTGGCAAGGGCCGGGCGCTGCTGGGTGTCAGCGTCATTTTGCTTGCCAAGGTAGCGGGCACGGCGCTGCTGGCGCGGCTGTTCGTGCTGATCCAGCCGGCGCTGATGCAGCTGGGCTGGTTTGCTCGCCTCTACACGCGGTGGTCGGCCTGGAAGCTGGCACTGCTGGCGTGGCTGCATGCCAGCCTGCTGTGGCGGCAGGCCGCCGCCCTCAAGCGGCTGTTGCGCTGCCGGCTCAAGCGATTGAAGCGGCGCTTCATGCGCATGGCCTGAGGTAGGCCCTCAATCGTTGTCCAGCGGCAGCAACACCGTCACCGTGGTGCCAACGCCGGCCTCGCTCTGCAGTTGCAGCCGTCCTTGGTGCAGTTCGACGATTTCCTTGACGATGCTCATGCCCAGCCCGGAGCCCAGCACATGCCCGGATGGATCGGCGCGGTAGAAACGCTCGGTGACCCGAGCCAGCTGTTCCGGCGTCATGCCCATGCCGGCGTCGCTGACGCTCAGGCTGAGCGTCTCCATGCCGTCGTGCAAATGGCTGCGCAGACGGATGCTCACCGGGCCACCGCCGGGCGAATACTTGTAGGCGTTGGAGAGCAGATTGCCGAGCACCTGGCGCAGCTTGCTGCGGTCGGCCTTGACCGGCCAGCGGGCCGCGCCGTCCCAGTCCAGCGCCGGCGCCTCGCGGCCCTCGGGCACCTGGAAGTCCTGCACCGTTTCATCGATCAGCGCGGGCAGCTCCACGCGCTCATAGACGAAGTCCTCGCCGCGGCGCGCTTCCAGCCGGGCCAGGTCGAGCAGTTCGGTGGTGACGTTCATCATCGCCTTGCACTGGCGATGGATCTTGCCCAGGTAGTTCTTTTGCCGATCGGGCGGCATCTCGCGGTGCAGCAGCAGCTCGGCGAAGCCATAAATGCTCACCATCGGCGTACGCAGCTCATGAGCCGCGGTGGCCAGGAACTCGCTCTTCATGCGGTCGAGCTCGAACTGCTGGGTGATGTCGCGCAGCTGCAGCATGCCGGCGAGACCTTCGCCGCTGCGGTGCAGGGCCAGGCGCAGCACACGCGGATGGGGCTGTTGCAAATTCAGCTGCAAGGCCTCCTGGTCCAAGCGCTCCAGCGTGGGCAGCGGCTGGGCATCACCCTGCTCGGCCAGCGTCTGCAGCAGCGTCTGGATGCTGATGCCCTGTAGCCGTTCGGCGGGCAGGCCGCAGAGCTCGACAAAAGTGGCGCTGGCGTAGCTGATGCGCTGCTCGGCGTCGATGGCGGCAAAGCCGTCCGGGCTGAGCGCGAAGATGCCGGCCATGCGCTCGCCCTGGTCACGCAGCGCGGCCTGGTTGAGCTTGAGATCGTGGATGTCCTGCAGGGAGCCGGCCATGCGCTGGTGCTCGTTCTTGTCATCACGAAACACCTGGGCGCGCGAGCGGAACCAGCGGTAGCTGCCATCCTTGATGCGCAGGCGGAATTCCTCGTCGTAGGGGCGCAGGCCGCGCAGCGCCAGCTCCAGCGCCCTCATCGCCAGCGGCTGGTCGTCAGGGTGCAGCTGGCGGTCAAAAGCGGCCACGGTGGCCGGCAGCTCCTCGGCCGTGTAGCCCAGCATCCGGTAGAGCTGGGGCGACCACCACATGCGGTCTTCGTGGGTGTCCAGCCAGTCCCACAGCCCGCTATTGCCGCCTTGCAGCGCGAGTTCCAGGCGTTCGTTCAGCTGCTGCAGCTGCTGCTCGTTCTCGTGTTGCTGCGTGATGTCCGTGTGCAGCGCGACATAGCGGTCGACCTCGCCATGGCTGTCCAAGGCCGGAGTGATGGTCGTCTTGGCCCAGTACAGCACACCGCTCTTGCTGCGGTTGCAGATTTCGCCTGTCCAGCTCTTGCCGGTGCTGATCGTGCTCCAGACTTCCTTCCA
Source organism: Roseateles aquae (assembly GCF_032337115.1). NCBI lineage: Bacteria > Pseudomonadati > Pseudomonadota > Betaproteobacteria > Burkholderiales > Sphaerotilaceae > Roseateles > Roseateles aquae. The sequence continues at coordinate 161,692 of NZ_JAVXZY010000010.1, forward strand.
GAACTCGGGGCTGTGCACACCGGAGCTGGTGACGCGATGACTCTGGCCCAGCAGCTCGGCACGGCCATAGCCGCTGACGCTGCAAAAGCCATCGTTGACGTAGGTGAAGCGGCCGTAGCGATCGGTCATGGACACCAGGCAATGCAGGTTCAGGCTCAGCATCAGCAGCTTGTTCTCGCTGACGGCGGCTTCGGCGCGCTGGGTGCTGATCTGCAGATCGCGGGTGATGTTGGCGGCCAGCTGGCGGGCACGCAAGCGGCCGATCAGCATCAGCCAGACCACGGCGCCGAGCAAGGCGCTGAGCGCAATGCCGCCGAGCCCGGTACGCAGGGCCTGGCCGTCGTCGATCTCGCGCATGAAGGCTGGGGTGGCCTCGACATGCAGCGTCAGCGCGCGGTCCAACAACGGCAGCTCGATATGCTTCAGATAGGCCTTCGGACGTTGATGGTCGTGACCACCGCTGGCGATGGTCGAGTGGCTGTCATAGTCGTGGACCAAGAGCTCCTTGCCCTCGCGGTCGCGGTCATAGACCTCGAAGTCCAGCATACCGGCCAGCACCGGCTCGATCTCGTCCAGCAACTCGGCCAGGACCAGCGGGGCGTGGACCAGACCCTGCAGCGCCGCCCTGCGCTCGGGTTCGCCATCGGGCAGCTGTCCGCCGCGGTAGATCGGCAGCAGCAGCAGATAGCCATGGCGCGACTGCCCGTCCTGTACCAGCGTCAGCGCGCCGCTGAGCACCGGCCGGCCCTCGCGCACCGCCTTCTCGACGGCGCTGCGTCGCACCGGTTCGGCGCTCAGATCTAGTCCCAGTGCCGCCTCATTGCGATCCTGTGGCTCGATATAGCGGATGATGAAGTGCTCATTGCCCTTGCCCAGGCCGCGCAGCTGGAAGCGCGTGCCATCGGCGCGTTGGCGGCGTGTGAAATCTTCGAGGGCGGCTGTCTCGACCCGCTCGACAAAACCAAAGCCGCGCACACCCGGAAACTCGACCGGCAGATTGCGGGCATCGATGTAGCGATGGAACTCTTCGCGGCTCAGGCTGCCGCGGCTGGCGTGCAAGGCGCGAATGCCGCGCAGACCCTGCAGCAGGCTGCCAAAGCGCTGTTGCAGCTCGTCGCGCAAGAGCCGCACCTGGTTGTCAAAGCGCGACTGGGCAAGCCGATGGGACTCGACCATTTGTGTCCGCACCAGATAGCCGCTGAGCAGCAGGCCGATGGCCAGCGTCAGCAGCACGCTGACGCGGGCGCGCCGGGTGTCAACAGGGTTGAGCCCCCAGGCTCGGCGGGTCAGCACGCGGCCGCGGAACAGGCCCATCAGCATCAGAGGCACGCACAGCGCGGCCAGTTGCCACCACACCCGCTGCTGCCAGTCCAGCAAGGCCAGCTGTTCGTCGCCGAGCCGCAGCGCGGCCCAAGCCAGCATGGCCACGCCGGCCAGATCCAGCAGGGCGCGCGGCAAGGGGTTGGCGGTACGCGGCTTGGCCATCTCAGGCATCGATATCGCTAGACGCCAGCGCCTGGGCCTCGCGCGCCAGCGGCAGCTGCAGTGTCACCGTCGTGCCCTGGCCAAGTGCGCTGCGCAGTTGCAGGCTGCCGCCCAGCAGCTCGATGATTTCCTTGACGATGCTCATGCCCAGGCCGGTGCCGGGAATGTGGCCGGACTTGTCGGCGCGATAGAAACGCTCGGTGACATGGGACAGCTGCTCGGCGTCCATGCCCATGCCCCGGTCTTCCACCTCGATCTGTAGCAGCGCGGCCGGTTCACCGCTGCTGCGCATGCGCACCCAGACCGGGCCGCCGTCGGGCGAATACTTGTAGGCATTGGAGAGCAGATTGCGCAGCACCTGCAGCAGCTTGCCGCGGTCAACATGGATCAGCTCGCCGGCCGGGCGGAGTTCCAGAATCGGCGCCTCGCGGCCTTCAGGTGGCTTGAAATCGCTGACGGCCTCCTCGATCAGCGGGCGCGGATCCAGCCGTTCGAAGACGAAGTCCTTGCCGCGCCGGGCCTCCAGCCGCGAGATGTCGAGCAGTTCGTTGAGGATGGACATCATCGCCTCGCTCTGCCTGTGCACCTTGGACAGGCCTTCGCGCATCCGCTCGGCGCTCATCGGGCGCAGCAGCATCAGTTCGGTGAAGCCGTAGATGCTGGTCATCGGCGTGCGCAGCTCGTGGGCCGCCGTGGTCAGGAACTCGCTCTTCATGCGGTCGACCTCGATCTGGTGCGTCATGTCACGCACATGCAGCACCTGGCTGACCTGCTGACCGCTGCCTCGATGCAGCGCGAATTCCAACACCCGTGGCAGCGGCTGCTGCAGGCTCAGATTGCGCTTGCCCTCGGACAGCGCCGCGATGGAGAAGCTGGCACCATCCTCGGCGCAACGCTGGCGCAGCGCCCTGCCCAGTTCGGCCTCCTGCCAGCCCAGGGCCTGCTCGGCATGGATGCCCGTCAAGCGCTCGAACGCCGGGCTGATGTAGTCGATCTGGCCGCGGGCGTCGAAGGAGACAAAGCCATCGGGGCTGAGTGCAAAGATGGCGCTGAGCTGGGCCGACTGCGCACCGAGCTGGTGAACCAGGTTGGCAATCATGCTGGACAGCGCCTCGATATCGGACAGCCGGCCCGCTTCCTGGGCCAGATGAACGCCCTCAACGGCGCTGGCATCGCGGCGCTGGAATTCCTCCAGCAGATCGCGCATTGAACGCATGGCCACCGAGCGTGCGCTGAGCTCCTGGCGCAGCTGCGCTTCCAGCCGGTGCTGCTCGCTGACGTCGCGCAGCGCCAGCACCCAGCCGGCCGGTGCGCCGTCCTCACCCTCGATGGCCGAGCGGCTCAGCTCCAGCACTCGCGGGCCTTCGGGGCCATCCAGGCGCAGCCGAGGCACCTCGGCGTGCAACGCGGGCTCGACCATATTCGGCAATAACTGTTGGATGGGCTGGCCAAGCAGCTCGCTGGCCGGCTTGCCCAGCCAGCGAGCCAGCACCGGGTTGGCCAGCACGACCACGCCTTCGCTATTGGTGGTGGCCACGCCGTCGGCGATGGCTGCCAAGGTCACGGCCGCCTGGGCCCGTTCAACCTGCAGCGAGGCGGCGGCACGGTTGAGGATCTCGAAGGTCTGGCGGAACTCCAGCGGTGCGTTGACGTCCTCGACGTGGGAGAGCCGCCCGCCGGCCATCTGGATCTGCTCGCCGAAGGCCTGGATGCGGCCCAGATTGCCGAGCCAGCGCTTCAGCGGGAACCAGACCAGCACCACACCGCTGAGCAGGCTCAAGAGCGCCAGCGACAGTGCGATCAAGGCCTGGCGCCAGATGTCGGCAGCGATGCGTTCGGTCCACAACGTGAAGCGCAGCACGCCATAGTCCTTGCCGCCGACGGCGATGGTGGTGTTGACATCGTCCAAGCGGTTCAGCACCAGCTGGTGCAGCCAGGCCGGCGCGGCCAGCCCCGGCGGCTGTTGACGCTCGGCGCTGATGCGGCCACCCTTCAGATCGATAAAGGCGCCCCCGCGCAAGGCCGGATGTTCAATGGCGCGTTCGATCAGCCGCTTGATGGTGTCGTAGTCGCCAATCACGGCCGACTCGGCAACCGCCGGGCTGACCATGCTGCTCATCGTGTTGATCTCGTCGCCCGCCTCTTCGATGCTGCTGGTCGCCGTGTAGTAGACAAAGGCGCCGAAGCCCAGGCCGAAGAACAGCAGCATGGCTGCCGAATAGAGCAGGAAAACCCGCGCGACCAGGCTTTGTGGGAGCAGGGCGCGCAGTCGCATCGTGGGTTTTCGCCTGCTTCAGCGCAGCTGCGCCGGGGCGCTTTGGTAGAAGCGCCGGTAGGGCGCGTACTCACTGCCGTCCGAGGCGATGAAGTGGGCCTCGGCCGTCAGGCCTACCAGCTGTGAGGCCTGGGTCAGGATCTCCAGCCCTCTGGGGTCCTTGTGCATGGTGACAAAGGCCTGGGCGACGGCCTTGGCATCCTTGTCCGGCACGCGGGCGGAGACCATCAGCGCCAGGTCGTGGAAGGGCTCGGAGCTCCACAGCACGCGGTACTTCTTGCTCTCGCGCCGTGCATAGCCCTCTGCGAGCTGCGAGTTGGCGCCGACGGCGGCGACCTTGCCGCTGAACAGCTGGGCCAGCGCACCGTCCATATTGCCGCCAAAGACGACGCGCACGTCGATCTTCTTGTTCAGCAGCTGCGCATAGCTGACCTTGTAGGCGACAAAGGCCTCAGGCCCGGGAAAGGCGACATCCTTGCCGGCCAGCTGTGACAGCTCGGTAATCGGGGAGTCGGCCGGCACGATGATCTGGCTGTGCAGGGCCGGTGTCAGCCGGCGGCCAAAAACCTTCCAACCGAGCTGCTCGCGCTCGGGGCTGAACAGGTGGTTGGAGAAGACGAAGTCAACTTCCTGGGCGAGCACAAAGGCGGTGGTGTCGGCCGAGGTGCGGCCCAGCTTCAGGCTCAGCTTGACGCCGCTCTTCTCGGACACATAGCTGATGATGGGATTCCAGTACGAGGCCGCCAGCTGGATATTGGCCTGGTTGACCGGTGAGAAACGGTAGCCGGCCTCATCGGCCAGGGCCGGCACCGCCGCCAGCAGGCCGCCAGCGACGAGCAGGCCGGCCAGCCATCGCCTTGGGGTGCTCAGGATCTTCATCATCGTTGGCTCCTGCTTCATCGTGTGACGCGGGCTTGCGCACCGGCGCCACGGGCTCAGAAAAACTCGATGCCTGTGCTGGCGCCGCCCTCATTGGCAGTCGCGCTTGATTTGGCCGCGCCGGCACCTCGTTGCTGCGCCAAGGCCTGGCGTGATTGCTCCAGCAGGCTCAGCAAGGCGGCGTCGTCGCCCAGTCTGAAGGCGCTGAGCACCTCGGCCAGCTCTGCCGCCTGCAGCTCCAGCTCATTGGCGATTTCGCGCGAGCGCTCGGCCACATGCAGGTTCTGCCGCGTGACCTGATCCAGCTCCTTGACCGACATGGTCACGACATCGATGCCCTGGGCATGCTCGCTGGAGTCGGCGGTGATCGATTCGTAGACCTTGCCGACCCGTTGCACCGAACCGACCAGCTCACCCATGGCCGCACCGGCTTCCGAGGCCTGGCGGGTGCCGCGCTCGACCGTCTCCATCGACGCCGAGATCAGCTGCTTGATTTCCTTGGCGGCCTCGGACGAGCGCCCGGCCAGCATGCGCACCTCGGCCGCCACGACGGCGAAGCCACGCCCCTGCTCGCCGGCGCGCGCGGCTTCCACCGCGGCGTTCAGCGCCAGGATATTGGTCTGGAAGGCGATCGAGTCGATCACCGAGATGATGTCGGTGATGCGCCGCGAGGATTGTTCGATCTCCTGCATCGTGTTGACCATATGGGCCACCACCTCGCCACCACGCGTGGCCGATTTGATCGCCTCCGAGGACAGCTCGCGGGCCTCGCGCGAGGCGCGGGCACTGTCCTGCACGATCACATTGATCTGCTCCAGGCTCATCGCCGCATCGCGCAGGCCATTGGCGGTCTGGTCGGTGCGCGACATCAGCTCCTCGCTGCTGCTGCCCACCTCCTGTGCCGCGCCGTGCAGGCTGAACACCGCGTCGCGAACGCGGCGCATCGCCTTGGCCATCCGTTCCTGAACCATCTTCAAGCGGCTGCCCACCGGCGAATCGGTGCGCACGACTTCCAGGTTCAGCCGGATCGCGCCTTCGCGACCCATCGCATTGACGAGGAATTCCAGTTCGAAGCGTTCCTTGGCTTCGCGCTCCAAGCGCGCGGCGAACATCACCAGCGTGGCACCCAGCATGCTCAGCAGCAGGTAGTAGACCCAGATGCGATTCGGCCCTGAGCTGGGCGCGGTGAACAAGGGCTTGTCGCTGAAAACCTGGAAGACCAGATGGTGCAGCGCGTAGAGGCCCAGGCTCAGCGCCAGCGGCCGCCAGTCCCGGTAGGGCAGCAGCAGGCACAGCGAGACGAAGACATTGGCGGCCACGGCCGGTGCGCCTTGCGACACCTTGAGCTGCAGCGCCACCATCGCCACGTTCAGCGCCGCCAACAGCAGGCGGGAGGCCGGCCGCCCGCCGGCGCTGGCCAGGATGGCGCCGGCCAGCAGGGCCCCGAGCAGGCCGCCACCGGCCCCCAGCGACAACTGCCCGCTGGCCTGCGACAGCAGAGCGGCGATCAGCGCATTGGCGGCGATGATCGCCGTCATTACCCGGTCATGGGTGCGGGCGACATGAGCAAGCGCCGGATGTGCATTCATGGTCCGAGTTCACCTTTTGTGGGAGCAAGCAATACTAATTCGGCCGGTTGACGGGGAACTGAAGTTGGCCAGGCAGCAGCCGTGAACTTATGCTGTGCTGGCATCTAAACGATGACAAAGGCATCCGCAGTGGCCCCGGTTTGCGGCATGATGCAAAGCTCAGGGAGCAGTCACACCGCCCATTGCCGGGCCGTTCATTGCGGAGCGACGCGTGAAAAAGATTTTGATCGTTGAAGACCAGGACGAAATCCGCGAGCTGATACGCGTGACGCTGGAATTCGAGTCCTATGAAATCCATGAAGCCGGCGATGGTGATACCGGCCTGGCGCTGGCGCAAAAACTCAAGCCCGACCTCGTGCTGCTTGACGTGATGATGCCCGGCGGGCTCGATGGCCTGAAGGTCTGCCAGCGCATCAAGAGCGACGCTGCGCTCAAGCGCACCAAGGTCGTGATGCTCAGCGCCAAGGGCACCGCAGCAGACCGGCAGGCCGGCAGTCAGGCCGGCGCCGATCAATACCTGATCAAGCCCTTCAGTCCGCTGGAGCTGATCTCGGTGATCAACAAGGTGATTCGCTGAGCCGGTTCGACAGCCGGCTTTCAAGACAGGGCGCCGCGCCGCGCCCCTCATAGCGGCTTGCGCCCATGCAGGGCCAGGTCTATCAAGGCCTGGGCCATCCGTGACAGCGGCAATTCGACGTCGACGGCACCCTGCTGCTGCGCCGCCCGCGGCATGCCGTAGACGACACAGCTGGCTTCATCCTGGCCCAGCGTGAACGCGCCGGCACGGCGCATCTCCAGCAGGCCGCGCGCACCGTCGTCGCCCATGCCGGTGAAGATGGCGCCAAAGGCATTGCGGCCTGCGCTCTGAGCGACCGACTTGAACAGCACATCGACCGAGGGCTTGTGGTGATTCACCAGCGGTCCGTCGCGCACCTCCACCACATACTGCGCGCCGCTGCGGCGCAGCTGCATATGCTTGCCGCCCGGCGCGATCAGCACGCGGCCACTGATGACGCGGTCGCCGTCCTTGGCCTCCAGGATTTCCAGCTCGCACAAGCCGTTCAAGCGGCTGGCAAAGGCATTGGTAAAGCGCTCCGGCATGTGCTGGACCAGCACCATGCCCGGCATCGTGCGCGGCAGCCGCGGCAGCAGCTGTTCCATTACCTGCACGCCGCCGGTGGAGCTGCCCAGTGCGATGACTCGCTCGGTGGTCACCGCCATCGCGGTGGCGGTGGTCGGTGCGGCTGCAGCGGCCGAGCTGGCGCCGCCGGCACCGCCGGCCAAGGGCGCTGTGGGCGCCGCCGGCACCAGGGCGCGCACATTGGCGCGTGCCGCCGCACGCACGGCCGCCACCAGGCCATTGCTGCTGTCTTCCAGAAAATCGCGCAGGCCCAGCTTGGGCTTGGTGACGAAGCTGACCGCGCCCGCCGCCAGCGCCTGCAGCGTGGTTTCACAGCCGGCTTCGGTCAGGGTCGAGCACATCACCACCGGCAGCGGGTGCTCGCTCATCAGCCGACGCAGGAAGCTGATGCCATCCATCCGCGGCATCTCGACATCGAGCACGATCACATCGGGCCAGTCGGCCTGCAGCTTGGGCCAGGCGAACAGCGGATCGCTGGCGGTGATGGGGACTTCGATGCCGGCCTTGGTCAGGAGATCGGCCAGATGCTTGCGCACGACAGCGGAATCGTCGATCAGCGCGACGCGTATGGGCTGGCTCGTGGGCCGGCTCATGGGAGGCCCGCTCATGGTTTCTTCACTCCTGCCGGCGGCGTGCCGCCGCGCTTGATCTGTACCAGGCCGCTGGGCAGCTCCAGGCTCACCGAGCGCGGCACATAGTCGCCGACATCGACGCCATCGAGCTGGAAGCCATGCTTGTCGATCAGCTGCCAGGCCTGCTCGATATTGCGCTCGCCGACGTTGAACTTGAGGTTCATGCCATCGGGCATGGTGTCGGCGCCACCATAGAGATGAACGATGTAGTCCTTCGATTGGGTGCCGGCGCGTTCCAGCGCGTTGACCAGGGTCTCGACCGCCTCGTCGCCGAAGCGACCGTCCAGCGGCTCGCCGGGGCGGCGCGTGCGGCAGGGCAGCAGGTAGTGGCACATGCCGCCAATGTGCTTGTGCGGGTGCCACAGCGTCAGCGCCACGCAGGAGCCCAGCAGCGTCTTCAGGATGATGTTCTTGCCAAAGTGCAGCTGGCCGGGCATCAGCGTCAGCATGGGCCCGGCGGCTGCCTTCCAGCCTATCGTGGCCGAGGGCAGGGTCGCCGACTTATGCATGTTGGTAGACGGCCGGTGCGCGCGAGACCAGGGGCAGGTTCAGGCCGGCCAGCGATTCGGCATGGCCGGTGTAGAGCACGCCTTCGGGCTTGAGCCTGCCGATCACGCGGCGCACGATATCGGCCTTGGGCCCATTCTCGAAATAGATCAGCACATTGCGTAGAAAGATCACGTCGAACATCGGCAAGGCCGGCAGCTCCTTCATCAGATTGGCGCACTGGAACTCGACCCGCTCGCGCAGGCTGCGGTCAATCAGCAACTGGCCTTCGTAAGGGCCTTCGCCGCGCAGGCAGAAGCGCTTCAGATAGCTCTCCGGCACATTGCGCGCCCGCTCCAGCGAGTACAGGCCCTGACGCGCCGACTCGACAACCGCGGTGGACAGATCGGTGCCGTGGATGCGCCAGGCCGCGCTGCCAAGCTTGTCGGCCAGCACCATGGCGATGCTGTAAGCCTCTTCGCCGGACGAGGAGGCAGCGCTCCAGATGCGGAATTCCTCACTGCCCTGGCGCTCGGCGATGCGGCGGCGCAGGTCCTCGAAATGGGCCGGCTCGCGGAAGAAGTAGGTCTCGTTGGTGGTCAGCTTGTCGACCACGCTGACCTGCAGCCCGGCGGGCAGCTGGCCCTTGACCAGCAGGCGAACGAATTCGTCAAGGTCGCCGATGCCCTGGTCCAGCGCCAGCCGCTGCAGCCGGCTGAGTACTAGGGCGCGCTTGGACGCGGTCAGCCGGATGCCGGAGACGCGATGAAAGTACTCGCTGATCGCGGCGAAGGAGGAATCACTGAGACTGGCCATGGTCTGCCTTGCTGGCGGTTTCAGGGCTGGTGATCGCCAATCAGCTGTGCCAGGCGGTCGGGCGCCAGCAGCAGATTGAGATTGAGCAGGGGCGCGTACTTGCCGCCGAGATTGACCATGCCGGACAGGAAGTCGGTCGGTATCGCCACACCGAGGCTGGGCACCGGCTCGACGGCCTCACTGCCCACATTGACGACCTCGTAGACGGCGTCGACCAGCAGTCCGGCAATCAGGCGCTCATGCTGCTCGTTGTTGCTGGTCTCGACGACCACGATGGCGCTGCGCCGGCCCAGCACGGTGCGGCCGCTGCCGAAGCGGGCGCTGAGATCGATCACCGGCACGACCGAGCCGCGCAGATTCATCACACCGTGAACGAAGTCCGGCGTTTGCGGCATGGCCGTCATGCGGCCGACCTCAAGGATCTCGCGCACGCCTTCGATGCCGACCGTCAGCTGCTCGCCGGCGCTGGACAGGCGCAGCAGCTGCAGAGGCGGGCCGGCGGAAGCATTGCTTGTTGCTGCCATGGTCTGAGCTTCTTAAAAGCGTTTGAACTTGGTTTCATCGATGCCACCGGCCGCAGTGCCGTCACCGGACTTCCAGCCGGGCGCCGAGGTCTTGCCAACGCGGCTGCGCGGGCGTCCGCTGGCATCCAACGCAGCCTTGGCCGCCGGTGCCTTGGCCTGTGGCGGCGTGCCTGCCGCCGCCGGACTGGCGCGGCCGCTGCCTGGCGTTGCCCGGACCCGCTGGGTCGGTTCAGCGCTCGGCGCCTGCCTGCCGCTGGACTGCGCCGCACTGAGCCGGAAAAAGGCCATCAGCTCCTGCAGCTGCGCGGCCTGGGCCGAGAGCTGCTCGGCAGTGGCCGACAACTGCTCCGAGGCCGAGGCCGTCTGCTGGGTCGAACCGGCGAGGTGGTTCATCGCCCCGGTGATCTGGCTGACGCCCTGCGACTGCTCGCCCGAGGCCGCGGCGATCTCCTGCACCAGCTCGCTGGTTTTCTGGATGCTGGGCACCATGCTGGTCAGCAGATGGCCGGCGCGCTCGGCCAGATTGACGCTATTGCCGGCCAGCTGGCCAATCTCCTGCGCCGCCACCTGGCTGCGCTCGGCCAGCTTGCGCACTTCGGCGGCAACGACGGCAAAGCCCTTGCCATGCTCACCCGCCCGCGCCGCCTCGATGGCCGCGTTCAGCGCCAGCAGATTGGTCTGGTAGGCGATGTCGTCGATGATGGAGATCTTGGTGGCGATCTGCGACATCGCGTCCACCGTCATGCTGACGGCCTGGCCGCCTTCCATCGCCTCCTGGGCGGCCTTGTTGGCCATCGCATCGGTGATGCCGGCGTTGTCGGCGTTCTGTTTCACGCTGGCAGCCATTTCGTGCAGCGAGGCGGTGGTTTGCTCGACGCTGGCCGCCTGCTCGGAGGCCGAGTGCGACAGCGATTGCGAGGTCTGCGAGACCTGGTCGGCCGCCGAGCCCAGCTGGTCCGCGGCGGCGCGAACCTCCAGAATGGTGCCGCTGACGGTGTCGACCAGGCTGTTGAACTTTTCGCCCAGCATGCGGAAGAAGGGCTCCTTGCCATCGAGCTCAATGCGCTTGGAGAAGTCGCCCTGGGTGGCGCCATCGACCATGTTGCCGATCTCGCTTTCAACGGCCACCTCGGTCGTTCTGTCCTTCCATTCGATCACCGTGCCAAGGCGCTGACCCTCGCCGTCATTGATGGGGCTGGCGCTGAGCGCGAAGCTGAGGTCGGCCACCTTGATCTCGGTCCGGTAGTCACCTTTCAGCTCGGCCAGCAACTGGCGCTGGTGAGCCGGATGGCGATGGAACTGATCGAAGCTGCTGCCGACGATGCGGCGCGCGTCGAACTGCGGCAGGGCCTTGCGCAGCTCGGCCTCGTTGCGCATCATCATCTGCGCCGCCGAGTGGTTGTTGTAGATGATCTGACCCTCGGCGTCGGCGATCATCACATTGGTTGAGCAGCTGTCCAAGGCCTGGCGCACCCGGGCGTTCTCGGCGGCCAGCAGCTGTTCGCGCTCGCGTGCGGCCAGTTCGGCCGTCATGTCGCGCCATTCGACCACCGTGCCCAGGCGCTTGCCATGGGCCAGCACCGGGTTGACGATCAGATCGAAGCGCCGGCCGCCCAGATTCAGCCTTGTGGTGTGCGTGCCCTTGAGGCGGTCCAGCATCTCGCGCTGATGCGCCGGCTGCTTGTGGAAGGCATCGATATTGCTGCCAATCACCGTCGCCGCGCTGAAGCGCGGCAGGTCCTTGCGGATGTCGGCCTCGGCCGTCGCGAGCATGGCTGTCAGCGAGGCATTGCCATAGATGATGTTGTAGCCGGCGTCGGCCACCATCATATTGGTGGCGGCCACGTCCAGCGCCTGGCGGATGCGCTCGGCATCTTCGGCACGGCGCTTGGCATCGGCAAACTCGAAACCCAGACGGGTCTGCACACGGCGCAGCGCCATCAGCATCTCGGCCAATTGGTCGCGCCCCTGCAGCGGCACGATGCCATCGAAGCGGCCCTGGCCAAAGCGTTCCAGGAGCTCAGCCGCCGAGCCCAGTGTGCTCGTCATGCGCCGTGTCAGCTGCCAGAGGCTGAAGCTGCCGAGCACGGCCAGCAAGGCTGCGGCGAGGGCCGGTTGCCATTGGCCTTTCGCGGCGCACCAGCCCAGGCCCAGGCCGCCAATCAGCAAGGCGATGGCGACGCCCAGCTGCTTGCTGCCCAGGTTCAGGCCGCCGGCCAGGCGGCGCCAACGCAGTGCCAGGCCCAGCCGCACGGGCTGACCGTCCTGCACCGCCCAGCCCTTGGCATTGCCGCTCTTGAGCTTGCGATAGAAGGCGTCGGCCGCATCGATCTGCTCACGCGTCGGTCGCGTGCGCACCGACATATAGCCAACCACCTGCTCGCCCTCGCGTATCGGCGTGGCATTGGCCAGCACCCAGTAATGGTCGCCGTTCTTGCGCCGGTTCTTGACCAGGCCGGACCAGGGCCGCCCCTGCGACAACGACAGCCACAAATCGGCAAAGGCCTCCTCCGGCATGTCGGGGTGGCGCACCAGGTTGTGCGGCTGCCCGATCAGCTCCGCCTCGCTGAAGCCGCTGGCCTCGAGGAAGTCATCGTTGACGTAGCTGATGCGACCCTTGAGATCGGTCTTGGAGACGATGGTCGCGCCCTCACGCAGCAGGTACTCCTGCTGGGTGATGGGGAGGTTGTTTCTCATCTTTTTCGTCCCTGTGCGTTTTGGCCTGAGTTCAGGCGTGTCGATTCGTCCGACCGGCTGCCGCGCTTTGCTGACGCAGCTGGAAGTACGCCATCAGTTCTTGCAGCTGCGAAGCCTGGGCCGACAGTTCCTCGGCGGTAGCCGACAGCTGCTCGGAGGCCGAGGCGGTCTGCTGGGTGGTGCCGGCCAGATGGTTCATCGCGCCGGTCACCTGATTGACGCCATCGGCCTGTTGGCCGGAGGCGGCCGCGATCTCCTGCACCAGCTCGCTGGTCTTCTGGATGCTGGGCACCATGCTGGTCAGCAGATGGCCGGCGCGCTCGGCCAGGTTGACGCTGTTGCCGGCCAGCTGGCCGATCTCCTGCGCGGCGACCTGGCTGCGCTCGGCCAGCTTGCGCACCTCGGCGGCAACAACGGCAAAGCCCTTGCCATGCTCGCCCGCCCGCGCCGCCTCGATGGCGGCGTTCAGTGCCAGCAGATTGGTCTGGTAGGCGATGTCGTCGATGATGGAGATCTTGGTGGCAATCTGCTTCATCGCGTCGACCGTCATGCTGACGGCCTGTCCGCCTTCCATCGCTTCCTGCGCGGCCTTGTTGGCCATGGCGTCGGTGACGCCGGCGTTGTCGGCGTTTTGCTTGACGCTGGCCGCCATCTCCTGCAACGAGGCGGTGGTCTGCTCGACACCGGCGGCCTGCTGTGAGGCCGAATGCGACAGCGACTGCGAGGTCTGCGAGACCTGGTCGGCGGCTGATCCGAGCTGGTCGGCGGCGGCACGTACCTCGAGAATCGTGCCGCTGACCGTCTCGACCAGCGCATTGAACTTCTCCCCCAGCATGCGGAAGAAGGGCTCCTTGCCCTCCAGCGCGATGCGCTGCGAGAAGTCACCTTGCGTCGCCCCATCGACCATGCCGCCGATTTCGGCCTCGACGGCGACCTCACGTGTGCGGTCGCTCCACTCGACCACGGTGCCCAGGCGTTGCCCGTCGGCACTATTGATTGGATTGGCGATCAAAGCAAAACTCAGGCTGCCCACCTTGATGTCGGTCTTGTACTGCGTCTTCAGCCCGGCCAGCAGATTGCGCTGATGGGCAGGGTGGCGATGGAACTGGTCGAAGTTGGCGCCGACGATGCGACCTGCATCGAACTGCGGCAGCACTTTGCGCAACTCGCTCTCGTTGCGCTTCATCATCTCAGCGACCGACAGGTTGTTGTAGATGATGCAGCCGTCGGCGTCGGCAATCATGACGTTGGTTGAGCAGCGGTCGAGTGCTTGGCGTACGCGTGCGTTCTCTGTTGCGATGCGCAATTCCTGCTCGCGCGCGGCCAGCTGCTCGGTCATGTCCAGCCACTCAACGACGGTTCCCAAGCGCCCGCCTTTTTCGTCGCGAATCGGATTGGCCGTGAGGGAAAAGCTCAGTCCTGCAACCTTGATCTGCGTGCGGTACTCGCCGTCGAGCTTGGCCAGCAGCTGCTGCTGATGTGCGGGGTTGCGATGGAAGACGTCGAAGTTCTTCCCTAGCACCTCGCGGGCAACAAAATTCGGCAGGCTGCTGCGCAGGCTGGCCTCGCGCTGCTCCAGCATCTTGGACACTGATTTGTTCAGGTAGACGATGCCGCCATCGACGTCAGCGATCATCACATTGGTTGAGCAGCTGTCCAGCGCTTGTCGAACGCGCGCGTTTTCGGCGGCAATGCGGCCATCGCGTTCGTTGCGTTCGCGCAGCTGGGTCTGCATCTGGTCGAGGCCGCGCAGCAGCACCGCGGTTTCGTCGCCGCCACGAGCCTGGATGTCGTTATCGAGCTTGCCGCTGCCGATGGCGTCGGCGTAGCGGCCGGCAGCGGCCAGCGGCCGGGTGACGCTGCGCGTGACCCACCAGCCCATGCCGGCCCCGATCAACAAGGCGGCGCCGGTCAGACTGAGCAACAGATTGCGCGCCCGGGCGTAGTTCTGGGCCGATTCCTCGACATCGCCCTTTGCGTCTTCGAGCTGCAGGGCGATCGCCTTGTCCAGCTCAGCTTGCAGCGCCTTGCCGGCCGGGCTGACCTGTTCCAGTACCGTGCTGGTAGCCTCTGCCGTCTTGCCGGCCAAGGCCTGCTGTATGGCCATGTCGATCTGATCACGCACGCTGCCTTCGTGCACCATGGCCTGGGCCAGGACCTTTTTGTCTTCGTCGCGGAGAGTGATCTTGTCCAGTTCGCCGCTGGCCTTGTCATAGGCCTGACGCGCTTCATTGAGCTTGCTGCGCTCGGCCTCGATCTTCTCCGGCGTTCGCACCAGGATGGAGGAGCGAACCAGGCGCTGAGAGATGTGAGCTTGCGCAGACATCGTGTTGAGCAGATTCAGCCGCGTGAAGTTCTCAGCGACTACATGCTCCAGCGCATGGTTCACCTCGCTGAGATCTCTGATGGCAATGGCCACGATGGCCGCCAGCAGTGCCAGCACCAGTGTGAAGCCCAGCCCTATACGTTGACCGACTTTGAGATTGGCGACCCAGTTCATGGTGGCTCCCTGACGAAGAACGAGAGACAAAACGGTTTCAACGCGAGCCGCGAGCGGCCTGCTGTTCACGGACCCGGAAATAGGCCATCAGCTCCTGCAGCTGCGCCGCCTGGGCCGACAGTTCCTCGGCGGTGGCCGACAGCTGTTCGGAGGCAGACGCCGTCTGCTGAGTGACGCCGGAGAGGTGGTGCATCGCACCGCTGATCTGGTTGACGCCATCGGACTGCTCGCCCGAGGCACTGGCGATTTCCTGCACCAGCTCGCTGGTCTTCTGGATATTCGGCACCATGCTGCTGAGCAGGGTGCCGGCGCGCTCGGAGAGCTTGACGCTGTTGCCGGCCAGCTGGCCGATCTCCTGCGCCGCCACCTGGCTGCGTTCGGCCAGCTTGCGCACCTCGGCGGCGACAACGGCAAAGCCCTTGCCATGCTCGCCAGCCCGCGCCGCCTCAATGGCCGCGTTCAGCGCCAGCAGATTGGTCTGGTAGGCGATGTCGTCGATGATGGAGATCTTGGTGGCGATCTGCTTCATCGCATCGGCCGTCATGCTGACCGCCTGGCCACCTTCCATGGCCTCCTGGGCCGCGGTATTGGCCATCGCGTCGGTGACGCCGGCGTTGTCGGCGTTCTGTTTGACGCTGGCGGCAATCTCCTGCAGCGAGGCGGTGGTTTCCTCGACATTGGCGGCCTGCTGCGAGGCTGCGTGCGATAGCGACTGCGAGGTCTGCGAGACCTGGTCGGAGGCCGAGCCGAGCTGGTCGGCGGCGGCGCGCACCTCGCGAATGGTGTTGCTGAAGGTGTCGATCAGGCCGTTGAACTTTTCGCCCATCAGCAGGAAGAAGCCCTGCTTGCCTTCGAGCGGAATGCGCTGGCTCAGATCGCCCTCGGTGGCGGCGCTGGCCAGGGCATCGAACTCGCGTTCGGCGGCCAACTGCTCGGTGCGGTCCAGCCATTGCCCGACGGTGCCGACGTTATTGCCCTGGGCATCGAAAATCGGCGTCGTCGTCACATCGTAGTCGCGGCCACCCAGGCGCAGCGCCGTGCTGGTGGTCTGACGCAGCTGGCGCAGCCGCTCGATGGCCGCCTGCGGATCCTTGTAGAACTGGCCGATCGAGTTGCCGACCACACGATTGGCGTCAAAGCCCGGCAGCTCGGTGCGGAAGGCCGCGGCATCGCGCTGCAGGATCTTGCGCAAGGCCTCGTTGATATAGACCACGGTGCCATCGACGGTGGCGATGCGCACCGGCATCGCCGCCGCATCCAGCGCCTGCTTGATGCGCGCGTTCTCGGTGGCAACGCGCTGTTCGGTTTCCTGTGCTGCCAGCTCGGCGGTGATGTCGCGCCATTCGACCACGCTGCCCAGGCGCTCGCCCTGCTCACCCAGCACCGGATTGGCGATCAGCGAGAAGCTCAGCCCGGCCAGGCTGATCTGCGTCCTGTACTCGCCCTTGAGCTCGGCCAGCAGGCGCTGCTGATGGGCCGGGTTCTTGTGGAAGATATCGATGCTCTGGCCGAGCATGCGCGACACGTCGAGCTGCGGCAGCAGCTTGCGCAGCTGGGCCTCGTTGCCCGCCATCATCTCGCGCACCGATTGGTTCATGTAGACGATGGTGCCTGCGGCATCGGCCACCATCACATTGGTCGAGCAGCGCTCCAGCGCCTGGCGCACACGGCCGTTCTCGGCGGCGATGCGGGCGTCGCGCTCACCACGCTCGCGCAGATTGGTTTGCATCTGCGCCATGCTGGCCAGCAGCTGGCCGGCTTCATCGCTGGCGCTGGTGTCGATGGCGTAGGCGAGATCGCCGCCGGCCACGGCCTGCGCGGCGGCCACCGCCTGGCGCACCGGCTGGGTGACCGAACGAACAATGATCACGCCCAGTGCCATCGCCAGTGCGAGGCCCAGGCCCAGGCCCAACAACAGCCCGTCGCGCTGGCGCTCAAACTGCTGGGCGCGCTGTGTCAGCATCTCGTTCAGCACGTCCATGCCGGCGTGGATCAGGGCGAACTGGGCATCAACAGCCTTGGTGCCGGCGGTGAAGGTCTCCAGCGCCGTGCTGCTGGTCTTGCTGGCCGCGGCCTCGGCGCGCATCTGCTTGGCAAAGGCCTCGGCGGCGCTGTTGGCGGCCTGCTGCTTGTCGCCTATGGTCTTCTTGAAGGCCTCGTCGAGGCCCAGGGCCTTGCCGAGCTGGCGCTCGGCGCGCTGGCGCCAGAAGTCGCTGTCGCGCGTCGCCTGCACCAGGCTCTGGCGCTCCTGGGCGCTGGGGTCCTTGCCGGCGGCCAGCTGGGCCACCAGGGTCCAACCTCGGCCGCGTGACTGGGCGATCGATTCGGTCAGCTGCGGCAGCGCATCAGTCACGGCAACGATGGTGAAGTAGCTGACCGCCTCGGGGTCCAGCGACAGGCCGCTGGCGTCGGCCACGGCTTCGATCAGCTGCTGGGTCTGCGCGACCAACTGGCCGTGCGCGCTGCGGTTGGTCGGCACGTCCAGGGTATGGGCGCTGAACTTGCTCATCAGGGCAGCCCAGTCTTGCTGCAATTGCTTGAAGCGATCCAGGACTGGCTTTGCGGTGTTCGAACCGCCCAGCTGCTTTTGCAAGGCGCCGAAGGCGTTGTTGACCTCTCGCTCCTGAGTTCGCTGCTCGTCTTGCGCCTTGGCGTCGCCATCTATCGCCAGTCCACTCAGCCCACGATGGGTTTGCAGCTCACGCAGCAGCTTGACCGTCGCGCGGGCCGGCGCCAGGCCCTCGGCCTCCTCGCGTGCGGTCTGCAATTGCGCGCTTCTTTCCTGCACCAGCAGGACGGTGGGCACGGCGCAGGCAATGAGCGCAATCAGGCCCAGCAGCACGAAGCGCTGCCAGAGCAGCAACTTACGAAAGAAGGCAATCATCTGCATACTCCAAGGGGCAAGTCAGCTTCCCTGCTGAGCTCCGTTGCGTCATCGCGCACTCTGTTCTGTTGAGGCACTTCGCCGCGCCGCGGTCAGCAGGCCGGCAATGTCCAGCACCAGGGCGACGTCGCCCGAGCCCAGAATCGTTGAGCCGGCCAAGGCCCTCATGTGCTGGAAGATGCCGGCCAGCGGCTTGATCACGGTCTGGTGTTCGCCCAGCAGCCGGTCGACGATCAGACCGACACGGCTGCCGCCATCACGCACCACCAGCACGCTGCGGCGCCGGCTGGTGTCGGGCTCCACGCCATAGAAGCGGGCCAGGTCCAGCCAGGGCATGACTTCGCCGCGCAGATCAAAAGTGCCGCTGATGCGCTGGCTGTCGGGGTTGAACTCACGGGGCAGGTCGATGCATTCGGCCACCGTGGCCAGCGGCACCACATAGTGCACACCGCCGACCATGGTCAGGAAGCCATCGATCATCGCCAGCGTCAGCGGCAGGCGGATCTGCGTCAGCGTGCCGCGGCCGGTCTCGCTGGTCAGCGCGATGCTGCCGCGCAGCGTCTCGATGCTGCGCTTGACCACGTCCATGCCGACACCGCGGCCGGAGATGTCGGTGATCTGCTCGGCGGTCGAGAAGCCGGGCAGGAAGATCAGCTGCCAGACCTCGTGGTCGGACAGCACCTGATCCGGTTCAATCAGCTCCCGCTCGATGGCCTTGGCCAGGATGCGCTCGCGGGCCAGGCCGCGGCCATCGTCGCTGACCTCGATGACCACCGCACCGGCCTCGTGAAAGGCGTTCAAGGCCAGCCGGCCGGTCGGCGACTTGCCGGCGGCGATGCGATCGGCGGCCGCTTCGATGCCATGGTCCAGGCTGTTGCGCACCAGGTGCATCAGCGGGTCGGCGATGGCATCGACCATCGATTTATCCAACTCGGTGTCGCCGCCGGTGACAACCAGCTCGATCTCCTTGCCAAGCTGCTTGGTGATGTCGCGCACCACGCGCTGGAAGCGGCCGAAGGTTTCGCCGATGGGCACCATGCGCAGCGCCAAGGCGCCATCGCGGGTGTCCTGCACCAGGTCCATCACCCGCTGCGTGGCCTCCAGCAGCACATCGTTCTTTTCCAGATGGGCAATCATCTGCGCACCCGAGCCGGCGATGACCAGCTCGCCGATCAGATCGATCAGCGTGTCCAGCTTGTCGGCGCGCACGCGCACAAAGCGGGTCTCGTCGCCGGCACGCCGGTCACGCCCGCCTTGCCGACGGTCGCCCTCGCCGCTGCGCCGGCTGGGGCTGCGTGCGGCCTGTGGGTCGCGCCGCTCGATATGGGGCACGACGACCGGTTCCTCGGCGCTAGGTACTTCCAGCTCGACGCGGCGCAGCTGGAAGTCCAGCCCGAGCGATTGCCAGCAGGCAAACAGCGTCGCGCGAGCCTGCGCATCGGTGCCGCAATGGCGCTCGGCCAGCGCCTCGAAGGCGGCCGGTGGTGCGCCGGGATCGAGGATCTGCACATCGGCATCATCGGCGGCGAACTCGAACACACGCTCGATGTCCTGACGCGAGGCCTCGCTGCGCAGGCGCAGCTCAAAGCCCAGATAGCAGGCCTCGGCATCGAGCTGCTCCAGCACGGGCACTTTGTCGGTGAGGGTCTGCAGGCCTTCGATGCTGCCCAGCGTGACCAGATAGCGCAGGAAGGACAGCGGGTCCAGACCGCTGCGCAGCGCGTCGGGCCCGAAGCGCAGCGACAGATGCCAGATCGGTTCGATCAGCTCAGCCGGCGGCGTCGGCGCCTCGGGCACGGCTTCAGCGGCGACAGGCGCTTCTGCCTCGGCCTTGCCGAGCAGCGCACGCAGGCGAGCGGCCAGCGCATGGCCCTGGGCCAATACCTCGGCGTCGGGCTCGTCCTGGCCGAGCTGATCAAGCAGGCGGCTGATCTGATCGCCTGACTCAAGCAAGGCGGCCATCACCGCATCGTCCAGCGCGCGCTGGCCGGAGCGCAAGGCTTCGAGCAGGGTCTCGGCCTCGTGGGTGAAACCGACCACATGGACATAGCCGAACAGGCCGGCCGTGCCCTTGATCGTGTGGGCGGCACGGAAGGCGGCGTTGAGGCTTTCGGCGTCTTGCGGGTCATCCTCCAGCACCAGCAGCGCGGCTTCGTACTGGCGCAGCATCTCCTGCGCTTCCTCAATGAAACCGGCGCGCGCTACTTCAAGAATCTCGGCATCGTCGTCACTGAGGGACATGCAAGGTCTCCTAGGATTTCGCGTCGGACGCAGCGGGCATCAGGCGGCTGCTGAGCTGATAACAGTCCAAAGCCGCGCGCACAACGGCGCTGGGGGACTGCAAGGTCAGCGCATGGCCGCGTGCAGCCAGCGTGGCGTGCAAGGCCAGCAGCACCTGCACACCGGCACTGTCGAACTCGCTGACGCCGCTGAGGTCCAGGCTCAGTGGAGCGTCCAGATCGGCCAGATGGTCCAGCAGCTGCTGGCGCACCTCGGCCGCCTGGGCAATCGTCAGCTCCGGCCCCAGCACCAGGGCCGGGGTCCCGTCATCGTCGCTCGCCACGATGCGGCGCGCTCAGACGCAGAGGCGCTGGACGGCGTCGACCAGCTGCGAGGGCTGGAAGGGCTTGGTGATCCAGGCCTTGGCGCCGGCGGCCTTGCCCTCGGCCTTCTTCGATTCTTGCGACTCGGTGGTCAGCATGATCACCGGCGTGAACTTGTAGGCGGCCATGGTCTTGACCTCCTTCAGAAAGGTCAGCCCGTCCATATTGGGCATGTTGACGTCGCAGACGATCAGATTGATCTTGGCGCCACCCAGCTTGGTCAGCGCCTCGCGGCCATCGCCGGCTTCGACCACCGTGTAGCCGGCCTTTTGCAGCGCCAGTTTGACGACGGTGCGGAAGCTGCTGGAATCATCAACGACCAGAATGGTTTTGCTCATGGGGCATCTCTCGAAGTGTGGGCTCGGGAAGGGTTCAGAAGAAGCGGACCTTGTCCTGCCGCGGTTCCATCGGCTCGCCGGCATGGAAGCGGCGTTGCTCGTCGGTGGTGTAGCGGGCCTGCAACTCATCGAGCCAGCGCCGGGCGTCGTCGCCGCTGGCTAGGCCCAGGGTCTGCAGCTGTGATTCGAAGCGCAGCAGCTCATCTTTCAGCACGCTGATCATCTGCGTCAGCCGGTCGCCGAACTGCAGGCCTTGCATGGCGCGCTCGCATTGCTCACCCAGCGCCTGCGTCTGCAGCAGCAGCGCGGCGGTGTCCGCCGTCGGGCCCTTGCCCAGCTCGGCCATCATCCGCTCCTGCAGCTCCATCATCGAGGAGAAGCTGTGCAGCAAGTCCTCGGAGCCGCTTTGCAGCGCGACATTGAGGGCGTCGTGCAAGCGTGCCCAGACGGGTAGCAGTTGCTCCAGCATCACGCCCAGGCCGGCCTGCGCGGGCGGGCCGGCTTGCGCCGGCGCCTCACGCCGACCCAGCTGGGCGCCCAGCCAGGCCACCAGGGGCAAGGTGCACAGGGCCAGCCATTCACCACGCCAGACCAGGGCCAGCGCCAGCGCGACCAGCACGATCACGGCCAGCAGACGCAGATCCAGGCCGCCACGCTGAATAGCGGGGGCCGGCGCGGCTGCGCTCTTGGGGAAACTCTTCATGCGACGCCTTTCCAGCCCTCGCCGACATCCGGTCCGTGGGGCTTGCAATCGGTTCCAAACCAAGCCTAGTTTTCCTTTTTACAAGGGTCGTAAACCCCGGAAAACGGCTTGATTAGCGGCCAATCAGCGGCGTCAGTCAACCAAATATCTGACAGATGAGCGGGCTTCCCAGGCGGCTCTTGACGAAAATCAACTTGAAAGCGATCTCAGCGCCACGGATCAGCCGGGCATGTGCAAGAGGGTGGCGACCTGCTCGCGCAGCAGCTCGGGGCTCAATCCCTCGGCCTTGGCCGGTGTGCCCACCTGCAGGCCAACCCGGCTGAACAGGCCGCGCCGCAGTGGCTTGACCATGGCCTGGCCCTGCTCGATGCGCGAGAAGTAGGAGCCCCAGAGGTTTTGCAGCGCCATCGGGATGACCGGAATGCCTTCGCCCAGCAGCTTCATCACGCCGCCCTTGAAGGGCTGCAGCTGGCCGTCGCGGGTGATGCCGCCCTCGGGGAAGATGCAGACCAGCTCGCCCTCGGCCAGCACGGCGCGAGCCTCGGCAAAGGCGGCTTCGTAGACGGCCGGGTTTTCCTTCTGCGGCGCGATCGGGATCGCCTTGGCCAAGCGGAACAGCCAGCCCAGCACCGGCATGCGGAAGATGCGATGGTCCATCAGGAAGCGGATCGGCCGCGGGCTGGCCGCCATCAGCAGGATGGCGTCAACAAAGCTGACGTGATTGCAGACCAGGATGGCCGGGCCCTGCAGCGGGATCTGCTCATCGTTGACGATGCGAAAGCGATAGACCAGGCGCGACAGCACGAAGGCCAGGAAACGCAGCAGGTACTCGGGCACCAGCAGGAAGATGTAGGCCGCCACCACCGCATTGGCCAGCGCCACGGCCAGGAAGAGCTGCGGAATCGTCAGCCCGGCACCAAAGAGCATGCCGGCCAGCAGCGAGCTGGCGATCATGAACAGCGCGTTCAGGATGTTGTTGGCGGCCATGATGCGAGCGCGGTGGCTGGGTGGCGTGCGCAGCTGGATCAGCGCATACATCGGCACGCTGTAGAGGCCGGCAAACAGCGCCAGCAGGCACAGATCGGCCAGCACCCGCCAATGCGCGGCCACGGCCAGGAAGCTGCCCAGGCTCAAGAGCGCGGCCTGTGCCGGCAGATGGGCCGAGGCCAGGTAGAGATCGATGGCAAACAGGCTCATGCCGATCGCGCCCAGCGGCACCAGGCCGATTTCGACATGGCGGCGCGACAGCACCTCGCAGAGCAGCGAGCCGGTGCCGATGCCGATCGAGAACACGACGAGCAGCAGCGAGGCCACCTGTTCATTGCCCTGCAGCACCTGGCGTGCAAAGGCCGGGAAATTGGCCAGGAAGACGGCGCCAAAGAACCACATCCACGAGATGCCCAGCAGCGAGCGGAACACCGCCAGCTGCTGATGCGCGAGGCGCAGATTGCGCCAGGTCTCGCTGAAGGGGTTCCAGTTGATGCGCAGGCCGGGATCGATGGCCGGCGTCAGCGGAATGGCCTGCGCCGTCAGCCGGCCCAGCACGGCCACGCCGAGCGCGGCCAGGGCCACCAGGCGGGCGCCGTTCTCGCTGGCGATCAGCAGGCCGCCGGCCACATTGCCGAGCAGGATGGCAACAAACGTGCCCATCTCGACCATGCCGTTGCCGCCGGTCAGCTCCTGCTCGTTCAGCTGCTGCGGCAGGTAGGCGAACTTGACCGGGCCGAACAGCGTTGAATGCAAGCCCATCAGGAACACGCAGGCCAAGAGCACCGGCACCTGGGTGGTGATGAAGCCCCAGCCGGCCAGCGCCATGATGCCGATCTCGAGGTTCTTGACCTGACGCATCAGCCAGTGCTTGTCCAGCTTGTCGGCCAGCTGGCCGCTGGTGGCGGAGAACAGCACAAAGGGCAGGATGAACAGCGCGCCAATCACCAGCCCGGCCTGCTCACGCGGCAGCCAGGGCAGCTGCAGCTGGTAGGTCACCATCACGGTGAAGGCGAACTTGAACAGATTGTCATTGCCGGCGCCGAGGAACTGGGTCCAGAAAAAGGGCGCGAAGCGGCGTTGCCCGAGCAGGGCGAACTGGTTGCTGTGGGCGTGTCGGGCTTCGGACATGGCGTCTTCTCAGGGCTTGATGAATACGGCGGGCTCGCTCAGGCCGGCGCGGCTCAGCCAGGCGAACATCGAGTCGACGGTGATGGTTTCGATGTGACCACTGAAGCGGCGTGCGCTCGGGTGGTCGTCGAAGGCGATGTTGGCCATGCTGACGCGCGCGCCCAGCCGGGTGACGGTGGACAGTTTCAGATCAGAGGGACGGTAGTCGTGCGCCTTCAGCCAGGCCTGCGCCTGGGCGCGGTCCTGCAGCCTCGTGTCTGCGGCCAGGGCCAGCGCCTCCAGCACCCATTGGTTGCTCTGCTGGTAGCGCGTCGACCAGGGGTAGGCCAGCATCGAGTAGCGCGGTTCATGCAGCACCATCAACCGTTGCGGCTGGTTCAGCCAGGGCAGTAGCTGGGCTTGCATGGCCGGCGAGAGCACGACGTAGGCGGCCTCGTAGCGATGCGGGCGGTCCAGGAAGAACTCGCCTAGGCCCTGCCGGTAGATGCCGGCGTCGGCCGTGCCGCAATGGTTGAGCTTGTGCAGCACGCGCCAGACGGGCCGGCCCTCGTACTCGGTCTTGTAGGCCAGACCGAGGTGCGACCATATCAGGCCATATTTGGATAGGTCCTGCCCGGCGCGCGCCAACAGCACGACCTGCGCACCGCTGGCGTTCAGACGCTGCGCCGTCAGCTGCGCGAGGTTCAGCCCCTGGGTCAGCTCCTGCATGCTCAGCGGCTTTTCTTCGCAGGGGCGGCCCGCCAGTGCCGTGCTGACACTTAGTGCCAGCAGGGCCGTCGTCAGCCAGCGCCTCATTTCTTCACACGCTCGTTGTAGAGCAGCGCGGCACCGATCTCGTTGGGAATGAAGCAGACCGCCTCGCCGGCGATCGACAGCACCGTGCCAGCACCGATCACCGAGACGGTCACTGCCGCGCCAGCAGCCAGCGCTGCACCCTTGAGAATCTGACCGGCCAGGTGAACGCTGACGCGCGCGCCATCGGAGGCTCGCTCCAGAATCCAGACCGTGCCCTGGGCGCTGGCCTCAACGGCGACGACGCTCAGCACCAGCCCGGAGGCAATCAGCGCCACCGGCGCGGCGACCGACACGGCAACGGGAATCGTCGATGCGGCGCTCAATGCCGTTGAGGCATCAGCCTGAGCCAGGCCACTCACCGACAGCGCTAGGCTGAATAGCGAGGTCTGGGCCCAATGGCGCGTCGTGGTCTTCATGGCGTACAAGCGTGTCTCTCCCTCGTGAATCGATGGCGACGCGGTGATGGCTTCCGGTCGACCGTGCCGGTGATGGCGCGGCCGGCGCAGTATCGCCTTACGACAGCGGCCTTGCGAAGTGCCGGGCGCTGGCGAAAACCCGGGGGCTGAAGCGCTGCCCTCCGGAGCGCACACAGCGCTTGAGCGCCAGGTCGAAGAGCAGCGGATTGAAGTCGCGCAGGCGCTGCAGCGCGGCGCTGTCGCGCTCATCGAGCAGGCCAGCGCGGCGCAGCTGCCCCAGCTGGTGCAGCGGGCGCACGGCGGGCAAGGGGTAGTCCGAGCCATGCAACAGGCGCTCGTGCCAATCCTCGCGCCGCAGCAGCTGGTGCCAGACCTCAGCAGCGCGATTGAACTGGAACACCGCCGAGATGTCGCCAAGCAGGCGCGTACGGCCGTCCGCCTCGTCCATCAGCCGGCCGAACAACTCAAAAGCCGGGCGTGGCCGGGGGCGGGCATGGTCCAGGTCGAGTGCCTGACCCAGCGAGGCGCAGTGTGCGGCGATCACCCGCACGCCATGGGCCAGGGGCTCACGCAGCAGCAGCGGATTGCCGAGGTCCTGGCGTTGCGCGCCTGGCACCGCGTGTTCTTCGCCGCAGTGGACGATCAGCGGCCATTGCAGCGTAGCCAGCCGATCATAGAAGGGGCGCAGCCGGTGGTCGCGCAGGTAGATGTTCATGCTGCTGGGCAACCATTTGATCGCGACGGCGCCGCGTCGCTCTGCCTCACTCAGCCGTTCCAGCGCATCAGGGCGGTAGGGGTGGATGGAGGCCACCCAACCCAGGCGCTCGGGCTGGCTCTGTGCCGTCACAGCGGCGTAGCTGTCAGGCGTCTGGAAGGTGGTCCAGTCCGGTCGAGCTTGGCCGTGTTCGTCCAGCGCCTCATCGAAGGCATAGAGCAGCCAGCGCGCGCCAGCGGGGAAGTCGGCCGCCAGCTGCAGCAGGCGCTGCACATAGGCCTGGTCCATGCCGCCCTGGCTGCCCGGCTGTGCACAGGCGGCCGATGTGATGACCCGCTTGCGCAACATCTCCAGCGGGTGCCACCACTGGTCCATGCTGGCGCTCAACCGGCAACCGCTGCCACTGTCGCCGTTGCCGAGCAAATGGGTGTGCACGTCCCACAGCTGGTCCAGCGCCAGGCCCTGCCAGCAGCGCGCCAGCAGGGCTTGCAGCTCGCTGTCCAGCGGCGCGCGCTTTGTCGATGGCGGGTTGTCAGCGCTACGCAGCGGTGCGGCTTGCAGCTCGCTGCTGAGGCTGGTGAAGAAGCCGAGTGCTGCACCGCCGCAGCAAAGAAGGTGGCGTCGATTCATCATGGCCGCGATGCTCGGCACCCGTTGCGCCTTTGTGTGCGACGGCATGCCTGGGTGTCGCTGTTCGCGCCGGGCGGCATCAAACTGCGCTACCGTTGCGGCCCATGAGCACACAGTCCCTGATCGAAGTCATCAAGGCCGAGCTGAAGCTGGCCGGCATCAGCTACGCGGAGCTGGCCGTGGCGCTGGGCTTGTCGGAATCCAGCGTCAAGCGCATGTTTGCCGCCGGCGGCGAGATGCCGCTGTCACGGGTGGACGAGATCTGCCGGGTGTTGAAGACTGATTTCGCGACGCTGTCGCGCCAGGTCGCCGAGCGCCAGCCGCTGCGCCGCGAGCTGACGCTGGCCCAGGAGCGTGCGGTGATTGCCGATGCCAAGCTGCTGCTGATGGCGATCTGCTGTCTGAGCCAGTGGACGATGGAGCAGGTGCTGGCCACCTACCGGATCAGCGAGGCCGAGGCGACCCGCTACCTGGTCGAGCTGGACCGGCTGGGCATCATCGAGCTGAAGCCGCTGAACCGCTACAAGCTGCAGGTGGCCAAGACCTTCCGCTGGCGGCCCAACGGCCCGGTGATGCATTTCTTCCGCGAGCATGTGATGGCCGACTACTTCTCAGGCGGCTTCGACGGTGATGGCGAGCTGCTGACCCTGGTGCATGGCCAGCTGGGCCATGGCGCGGCACGCGAGCTAAAGGAGCGCTTGCAGCGGGCGGCCGAGGACTTTGCCCGTCAGCACCTGCTGGACCAGAAGCTGCCCGAATCCGAGAAGCGCCAGTACACGCTGATCATCGGCATGCGTTCCTGGCTGTTCGAGCATTTCCGCCATCTGCAGCGCGGCGGCGCGCGGGCCTGAGGGCCTGGGGGTGGGCCTCACCAGAACTGCCAGTTGCCGCTCCATACTACCCACAGGCCCAGCACGCCATTGGTGACGCCATGGGCGATCACGGCGGTCCAGAGCTTGCCGGTGCGCATGTACAGCAGCGCATAGGCGAGGCCGGCCACAATGGCGGCCAGCCACAGCGTGTGCACCAGCATGAAGACGAAGGTCGAGAGTGCCAGCGCGCGCAGCCCGACCTGCTGCGGCACGACCCTCTCAAACTGTGGCTGCTGCAGCCAGCGCATCAGGAAGCTGCGCCAGAACAGCTCTTCCATCACCGGCACCAGCAGAGCGGCGCCCAGCCAGCGCGGCACGATCAGGTTCCACAGCGGCTGGCCCTGGGCATCCAGCGGCCGAAACGGCGCCGTCGCCTCGCCGATCTGCATCCAGGGCGCGTCCAGGTGAATCCACAGCCCGAACACGGCCAGGCCCACCGCGATGCTCAGCGCGGTCTCGCGCAGCGTCGGCCAGTTCTGCCGCGCCAGCTCGCCATAGCCGCGCCAGTACCAGGCCAAGAGGCTGCCCACCACCAGCAGGTTCAGTCCGTAGAGCGCGCGCCCGTCTATGCCCCAGGCATTGCCCTCGGGAAAGGCACCGCGCAGGGCCAGCAGGACCATGAAGGCGACAAAGGGCAGGCAGCGGGCGAGGGCAGCGGGGCTGGGGGCGGCAATCATGCAGCGAGGAGGCTAGAGGTTCGGGAAGCCGCGAGTGTCGCGCGAATTTTCCGTGGCCGCCGCTCAAACCGTCGCTCAGGCGCCCAGGCGGCCCAGATCAGCCGCCTGCGCCAGCCAGCGTTCGCGTTGTGCCGCGCTGCTCTTGATGACGGGTGTGAACTCGCTGATGCGTACCGGCGAGATGCCGCAGAACTCGAGCACTGCAGTCTTCATCATGCGATGTGCTGGAGCGCCCTGCAGCCAGCGAAAGTACCAGCCCGGCGTGTCGAGGCAGACCAGCAGCCGCGCACTGCGACCCTTCAGCAGGCGCTCTGGCCAGGTCTGGCCGCGCTGATAGCGAAAGGCATAGCCTGGCTGCAGGATGCGATCCAGCAGGCCCTTGAGCCGCGCAGGAACCGAACCCCACCAGACCGGATAGGCCCAGACGAGGTGCTGGGCCTGCCGAATCTGCTCCTGCAGGCGAACAAGGTCAGGCTCCAGCGGTGCCGGCTCGTTGTAGCCGTGGGGGAGGTCGAACTCATAGCGAAGCGTCCGGAGTTCGACCAGTTCAACCTGGTGGCCGGCAGCACGTGCGGCGTCGGCATAGCGTTGTGCCAGAGCCTGGCTCAGGCTGCCTGCCTTGGGGTGGGCGTCGATGACGAGGATGCGTTTACTCATGTGCGCCAGTTTCAAGCCTGCCCCTAGGGGCAGAGTCAAGCCACCGGGGCCGGTTCAGCGCTCGTCGCAGTCGGTTTCCAGGCGTCCGCTGAGCAGCAATTGCTCGCAGCGAGCCAGCAAGCGGTCTTGCTGGGCGAGCCGGCGCCGCTCGGCCGCCAGCGCCGCACGCTTTTCCCTGACGCCCTGCAGCAGACGTTCAACGCTGGGGTGGCCCGCGCTGTCGAAGAGCATCTGGCGCATTTCCTGCAGCTTGAAGCCAACGGCCTGCGCCTGGCGGATCAGCAGCACCGCCTCTTCATGTCGGTGGTCGTAACAACGGTAGCTGCCCACACGACGCGGCAAGGGGATCAGGCCCAGGCTTTCATACAGACGCAGCGCCTTCGCGCTGGCACCGGTGCGGCGCGACAGTTCGCCGATGCGCCACTCCTGGCTCATGCTTCACCCACGGGCGGGCGACCCAGTAGCGTCGCATTGTGCTCGCCAAGCTGCGGCGCAAGGCTGCGTATCGCCCCGGGGGTGTCGCTGAGCTTGGGGCAGATGCCGGGAACGTCCAGCTGCAGGCCATCGGCCAGCGTCAGCGTTTCTATCATCTGGCGGGCGCGGTAGTGCGGGTCCTCAGCGATGTCGCGAGCGGTGTAGATGCGGCCGACCGGCACGCGCGCGGCCAGCAGCGTGGCGAGCACCTCGTCGACGCGGCGCTGCACGGTCCAGCAGGTGATCGCGGCGTCGAGCTCGTCGGCGCGGGCGGCACGGCCGGCGTTGCCGGCGAGCTGCGGATCCTGGCCAAGATCGTCGCGGCCGATCGCTGTCATCAGCCGCTTGAAGATCGAATCGCCATTGCCGCCGATGACGACCTGGCCATCGGCACAGCGGTAGACATTGCTGGGCGCGATGCCCGGTAGGGCCGAGCCGGCCGGCTGGCGCACCGCGCCAAAGGCGCTGTACTCGGGCAGCAGCGATTCCATGCAGTTGAACACCGCCTCGTACAGCGCCACGTCGACGACCTGGCCGCGGCCGCTGCTTGCACGGGCTTGCAGCGCCAGCAGCACGCCGATCACGCCATGCAGCGCGGCCAACGTGTCGCCGAGGCTGACGCCGGCGCGCACCGGCGGCCGGCCCGGCTCGCCCATCAGGTGGCGCAGCCCGCCCATGGCCTCGGCAACGACGGCAAAGCCGGGCTGGTCGCGATAGGGGCCGGTCTGCCCGAAGCCGCTGATGCGCAGCATGATCAGCCCCGGGTTGCGCGCGCTCAAGGCCTCGTAGCCCAGGCCCCATTCCTCCATCAGCCCGGGGCGGAAGTTCTCGATCAGCACATCGGCCTCGGCGGCCAGCTGGCGCACCACGGCGCGGTCGTCCTCGGTGCGCAGGTCCAGCGTGACGCTCTGCTTGTTGCGGCTCTGCACCTGCCACCAGACGCTGGTGCCTTGGTGCAGCAGGCGCCACTGGCGCAGCGGGTCGCCCTCGGGCGGCTCGACCTTGATCACCTCGGCGCCAAAGTCGGCCAGGGTCTTGCCGGCAAAGGGGCCGGCAATCAGCTGGCCGAGTTCCAGTACCTTGAGGCCTGAGAGGGGAGCGGCGTTTGCAGGGTTTGTTGTCGTCATCATTGCCTCATTGGGGCAGGTGGGCGAAATACTGGCGCAGCGCGGCGATCGCGTGGCGCACCTTGGCCGGCTGCGCGTCGCGCTGCGGGGTCAGCACATGGATGGGCAGGGCGGGCAGCTGCAGCCCTGGCAGCAGCGCCAGCAGGCGGCCGGCCTGCTGGGCATCGCGGACATCATCGGGGCTGAGCATGGCCAGGCCCAGGCCAGCCTCGCAGAGCTGCTGCAGGCTCAGCTGGTTGTTGCTGCTGGCCCGCGGCGAGACGCGCAGCAGATGCTGCTCGCCGGCCAGCTGCAGCGGCAGCAGATGGACATGATCGGTGCCGGGCCGCAGCGCCAGCCAGTCGTGCTGGTGCAGATCGGCCAGCTCGGCAGGCACGCCGCGGCGGGCCAGGTAGGCCGGCGCAGCGAATAGGGCCATGGCCTTCTCGGCAATGCGCTGGGCCACCCAGCTGCTGTCCGGCAGGCGGCCGAAGCGCACCGCCAGGTCGATGCGCTTGTCGACCAGATCGGTGAAGCCGTCCTCGACCTCCAGATGCAGCGACAGTGCCGGGTGCGCCTGCATCAGCGCCGCCAGTGCCGGGCCCAGATGGCGGGCGAAGCCGACCGGCGCGGCAATGCGCAGCTCGCCCTCGGGCGCGTCGCGCAGCTGCAGCAGCTGCTGCTGCGCCTGCTGGGCGGCGGCCAGCATGGCGGCGCAGCCCTCGTGGAAGCGTCGGCCGGCCGGCGTCAGGCTGAGCTTGCGCGTCGAGCGGTGCAAGAGCGTCACGCCCATATCGCGCTCCAGCGCTCGCACCTGCTGGCTGACGGCCGAGGTGGTCGTCTTCAGCTGGCGCGCCGCGGCGACGAAGCTGCCGCAGTCCACCACCGTGGCCAGCACCGCCATCCGTTTGAGCTGATCGAGCATTGTGAAGATGAACTAAAGATTTAATGGCAATTCTGAGGACTTATCGACCAATTGTGAAGTAAATACAGTTCAGTCCATCGCAACAAACAAGTCCGGCACCGCCGGGCAGACAAGGACTTTTATGAAGATCGCATTGATTGGCGCCACCGGTTTTGTCGGCCAAGCCCTCAGTCAGGAACTGCTGGCCCGTGGCCATGAGGTGCTCGGTGTGGTGCGCGACACCAGCAAGCTGGCCGCCGGCATCACGCCGCGCGCCGCCGATGTCCATGACGCCGCCGCCGTGGCCGCCGCGGTGCAGGGCGCCGATGCGGTGGTCAGCGCCTACAACGCCGGCTGGGGCAATGCCAATCTGTACGAGGACTTTCTGCGCGGCTCGGCGGCCATCACCGCCGGCGTCAAGCAGGCGGGCGTCAAACGCCTGCTGGTCGTTGGCGGCGCCGGCAGCCTCTATGTGGCGCCGGGCCTGCAGCTGGTCGATACGCCGCAATTCCCTGAAGCCTGGAAGGCCGGCGCGCTGGCGGCCCGCGAGGCGCTGAATCGCATTCGCCAGGAGGCCGAGCTGGATTGGAGCTTTGTCTCGCCGCCGGCTCACTTGGAGCCGGGCGAGCGCCGCGGCAGCTACCGCCTGGGGGGCGAGGAGCTGCTGGTCGACGCCCACGGCCATTCGGGCATCTCGGTCGCCGATTTGGCCGTGGCCATCGTCGACGAGCTCGAATCGCCCCGTCACAGCCGCCAGCGCTTCACAGTCGCATATTGAGCGTCGTCAGACGTAGCGCTAACAGGCCCTGGCTGAACTAACCACAGAGCCACAGAGACACAGAGGAATTCACAGCAATCCAGGCGCTGACTTTCTCCGTGTCTCTGTGGCTCTGTGGTTGGTTCCTTGGAGCCTTGGCGCGGACGCTCAGCTGGCCTTCTGTTCCAGCACGAAGTTGGCGCCGTCGTACTGGCCCAGCTTGTCCACCAGCAGCGGCAGGCAGGCGGCCAGATCGTCGTGCAGGGTGAAGGGCGGATTGGCGATGAACATGCCGCTGCCCAGCATGCCGAAGCCGCGCTCATCGGGCTGATCGACGGTCAGCCGCACATGCAGCCAGCCTTTCTTGGCGCTGGCATCGGCGGTGGCCTTCAGGCGCTGGGCCAGCTGGGTGGATTCGAGCAGCGCCAGCTGCGGGTACCAGATCATGAACACGCAGTCCGGAAAGCGCTGCAGGCCTTCGCGCAGTGCGGCCAGCACCTTGGCGTAATCGGTCTTGATTTCGTACGGCGGGTCCATCAGCACCGCGCCGCGGCGCGACGGTGGCGGCAGCTCGCCCTTCAGCGAGGCAAAGCCGTCCTTGTCGCTGACCTGGGTGTTGGGCCGGGTCGAGAGATAGGTCTCGAGGATGCGGAAATCGGTCGGGTGCAGCTCGTAGACGCGCAGCCGGTCCTGCTCGCGCATCAGCAGATTGGCGATGGCCGGCGAGCCGGGGTACTGGCGCAGCTGGCCATCGGTATTGAACTCGCGCACCAGCTCCACATAGTTGGCCAGCGGTTCGGGCAGGTCGCGGGCGTCGTACAACCGGGCGATGCCGGTGCTGTACTCGCCCTTCTTCTGGGCGTAGCGGCCCTCGATCGAGTAACCGCCGGCCCCGGCGTGAGTGTCTACCAGGGTGTAAGGCTTTTCCTTTTCGCCCATATAGCGCAGCACCTGGGTCAGCACCAGGTGTTTGAGGACATCGGCGTGGTTGCCGGCGTGGAAGGCGTGTCGGTAAGCAAGCATGTGCGCACTGTAGCGTGCGCCGCTGCTCAACACACGTTTTCAGGGGCGCTGGACCGCGCCCGGGTCGCTGGCCGGGCCGAGCAGCAGATCGGCCTGGCGCGGATGGCGGTACTGGAAACGTGGCCGCAGCTCCTCGGGCAGCGGCGCCGCGCTGCCGTGCAGGCGGCTGTCCGGGGGCATCGCGAAATCGGCCGTCAGCGCGCTGGGGTCGAGGCTGAAACGGGTGTTGCCGCCCGACTCCCAGCCCGGCAGGATGTCCAGGCTGCCCATGCCGGCGATCAGGTTGTTGTACAGCCGCACCCGTTGGGCGCCGGGGCTGACGCGCAGCAGCCCGCCGGGCCAGCGCTGCGCATTGATCCAGCTGTTGTGCGCCAGGTCCAGCGTGTTGGTGGGCCAGACATAGCCCTCGACGCCATAGGACAGCATCAGGTGGTTGTCGGTATCGGCGCTCTGGCCGATCAGATTGCCGATCACCCGGCACTGGCCGCCGTTGGGGAATTCCAGCTCGTAGCTGGCCGAGCCGCCTTCCTCGTCGGTCAGGCGGTTGTATTCGATGTTGTTGCGGGCCGCGCGGCTCTTCAGCAGGTGGCCCTTGTGGCCGCCATGGAAGTAGCAGGCGTGCACGCTCAGCTCGGCGATGCGGCCGACATAGAGCAGGTGGGCAAAGCGCGGCCCTTCATGGGCTTGCATGAATTCACAGCCGATGATCTGCAGCCGCGCCTTCTGATCGTTATTGGTCAGCAGGCCAATCTCGCAATGGCGGAAGCTGCAATCGATCACGCGCAGCGAGCCGCTCTCGAAACGGATGCCGGCGCCATTGCTGTCGGGCACGCGGGCCTCGCTGAAGTCAAAGCCCTGGATTTCCACGTCTTCGCCGCTGATGACGAAGATGGCCTTGTCCTGCGCCAGCCGGCCGGCGGCCCGCAGCCGCACCCGGCCGCCGACGGCGACCAGGCGTAAGCCCTTGCGCGACCAGCTGGCCGAGTCGCCGACGTAGTCACCGGCCTGCACCTCGATGCGATCACCATCCTTGCACTGGCGCGCCGCCTCGGCCAGCGTCTTGATCGCCTCGCCGGGGCCGACGCGCAGCAGCCGCTGCGCCGGGCTCTTGGCATTCTTTGCAGCAGGCTTGCTCGGCTTTGGCGCTGCCCAGACCGGCAGGCTGCCCACCGCCAGGCCGGCCAGCAGCAGGCGGCGTGACGGGGCAAGGGCAGTGGGACGGTGGCGCGGCATGACGGTATCTTGGAACAGCAATGGGAGGGTAGACCAGACGGTGAAGGCGCCGGCGAAGTGCGCGGATGATAGCGAGCCCCGAACACAGCACTGGGTCAGTGATCAACAGCGCCGCTGCGCTGCAGCCGGCCCGGTCGATCGGCCCGTACCGCACTGGGGTATTGATGCCGCGCAGACCGCCGGCCCGAAGTGCCGCTAGGCTTGCGCCCCATCCAATCCCTCAACAAGTGCTTTTCCATGCCCAGTCTTTTCGACCCCTTCCAGCTCGGCGCCCTGCAACTGGCCAATCGCATCGTCATGGCGCCGCTGACGCGCAGCCGTTCTCAGGGCCTGCTGCCCGGCGAGATGGCGATCGAGTACTACCGCCAGCGGGCCTCGGCGGGGCTGATCATCAGCGAGGGCACCCAGGTCTCGGCCGATGGCCAGGGCTATCTGGACACACCGGGCATCCACACCCCCGAGCAGATCGCCGCCTGGCGCCGCGTCACCGACGCGGTTCACGCCGAGGGCGGCAAGATCGCGGTGCAGCTCTGGCATGTCGGCCGTATCTCGCATGTGCAGTTCCAGCCAAACGGCGCCGCGCCGATCTCGTCCACCACCCGTGCCGCTCAGGGCAAGACCTTCACCGCCGAAGGCTTTGTGCCGGTGTCGGCGCCACGGGCGCTGGCCAGCAGCGAGATCCCCGGCGTGGTGCAGCGCTTTGTCCATGCCGCCGAATGCGCGATGGAGGCCGGCTTTGATGCCGTCGAGGTGCATGGCGCCAACGGCTATCTGATTGACCAGTTCCTGCGCGACAGCATCAATGACCGCAGCGACGACTACGGTGGCAGCATCGCCAACCGGGCGCGGCTGGCCGTCGAGGTGATGGCGGCCATTGCCAAGGCCATTGGCGCTGATCGTTCGGGCCTGCGCCTGAGCCCGGTCACGCCGGTCAACGACGCCGGCCAGGACAGCCAGGCCCAGGCGCTGTTCAACCATCTGGCCGCGCAGCTGGCGCCGCTGAAGCTGGCCTTTCTGCACATCATCGAGGGGCAGACCGGCGGTGCCCGCGATATTGCACCGTTTGACTACCCGCAGATGCGCCAGCACTTTGGTGGCGCCTGGATGGTCAACAACGGCTACAGCCGCGAGATGGCGCTCAAGGCGGTGGCCGAGGGGCAGGCCGATCTGGTCGCCTTCGGTCGCGATTTCATCTCCAACCCGGACCTGGTGCGCCGCCTGCGCCTGAACGCGCCGCTGCAGCCGCTGGACCGCGCCACCCTCTACGGCGGCGATGCCAAAGGCTATATCGACTATCCCGCGCTGGCAGGATGATCAGGATCGGGTATTCTGCAGATATATTAAATCGGAATACCCGCCCATGAACCTGCTCCAAGCCTGCGCCGCCCGGCGTGATCGGGTGTTCGCCGCCATCGGCGATGCGGCGCTGCTGCTGCCCAACCACCATTTACCGCAGCGGGAGGACGATGCCAGCCGCTATCACGGCTGGCGCTACGGCTTTGAGCATTGGCGGCCGGCCAGTGATTTCTACTACCTCTGCGGTTTTGAGGAAGCCGAGTCGCTGCTGCTGCTGATCGGTGGCAGCAAGCCGCGCAGCATCCTGTTCTGCCGTGCGCGCGACCCGGCGCAGGAGCAGTGGAACGGTCGCCGGCTGGGGCCGGCCGCTGCGGCCGACATGCTGGGCTTGGACGAGGCCTACCCGATCACGGAGCTGGAGCAGCGCCTGCCTCAGCTGCTGCAGGGGCAGCGCAGCCTGCACTACCCCTTCGGCGTTGACGCCGGGCACGATCAGCGCATCTTCGCGGCGCTCAACACACTGCGGGGCGCCCGCGCCATCCGTCAGGGCAGTGTCTATCCGATCGCCCTGCACGATCCGCGCGCTCTGCTGCATGAGATGCGCGTCATCAAGGATGAGGCCGAGGTCGCGCTGATCCGCCAGGCCGCAGACATTTCCGGCGCTGCAATGGTGCGGGCGATGCGTTTTGCGCGCCCGGGGCAGTTCGAATACGAAGTCGAGGCCGAACTGCTGCATGAATTCCGCCGTCGCGGCGCACGTGGGCCGGCCTACAACCCCATCGTTGCAGGCGGGGCCAACGCCTGCATTCTTCACTACATCGAGAACAAGATGCGGCTGAACGAGGGCGAGCTGCTGTTGATCGACGCTGGCTGCGACTTCCAGGGCTATAGCGCCGACATCACGCGCACGCTGCCCATCGGCCGCCGCTTCAGCGGACTGCAGCGCGAGCTCTACGAGATCGTGCTGGATGCGCTGGACAAGGGTATCGCCACGCTGCAGCCGGGCCAGTCGCTGCAGCGCCTGCACCAGACGCATCTGCAAGTCGTCAGCCAGGGCCTGCTGGACCTGGGCTTGCTGCAGGGTAGTCTCGATGGCGTGCTGGAGCGCCAGGCCTATCTGCGCTTCCTGATGTGCGGCACCGGGCACTACCTGGGCCTGGACACGCACGATGCCGGTCGCTATCACCGGCCCGATGGCTCGTGGCGTCCGGCCCAATCCGGCATGGTGCTGACCGCCGAACCCGGGATCTACATCAGCCCGGCCGACGACATCCCGGAACGCTACTGGAACATCGGTGTGCGCATCGAGGACGATGTGCTGGTGACGGCCGCAGGCCCCGAGCTGCTGACCGGGCAGGTGCCGAGGTGCATAGGAGACATCGAGGCGCTGCGGGATTAGGCTCTGATCTTGGCCCGGAACAGCTCGGCAATGCCAACTTCACGCGGCCCCGGCAGCAGTTCGAAGCGATCGCCGGCGGCCAGCGTGCCTTCACGCTGCACGGCCAGATAAAAGCCGCACCAGCCGCTTTCGCTCATCAGCTTGACGGCCTTGTTGAAGCCCATCACCGCATTGAACTTGAAGCAGGGGAAGCGCGGCTCGCTGACGACCAGCTCGCAGTCCGCAAAGCGCAGCACATCGCCGACCCAGACCTGCTGCTCGCTCAGACCCTGCAGCGTCAGGTTCTCGCCCAGGCTGCCCGGCGGCAAGACCTGGCCCCAGTCGC
Source organism: Roseateles aquae (assembly GCF_032337115.1). Taxonomy (NCBI): domain Bacteria; kingdom Pseudomonadati; phylum Pseudomonadota; class Betaproteobacteria; order Burkholderiales; family Sphaerotilaceae; genus Roseateles; species Roseateles aquae. The sequence continues at coordinate 198,641 of NZ_JAVXZY010000010.1, forward strand.
CCGCCTTGGCCTGGGCGCGCACCGTCTGCCAGAAGCCGTAGTGCTCGCTCGGGTAGGCATAGACGGCCTTGCTGAGGCCGCCATGCACACTGAGGTCGGCCTGCTCATCGCCCTCCAGGCCGAGCGCGGCGACGCGGACCCGACCCTCGCGCGCTTGCTTGCGAATGCCGCTTTGATGGATCTCTCCGTTGCAGAGCAGTGGCGCGGCGCGCCCGGTGTTGAGGCTGATGATGGACGAATTCATGGGTTCAGGGCTGAGGCGGAAGGGGCAGGGGATTCTCGCCGCCGATGGCGTCGCGGGTCAGGTGGTCGAGCGCGAAGGAGACATCGCCGACCATCTCGTCCAGCAGGCGTAGCAGCTCGGCGTCAAAGAAGTCCGGCTCCGGCGCCAGCAGGCTCAGCGCGCCGACGGCCTGGCCGCCGCGTCGCAGCACAAAGGCGGCCATGGCCTCGACGCCCGGCGGTAGCAGCGGCGCGGGCGGCTTCTGCAGTTCCGGGTCCTGCATTGCGTGGTTCTTGATGATGTGGGCATTGCCGCGTATCACCTGGCTGCTCATCGAGCTGCGCGCAAAGGGTGCGTCGACGGACCAGCTGGCGGGCACGCCCGGCATCAGCCGGTCGATCGGCCCTTCGACGGCGACGCGGCGAAAGCTCGTGCCCTCCAGCAGCACGACACTGGCCAGCGTCGCATGACCGGTGCTGACGCAGATCCGGCACAGGCCCTCGAACAGCGACTGCGAAGACTCGTGGCGGCGCACGATCATCTGGTTGGTTTCTGATAAGGCCTTGTAGAAGCGCTGCAGCCGCTCGCGCCGTGATTCGGCCTCGTCCTGCTCGCGCCGGTAGCGCGACCAGACCGCACCGGCCAGCGCTGCGCCGAGCAGCGCCGCGGTGGCCACCATGGCCAAGGCCAGCCAGATCGCCTCGCGCACGGCGGCCTGCGCGGTCTCAGAGGTCTGGCGGGCGACCTGCAGCTGCAGGTCAACCAGTTCGTCGAGCAGCCGGTCCAGCGCCAGCGTGCGCACACGCAGGTCGCGCTGCACATTGCTCAAGTCGGCACTCGGCTCGGCATCACGCAGCTGCACCAGCAGGGCCTGCGTCTGCGCCAGCAAGGGGCTACAGCGGTCGATCAGCGCCTGTTCGCGCTCGACCATCTCGGTGCCCAGATAGTCGGCCCAGTCCTGGGTGACGCGGCCGAGCACGCCATCCAGATCCTGGCGCAGCCGGCGCGGCTCAACGCCGGCCTGCAGCCGGGCGATCAAGGCCGGCAGCTCACCGATCAAGGCCTGCTGCATGCGCCGCAGCTGCTGCATCGGTACGACGCGGTCACGATAGACCGAATCGATGCGGTCGCTCATATGGCGCAGCTGCATCACCCCGCCGACGGCCAGCAGCGCCATCAGCACGAGGATCAGACCAATCAAACTCGTCAATCGCTGCTTCAGCGACCAGCCATCAACTCCGGCCATGGCGCCGTTCTCCCTGAGCGTTTGGGCGATTGTGGCGCAAGCAGGCGTGCTGGCTGATCGTCATTCGCGGCGCCTTCAGCCCCGGCCTTTGTCGTTCCGCGGCATTCAACCGGCTATCAAAAAACAGATGATCTTGCACAAGCGGGCTTCCTGCGGCGCGGTTCTACTGTCGGTCACACGTAGTTCAACCAAGGCCTTTGCAATGTCTGACCTGATTCAGTTGCTCAACTGGCGCTATGCCACCAAGAAGTTCGACCCGTCCAAGTCCGTGCCGCAAGACAAGGTCAGCCAGATCCTGGAGGCGATCCGGCTGAGCGCCAGCTCCAGCGGCCTGCAGCCCTACCACGTGCTGGTGGTGACGAACCCGGCCGTGCGTGAGCAGATCAAGGTCGTGGCCTGGGGCCAGGGCCAGATCACCGACAGCTCGCATCTGCTGGTCTTTGCGGCCTGGGACAACTACACCGCCGAGCGCATCAACGCGGCCTTCGACCTCGTCAACCAGGAGCGCGGCTTCAAGAACGAAGGCTGGGAAGCCTACCGGCAGCAGCTGCTGGCGGGCTATCCCCCGCGTGATGCCGAGGTCAACTACCAGCATGCGGCGCGCCAGGCCTATATCGCCGTCGGCACCGCCTTGCTGGCCGCGGCCGATGCGGGCGTCGATGCCACGCCGATGGAAGGCTTTGATCCCGCCAAGGTCGACGAGATCCTGGGCTTGCGCGCCCAGGGCCTGCGCTCGGTGGTGCTCTTGCCGCTGGGCTACCGCCAGCCCGAGGGCGACTGGCTGGTCAAGCTCAAGAAGGTGCGCCAGCCGCTGGAGCAGTTCGTCAGTCGCATCGACTGATCTGAAGGTGTGCTGAGCGGGCCTGGATGGCCTCTTTGAGCGCCCGCACCGCCGCTGCCGAGCTGCGGCGGCTGGGAGCGCTGGCAAAGCCAAAGGCCAGCAGTTCGGCGGCCACGTCGTCATCGGCAATGCGGCACGAGGCATGCAACTCCGTCACGCCTGTGGCGGCCATCAGCGCGCCGACGTTGTCGGCCCGGATGCCGCTGCCGGCCAGGATCTGGACGCGGCCTCGACTTTGCCGCACCAGTGTGGCCAGTTGCGCGGCGCCGGCCGGCGCGGTCGGCGCGCCGCCCGAGCTGAGGACGCGCTGAAAACCCAGCGCAATCGCCGCCTCCAAGGCGACGCCGGGCTCGGGCACGAGGTCAAAGGCGCGGTGCAGCGTCAGGGCCAGGTGGCCGGCATGCCGCGCCAAGCGCTCCAGCATCGGCAGGTCCAGCCCGCCATCAGCGCCAAGCGCACCAATGGCCACGCCGGCCAGGCCAGCTTCAGCGGCCAGTTCGATATCGCGCCGCATCACCCTTTCTTCGGCGGCCGTGTAGACGAAGTCACCGCTGCGGGGGCGTATCAGCGCAATCACCGGGAGGGCCAGGCGGGCCGCTTCGGCCATCAGGCCGGCGGAGGGCGTCAGGCCACCAAGATCCAGGCAGCTGCACAGCTCGATGCGGTCGGCACCGCCCTCGACGGCGGCCTGCAAGCCCGCCACATCGTCCACACAGACTTCCAGCAAGCTCATTCGCGCACCCGTTCCATACGCAGTTGTTCATAGGCGCAGGCCGCGCCGATCAGGCCGGCCTGATCGTTCAGCGTGCTGGGGCGCAGCAGCGGCTGATCGTCGCGGCGCAGGATGCGCTGGCGCACCGCCTGATCCAGCGCCGCCACCAGCTCGGGGCAGCGGCTCAAGCCGCCGCAGACCGGCACCACGCTGGCACCGCTGAAGTTGACCACCATCGCCAGCGGCCCGGCGATCAGCTCGAGATAGGCCGCCACCGTGGCGGCAGCCCCCGCATCGCCGCTCAGCCAGGCCTGCAGGATCTGCCGGCTGTCGAACTGCGCCTGTGTCTGTTTCGCCTGCAGCCAGCCATGCAGGCGCTCCAGCCCGCGTGCGCCGCCGATGGTGTCGACGCAGCCGCTCTGGCCGCAGCTGCAGGCAAAGCGCGGCAAGCGCAGGCGCTGGCCGTCGGCCCGCTCCAGCAGGGCCTCGTTGACGACGGGCCCGTGGCCCCATTCGCCGCCGAGGCCGCCGCCGCCGCGCACCCACTGCCCGTTGACGACCAGGCCGCCGCCCACGCCGGTGCCCAGTACCGCGCAGAACACCACGGCGTGGCCGCGGCCAACGCCTAATCGCGCCTCGGCCAGCGCGGCGCACTGCGCGTCGTTGCTGACGACGACCGGCATGCCCAGCAGGGCGCTCAGCTCGCTGGCCAGCGGCCGCCCGTTCAGGCAGGGCAGATTGGCCGCATCCACCTTGCCACTCTCTGGCGAGACCAGGCCGGTGATCGAGATCGACAGTGCCGCGCCTGGCGCACCTGGCGCGGCATGGGGCTGCAGCGCCTGCTTCAGTGCCGCACAGAACTGCGGCCAGTTCTGGGTTGGCGTGGGCAGGTCCGCGAGCAGTTCGCAGCCGTGGTCGGGCCTCAGGCGAGCGATGCGCAGGTGCGAGCCGCCAATGTCGGCGAGCAGCAGATTGCGAGGGGCCTGAGAGGGCGAGGGCAGGGTCATGGGCAGGGTTCAGCAAGGTCTGCAGGGCGGCAGCGTTGGCCGCCAGCCAAGAGGCGCGCCAAGCCGCGACGGCGCGCAGTTTAGGACGGCACCTCCGGCCGCGGACGCTAGAAACGCAACTGTCGCAAGCCCGCCTCATGTCGTTTACTAAACAAAACTAAACTGCATTCGAAAAATGAAAGTTTGTTGAAGCTCTGTTCCTTCCTTTGTATAAATTTTCCTGGGTGGAATGCGATGCAAAGCACGTTGAAACCGGCGGTTTTAGTCGTTTAGTAAATCCTCAGGGTTCTCCCCAAATTGCGCTTGCCGCAGTTTGGGAAAACGAGCAAACGCCGGCCTGCCGAACCCCGCGGGGGATTGGGTGCTGGGTATCACATCGAACTTCGAGTGGGATGAACCTCTGGGCTCGGTGCATCGGGCGCTGGGACATCCGGACTGAATGACCGTGCGAAGCGGGGAGCGCGCCATCAGGCGGCGATACGCACCCTGCTCACGCCCTACAAAGCCCCTCGCCGGGCACGACCAGGAGACACAGATGAGCTTCAGAATCCTCCCCGCCACGCGGCAGCGCCGCTGGTCCGTCAGCCCCATCGCCATGGCCGTCAGCCTCGGCCTCCTGGCCCTGAGCCAGGCCCAGGCGCAGACCGCGCCGGCCGATGCCAAGGCCGACAAGAAAGCCGCCGCCGATCAGCTGGAGACGGTGGTCGTGACCGGCTACCGCTCCTCGATCGAAAAGAGCCTCGACCAGAAGCGCAACGCCAATTCCATCATCGACGTGGTGACGGCCGAAGACGTGGGCAAGTTCCCCGACAAGAACGTCGCCGACGCGCTGCAGCGCGTGCCCGGCGTGATCATCGACCGCAGCGGTGGTGAGGGCAAGAACGTCAGCGTGCGCGGCCTGTCCTCGGAGCTGACGCTGACCCAGCTGAACGGCAACTACATCGCCACCGCCGAGTCGAACGGCGACCCGACGCGTTCGTTCAACTACATGCTGATGCCCTCGAACATGCTCTCCAGCGCCGAGCTGTTCAAGACGCCCGAGGCGCGCATCGACGAAGGCGGCATCGGGGGCACGGTGATCCTGCACACCCGCCGGCCGCTGGACGTGAAGGCGAACAGCGGCTTCGTCAGTGTCGAGGGCACCTGGGCCGACACCACGGGCAAGACCGACGGCCAGTATTCCGGCCAGTACAGCTGGCATGACGAGGCCAAGCGCTTTGGGGTGCTGGTCGGCGTCACGCAGCAGAAGCGCACCACGCGCACCATGGGCGCCAGCACCGAGAACTGGCAGTGGTATGCCGACGACTACAAGGCCCACCCGGCCACCGATGTGAACGGCCAGCCCTCGGGCATGAGCTCGCGCTGGTGGGGTCAGTCCGGCTTCTACGACCAGAACGGCAAGTACTACACGAACTTCATGATGCCGACCTCGGTGAACCTGAACGTTCGTGAGGAGGCGCGTGAACGCAAGGGCGGCCAGCTGACGATGCAGTTCAAGCCCAGCAACGAGCTGACGCTGACCGGCAACTACTTCCGCTTCGACCTCTCGCAGAACTCGCAGACCCATATCCTCAAGGTGCCGGAATGGAACCTGGCCCGTTACGACGGTGACGGCAACTGGCCCACCGGCCGCCTGCTGGACCAGCTGAGCTTCGACCGCAGCGGCAGCATCGTCACCGGCGCCAAGTACAGCGCCCACCCCGGCAAGACCTACTACTGCAGCGAAGACCAGGCCAAGGCCGGCGGCCAGAAGCCGGGCGGCTGGGGCCCGGATGACTGCAGCGTGCCAACGCCGCAGATCACCGGCAGCTTCAATCGCGAGAAGGCGCAATCGCAAACGCTGGACCTGGAAGCGGCCTGGAAGAGCGGCCCGCTGGAAGCCACGCTCAAGGGCGGCAGCACCTGGGCCAAGGGCGGCCCCGACATGCAGTTCACGATGCCGATCAAGCCGCGCATGCAAAACGCCAGCGGCGGCTACACCCTGGGCAACACGGCCAGCGCCTGGAGCCTGGTCGGCACGCCGACGATGACCTTCGCCCCCGAGCTGATGGCCAATCTGCAAAAGGGCATCGGCGAGATCGACCTGGGCTCGACCTCGTCCTCCTGGACGCGCAACAGCACCGATCAGAAGTACGCGCAGGCCGATGTCACCTGGCAGCTGGAGCACGACTGGCTGGAGTCCATGCAGTTCGGCATGAAGTTCCGCGATGGCGGCACGCACCGCAGCACCGGCAACAATTACTGGGCCTGCAAGGGCACGGATGTCAGCAACTACGACAACCGATTCCAGAACGGCTGCGATCCGAACGCCTCGAAGTTCCAGGCCGCCTTCCTGTATCCCGATTCGCTCGGCCGGCTGCCGGGCGGCATCAGCGCCAGCGCCTTCCCTGCCATCAACTACCCGGCCTATGTCTCGTACCTGAACCAGACCTATGGGTCGATGCAGACCCGCAACGAGAACAACTTCGTCTACAACGTCGGCGAGAAGATCACCGCGGCCTATGTGCAGGCGAACATCCGCACCGAGCGGCTGCGCGGCAACGTCGGCCTGCGTTTCGTGCGCACCAGGCAGCATGCCGATTCAACCGATCAGGTCGACTACTACAACGACTACTTCTTCAACGGTGCCGATGGCAAGCCGGCCCCCTGCCAGGTCGGTGGCAAGCCGGCGGCCGGCGCGCCGGCCGGCTCGGGCTGCGTCAGCGGCTTCACGACGCTGCCGGACAGCAACAGCAATCCGGCCAGCGGCCATACCTCGAGCTTTGTCGTCAGCTCGCTGGATCGCACCTACAACGATGTGCTGCCCAGCCTGAACCTGGCCTATGAGCTGAACAAGGACTGGCTGCTGCGCGCCGCTGCGTCCAAGGTCATCTCGCGGCCCGGCTATGGCGACATTGCCTCGCCGGGCGGCCTGAAGTACTACAGCCAGGAGTATGTGAACGACCGCCGCCTGATCGGTGGCGCCGACAAGCAGGGCTGGTTCGGCGAAGGCAGCAACAAGACGCTGGAGCCCTACAAGGCCACGCAGTTCGACCTGGGCGCCGAGTGGTACTTCCACCGCGGCTCGGTGCTGGGCCTGGATCTGTTCCGCAAGAACGTCAGCAACTTCTCGGTGCCGGTGGTGCGCGACATCGTCATGAATGTCGGCGGCAAGGACGTCACCGTGCAGAACTACTCGACCACCGCCGGTGGCCGCGATGGGGTCTCGCAAGGCATCGAGTTCTATGCCCAGCACACGCTGGACATGGGCCTGGGCTTCCAGTTCAACTACACCTACAACAAGACCAACCAGGCGGCGATCACGCTGGCCGATGGCAAGCAGATCGGCACCTCACCGCTGGTCGGCAGCGCCAAGAACCAGACCAATCTGACGGTGTTCTACAACAATGACAAGTACATGCTGCGGGGCTCCTACAACCGTCGTGGCGAGGTGGTCGGTGGCCTGATCAATGGCCTGAATGTGTACGAGGAACCCTACAGCCAGATCGATCTGAATGCCTCCTACAACCTCAGCAAGGAACTGACGCTTTCGGGTTCGGTGCTGAACCTGACCAAGCAGGAAACGCGTTCGCATCTGGGCAACGACACCCGTGACCGCTTCTTCGCCAATGGCTATGCCGGCCGCATTGCCTATGTGGGGCTGACCTACAAGTATTGATCCCTACTCGTCCCTCCTCACCCCCTTTGCGTCGCAGCACGCGAGGGGGCCTTCACATCGGCAGGCCTCCACCAATGCAAGCGACGCGACTGCCGATCTTTTTATTCATGCGAACGACCACCAGGCGATGAGCGAGACAGACAAACAGCGAATCCGGCGCGTGGTCGTCGTGGGCGGTGGCAGTGCCGGCTGGATGGCGGCGGCGGCGCTGGCCACCTATCTGGGCCGGCAGGCCACGGTGCGGGTCGTCGAGTCCGAGGAGATCGGCATCGTCGGCGTCGGCGAAGCCAGCGTGCCGCACATCCGCCAGTTCAATGGCCAAATGCTGGGCATTGACGAGGCCGAATTCGTCAAACGCACCCAGGGCACCGTCAAGCTCGGCATCCAGTTCAATGACTGGAGCCGCATCGGCGACGCCTATATCCACGGCTTTGGCGTCATCGGCCGCTCGCTGGGGCCGCTGCCCTTTCATCAGTTCTGGCTCAAGCTGCAGCAAAGTGGGCGGGCGGCGCCGCTGGGCGAGTATTCGCTGCAGACGCTGATGGCGCCGCAGGGCAGGTTCATGCCGGGCGACAGCGATGCGCCGCCGGGATCGCCGCTGGCCGATATTGCCTACGCCTACCACTTTGACGCCGCGCTCTATGCCCGTTTCCTGCGCGAGCTGTCCGAGCGCCGCGGTGTGCAGCGCATCGAGGGCAAGGTGGTGAGCGTGAGCCAGCGCGCGGCCGATGGCTTTGTTGAGTCGCTGACCCTGGTCAGCGGCGAGGTCATCGAAGCTGAACTCTTCATCGACTGCTCGGGCTTTCGCGGCCTGCTGATCGAGGAAACGCTGAAGACCGGCTATCTGGATTGGAGCCACTGGCTGCCCTGCGACCGCGCGGTGGCCCTGCCCTGCGAGGGTGTGCAGCCGATCACGCCCTACACCCGCTCCACTGCGCGCAGCGCCGGCTGGCAATGGCGCATCCCGCTGCAGCATCGCACCGGCAATGGCTATGTGTACGCCAGCCGCTACCTGAGCGACGATGAGGCCGCGGCCACGCTGCTGGCCAATCTGGACGGCCAGCCGCTGGCCGAGCCGCGGCTGTTGCGCTTCACCACCGGCATGCGCAAGCAGGGCTGGAACAGGAATGTGGTCGCCCTGGGCCTGGCCAGCGGCTTTCTGGAGCCGCTGGAATCGACCAGCATCTACCTGGTGCAGTCCGGCATCAGCCGCCTGCTGAGCCTGTTCCCCGGCCGCGACTTCAACCCGCTGCTGGCCGAGCGCTTCAACCGCGACACCGCCTTCGAGTACGAGCGCGTGCGCGACTTCCTGATCCTGCACTACCACGCCACCGAACGCGACGACTCGCCGTTCTGGAACTACTGCCGCACCATGAGCATTCCCGAGGGCCTGCGCGAGGCGATGGAACTGTTCCGCGCCGATGGCCGCTACTTCCGCCAGGGCGAAGACTTTTTCGCCCTGCCCAGCTGGGTGCAGGTGATGCTGGGCCAACGCATCCTGCCGCGCGGCTACCACCCCATCGTTGACGATATGCCGGAAGACCGGCTGATCGAATTCGTCGAAGGCACACGCAAGACGCTGGCTAATGCGGTTAGCGCCATGCCCTTGCACCAGCAATGGTTGCAGCAGCATTGGCAGGCCCAGGGGCCGAGCGCATGAGCTGGCGGCACCTGTTGGCGCTCGCTTTCGTCGCCCTGGCTTCAACGGCAATGGCCGCCACGCAAACCGAGAAGCTGATCAGCCAGGGCTGGCAATTCCGCCTGCTGCCCGGCAGCCCGCAGGCCGCCGCACACCCCGAAGCCACGCGCTGGCATGCGGCCACCGTGCCCGGCACCGTGCACACCGATCTGCACGCTGCCAAGCTGATCCCCGACCCCTATGCGGGCGCGCCCGAGGCGGCGTTGCAATGGATAGGCCTGGCCGATTGGGAGTACCGCACGCAGTTCGACGCGCCGTCGCAGGCCCTGGGCCAGCCGCGCAGCGAGCTGCTGTTCGAGGGCCTGGACACCTTTGCCGAAGTCAGCCTCAATGGCCAGCCCCTGCTGAGCGCCGACAACGCCTTTCGCAGCTGGCGGGTGCCGGTGCAAGGCCGCTTGCGCGCCCGCGGCAACGAGCTGCGCATCGTGTTCCGCTCGCCCATCGCCAAACTGCTGCCCCGGGTGCAGGCCATGCCGCTGAAGCTGGCCGGCAACTACCCCTCGCCCTATGGCGACGAGCCGCCGGACGCGATGACCGCCAACTTCGTGCGCAAGCCCGGCTACCACTACGGCTGGGACTGGGGCCCGCGCTATGTGACGGCCGGCATCAGCAAGCCGGTGCGGCTGCAAAGCTGGAGCACGCTGCGCCTGACCGACTTGCAGCTGCGCCAGGACCATGTCGACGCCGATGCGGCCGAGCTGCTGGCCCTGGCCACGGCCGACGTGCTGCGGCCGGGCTCCTACCAGCTGCGTCTGTGGCAAACCGCGCCGGACGGCAGGCGCAGCCTGGCCGCGCAACAGGCGGCCAGCCTGCAAGCCGGCGAGCAGCGCCTGACGCTGCCGCTGCATATCGACCAGCCGGCGCGCTGGTTCCCTAACGGCTACGGCGCGCAGCCGCTGTACCGCTTTGAGCTGGAGGTGATGGACGGCGCCCGCTCGATCTCCCACCTCAGCCAACGCACCGGCCTGCGCCGCATCGAGCTGCGCCGCGAGCCCGATGCGCAGGGCCGGAGCTTCCACTTCCTCGTCAACGGCATCCCGGTCTTTGCCAAGGGCGCCAACACGATTCCCTTCGACATGTTCCAGCCGCGCGTGAGCCCGGCACAGCTGCGCCGCGTGCTGCAATCGGCGCGCGACGCGAACATGAACATGCTGCGCATCTGGGGCGGCGGCTACTACGAGAGCGAGGCCTTCTTCGATCTGGCCGATGAGCTGGGCCTGCTCGTCTGGCAGGACTTCATGTTCGGCGGCGGCATGCAGCCGGCCTACGACCCCGCCTTCCGTGCCAATGTGATCGCCGAGGCGCGCGAGCAGGTACGCCGCCTGCGCCACCACCCCAGCCTGGCGCTCTGGTGCGGCAATAACGAGGAGGAAGTGGCCTGGAAGTACTGGGGCCAGGGCCAGGCCTTGAAGGATGCCGACCCCGCCTTTGCCGAGCAGGTCTGGCAGGGCTATCGGCAGCTGTTCGGCAGCGAACTGCGCCAGCTGGTGGCCGAAGAAGGCGGCGGCATCGCCTACTGGGCCAGCTCGCCCGGCGATGATCTGGCCGAGCTGGCCAACACGCCCGCCAGCGGCGATATGCATTACTGGGAGGTCTGGGGCAACCCGGCCCACCCGGTGGGCAAATACCTGTCCATCACGCCGCGCTTCATGTCCGAGTACGGCCTGCAGGCCTGGCCGGTGCAGCGCACGGTGGATGCCTTTGCCACGCGCGGTGAGCAGGGCCTGGCCACGCCGGTGATCGAAGCGCACCAGAAGTTCATGGCCGGCCGTGGCAATGAGCGGCTGCTGAAATACGTGAACGACGAGTTCGGCGAGCCGCGCGACTTTGCCGATTTCGTCTACAAGAGCCAGGCCATGCAGGCCGAGGGCATTCAGCTGGCCGCACTGCACCACCGCGCCAGCCGGCCCTTCACCATGGGTTCGCTGTACTGGCAGCTCAACGATGTGTGGCCGGGCGCGTCCTGGTCCAGCATCGACTGGCTGGGCCGCTGGAAGGCCTTGCACTTCCATGCGCGGCGCTTCTTCGCGCCGGTGGCGGTGGCTGCGCTTCGAGACGGAGAGGGCGAAGGCAATACCCGCCTCAGCCTGCTCAACGACCGCCCGCAGCTGCGCCATGGCGAGCTGCGTCTGCGCGTGATGGCGCTCGACGGGCGCGTGCTGCGCGATGAGCGGCGGCCGGTCGAGCTGCCGCCACTGTCTGCCACGCTGCTGGCGCGCTATGCGGACGCTGATTTGCTCGGCCAGGCCGATCCGGCCCGCACCGTCGCGGTGTTTGATCTGCAGGTCGACGGCGAGCCGGCCTCGCGCAGCATCGTCTACTTCCTGCCCGCCAAGGCGCTGGCCTGGTCCGAGCCAGGCTTGCAGGCCACGTTGCGGCCCGAAGGCAGCGGCTACGCGCTGGCGCTGACATCGACCGCGCTGGCCCGTGCCGTCTGGGTCGACTTCGGCGACCTCGACGTCGAGCTGTCCGACAACGCCATCACCTTGTTGCCCGGCGAGCCGCTGCGGCTGACGCTCACCTCCCGCGCCAGCCTGAAGGCCTTGCGCCAGGCGCTGCGGCTGCGCTCGTTCAGCGGGGCAGCACGGTGAGCACGGCCCCGCATGCTTGAGGCGTGACCATTCCCTTTGAACGCGAGCGAACGATGCCGAACTTGACACTCCGCCTCAGCGCCATCGTGCTGATCGGCCTGTGCATCTGGGCGTTCGCCGCCCCAGCCGCCGCCGCGCCGACCGAGGGTTTGAAATTGCACTACCAGCGCACGTACAACGGCAAGCCGGTCGAGGGCGAGGATGCCATCGTGCTGCTGGCCGCCCGCAGCGAAGCGCTGATCAGCGCCGAGGCCGTGCTGGCCGGCAAGGCGGCGTTTCCCCATGAGCAGACCCTGGTGAAGCCCGCCGCAGGCGAGCTGCTGCAGCTGGCGCGGCTGAACTCCAGCGAGACGATCGCCACGCTGGACCGCGAGGCGCTGGGCAAGCAGCGCTTCGAGCTGATCGAAAGCGAGGGCAAGACCATCCTCGGCCATCGCTGCCGCATCGCCAGGACCGTGGTCAACTCCAACACCATCGAGCTTTGCTACACCAATGAACTTCCAGTTGCCGGCGCGCCCACCGTGCTGGGCCATCAGCTCGGCCTGGTGCTGGAGCTGGTGCGCAATGGCAACTTCGTCATCCGCGCGACCCAGATTGAAGCCTTCCTGGGGCTGGACTTGGGCGCGATGGCGCAGGGTGGATCAACAGATGAGCCCTTCGTAGCGCCTGCTCTGCTCGACGGCCCCAGCTACAAGGACCGGCTGTGGAAGAGCCGCTTCACCACCATCCCGGTGTTCCAGGATCAGATCGTCAACTTCTCCGAGCAGGACCGCGAGCCGCGCGAAGGCGTCACCCGCTATGCGAACGGCACCGTGGTGCTGAAAACGCTGCAGCTGCCCGAGATCCAGCCCGGCAGCCAGGTGTTTGTGGACCTGCTGGCCCGCTCCAATGGCGACGCCTACGACCGCACCGGCTCGGTCTTCGTGATCCCGCTGAAGTCGCAAGGCCATGCGGGCAAGCGCAGCTTCATGGACGGCCTGCAGTACGGCGTGGCGGCGCTGCCGCTGTACCAGAACGGCAATGGCCGCAGCTACCGCGGCGTGGTCGCCACCGAGGGCTACGCGCCGCTGATCGAGCTGATGCGCTTCTTCACGCCCTTTGGCGTCAAGCACTTCAACCATCTGCAGCTCAAGGGCAAGACCTGGCACGAGGCCGTGCCCTACCGGATGGACATCACCGACATTGCCACCCGCCTCTCCGGCCAGACGGTGGCCGTGGGCGTGTTCATCGGCAACTACGACCAGGGCGGCCACAAGATCGACCTGAATCTCACCATCCACGCGAGCGACGCGGCCACCGCCATGTACTCCAAGCCGCAGGAGCACAAGCCGGCCGCCAGCCCGGTGCTCATCCCGCTGTTCAACACCACCAATGTGATGGAGATGGCCAAGCAGGACTACGCGACCATGTTCGATGTGCCCAAGGGCCTGGAAGTGAAGTTCACGCTAGCCCGCCCGCTCAAGAACGCCCGCCTGCGCTACATCGCCACCGGCCACGGCGGCTGGACCAACGGCGACGAATTCCAGCCGAAGAAGAACACCCTCCTGCTCGATGGCAAGCCCCTCTTCGCCTTCGTCCCCTGGCGCCAGGACTGCGGCGCCTACCGCCTCTTCAACCCCGCCTCCGGCAACTTCAACGACGGCCTCTCATCCTCCGACCTCAGCCGCTCCAACTGGTGCCCGGGCACCGCGACCAACCCGGTCTATATCGATCTAGGCGATCTGAAGGCCGGGCGGCATGTGGTGTCCGTGCGCATCCCGCAGGGGGCAAGGGAAGGGGAGAGCTTCAGTGCGTGGAATGTGTCGGGGGTGGTGGTGGGGGAGTGAGGGGCAGCAATTTATCCACGGTCTGGTTTGGGCGCGTCTTCCGACGCTGGAGTGGCTTGCCTCCAGGCTAAGCCGCGTCACAAACTAATGGATATCCGCCGAAGAAGCGCAAGTCGCGTCATGCCGCCTCATATGGGCTTCCGCAACTTTGTTGATGATGCAGGGAAACGGATGCGGTACGGTCGCCCGCTGGAATCTCAATATCGGAACTGCCATGCCAGACAAAATTCCGCCGGGTGTGAAATGGGGTGCAATCGGGTTGCTCGCAGCGACGATATTGCTGCTCCCGACGATGCTGATCGCAAACAAGGGCGACTCTGCACTGTGGTTTGTGGCTCTGCTGGTGCTAATGACGGCAGCGCTGACACTTACGGCGATTGTCTTCGGTGGTCTGAATCTGAACGACCCTGGCGAGGCTTTCGGCTTGCCGTCAGGGTCGGTGCGCACCCTGTTGGCCGTTGGCGTGATGGTTCTTTTCGCGGTCTTCGGGCTGAAGTTCTTTGCTGATGCTTCGGCACAAGGCCAACAGCCGATGATCTCGGATAAGCCTGTTGCTCAGATTAAGGTCGCTGCAGATCGACTGAGCGACGAGGTGGCGCGCTACGAAAAGGAGCAGGCACTGAAGGTGATCGTCACCGCGAATGGCCGGCTCGCCACGGCGACCGACGCCGGCGTGCCGGCAGAGGCTAGCGTCTACTTGATTGAGCGTCGGCGCAGCGCCGATGCAGTCGACGTTCAAAAGCAATTGCTGACAGCGATCATCACCCTCCTGACCACAGTGATTGGCTTCTACTTCGGCAGCAAGAGCGCAAGCGAGGGCTTGAAGCGCGGAGGCGGGGTGAATCCACCGGCAGACCCCACGGGACTTGGTCCACAGCGTGATGCTCTCAAGACGGATGGGGATGCGGTGGATAGCAGCATTGCGACTCAACGGAAGAAGCTTGCAGACTTTCGCGCTGCGCCGGCGGTGGCCGACGCGGTCCACGCCAAGGCGATCGCTGAAGCCTTGTCGAAGGCGACGAGCGTGGAGGCTGGTTTCGATGCGCTCAGGAAGGCTTTTGGAGAGGCTTACGCAGTTGCACAAGACAAGTTTGCAGCCGTTGCCACTGCAGCTGAAGGCACCGATCGCAGCGCTCGCGAAGCAGAGGCGCAGATAGCTATGAAGAAGGCGCGCGACGCGCTTGATGCGCTGAAGCAAGCTTCGCAGCTACTTGCGGAACAGCTTGAGATGTTGCGTAAGCAAACGGCGGAGGGTTGAACCATGACTGCAGCCACCTATGAGGTGCTAGCGACAGGGCTGAACTTGCGTGACCAACCCGGATTGCAAGGTCGCGTTCTGACGGTTCTTGATCGCGGCCAGATTGTCATCGCATCAGCGCCCGAGCAGGACGGATGGATGCCCGTGAGTTCGGGCGGCATCAGCGGCTTCGCAGCGGCAAAATTTCTTCGCTCGGTGGCCGAAGCAAGTCCTCAGGCTGGTGCGGCCACAACTGTTGATGTCAACCTGAAGGATCGCGACTTGTCACGGCTTCACCCTGAATTTCGTACCAAAGTTGAGCAGGTTTTGCAACGTTGCCAAGATGAAGGCATCCCTTTCAGGGTCTTCGAAGCTTACCGTTCACCTGAGCGTCAAGCTTGGCTGTACGAGCAGGGCCGCACCCGAATGACCGGCGGGATTGTGACGAATGCTCGTGCTTGGGCGTCGTTCCATCAATACGGCCTCGCCGTTGACTTTGTGTTGTTTGAGGCCGGCCAGTGGAGCTGGGACGATACCGGGGCGCGCGCATTGCATTGGAGGCGGTTGAAGGATCTGGTGCAGGACGCAGGGCTGCGCAGCCTGAGTTTCGAAACGCCGCATGCCGAATGGCCTGTCAGTCTTGCGAGTTTGCAGAGTGGAAATTTGCCTGCAGATGGCGATGCCACTTGGTTCGACACTCTGGAGGCGGCAGTTGCACGCTGGCAAGACAGGCAACCCAGCGCTCCGCAAGTCGGGCGCTTTGAGCGGCCTGCGCTGGCAACTTGAGCAAGAAGCTTGGAACTCGTGTTACCTGGTCGGGACGAGCAGGAGCGAACGTGTTGCGATCTGCAGAGTGCGCCAAACCATGGTTCCTTGCGAGACAGCAGCCGGAATCGGGCTTGATGAGCGTTGATCGATGCGCTCACGATGAACGCCTGCAGCGGTTGATGCAAGTTCATCTGAAACTCATCTCTTCTCAGCCCCGCTTCTGGCAGCTTCAACGCCGGGCTGCCGTCCTCCTATCTCAGCCGCAATGGCTGGTGCTAGGGCCCCGCGTCCAACCCGGTCTATATCGACCTCGGCGATCTGAAGGCCTGCCGGCATGTGCTCGCCGTGCGCATCCCGCAGGGGGGCCAGGGAAGGGGAGCGCATGAGTGCGTGGAATGTGTCGGGAGTAGGGGTGTGAGGGGTGGCTTTGCAGCGGCTGCCAGCTCTCGTATGTCCAAAATCGGAACTCGGAAGCCGACGTTAAACGGATGAGCTACTCGGACGCCATACCGATTCATATTCATCAGCGCTTAAGCGTCACGACTCGCGCCTGAGTCTTGACGATTTCCATGAATCGATTGCGTCGCCAACACGACAAGTGCGCCAAGGCCGATCTTTGCCAAATCAATGGCGGCTGCTGCGGCTGCGTGGATCCGCTCTGCACGTTGCGTCTGAAACTTGATCGCCTCATTGAGCAAGTCTTGATTGGCAGATAGTTCCTTGACGATCTTTCTAATACCGTGGTCAGAGCTATCGAACTCCAGCCACACACCGCCAGCAAAGAAGCCTACGGTTAGCAGAGTGACAAAGAGCATGGGCCACATGGTATTTCGCTCAATGTTCATGGTTCCTCCTTCGGATTCCAACCAGCGCAGAGGGCTGATCATGGTGAGCCGTAGAGCTTTTTTCATCATCAGGAGCGTGGATAGCCGACATCGGTGCATTCAAAGGAGGGCCTTCATTCAGTCGCAGAGCAAGCCGTTGCCGGTTGCCGTGGTGTTGCATTAGCTGACGCACCCTTGCCTCTTCAAATCTGAGAACGCACCCACTGAATAGGCGACACAGACAGCCTCGCCAGCTGCCAAGTGCGCGTGTGTTCTCCACCAACTTGATGATGGCTCGGTAAGTTCCTCTGGTTACCCTTCGACGCTCAAAACATAGGTGAGTTCCATGTCCACACTTCAGCTCGACAAAGACTTGGTGAAGAAGATCAAGAACTGGACCGCAGCGACGGACTTGCCTGCGGCATTGAAAGCCCTGGGCGACAAGCAGCAGTGGCAACTGCTGTTGACGCCGCTGGGCCAACTGCCGCAGGAGCCAGAGCCTGAGGTCTCTTTGCCGCTCCTGGACAAAACGGCTACGGCCAAAACCTCACAGTTCGGCTGGGACTGGAGCGCTACGGCAGGAGGAACAGGCGCCGTCACAGTTGACGTCATCGACAAGGCACTCTTGGAAAAGCTGAAGATTGAGCCGGGCAAGGAACGTATCGCACTCTCCGTCGGCGCCGACCTGGCGTTGAGCGCGGGCGTGAAAGGAAACCAGGTCATCGGAACCTGGGGGCAGACCTCCGCTGCTTTTTCCGCTGAAGCAGATGCGAAGTTGCATTGGTACTTTGGCGACGCCACGACAAAGCTGCTCATCGACGCTTTGGCCGAGTCGCGGCGGTACTGGTTGCTGCCCAATGACTACATAGGACTGATGTCGCTCGCGTCTGACCCGGACTTCTGGGGGCTGCGGCTGAACCTAAATGGAAAACTCCAGGCCCAGCTGAGCGCCGGTGCGAAGCAGGGATGGAGTGGCTGGACCTACGGTCTCAACGGCGAGCGAGCAGAGATAGGCTTGAGCATTGGCGTCGACGCCAGCGTTAAGTTCGCAAAATCGGCCGAGGTCAGCTTCCACGTGCGCCCGGAGTTCCGACATGAGACCTGGGGCCTTAAGGTTGAAGTAGAAGTTCTGGATGCGCGGTCCGACGCTTTCACGCTGACGCTGGCGGCTTCGTTGGACCTGAGTGCGTTGGTCGGCAGTGCGGAACATGCACTGCGCGCGGCCTGGCCGGAGATCAATCCGGCGGCGCTTGATGCGCTGACGAAGCCGGGTACCGCGCTTAGCAAGAGAATCACGGACATCGTCAATGCGAAGCTGTCCGACGTTGACGTTAGGAAGCTGGCACTCATTGCACTGGGTCAAACTGATGCTGAGGCCGCAAAGGCCGACTGGATTGAGAAGCTCACCAAGCCGCTGACCGAAGCACTCGACGGGTCGCTCGATGCCATCGCTGAAAACGCTGCGGACGCGGATGCGTTGGTCAGCAGTTGGCTGGATCGCTTGTTTGGTGACACGCAGCTCACGGCCGGCCTGAAGACGGCTTTTGAAGATGCTGCGAAATCTGCGCTGACTGAAGCGACAGAGCAGTGGAAGACTGAAGTCGGCAAAGTGACGGCAGCAATCACCGGGAAGACTGGCGACGCTTTAGAACTCATCCTCATGCCGCTTGGCGCGCTGGGCGACAAGATTGACAAGGAGCTGAAGCGGCTCAATGGGGCGGTACCAATGTCCGTCGTCAGCGCGCTGGCTGCCTATGGCAAAGCCAGAAAGCGCCTGCTGGCTGCGCTATCTGCTGCGAAGAAGGCCAAGCTCGGGCTCACGTTGGCCGAGCAGATCCAACGCAGCAAGTCCCGCGGCGTTGCAGTTGCTGGGTGGTTTAGCGGCATGGGAGACCAAGTCGCCGCGCAGCGCCTGTATCACTCGCTGTGCAGCGGACGCATTGCGCTGCTCGGAGATCTCGTCGATGCTGCGCAGGCAGGACATTCGTTCGAACTCGATACGGGCTGGCTGATCAGCACGGCCAAGGAGGTCGAGAACCAGTCGGCTGTGCTCTCGGTGTTCGGATCCGACTTCACCGACACGCGGGTGAGCCTGGTGGACATGGAGTTCAAGGCCGATCTGTGGGGGCGGCTGATCGCAGCCAAGGCGATCGCCAGCGTCGACTCGCGCACATTGAACCCTTGGCTTGAACGCACGGCAGCGCTGGCCGTGAGCGCCAACCTCAACGCGGCGGATGGCATCAAGCGCCTGGAGGTGACGCTGGACGGCGCCTTTACGGCGCGCGGCAAAAAAATTGACCAGGATCGCGTGCAAGACATCGTCGACAGCTATGCGGCGCTTGTGGGCATTCGCCCGCCGCGTGACATCGGCATGCTGCTGGGGGCGCCAACCGCACAGGAGAAGAAAGACGTGTTCTGGCGCGACCTCACCATCGCGGTGCCAGTCAGGCTAGACCCCGCCGACTGGAAGAAGTTCGAGGACCGGCCGCGCGATCTTGTCCTGCGAGCCTTCCTGCGTCGAGGTCTTCAGTGCCTGGACCAGGTTTACGCGGGAAAGAAGGGGTTTAACCAAACGTCGCCGTCCGAGGCGCTACGGGAGAAGGCTGACGAGGTATTTAAGGGCGACACAGACGTCGGTCGCATGGTCGCCTACCTCGGTGATTTCGAGTCACGGCATGTGGATCCCAGAGAACCTGACATCACGTACGCAACTCGCATGCACTACCCCGGGGTCAAGAACACTGCCGGCATCACGAATACAAACCTGCAGTTCACTGTGTTCCATCGCTTCGCTGGCGTGCTTCGTGCAGCAGCCACCCTTCATGGAGCCGCTGCCGGACTCCGGCAGGCCATCCTCGACGGGCCGCCAGCGGAGTTGCCAACGGCCGTGCGGGGCCGCGTCGAACGACCGTTGCGAGATATGCGTGACGCATTGGAAGCGGTCGCGGTGGCCAGCCAGACTTTGACTGGATTTGGCGAAGACTTGAGTTGGCCCTTCGGTACTTTCGTCCTGGCAATGGCGGAGCTGACGGACATCTTGCCGCCAGGATTCCTGATGGTGGCCGAGAAGTCAGGTGCTGAAGCGGCCATCCCGCTGCTGGTCGTATGACCTGAACGACGCAGGCCGTAAGCTCCCCCGTCAAGTAGACAGTCGAATACTGGAACCTGCGGCGGTGGTTAACCTGGGCAGGAACTGCTTGGGAGGCAGCCCGCCCAGGGCGTCGTGAGGACGCTGCTCGTTGTAGATGCGCAGTCAGTCCTCGGTGATGTACTCGACCTGCTCGATGCTCTTGAACACGTAGGCATCCAAGACCTCGTGCCGGCAGGTTCGGTTGAACCGCTCGATGTAGGCGTTCTGGCTCGGCTTGAAACGCCCCGGGTTCCGCGGAGGCCAGTTGGTTTAAGTCAGACGGTCGCGGCCTGACCAGCGCGTTGACGATGGTAATTGGCTTCGAACTCGGCAGGCGGGACGTGATCGAGCGGCCCCAT
>NZ_JAVXZY010000011.1:0-217158 GCF_032337115.1 Roseateles aquae
AACGACTGCGACCACATCGCAGCTGAACTCAACGACCGGCCACGTGAGCGGCTGGGCTTCAGGACACCGAGGGAGGCCTTCTCTCGGTACTAGCGGTGTTGCACTTCAAAGTTGACTTCAAGCCACTGTCGGATGAGAGCTCTGGAACTGTTCATGGCACTGAATGAAGATCCTTCGCTTCGGCGTAGCAAACGGTACAAACAACCGACATCTGGTTGAATTCACGGAAGACTTCCGTCAATTCGCCTTCGCGCCCATACAGATCTTCGCAGGCTAAGCACCAAGCCTGAAGGTCATTGGGGTCGCTAGAGTTCTCAACAAACCCAGCAGGGGCTGGCGCGCCACCGAGCAGGTGGCAACAAACCACAGCTGACGTTCGTTCTCCGTGGTCGCCACAGGCGATCATCATTGGCGCGACGGTGGACATGACTTGCAGAGGCCTAACGTTGAAGCTAACCGGCCCGCAGCGGCGTGGCGCGGCTGGCCGAGAATGAAATGACGGCCAGCCGGGGCATGCCGTTGCGGGTCCGGTTGAGCGACTGGTTGGGCCTCAGCCGGCTCGCGCTGCGCACGAACCCGCGAACCCCAATTGCTGGCGCTTGGCAAATTGCTCTTTGCATGGCTCGATTCTGCCTTCGCGCTCCAGCAGTGGCACTCGGTGAATGCCACCAGTGCAGCTCAACGCTCCAAACCCAAACGCTCCCGCGGACCGCCAACCCGAACTGCTTCAACCTGGCCAGAGCGCTCCGAATCGCACAGCTGCAACGCCAAACGCAAAGCGCCACCAGATTCTTCGCAGCGCTCCAACCTCACCGGCAAGAGGCCCAACGTTGAAGCTAACCGGCCCGCAGCGGCGTGACGCGGCTGGCCGAGAATGAAATGACGGCCAGCCGGGGCATGCCGTTGCGGGTCCGGTTGAGCGACGGGTTGGGCCTCAGCCGGCTCGCGCTGCGCACGAACCCGCGAACCCCAATTGCTGCCGCTTGGCAAATTGCTCTTTGCATGGCTCGATTCTGCCTTCGCGCTCCAGCAGTGGCACTCGGTGAATGCCACCAGTGCAGCTCAACGCTCCAAACCCAAACGCTCCCGCGGACCACCAACCCGAACCGCTGCGACCTGGCTGGAGCGCCCCGAGCCACGAAGCTCCAACGCCAAACGCAGAGCGCCAACAAGTGCTTCGCAGCGCTCCACCCTCACCGGCACGAGGCCCAACGTTTGAGCTGAGCTGCGAGCAGCGGCTGGGCACGTAAGGCCCAGAATGAAATGAGGGCCTGAAGTGACCAGCCGTTGCGAGTCAGCTCGAGCGCGAGGTTAGGCTTCTGGTGAGTGCAAACAATTTCCGAAAATTCCGTCAGCAAACTAACTCCCCCAGTTCGACAAGGTCGCCGTCGTTGAGTGCAAAGGAAGTATCTTGCTTTGGGCAGATTTCTGACTCCCCGCGGAAGACATGAATGTCGACGATGTACTGGATCCTTGACTCGCGCTCAGTCACGGTGAAGTACTTCACTTCTGACTCACCGGGCAATGGCTCCAAGCAGGGCGCTACAAGTACATTGAATGCCCGTTCATATTCGCGAATCGCTTCACCAAGAGTCTTGGCTTCAGAAGGAAGAGCGAGGTCGTTGTGCGGGCAAGTAGATCCCGTGTAGGTGTATCGCGAATTTTTTGGCCCGAAGAGTAGCGGCATTTCCTGACGCCTAACGTTGAAGCTAACCGGCACGCAGCGGCGTGACGCGGCTGGCCGAGAATGAAATGACGGCCTGCCGGGGCATGCCGTTGCGGGTCCGGTTGAGCGACCTGTTAGGCCGCAAATCGCCCGAAAGTCGCTCGAAAACTTTCATTTCAAATCAATCACTTAGAACAAGCGACTTGAGAGGCTTCACACCACCAGTTTATGGCCCCTGCTGCTAGTCGCTACTTGATAGTGGACTTCTCAAGCGCAATTTCCGCCTCGATTTCTCGCCTCATTTCCGTGATTTCCAAGTAGAGCTTCTTGGCTCCTCGTTTTCTAGCCAAATGCTCCTCCATCTTCTTGTACGACGTTAGCAATTTAGCTTTGAGCGCGATATCCGCCTTCGCCTTGCTGCGTGCCGAGGTAAAGACGCTTACGCTTGCGCAGCCTTCAGGTTTGGGGACGTTGGCCTGGTCTTTGCCCAGGATAGTGAATATCTTTGCACCGATCGAGCGTCTGCAATCCAGAATGTGTTCAAGCCATATTCGTCTGGCTTGAATCAACTCGCCTCGACTAAGTTTCGGCTTGACTACTTGGTTGCGAAACTCAGTCCCTGCACCGATCTGATGCATGTCATCCGTAATGGAGCGGCTAAATACTCGAACTTCTTCTACAACATCTGAAAGTCGCTGAGCTACCACTGAGTCGCGCGCGTGCACTGCCAGCTCAATCTGTTGCATCGCGTCAACTGAATCTAGGAAGGCCTTTGTTCGCCAGTACACGAGCTCGCCCCTTTCGCCAACTGGATTCCGGAGCTTGGGATCCACAAGTTGTGCCATACGATAATTGCTCTGGGTCATTTGGCCGAGAACTATATTGACAGCGGCAGAGAACTCTAGCACGCGATCCAGTAGCCATTTCCGCTCATCATCTGCGTGAGTTCGCTCCCAACGAGCCTGTTCCAGTGCAGTGGCTTGCGCGGCGGAGAGATACTGGAGCACCGAACTAGTAATCGCAGCAGCCAGGGCAGCCAGGATCCCAACTATGAGCGGGTTGGTCCAACGCGAGCGTGCGAACTCTCTTTCCTTCAGGCTCAGTTCAGCTCGCTTAATGTCCAATTCAGTAGAGATGGAAGGCTCAGCTGTACCTGCTTTCATCGGCACGCCCCTTGATCTGGTTTGACGAGTGCGAAGCGAACTTGAGGTTGGCACAGCATCTCAAGTGAAGCCTAACGTTTGAGCTAACCGGCCCGCGACGGCAGGACGCCGAAGGGCCAGAATGAAATGAGGCCCGAAGACGGCATGCCGTTGCGGGTCCGGTTGAGCGAGTGGTTAGGCCGCATCGCTACGACCCAAACCGAGGATCACCGTTGGAAAACTTAGGGCTGGAATGAGTCTTGCGCCGCAAGACTCCATCGGCATAGACATTGTGGCCAAAACCACACCCACTGACGTCTCCTAATTGCCGCAGTTCGACGTACTCAGGAGAGAACTGAAAGCCGATCTCGCACGTGCCACCGTAGTCAAGCACTTTACGAAAAACGCCAATGTTGCGTCGAAGCTCAAGTTCCCCATCAATCCATCCTGAGTTGTAGGAAGGAGCTCCTCTTTGCAACTCAAGTTGAAAGCGCAGCGTACTTCCCTCTTGCTTCGTTTTTAGCCACATGCCTGACTCCGCCGGGCCGTTGTATTCCCAGGTTCCGCTCATGTCTGCCGCAATCGCCTCTCCTTGGAGGACCGCTAAAAGAACTGCGACGGCATAGGTGAGGCGGCGCATTTTGAGGCCTAACGATGTAGCTGAGCTGCGAGCAGCGGCTGGGCACGCAGGGCCCAGAATGAACTGGGGGCCCGAAGTGCGCAGCCGTTGCGAGTCAGCTCGAGCGGTAGGTTATGCAGAGCGCCAACGACGAAGGCACCCTGCTTGCATGCAGCTTGTGCTGCCCAGGGCGCGAGCCGAGCAGGCGCGCCCGGAGCGCGACGGCGTGTACGGACCAGCGCGCAAGCCCCAACAGACCATAGACTTGAAAACGCGACCACGCACTGAGCGCTGCGAACTGAACCAGAAGCAGCCTTCGCTCGCGTGCGGCGCAAGCAAGTGAATGCCCGAGCCTCGCGACCGCGCGCGGACACCCAGCGGCGGCAGCCGCTTGCGGAAACCTCAATCGCAGTGGCTGTAAGACGCTGCATAACGTTGTAGCTAACCGGCCTGCAGCGGCGTGGCGCGGCTGGCCGAGAATGAAATGACGGCCAGCCGGGGCATGCCGTTGCGGGTCCGGTTGAGCGACTGGTTGGGCCTCAGCCGGCTCGCACGGCGCACGAACCCGCGAACCGCGATCGCTGACCCTGCCCACATTGCTCTTTGCATGGCTCGATTCTGCCTTCGCGCTCCAGCAGTGGCACTCGGTGAATGCCACCAGTGCAGCTCAACGCTCTAAACCCAAAAGCTCCCGCGGACCACCAATCCGTACTGCTTCAACCTGGCCGCAGCGCCCCGCGCCGCGAAGCTCCAACGCCAACCGCAAAGCGCCACCAGATTCTTCGCAGCGCTCCACCCTCACCGGCAAGAGGCCCAACGTTTGAGCTAACCGGCCCGCGACGGCAGGGCGCCGCAGGGCCAGAATGAAATGAGGCCCGAAGGCGGCATGCCGTTGAGGGTCCGGTTGAGCGACTGGTTAGCCACCTTGCCGCTCCGATATGAATTTGACGACGACGAACACAGCAACTACTGCAAGTAGCGCCCAACCATAACGAGCCGCGGCTTTTGCTTGGCTCTGTGTGGTTGGCACCAGCGGGGCACTATGCCAAGCCCAGAGATAGTACGCGGTGACGAACAGGCCTCCAAGCACCAAGACAACCAAAGACTGAGTTGCGATGGCCGCGACTACAGCAACGGCACAAAGCAAGCTGGAGATCGCGAAAATGCCACTTGATTCGCTTGTACTTACGTAGGACGGTTCACCACAATGGCTGCATATCGCTGGTGATGACGAGCCTGACCACCACTTGGCAATCGAGGAAACGCCGGGATACTTGCAATGCGGACACGTATTCAAGGTGGCTAACGTTTGAGCTGAGCTGCGAACAGCGGTTGGGCACGCAAGGCCCAGAATGAAATGAGGGCCTGAAGTGAACAGCCGTTGCGAGTCAGCTCGAGCGAGTGGTTAGACCTCATTTTTCGTCAACGCCCTTGCGGCGCAACTCGAGCACCCGGCCAAGTGGTTGATCCGGTGATTTGCGCCACTTCCTCGGCTTTGTAGACCGGACGTTTCCGTCAGCTTCGAAAAGTGCATCTTCGCTATCTGATCGAAGGGTCTGTGCGAGCACAGTGTCTTGTGCATGCCGCTCGGACCGAATGTCAAGAGCCTTCGCCTTTGGGATGAGCTTTCTAGCAGCCTTGTCGCTGCCGTCGTAGACATTTCTGCGATCCTTCTCGTAGCTCAAGCGCTTCTTCTCTTGCGGCGTCATGTTGAGGTCTAACGTTGTAGCTAACCGGCCCGCGACGGCAGGACGCCGCAGGGCCAGAATGAAATGAGGCCCGAAGGCGGTATGCCGTTGCGGGTCCGGTTGAGCGACTGGTTGGGCCTCAGCCGGCTCGCGCTGCGCACGAACTCGCGAACCGCGATCGCTGACCCTGCCCACATTGCTCTTTGCATGGCTCGATTCTGCCTTTGCGCTCCAGCAGTGGCACTCGGTGAATGCCACCAGTGCAGCTCAACGCTCCAAACCCAAACGCTCCCGCGGACCACCAACCCGAACTGCTGCAACCCGGCCAGAGCGCTCCGCATCTCAAAGCTCCAGCTCCAAACGCAAAGCGCCACCAGATTCTTCGCAGCGCTCCACCCTCACCGGCAAGAGGCCCAACGTTAATTGTGCAAACGCCCCCAACAAGAATTGGGCTGCGTATGCGGAATTTGATTGGCAGAGATTTTGACGCTGAACTCGCCCGTTGAGTCAGTCGGAAATTCCCTTCTTTTGGGGGATGTTGGTAGTGCGTTGGGCCGCCTAATTTTCCTGGGATGGCTGGCTGGTCGTTGGGGGATGTGATGAGCCTTCGGTACTTGCGTTCAGGGATTGATTCATCCTATGGGCCGTTCAGGTTCGATGCCTATGGTCTGGGCGCTTGCACGACGGTGCTCACCACCGGTCAGCGAACGGGTGGCCCTGACGGCGCCATCAGTTGTTGGCAGGCCCGCGAGCCGCAGGACCCATTTGGCCGGCCCGATCCCCCCTGGCCTGAGGGCTACACCACATGCCCGCCACGGAGTGGCGCAGCTCCAAACGAATCGCCCCCTCGTCCAGATGCGACCACAGCGCCGAAGCGCTCGCCCGTAGCAGCGGCGCCAAGCCTGCAGCCGGGCATGTGCACTGCAGCTGTGGGCAGGACAGTCTGCACGCCCGCACCCCCATCAACAAGGCCTGAGGTGTTTACTGCTGGCTTTGTACCCAGCCATGCTTCACGGCCTGCAAGCGGCAAGGCATCAGCCGCTATGACTGACAAATGCGCAGGTGGGGACCCCAGTCAGATGCCGCAAGACGTCGAACCGAGCCGAGCCACGAACACTGGCCGCGCGGGCGCAACATCAACTGCAGGGCAGGCGCCGGGCTGTTCCGCCGCAAGCAAACCAGGCGCAGCGCCAGATCATCCGCCGCTTGCTGATCTCCATTCCAGCGCCGCACCCGCCTTGAATGACACCCTGGCCGCCCTGCTGCAGCGCATGCGCAGCGAGCTGCGTGTGCGCCACTATTCGCTGCGCACCGAGCAGGCCTATCTGGAGTGGGCGCGGCGCTTTCTGTTGTTCCATGGCCGGCGCGAGCCTTCGGCGCTGGGTGCAGACGAAGTGGCGGGCTTTCTGAGCTATCTGGCCGCGGAGCGCGAGGTCGCACCGTCGACGCAGAACCAGGCCAAGGCCGCCCTGCTTTTTTTGTTTGGCCCGGTGATGGGCTTGGAGTTGCCCTGGCTCGATGAGGTGATCACCGCCCAGACCCGGCGCCGCCTGCCCGTGGTGCTGACGCCGACCGAGGTGCGTCAGCTGCTGCTGGCGCTCGAGGGCGGCACGCCGTGGCTGATTGCCTCGCTGCTGTACGGCACAGGCATGCGGCTGCTGGAAGGACTGCGCTTGCGCGTCAAGGACGTGGAGTTCAGCCGCCGCGAGATCATCGTGCGCGAAGGCAAGGGCGCCAAGGACCGCATCACCGTCTTGCCTGAAAACCTGATTGCGCCCCTGCAGCGCCAGCTGGCGCTGGCCAAGCGCCTGCATGAGGAAGACCTGCAAGCCGGCTATGGCGCCGTGATGCTGCCGCACGCGCTGGCCGCCAAAGACCCGCGTGCCGCGCTGGCCTGGGGCTGGCAGTGGGTGTTCCCGAGCCCGACGCGTTCGATTGACCCGCGCAGCGGCGAGCTGCGGCGGCATCATCTGCTGGAGTCCAGCGTGCAAAAGCCAATCGCGCTGGCGGCGCGCCGGGCCGGCATTGCCAAGCCCTGCTCGCCACATGTGCTGCGCCATTCCTTTGCCACCCATATGCTGCAGGCGGGCTACGACATCCGTACCGTGCAGGAGCTGCTGGGGCACAGCAATGTCAAGACAACGATGATCTACACCCATGTGCTGAACCGCGGCGGGCGCGGTGTACTCAGCCCCTTTGACCATATCTAAGAACGTCTGCATAGCGTTCTGAAAACGCGCCACGCCCGGCATGAAAGCTCGGCTCACCGCAGACCGGGTGCGGGCCAGGCCCGCTGCGGCCCGCGCAGTGTCTCGTAGGCCTGGGCCACGCGCAGCACGCCCAGATCGTCGTGCCGGCGCCCGGCGATCTGCAGACCGATCGGAAACCCAGCGGCGGTGTAGCCGCAATTGATGCTGGCGGCCGGCTGCTCACTCATGTTGTAAGGCAGCGTGAAGGCGATGTGCTCGAAGGGGCGCTCGGGGTCGTTGATCGGGCTGGCCCATGCGGCCGGAAAGGCGCTGACCGGGCTGACCGGCGAGAGCACATAGTCATACGGTTGGCAGGCGGCGATGCAGCGGTCGCGGATGGCCGCGATCTGGCTGTAGCCGTGGAACAGCTCGGCGGCGCTCAGCCGCTCTCCCCGATCGACCCAGGCGCGGATATAGGGCAGCACGCGCTCGCGCCGTTCGGCCGGCAAGGCCGAGATGTCCAGCCAGGAGCGCATCCGCCAGAAGGCGTCCAGCCCGTCCATCATCGCGCGGGTGCACAGGCTGCCCGGCGCCAGGCGTTCTATCTGCGCGCCGTGGGCAGCAAACAGCGCCGCCGCGGCCTCCACCGCCGCGGCAATCTCGGGCTCGACACGCAGACCCCAGCCGGCGTCCATCAAGAGGCCGATGCGCAAGCCCTGGAGCCGCTCGGCGGCGCTGGCAGCGTCCAGCGGCCTTGCGCCGCACAGGCTCAGCCAATCGATCTGCTGATGCGGCAGGCTCATGCCATCGCGCCAATCGGGCCGGGCCAGGGCGGCCATCATCAGCGCGGCATCGGCCACCGTGCGCGTCATCGGGCCGGCCACACGGCCGGCATAGGGCGGCTTGATGGGCACGCGGCCCAGGCTGGGCTTGAGCGTGAACACGCCGCACCAGGCCGCGGGCAGGCGCACCGAGCCACCGATATCGGTGCCCAGATGCAGCGGCCCATAGCCGGCCGCAGCCGCCGCGGCCGCCCCGCTGCTGGAGCCACCGGGGTTCTTGCTCAGGTCCCAGGGGTTGCGCGTCAGCGGGTGAAAGCTGGACAGGCCCGAGCTCAGCATGCCGTAGTCCGGCATCGTCGTCTTGGCCAGCAGCACGGCGCCCAGCTCCTTCAGCCGTGCGGCCGGCGGCGCGTCTTCGCTGGCCAATGTCAGCTCGCTGGCCGCCGTGCCCAGCGGCATCGGCGTGCCGGCGGTGGCGATGTTTTCCTTCAGCGTCAGCGGCACGCCATCAAGGGTCAGGTCTTGCCCGCCGAGGCGGATGCTCAGCGGCGCACCGGCCTGCCAGCGTGCCGCCGAGGCCCGCGCCTGCGCGCGCGCCGCCTCGGCATCGAAGGCATAGAGCGCCTGCAGCTGGGGCTCGCAGCGCGCGATGCGCGCCAGCACCGCCTCGGTCACGCGCACCGGCTCCAGCCGCCCGGCGCGGTAAGCCGCGATCAGCGCAACGGCGCTGTAGTCGGCCAGATCGAGGCCATCGTTCGTTTCTCTGCTCTGCTCATTGCTCTGGGCATTCATCGGCCGCTCACTCCCAGCGCAGCGTGGCGATGTCATTGACGAAGATCGGCATTTCGGTCCCCAGCCCCTTCAGGCCGCGCTTGGCCACAGTGATCCATTGCGGCTGGTAGAGATAGGCAGCCACCGCATCGTTGGCGATCTGGCGCTGCAACTCACCCAGCAGCTTGAGCCGGTCGGCCTCGCGCGGCGTGTTCAGCAGCTGGGCATAGCGCTCGTTGAAGGCCGCACTTTCATAACCCCAGTAATAGCCGGGCTTGGCGAAGTTGCCGAGGTCAAAGGGTTCGACATGGGCAATCAGCGTCATGTCAAAGGCCTTGTTGGCATAGACGCCCGACAGCCACTGCGCCCACTCGATGTTCTCCAGCTTGGCCTGCACGCCGATCTGCGCCAGCTGCGCGGCGATCAGCTCGCCGCCCTGGCGCGCGTAGGGAGCCGGCGGCAGCTTCAGGCTCAAGCCCAGTGGCAGCGCAAAGCCGAGCTGCTGAGCCGCCTCCTTGAGCAGCGCGCGGGCGCGGGCCGGGTCGTAGGCGTTGACGGCGGTCAGGTCGACATAGCCGGGCGCGCCGGGCACATAGTGGCTGCCGATGGGCACGCCAAAGCCATCGGCCGCGGCGGCGATCACGGCCTTGCGGTCGATCGCCATCGCAATGGCGCGGCGCACGCGCACATCGTCCAGCGGCTTCTTCTTGTGGTTGAAGGCCAGGATGGTCTTGGCCCGCGAGGGCGCGACGATGACCTGGAAACGCGCCGCGCCGCCGGCCTCACGTGCATCGCGGAACTGCGCCAGGCTGCGCGCCGCGGCCACGCGCGGGAAGGCGTCCACATCGCCGGACAAGAGCGCCGCCACCTGCGCCGCCGGATCGGCGATGAAGCGAAACGTCACCCGCCGGATCGCGGGCAAGGCCTGACCCCGTTCGGCATAGCCCTCGAAGGCCTTCAGCGTCAGGCTGGCGCCGCGCAGCCAGCTGCCCAGCTGGTAGGGCCCGGTGCCGATCGGCTGCACGTTGTTGCGCTCGGCGCTCTTGGGCTCGACGATGGCGGCCGGCGCCTGGCCCAGCAGGAAGAGCAGGTCGGGCTCGATCTGCTTCAGGCCCAGCACCAGCAGATCGGGCTCGGGAGTCGCGATGAAGGCGATATTGGCAAAGACGCGCTTGTCCTTGTTCGTGCTCTTCTCGGCCGCCGCGCGTTCGAAGCTGAACTTGACCGCCTGCGCATTGAAAGGCTCGCCGTTGTGGAAGCGCACGCCTCGGCGCAGCCGGAAGGTGTAGGTCTTCAGATCCGGCGACAACTCCCAGCCCAGCGCCAGCAGCGGCCCCGGCCGGCCATCGGGGCCAATGCGGGTCAGCGTCTCGAAGACGTTGTAGTGAACGATCTCGGCAATCGCCGAGGCCGCGCCCAGCGTCGGGTCCAGGCCCGGCGGCTCCAGCGTCATGCCGATGACCAGCGCGTCGCGGGCCGATGCGGCCTGCGCCGTCGCTACCAGCCAGGCTGCGGCGATGCCGCCAGCCCTTGCCATGATGTCCCGCCGCCGAATGCTCATGCTGTTTGACGCTCCTTGCACTTGATCGTTTGAGTCAACCGGCCTGCAGTGGCATGACGCGACTGACCGGGATTGAAATGCGCCAGCGGTGGCGTGCCGTTGCGAGTTCGGTTGAGCGTCAAGTTGGCCTTACGAGCTACTGCAAATGTATGGCTGAGATCGTGATCTTCTCGAGACCGGCTTCAAACGACTGCGACACAGAAAAGTCCATGTACTCCGCTGCGGCGAACTCGAAGGCAATCCCACTGGCTTGCTGCCGGATTGCTCGCGGCTTGCGCGCCAGAATGGCAGCGGCTTCGCGTCCGTAAGGATCAGGCCAACTCAACAGGGCTAGACGCTTGGCCATAGCCAAGATGGCACTGCGCGATGAACGCTTCGCCATCTGTCGTTCAGACGTGGCCTCAAGACCAAAGCTCTCGCAGCCGCCCACGACAGCGGCGACCGTTCCCATGTCTTTTGAATTCCAGCGAACCAAGCGCTGTTCGCGAATGTATTCGGCATCAGCGTGACGACGAGCCAATGCCGTGGCTTCAGCCTCGAAGTACTCCTGGTTCAGCAGGCAGTCGTCCGCAAACGCGGTCGAACTTGTCAACGCGAGGCACAAGGCCGAAAAGACGCAGCAGCAAATTCTCATGCGGCCTAACTTTTGAAGGAAACGCCCAATCAACTCTCCATGGCAATGCCATCAATCTGGCCAGACTCATCGAAGTGCACAGACAGAACATAGTCTGTCACATCCCCTGGCAGGGTGAAGTCGAAGTTCTCTGCATCATCTTCACCCCAGGAATCCCGCAGAACCAAGAGGCCAAGTACTGCAGACGGTTGCGGATCGCCTGACGATAGATGCTCGACCCAATAAGAGTTCGGCAATTCGTCCAGATGATGCTCGATGAACAGGTCAACGCTGTCGGCGCCTGCGTCAGTACCAAAGGCACTCTTAATGGCATCGAGTGCAAGAATGGCTCGCTCTTGGATGACGGACATTGTGTTCAGTCTTTCTAACTTGTGTTTGTCCAGGCCGCCATCATGGCATGCGCGGATCCAGCAGATCGCGCAGCGCATCGCCGAGCAGATTCAGGCCCAGCACCGCCAGTGCGATCGCCAGCCCGGGCCAGACGGCCAGCAGCGGCGCGCTGAACAGCCAGCCCTGGGCCTCGGCCAGCATGCGGCCCCAGGAGGCCTCGGGCGCCTGCGTGCCCAGGCCCAGATAGGCCAGCGCCGCCTCGGACAGAATCGCCAGCGCGAACTGGCTGCTGGCCTGCACGATCAACAGCGGCGCAATCGCCGGCAGCACATGCACCCAGGCAATCGCCAGCGGGCCGCGGCCAAAGGCGCGGGCGGCGCGCACATGGTCCAGCTGCCACTGCACCCGTGCGCTGGCTCGCGCCAACCGCGCGAACGCGGGCACGCCGTGCAAGGCGATGGCGGTAATGGCGATGGCAAGACCTGGCCCCCGCGTGGCCGCCAGGATGATGGCCAGCAGCAGCGCCGGAAAGGCCTGGCCGAGATCGCAGCCGCGCATGATCAGCGCCTCCGGCCAGCCACCCAGGGCCGCCGCCAGCAGGCCCAGCGCCGAGCCCATCAGCGCCGCCAGCCCGGCCGCCAGCAGGCCCACCTTCAGCGCGTTCAGCGCGCCGGCCAGCAGCAGGCTGGCGATATCGCGGCCCAGCGCATCGCAGCCCAGCCAGTGCTGGGCGTCGGGCGGCGCCAGCTTGCGCGCCAGATCGATGGCCTCGGGCGGCCAAGGCGTCCACAGCAGCGAGATCAGGCCGGCGGCCAGCAGCAGCGCGCACAGCAGCCCGCCGGCCACAAAGCCGGGGTGGCCGAGTGCACGTGCGGCAAAGCGCTCGCGGGCCGGCCTCATCGGGGCAGCTCCCGGCGCAGCCGCGGGTCGATCAGGGTCTGCAAGGCGTCGACGATGAAGTTGATCAGCAGCACCAGCGCCACCAGCAGCATCAGCGCGTTGCGTAGCACGATCAGGTCGCGGTTGGCAATGGCCTGGAAGATCAGCTGCCCAAGGCCCGGCAGCTGGAACAGCTGTTCGATGACGACCGCCCCGGCGACCAGCTGCGCGGCCTGCAGGCCCAGCAGCGTCAGCACCGGGATCAGCGCATTGCGCAGTGCATGGCGCATCAGCACGACGCGCGGCGACAGGCCCTTGGCGCGGGCGCTGCGGATGTAGTCCTCGCCCAGCACCTCCAGCAGCGCGGCGCGCAACAGCCGGGTCAGCTGTGCCGCCTGCACCAGGGCCAGCGCCACGGCCGGCAGCAGCAGGGCTTGCAGCGCGGGCCAGAAGGCAAAGCCACTGTCAGCGCCCTCGCTGCCCCAGCCTGGGAAGCCACCGGCCGGCAGCCACTGCAGCTTCAGCGCAAACAACAGCATCAGCAGAATGCCCAGCCAGAAGCCCGGCAGCGCCAGGCCCAGCTGGCTGAGCAGCAGCACCCAGCGCTCGCCGGCCCGGCCCTGGCGCGCCGCGGCATAGCAGCCGCAGGCCAGTGCCAGTGCGAGCGCCAGCAGCAGGGCCAGCGCGGTGAGCGGCAGGCTGACGCTGAGCCGTTCGGCAATCAGCTGCGCCACCGGCGCGCCATAGGCATAGGAGTCGCCCAGCTCAGCGCTGAGCAGGCCCTGCAACCATTGCAGATAGCGCTGCCACAGCGGCCGCTGCAGGCCCAGCTGCTCGGCCAGTGCCGCCACCGCCTCGGGGCTGGCCTCAGTGCCCAGCATCAGCTGAGCCACATTGCCGGGCAGCAGCTCCAGCGCGGCAAAGATCAGCGCCGAGGCGGCCAGCAGGCTGGCGGCGAGGCCGAACAGGCGCAGCAGCACCCGGGCAAGCAGCCGCCAGGAGGCCGGCGCGGGCATCACGAGGGAATCGGGCCAGCATGCGGCTGGCTGGTTGAGAAATACGTCATGGCTATGTTGGCAATACCGTAGCCATTTTGTGCGAGACCGGCGATGCCGGCAGCGGAGCCGGCTACCATGGCCCAAAACACCAAGGTCCGCCGCATGAACGTCAGCCCTGAGTCCACCGCCGCCAGCGCCACCACGGCCACGCGCCTGGCGCAGGCGCGCTGGACCGAGATCGACGATCTGATCGACGCCACCCGCCGCGTCGAGGCGGAGTTGCTGATGCGTGAGCTGCACGCCGACACCAGCCTGGGCCCGGTCGACCGGCTGCGCCTGCAGGCCCGCGAGCAACGAGTGGCGCTGCTGCAGGGCATGAACCAGGAGCAGGTGGACGCCGCGTTTGCGCTGGTCGACCAGGCCGAGCGCTTGGGCGACGCCTACACGCTGGCCGATTGCCTGTGCTGCCTGGCGCGGCTGCAGAGCAAGGCTCAGCTGACCGAGATGGCGCTGCAGGCGCTGGGCCGGGCGCAGGCGCTCTACGAAGGCCTGGGCGACGACACCGAGCTGGTGCGCTGCGTGACGCTGGCGGCCAAGCTGCTGCACGACGCCGAGATGCATGATCAGTGCATCGCAAGATTGCAGCCGCTGGTCGACAAGGCCGAGTGGCTGGCCCAGCTGGCGCCCCAGCAGCGCTACAGCCTGATGGTCAATCTGGCCGCCGCTTATTCCTACACCGAGCGGCGCGACAAGGCGCAGGCGATTCAGGAGGTGCTGTACCGCGAGTCCTGCATCGACGGCTCGCCGGAGCAGCGCGCCCGCGACACGCTGAACCTGCTCAACCACTACATCTGGGCCGGCGAGCTGGGCCGCGCTCGCACCATGCTGGACGAGGTGGCCGCGCTGGTGGCACAGCAGGCGCTGAGCCCCGACCGCCACATCTTCTACTTCCAGAACGAGGCGCTGTGGCTGTGGAAGAGCGGCCGCCATGCCGAGGCCATGCCCTGGTTCCACCGTGCGGCCGAGGAGGCCGAGCAGCGCAAGCAGTGGCCGATCTACGGCCGCGCGCTGCTGCGCCGCGCCGAGTGCGCCGAGGAGGGCGGCCTGTGGGACGAAGCGCTGGCAGCCCGGCGCACCCAGGTCAGCCATCTGGAATCGCGGCTGAAGACGCTGAAGCAGTCGATGGGCGGCAGCCTGGTCAGCCTGATCGGCCATGCCCGCACGCTGGCGCAGAACGAATACCTGCGCCAGCATGGCAACGAGCTGGAACGCGAACTGGCCGAGCGTAATCGCGAGCTGAGCCAGGCGCTGACGCGGGTGCAGAACGAGGTCGAGGTGCGCCGCCTGGCCGAAGCGGCGCTGGCCGAGGCCCGCGATGCGCTGGAGGTCAAGGTCGAGCAGCGCACCCAGGAGCTGGAGCGCGCGATGCGCCTGCTGCTGGAGCGCGAGAAGCAGACGGCGCTCAGCCATCTGGTCGCCGGCGTTGCCCACGAGCTGAACACGCCGCTGGGCAATGCGCTGCTGGCCATCGGCACGCTGGCCGACGCGCTGCGCAAGAACCAGCAGGCCTTTGCCGAGCAACGCCTGCGCCGCGAGGACATGCAGGACATGCACGAAGGCATGCATGAAGGCCTGAGCCTGGCCTCGCGCAGCATCGAACGGGCCGCCGCGCTGGTGGGCAGCTTCAAGGCGCTGGCGCTGGAGCAGGCCAGCACGCAGATCATCGGCTTCAAGCCCCGCGAGGTGATCGCCAACACGCTGCAGGTGATGGGCCCGGCGCTGCGGGCGGCCGCGGTCGAGGTCGACAGCAGCGCGCTCGACGACCCGCTGCTGCACAGCGACCCCGGCGCGCTCGGCCAGGTGCTGGCCCAGCTGCTGGAGAACTGCCTCAACCACGCCTTCGCCGATTGGGACGGGCCGCGCCGGCTGCGGCTGGCCAGCCGGATAGCCTGCGAAGGCGCGCACAGCAGCTGGCAACTCAGCATCAGCGACAGCGGCCGGGGCATTGCGCCCGAGCATCTGCCGCGCGTCTTCGACCCCTTCTTCACCACCCGGCTGGGCCAGGGCTCCTCGGGCCTGGGCCTGCATGTCGTCTACCGGCTGGTGACGCAGCGCCTGCAGGGCGAGATCACGGCCAGCAGCCCGGCCGGCCAGGGCTGCACGATGGAGCTGCGCCTGCCGCTGCAGGCCGGCTGAGCGCAGCCGAGCGCCGTGACGCTCAGTGACGCTCAGTGGCGCCCAGTGGCGCCCAGTGGCGCCCAGTTCTGCCCAGTTCTGCCCAGTGCTGCCCAGTGCTGCCCAGTGCTGCTCAGTGCCGCGCGGCCCGCAAGCGCCGCCGCGCCGCGCGGGCATGGGGCACCCAGCCCAGGGCGGCCCAGCGCCGCCACATCAGGAGGCCGCGCAGCCATTCATCGGCCGCGTAGGCGATCCAGATGCCGGCCAGGCCCAGACCCAGCCGCTCGCCCAGCAGCCAGCTGCCGCCAGCCAGCACGATCAGCATCGAACCGGCGCCAACCATCACCGGGTAACGCGCATCGCCGGCCGCACGCAGCGCATTGATAACGACCAGATTGAAGGTGCGGCCCGGCTCCAGCAGCACCGTCAGCGCCATCAGCGTGACGCCCTGGGCGATGATGGCCGCATCCTGCGTGAAGCCGCGCAGCAGCCAGGGCGAGGCCATCGCCGCGGCCGTCGCGACGACGACGCTGACCACCAGCCCGCGCGCCAGCGCCCGCCGCACCAGCCGGTGGGCATCGTGCAGGCGGCCGGCGCCGATCAGATGGCCGACGACGATCTCGGCCGCAAAGCCGGTGGCCAGGCCGAACAGCAGCACGAAGTACATCAGCTGCGAGACATAGGAATGGGTGGCCAGCGCGGTGGCACCCAGCTGCCCGGCCACCGCGATGCTGACCATGAAGGCCAGCCGGTAGGCGATGTTCTCGGCCGCCCCAGGCAAGCCGATGTGCAGGATGGCGCCCAGCTCCTGGCGGGGCAGCCGCCACCAGTCGCGCCAGCCGGGCCGCAGGCTCAGCCGCGCCCGCCACAGCCACAGATGCAGGCCCAGGCCGAGCCCGCGGCTGGCCAGCAGCGAGAGGGCAAAGCCCGGCAGGCCGAACTGCTGCATCAGCGGCACGGCCAAGCTCAGCTGCAAGCACTGCATCACCACCAGCACCGCCAGCGTGTCGCGGCCGCGCAGATGGGCGCGCATCACGCTGGCCATCGCGGCATTCCAGGCATCCAGCAGCATGGCCGGCGCCAGCCACTGCAGCAGCGGCACGGCCAGCGGCAGCAGCTCGGCCGGTGCATTCATCAGGCGCAGCAAGGGGGCCGCCGCCACGGCCGCCGCCAGCGCCGTCAGGCCGCCAATCCAGCTGCTGGCCCCCAGGGCAGCGCGCGCACTGGCGTCAGCCCGCGCCCGCTGTCCGCCACCCAGGCTTTGCGTGATGACCACGCTGATGCCGGCGCCGATGATGCGAAACAGAATGAACAGCGTGCCCGCGACATGATTGGCCAGCGCGAAGGCCGCCCCAGCGGCGTCGGAAACACGCGCCGCCAGCAGCGTGCCGACCAGGCCCACGGCAATGCCCAGGCACAACTCGAGGAACAGCGGCCAGGCCAAGGGAAACAGGCGAGGCGCGGGGATGGCAGGGGCGGGACTGGCTTGCATCGGTACTGCTGATGAACGGGAGATCCTAGAGCAGTCGCCAATGCGGCTTGGTAACCGCGCGGTAACCCCTTGGCGGCGCCGCGGCGCTGCGCCGACGGCCCGGCTGCGATTCAGCTGGCGGGCGCGAGCGTTTGCGCGCTTGGCGCTGCATCCGTCTGCCGCACGCCCGGCAGCCACAGCTGCACGCACAGCCCGCCCAGCTGTGTGGAACGCGACAGTGCGACCCGCGCGCCATGCAGCGCAGCGATGCGTTTGACGATGGACCAACCCAGGCCCGAGCCGCTTTCAGCCTGGCCGGCCGGGCGGAAGAAGCGCTGGCCCAGGCGGGCCAGCACGGCTTCATCCAGGCCCGGGCCGCTGTCGTCGACCTGCAGCAAGACCTGACCCTCGGGTGCCGCCTGCAACTGCAGCGCGATCTGGGCACCGGCCGGGCTGTAGCGCATCGCGTTGTCGATCAGATTGCGCAGCAGCACCGTCAGCAGCAGCTCATAGCCCAACACCCGCAGGCCCCCGTCCGGCGCCTGCAGGCCGAGCTGCTGCGATTTGGCCAGCGCCGCATCGGCCTGCTCGGCCAGCATCTGGCTGGCCAGGGCGGACAGCTCGACCGGTTGTGCCACACCACCCTCGCCGGCCTCCAGCCGCGCCAGTACCAGCAGCTGGTCGACCAGGCGCGCGGCGCGATCGCAGCCCCCCAGCGTGGCCTGCAAGGCGTGATCGCGTTCCGCCGCGTGCTCTGCGCCCAGCGCCACCTGAACCTGGGCGCGGATCGCGGCAATCGGCGTGCGCAGTTCGTGGGCAGCATCGGCGGTGAAGCGTCGCTCGCCTTCAAGCAGGCGAGCGATGCGCTCGAACAGGGCATTGAGTGCCGCCAGCAAGGGTTGCAGCTCAGTGGGTAGTTCGCGTTCGGCCAGGGGCTGAAGCTCGCGACCATCACGGCGGCGCAGCTCGCCGCTGAGCCGGCGCAGCGGCGCCATCGCGCGGCGCAGCGTCCACCAGACGATCAGCACCATGAAGGGCATGGCAGCCAGGCGCGGCAGCAGCACGTTGCGGCGCAGCGCCAAACGCAGGGTCTCGCGCGAGGCCAGCGTCTCAGCCACATGGATGCGCAGCCCGCCGCCACTGGCGGTATAGACCCGCCAGTCCTCGCCGCCCACCTGCACGGTACGCGCCCCCGGCTCGGCTGTGCTGATGGCCGCAGTCGGCATATTGACCGAGCGCTGCAACAACTGGCCGCGCAGCCAGATCTGGAATCCCAGCTGTGGCGATAGCGTGTGCAGCAGCGGCGCGTCGGGCTGCGGCTCGTCCTCCTCCAGCTCACTGGCCTGCTGGGCCAGCAGCAGGGCAGCCGACTGGGCCAGGTGGGCATCGAGCAGCTCATCGAGCTCGCGCTGCACCTCGTACCAGCTCCATCCCCCGGTACTCGTCGTCAACAGCAACAGCATGCCCAGCTGCGACAGCAGCAGGCGCAGCTGCATGGAACGCGGCGGCCAGAACCTCAGCAATGAGCGCATCAACGCGGCTCGGCCAGCAAGCGGTAACCCACGCCGCGCAGCGTCTGAATGCGCTCGGGCCCGATCTTGCGGCGCAGGTGGTGGATCTGCACCTCGACGGTATTGCTCTCGACCACGCTGCCCCATTGGTAGAGCTGCTGGGCCAGCTGCTCGCGCGACAGCAGCCGCGGCGTGGCCAGCATCAGCGCCTGCAGCAGATCGAACTCGCGGGCCGTCAGGTCCAGCGCCTCATCCTGCAGCTGCACGGTGCGCGCGGCCGGGTCCAGCGTCAGCGCGCCGCAGCTCAGCTTCTCCTGCGGCCGGCCATGGGCGCGGCGGATCAGGGCGCGCAGCCGGGCAGCCAGCTCATGCAGATCGGCCGGCTTGACCAGATAGTCGTCGGCGCCATGATCCAGGCCGCTGACCCGCTGCGCGATCGCATCGCGCGCGGTCAGCACCAGGATGGGCGTGGCAATGCCATCGGCGCGGGCACGGCGCAGGATGTCCAGCCCGTCGATGCGCGGCAGGCCCAGGTCCAGCACCATGGCGCCATAGCCGGCGTCATGCAGCTGCACCAGCGCCGCCTCGCCGTCCTGCACCCAGTCGACCAAAAAGCCGGCCTGGCGCAGGCCGGCACGCAGGCCGTCGCCGAGCAGCGGGTCGTCTTCAGCGAGCAGGATGCGCATGGTGGGCGCCAAGCATAACGGCGAAAGGAGGTGGCAACCGCGTCGCTCAGCCTGCCTTCTTGGCCACCAGCGTCAGGATGTCATAGCTGGCCACCAGTTCGCCGCGCTGGTTCATCACCTGCACGTCCCAGGCCACCACGCCTTGCGGCGGCTGGTCGGGGCGGTTGCCGCGGTCGATGCGGCGCTTGCAGGTCAGGCGTGCCTGGATGGTGTCGCCGATGGCGACCGGGTTGACGAAGCGCAGCGTGTCCAGGCCGTAGTTGGCCAGGACCGGGCCCGGGGCCGGCGAGACGAACAGGCCGGCGGCGGCCGAGAGCACGAAATAGCCATGCGCGATGCGCTGGCCGAACTGGGTTTCCTTGGCGGCGACTTCGTCGAAGTGCATGTAGAAGTAGTCGCCCGAGACGCCGCCGAAGTTGACGATGTCGGCCTCGGAGACGGTGCGGCGGTGCGTGAGCAGCGAATCGCCGACCTGGATCTCCTCGAAGTACTTGCGGAAGGGGTGGATCGCGTCTTCCTGCATCTTGCCGCCGCGCTGGTACTCGCCGGTGATGGCGGTCAGCATCGTCGGCGAGCCCTGCACGGCCACGCGCTGCAGATAGTGCTTGACGGCGCGGATGCCACCCAGCTCCTCACCACCGCCGGCGCGGCCCGGACCGCCGTGCTTGAGCATGGGCAGCGGCGAGCCGTGGCCGGTCGATTCCTTGCTCGATTCGCGGTCCAGCACATGGATGCGGCCGTGGAAGGCGCCGGCGTGGAAGACGGCTTCAGCGGCCAGCGCCGGTGTCTTGGTGACCACCGAGCCGACCAGGCTGCCGCGGCCCTTGGCGGCCAGCGCCAGGGCCTCGTCGAAATCGCCATAGGGCATCAGCGTGGACACCGGGCCGAAGGCCTCGACGCTGTGCACCGTCTCGTTCGTCAGCGCGTCGCGGCACAGCAGCAGGGTCGGGCTGTAGAAAGCGCCCTCCGCCACGCCCTCACCGACCGGCGCGAAGCCGTCGCGCTCGCCGTAGACGACCTCGTTGCCCTGGCTGAGCATCGCCACACGCGCGGCCACATCGGCCTGCTGCTCGCGCGAGGCCAGCGCGCCCATCTTGACGCCCTCGACCGACGGATCGCCGGCGCGGATCTTGGCCAGGCGTTCGCGCAACTTGGCGGCCACCGCATCGAGGTGCTGGGCCGGCACGATGGCGCGACGGATGGCCGTGCACTTCTGACCGGTCTTGGCGCTCATCTCGCGGAAGACCTCGCGAACGAAGAGATCGAACTCGGGATCGTCGGGCGTCACGTCCGGCGCCAGGATCGCGCAGTTCAGGCTGTCGGCCTCGGCGTTGAAGGGGATGGAGCGGGCGATCAGGTTCTTGTTGACGCGCAGCATGGCCGCGGTGTCGGCCGAGCCGGTAAAGGTGACCACATCGGTCTCCTCCAGGCGATCCAGCAGATCGCCGGAGCCGCCGATGATCAGCTGCAGCGAGCCTTCGGGCAGCAGGCCCGATTGCTGGATCAGGCGCACGCAGGCCTCGGCCACATAGCTGGTGGCGGTGGCCGGCTTGACGATGCAAGGCATGCCGGCCAGGAAGCTGGGCGCGAACTTCTCCAGCATGCCCCACATCGGGAAGTTGAAGGCATTGATGTGCACGGCCACGCCGCGCTTGGGCACCAGCACATGGCTGCCCCAGAACTGGCCTTCCTTGCCGAGCTGCTGGGCCGGACCTTCATGGACCACATTGCTGGATGGCAGCTCGCGCCGGCCCATCGAGGCATAGGCGTAGAGGGTGCCGATGCCGCCTTCGATGTCGATCCAGTTGTCCGAGCGGGTGCCGCCGGTATGGGCCGAGATCGCATACAGCGATTCCTTGTGCTCCATCAGATAGGCGCCGAGCTGCTTGAGCAGCGCCGCCCGCTGCTGGAAGGACAGCTTCAGCAGGCCAGGCAAGGCCTGACCCCGCGCATAGGCCAGGCTCTCGGCGAAGTCGAGCCCTTCGGCATGCGTCTGCGCCACCAGGCGACCGTTGACCGCGCTGTGCAAGCCGCGCGCGGCCTGTGTGCCGATCCAGCGACCGGCAATCAGGCTTTGTAGAACAGGGGTGGTGGCGCTCATCGCTAACTCCTCCGGAAATTGAAAACAGCGCTTCGCTGGGGCAAAGAAACAAACCACAGAGACACAGAGACACGGAGGAATTCAAGCAGCAGGCCTGTGAGCCTGCTTGGCCTGCCGGTTCAGCGTCTCGTTGCAGCTGGGTCTCAATGCATCAGCTGGAAGCCATGACAGTTGAAAGAAAACAATGGCCCTTGCGGGGCCAGGTGTTGCGCTAGCTTCGCCCGAACGCATTTCAAGCGAAGACATCGGGCAAAGGCAGTTCGTCGGCAGAGGGCGTAGCGAGCAGGTCGAGGTCAGTGCGAGCAGCACAGCCGTACTCTCGTACGGCGCGCAGCGCAGCGCTGAGATCGGCCTGCGCAGTAGCCAGATGCCGACGAACTTAGGGTTGGTAGAGCCAGGTGGCCTTGTCGATCTTGACCATCACCCGCGCCCGCTGATCCAGGCCCAGGTGGTCGTTGGCCGACATATTGAACACGCCATGGGCGCCCGGCTGCTCCTTGACCGCTTCCAGCGCATCGCGCAGCGCGGCGCGGAAGGCCGGCGTGCCGGGCTGGGCCTTTTTCAGTGCCGCCGGCACCGCCGATTGCAGCAGCAGGCCGACGTCCCAGGCATGGCCGCCAAAGGTGCTGGCCGAGCCCTTGCCATAGGCGCCTTCGTACTTGGCCACATACTCGAGCGCGCTCTTCTTGACCGGGTGATCGGCGGGCAGCTGGCTGGCCACCAGCACCGGGCCGGCGGGCAGGAAGGTGCCTTCGACATCCTTGCCGCCGACGCGCAGGAAATCGTTGTTGGCCACGCCATGGGTCTGATAGTACTTGCCGGCGTAGCCGCGTTCCTTCAGCGTCTTTTGCGGCAGCACGGCCGGCGTGCCGCTGCCGGCCACCAGCACGGCGTCGGGCTTGGCCGCCAGCAGCTTGAGCGCCTGGCCGGTCACCGAGGTGTCGGTGCGGTTGTAGCGTTCGTTGGCCACGATCGACAGGCCCTTGGTCGAGGCGACCTTGTTGAACTCGTTGTACCAGCCCTCGCCGTAAGCGTCGGCAAAGCCGATGAAGCCGACCGTCTTGACGCCCTGGCTGGCCATATGGGTGGCAATGGCCAGCGCCATCATGATGTCGTTCTGCGGGGTTTTGAAGACCCAGCGCTTCTTGGCGTCAACCGGCTCGACGATGCGCGACGATGCAGCCAGCGAGATCATCGGCGTCTGCGCCTCGGCCACCGCGTCGATCATCGCCAGCGAGTTCGGCGTGACGGTGGAGCCGACGACGACATCGACCTTGTGCTCGGTGATCAGCTTGCGGGTGTTGGACACGGCGGTGGTCGTGTCCGAGGCATCGTCGAGGATGATGTAGTTGACCTTCTGGCCGCCCAGCGTGGTGGGCAGCAGCGCGATGGTGTTCTTTTCCGGAATGCCCAGCGAGGCGGCCGGGCCGGTGGTCGACAGCGTCACGCCGATGTTGACGTCGGCCCAGGCGGCTTGGCACAGCGCCGCGCCGGCGGCCAGCACCAGCAGGGATTTCTTCAGGCTTGCTTTCACGTTGTCTCCTTGTCGATGTTCAATCGTTCGAATCGGGGTGAAAAGAGGTCGGGCAAGATGTCAGTCAAGTGGCCGATCCTTGGCCCTGCCAGCCAGCGATGAGGCTTCATCAGGCTTGCAGCGGGCTGACAGCGCCCAGGCCGCCAAAGAATAGATCAGCCACCATCGGCGCGACCGACTCATAGCTCAGTTCGCCATCGGGTTTCAGCCAGGTGAAGGTCCAGTTGATCATGCCGAACAGCAGCATCGTCAGCGGCTTGTGCAGCTTGGCCGCCTGCAGCTCGGGCCGCACCGCCGCCACCGCCTCGGCAAAGGCGCCGACGACGCCGCGCTCGATCGCCAGCAGCCGTGCCTGGTCGTCGGCATTGAGGAATTTCACGTCCTCGGTCAGCACCCGGTGTTCGTTCTGCGCCTGGCCATAGGCCTGCATAAAGCCGGCAATCAAGGCACGCAGATGGGCCTCGGCGTTCAGGCCCTGGGCCGCGGTCTCGCTGCGCACCTCGTCCACCAGCGCGGCCAGCGCCTCGACGTGGGTTTCGCAGATCTGCATCAGCAGCTCGTGCTTGTCGCGCACATAGTGGTAGAGCGTGGGCTTGCTCACCTCGCAGGCCTCGGCCACCTGATTCATCGAGGTGCCGGCATAGCCCTGCGCCGCGAACAAGCGCGCCGCCTGCACGAGGATCTGCTCGCGCGTTGCATCAAATCCGGGGGCTCTGCCTCTGGCCATGTCTTTGAAAACCTTGAAGATTAACCACAGAGCCACGGAGACACAGAGGAAAGCAAAGAAACCTCTATGAATTTTCTCTGTGACTCTGTGTCTCTGTGGTCGGTTCCGTCTGTTCAGCGTTCGTCAAACGAGATGACGACACGCGGTGTCAGCGCATGCGCCTGGCAGCTGAGGATGAAGCCGGCGGCGACCTCGTGCTTTTCCAGCGCGAAGTTCTTGTCCATGCGCACCTGGCCTTCGATCAGCTTGCAGCGG
This sequence comes from Roseateles aquae, assembly GCF_032337115.1. Classification (NCBI taxonomy): domain Bacteria; kingdom Pseudomonadati; phylum Pseudomonadota; class Betaproteobacteria; order Burkholderiales; family Sphaerotilaceae; genus Roseateles; species Roseateles aquae. The sequence continues at coordinate 23,720 of NZ_JAVXZY010000011.1, forward strand.
CAGGTCGAGCAGACGCCGCTCTTGCAGCTGAAGGGCACTTCCAGGCCGGCGCGGGCCGCGGCGTCGAGCAGGCTGGGGTCGTTCTTGCTGAAATCGAACTCGCGCGCCAGGCCGTCGCGGATCAGCACGATGCGGGCATTGTCGGCATCCTCGGGGCGGGCCTCGTGCGGCGCCGGCTTGCCCTGCTGCATCTCCGGCGTGCCGAAGCGTTCGATGTGGATGCGTTCCTGCGCCACGCCGGCGGCCAGCAGCGCGGCCTCGGCCTCGTCATTGACCTGATAGGGGCCGCAGATGAAGGCCTCGGAGATGCCGGCCGGATCAATCAGCGCGCCCAGGTACTCGGCGATCTTGTCGCGGTTGAGCATGCCGGCCATCAAGGGCGAATCGACATGCTCGTCGCTGAACACATGGTGCAGCGAGACGCGGGTCAGGTAGCGGTTCTTCAGATCCTCGATCTCTTCCTTGAACATCGTCGAGGCCTGGCGGCGGTTGCCGTAGATCAGCGTGAAGCGGCTGCCCGGCTCGCGCGCCAGCACCGTCTTCATGATGGACAGGATGGGCGTGATGCCCGAGCCGCCGGCGATGCCGAGGTAGTGGCGCTCGGCCTGGGCATCGACCGGCACGAAGAAACGGCCCTGCGGCGGGAAGACCTGGATCACATCGCCGGCCTTCAGCTCGCTATTGACCCAATTGGAGAACCTGCCGCCCAGCACCTTGCGCACACCGACGCGCAACTCGCCGTCGTCGACGCCGGCGCAGATCGAGTAGGAGCGGCGCAGGTCTTCGCCATTCACATCGGCACGCAGGGTCAGGTATTGCCCCTGGGTGAACTTGAACAGCTCGCGCTGCTCGGCCGGCACGTCAAAGCTGACGATCACGGCTTCTTCGGTGTCCGGCCGGACTTCGCGGACACGCAGGGGATGGAAGTTGAGGCTCATGATTCAGATGGGCTTGAAGTATTCGAAAGGTTCGCGGCAAGAGAGGCAGCGATACAAGGCTTTGCAGGCCGTTGACCCGAAGGCAGACAACTTCTCCGTCTGCTCCGAGCCGCAACGTGGACAGGCCAGTTTGCTCAGCGCATTGCGATGCACCAGGCGAATGGGCTGGCCGTGCGCCGGGCCCGCAGGCCCAGGCGGCGCAATGCCATAGGCCTTCAGCTTGGCCTTGCCCGCCTCGCTGATCCAGTCGGTCGTCCAGGCCGGCGCGCGTTGCATCGTGATGGTGATCTCGCCGAAACGGGCCAGCGCCTCGCGGACGTTGTCCTGAATCAGCTCGGTGGCAGGGCAGCCCGAGTAGGTGGGCGTCAGCACCACCTCCAGCCCGTTCGCTGTCTCCTTCAGATCGCGCACGATGCCCAGCTCGTCCAGCGATATCACCGGCACCTCGGGGTCGGGGATCTGGCGCAGCACCTCCCAGGCCGCCGAGAGGCGACCACAGGTGTTGGCGACCGGCAAATCGCTCATGCCCTCACCACACCCCGTTCGGGTAGCTACGCTGGAGATATTGCATCTCGGCCAACATATGACCCATATGCTCGCTGTGGATGCCCACGCGGCCGGCCGGCACATAGGCGCTGGCCTTGGGCTGGGCCAGGCCGGCTTCGCCGAGGATTTCGTCCATCGCGGCCTGCCAGTCGGCCTTCAGCTCGCTCCAGGCCGGGCCCAGCTTGCTCTGCACCGCGGCGGCGTCAACGGCATCGTCGGCGAACAGCTCGTTGAAGTAGGGCCACAGCGTCGCCAGCGCGGCTTCCATGCGCGCCCTGGACTCCTCGGTGCCATCGCCCAGGCGCAGCACCCAGTCGGCTGCATGTTGCTGGTGGTACTGGGCTTCCTTGACGGCCTTGCCGGCAATCGCAGCCACTTCGGCATCGCTGGACGACTGCAACCGTTGCCACAGGCCCAGCAGCCAGCTGGCCACGGCGAAGTTGCGCAGCGTGGTGAAGGCAAAGTCACCACGCGGCAGTTCCATCAACACCGGGTTGAAGTACTGGCGCTCGTCGCGCAGAAAGGCCAATTGGTCTTCGTCATGGCCCTGGCCATCGAGCTGGCCGGCACGGGTCAGGAGGCCACGCGCCTGGCCGACCAGATCCAGCGCCATATTGGTCAGCGCCAGGTCTTCTTCCAGGATGGGCCCGTGGCCGCACCACTCGCCCAGCCGCTGGCTGAGGATCAGGCAGCTGTCGGCAATGCGCAGCAGGTAGCGGACGTCGGCCTTGTCGCCGACCTTGATTGATTGTTGGCTCATCAGTCTTTCTCCCACCGCACCCCACCGGTATTCCCCAGCGGAGCCCGGAGATCCGGCTTTGCCGGGCTCTCGGGCTCGCCCCCTTGAGGGGGCGCGCGCAGCGCGTAGGGGGTGGTCACATATGGTTCACGGACTCTGGCAGCTCGTAAAACGTGGGGTGGCGGTACACCTTGTCTTCCATCGGGTCGAAGTACATGCCCTTCTCGCCCGGGTCCGAAGCGACGATCTGGCTGGACAGCACCACCCAGATGCTCACGCCTTCCTGGCGGCGGGTGTAGACCTCACGGGCCAGTTGCACGGCCATCTTGGCGTCGGCGGCATGCAGGCTGCCGCAATGCTTGTGGTCCAGACCGGCCTTGCTGCGTACGAAGACTTCCCACAGCGGCCATTCGTTCTTGGGGGCTTGCTTGACGTCGCTCATATAGATCCTTGCAAAGGGTTCAGTGGCAAACACACAGCCAGGGAGTTACTGAGAAGGCAATGCTTGGCATTTCTCTGTGTCTCCGTGGCTCTGTGGTTGGTTCGTGGTTGTTCAAGCGGCTTGTGCTCGGGTGGCTTGCTTCTTGGCATGGGCCAGCGCGGCTTCGCGCACCCAGGCGCCGTCGTCCCAGGCCTTGACGCGGGCGGCCAGGCGTTCGCGGTTGCAGGGGCCGTCGCCGCCGACGACGCGCCAGAACTCGGCCCAGTCGATGCGGCCGAACTGGTAGTGCTCGGTCTCGGCGTTCCACTTCAGATCGGGGTCGGGCACGGTCACACCCAGCACCTCGGCCTGCGGGATCGTCGCGTCGACGAACTTCTGGCGCAGATCGTCGTTGGAGATGCGCTTGATGCCCCAGCGCATCGACTGCTCGGAGTTCGGTGAGTCCTTGTCCTCAGGGCCGAACATCATCAGCGAGGGCCACCACCAGCGGTTGACGGCGTCCTGCACCATGGCCTTCTGCTCGGCCGTGCCCGTTTGCATCATCACCAAGAGGCTTTCGTAGCCCTGGCGCTGATGGAAGCTTTCCTCGCGGCAGATGCGGATCATCGCCCGCGCATAGGGCGCATAGGAGCAGCGGCACAGCGGCACCTGGTTCATGATGGCCGCGCCATCGACCAGCCAGCCGATCACGCCGATATCGGCCCAGGTGAGCGTCGGGTAGTTGAAGATCGAGCTGTACTTGGCCTTGCCTGTGTGCAGCGCGTCCAGCATCTGGTCGCGGCTGGTGCCCAGGGTCTCGGCGGCCGAGTACAGATAGAGGCCGTGGCCGCCTTCATCCTGCACCTTGGCCAGCAGAATCGCCTTGCGCTTGAGCGTGGGCGCACGCGTGATCCAGTTGCCCTCGGGCAGCATGCCGACGATCTCGGAATGCGCATGCTGGCTGATCTGGCGCACCAGGGTCTTGCGGTAGTGATCCGGCATCCAGTCCTTGGCTTCGATGAAGTCGCCCGCATCGATGCGCGCCTCGAAGGCATCGGTGCGCTGCTTGTCCTCGGCGCTCTGGACCTTGGCCGCCGTGTCCTGCGGACCGACGCTCATGGCTTGGGTGTACATAAAAAGATCTCCTGCTGCTTACTCAGCCAACAAACCGACCACAGAGACACGGAGGCACAGAGAATTTCAGTCCTCTTTGGCCGCCGGCTTGCATTGCTCTGTGTCTCCGTGTCTCTGTGGTGTATTTCTTACCGCCCAACAGCCGTCATTTCGGCCTTTGGTCGATAACCCGGCGGGCCTTGCCCACCAAGGTGCGTTCAATCGAATCCGGCGGGCCGACCACCACCTTGGTGGACACGCCGATCAGCGTCTTGATGCGGTGCTGCAGCGATTTACTGATCTCGGCCGGATTGGCGCTGTTGACGGCCTGCGGCTGCAACTCGCAGCGCACTTCCACCGCGTCCAGCGGGCCTTCGCGGGTGACGACGATCTGGTACTGGCCGGACAGCTGAGCCTCCTGCAGCACCAGCTCCTCCACCTGGGTGGGGAACATGTTCACGCCGCGGATGATCAGCATGTCGTCCGAGCGGCCGACGATCTTGCCCATGCGGCGCATGCTGCGGGAAGTGGGCGGCAAGAGGCGCGTCAGGTCGCGGGTGCGGTAGCGGATGATGGGCAGTGCTTCCTTGGAGAGCGAGGTGAACACCAGCTCGCCCTCCTCGCCATCGGGCACCACCTCGCCGGTCTCGGGGTTGATGATCTCGGGATAGAAATGGTCTTCCCAGATCACCGGGCCGTCCTTGGACTCGATGCATTCGCTGGCAACACCTGGCCCCATCACTTCGGAGAGGCCGTAGATGTCGACCGCATCGATGCCGGCCTTGCTCTCGATCTCGCGCCGCATCGCCTCGGTCCAGGGCTCGGCGCCGAAGATGCCGACCTTCAAGGAACTCTCGCGGGCGTCCAGGCCCTGGCGCGCGAACTCCTCGATGATTACCTGCATATAGCTGGGCGTGACCATGATGGCGTCGGGCTTGAAATCCTGGATCAGCTGGACCTGCTTCTCGGTCTGGCCGCCCGACATCGGGATCACCGTGCAGCCGAGCTTCTCGGCGCCGTAATGCGCGCCCAGGCCGCCGGTGAACAGACCGTAGCCGTAGGCGACATGAACGATATGCCCCGGGCGCACGCCGGCGGCACGCAGCGAGCGGGCCACCAGGCCGGCCCAGGTGTCGATGTCCTGCAGCGTGTAGCCCACCACCGTCGGCTTGCCCGTCGTGCCCGAGGAGGCATGGATGCGCGCCACCCGCTCGCGCGGCACGGCGAACATGCCGAAGGGGTAGTTGTCGCGCAGGTCCTTCTTGGTGGTGAAGGGGAACTTGGCCAGATCGGCAAGCGTCTTCAGCTCGCTGGGGTGAACGCCCTTGGCATCAAAGGCGGCCTTGTAATGCGGCACCTTGTCGTAGGCGTGCTGCAGCGTCCATTGCAGGCGTTGCAGCTGCAGGGCCTGCAGCTCGTCGCGGCTGGCGGTCTCGATCGCCTCCAGCTCAGCCGGCGCGGGGTTCTTCACGATCATTCGTCTCACTCCTCGTTCGCCTGCAAGCCCGGCACCACGGGCTTGCCCTTGATGCGGTAGGACTTGCCGCGAAACACCGCCACCAGCTCATCACGCTGGTTGCGCACGTTCACGTCGTAGACACCGGTCCGACCGGCGAGCGAAACCTCGTGGGCGACGGCGGTCAGCACGTCGCCAAGCCGCGCCGGCGCCACGATGTCTATCGTGATGCCGGAGGCCACCGTCAACTCGTTGTACGCGTTGCAGGCGAAGGCAAAGGCCGAATCGGCCAGGGTGGTAATCAGGCCGCCATGGCAGATGGCGAAACCGTTGAGCATGTCCTGGCGCACCGGCATCCGCAGCGTCGAGCTGCCCGGGCCAACGGCCAGGATCTCCATGCCCAGGCCCTTGGACGCATGGTCCTCGCGGAACATCGCATCGCGAACGGCTTCAGCCAGTTGCTGGGGATTCATGTGAGCCCCTCGTCCGATGCGTACATCGTCCGGTCCCCCGAGGGGACGCGGGCCGACTTGGGGCGGCCCGGCGTTCGGCCCGCTGCGCGCTTCGTAGCCATGCTCATCGGTCTTTAAATTGCGGCGCGCGCTTTTCGAGGAAAGCGCTGCAGCCTTCCTGGTAGTCATGGGCAAAACCGAGCTGGCTCTGCATCACCGCTTCGAGCTTGAGCGCGTCTTCGTAGTTCAGCTCCATCGCCTCGTCGAAGGCGCGGCGGGTCTCAACCAGGGCACGGGTCGGCATCGAGGCCAGTTTCAGCGCCGTGGCCTGCGCGGTGGCGGCCAGGTCTTCATCGGGCACGACGCGGGCGATCAGGCCCATGGCATGTGCATCGGCGGCAGCGAGCTTGTCGCCCAAGAGGGCCAGCTGCAGCGCGCGGGCGCGACCAACCAGGCGGGTCAGCAGCCAGGTGCCACCGCAATCGGGCACCAGGCCAATCTTGCTGAAGGCCTGGATGAAGCTGGCCGACTGGCCGGCGATCACCAGATCGCAGCCGAGCGCGAAGTTGGCCCCGGCGCCGGCCGCGACCCCATTGACGGCGCAGATCACCGGCACCGGCATCGAACGGGCGCGCAGTGCCAGCGGGATGTAGTAGTGGTCGAGCAGATGGCCGATGTCCTTGGCCGGCTTGCCCTCGCCAAACTCCGGCTTGATCAGCGGATCAGACAGATCCTGCCCGGCGCTGAAGGCCCGGCCGGCGCCGGTGATGACGACGGCACGGACGCTGGCATCGTTGGCCGCCTCGTCCAGCGCCAGGCGCAGCTGGGCCAGCAACTGGGTGGTGAAAGCGTTCAGCGCGGCCGGGCGGTTCAGCGTCAGCGTGCGCACCGCGCCTTCCTGGCGGGTCAGCAGCACGGACGCGGCGGCGTCTTGGGTCTCGGACATGGGGGCGGGCTCCGAAGAAACACAACAGCTTGAGATCGGCTTGAGCGGCATCAAACACTCTTGACCGACCGGTCGGTAGATCGTAAGGTGCGTCTTGACTTGGCACAAGGCCGCACCGCCTCGGGTAAACCCGCAAATTGCTGCCCGCCACACCCAAAACCCTGGAGTCTCTCCATGCCTTGCTACTCGATTGACGGCGTTGTGCCGGTCGTCCACCCCAGCAGCCATGTGCACCCGACCGCGGTGCTGATCGGCGATGTGATCGTCGGCCCGGGTTGCTATATCGGCCCCTGCGCCAGCCTGCGCGCCGACTTCGGCCGCATCGTGCTGCACGAGGGCGTCAATGTGCAGGACAGCTGCGTGATCCACGGCTTCCCCGATTCCGAGACCGTCGTCGAGCGCAACGGCCATATCGGCCATGGCGCGGTGCTGCACGGCTGCATCGTCCGGCACGATGCGCTGGTCGGCATGAACGCGGTGGTGATGGACGAGGCCGAGGTCGGCGCCTACAGCATCGTCGCTGCCTGCGCCTTTGTGCGCGCCGGGCTCAAGCTGCCGGAAAAATCGCTGATCGCCGGCCTGCCGGCCAAGGTGATGCGGCCGCTGAGCGAGGATGAGATGCGCTGGAAGCTCGAAGGCACCGAGACCTACCAGCGCCTGAGCGAACGCTGCCACGCCAGCCTGCGCGAGGTGGCGCCACTGGCCGAGCCCGAAGCCGATCGCCCAAGGCTGCAGGTGCAAGGGCCGCAGACCCTGGTGGCCAGCAAGCGCCAATAGCGGTCGCGGCGTGACATATCTGTGGCGCGAGGGCCGCAAGATGCAGCGCGGTCTACCCAAAGTCCCAGGCTGCGCTTAGTCTCTTCCCCATGCTTGCCCTGCAGTCCCGATGAGCAACGACACCGCCCTCAGCCCCTCACCCCCTTGCGAGTCCTGGCTGGAGCGCGCCCGCCAAGCCAACGACGCCCATCAGGCGCTTGAAGCGCTGCGCTGTGCCGAACAGGCCGAACAGTGCAGCGAGGCCATTGCCGAGCCGGACCGGCGCACGCGCCTGGGGGCCGAGGCGGCACGGCTGCAGGCACTGGCCGGCTGGGCCCTGGGTCGCCACGCGCTGGCCTATGCCTGCGCCATGCGCGCGCGCGCCCGGCTGAACGCCGGCGACGATGTCGACGGCGTGGTCGCCATGCTGACGCTGGCCGCGCTGGCGGCCTGTACCGTGGGCCTGCCCGACGACGCCCTGCCACTCGCTGTTGAAGCCACCGAGCTGGCCGCCGCAACGCCGGCGCTGTTCAAGGCCCTGCCCTCGGCGCTGGGCACCCTGGCTCATGTTCATGCGGCGCTGGGCCAGGTCGAGCAGGCCGAGTTGCTGCATCTGCAGGCGCTGTCGCGCGCCCGCGAAGCCGGCGACGGCCAGACCCTGGTGCGTGCCTATGCCAATGCGCTGCTGGCCGGCGCACTCGCGCACGACTCGTTGCAGGATCAGGGCCATGAGGCGCAAGCACAGGCCCTGGCGCAGCGCCAGCTGAAGCTGGTGTTCCAGGCCCGCCCCCATCTGGACGAGCCCTTCATGAGCGAGCGCCAGAAAATCGTGCTGCGCCTGAACAGTGCGATCTGCCTGATGCAGGCCGGCCGGCTTGATGAGGCCGACGGCTTGCTGAGCCAATCGATGCAGATGCTGGGCCGCGTGGAAAACGACTCGCTGGCCGATTCCCTGCACCATGCCTGTGCCGAGCTGAGCTTGCGGCGCGATCATCTGGCCGAGGCTCAGGCGCTGCTGGCACCGCTGCTGAGCACCGGCGGTCTGGACGCCAGCCCTTTTTTGCAGGAGCCCGTGCTGCATACGGCGCTGCGCCTCTATCAAAGGCTGGGCGATGCCGCCCGTGTCGATCAGCTGAACAAGCGCCTGCAACGGCTGAAGCAGGACCTGAAGGAACAGCGCGAGCAGGCCGCCAGCGAGCTGCGCAGCGCCCAGGCCCGCGTGCTGCAGGCGCTGCACAAGGCCTGAGCGCCGCGGCGCTCAAGCGTCCCGCGCAGCGCCCCTGTCAGGCGGCATCGGCCGCGAAACGTGACTCTGGGGCGACAACGGCCTTTTGCGGGCCATGCACCTCGATCATCTGCACCATGCCCGCGGCCATGGCGGCGGAGAGGTCGTGCTCCAGCACCGGCAAGGCCTGCTCGGCGGGCACCAGCAGCCTGTCGAGGCCGTAGGCACGGTTGCGCCCGTGGATCTTGCCCAGATAGAGCGCCATATCGGCCAGTTGCATGGCCTTTTCCCATTCGAACTGCAAGGGCCCTTGCTCTGGGAAGGGCACCGAGATGAAGCCGCCGCTGACGGTCACGGTAATGGCCTTGCTACTCGGCAAGGTGATGGGCGTGCCGCCGATCTGCTCGAGCACCCGCTCGACCAGCGCCGTCAGCTGGCTGACCTGGGTGCGCGGCGAAAAGATCAGGAATTCCTCGCCGCCCCAGCGCATCACCATATCGGTGTCGCGTACCGCCTCGCGCAGGCGCCGCGCCACCTCGATCAGCACCACGTCACCGGCCGCATGGCCGTGGGTGTCGTTGATGGACTTGAAGTAGTCAATGTCCAGCAGCAGCAGGCAATCAGGCTGCTGCTGGCTGTTCTCGCGCCGCTCACGTTCCACCCGGGCCGGCCGTGTGGCCATCAACTCATGAAAGGAGCGCCGGTTGTAGAGCCCGGTCAGCGGGTCGCGCACCGAGTGGAATTCCAGCTGCTTGTTGGCGGCCTCCAGATCGGCGTTGGCCTTCTTGACGCGGCGGTACAGCATGTAGACGAACACACCGATGATCAGCGCCAGCACCGCGCCCAGCGTCGCCGCAATCTGACGCAGGTGGTGGTTGGCGATCTCGACGTCCTTCAGCCGGTTCTCGCGCTCCAGCAGCGCGATTTCCTTCTTGCGCTTGTCGGCATCGAACTGCTCTTGCAGCGAGGCCACCGTGCGTGCGCGATCGGTGCGGAACAACTCGGCACTGATCTGCTGCTGCTCGCGCACCGCGACCAGCGCTTCCTTGTACAGCCCGGCCCGCTCCAGCATCTGGCTGTACTCACCGAGCAAGGCCTCGATATCGACCTGCGACTTCAACGCCCGGTAGTAATCCAGCGACTCCTTGATCGGCACCATGGCCTGCGCCAGCTTGCCCTGCCCACCGAGCGCAAAGCCAATATTGGCCTTGGAAGTGAAGAAGTTGGCCTTGTCATCAATCTTCTCGGCCAACTCCAGCGCTTCGCGGGACACCTTCTCGGCGCGAACGAAATCGTGGGTGCGCAGGTGATAGTCGGCAATATTGACCAGCAGCGACAGCTCCAGCGGTGGCACCTTGCCCTCGCGAGCACGGCCAAGGGCCCATTCATAGGCCTTCAGCGCCTCCGGCATGCGGCCCAGCTCGACCAGGGCGCTACCGCGGTTGAGGCTCAGCGAGGCCATGGTCTTGGGCGCCTGCACCTGGGTGCCCAGGGCCAGCGCCTGTTCGGCCGTCTCGAGGGCCTTCTCAGGGTTCTGCATCGCGCTGTACAGGCCCGACAAGGCCTGCAGCCGGTAGATCTTGTTCATCACCTGCCGCCGCGGCAGGCTGTCGCAAAGGCGCAGCGCCTCCAGCCAATGGGCCAACGCCAGCTCGAACTTGCCGGCCAGCTGATGGATGAAGCCATAGGCAACGGCCAGACGCAGCTGCACCTCGGGCAGCGGCTTCGTGCCCAGCGAGTCCTTGATGCGATCCAGCTCGGCCAGTGCGGCGCTTTGCTGCCCCGCCTCGACCAGATCAAAGCTCTTGGCAATCTGCGCCAGCGCAATCATGTTGCGGTCGCCCTGCCGGCTGGCCAGTTCGGCCAGCTCCTTGGCGAAACCCTCGGCTTCCTTGCCGCGCCCGGCGTCGTAGAGCAGCCCGGTCAGGCGGCGCAGGATCTCGGTACGCACCTTGTAGCTGGCGCCGGCCGGCAGCGATTTGTGGAACAGCAGCAGCTCGTTCAGTGCCGCATCGTTGTCCTGCTCGGACAAGGCTTCCAGCTGCTCAATCCGGGCCATGTCCGCCCGCTCATCGGCCCAGGCCGGTGCGGCGGCCACGCTGATGACGCTGAGCAGCAGACTGATTCCAAAAGACCTGATCGTGGACATACGCTTCCCAACCCTGGCCTGGCCTGCCTCATGGGCACCGCGTGGCCAAGCGAGTCTGCAGCCCGCCAGGGGCTGCTGCTTTTGCAAGGCGCAAGACCTGACCCCGATCGGGGCTTGCGCCTGCGCCGTCCAAGTATCACACCAGCTCGGCGCAAGATCGGGCCGGAATCGCGGCAATACCGGGCAGAACGCCGAGCATTGCGCAGGACCCAGGGAAAATCACTAGGGCGGCGCTGCCACAGATGGCGGGGCAGCCCTTCCCTACGGCGCCAGCAACTGCACGCCCGCAGCCAGGGTTTGCACCAGGGGCAAGGAGGGCGGGCTGGCGCCCGCCGTCATGCAAGCGCCAGCGCCGGCGGCCAAGGCAAAGCGCAGATGCTGAGCCGGCTCGGCATGCTTGTGCCGCAGCAGGCTGTAGAGCAGGCCGGCCATGCTGGCGTCACCGGCGCCAATGCTGTCGACCAGCTCGATCTCCGGCGGCCGGGCCGACAGTTCCACGCTGCCATGAAACAGCGTGCCGCCCTCGGCGCCGCGGGTCAGCAGCAAGAGCGCGCCAGGATTCCAGGCGCTGATCTGCGCCACGCCGGTGTGGTGATCGCCGCAGCGGAACAGGCCGCGCAGGTCTTCGTCAGACACCTTGATGACATCGGCCAGCCGGCACATCTGCTCCAGCGTGTCGTCATAGCGCGAGTCCATGGTCTGACGGAAATTGGGGTCGTAGCTGATCAGCTTGCCCTCGGCCTTCAGTTGCGCGGCCAAGAGCACCAGGCGCTCGGCCAGCGGCTGGCGTGCCAGGCTGATGCCGCCAAAGTGGGCGCAGCGCAGCGCGCGCCGCCAGCCTGAGGGCAGCCCTTCCGGCGCGAAATGCAGGTCGGCGCTGTCGTCACCGATGAAGAAATAGCGCGGCGGGTTCAACTCATGCACCACGGCCAGCAGCGGTGCGCGATCGAATTGCTGGATGAAACGCAGGTCCAGGCAGGCATCGGCACTGGCCTGCCAGATGGCCTGGCCAAACAGATCGCGGCTGATGCCGCCGGCAAAGGCCGACAGCTCACCCAAGCGCGACATCGCCATCGCCACATTCCAGGGCGCGCCGCCGCTGACCGTGCGCCAGCTGTCGTCGCCGGTGCGAATCAGATCGGTCAGCGCTTCACCAAAGGCGATGAAGCTGGGCAGGTCTGGATGCAGGACGGAACTCATGCCCTGATTCAAACCCCTCACGCCCAGGCTGGCAAGTGCTGATACCCATCTGCCGGGCGCGCTGTCGCTGCGACGGTGTAAGCATTTGTCAATGCTGGCAGCCCTGTACCGTGGGCACAGACGGGTCGCTACACAATGCGCCAGCGCCGCAGCCGGGCGCGCCCCGCCATGAACCTGTTTGTCTCGCTGAAATACCTGGTCGCGCTGGACGATCATCGCCACTTCGGCCGTGCCGCACTGGCCTGCCATGTGACGCAGCCCGCCTTGTCGAACGCGATCCGCGCGCTGGAGGAGAACTACGGCTGCGCCATCGTCAAGCGCGGCCGCAATTTCGCCGGCTTCACCGAGGAAGGCGAGCGGGTGCTGCACAGCGCGCGCCTGATGTTGCGCGAACAGGAGTTGCTGACGCAAGACCTGGCCAGCCGCGCCGAGGCGCCGCGCGGCCAGCTGCTGATCGGTGCGGTACCCACGGCCATGCCCATCGCGGCCCGCTTCGCTGCGCTGCTGCAGGACCGCCATCCCGGCATCGTGCCGACGCTGCGCTCGCTGAGCTCGGTGGAACTGGAGTCCGGCCTGGAGGCGCTGGCCCTGGACATGGCGCTGGGCTACATCGAACGCATGGCCGACAGCCGCGCCCAGCTGCGTGTGCTGCCCCAGTACACCGAGCACTATTTTCTGCTCCAGCGCTCGGCGGCCGCGCCCGGTCGGCCGCTGCAGCTGGGCGAGCCGATGCGCTGGGCCGAGGCAGCGACGCTGCCGCTGTGCCTGTTGAGCGCCGAGATGCACAACCGGCGTATCGTTGACCGCGCCTTCGCCAGCGCCGGTTGCACGGTGAACGCGGCGATCGAATCGAACTCCACCGTCACCCTGCTCAGCAGCGTGCAGGTCGGCCGCGTCAGCGCGGTGCTGCCTGGCGCGCTGCTCGGTGCCATTGCCGGTGATGCCACGCTGGAGGCCCGGCCCTTGATCGAGCCACAGGTCGAGGTGCCCATCGCCTTCATGGTGCAGGGCAGCGGCCGCCATTCCCGCTCGCTGCAGGCCGCGCTGGCGCTGGCCGAATCGCCCGAGTGGCTGGCCCATGCGGCACGCCACGCCGGCGCGCAGGCGGGCCTGACGGCAAGCGCCGCGCCGCCCCAGGGTCAACCCTGATTCCTGCCAGCTATCGATTCATCACCCGAATAAATTGGACTGCAGCGCTCTTGCTGCAAACACTGGCGATGCCAGCATCGCTGGCACAGGCACCGGACGAGTGCCGTCATGACCAAGGAGACAAAAGCAATGTCCACTGTCCTTGCAGACGGCAGGCCGTCGTTGGAAGGCACCATCAGCTACCGTGGCAGCAGCCCGGCGCTGGTCGTGCTGGCCTGGGCCGCGGTGGGCATCCCGCTGGCCTGGGGCGTCTACCGCACTGCCTTGAGCGTGGCGGCACCGGCCGGCGCCGTGACCATCGTTGTCATCGCGCTGATCTATAACAATCTCAGCCGCGACACCGCCTATCCTCCTTACTGGACATGAGCTCCGCCCCACCCGAGTCCCCGATGGAACAACAGATTCTTGCCCTGCTGGCCGCGCATCCGCCGGTCGATGGCGCCCTGCTGCCCCTGCTGCACGCCGTGCAGCAGCAGCTCGGCCATGTACCGCCCGCCGCCGTGCCGCTGATTGCCGAGCATCTGGGCCTGTCGCGGGCCGAGGTCCACGGGGTGATCAGCTATTACCACTTCTTCCGCAGCACGCCGCCGGGCCGGCTGCAGCTGCAGGTCTGCCGCGCCGAGGCCTGCCAGGCCCGCGGTGCCGCGGCCCTGTTGGCGCATGCCGAACAGCGGCTGGGCTGCACCGCGCACAGCACCCGCGCCGACGGTGCGGTGACGCTGGAGCCGGTCTATTGCCTGGGCCTGTGCGCCTCCTCGCCGGCTCTGCAGATCAATGAGCGCCTGCATGCCCGGATGACGCCGGCCAAGCTGGACGCCCTGCTCGAAAGCGAGGGCCTGTGATGAGCGCCGTGAAGATCTTTGTTCCCCGCGACTCGGCCGCGCTGGCCGTGGGCGCCGACGAGGTGGCCGCCGCCTTGCAGGCCGAGGCCGGCCGTCGCGGACTGGCGATCGAGCTGGTGCGCAACGGCTCGCGCGGCCTGTTCTGGCTGGAAACGCTGGTCGAGGTGGAAACCGCACAGGGGCGCATCGCCTACGGCCCGGTCGAGGCTGCCGATGTGCCGGGCCTGCTGGATGCTGGCTTGCTGCAAGGCGGCGAACACCCGCTGCGCCAGGGCGTGACCGAACAGATCCCCTTCCTGGCGCTGCAGGAGCGGCTGACCTTCCGCCGCGTCGGCGTGATCGATCCGCTCTCGCTGGCCGACTACGAGGCCCACGAGGGCTGGACCGGCCTGCGCCGTGCGCTCGGTCTGGATGGCGCCGCCATCATTCAGGAAGTGCTGCACTCCGGCCTGCGCGGCCGCGGCGGTGCGGCCTTTCCGGCCGGCATCAAGTGGAAGACGGTGCGCGAAGCGCAGGCTTTACAGAAATACATTGTCTGCAATGCCGACGAAGGCGACTCCGGCACCTATTCCGACCGCATGACCATGGAGGGCGACCCCTTCATGCTGATCGAGGGCATGACCATCGCCGCGCTGGCGGTGGGTGCCACCCGCGGCTACATCTACATCCGCTCCGAGTACCCGCATGCAATCGCCACGATGACCGAGGCCATCGCCCGCGCGAGCGCCGCCGGCTTCCTCGGCGACAGCGTCTGCGGCAGCGGCCACGCCTTCCAGCTGGAGGTGCGCAAGGCCGCGGGCAGCTATGTCTGCGGCGAAGAAACCGCGATGCTGGAGAGCATCGAAGGCAAGCGCGGCGTGGTGCGCGCCAAGCCGCCGCTGCCGGCGCTCGCTGGCCTGTTCGGTCAGCCGACGGTGATCAACAACGTCATCACCTTTGCCAGCGCGCCCATCATCCTGGCGCGCGGCGGTGCCTTCTATCGCGACTTTGGCGTCGGCCGTTCTCAAGTCGGCGCTGGGCCGTCCCAAGCCGGCTTGACCCCCTCGGGGGGCAGGGCGGGAGCATCCCGACCTGGGGGCTTTGCTTCGGGCACCCTGCCCTTCCAGCTGGCCGGCAATATCAAGCAGGGCGGCCTGGTCGAGAAGGCTTTTGGCCTGACGCTGCGCGAGCTGCTCTACGGCTTTGGCGGCGGCACGGCCAGCGGCCGGCCGATCAAGGCGGTGCAGGTGGGCGGCCCGCTGGGCGCCTACATTCCCGAATCGCAATGGGATGTGCCGCTGGACTACGAGGCCTACGCGGCCATGGGCGCCGTGGTTGGTCATGGCGGCATCGTCGTGCACGACGACACGGCCGATCTCTCGCAGCTCGCCCGCTATGCGATGGAGTTCTGCGCCATCGAGTCCTGCGGCAAGTGCACGCCCTGCCGCATCGGCTCGACCCGCGGCGTAGAAGTGATCGACCGCATCCGCAGCAACCAAAACCGCGCCGAGCAGGTGATCCTGTTGCGCGACCTCTGCGACACCATGACCCACGGTTCGCTCTGCGCCATGGGCGGCATGACGCCGTTCCCGGTGCTGTCGGCACTGAACCACTACCCGCAGGACTTCGGTCTTGCCGAGCCCGACCAGGCCGCCGCCTGAGTCCAGGAGCAGATCATCATGTTGAACCATCTGAAGCAAGACATCGATCACGGCACCCCGCGCCGTGAGTCGAGCGAAGAAGTCACGCTGGAAATCGACGGCTTCCCGGTCACCGTGCCCAAGGGCACCTCGCTGATGCGCGCCGCCGTGGACGCCGGCATCCAGGTGCCCAAGCTCTGCGCCACCGACAGCCTGGAGCCCTTCGGCTCCTGCCGGCTCTGCCTGGTCGAGATCGAAGGCCGCAACGGCTTCCCGGCCAGCTGCACGACACCGGCCGAGGCCGGCATGAAGGTCAAGACCCAGACGCCAAAGCTGCAGGATCTGCGCAAAGGCGTGATGGAGCTCTACATCTCCGACCACCCGCTGGACTGCCTGACCTGCTCGGCCAACGGCAATTGCGAGCTGCAGGACATGGCCGGCGTGACCGGGCTGCGCAATGTGCGCTATGGCGTGGGCGGGGCTGTTGTAGATGGGGTGGCGGGCGCCCACCACTGCGATTCGAAGAAAGACGAGTCCAACCCCTATTTCACCTACGACCCGAGCAAGTGCATCGTCTGCAACCGCTGCGTGCGCGCCTGCGAGGAGACGCAAGGCACGTTTGCGCTGACGATCTCGGGCCGCGGCTTTGAATCGCGCGTGTCGCCGGGCCAGGACCAGCCTTTCATGGAGTCGGAATGCGTGAGCTGCGGCGCCTGCGTCGAGGCCTGCCCCACGGCCACGCTGCAGGAAAAGTCGGTCATCTGGCTGGGCCAGCCCGAGCACAGCGTCATCACCACCTGCGCCTACTGCGGCGTGGGCTGCGGCTTCAAGGCCGAGATGAAGGGCACGCAGGTCGTGCGCATGGTGCCCTGGAAGGATGGCAAGGCCAATGAGGGCCACAGCTGCGTCAAGGGCCGCTTTGCCTGGGGCTATGCCACCCACCAGGATCGCATCACCAAGCCGATGATCCGCGCGTCCATCCAGGATCCCTGGCAGGAAGTCAGCTGGGAAGTGGCGCTGAACCATGCGGCCAGCGAATTCCGCCGCATCCAGGCCAAGTACGGCAAGGATTCGATTGGCGGCATCACCTCCTCGCGCTGCACCAACGAGGAAACCTATCTGGTGCAGAAGCTGATCCGCGCGGCCTTCGGTAATAACAACGTCGATACCTGCGCGCGCGTCTGCCACTCGCCGACCGGCTACGGCCTCGGCCAGACCCTGGGCACCTCGGCCGGCACGCAGACCTTCAAGTCGGTGGAGAAGGCCGATGTGATCATGGTCATCGGCGCCAACCCCAGCGCCGCGCACCCGGTGTTTGCCTCGCGGATGAAGAAGCGGCTGCGCGAAGGCGCCCAGCTGATCGTCGTCGACCCGCGGCGCATCGACCTGGTCAACTCGCCGCACATCCGCGCCGCCCATCATCTGCAGCTGAAGCCCGGCACCAATGTGGCGGTGATCAGCGCGCTGGCCCATGTGATCGTCACCGAAGGTCTGGTCAACGAGGCCTATGTGGCCGAGCGCTGCGACACCAAGAGCTTCAATGAATGGCGCGATTTCGTTGCCCGGCCGGAGAACTCGCCCGAGGCGCTGGAGGCCGCCAGCGGCGTGCCGGCGGCCGAGGTGCGCGCCGCGGCGCGCCTGTACGCCACAGGCGCGAGCAATGGAACGGCCGCCGTCACGCGTCGGCCAAATGCGGCCATCTATTACGGCCTGGGCGTCACCGAGCACAGCCAGGGTTCGACGATGGTGATGGGCATTGCCAATCTGGCCATGGCCACCGGCAACGTCGGCCGCGAAGGCGTGGGCGTGAACCCCTTGCGCGGCCAGAACAATGTGCAGGGCTCCTGCGATATGGGCAGCTTCCCGCACGAGCTGCCCGGCTACCGCCATATCAGCGACAGCACCGTGCGCGGCCAGTTCGAGGCCGCCTGGGGCGTGACGCTGAACCCCGAGCCGGGGCTGCGCATCCCGAATATGTTCGACGCCGCGCTGTCGGGCAGCTTCAAGGGCCTGTACTGCGAGGGCGAGGACATCGTGCAGTCCGACCCCAACACCCAGCATGTGGCCGAGGCCATGATGGCAATGGAATGCGTGGTCGTGCAGGACATCTTCCTGAACGAAACCGCCAAGTACGCCCATGTCTTCCTGCCCGGCTCCAGCTTCCTGGAAAAGGACGGCACCTTCACCAATGCCGAGCGCCGCATCAGCCGCGTGCGCAAGGTCATGCCGCCGCTGGCCGGCTATGCCGATTGGGAAGTGACGCAGAAGCTGGCGCAGGCGCTGGGCTATCCGATGGATTACAAGAATCCCGAGGAGATCATGGCCGAGATCGCCGCGCTGACGCCGACCTTTGCCGGCGTCAGCTACGAGAAGATCGAGCGCCTGGGCAGCGTGCAATGGCCCTGCAACGACAGCACCGAAGAGGCCGGCACCTCCATCATGCATGTGGACAGATTCGTCCGTGGCAAGGGCCGTTTCATCATCACCCAGTACGTGCCGACCGACGAGAAGGTCACGCGCAAGTTCCCGCTGCTGCTGACCACCGGCCGCATCCTCAGCCAGTACAACGTCGGCGCCCAGACCCGCCGCACGCCGAACAACGAATGGCATAGCGAAGACCGGCTGGAGATCCATCCGCACGATGCCGAGGAACGCGGCATCAAGCAGGACGACTGGGTCGGCATCCAGAGCCGTGCCGGCGAGACGGTGCTGCGCGCCGAGCTGACCGATCGCGTCCAGCCCGGCGTCGTCTACACGACCTTCCACTTCCCCGAGTCCGGCGCCAACGTCATCACCACCGACAACTCCGACTGGGCCACCAACTGCCCCGAGTACAAGGTCACCGCGGTGCAGGTGATGCCGGTGCAGCAGCCGTCCGAGTGGCAGCGCGAGTTCAGCCGCTTCGACCAGCTGCAGCAAGGCCTGCTGCAGGGCCGCCGCCACGAGACCGTCCATGGCAAGTAAGACCGCCAAGCCGGCATCGACGCTAGCCACCGCCGCGCCGTCGTTCTGCGAAGGCGCGCGCCCGCTGCCCGTGCAGGGCGTGCGCGCCGGCCGCGCCTTTGCGCTTGACGATTGGGTGGCCGACGAGGTGCCGGTGGCGCTGGAGTACAACGGCGTCAGCCATGCGGTGATGCTGGCTACGCCGCTGGACCTGGAAGACTTCGCGCTCGGCTTCTCGCTCAGCGAGGGCATTCTCAGCGCCGCGCACGAGCTCTACAGCGTCGAGGAAGAAGCCTCCGAGCAGGGCATCACCCTGCATCTGCGCATTGCCGGCGAGGCCTTTGCCCGGCTGAAGGAACGCCGCCGCACGCTGGCCGGCCGCACCGGCTGCGGCCTTTGCGGCACCGAGAGCCTGGCCCAGGTGGCGCGCGATCTGCCCCGGCTGGGCGCGCCCGGCGAGGGTCAGGTCTTGCGTCGCGAGGCGATTGCCCGGGCGATGAGCCAGTTCGTCGAGCTGCAGACGCTGCAGCAGGCCACCGGCGCCGTGCACGCAGCCGCCTGGTGCTCGGCCGAGGGCGAGGTCAAATGGCTGCGCGAGGACGTTGGCCGCCACAACGCGCTGGACAAGCTGATCGGCGCGCTGGCTCGCCACGAGGTGCGCGCGGGCGAAGGCTTCATCGCCGTCACCAGCCGGGCCAGCTTCGAGATGGTGCAAAAAACCGCGAGCGCCGGCGTGCCGCTGCTGGCCGCCGTCTCGGCCCCCACCTCCTTCGCCGTGGCCACCGCCGCGCGCGCGCAGATGACCTTGGTCGGCTTCGCCCGCGGCCAGGACCTGGTCATCTACTGCCACCCCGAGCGGCTGGCGCTGGAGCGCCCCGCGCTCGCGCCGGCCAACTGCTCCGCCCACTGAACGAATCGACTTATTCCCCATGGACATCGAAAAACTCGTCCGCATGGCCAACCAGATCGGCACCTTCTTCCAGGCCATGCCCGATCACGCCGAAGCCGTCGACGGCATCGCCACCCACATCAAGAAGTTCTGGGATCCCAGGATGCGCCGCGAACTGCTGGGGGCGATCGATGGTGGCGATGCCGCGGCTGCGGGGCTGCTGCCGCTTGTAAGGGAGGCCTTGCAAAGCATGAGCAATGATCAGGCCCAGCAAACACGCTCTGTCTAAAGCCCCAATCTGTAGAGCGCCTTACTACGAATCGCACTAGAAATCGCGCGGGCCTGCCTAGCGACGAGATCGCGCCGAGCAGAATCGGGAATCGCACTCAGAACAGCTGAGTCGAGCGATTCTCCACACTGCCCCTGCTCTGCGCACATTTTCAACATCAGCAGGCTGTCAGTTGAACAGTCAAACTCAGCAGCGCACATGGCAAGCAAGATCGCATGCTGAAGATCGCCTGATTCAAGAAAAATCGGTTCCATTCCCGGGCGAAGAGTTTTATCTTGACCTGAGTACTCGAGCCATGTAGCCAAGCCTGGGCCAATCCAGATCAAAGCCTCTTCGCCATAATTGAACAAGGCAGCTCGCAAATTCGCGCGAACTTTTTCTGCCGAACCGTCAATAAAGTCCTGTCTACTCAACTCGGCATCATGTGGATTCACCGGATTGGGGGCATTTTGCAGAGCTGCAATCAAATCACGCTCCGCTTGCCGCAGCGCACTCGGACTGTAAGCATACAGTGCGCCACATCGTTCGCGCAATTTCTGTCTCGCTGAAAATGCCTTATACAACTGCAGAATATTGCTTTGCAGCACCTCAACATGCTGATATTCAAGCAATATTGGTTTGCAGAAATTTAATATCTCCATCGCAACATAGTTATCCTCTGGTTTTTTGGATTCAAGACCCCGTCGAAAGTAGGCCAGAAGTGCGTTTGCATCCGCACGCCAAAAATCGGTGACAGCATCTTTAGATGCCTGCTTGACGAACGGGATATTGATCTGCGCCTCTGGCAAAGTCGCTACGCCACTGACAGCATGCATTTCAGGCAGATTTGATGATGTGGGAGCAGTCGGCGCCGCAACGACCAACGCTGACTCACTAGCCCCCGTCCACTCGAACAACAAGTAGCAAGCCAACGCCGTCGCGCCCAGCAACAATATGCCGCGCCAGAATCGCAATCGCGTCATAACGACTCTTTCTTGCATCCCTTATCACCGCCTCCACCTCCGCCACCGATCGGCACACTGAGCCTCACCACAACCTCGCCCGTGTACTCCCAAAAACCTCGAACAACAATTGTCGCCGGATCAGAAGACTGCGGATATTCGGTCACCCAACGCCCAGTCGGAAACTTTACATCGCGTTGAACAGTATTGCTGTTACCCGGACGATCCTCGCAAGGCGCATGCTTCAGAAGCCAATCCTTTATAGCAGTTTGTGAAACCGTGGATGGGGAATCAATGGATTCAACTCGAGTTTTTTTACCGAACGCGCACGATATGCCTGCCACATACGAACACTGCGCTGTCACATCCATATCATAGACTTCGCCGCTGGCATAAACCACTCGTACGATATCCCCTCGCTTGATCTGTTGCACATCCAAAAGCATGTAGAGCCGCGCAATGTTTCTGGCGCCGGCAAACTCAAGATCGCTGTCATCGGCAAAGCTGCGAATACTCGGATTTCTCAAACTGACGTTAAACGGCCCCCACATCTTTGCAACAGCCACAGTCGCAATCACCAAAAGCAACATGAGCCCTTTTCGCTTCCACGTCAACTTCATCTCAGCCTCACAGTATTGAGCGGTTTTTGAGACGCTATATTAACTTGTTATTTGCATGCCTCCAACACCCTCCAATGGGGGGCCATTGCGGAAGTGCCGTTCTCTTGAGTCTGTCGCCACCACACATCATGGACGTCGCAAAACTCGTCCGCATGGCCAACCAGATCGGCCACTTCTTTGAGGCCATGCCCGACCACGCCGAAGCGCTGGACGGCATCGCCACCCACATCAAGAAGTTCTGAGATCCCAGGATGCGCCGCGAACTGCTGGGGGCGATCGATGGTGGCGATGCCGCGGCGGCGGCACTGCTGCCCATCGTCAGGGAAGCCATCGATTTGCGCCGCGTCCACCTGGCGCCCTGAACGATGGGAGTCCACTGCCTCTTGTGCCATGCAGGCGCTGCGCCGTTGTGTCAAAGCTGCACAGCTGCGCTGCACCTGATCCCGACTGCTCCATAGTTGTTCGGATGCCGGCTCGGCGCCGGGCACCTACAGTCGGCCGGGTTGCACAACCGGAGCAGGCAGGCTTGGACATTTCTTCAAACGGCGGCACCTACAGTTTGAAGCGCCTCTGGGCCTGGTTGATCATCTGCCTCCTCGCCTGTGCTGCCATCGCCGGCATGCACGCCTGGCAGGCGCGGCTGGCGCCCTGCGGCGACCAGCTTGATGGCGGCTGGTCCTGGTTCTGCCCCTACGAGACCAACCGCTCGCTGCGCGTCGTCGGCTCGGCGCCAGATGCCGGCCTGATATCCATCCGGTTCAGTGACGACGACCTGCATGGCTGGGCGGTTGGAGCGGCCGGGACCTTGCTCCACACCCAGAATGGCGGCCTGACCTGGGAAGCCCAAGGCAGCGCCACCAAGTCCTTGCTGCTGGCCATTCGCCTGGCCAAGAATGGCCAGCACATAGTGGCTGTCGGCGAGGGCGGCACCATCCTGAGCAGCAAGGATGGCGGTCAATCCTGGAGCACGCAGACCTGGCCCAGCGGCGAACTGCTGACCGCGCTGCATGTTTCCTCAGACGGCGAGCAAGCCTGGTCGGTGGGCGAGGGCGGCTTGATTCTGCACAGCGAAGATGGCGGCAAGTCCTGGGACAGGCAAGACAGTGGCACCCAGAAACAGCTGATCGCCCTGCACTTTGCTGCCGACGGACAGACCGGCTGGGCGGCCGGCGAGGACGGCACCATACTCCGGACCGTGGATGCAGGCGCATCCTGGCAGCCGCAGATCAACAACAGCCAAGCATCGCTGTTCGCTATTCATTTCAGCACCGATGGGCTGCACGGCTGGGTGGTCGGTGATGGCGGCACCATACTCCGCACCACCGATGCAGGCGCATCCTGGCGGCCGCTGACCAGCGGCACGCGCGCATGGCTGAACGCCGTTCACATCAACGAAGACGGACGGCGCGGCTGGGCAGCAGGTGAGGAAGGCTTGATCCTCCATACCGAGGACGGTGGCGAGTCCTGGGCCCCTCAAGTCAGCAATACCCGCGCGACGCTTCTTGCGCTGCACTTCAGCCCCGATGGCCAGCGCGGCTGGGCAGCGGGGGAACGCGGCGTGATCCTGCGCACCGACGATGGCGGGCGCTCCTGGGTCACGCAGATCAGCCACTGGCGCCCATCAGCGACGGCGCTGCAGATTGGCCGCGATGGACAGCACGGCTGGGCCATCGACGAGAGGGGCGCGATCCTGCGCATCGACAAGGGCGGCAGGTCCTGGTCGCAGCTACGCGGCCCGACCAAAGTGATGCTGAACGCGCTCTACATCAGCGCCGATGAGCAGCACGGCTGGGCGGCGGGCAACGATGGCACGATTCTCGCCACCAAGGACGGTGGCAAGACCTGGGACACACAGGCCAGCGGCCTCAAGTCATCGCTGAACGCCCTGCACTTCAACGACGACGGCCAACGCGGCTGGGCGTCCGGCGAGGAGGGCGCGATTATGGCAACCCGCAACGGCGGGCTGTCCTGGCGCGGGCAGGCCCGCGCCAGCACCAAGCTGAGCGCGCTGCATTTCAGCCGTGACGGGCAACGCGGCTGGGCCGTCGGTGATGCTGGCTTAATCGCCGCGACGACAGACGGCGGGGAAGAATGGTTCTACCAGTCCAGCAATACCGGGGCATCGCTGCATGCCCTGCGATTCAGTGCCGACGGCCAGCGCGGCTGGATCGTCGGCGATGGCGGCACAGTACTCAGCAGCTCGAACGGTGGACAGAGCTGGACGGCTCAGTTCAGCGGCATCAAGAACGACCTCAGCGACCTCTACATCAGCGCCGATGGATTGCGCGGCTGGGCGGTAGGGGACGGCGGCACCATCCTGTCCACCCAGAACGGTGGGCGCAGCTGGGTGGCGCAGCCCACCAACACGAAGGAAAAGCTCATCGCCGTGCGCTTCAGCGGCGACGGCAAGCAGGCATGGGCCGTTGGCGAGCGTGGCGCCATCGTCCGCAGCGACAACGGCGGCAGCAGCTGGCAACTGCTGCGCTATGAACGCTGGCCCCCTCCGGCATACGGCGTGGCCTTGGCGCTGTTGGCCGGTCTGCTGCTGTCGGTCGGCATCAGGGGCATCACGCGCCGAGGTGAGTTGCGCCTGCTCAATCAGCTGCTGGGCCGCGCCGTAGACGACGCGCCGCTGCAACGTGCCGACGAAGACCTGCTCAATTTCGACCCCTTGGTGCGAGCCCTGAGCTTCTATCTGACGCACCAGAAGACCGCCCCGCCACTGACCGTGGGCATCTCTGCCCCCTGGGGTCGCGGCAAGAGTTCGCTGATGAGCCTGCTGCGCAGCCGCCTCGACCAGCGCGGCCTCAGCACCGTCTGGTTCAATGCCTGGCATCACCAGCGCGAACCGGTCTTGCTGGCGGCCCTGCTGCAGGCGATCGCGTCACAAGGCCTGCCGGGCTGGTGGACGATGAAAGGCCTGGTCTTCCGAACCCGGCTGGTCTGGGGGCGTTTCCTGCGCCGCCCCTTGCTCGGCGCCCTGCCACTGGCGCTGTGGTTGGCCATCGCCTGGGGAGGCCTCATCTGGCTGGTGCTGGGCTTGTTGGTGCAGGCCGCCGGCCTGGCCAGCGGCGGGGCCAACCCGGTGTTCTTCTGGTTGGTCGATCTCTTGCACAGTGCGGCCGCCAACATCGCCGGCAATCCGGCCGCCGAGGCGCTCTGGGCCGGCGAATGGGCGCGCTTTGCCCGCGAAACCTTTGGCGCCATCGGGCATGACCCGAGCAAGGTCCTGCCCCTGCTGGGCGTGCTGTGGCTGGCCCTCTCAGGCTTTCTGCTGGCAACCCACTACGCCCGCCCCTTCCCCGCCCATCCTGGTGCCTTGCTCGCCAGCTTTGGTCCGCGCTTCTCGCTGTCCGCCGCGGAAGAGCAGACCGGATTCCGCCAACGCTTTCGCGAGCATTTCGCCGAGGTCACGAAGGGCCTGCACGCGCTCAACCGCACGCTGACCATCTTCATCGACGACATCGACCGCTGCGAGCCGGCCAAGGCCGCCGAACTGCTTGAGGCCATCAACTACTTGATGGACTCGGGGCGCTGCTTTGTCGTGCTCGGCCTGGCCCGTGACGTCGTTGAAGCGCAGCTGGGTGAATCCTTCAAGGACCTCGCCGCGCGCGACCACGGCTTCGAGAAAGTTCGCCAGGAACGCCTGGGGAGCAGCGTCAGCGCCAGGCCTGGCGCCAACGAAGGCGTACAGCTGGACTTCGCGCGCCGCTACCTGGAGAAGCTGGTACAGCTCTGGGTGCCCGTGCCGGGCAGCGACCGTCTCAGCGATGTGCTGCTGGGCAATATGCATGCAGATGCGAACGCTGAGTCGGCGCGCCAGCGCCGCCAATATCTGCGTGAAGAGGAGCAGGCCGCGCGCATCAAGTCCACCGTCCGCACGATCCTGCTGGCGGGACTGATGCTGCTCGTGCTGGGCTGGATCAGCCTGCAAAGCGCCGCCTGGCTGAATCAGGAGAACAAACGTCTGACGCGCGCGCGCGCCACGATGCTGGCCGAGCGCGAGGCACTGGCCAAGCGCATCCGCGATATCAAGGCCTATGCGCAGTGGCGCAAGGAACAGGATGGCGGCGCTGGGCCCACCGGCAGCAAACGGACGCCGACCGCATCAGCAACGCGCAGCGAGCGGGCCGACTCGACTGGCCAGCCCGCCAGCGCCCAGGAGGTCCGCGCCAAGGGCGCCCCCAACGACGCCAAGCTGGCCGAGCAGCACCGCACGGTCACTCACGAGTGGCACGAGCAGCAGCTCAAGCTCGCACAAGAACGCTACAACGTGCTGAATGCCGAAGTGCAGCTGGCGATGCAGTCCGAGAACGGCTCTGCCGGTGAACTGCTGCCGCCACGCTTTCAAGAAGCCCATACCGCCATCGAAGACTTTCTGGCACCGCTGGAGAAGGCGAAGTCGGAAGAGCAGCAACGGGGCGCGCCGCACGGCCCGAGCGCCAGCGCTTCCAGCGCCCATCGAGCCGACGCCGCCAGCGCCGGCAAAACCGCAGGCCTGACGGAGACCCAGCCCCGGCGGCTGCAAAGCAGCAAGCCACGCGAAACCAGCGATGTGCGCGACACCACGCCGCTGAGCCTGAACATCCCCCTGCTGCTGCTGGCGGCCTTCGCCCTTGCCGTGATGTGGCTGGCGCGTCCCAAGCGCCGCGCCATCGACAGCCAAAGCTACCTCGATGCGCTGCAGGCCTGCGGTCCGATGCTGCAGCAAGGCGCCTCGATTGCCTCGCCCCGCGAGGCCAAACGCCTGCTCAATCTGACACGTTATGCCGCGCTGCGCATGCATCTGCGCGACCACCTTCAGCCCGAGGGCATGCAACGCTGGTGGCCACGGGCCAGACGGCGCTTTGAGGCCATGCTGCCGGCGGCGTCGCCATGGAGCGAACAGCAGATCGTCGTGGCCACCGCCATTCTGGCCACCGGGCGACGACTCTGCCCGAGCGTCGACCCCATCGAACTGCTCAAGGCCCCCGAGCGCTATCTGGCCACGCATGTCGACCCGCACACACTGGCGGCCGCGACCGCGCATCTCCAAAGCGCGGACACACCAGCCTTCATCGACGGTGCCACGGCCTTCCTCCAGGTGGTGGGCGAGGTGGATTTCAGCGCCGGCGCGGCAGCGCCAATCCCGCCGAGCGAGCCGGGCAATAAGAAGACAGGCAGCGCCTCATTGCAGTACTGAACGAAGCCCGCCAACGTGGCCGGCATGAACAGCAGGGCTTAGCCCGTGGGCGGGAGCTGCTTGGCCTCTTTAGCCCGCGCTTCGTGAAATTCTTCTCAAGTCCAGCCATCCGCTGACGATGACGCTGTGGCAACCCGCGGGCCAAGCCGTCTGCTCGCGGGTGCGGATTCAACTTCGCCAGAGCCGTTCCCGCAGAGAACGGCTGGCGAGGCGACGGCTTGTGTGCAAGAGCTGAACGCGCGCCAGCCGCTGTCTATCGCAGGCAGCCGACTGGGTCGGAGGTGCGACGATGAATCTGAGCCGAAAAGTTCCATTGGCCTTTGCGCTAGCCCTGCTGCTGTCGCTGATTGCCGGGGTGTCCGGGCTGTGGTTTTCCGGCCGGGCGCTGGACAGCTTCCACTCCGAGGTGATGCAGGGCGTCGCCGACGAGCGCGCCACCGCGGCCCTGTCCAGCCATTTCAAGACCCAGGTGCAGGAGTGGAAGAACACCCTGCTGCGCGGCTCCGACAATGCGCTGCGCGACAAGCACTGGGGCGCCTTCCAGAAGGAAGAGAAAGCCGTTCGCGACGGCGCACAGCAACTGCGCACGGCCTTGACCGAGCCCGAGTTGCGCGCACTGCTCGATCGCTTCATGGCGGCGCACGACAAGATGGCGCGCGGCTACCGCGAAGGCCTTGATAAGTTCCAGGCCGCGGGCCTGGAACCCTCGGTCGGCGATGTGGCGGTGCGTGGCATCGACCGCGAGCCTGCCACGCTGCTCGAAGAGCTGGCCAAGCAGATTGCCGCACGCAGCAGCGCCATTGCCGAGCGCGCCTATGGCTCGGGCCAGTCGGCCAAGCGCTGGGGCATCGGCCTGATGCTGCTGGCCAGCTGCCTGGGCCTGGGCATCGGCCTGATGCTCAGCCGCGATGTGGTGGTGCCGCTGCGCCGCGCCACGGCGGTGGCCCGCGATGTGGCCAGCGGCGATCTGGGTCGCGACATCGAGGTGCAGGGCCGCGACGAAACGGCCAGCGTGCTGCGCGCGCTCGGCGAGATGCAGGGGCAGCTGCGCCAGCTGGTCGGCAGCGTGCGCGACAACGCCGAAAGTGTGGCGACGGCCAGTTCCGAGATTGCCCAGGGCAATCAGGACCTCAGCCAGCGCACCGAGCAGCAGGCCAGCTCGCTGGAACTGACGGCCTCGACCATGCATGAGCTGGGTGCCGCCGTGCACCAGAGCAGCGAAAGCGCGCGCCAGGCCAATCAGCTGGCCCATGGCGCCAGCCAGGTCGCGCAACGCGGCGGCGAGGTGGTCGGCCGGGTGGTTCACACCATGCGCGGCATCAACGACAGCTCGCGCAAGATCGCCGACATCATCTCGGTGATCGACGGCATCGCCTTCCAGACCAATATCCTGGCGCTCAACGCCGCCGTCGAGGCCGCGCGTGCCGGCGAACAGGGTCGCGGCTTTGCCGTGGTGGCCTCTGAGGTGCGCAGCCTGGCCGGGCGCAGCGCCGAGGCCGCCAAGGAAATCAAATCGCTGATCAGCAGCAGCGTCGAGCAGGTCGAGCAAGGCACGGCCCTGGTCGATCAGGCCGGCCAGACCATGCAGGAGATCGTCGCCGCGATCCAGCAGGTCAGCACCATCGTCAGCGAGATCAGCGAAGCCAGCCAGGCGCAGCGCGCGGGGGTGGATCGCGTCGGTCATGCGGTGCAGGACATGCACCAGACAACGCAGCAGAACGCCGCCCTGGTCGAACAAAGCGCCGCCGCCGCAGAGAGCCTGCGTCAGCAGGCCGATCGCCTGGTGGCGGCGGTGGCGGTGTTCAAGCTGAGCTAGGGAAGTGCTGCTTGTGTCGGCGCGGGCCCGCGGCAAACGCGGGCCGACTGCCAGGCGCGTTGATGGACAGCGATGGTCACGCTGATGGCGTCCGTCAACGCGGCCTGAAGCTCGCTGCGCTGAGGCTCACGGCCTCAGCGCGCGTTTACTCGTCGCCCGAGATCAGCACCCAGTTGAAGTTGCGCACCAGATTGACCTGGAAGCCGACCAGCGGCGTGCCGTTGTCCAGGAAGTCGATGCCGACGGCCTTGCCCGAGCGTGCCAGCGGGCTGGGAAGGTGGTTTTGCGTCGGCACATAGAACGACGCGGGCTGGGCCACACTGATTCGCACCTGCTTGTTGACGTACAGGTTCTGGATGTTGTTCTTGATGTACATGCCGACGTCGGTGCCGCCATACAGGTAGGTGCCGGGTTGGATGGCATCGACGAAGCCGAACAGGGCCCGCTGCGGTGCGACATCCAGAATCCTGCCGGAGAAGCCGCCCATGGCCAGCACCAACTGGCTGCCCGCACCGGCCAGCTTGTTGTTGATGTAGTTGCCCAGCCAAGGCACCCAGCCCAAGGAGTTGTCGCAATTGGTCGATTGGGTCGGCACGAACTGCACATTGGCCCCGCTGACCGCACCCGAATAGGGGTTGTAGTCCAGGCTGACACTGATCGACCCGATCGTCAGCGAGGTATTGCACTCGAAGCTGATCGGGCCCTGCCTGCCATTGGTCTGCAACACCACGTCGTAGCTCAGGCCATCGAGCACAAAACGCAGGTTCCCGCCCTGCAGGCCGGACAGCGAGGCGTTGAGCGTGCCGTTCAGAATGCCGGACGGGTACTTCATCTTCACCGTCACATCGCCGACCTGGGAGGTTGCCGCGCGGATCGCGTCATTCAGTGCCCACTGGATATCCAGGTAGTAGCCCTGGGCAGTGTTGATCAGGTTGTTCATCTGCGCCGACTGGGCCAGATTGCCGGAGGTGATCGGCGTCGAGTTGCCATTCCACGTCGCCGAGGCGGCGTAGCTGCTGCTGCTCAGTGACGACTGGTAGGTATTGCCGCTGCGTGCCTGAGCGCTGCCGACACAGGCGAGCACGGCCAGGCCAAGACCCAGTTTCTGGATCATCTTCATGTTCAAGTCCCTCGTTGGATGATGAGAAGCAAGGCAGGGAATGGCTTCCTAACCCGTATGGATTGCGTCTCCAAGGCCTTGCTGGTTCGGTCGCTGCAGCACGCGGAGCCTAAGCGCTGCCTCCGGCCGCGACCCACCTGTCAACTCTGACAGGGCCGTCTGTCCCGCGCCCGTCCTGGGCAGCCCCGACGCCCCAGAGATTCCCGCTTGTTCCTCTAGGCGTAGCGCGCCTGACCGACAAACAGTACGGCGCCCAGGCACCCGCAATGGCGGGCGGCAATCGCACCATGGGCGAGCAAACGGCGCCGCAGCGTCAGGGACGTCGGCTCGGCGCGACATCGGGCCATCGGGCTACCAAAGCTGGCAGCTGCGCCCGCCCGGCACTTGTGCTTGCATCGCGCTCCTTAAGCGCAGCCGCGAAGTTGGCGAGTTGGCATAAAGCCCGGCAAAGCGCCGCACGATTGCCGCTCCTCGCGCGCTGCGGCCACAATCAAACCTTCGCATCACCGTGCTGCAGCGATGACCCCAAGCGGCTATTCCGGCACCCCGTTGGCCAAGAAGCTGGGCCTCAAGCCCGGCATGCGCATCGCCGTCATGAACGCCCCTGAGGGCTATGGGGACTGGCTGGCGCCACTGCCGCCAGGGCTGCAGCTCAGCGCGCAGCCAGCGCCCGATTGCGAGCTGCTGCACTGGTTCCTGACCCAGCACAGCGAACTCGTCAGCGGCCTGCCAAGGCTGCTGGCTCTGCTCAGCGACGGCCGCCCGCTCTGGGTCTCCTGGCCCAAGAAGGCGGCGCGCAAGCAGATGCCCAGCGACATTGACGAGGACGCGATCCGTGCCGCGGCGCTGCCGCTCGGCCTGGTCGACATCAAGGTCTGCGCCGTCAGCGAGATCTGGTCGGGGCTCAAACTGGTGTTGCGCCGTGAGCGACGCGGCTGAAGCCGCTCAAGCCTCCGGGTCCAGCGTCACCCCCCACAGCCGCTTGCCGTCCAGATCGTGCAGCGAGACCTGCATCACGCGGGTCCTGGGGTCGATGCGGGCGCAGCCGTAGTACTGCTGCAAGGCCGTTGGCGGGTTGCTCTGCGGGTTGTTCTTGGGCACGCTGCAGTAGCGCACCTCGGGGCCGAAGGTCGGGTCGACCTCGTTGGGGCCGAAGGTGCCCGCATTGATCGGCCCGCCAATGAACTCCCAGAAGGGTTTGAACTCGCTGAAGCGGGCGCGCGCCGGGTGGTAGTGGGTGGCTTGCGCATAGTGCACATCGGCGGTGACCCAGACCACATTCTTGATGTCGTGCTGCTTGATGAAGCGCAGGATCTCGGCCAGCTCCAGCTCGCGGCCCGAGGGCGCGCCCGCATCGCCGTTGGCCAAACCCTCGTAGGTGCCCTTGGGCACATCGGGGTTCAGATCGGGCACAACCAGCGAGATCGGCATATCGCTGGCGATCACCTTCCAGCTCGCCTTGGAGCGCAGCAGCGACTGCTTCAGCCACTCGGTCTGCGCGCGGCCCAGGAAGGCCGATTCATCATCCAGCCGGGTCTGCCGGTTGGCGGTGTTCGGGCCGCGGTAGCTGCGCTCGTCGAGCATGAACACATCGAGCAGCGGGCCGAACTGGAAGCTGCGGTAGATCTGCTCCGGATCCTCGCGGTTGATGCGAAACGGGTTGTACTCCAGCATTGCCTGGCGCGCGCGCTGGGCCAGCACGGCCGCTTCACGTTGCTGGTAGCGCTTTTCCTGCGGACCGATGATCTGCCCCGGGTACCAGTTGTTGCGCGCCTCATGGTCGTCCCACTGCACCAGGAAGGGCACCTCGCTGGCGAAGCGGCGCTTGTGCTGATCGAGCTGGTTGTAGGCGAAGTTGCCGCGGAAGTCGTCCAGCGTCTGCGCCACATGCGACTTGGCCTCGGTGGTGATATTGGTCCAGATCGTGCCGTCGGCCAGCTTCACTTCCGGCTGAATCGGGCCATCGGCATAGATCTGGTCGCCCGAGTGGATGAAGAAATCCGGCTGCTCGCGGCGCATTGCCTCATAGAGCCGGTAGCCGCCGAAGCGCTCGTTGATGCCATAGCCCTGCCCGGCCTCGTCGCCGGAAAACACAAAGCACACGGGCTTGTCGGCGCGCAGCGAGGGCGTGCGCAGCCGGCCCAGCAGAGGCTCGCTGTAGACCGATTCATGCACCAGGTCCTGAAAGCGCACCCGGTAGAACAGCTCGGCGCCGACCGGCAGGCCTTGCAGATCGACCCGCGCCGTCAGGCCGGTCGCGCCAAAGGCGGCCGGGCCCTCGATGCGGGTCGCATTGGCAAAGCGCTTATTGCTGGCCACTTCGACCAGCATGCGCGCCGGCCGGTCGCTGCGGCTCCAGACGATGGCGCTTGCGCCCTTGCTGCCGCTGCTCACATCGCCGCTCATCACCCCACCGGGCAGCTGCGGGCGCAGTCGCTCGGACGTCACCAAGGCCGGCGCCTGGCCCTGGGCCAGCACGCTGCCGATATGGCCGCTGCCCAGCAGCGCGGTGCCGGAGGCCAGCCCTTGAATCAGCTTGCGGCGGAGCTTGGAATCGGTGTTGAAAGCGTCGGTCATCGCAGGGGCATCGCAGTTCAGATGCGGTGAAGCCTAGTGGGCTCAGATGACAGTCCTGGGACAGCGCCGACGAGTTATGCGTTCAACGCGCAGGCCCTAGGCCTCACGCTGCAGCTGCGCGCGCAGCCGGCTCAGGCTGACCGGCGTGATGCCCAGATAGCTGGCGATGTGGTGGTGCGCCACCTGTTGCTCCAAGCCCGGCAGCTCGCGGCGCAGGGCCAGCAGCCGTTCGCGCGCCGGCAGCACCGCCAGCGACCATTCGCGCTCGGCGCGGCGCAGCAGTTCGGCGCGCAGGACCTGATCGCCCCATTGCCTGACGGTCGGATCGGCCACCATCAGCGCGTGCAAGGCCTCGGCATCGAACAGCACGACGCGCACCTCGCTCAGAGCATCGCACTGCGTGCGCGAGCGGCCATCGACACTGCGCGCGATGGCTGGCGTCATCGCGCAGGGACCACGGTGAAAGCTGAGCGTGACGGCACGCCCTTCGGCATCGCCGACCCAGCTGCGCAGCATGCCCTCCAGCACCAGGCATTCCTGCGCCGGCGTGGCGCCCATGGCCCAGAGCGTCTGCCCGGCCTTGAGCTCGCGCCAGCACATGCAGCCGAGCAAGGGCATGAAGGGCTCGCGCGGCCAGGTGGCGGCGCCGGGCACGATGCCCAGCAGCGCCTGCAGCACCTGCGCGGCCTGCGCCGGCGAAAAGGCGCCAGGGCCTGTCTTATCCGATGTTATTGAAGTCATTCCGGTCGTCCGCGAGCATCCGCCTGCACAGCGCCTCATCTTAGACAAGGACCTCGCTCATGACGCCCTCCAAGACCCTCCCCCGCACTACCCGGCTGCGCCGCCTGAGCCAACTCTTCGTTGCGCTGAGCCCGCTGCTGCTGGCCGCCTGCAGCACGGTTGCGCCGACGGTGACGCAAGACCTGACCCTGCCGCGCGTCCAGCTGCGCGGCCACTGGCTGCATGCCGAGGCACACGGCCCGGCCAATGCGCCGGTGCTGATCGTGCTGCACGGCGGCCCGGGCGCCGACTACCGCTACCTGCTGGGCCTGCAGGCGCTGGCGGACCGCTACCGCGTGGTGTTCTACGACCAGCTGGGCAGCGGCCTGTCCGAGCGCGTGCCGGCCGAGCAGATCACCGTGCAGAGCTTCATCGACGACCTTGATGCCGTGGTCGCGCATTTCGGCCGGCAGCGCCCGGTGCATCTGCTTGGTCATTCCTGGGGAGCGATGCTGGCCAGCGCCTATGCCGGGGCGCACCCGGACAAGATCGCCAGCCTGGTGCTGGCCGAGCCCGGCTTTCTCGACCAGGCCTCTCTGGCCGGATTGCAGCAGCGGGGCGCTTGGCCGGGCTGGCGCCAGGTGGCCGGCGTCAGTGCCGCCTGGCTGGGCCAATGGCTGGTGCGCGGCGAGGGCGATGCCTATGCGCGCGACGACTGGTTCGTCCAGCAGATGGTGGCCCTGGCCCAGCCCGCCACGGCGCTCTGCGAGGGCCGCCTGCCGCCGCTGCAAGGCTGGCGCGGCGGCAGCCCGGCCTTCCAGGCAACGCTGGGGCGGATGATGAGCGACAAGGCCTATGCGAGCTCGCTGGATTTCAGCCGCGGCCTGGCGCAGCTGCAGGCACCGGTGCTGTTCCTGCGCGGCAGCTGCAACGAGGCGCAAGGAGAGGCACACCAGCGCCGCATGATGGCGCTGTTCCCGCCCGCCAGCCAGGCGCGGCTGCAGCGTATCGACGGCGCCGGCCACTTCATGTTCAACGACCAGCCCGCGGCGAGCCTGGGCGCGGTGAGGCAGTTCCTTGATGCGCGCTCCGGCTGATCACGGGCCGGCGCAGCGGGGCGCGGTTCAGCACGATCAGCGACCGATGGAGCCGCTGCAACCGAGCGGATCGAAGCGCGCGTGCGACTGGCGACACGCGGCCGACGAAGCCGCCCAGCCGGCGACGAAATCGCTGCCAAGCAAGCCCAGTTGCCGCGCAGGCCACGTCTGAGCTGCCGCCAGCACCTGCTACCGGCTGCGACGAGGCTCTGCCCAATGGGCCTGCCCCTTGGCTGCTTGCTGCGCCGCCCTCTACATTGCGGCGTCTCCACAGCGCCCAGCCATGGGCCCGCATGATGAGCATTCGCGAAAAGACCTACTCAATACGCCAGCGCCTGGCGCGCGCCCTGCTTGGATGGAGCCTGCTGTACGCAGTGAACGCCGGCGCTGGCGGCCTGGTCGCGCCGCCGGCCCCGGCCCTGCGCGAGGCGGCAGCATCGCAAGCCCGGCCGGTCGAGGCCTTGCCCACGGAGCTCGCGCACATCGGCGATGCAGTGCTCGAATTCCATCGCCGCCAGACGGCTCAGCCGCACGCCACGCTGGTCTTCGAGAACGGACTGCAACTGCCGCTGGAGACCTGGAGCAAGGTGCTTGAGGGCCTGGGCGATCAGGTCAACGTGCTGCTCTACAACCGACCTGGCGTCGGACGCAGTGCCATGCCCGACAGCGGCGACGATCCGACGCAAACGACCCGCCGCCTGAAGGCGCTGCTTGCCGAGCAGGGCCTGCACCCACCGTACATTCTGGTCGGCCATTCGATGGGCGGGCTGTACGCGCAACAGTTCGCGCGGCTCTACCCAGAGCAAGTGTCGGCGCTGCTGCTGGTTGATGCGCTGCCGCCGGGTGCCTTGAAGCCCTACGCCGAGTTCCCCTGGCTCACCCGCGTGGGTCTGCGCTGGTTCGCGCCGCCGCAGGTACTGCGCGAAGTGAAGCATGCGTCGATCATCGGTGGCACGCTGCTCGCCGAGCCAGGCCGCTTCGCCGGGCCGGTAACCCGGCTGCTGGCCGAGACACCGCAGATGCCCAAACCCCAGGGGCTGATCAAGGATCTGCTGCGCGGCACGCTCTATGCCGAGGATTTCGGCATCACCGCGATGGATCCGGACGCGGCCGAGGCGCAAGTCGCTGCGATCTATCCTCACTCGACGCTGCTGAGAGTACGCAGCTTTCACCGCGTGCAGGAACTGGCACCGCAGGCCGTCGTGGCGGCCATCCGTGACATCATGGGCAGATTCACAGTCAGAAGCCCATGACCGCCCGCGCGCCGCTTTCACCCATGTCCATCATCGACCAGTTTCGCCACAGCCTGCCCCGCTTCAGATCCGAACGCCTGCAGCTACGCCCTTTTGAAGCGCAGGACTTCGACGGCCTGGCCGCGTTCTTTGCCCACCCGGTCTCGGCCACCTACGGCGG
The DNA here is from genome assembly GCF_032337115.1 of Roseateles aquae. Taxonomy (NCBI): domain Bacteria; kingdom Pseudomonadati; phylum Pseudomonadota; class Betaproteobacteria; order Burkholderiales; family Sphaerotilaceae; genus Roseateles; species Roseateles aquae. The sequence continues at coordinate 58,878 of NZ_JAVXZY010000011.1, forward strand.
CCCCTGCGGCCGCGACGAGGCCTGGCGCAAGTTCGCCGCCTACCTGGGCCACTGGGCGCTGCGCGGCTATGGCCCCTGGGCGCTTGAACGGCTCAGCGATGGCGCCTTCATCGGTCTGGCCGGCCTGTGGTTTCCGGAGGGCTGGCTGGAGCCCGAGATCACCTGGGCGCTGCACCCCGACGCCCATGGTCAGGGCTACGCGACCGAAGCGGCCCGGCGCGCGCTGCAGGCGGCCTACGAGCATTTCGGCTGGACGACGGCGATCAGCGTCGTGGCCGCCGGCAACAGCGCCTCGGCCGCGGTCGCGCAGCGCCTGGGTGCCACGCTGGAGCGAACCATTCCTTTTCGCGGCGGCGAAGGCCTGGTGTTCAGGCATCTGGCGCCGGGCCTGCTGGCCGCTGACTGCTGACTGCTGAAGAGCGCTGAACGGCGTTGAGCAAAGCGCGCATTCCTTGCGCTCGGGCAATGCCCCCGCGCGCCGGTGCACGCTCGGCCACAGGCACAATCAGCGCATCATGGCCGAACGCATCATTCCCCTGCACGCCGAGCGCGCCCGTCAGCCGGTGCCGGCGGTACCGCCGCTGAGCGCCGGCGCCGCGATGCCAGCGGGGCCGCTGCTTGATGCCCTGGGCCGGCCGCTGCGCGATCTGCGCATCTCGGTCACCGACCGCTGCAACTTCCGCTGCAGCTATTGCATGCCCAAGGAAGTCTTCGACCACTACCATGCCTTCCTGCCGCACAGCGAGCTGCTGAGCTTTGAAGAGATCACCCGGCTGGCGCGCATCTTCGTCGGCCTGGGGGTGCAGAAGCTGCGCCTGACCGGCGGCGAACCGCTGCTGCGCAAGCATCTGGAAGTGCTGGTCGAGATGCTGGCCGCGCTGCGCACGCCCGAGGGCCAGCCGCTGGACCTGACGCTGACCACCAATGGCTCGCTGCTGGTCAAGAAGGCCGCGGCGCTGAAGGCAGCCGGCCTCCAGCGCATCACCGTCAGCCTCGATGCGCTGGACGACAAGGTGTTCCGCCGCATGAACGATGTCGACTTCCCGGTCGCCGAGGTGCTGGACGGCATTGCCGCCGCACAGGCCGCGGGCCTGGGGCCGATCAAGGTCAATATGGTCGTCAAGCGCGGCGTCAATGTCGACCAGATCCTGCCCATGGCGCGGCACTTCCGCGGCACGGGGGTGGTGCTGCGCTTCATCGAATACATGGATGTCGGCGTCAGCAACGGCTGGCGCATGGACGATGTGCTGCCCTCGCGCGAGCTGCTGGCGCTGCTGCAGCGCGAGTTCGAGATGCGCCCGCTGTCGGCCAGCGCGCCGGGCGAGACGGCCGAGCGCTGGGCCTATGCCGATGGGGCGGGCGAGATCGGCCTGATCTCCAGCGTCACCCAGGCCTTCTGCGGCGACTGCAACCGCGCCCGCCTGTCCACCGAGGGCCAGCTCTACAGCTGCCTGTTCGCCAGCCGCGGCCACGATCTGCGCACGCTCCTGCGCGGCGCCGGCGAGCAGCTGCCGCCACGCAGCGACGCCGAAATTGCCGCCGCACTGGCCCCGCTGTGGGCGGCCCGCGCTGACCGCTATTCGCAGCTGCGCGGCAGTGCCACGGCGGCCGTTCAAAAAATCGAGATGCACTACATCGGAGGATGAGGGCATGCGCGAGCCTCACCCCGTCCAACAAGCACTGAGCCACTGGTTCACGCCGGCCGTGCGGCGCCGGCTGAGCTTGTACTTGGTGGTGAGTCTGGCCCTGCCCTGGCTGGCCGGCGAATGGGCCAAGCAGTTCGTGCAGCCGGGCCTGCATCAGGACCCGCAGCGCATGGCGCTGCTGATCGACTATATGGTGCTCGGTGCGATTGCCTTCGGGCTCAGCATGGTGCTGACCTGGCTGATTGGCACCTGGATCACCGCGGTGATGAAGGGCCGCCAGTACCTCGGCGACGAGTTTCCCGCCACCAGCCACCAACCCAGCCCCCGCGATGACGACAGCTCGCTGCGCCGCTGACATCACCGGCCTGATCCTGGCCGGCGGCCGCGGCCGCCGCATGGGCGGCGCCGACAAAGGGCTGCTGCTGCTCGATGGCCGCCCGCTGGCCGCCCATGTGCTGGCGCGGTTGGCACCGCAGGTGGCTGCCTTGATGATCAATGCCAATCGCCATGCCGAGGCCTATCAGGTACTGGGAGCCGCGTCAGCGTCGGGGTCAGAAATACCGGTGATTGCCGACCCGCTGCCGGGCGAATTCGCCGGGCCGCTGGCCGGCATGCTGGCCGGGCTGTGCGCCTGCGGCAGCGAGTGGCTGCTGGCCGTGCCTTGCGATTCGCCGCGGCTGCCGCTGGATCTGGGCCAGCGCCTGCTCGCCGCGGCACAGGCCGCAGACGCCGATCTGGCCGTGCCGCTGGCCTGCAGCGAGGCCGGCAATGATGCAGGAAGAGAGCCGCAGATCCAGCCGGTGTTCTGCCTGCTGCGCCGCAGCCTGATCGCCTCGCTGGCCCGCTATCTCGATGGCGGCGAGCGCCAGCTGCAGCGCTGGCAGCGCCAGCAGCGCCATGTGCTGGTCCGATTTGATCGGCCCGAGGACGCGCTGGCCTTTGGCAATACCAACACGCCCGAGGATCTGGCGGCGCTGGCCGCCCCGGCGCCGGCGCGCTGAGGCGGCTGCTCGCAGGCCTCTACTTGAGGTTGAGCGTCAGGCCCGAGAAGGCCGTATAGCCGTACACGCCGATATAGACGACGTCACCAGCGGCCACCGCCAGCGAGCAGCTCTCGTTGGAGCTGCTGCTCCAGGAGCGGCAGCCATAACTGCTGGTCGTCGGCGCCGCCCCCTTCTTCAGGTACAGATCGGCATCGCCGCTGCTGCCGGTGGTGTTGAAGCTCACGCTGCTGACGCCGGCCGGCACCGTGTAGCTGTAGTTCAGCCAGCTGCCCTTGGCGGCCGAGAGATTGGTCTTGGGAAAGCCCGTGCCGCTGCTGGTGACGTTGACCGTGGCTGACTTGCTGGCCGTGGCGCCCTTGTCGTCGGTCACGGTCAGATTGACCGTGTAGCTGCCCGCACCGGCATAGCTGTTGCTCACCTGCAGGCCACTGCCGCTCTTGCCATCGCCATACACCCAGGCGTAGCTGACGATGCTGCCATCGGCATCGCTGGAGCCGCCGGCATTGAAGGAGCAGCTCAGGCCGTTGCAGCTGCTGGTGAAGTTGGCCACCGGCGGCTGGTTGGTGCTGCCGCCGCTGTCGCCATTGGGCACCTGGTTGTTGAAGTGCGTCGCCACCTGAGGCCAGATCTTGCTGATCTTCACGCCCTGGTTGGTGCAGCCGCCGAAATGGTGCAGCGCAATCGCCTTGTTGCTGATGCCGGCGATCACCGGCGAGCCCGAGGAGCCGCCTTCGGTATCGCAGTAATAGGCGGCATCGGTACCGGCCGCATTGCCCGCCGCATTGGCATTGTTGATCTTGCAGTTGCCACCGCCATCCTGGTCGCTGGTGATGGCCAGCTGCTTGGGCCTGCCACCGCCGTGCTGGGCAATATAGATCGCCTCATTCAGCGTCGGGTCGCGCACTTCCAGGCCCAGATAGCCGAAGCTGGCCACATTGGCAAAGTTGTTGATCGTGAACAGCGAGTAGTCCAGCGTGGCATCGGTCTTGAGCAGCGTGCCGCCGGTCACCTTGGTCACCGTGCCCTGCGTGCTGCCGCCACAGCTCGTGTTCTGGTAGTTGAACCAGACCTCGGTGTTGGTCAGCGTCGCCTGATCGGCGAAGCAGTGGTTGTTGGTGAACATGCGGTTGTCGGCGCCGACACGCCAGCCGGTGCACAGGCTGCTGCCGGCCATCAGCAGGCGGGCCACCGGGCGAGTGCGGTCGTACTGCGTGGGGTTGCTGCTGGCAAAGCAGACCGGATCGCGGCGTTCGTCGGTGCCGCAGACCGACAGCGGCGTGCGCTCCTCGATACCCATCTGGCCGGCGTGGAACTGATCCACGCGCAGCACGTTTGACGGTCCCCAGGCCACGCCTGCAGGCAGCACCAGCGTCACGATGGCCGTCTCACCAAAGACCGACAGCGCGGCAAAGCGGGTCAGGCCGTCCTCACCCTGGGCGCGGTCGTAGGTGCGGTTGTTCTGTGCCTCGGCGTCGTAGCGATGGACCTCCTGACCGTCGGCCGAGCTGACCAGCACATAGGCCCCCGCCGGCAGGCGAAACTCGGCGAAATGGACCTTGATGAAGTCCGCGCCGGCCTGGCCAACTTTCTGCGCGATGCGGCGCTCGCCGTTGGACAGGGCCTGGCGCGGATCGACCTTGAAGCGCACATCGGCGCTGACCGCCTGGGCCACCGTCAGCGGCTTGGGATGGGTGTTGGTGGCCTGCGCGGCGCTGATCAGCGGCATGGCGGCGCTCAGGCTGAGTACCAGGGCGGTGAGGGAGCGCGCTTGCAGGCGCGACGGGCTGCGTTCGAGGGCCATTGATGTCTCCATTCGGTTGTGATGCACCTATCCGCGGGAAGCACCGACAGCGACCGAGCATCAGCGGGTGCAAAGTCAGGCCTCGCGGAGCGCGATCATCGGCAGCACATCCCTGCTTGACCACTGCAAAGAGTGACAGGGTGTTGGCATCGCATATGCTGCTAGTCCATGACCCGTTCCGAGCCCATCCCCCATCCCTGCGCCACTGTCGAGCTCCGTCTGATGCACGAGGCCGATCTGCCGGCCTACAAAGCCTTACGCGATGGCATGCTGGAAGGTCATGAAGACGCCTTCACCTCGGACGCGGCCAGCGAGCGCGCCCGCCCGGCGAGCAGCTACCGCAGCCGTCTGGCCAATGGCGAGACCCTGCTGTTCACCCTGCTGGCCTGGCAAGACGGTGCGCTGCTGGGCGCGCTGACCATCGAGCGCGACCAGCGCAGCAAGGTCGCCCACCAGGCCCATCTGGTCGGCATGATGGTCAGCGATGCGGCGCAGGGCCGCGGCATCGGCCGCCGGCTGATGGACGAGGCCCTGCGCCTGCTGCGCCAGGATCAGCGCCTGAGCCTGCTGACGCTCAGTGTCACCGCCAGCAATGCCGGCGCGGTGCGCCTCTACGAAGGCGCTGGCTTCAAGCGCTATGGTCGCCTTGAAGGCGCCATCCGCCTGCCCGACGGCCGGGTGCTGGACAAGGACTTGATGGTGCTGCGGCTGCGCGATTGAGCCGCCAGCCGCTGCGGCCTACTTGAGCACGCTCAAGGGGTCGACGACGTCGACACCCTGCATATCGCCAAGCCAGTGGTCGAACCAGGTCTTGTGCGCCGCGCCGACGATCACCAGCACGCGGGCGCCGGGGCGCTCGCGGAACGTCTCGCGGATATTGGCGACCATGCGCAGATTGCGCACCTCCCAGCCGCCGACCCAGACCTGCGGCGAGCGATGGCTGGCCTGGCCGCGCATCGCCGTGCCGACATTGGCATCGGCGTCGACGCGCAGCGCTGCCGGTGAATTCATCAGCCGGTACAGCGGCAGCAGATCGCTGGCCCGGGCCAGCCCGTCTTCCTGCTGCCGCAGGGCCTTGGCGGCGTCGGTGCCGTTGTTCCAGGCCTGCTGCACGGCGTCCCAGAAGGCCTTCTCGTCCGCGGGCTTGACGTCGATGTTGTCGCCGGTGTGGTTGTCAACCGCGTGGACACGAGTCAGCCCGGCGCCGGCGGCCAACCTGGCGGCAATCAGAAAGCTCTCATTGCGCACTGTCTCCAACTTGCGCAGTCGCTGCACCAGCGCGGCATCCAGGCCATCGCCCTCGCGGCGCTCGGCCTCGGGCAGTTGCAGCCACTGCACATAGGCTGAGGCCTCATCGGCAGCCGCCATGAAGACGGCGGCCAGATGGCGGCGCTCGGCCGGCTTCGGCTGGGCCGGCCAGGCCTTGAGGAGTTCGTGCTGCGCGGCCAGCGCGGCGGGCAGGTCCAGGCCGGTGGCGGTCTGGGCGGCGCGGGTATCGGCACAGTTGAAACCGTCGCCATAGCGTTGCCGGTGGCGACGCATCAGATCGCATTCCTCGCCGGACTGGTGCTCGATGGTGATGATGTCCGGCTTGAAGGCGGCGAGCCGCTGCATCAGTCCGTCCAGCGCCTTGGGATCAAAGCTCTTGGGCAGGCCGTTCAGATGCACGGTGCCCAGCACCAGCACCTGGGCGCGCTGCCCCACCATGCCCTCGTCCATGCGCAACGCGCCGGCCTGTGCGGCCAGGCTGATGCCGAGTGCCACCACCATGGCGCCGAGCTGTCCTGCTCGCTTGATGTGCTTCATTGCTATCGCTTCCTTGTCTGCTCATGCCCTGCCCCAACAGCCAGTCGGCCGCGGGTCTGGCGGCGATTGTGCTGAGTGAGGCCGATGAACAGCAGCGCCCTGCGACACGCCGCAAATCAGGCGGCATGGAACGAAGCAGCCGCCGATGCACACACCCGGCAGGCCATGAAAAACGGCGGGCCTGGGCCCGCCGTTCTCAGTCCATCAGCGCCATCAGCGCCTGGAATTGGCAAAGGCGATTACCAGAGGCGAATGCGCTCGCTGCTGGGCTTGAACATCTGGTCGCCGGACTTGGTGCCGAAGGCCTCGTGGAAGGCATCGCTGTTGACGGCAGCGCCGTTGGCGCGGAACTCGCTGGGCGAATGCGGGTCCGTGGTCAGGCGTTGCAGCGCGGTCTGCTCGCGCGACTTGCTGCGCCAGACCTGCGACCAGCCGATGAAGAAGCGCTGATCGCCGGTATAGCCATCGATCACCTCGGCCGGCTTGCCGCCGAGCGAGCGGCGGTAGGCCTTGAAGGCGACCTGCAGGCCGGACAGATCGGCGATGTTCTCGCCCAGTGTCAGCTGGCCGTTGACATGCTTGCCGGGGATGGGCTCATAACCGTTGTACTGCGCAACCAGCTTGGCCGTCACCGCATCGAAGGCCTTGCGATCGGCCTTGCTCCACCAGTTGCGCAGCTTGCCGTCGGCGTCGAACTGGCTGCCTTCGTCGTCAAAGCCGTGGCTGATCTCGTGGCCGATCACGCCGCCGATGCCGCCGTAATTGACCGCATCATCGGCCTCGGCATTGAAGAAGGGCGGCTGCAGGATGGCGGCCGGGAAGACGATTTCATTGGTGGTCGGCTCATAGTAGGCGTTGACCTGCTGAGGCAGCATGCCCCACTCGCGGCGGTCGACCGGCTGGCCGGCCTTGGCGGCCAGGTACTGCCACTCAAAGCGCTGCGAACGCAGGCGGTTGCCCAGCGCATCCCCGGTACGCACGTCCAGCGCGCTGAAGTCGCGCCAGATTTCCGGATAGCCGATCTTGACCATGATCTTGCCGAGCTTCTCGTGCGCGGCCTTCTTGGTCGGTGCCGACATCCAGCTGAGGCTGTCGACCGACTCGCCAAAGGCAGCGAGCAGATTGCCGACCAGCTGGTCCATCTTGGCCTTGTGGGCGGCCGGGAAGTACTGGGCCACATAGAGCTCGCCCAGCGCCTCGCCGAGCGCGGCATTGACCTGCTCGACACCCTGCTGCCAGCGCGGCCGCTCGGCGCTGGCGCCGCTCAGCGCCACACCGCGCAGCTCGAAGCGGGCCTCGCGCAAGGCCTTGGGCAGCACGCCGGCATGGGCGTCCAGCGTGTGCAGCTTGGCGTAAAGCTTCCAGTCGGCCAGCGGCTCGCGGGCCACCAGGCGGGCCACTTCACGGGCGGTGCTGGGCTGGCCGACGATCAGGCGGTCGATCTTGGCCAGATTGGCCGCGGCCAGCAGGCCCTGCCAGTCCAGGCCAGGGGCGGCCTTGGTCAGCTGGGCCGGCGTCATCGGGTTGTAGGTCTTGGTCGGTTCGCGCAGGCGCACCGGGTCCCAGTGCGCCGCGGCGATCTTGGTCTCCAGCGCCAGCACGCGCTGTGCGGCGGCGGCCGGGTCGGCCTCGCCCAGCGTCGTGGCCAGGGTGGTCAGATAGCGCACATAGGCCTCGCGGGCCTTGGCCATGCGGGCATCGTCGCGCTTCAGGTAGTAGTCACGGCCGGGCAGACCCAGGCCGCCCTGGCTGGCCACCGTGCGGTTGACGGTCGGCTGCTTGAAATCAGCGCCCACATTCAGCTGGATCGGCGTGGCCTGCTGGCCTTGCACCGCGCCAAACCAGGCCGACAGCTGCTTGGCATTGCCGATCGCATCGATGGCCGCCAGCAGCGGCTGCACCGGCGCCAGGCCGGCCTTGTCGATCGCCTCGGTATCCAGGAAGGCCTGGTAGTAGCGGGCGATCTTCTCTTCCTTGCTGCCGGCGGCAGGCTGGCCAGCCAGCAGACTGTCGAGCAGGCTGCGCACGCGCTGGTCCGACAGATCGCGCAGTTCGATGAAAGCGCCATGCACGCCCTTGTCGGCCGGCAGTTCGACCGTCTTCAGCCAATGGCCGTTGACGGCGCCGAACAGGTCGTCCTGCACGCGCACCGTGGCGTCGAAATGCTGCTTGTCGATGCCGGACGGCGCCGCCGACACGGCAAACGCCGCCTGCAGCAGCATGACCAGCGCGCTGCGCTTCAGAAAGGTGGACTTATTCATCTGGAGGGAATGCAGAGTTTGGAGTGCGGCCGCCTGACGACTGTCGAGCAAGGAGAGGCGGCCAAGAAAGGCCGCAAGCGTAAGCGATCGTGCTGACAAGGCCGAAAGTTTTGGGGGCGGCGTACCGACAGGCAGCCACCCCGCACCACTGCTTCACTGCCGCTGGACTCCCCGCCAGCGGCAGTGAATTCCAACTCAATCCGCCCGCGTTAGGGAAGGTCTGCATAAGTCGGCGCGGCCCGTGGCAAGCGCCAGCCAGGGCCTGCCAAGGGCCGAGCCGCGGCTCAGGCTGGTGGCCTGCGCAAGGCTCGCAACACCGGCAGGGCGTGGCTGGTACTTGCCCTGCGGATTGAGAGCAAAGGGGCCCCCACGGGCGTTGTGCTGCTCGGCTGTCGGGCCACCAGCCCGACCTTCGCAGCGCGCCGTAAATCATTGCTGTAGGGCCGCCCCGTTTCTCTCAACCGCGGCCGACGCCGACTTATGTAGACCTTCCTTAGGGCGGCCTCCGGCGCAAACCCCGCCTTCGCGGGGCAGGCCAGAACAGCTTCAAGGAATCGGGCAACGCTTGCTGGGATCACGCAGGCTGCATTGCCATTGCCAATCCACATTGACTTGCTCGATCAGGCTGACGCCAATCGTCACGCCAGGCACGCTCAACTGCAGATTGGCGACATTGCCGGTGATCTGCGTATTGAACGGCTCGCCCGCGCCATAGACGCCCTTCACTACCGCACCCTTGCCGATCTTCAGTGTGAGCTGGCTGTTGGCGATCAAATAGGCCAGGTTGTTGTTGACATACTGGCCGATGGCAAAGGTCTGGCCATTCGGCAGCGTGATCACCTTGTCGGCCGGAATCAGCTGATTCAAGCCGGTCAGGTAATTTTGGTCGCGGCCGAAGAACAAACCGTCCTTGAGCTGCGACAGCGCGCCGGTCACGCCATTGACGATACCCTGATCAATTTTCCCTTCGGCGGTATTAATCAGGATATTGCCGAGGATAGGAAGAATCCAGCTGATATTCGAATCGCAATCGGTAGAGGATCCGACATCGGCATTGACGCCCACCTTGTCGGACAGCAGCCGACCATCCGCCGCACCATACTGACCCGTCACCCGGATATTGGCCAGCGAGGCGTGATTGCTGCAGTCGTACGAGAAAATCCCCCAGCGCTTGCCGCTGAACTGCGTGTAGGCGTCGTAGCTCAGGCCCGTCAGGCTCAGCAGCACCGCGCCATTGCCCTGCGGCTGGATCTGCACCGTCGGATCACCGCTCAGCGAACCGCTGACGAAATTGACCCCCTTGCTGACCGCCGCCTGGCGCATGAAATCGTTCAGCGAACTCTGGAACGCGTACGGCGCCGCCGCCATCTTGCCCGCAAAGCTGCCCAATGGCCCATTCGCCCTGCGGTCTTCGCTGTAACTCAGACTGGCACCGCCATAGCTGACGGTTGCGATGTACTGCGCCGAAACCACCCGCGGCGACCAATCGGCCTGCGCCACTCCAGCGCCGAGCAGCGCCATCATTCCTACAGTCAGACGACCGAGTTTCATCACTGATTTCCCATTCTGAAAGCAAGCCCCGACCGGTGGCCACGCAGCGTATATCGCATGCCCAGCACACCCCGCAGACATTCATTTGCACCCGCCGGTCAAGGCAATTTGGGAAACCCGGGAGCTGAACGGCACCAATCTCAACCTCCCTGATTGATGCGGAATCATCGTCCCAGAAGAGATCTGGCAAGACAGCTGTTAGTTCTAACAGCTTGCCAAGCAAAGGCAATCACCTATCAAATTATTTCCGCAGCAGAAATTCACGGAAATATTTCAAAACGATGAATCGTGAGTTATTCGATGCAATTGTTTTGCAACTTCATCCGCCTGCCTTCGGCGCATGACTTGTAGGCGCGCGTTCGGCGCTACAGCGCCATCGCAAGTCCGCCCGGTGCCCTCACCCCGGCAGCAACAAACTCACCTCCAGCCCGCCGCCCTCGCGGTTGGCCAGCAGAATGCGGCCGCCGTGGGCCTCGGCGATTTCGCGGGCCAGGGCGAGGCCCAGACCGGTGCCGCTGCGCTTGGTCGAGTAAAAGGGCAAGAGCGCCTGGGCCAGCACGGCCTCGCTCATGCCGGGGCCGCGGTCGGCCACGCTGATCCACCATTCGCCGGCCCGGCGGCTGACGGCCAGGCTGACTTGCTCCGGCGGGCCGCCGGCCTCGTGGGCGTTCTTGATCAGATTGATCAGCGCCTGCTCGAGCTGCGCAGCGTCGAAGCGGGCCGTCTCATCGGCCAGCGGTGTGAGCAGCTGGAAGCTGCAGTGGTCGGCCAGGCCGCGCGCAAAGGCAGCCCAGCGCTGCTCACTGATCTGCGGCTGCGGCAGCTTGGCGAATTGCGCATAGCCGGCCAGGAACTGGTGCAGATGGCGGGCGCGCTCGCCGATGCTCTGGAACACCTGCGGCAGGCGCTCGGGCTGGCCGCGCCGCGCCAGCTCGGCGCCGCTGTGGGCCAGCGAGGAGATCGGCGCCAGCGAGTTGTTCAGTTCGTGGCTGATGACGCGGATCACGCGCTTCCAGCTCGCCACCTCCTGGCGCGACAGCTCGCGCGTCATCCGCCGCAGGAGCAGCAGCCGGTAGGGCTGGCCCTGCAGGCTGAGCGCGCGCTGCGACAGATGAAAGCGCTCCTCGATGCCGGCCTCTTCCATCGCGAACAGCTGATCCTGCCCGCTGGCCAGCGCCTCGCGCAGCGCGGCCGGGGCCTCGGCCAGCAACGCGTCCAGCGTGCTGCTGGCCAGGCTGCGGCCACGCGCCAGCAGCTGGCGTGCAGCGAGATTGCCGTAGGCGACCTGGCCGCGATCATCGATCAGCAGCAGCGCCATCGGCGTATGTTGCACCACCGTATCGAGCAGCAGTTCGCGGGTGGCCAGCTGCTGGCGTTGCTGGCGCAGCGCCTGGCCCAGCTCGGCATGCAGGCGCAGCAGCTCGCCCAGCTCGCCACTCTGCCCGGCCGCGCTGATCGACATGCTGTAGTCGCCGTCGCCATAGCTGAGCACCGCGCCCTGCAGCGCGCGCAGCGTGCGCTGCAGCGGCGCGCTGATGGTGCTGGCCAGCCAGATGTAGAGCGGCAGGAGCAGTGCCAGGCTCCAGGCCAGGGCCACCGCGCTCCAGGGCTCGGGCGCCTGCAGCTCCCAGCCCCAGCCCTGGCGCGCCGCGTCCAGCACCTGCGGCAGCGGCCACAGCACCAGCAGCGCATGCACGCCCCAGGCCAGCAGCGCGGCGGCCAGGAACAGCAGCACCAGGCGGCCGTGCAGCGGCAGCACCAGGGCGTGGCGTGACTTCATCGTTGCACCTCAGTCATTCGGGCCGAGCGCCGGGCCGCCCCAAGCCGGCCCGATTTGGCGATGCTTGCCGGCCGCACCGGCAAGCATCGCCGCCCCCTCGGGGGGCCGGCCAAGGCGAGCCTTGGACGAGGGGCTCCACATTCATTCCTTGGCCAGCCCGTAACGCTCCATGCGCCGGTACAGCGCCTGGCGCGACAGACCTAACTGCTGCGCCGCGCGGCTGACGACGCCGCCGGCGGCGTCCAGCGCAGCCAGCACGGTGTCGCGGCTGGGCTCGTCGATATTGCGCGAGGCGGTGCCGGCCAGCGCGGCTTCCAGGCCCAGGTGCTGCACATGGATGGGGCCGCCCTCGCCGGCCAGCAGCGCGGCACGGGCCAGCACGTTCTTGAGCTCGCGCACATTGCCCGGCCAGCTATGCGCCAGCAGCGCCTCGCGGGCGGCCTCGCTGAGCCGGCCGGCTTCGGGCCCGAGGAAATGCTCGGCCAGCGGCAGCACATCGTCGCGGCGCTCGGCCAGCGGCGGCACGCGCAGCTCGATCACATTGAGCCGGTAGAACAGGTCTTCGCGGAAGCTGCCGGCGGCGACCATGGCACGCAGATCGGCATTGGTAGCGCTGAGCACCCGCACCTTGCTCGTGCGCGTGCGGCTGGAGCCCAGGCGCTCGAACTGGCCGGTCTCGAGCACGCGCAGGAGCTTGACCTGGCCAGCCAGCGGCAGATTGCCGATTTCGTCGAGGAAGAGCGTGCCGCCATCGGCCGCCTCGAAACGGCCCTCGCGGGCCTTGACGGCGCTGGTGTAGGCGCCGCTGTCGGCACCGAAGAGTTCGGCCTCGATCAGATCGGCCGGCAGCGCGCCGCAGTTCAGCGCGACAAAAGGCCCCTCGGCCACCCGCGAGTTGGCATGCAGCATGGCCGCCACCCGCTCCTTGCCGCAGCCATTGGGCCCGGTGATCAGCACCGGCAGATCGGCGCGCGCCACCTGGCCGGCCATCTCCATCGTCGCGATCATGGCCTCCGAGGCCAGCACCATATCGCCGAGCTTGAAGCGCTGGCGCAGCGCGGCCAGGCGCTGGCGCCGGGCCTGGCGGTGGCGGCTCAGCTCGCGGCTGGATTCGCTCAGCTCCAGCAGGTTCTCGATGCTGGCCACCAGCTTGGCATCGTCCCAGGGCTTGGCCAGATAGTCGGCCGCGCCGGCCTTGACCAGGGCCACCGCACGCTCCAGCTGGGTCCAGGCGGTGAGCAGGATGAGCGGCAGATCCGGGTAGGCGCGGCGGATGCGCTGGAACAGCGCGGCCCCCTCCTCGCCCGAGGTGGTGTCGGCGCTGAAATTCATGTCCTGGATGACCAGGTCGACCTGCTCGCGCGCCAGCAGGGCCAGGCCCTGCTCGGGGCTGGCGGCGTAGAGCGGCGTGATGTCGTGCAGCGACAGCAGCAGCGACAAGGCCTCGCCGACGCCCGGGTTGTCGTCAATGATCAGAACGGTTCTCATTGGGGCGCGAGCATAGCCGCTGGCAGCCCCCGGCGACCAGTGTGTTGCGGCCGGCGCTCAGGCACGCAGCGCCGCCACCGGCGGCAGCTCGGCGGCGCGGCGGGCCGGGCCGAGCACCGCCAGCTGGCCGAGCAGCAGCAGCGTGCCGGCGCCGACCGGCAGATAGGCCAGCGGCAGCCGCGGCACCTCGTAGCTGAGCATCAGCAACAGATTGATGCCGAAGGCGCCCAGCGTGCCCAGCAACAGGCCGGTGCCGGTGAGCAGCAGATTCTCCAGCTGGAAGTAGTGCAGGATCTGCCGCCGCGTGGCGCCCAGCGCACGGCGCGTGCCTATCATCCGCTGGCGCTGACGCACCCAGAAGCTGGCCAGGCCGACGATGCCCAGCGCCGTGACCACCAGCAGCAGCAGGCAGACCAGGCCGAGCAGCGCGGCCATATAGCGGTCCTGCCGGAAATAGGCCTCGCGCTGCTCGGCAAAGGGCCGGGCGCTGGCCAGCAGGCGGCGGCCGCCCTCGGCGTCGAGCCGCGCGGTGGCGGCCTTGAGCAGCGTGTCCTGCTGCGCGGGGTCGACACGCAGCAGGTAGAGGCCGGTGGAGAAATCGGTGCGCAGCGGCACGATCAGGCTGCCCGGCCCCTGGCTGCGCAGATCGCTGGGGCGGGCGCGGATCAGCTCATCGACGATGCCGATCACCTGCACCGGCTCCGGCCCGCCCGGATAGATCTCGCGCCCCAGCGCCGACTCGCCCGGGAACAGCTGCTGGGCCAGCGCCTTGTTGATCAACGCCACGCGGACCTTCTGGCCTTCGTCGGCCCGCACCTGGGCGATCGTGCGGTATTCGTCGGGCCTGAAGTCGCGCCCCTCGATCAGGCGCACGCCCATGCTCTGCAGCCAGCCTTCGCCCACGTTGTACCAACCGACATTGAAGCCGCCGCTGGCGTCATCGGCGCGCACCGACACGCCGCCACTGCTGGAATGGTTGCCAAAGGGCAGCTGGTTGACCAGGGCCGCGCTCTGCACGCCGGGCAGCGCGCGCAGCAGGGCCAGGTCTTGCGTGCTGATGGCATCGAGATCCTGGCCCTTGGCATAGCTGCTGTAGCGCAGCACCAGCAGGCCGGCTTCCTGCAGGCCGCTGGGAATCTGCATGGCAGCCAGACGCTGGCCGATCAGGAACACCGCATTGCTGATGATGGCGCAGCTGAGCGCCACCTCGAGCACGATCAGGCCGGCCGCCGTCTTGTGGCGCAGGAGACTGCTGAAGATGGGGCGCAGATGCAGCAGCACCTGCAGGGATGAGGGCAGGCGAATCATCACTGCGCTTTCAGATGGAGGGCGGGCGGCACGCCAGCGGCGCGCCAAGCCGGCAGCACGCCAGCCAGCAGGCTGGCAATCACGGCCACGGCCAGCGTGGCCAGCAGCATGGGCAGGTCGAGCGCGGCCAGCCGGGCATAGTCGCTCGGGCTCTGGCGCACGCCCATCAGGCCCAGCCAGGCCAGCGCCAGGCCGAGCAGGCCACCAAACAGGCCGAGCAGGCCGGCCTCGACCAGGAACTGGCTGAAGATGGCCGCGCGGCTGGCCCCCAGCGCGCGGCGCAGGCCGATCTGCGGCGCCGCCCGCAGGCAGCGCGACAGCAGCAGGCCCACGGTGTTGAGCAGGCAGACCAGCAAGAAGCCCAGCGCCAGCCACAGCTGCAGCCGCACATCGCCGGGCAGCACCTGCTTGTAGCGCAGCCAGTCCTGCACATTGCGCAGCCGCGCATTCGGCGCCCGTTCGAAGCGGCCGGCCGCCTGCTGGCGGGCCGAGTATTCATTCAGGTAGGCCAGAAAGGCCGGCGCCTCGGCCGCGCTGTCCAGCTCGACCCAGTACTGGATCCAGCTGCAGGCGGCGTTCAGCGCACGCGGATCGTTCAGCCGGTCACGCGCCCAGCAGTTCATCGAGCCGCTGCGCGGCAGCACCAGCTCGTGCGCGGTGGACAGCGGCAGATAGACATCCTCGGGCTCGACATACTCGCCGAAAAACACATCGTAGAAATGCGGCACCGGGCGCCAGGCACCGAGCACGCCGATGACGCGGAACTCGCTGTCCTGCAGGCGCAGGCTGCGGCCCAGCGGATTGGCGCTGCCATAGAGCTGCTCGGCCAGCTGGCTGCTGATCACGGCGACGCGGGCATGCTGGGCGTCGTCTTCGGCCGTCCAGCCGCGGCCCTGGGCGAAGGGCGCGCCGAACATCGCGAAGAAGTCGGCCGAGCTGTAGCGCGCGTCGACCCGGCGCGGCTTTTGCGCAGCGGGCCCGTCGATCTCGGCGACGATGCCGCCGCCGGCCATCATCGCCTGATGACGGGCGCGGCCTTCACGCAGCAGCGCTTCGGCGTCAAAGCGGGTCAGCTGCTGTTCGGGCTCGCCGCCGGCGCGCTGGCTGGCCAGCGGGCCGACATCAAGCTGCACATTGAAGACACGCTCGCCGCGGCCCGGCAGCGGATCGGCCGAGAGCACGTGGTAGACGGTCAGCGTCGTCATGCTGGCGCCTATGCCCAGGCCGATGGCCAGCACCATCAGCGCGGTGACGGCCTTGTTGCTGCGGAAGCTGCGCAGCGCCAGCTCCAGGTAGTAGCCGAACATGGTCTCAAGCGCCTCGCAGCGCCGCCACCGGCGGCAGCGCCGCGGCGCGACGGGCCGGCGACCAGACGGCCAGCTGGCCCAGCGCCCACAGCGCCAGCGCGCTGACCGGCACATAGACGAGCGGCAGCCGCGGCATCTCGTAGAACTTCATCAGCATCAGGCTGATGCCAAAGGCCGCCGCGACGCCGAGCACGATGCCCATGGTCGAGAGCAGGAAGTTCTCGGCCTGGAAGTAGCGCAGGATCTGGCCGCGGGTGGCGCCGAGCGCGCGGCGGGTGCCAATCATCTTGGTGCGCTGCTGCACCCAGAAGCTGGCCAGGCCGACGATGCCGAAGGCGGTGACGATCAGCAGCGCGATGCAGACGCTGATCAGGAGCCAGACCATGAAGCTGTCCTGCCGGTAATAGGCCTCGCGCATGTCCGAGAGCTTGTTCTTCTCGCGGACGATGCGCAGCGGATCGTTCTGGGCCAGCGCCGCGATGGCCGCCTTCATCACGCGATCGCGCGCTTCCGGGCTGGTGCGCAGCAGGAAGTTGCCGCTGCGATAGCTGGGCCGCTCCGGACTGAACACCGCGTAACGGCCTTGCTCCCCATCACCGGTGGGCTGGGCGGAAATCAGCTGCTCCAGCACGCCGACCACACGCTTGGGCACATCGCCATCGGTGTAGATGGACTTGCCCAAGGCATCACCGTTGAACAGGCGGTCGGCCAGGGCCTTGTTGATGACGATGGCCTTGACCGGATTGCCGTCGTCTTCGCCATCCACACTCTCGTCGCGATATTCATCGGCCGTGAAGTCACGGCCGGCGATCAGCTTGAGCCCCAGCGTCTGCAGCCAGCCCTCGCTACCGCGGTAAGTTGATACGTTGATGCCGATTTCGTTCTCGTCGGCGGTCAGCTTGGCGCTGGTCATTTGGTGGGAGTCACCGAAGGGCACGGTGCTGATCATCGTGCGCGCCTTGACGCCCTCGACCTTCTCCAGCGCCTGCAGATCGGCCCGGGTCAGGGCCACGAAGTTGGGGTTGGGCGTCAGGCTGGAGATGCGCAGGCTGATGATCTCCTGCTCGGCCAGGCCGCTGGGCGCATTGATGCGCTCCAGGCGCTGGAAGATCATGAACAGCGCGTTGCTGACGATGGCGCAGGTCAGCGCCACCTGCAGCACGATCAGGCCGGCGGCGGTCTTGTGACGCTTGAGCGTCGCGAGGATGGGCATCAGGTCCATGGTGGTGTCGCTTTCTAGTCGCTCACTGGGTCTTCAACTGGATGGCCGGCATCACCTGGCAGGCGCGCCAGGCAGGCAAGAGGCCGGCGATCAGGCTGGCCAGAAGGGCCAGTCCGAGGGTGGTGGCCAGCATCGGCAGATCCAGCTCGATCAGCCGGGCGTACTGGCTGCCGCCATGACGCACGCCCCAGAGGCCCAGCAAGGTCAGGCCCAGGCCCAGCAGGCCGCCAACCAGGCCCAGGCTGCCCGCCTCGACCAGGAACTGCTTGAAGATCTCTCGCCGCGAGGCGCCCAGCGCCCGGCGCACGCCGATATCGCCGGAGCGGCGCAGGCATTTGGCCAGCAAGAGGCCGACGGTATTGGTCAGGCAGACGGCCAGGAAGCCGAAGGCCAGCCAGAGCTGCAGGCTGATGTCGTCAGGCACGACCTGTTTCTTGCGCAACCAGCTCATCACATCGCTGAGCACCGCGCGGCTGGGCCGCTCGAAGCGGCCGGCCTCGCGTTGACGGTCCGAGTAGTTCATCAGGTAGTCGTGATAGGCGCTCACCTGCGCCGGCGTGTCCAGCTGCACCCAGTACTGCAGCCAGCCGCAGGGCGCATTGACGCCACGCGGGTCGCCCGTGACATTGCCCCAGCACCACATGCTGCCCATGGCGCCAAAGCGCAGCTCCTGCGAGGTCGAGAAGGGAATGAAGACCTTTTCCAGCTCGCCGAAGCTGCCTATCGTCAGGTCATAGAAATGCGGCACCGGCTGCCAGTGGTCGAGCACGCCGACGATGCGGAAATCCTTGCCGCGCAGGCGGATGTTCTTGCCCACGCTGTTGGCGCCGCCGAACAGCTCATCGTTCAAGGAGCGGGTGATCACGGCGACGCGGTCCTTGGCCTCGTCCTCGGTCTTGCTCCAGCCGCTGCCGTACTGGAAGGGCGTGTCGAACATGGCGAAGAAATCGGCGCTGGTGAAGCGGCCCTGGCTGAAGAAGGAGGCCTTGCCCTGGCCCTCCGGCGTGATGGCCACGTTGCCGGCCGTCATCACCGCCTGGTGCACGCCCTTGGCATCGCGCAGCAGCGCCTCGGCGTCAAAGCGGGTCAGCTGGTCGGCCGGCTCGTCGCCGGGCTTGAAGCCGCGCAGCGGCTGCGAGTCCAGCTGCACGTAGAACAGCTTGTCGCTCTTGCCCGGCACCGGATCGGCGCTGAGCACGTGAAAGACCGTCAGCGTCGTCATGCAGGCGGCCACGCCCATGGCCAGCGTCAGCAGCATCAGCGCCGTCAGGCCGGGGCTGCGGCGGAAGCTGCGCAGCGCGAGTTCGAAGTAATAGCCAAGCATCAGGTGTTCTCCATCAGCAATTGATTGACCTGGGCCAGCTCGGCTTCACCGAGCCGCCCGGCCGCCTGTTGCAAGAGCAGTGTGGCCAGCACATAGCGGTGCCGCGCCTGCTGCAGCGCGTTCTGCGCGTTGGACTGGGTTTGAATCGCCAGCAGCAGATCGGTCATGCTGCGGGTGCCCAGGGTCTGGCCGGCGCGCGTGGCGGCCAGCATCTGGTCGGCCGCCTTGACGGCCGCCTGCCCGCTGGCGATCTGCAGCAGACTGGTCTGCACCGCCTGGTACTGGGCCTGCGTCTCGCGCACCAGAGCGCGGCGGCTGACTTCCATGTCCTCACGCGCTGCATCGCGCTGGTAAACCGCCTGGCGCTTCTGCGACTCGGTGGCGCCGCCGGCGAACAGCGGAATGTTCAGGCGCAGCGCCACGGTGCTGACCATGCGGCCGGCGTCGGCCGGCGCCACGGCACTGCCGCTGCGCCGTTCGCTGTCCAGGCCCAGGCTCAGCGTGGGCAGATGGGCAGCACCGGCGGCAGCAATGCGCTGCTCGCTGGCGCGCAGCTGCAGCGCATAGGCCTGCAGTGTCGGGTTGCCTTGCAGCGCCTGCTCCACCCAGGCCTGCGCGTCCTGCGGCGCCGGCGGCTGAGCCTGCAGCAGCGCCGTCAGCGGCTTGAGCTTGCCGGGCATCTGGCCGGTCAGCTGGGCCAGGGCCTCGCGGGCATCGGCCAGCGCCTCGCGGGCCTGCAGCGTGCCGCCGCGGGCCAGCTCGCGGTAGGCCCGCGCCTGGTCGACATCCAGCTGGGCCGACAAGCCGGCCTCGAAGCGGCTCTGCGCCTGTGCCACCTGCTGGGCAAAAGCGTCTTCATTGGCGATTGCCGTGGCCAGGCTGGCCTCGGCCGAGAGCACGCCGAAATAGACGCTGGCCACGCGAGCGCAGAGCTGCTGCTCGGCGGCGCGCACGCGGGCGTCCTGGGCCGAAAGCTGGGCCTCGGCAGCGTCCCAGCTGCGCAGCTTGCCCAGATCGATCAGCACCTGGCTGACGCGGCTGTTCAGGTCTTGCGTGCGGCCGCCGTCCTGCTGGGCACGGCTGTCGCTGTAGTCCAGCGACCACTGCGGCAGCAAGGCCGCACGGGCCTGGGTGGAGAGTTCCTGCTGCTGGCCGCGCTGGGCGGCGGCGCCGGCCAGCACTGGATCGCTGGCGCGCGCCTGGGCATAGACCTGCAAGAGGTCTTCGGCGCGGGCGCTGACACTGAGCGTCAGCACCGCCGCCAGCACCCAGCTGACGCGCCGGGGAAAACAAACGCCTTTCATCATCAGCTCACCGCGGCCACATGGCCCTTCAGCAGGGCCGGGTCCAGATGCAGCTCGGCGGCGATGTCGACCACCTGGCCGTCGATCACATGGACGTTGCGCTGAGCGCGGGCGGCCAGCTGCGGGTCGTGGGTGACCATGACGATGGTGGCGCCTTCGCGATGCAGCTCTTCCAGCAGGTCCATCACGCTGCGCGCCATGCTGCTGTCCAGATTGCCGGTCGGCTCATCGGCCAGCAACAGCTTGGGTTCACCGGCCAACGCGCGGGCAATCGCCACACGCTGCTGCTGGCCGCCCGACAGCTCGGCCGGATAGTGCTTGGCCCGGGCCGACAGGCCGACACGCGCCAGCGCATCGGCGGCATGCTGGCGACGCTCGGCCGCGCCCATGCCGCGATAGCGCAGCGGCACCTCGATGTTGTCCAGCACGTTCAGATCGGGGATCAGATTGAAGGCCTGGAAGATGAAGCCGATCTTCTGGTTGCGGATCTTGGAGCGGGCGTCGTCGTTCATGCCGCTGACATCAACGCCATCGAGCTCATAGCGGCCACCGCTGAAGGCCTCGAGCAGGCCGGCGATGGTCAGAAAGGTGGTCTTGCCCGAACCGGAGGGGCCGGTGACGGCGACAAACTCGCCCTGCTTGACCTCGAGATTGAAATTGCGCAGGGCATAGGTCTCGACCATCTCGGTGCGGTAGACCTTGGACAGCGATTGCATCTTCAGCATGGTTTCTCTCCTCTGGGTTCAATTCGAAATCGCGACGCGCTCGGCGCCATGGAAACTGTCGGCGCCCGAGATGACGACGCGCTCGCCGGCCTTCAGGCCTTCAAGCACCTCGACCTTGGACAGGCTTTGCACGCCCAGGCGGATGGCGCGCTTGCTGGCCACGCCGTCCTGCAACACATAGGCCCAGCGGCCGCCGCCCTCTTCGATGAAGCTGCCGCGCGGCAGCGTCAGCACGCGATCACGCTGGTCCAGCAGCACGCTGACCGAGAGGCGCTGGTTCTGGCGCAGCTGCTCGGGCAGCTTGCCTTCGAAGCGCAGCCGCGCCGCCACCTCGTTATTGACGACCTCGGGCGAGATCGAGCTGACCACGCCCTTCCACTGCTGGCCATTGCCGCTGATCTTGCCGGGCATGCCGGGCTGCAGCTCGCGGGCGAAGCTCTCGGCCACTTGCATCTGCACTTCCAGTGCGCTCAAGTCCACGACCGACAGCAGCTTGGCATCCTTGGCCACGCTCATGCGGTCGGTGACGAAGAGCTGGCCGACCTGGCCATCGACCGGCGAGCGCAGGTTCAGCTCGTCGAGCTGGCGCTCCAGATCGCGCACCTGCAGCTGCTGGCGCTCAAAGGCCTGGCGCTTGGCGGCCAGCTCGAACTTGGAGGCATCGTCCTTCAGGTTCAGCAGATCGCGGGCCTGCTTCAGCGCGACCTCGGCGCGGGCCACGCCATCACGGGCCTGCTCGACCTGCATGGCCGCGGTGGCGCCGGCCGCGAAGGCCTGCTGCTGGCGGGCCAGATCGTTCTTGGCCGTCGTGTGGTTGATCAGCGCGGTATCGAGATTGCTCTGCGCCTGGGCGCGCTGCTGGCGGATATCGGCCTCGGCGCGCAGGGCCTCGCTCTTCAGCGCGTCGGCGTTGGAACGCTCCTGGGCCAGCCGCGCGACCAGCTCCGGGCTGACCAGCTTGAGCAAGACCTGACCCTTCTTGACCTGGTCGCCGGCCTGCACCGCCAGCGTCACCGTGCCGGCATTGCCGGCATACAGCGTCGGGCTGACGGCGGCCACCACCTTGCCCTCGCCGGCCACATCGCGCACCAGCGGGCCGACTTCGGCCGCGGCGACGTTCAGTCGCGAAGCGCTGATCGACTGGCCGATGGACAGGCTGGCGGCCAGCTTGGGCACGCCCCAGGCGGCCAGGCCGACGGCAGCCGCCGCACCGGCCCACAGGGCCAGACGACGACGCCCGCCGCGCTGTGGGGTCAGAACCTGGTCTTGGGCAGAGGTATCTCGGATCATGGAAGAGGTGGCTTGGCTGAGCCCGGACAGCGGGCGACGGCCTGAAGATCGCAAGCCTCGTGCCAGCCACGGCAGCCGGTCGTTTTCCTTGTCGATCAATGACTTAGCGCTTCTAGCCCGGCGGCAAATGTGTCCGCGGACAGTGGCCGGACAGGCTGTCCGGACAAGCGCGGCGGACATTGTGCACAGCGCGCCCCGCCCGGCCGGCTACCATCGCCGCAGACCACGGGGAGCCAGATGAACACAATCAGCACCGAGCCCGGCGCCACCGCCTTGCGTCGCTATGAAGACCTGCCCAGCCCGCCGGCGCTGCCCATCGTCGGCCATCTGCTGTCGCTGGACCGGCCGCGGCTGCACCAGCAGATGGAAGCCTGGGCACGGCAGTACGGGCCGCTGTACCGGCTGCGCCTGGGGCGCTTCAGGCTGATGGTGGTGGGCGAGCACAAGCTGGTGGCCCAGGTGCTGCGCGACCGCCCCGATGGCTTTCGCCGCACCGAACGGCTGGGCATGATCTGGACCGAGATGGGCCTGCCGGTCGGCGTCTTCGGCGCCAACGGCGAGGCCTGGGCACGCCAGCGCCGCATGGTCATGGCCAGCTTCGACCCGGCCCATGTGCGCCACTACTTTCCCTCGATGCTGAAGGTGGCCGAGCGGCTGCGCCGCCGCTGGCAGGGCATGGCCGAGCGCGGCGAAGCCATCCAGCTGCAGCCGGAGCTGATGCGCTACACGGTGGACACCATCGCCGGCCTGGCCTTTGGCGCCGAGGTCAACACGCTGGAGTCCGACGAGGACATCATCCAGCAGCACCTCGACAAGATCTTCCCCGCGCTGTTCCGCCGCATCCTGACCCCGCTGCCCACCTGGCGCTGGTGGCCCAGCCAGGCCGACCGCGAGCTCAAGCAAAGCATCCCCGCGGTGCTGGCCGCGGTGGACGGTTTCATCGCCGCCGCCCGCGCCCGCATGGCCGCCGATCCGGCCCGGCGCGAACAGCCCGCCAATCTGTTGGAGGCGATGATCAAGGCCGCCGACGAGCCCGGCAGCGGCATCCAGGACGGCGATGTGGCCGGCAATGTGCTGACCATGCTGCTGGCCGGCGAGGACACCACGGCCAACAGCCTGGCCTGGCTGATCGAGCTGCTCTGGCAGCATCCCGAATGCCTGGCCCGGCTGGAACAGGAACTGGCCACCGAGCTGACTGGCAGCGAAGCGCCAACGCTGGAACAGCTGGGTCGGCTCGACTACCTGGAAGCCTGCATCCACGAGTCCATGCGGCTCAAGCCGGTGGCGCCGCAGATCCCGCTGCAGGCGCTGCGCGACACCCAGATCGGCGATGTGCAGGTGCGTGCCGGCCAGATCGTCATCAGCCTGATGCGCAGCGACAGCGTCAGCGAGCAGCACCTCAAGGACGCCAGCCGCTTCCTGCCCGAGCGCTGGCTCAGCGCGGGCGGCGACAGCGGCGAGTCCGCCGCGCCTGGGCTGCAAGCCAGCGCCGCCAAGCGCATCGCCATGCCCTTCGGCGCCGGCCCGCGCATCTGCCCCGGCCGCTATCTGGCCCTGCTGGAAATGAAGCTGGCCATGGCCACGCTGCTGCGCCACTTCCGCATCGGCAGCGTCGACACCCCCGACGGCCAAGCCGCCGCCGAGCTGCTGGCCTTCACGATGACGCCGGTGGGCCTGAGCATGCGGCTGAAGCCACGCTGACCGCCTGACTGCGATCCGCGTGGCCGGCGTTCAGGGCGCTGCCACAGGCAGCAAACGCCCCTTGAGCAGCGGATGCCAGAGCCTGGCCTCATGCAGCGGCGTCTGCGCCGGCAAGTCCGGGTTGGCCAGCACGATCCAGCGGCGTTCGGCCAGGCGGGCGCGGGCCACCGCCGGGCCCAGCACGCGTTCGAACAGCGCGGCAAAGCTGCCGTCGGCCAGCACCAGCTCCCAGCCGGCATGCAGGCGGCCAAGCAGCTCGGGCCGATGCCGGCCGACGAAGAAGTGCGAGGCCGCCGGATAGGCGATCAACCAGTCGTCGAGCACGCGGCAGTCGGGCAGCGGCTCGACGATGGCCTGCGCCTCGGTCACGCCCAGGGCAAACAGGTCGGCGCGACCGCGGCGCAAGGCTTCGGGGAAGAGCTCCAGCCGCGGCAGGCTTTGCACCTGCAGGCCATTGGCCTGCAGCACCGCCAAATCGGGCCAGCCACTGACCTGGGCGATGCGCTCGCGGCGCAGTGCCGCCAGATCCGGCAGGGCCGACAGCTCAGCGCTGCGCCGTTTCAGCGCGATGGGCAGCCGCACGCCGAGCAGACCGCGATGCAGGCAAACGCGCAGCGGCTCGGCCAGCGCCTCGTGCTCGCGCGAGGTCAGCGCGACGGCGAGATCCAGATCGCCGGTGGCCAGCTGCCGGAACGAGCGCGCCTGGCTCATCGGCGGCTGCTCCATCAAGCGGTAAGGGCCGAACTCCGCCGCGGTCTTGTCGAGCAACAGACGCAGGACTTCCAGCTCGTAGCGAAAGATCGCCGGCGCGCCCGGGCGCAGGTCGATGCCGTGGCGGATCTCCAGCATGGGCTGGGCGCCGCAGCGCAGTGCCGGCCAGGCCAGCGCGGCGGTCAGCAGGCGCCGGCGCGGCAACGAGGCAGCAGCGCGGCTCATGCTGACTCAAGCCTTGCCAGCGCGGTAGAGCCGCTCGCGCACCAGCGGATGCCAGAGCCGTTTGTCCTGCAGCGGCAGGCTGTCCAGCGGCAGATCGGGGTTGTTCAAGGCCAGCCAGCGGCGCTGCGCCAGCCGTGCCCGGGCCACCTCGGGCCCGGCCCATTGCTCGAACAGCGCAAAAAAGCTGCCGTCGGACAGGGCCAGGTCCCAGCCCTCACGCAGGCGCTCGGCCAGTTCGGGGCGCTTGCTGTTGACGAAAAAGTAGTACACCGAGGGGTAGGCCAGCGCCCACTGCTCCAGCACCTTGATGCCACGCATCGGCTCGACGATGCCGTGCGCCTCGTCGGCCGCCAGCGCGAACAGATCGAAGCGGCCCAGGCGCAGCATGTCCTCGAACAATTCCAGCCGCTGGATGCGCTGCAGCTTGAAGCCATTGCGCTCCAGCACCTGGCTGTCCGGCCAGCTCTCGACCTGGGCAAAACGCAGCTGCCGCACGGTGGACAGGTCCGCCACCGCGTCCAGCTCCAGGCGGCGCGCATGCAGACCGATCGGCAGGCGGATGCCGTTGAGGCCCCGGCGCAGGCAGACACGAATGGGAATGGCTGCCGCTTCACGCGCCTGCGAACTCATGCTGGCCCAGACGTCCAGCTCGCCCTGCTGCAGCTGCAGCAAAGCCCGGCTTTGCGTGCCCGATTCCACGTGCTGCAGCTGGTAGGCGCCGTGGCGCGGCATTGTCTTGTCCAGCAGCAGCTTGAGAACGGAGAAACGATAGCTGCGCGGCTGGCCGAGATCGATCAGGCTGTGGCGGATCAGCTGCGGCTCGGCCGCCCGCGCCGGCGCGCACAGCGAGAGGCCGCCAAGCACTCCCGCGCTGATCAGCGTGCGCCGCGACGGGCCGAGGCTCACAAGCACTCCACGGGCCGGCAGCCCGCCGCATCAGCCTTCGGCGCGGGGCAGATCTTCAAGCGCAATCCTCCAGAAATGCATGGCACAGCGCGATCACCCGCTCGGGCTGATCACGCTGTGGTGAATGGCCGCATTGTTCCAGCGCCAGCACCCGTGCACGGCTGCAGAGTTTCCCTATCGTCTCGATCTGCGCCAAAGTACCGTATTCGTCATCCACCCCCTGCAGCGCCAGCACCGGGCAGCGGATCGCGGCCACCTCGGCCTCGATATTCCAGTGTTCAAAATCCGGCCGCAGCCAGGCCTCGTTCCAGCGGTAGAAGGCCAGATCGGCATCGGCGTGCCGACGGGCCAACGCCTCCCGCAACTCGCTGCCCGGCGCCTCGTAGGCACGGCGCACCTCGCGCAAGCCCTGCAGCGTCAGCGGCTCGACGAAGAGATGCGGCGCCATCGCCACCACTGCCGCGACGCGATCGGGAAAGGCCGCTGCAAACAGCAGCGCCAGGCTGGCGCCATCGCTGTGCCCGAACAGCAGCAGGCGCTCTTGCTGCAGGCCCAGCGCATCGAACAAGGCCGGCAGCTGCTCGCGGGCCTGGCGCTGCAGATAGTCGACCGGCCAGTCGCGCTCGCCGGGCAGCGCCGTGCTGCGGCCATAGCCGGGACGCGAATAAACCAGGCCGCGGCAACCCAGCGCCTCACACAGCTGCTGCGGGAAATCGCGCCACTGGCCCAGGCTGCCCAGGCCTTCGTGAAGAAACACGATCAGCGGTGCCGCGGCCCGCGGTGCCGAGGGCTGCAGCCACTGGCATTCGACCTGCAACACCGCCTCAGCCGCCACACCGGGCAGGCGCAAGGCCTGTAAAAACGGGGTTTCTGCCATGCGCACGATTGTGCAGGGCCGACACGAGTCTGCGCGGCCTTGCCCCTGCGCCAGCCGCTACATTGCGCACATCACCTAGCTCTGCCCGCGCCCATGATCCACACCGAACGCATGACAGCCCGCCTTGATGGCGATTTCGTCGTCTTCCTGATCGGCATGCGCATCAACAAGCCGCTGCGGGTCGACAAATGGTGGCCCGCAGCCAGCGCCATGCCGCGGATGATCCGCGAGCTGAGCCGCCAGCCGGAGCTGGGCTTTCTGCACGCCGAGATGTGGTTCTCGCGCACCATCATCCTGGTCCAGTACTGGCGCTCGATGGAGCAATTGCTGAGCTATGCGCACCAGCGCAATGCCGCCCATCTGCCGGCCTGGCAGGCCTTCAATCAGAAGGTGGGTAGCGATGGCAGCGTCGGCATCTGGCACGAAACCTATCTGGCCGGCCCCGGGCGCTACGAGAACGTCTACGTCAATATGCCGGCCTTCGGCCTGGGCCGCGCCGGCAGTCTGGTGGAGGCGCGCGGCGAACTGAAATCGGCCAGCGGTCGGATGCAAGCCGGGGCCGCCGAGTCCAAGCCGGACTGAGCCTCCTGCAGCTGATCATTGGCCATGGCAGGTCTGCACACCTCGGCCGCCACTGGCCCGCAAGCAAAGCAATGGTTTAGTTGCTAGTACTAAAAGTGATGGTGTTGACATCAATAAATCGCCCAGCGCCTTCAAGATCGCCAGACCGGCATGTGCCGGTTCCACCACGAGAGGAGATCGATCTATGAAGCTGCTGAGCACGAGCACCCCGCTGCCGCATGATGATGTGGCGCAACGCCGTGATTTCCTGCGCCGCAGTCTGATCGGGGCCGGCATGGTCTCGATTGGTCCGGCGAGCGCATGGGCTCAAGGACTTCCGGCGCTGCCGGCCAACCCGTCCAGCGGCGGTGCGCTGCAAGCCATCGGCTCGCTGTTGGCGATCGGCCCTCTGCAGGCCCCCGACGCCAATGGCCTGCGTCTGCCCTCAGGATTCAGCTCGCGCCTGATCGCACGCAGCGGCCAGAAGGTGAGCAACACCGGCTACAGCTGGCACAGCACGCCCGATGGCGGCGCCTGCCTGCCACGCAGCGGCGGCGGCTGGATTTATATCTCGAACTGCGAACTCGATGGCGGCAAGGGCGGCGCCTCGGCCATTCAGTTCGACACCAACGGCGGCATCCTGAGCGCCTATTCGATCTGCAGCGGCAGCAACCGCAACTGTGTGGGCGGCATGACACCCTGGGGCAGCTGGCTGTCCTGCGAAGAGGTCGACCGCGGCCGGGTGATCGAATGCGATCCCTATGGCGTCAAGGCGCCGGTGGTGCGCAATGCGCTGGGTTGGTTCGACCACGAGGCGCTGGCCTTTGACAGCCGGACCGGCTACATCTATCTGACCGAGGACAAGAGCGACGGTCGCTTCTACCGCTTCCGCCCGGCCAAGGCCAATGACCTCAGTGCCGGCACGCTGGAAGTGGCCAAGCGGGTCGGTAGCGCGGCGCCATACAGCCTGCAATGGCTGACCGTCCCCACGCCCAACCCCAGCAGTTCCGGCACCCGTACGCGCAGGCAGGTCAGCGGCAGTTCGAGCTTCAACGGCGGTGAGGGCTGCTGGTTCCACAACGGCGTCGTCTACTTCACGACCAAGGGCGACAACCGCGTCTGGGCCTATGAGACCGCCGCCAACCGCCTGGACATTCTTTACGACGACAACACCTCGAACAATCCGGTACTCACCGGTGTCGACAACGTCATCGTCTCCCAGCTGGGCGATGTCTATGTGGCCGAAGACGGTGGCGATATGCAGATCTGCGTGATACGCCCCAGTGGCGAGGTTGCACCGATCGTCAAACTCGAAGGCCACAACCAGAGCGAGATGACAGGCATCGCCTTCAGCCCCGACGGCACACGGCTGTATTTCAGCTCCCAGCGCGGCACCACGGGCAGCGGCAGCGGTGGCATGACCTTTGAGATACGCGGGCCCTTCCTGTCGATCTGAGGCGCGTACCTGAAGCGCCATGGACGGGCTGTCAGGCCCTTGTCCATGGCAGTCTGCGGCACTGACGGCGCTTGAGCGGGGTGCCGCGCATCACTTCCCGCAGGGCAAAGACGGTGCCGCATACTTGCCCTCCCTTCAACAGATGTGATCCGGTACCACGCCCCATGTACAGCTCGACCTTCATCTTCGCCAGCGGCCAGTTCGACGAGGACTTTCACCGCATCGACCAGGACATCGCCGCCTTTGCGCGCGCCATCCCCGGCTATCTGGGCGAAGAGAGCTGGACCAATGCCGAGACCGGCCTGGTCTCCAACGTGTACTACTGGGACTCGCTGCAGGCCTTGCAGCAGTTGGTTCAGCACCCGCGCCACCAGCAGGCCAAGTCGCGCCAGGGCGAGTGGTTGGCCGGCTACCAGGTGGTCATCTCACAGGTACTGCGCCGCTATGGCGATGGCAAGATCGCCGCGCAACTGCCGGCTGCGCTGAGCGAGGCCGAACGATGAGCGCGTCCAGCCTGGAAGCCATCTGGCGCCGCTTTGACGAGGCCGAGCGCCGCCTCAGCACGCCGCTGAGCCAGCGCATGCTGGAACTTGCCGCACTCGCGCCCGGACAACAGGTGCTGGATCTGGCCTGCGGGCGCGGCGAGCCGGCCATTCCCGCGGCCTGGCGCGTTCACCCGGGAGGACAGGTGCTGGCCCAGGATCTGGACGCCAGCATGCTGAGCCTGGCACGGGAGCGCGCCAGTGCCGTGGGGCTACCCGCCGGCCTGCTGCAGCTGCGAGAAGGCAATGCCGAGCGACTCGACGGCCTGGCCGACGCCCACTTCGATGCCGTGTTGCTGCGCTGGGGCCTGATGTATTTCAAGCAGCCGCTCACTGCCTTGCACGAGGTGCGCCGGGTGCTCAAGCCGGGGGGGCGCTTCGTCGCCGCGCTGTGGGTCGAGCCGGAGCAGGCCAGCTTCTTCACGCTGCCACGCCGCGTGCTGGCGCCCTGGCGCGAACTGCCGCTACCGGACCTGACCCAGCCCGGCACCTTTGCCTATGCCGAGCAATCGCGCATCGAGCAGGACCTGGCCGCCGCCGGCCTGCAGCTGCTGGCGCTCGAGCAGCAATGGGTGCCGGTGATGGAAGCGGCCGACGCCGAGGACCTGATCGCTTGGGTGCGCAGCTTCGGCCTGAACCGCGCGATGGCCGGGCTCGATGAGGCCGCCCAGCAGGCCTGGGAAGCCGCCCTGCTGGCCGCCTGCGAGCCGCTGCGCGAGGCCGACGGCTTCATCCGCCTGGGTGGCATCAGCCGCCAGGTGCTGGCCGAGCGCACCAAGGACTGAAAGACACGCATGATCACCGTCTCCATCCGCTACCAGATCGACCCCTACCAGCTGGCCGAGTTCGAGCACTACGCGCGGCTCTGGATTCCCCTGGTGCAGCGCTTCGGCGGCCAGCACCATGGCTACTTCCTCCCGTCGGAGGGCGCCAACAACATCGCGCTGGCGCTGTTCTCGTTCGACAGCCTGGCCGCCTACGAGCAGTACCGGCGCGACTCGCTGCAGGACGCCGAATGCCAGGCCGCCTTTGCCTACGCCGAGCAGACCCGCTGCATCGTCAGCTACGAGCGCAGCTTCATGAGGCCGCTGCTGCCATGAATCCGGCCTACCGGCTGCGCGTCACACAGGCGCAGGACATCGCCGCCACCTTCGAGGTGCGCGCGCAGACGCCGGACAACGCGATCGCGCCCGAGCGCCTGGCGCTCCTCGGCATCACGCCGGACAGCCAGCGCGAGGCGCTGGAGCGCGGCGAGCAACTGAGCTGGGTCGTCGAGCGCGACGCGGTGGTCCACGGTTTCTGCTGCGCCGACCCGGGTTCAGGCGAGGTGCTGGTGCTCGCCGTGCGCGCCGGCCATCAAGGCCAGGGCCTCGGCCGCGCTCTGCTTCAGGCCGCGCTGGACGGCCTGCGCGCCGCCGGCAGCCCGCCTGCCTGGTTGTGGGGCGCCGCCGACCCCAGCCTGCGCGCGCCCGGCTTCTACCGCAGCCAGGGCTGGCAGCCGACCGGGCGGCGCAACGCGCATGGCGATGAGGAGCTGCGCGCGCCGCCACCTTGAGTGTCCAGTGCCTGTCCGCGGACTGTCCGCGGACACCGGACAGTGCGCCAAGTCCTTGTCAGGCCAGGGGCCAGGTGCAGGCATGAGGCTTGCAAAGGCTATCGGTATCGCGGGCCGCCGGCCTGCTCTGATCGATGGAAGCTGTTCATGTCCCTGCGCCCCACCCGCCGCCCGTCCCTGCGCCGTGCCTTCTGCCGCCAGCTGCTCGCCATCGCCGGCACGAGCCTGCTCCTGCACGCCAGCGCCACGGCGGCCGAGCCGCCCGTCATTGGTGACACCACGCTCGAAGCCCAGCTGCAGCAGGCGCTGCACGGCAGCCGCGTGCCGGCCATCGCCGCCGCCGAAATCCGCGCTGGCCAGCTGAACCGCCTGGCCGTGGCCGGGCAGCGCCGCAATGACGGCCAGGACCCGGTGCAGCTGGGCGACCGCTGGCTGATCGGCTCCAACGGCAAGCCCATCACGGCGGCGCTGATCGCGCGCCTGGTGGACCAGGGCCGCCTCGCCTGGGACACGCCGCTGGCCGAGCTGCTGCCGGAGCTGAAGGCCGGCATGCACAGCGCCTACCGCAAGGTGACGCTGCTGGAGCTGCTCTCACATCGCGCCGGCCTGCCCGAGAACGTCAGCGACCTGAAGTTCTTCGAGCGCTTTGCCCACGACCGGCGGGCCTTGCCGGCGCAGCGCCTGGCCTACGTCAGCCGTGCGCTGCGCGACAAGCCCATCGCCCCGCCGGGCAGCAAGATCAGCTATAGCAATACCGGCTTCATCCTCGCTGCCGTGATCGCCGAGCGCCACACCGGCCGGGACTGGGAGACGCTGATGCGCGAACAGCTGATGGCGCCGCTGGGCATGGACTCACTGGCCTTCGGCACGACCGGCGCCGGCGAGCCGCGCGGCCATCTGAAAGGCAAGCCGGCGCTGCGCCCCGAGGACAGCAACCCGCTGATGTTCGCGCCGGCCGGCAATGTCAGCATGAGCCTGCAGGACTGGGCGCGCTTCTGTCTGGACCAGCTGGCCGGCGCGCGTGGCGAAGGCCGGCTGCTCAGCCAGGACAGCTACCAACGCCTGCAAAGCCTGCGGGCCGGCGCGCTGCCGGCCAGCCAGAAGACGCCCGCCGCGCTGGGCTGGGGGGTGCAGGCCAGCGTCGCCGGCCGACCCGGACCGGTGCTGCTGCACGGCGGCTCCGACGGCAACTGGTTCGCCCTGGTGGCCCTGTTTCCCGAGAGCGGCGACGGCGCCCTGGTGGTCGCCAACGCCGGGCCGGACATGGGCGGCGAACAGCTGGTCAGCCAGGTCTTCGTGAGCCTGCTGCCGCCCAAGCCCTGAGCGGCAGCCAGGCGAGGAGCGACAGCGGCGATACTCCTGCGATTACCAGGAGTTTCAAGACCGTGGAGACCTTGCATATCGAGGTGGATGCGCGCGGCGTCGCCCACCTGACCATGAATCGCCCCGAGGTGTTCAACGCCTTCAACGAGGCGATGATCGCCGAACTGAGCCAGGCGGTGGACCGGCTGGTCGCCGACCCGCATGTGCGCCTGATCGTGCTGGCCGGCGCCGGCAAGGCCTTCAGCGCCGGGGCCGACATCCAGTGGATGAAGCGCGCCGCCGCCGCGACGCAGGAAGCCAACCTCATCGACGCGCGGCTGTTCGCCGAGATGCTGCACAAGCTGGCCAGTTGCCCCAAGCCGACGCTGGCCCGTGTGCAGGGCCTGGCGCTGGGCGGCGGCGTCGGCCTGACGGTGGCCTGCGATCTCGCCGTGGCCAGCAGCGATGCCAAGTTCGCCGTCAGCGAGGCCCGCTTCGGCATCCTGCCGGCCGTCATCGGCCCCTATGTGATCAATGCCGTCGGCCCGCGCCAGGCGCGCCGGCTGGCGCTGACGGCAAGCCGCATCGCCGCCGCCGAGGCATTGGCGATGGGCATGGTGCATGAGGTGGTCGAGCCGGCCGAGCTGGATGCGGCCGTCGAACGCTGGATCAGCGAGCTGCTGGCCAATGGCCCGCAGGCCCAGGGCGAGATCAAGCAGCTGTTTGCGCAGCTCGAAGTCGGCCCGGTGACGGCCGAGGTGCGCGAACTGACCGCACAGACCATCTCGCGCGTGCGCACCGGCGCCGAGGCCCGCGAGGGCTTTGCCGCCTTCCTCGACAAGCGCCCGCCGGCCTGGGGCTGATCCATCAAAGAACCGACATCCATCAAAGAACCGACCACAGAGACACGGAGACACAGAGGAAACAGCCGGAGTTGAAAACACAGAAGGCCTCCGTGTTTCCCCCCTCCGTTTTTTCCTCTGTGTTTTCTCTGTGTCTCAGTGACTCTGTGGTCTGCATTCCTGAATACGAGCGGCCCCTAAGGGCCCGGAGACATGCCATGAGCTTTACCGAACAACACAGCCGCTGGCGCGTGGCCAGCACGGCGCCGGCCGAGGCCTGCATCGGCGTGATCGGCGCCGGCGTGATGGGCGCCGGCATTGCCCAGGTCGCCGCGCAGGCCGGCCACCCGGTGCGCCTGCTCGATGTGCGCGAAGGCGCCGCAGCAGCAGCCATCGCGCAAACCGCCAAGGCGCTCGACAGCCTGGTGACCAAGGGCCGCATGGAACAGGCTGAGCGCGACGCCGTGATGGCGCGCATCAGCCCGGCCCTGGCCACGGCCGAGCTGGCCGAGTGCGCGCTGGTCGTCGAGGTGATCATCGAGAAGCTGGAGCCCAAACAGGCGCTGCTGCGCGAGCTCGACGCGCTGCTGCCGCCCGACGCCATCATCGCGTCCAACACCTCGTCGATCAGCATCACCGCGCTGGCCAATGGCATGACGACGCCATCGCGCCTGGTCGGCATGCACTTCTTCAATCCGGTGCCACTGATGAAGCTGGTCGAGGTCGTCTCCGGCGCCGAGACCGAACTCAGTGTCGCCGAGTCGATCTACGCACTGGCCAAGCGCTGGGGCAAGACGCCGGTGCATGCCAAGAGCACGCCGGGCTTCATCGTCAACCGCATCGCCCGCCCCTATTACGCCGAGACGCTGGCGCTGCTGCAGGAACAGGCCGGCACGCCGGCGCAGCTGGACCGGGCGCTGCGCGGTGTCGGCTTTCGCATGGGCCCCTGCGAGCTGATGGACCTGATTGGCCACGACACCAACTACCTGGTCACCCAATCGGTCTACGACGCCAACTTTGGCGACAAGCGCTATGTGCCCTCGCTGGTGCAAAAGGCGCTGGTCGATGGCGGGCGCCTGGGCCGCAAGGCCGGCAAGGGCTTTTACGAGGGCGTGCCCGCAGCGCCGCTGCCGGTTGCCGCGCCCGCCGCCTCGGCCGCAGCCTTGCCCGCGCTCAGCGTGGTCGGCCGTGGTGCGCTGCTGGAGCGCCTGGCCGACTGGCTGACGCACAAGGGCCTGAGTTTCACCCGTGGCGAATCGGCCGACTGGTGCGGCCTGCAGCTCGGCGAGCTGCAGCTGCATCTGAGCAGCGGCCACAGCGCCGCGCAGCTGGCCCATGAACGCCGCCATGCCGAACTCGGCGTGATCGACTGGCCGGTGGCCCCCGATCGCACCGACGCGCTGGCCCTGGCCTTTGCGCCGCACACCAGCCATGCGCACCGCGAGGCCGCCGCCCAGCTGCTGCTGCTGCTCGGCTGGCAGCCGCTGGTGTTGCGCGATGTGCCCGGCCTGGTGGTCGCGCGCACATTGGCCATGCTGGTCAATGAGGGCGCCGATGCGGTCTGGCAAGGCGTTTGCGATGCGCAAGGCGCCGACCTGGCAATGAAGCTGGGCGTCAACTACCCGGCCGGCCCCTTCGAATGGCTGGCCCTGCTCGGCGCCGCACCGGTGGCCGAGCTGCTCGACGGTCTGTTCACCGCCTACCGCAGCGAACGCTACCGCGTCAGCCCGCTGATCCGGCAGCAGACCTGGGGCGGCTGAGGGCGCCGAGGTAGATCTGCATAAGTCGGCGAACCGATCTCAAGCCGCAGGCAGGTGCCGCGTGACCTTGGCGCGCAGCAGCTTGACCAATGCTGGATCCATGAAACGGTATTTGTCCGGAATGTCCAGACATACGACGCGTTTGCCGCGCAGCAGCTCGGCAAAGCGCGACTGCAGCTTGCGGCGATGCTCGCGCTCCATCACAAACACCAATTCGGCCCATTCAAGCAGGTCCGGCTCCAGCACCTGCTCGGCATCGGGGCTCAGCCCGGCTGAACGGCAGTCAACGCCCGGGTGCTCGCTGAACAGCTGCTCGGCCGTGGGGCTGCGCCATTGATTGCGGCCGCAGAGGAACAGCACGTTCAGCATCGCTGCTTCAGGCGCCCGGCAGGTACTGCATGCCCGGCCCCTCGTCCGGCCGTGCGACGAAGCCATGGCGTTCGTAGAAGCCGCGCTTGCCGCGCGCGCTGAAGAGCTGGATGTCGGTGATGCCGGCCAACTGGCAGATCGCCAGCAGCTCCTTGAGCAGCCGGGAACCCAGGCCCTGCCCCTGTGCCTCGGGGTGGACGATCATTTCATTCACGTAGGCGTGCAGCACGCCATCAGAGATCAGCCGCGCGAAGCCAACAAGGCGGGGCTTGCCTGCAGCATCCGAGCCATAAGCGGCCACCACCCGCCAGGAGCCGGCCAGCGCACGCGCGTAGTCGTCCGGATTCCGATGGGGGGAACCCCAGCCGGTGCTGTCGTACAAGGCCTTGAAGTCAGCGGCGCTCGGCGGCTGATCACTCAACGTGAACACCTGCACAGCGGCCGCTCACTTGATGAAATAGCCCGAGACCTTCCAGCTGCCATCGGCCTCGCGCATCGGCGTGACCGTCTCGACGGCGCCGGCCTTGTGCTCGAACTCGCTGTCGTACTGGACCACCAGAAACGGCCCGCCCTTGGCGCCGGGCAGGGCCTTGGTCCAGGTCGCCGATTTCATCGTGCGCGACTTCAGCGCGCCCAGCGGACTGCGAACCGCCTTCAGCGCCTCTTCCCATTTGGCCTTGCTGATGCTCTGCTGAAAGACGGCGGCAGCTTGATCCCAACTGGCCGCGTACTGGCCGCCATCGCTGAGCGCCAGCCATTGCGTAGCGGCCGCTTGAGCGCGGCCGATGTCTTCCGCACCTTGGGCCTGCACGGAGCAGACCCACGCCAGTCCGAGCAGACAACAGATTCTTCTGCTTGCCTTCATCATCGCGCCTCCCTCATTGCCTACTAGGCTATGGCGGCCGACTATAGCAATGCGATGACGCGACTCACTGCAGCTTCTGGCCGAAGCGGCCCAGGCGCGGCAGCCAGTCGCCCTTGATGTCGGCCGAGGCCAGGATGCGCACCGCGCGGCCGATCAGCAGCTGGCGCGGCACCAGGCCGATGTAGCGCGAATCGGCGCTGTTGTCGCGGTTGTCGCCCAACATCAGGTACTGGCCGGGCGGGATCACCACGGGCTCGAAGCTGCTGATCGAGCGCACGCCTTCAAGCCGCTGCATCCGGTGTTCAAGCGCGCCCAGCTTCTCGGTCATCTGCAAGGCCTTGACGCTGCCAAAGGGCTCCAGCGGCTCGGGCTTTTCCTGCACATCGTCGTACTGGGCCGATTCGCCATTGATGAGCAGGCGGCCATCGCGCATCTCGACGGTGTCGCCGGGTACGGCGATCAGGCGCTTGATCAGCCTGGTGCCGTCGCGCGGCGAGCTGAAGGTGACGATATCGCCGCGCTGCGGATCGGCCAGCGGGGCGATGATGTGGTCGGTCAGCGGCAGCTTGAAGTCATAGGCCAGGCGATTGACGAAGACCACATCGCCCTCGAGCAGATTGGGCCGCATCGAGCCGGAGGGAATCGGGTTCCAGTCCGCCACCGCGGTGCGGAAGAAGCCGAAGCAGAGCAGGAACAGCAGAAAGCCGCGGTTGTGCTTGAACCAGTTTTTCATTGCCTTGACTCCATCGGTGGCAGCGTGAACGGCAATGATGGACGGCAAGAATTAGGCGCGGCTTAAGGAAGGTCTGCATAAGTCGGCGTGGGTCGTGGTTGAGAGAAAAAGGGCGGCCACGTAGGCGCGCTGCGAAGGTCGGGCTGGTGGCCCGACAGCCGAGCAGCGCAACGCCCGTGGGGGCCCTTCTTCTCTCAACCCGCAGGGCAAGCACCAGCCACGCCCTGCCGGTGTTGCGAGCCTTGTGCAGGCCACCAGCCTGAGCTGCGGCTCGCGCCTTGGCAGGCCCTGGCTGGTGCTTGCCACGGCCCACGCCGACTTATGCAGACCTTCCTAAAGGACGGTCCGCAGACTTCAGCTGAATCTCGAATTCCACCGTCACCGCATCCTGCATCGCCAGCAGGCCGCCAAGCACGCTGAAGGGCGTGATGCCGAAGTCCGACTGCAGCAGCACCAGCTGGCCACGCACCTGCCAGGGCGCCGCGGGCTCGCTGCCGCTCTGCCGCGCCTGCATGGCCAGCCACTGCTGATGTTGCTGGCCATGCCAGCTGATCTGCACCAGCGCCGCCAGCTGCTCGCCCTCGCCAACGATCTGCAGCGAGTGCAGCTGCAACAGCGGGTGCCGCGCGGCGTCGAGCAGACGCGGGCCCAACATATTGGCGCGGGTGGCGGCCACATCCTCCGGCGTCAGCGTGGAGGCGAAGGCCTCGCCAAGGCGGGCCCGTTCGGCCGGATCGTCCAGCCGCAGCCGCGCAAGCGGGAAGCTCAGCGCAAAACTGGCCCCGGCAAGACCTGACCCCGGCAGCTGCAGCCAGCCCTCGAACTCGGGCGCGGTCAGCACATGGTTGTGCCCCAGGCGCGCGGCCGTGCCGGCCCGAAAGGCCAGCATGCGCAGCCGCGAGGCGGCCGGATCAACGCGCCAGAGGCGGCCACCGGCCGGCGCCAATAGCGCTTCGCTGGCAACGGGCTGCGGCGCTGCGGGCGGTGCCGTGCTCTGGCAAGCCGTCAGGCCCAGGCTGAGGCCCAGCGCCGCCGTCAGCCAGCCACGCCGGCCCAGGCTCACTTCTTGCCGGCCTTCCAGCGCTCCACGGCCTTCAGCATGGCGTCGACATGGCCGTCGGCATTCATGCTGGCGTGAACGGCGGCGATCTTGCCGTCCGGCGTGATCAGGTAGGAGATGCGGTCGGCCATCTCGACCATGGCCAGCTTGGCATCGTAGGAACGGATGATCTTGGCGCCGGCATCAGCGGCGACCGAGAACTTGTTGCGGCAGGCCTCGACCGAGAACTTCTTCAGCGTGGCGATATCGTCATTGGAGATGCCGACGACGCGGGCGCCCAGCGCCTTGAACTTGTCGCTGGCCTCGGCGAACTGGTGCGCCTCGACGGTGCAGCCGCTGGTGAAGGCCTTGGGGTAGAAGTACAGCACCACCGGCCCGTTCTTCAGGTTCTCGGCCAGATCAAAGCGGCTGGCCTCGCCGGCGGTGGCGGCTTCGGTGGTGAAGGTCGGCGCGGCGGCGCCAACCGCCAGCGCGGCGCTGGCGTCCAGGCTCATGAAGGCCAGCGCAGCGGCGACCAGGCGAAGACGAAGAGAGAAACGCGGTGGGTGGTACATGGTGCACGGGCGGGGTTGTCGCAGAAGGCGCCCATCATGCGCTGAAGCGCCATTTCCTGCTGGCGCGCAGGGGAAATTCAGTCCGGCGCGACTTGGCTTTGCTCGGCCAGGCTTTCCTCGGCCAGCCATTGCTGCAGATGGCCGATCACCCGCGCTGCCGCCTCTTGCTCACCGGCTTCGCTGGCCGCCAGCGCACACAGTGCGGCAAAGCTGGCGCCGTCGAACACCGCCGTCCATAGCGCAGCTTCCAGCCCGGTGACCATGCGCCACTGCGTCTGCAGCCCGCGGCGCCAGACCAGCAGCAGTTGCTGCAGCGGCTCGGGCGCCGCCAGCTCGCCGGCCGGCTCGCCCTCGGTCTGGCGCAGCAGCGCCCGCCAGGCCGGCGCGATCGCCCAGTGGAGCGCCAGCAGCTGGGCGCTGGCACGCGGGCGCAGGCGCAGCGCGGCCCACTGCTCGGGGGGCAAGCTTGCCAGCGTGGCGGCCTGCAAGGGCTGGTCGTCGGGCGCATCAAAGGCGCCGCGCAACGCCCAGTCCATCCGGGCCAGATCGAGCAGGGCCGGATGCGGCAGCAGCGCGGCGCCGGCACCCGCCAGAAACTCGGGCAGCCGGTCGCCAAACCAGCGTATCGAGGCATGGACCGAAGGATGCGCGGCCAGATAGGCCAGGCCCATCGCATCAAAGGCCTCGTCGCCGAGTGCCTGGTGCAGCACCGCGTAGTTGTCGCGCAAGGCGGCCAGCAAACGGGCGCGGTAGGCATGGCGGTAGGCGGCCAGGCCGCGCTCGCCGGCCACGCCAACAACGCCGGCCTGCCCGGAAAACACGGGCGCCTCATCACTGAGCACGGCAGCCTGCAGGCGCTGCTGCAGGGCGAGCAACTCGCTGTTCAGCATGGCTGGGCCTCGGCGGCAAAGAGCTCGACCGAGACCTGCCGTGCCTGGTCCAGCTCCTGCAGCAGCTCGGCCAAGGGCGGGATGTGATCGTCGCGCTCAATCATCGTCGGCACCGGCCGGCCCAGGCGCTCCAGCGTGTGGCGATAGAGCTGCCAGACCGGATCGCAGACCGGGTGGTCATGGGTATCGATCACCAGCTCGCCCAGGTCTTCGTGGCCGGCCAGATGGATCTGCACCACCTGCTCGGGCGGCATCTGGTCGATATAGGCCTTGGCATCGAAGCCGTGATTGCGCGCCGAGACATAGACGTTGTTGACGTCCAGCAGCAGCTGGCAGCCGCTGCGGCGAAGCAGCGTCGCGACGAACTCGGCCTCACTCATCTCGTCTGCCACAAAGCGCACATAGCTGGAGACGTTCTCCAGCACCAGCGGCCGCGCCAGCAACTCCTGCACCTGCTCGATGCGGCTGCAGAGATGATCGAGCGCTGCCCGGGTGTAAGGCATGGGCAGCAGATCGTGAAGATTGCGGTGGTCGACGCCGGTCCAGCAGAGGTGGTCAGACAACCAGGCCGGCGCGATGCGATCGGCCAGCTGGCGCAGGCTGCGCAGATAGTCCAGATTGAGCGGGTCGCTGGACCCTATCGACATCGACACGCCATGCATCACCAGCGGGTAGTCGCGCCGGATGCGTTCCAGATGCGCCAGCGGTGCGCCACCGGGCACCAGGTAGTTCTCGGAAATGATTTCGAGCCAGTCGGGGCGCTGCCCGGCGGGCAGACCTGCCTCGAAATCGGCATAGTGCTCGGTGCGCAGACCGAGCCCAAAGCCCTGGACGTTTGGCATGGGGACTCCATCAGCACCGCGGCCAGGCCGCGGTGCGCTTCACAGGCGATGCGTATGCGGCTTACTTCAGCACCGTGCCGCCGGCCTTCGAGCATTCGCCAGCACTGGCCTTGCTGACCCAGCCCTGGCCCTTGCAGCTGTTGTGGCCCTTGCACTCGTTCTTGGCCGTCTTGCACTCGGACGTGCCCTTGCAGCTGTTGATGCCCGAGCACTTGACCATGCCGGCGTCGGCGGCCTGCACCGTGGTGCTGACGGTGGCGGTGGCGAACAGAGCGGCAGCAGCGGCGGCGACGGACAGGCCGGTCTTCAGGGATGCGTTCATGGGGTTCTCCTGTTTCGGTTGGGGTTGAACAGGCTGCAGCGGCGCCGCAGCATGTGCCCTTCGGTCGCGGTGATGCCGCCAGTCCTTACAGCGCGTCCGATAAATATCTTTGCCGCGCCGCCCCGGCGGAATCGGCGACACTGCGCCGCCATGACGACCGTGCGATCAAGCCCCTGGGCCTGGGTGCCCAGCCTCTATCTGGTGCAAGGCCTGCCCTATGTGCTGGTGATGAGCTTGTCGGTGGTGATGTACAAGAACCTCGGCCTGGGCAACACCGAGATCGCGCTCTACACCTCCTGGCTTTACCTGCCCTGGGTGATCAAGCCGCTGTGGTCGCCGCTGATCGAGCTGCTGGGCCGCAAGCGGGGCTGGATTGTGGCGATGCAGGGGCTGGTGGGCGCGGCGCTGGCCGCCCTGGCGCTGGCCTTGCCGCAGCCCGGTTTTGTGCAGGCCACGCTGGCCCTGTTCTGGCTGATGGCCTTTGCCTCGGCCTCACACGACATCGCCGCCGACGGCTTCTATCTGCTGGCATTGCCGCGCCATCAGCAGGCGGCTTTCGTGGGCGTGCGCTCCACGTTCTACAAGCTGGCGAACATCGGCGCCCAGGGCGGCCTGGTCTTTCTGGCCGGTTGGCTGCAGGCCGAGAGCGGCAGCTTCCAGAGCGCCTGGGCCCAGGTCTTCGGCCTCGCCGCCGCGCTGCTGCTGCTGGCCGCGCTCTACCACCAGCTGCGCCTGCCCAAGCCCGTGGCCGATCAGCCGCAGGGCGCCGCCTTGGCTCCGGTGGCCCGCGAAAGCCTGCAGGTGTTTCGCAGCTTCTTTGCCCAGCCGCGCATCGCCGTGGTGCTGGCCTTTTTGCTGCTCTACCGCTTTCCCGAGGCCCAACTGCTGAAGCTGGCCAGCCCCTTTCTGCTTGATGAGCGCAGCGCCGGCGGCCTCGGCCTGTCCACCCAGGCGCTGGGCCTGGCCTATGGCACGGTAGGCCTGGTGGCGCTGATGCTGGGCGGTCTGCTCGGCGGCTGGCTGATTTCGCGCCATGGCCTGCGCCGGCTGCTCTGGCCGCTGGTGCTGGCCATGCATCTGCCCAATCTGGCCTTTGTGGCGCTGGCGCAGATGCAGCCGGAATCGCTGGCGCTGATCAGCGCGGCGCTGGCCATCGAGCAGTTCGGCTATGGCCTGGGCTTCACCGCCTATCTGGTCGCGATGATGCTGTTTGCCGAGGGCGATGGCGACAAGGGCGAGAACCGCTACAAGACCGCGCACTACGCGCTGTGCACCGGCTTCATGGCCCTGGGCATGATGCTGCCTGGGCTGTGGAGTGGCTGGCTGCAGGCCCAGCTCGGCTATCTGCACTTCTTCCTCTGGGTGTTGCTGGCCACCTTGCCCTCGCTCGCGGCCACGGCGCTGTTGCGCGTGCCCGAGGGCTTTGGCCGGCAGGAGCCATCAGCATGAGCAACATCCCCACCCGCCGCCAGGCGCTACAAGGGCTGGCTGGCCTTGCTGCGATCGGCCTGGCGGGCTGCGCCGCGCCCCATAGTCGAGGTCCAGGTCCAGGTCCAGGCCCCGGCCCGCGCCTGCGCACCGCCCCCGAGCTGGCCGCTGCCGCCCCGGCGCCGGCACGCGAGTTCCGCGCCGCCTGGGTCGCGACCGTCGCCAATATCGACTGGCCCAGCCGCGCCGGCCTCAGCCGCGAGCAGCAGATCGCCGAGATGCTGGCCCTGCTCGATCGGGCCCAGGCACTGCGCCTGAATGCGCTGATCCTGCAGGTGCGCAACAGCGCCGATGCGATCTACCCGTCGGCGCTGGAGCCCTGGAGCGAGGTGCTCAGCGGCGTGCAGGGCCAGGATCCCGGCTGGGACCCGCTGGCGCGCTGGGTTGACGAGGCCCATGCCCGCGGCATCGAGCTGCATGCCTGGTTCAACCCCTACCGCGCGCGGCCCAGCGGCGCCCGCGGGCCGCGCGCCGCCGGCCATCTGAGTCAAACGCGGCCGGACTGGGTCAAGGCCTATGGCGATCAGCTCTGGACAGACCCGGGCGAGCCCGAGGCGGCGGCGCACACGCTGGCTGTCATCGACGATGTGCTGCAGCGCTATGCCATCGATGGCGTGCACATCGACGACTACTTCTATCCCTACCCGATCAAGGACGCGTCCGGCAGCCAGGAGCTCGACTTCCCCGACGAGCCGAGCTGGGCCCGTTACCGCGCCGGTGGCGGCCAGCTGGCGCGAGCCGAGTGGCGGCGCGACAACGTCAACCGCCTGGTCGCGCAACTCAGCCAACAAGTGCGCCGCAGCCGCCCCGGCATGTTGCTGGGCATCAGCCCCTTTGGCCTGCCGCGGCCCGATCTGCGCCCGGCCGGCATCAGCGGTTTCTCGCAGTACGACAAGCTCTACGCCGATGTCGAGCGCTGGCTGGCCGAGGGCTGGCTGGACTATCTGGCACCGCAGCTCTACTGGCCACGCGCCCAGGCGGCTCAGGCTTTTGCGCCGCTGCTGCAGGCCTGGCGTGGCCTCAACCCCAAGAGCCGGCACATCTGGCCGGGCCTGTTCAGCAGCCGCATCAACAGCAACGCCGACAGCTGGCAGCCCGACGAGATCCTCGGCCAGATCGCACTGAGCCGCGCGGGCAGCGATGCGCCCGGCCATGCCCACTTCAGCATGGTGGCGCTGGCGCAGAACCGCCGCGGTCTGGCCGATGCACTGCTGGCCGGGCCCTATGCCGAACCAGCGCTGCCGCCGGCCATGCCCTGGCTGGCCGAAGACCGCGCCACACCGCCGCCGCCGACGGCCCCGCTGCTGGAACAGCGCGCCGATGGCAGCCTGCGCCTGCACTGGCAGGGCAGCGCCGGCGCCCATCTGCTCTGGCTGCTGCACGACGATGGCCGCTGGCGCTGGCAGCGGCTCTGGGGCCGGGAGGCCCTGCTGCCGGCCCAGGGCTGGCAGGCGCTGGCGCTGGCCGCGCTGGACACCGCCGGCCGCGAGGGGCCCCGGCAGGCCTGGCGCCGCGCCTGAGGCCGAGCCCGGTCTGGCGCTGAAGTAGGGAGCCCTCCCGCCATCCAGGCGTCAATGTTGCAGTGCACAATAGGCCATCTGCAGCTGCACGGGAAGGGTTCTTATGCGTCGTGTCGTGTTCAATCAAAAAGGCGGAGTCGGCAAGTCCAGCATCACCAGCAATCTGGCCGCGATCGCCGCCGCGCAGGGGCGGCGCACCCTGGTCGTCGATCTGGACCCGCAGGCCAATACCAGCCGCTACCTGCTCGGTGACGCAGCCGATGAGCCCACGCCGGGTGCGGCCGAGTTCTTCGAGACCACGCTGAAGTTCAGCGTGCGCACGCCCAAGACCAGCGACTTCATCGTCGAGACGCCCTGGGAGAACCTGCATCTGATGCCGGCCAGCGCCCTGCTCGAGGAACTGCACAGCAAGCTGGAGAGCCGCTACAAGATCTACAAGCTGCGCGACGCGCTGCGCGAGCTGGCCGGCGATTACGACGAGGTCTGGATCGACACGCCGCCGGCGCTGAACTTCTACACCCGCTCGGCGCTGATCGCCGCCGAGGGCTGCCTGATTCCCTTCGACTGCGACGAGTTCGCCCGCCGCGCGCTCTACGGCCTGCTGGACAGCGTCAAGGAAATCCAGGCCGATCACAACGAGCAGCTGCAGATCGAGGGCATCGTCGTCAACCAGTTCCAGCCGCGCGCCGCGCTGCCGCAGCGCACCGTGCAGGAGCTGCTCGATGAAGGCCTGCCGGTGCTGCAGCCCTACCTGAGTGCCAGCGTGAAGATGAAGGAATCGCACGAACTGGCGCGGCCGATGATCCACCTGGACGCGC
Organism: Roseateles aquae; assembly: GCF_032337115.1. Lineage (NCBI taxonomy): Bacteria > Pseudomonadati > Pseudomonadota > Betaproteobacteria > Burkholderiales > Sphaerotilaceae > Roseateles > Roseateles aquae. The sequence continues at coordinate 102,594 of NZ_JAVXZY010000011.1, forward strand.
GCCACAAGCTGACGCAGGAACTGCTCGCGCTGTACGCGGCGCTGCCGGGCTGAGCGGCTGCGCCCCCGGGGCCGCCAGGGCGACCCGGCGTTCAGAGAAACTCGCCGCGGATGTCCACCGTCGAGTCGATGCCGATCTGATCGAAATGCTCCCCCAGCCAGGCCAGCGCCTGGCGCCGGCCGGCATCGCGCAGCTCGCACAGATAAGGCCAGGCGGTATCCATCTTCGAAGCCACACCCTGGGCGGCCATCAGCGCATCGCTGCGTATCGAGTGGATGCGCATGCGCCGGGCATCGTCGGGCGAGAGCTTGCCGCGGTCAATCAGGCTGGTGACGAAGGCGATGGCGCGCATCTCGCGCATCAGCGAGGAATTGAAACTGATCTCGTTGACCCGGTTGGCAATCTCGGCCGCGGTGCGCGGCACGCCGCGGCGCAGCACCGGGTTGACGTGGACGATCAGCACATCGGCGCTGTCGCACTCATAGATCAGCGGGAAGATGGCCGGGTTGCCCATATAGCCGCCGTCCCAGAAATGCTCTCCGTCGATCTCGACCGCCTGGAACAGCGTCGGCAGGCAGGCACTGGCCAGCACCACATCGACGCTGAGCTGCTGGCGCTCGAAGACCTTGATCTTGCCGGTCTCGACATTGGTGGCACTGACAAAAAGCTTCAGCGCGGGGCTGGCCCGCAGGGCCTCGAAGTCGATCTGCTGCTCCAGCACCTCGCGCAGCGGATTGATGTTCAGCGGATTGAGCTGGTAGGGCGACATCATCTGCATCAGCCCGCTCATCCACAGATAGGGCGGCGACCATTCCAGCGGCACCGCCTGCTGCATGCCATGCATGAAGACATCGAGCCAGGGCGGGCGCAGCAGATTGAAGCGACCGGCCTCGGCGATGGCCTGCCAGAGCCGCTGCAGCGACTCGCGCGCCCCATCGACGCCGCCACGCCGCCAGCCATCGGCCAGCGCCACCGCATTGAGGCTGCCGGCGCTGGTGGCGCTGAGCGCTTCCAGCGTCAGCCGGCCATCGGCCAGCAAGGCATCGAGCACGCCCCAGGTGTAGGCGCCATGGGCACCGCCACCCTGCAGCGCCAGGTTCAGCGGCTTGAGCGCCGAGCCATGGCCGGCTGCCTCCGGCTTGGCCGAAGCCTTGGCTTGGGGCCGGGACGCGGCGGTGCGCGGGGCGGGCGGAGAACGTCTCACCATGGCAGGCCTCTGGCAATGCGGCTGGGGCGGCGCGTACTGCACAGGGCCGCGGGTACGCCCACTCTAACCGGAGAGTGTCGGGCCGGGTTTCATCACAGCGTCAACTCAATCCGATGACTCGCAGCGCTGTGTAGCCAATGCCCGGTCTCGCGCGCCCACGCCGGCCAGCTCGGCGTCGCCGAGGCGCTCGCTACAGGCCATGCGCAAAAGGCTTCGATGCGCCAGGCCTGCACGGGCTTGCAGGTTGATGTTGCGCAGCGAACGCTGGCCCAGGGCCTCGGGCCGTGTCGGGTCCGCGAATCGCGGCTCGTCGGCCTGTTCGGCAGGCTGCTGCACCACAGCGAGCAGCCCGGCCAGCATCAGGCACAGCAGCTGCACGCGCAGACGCAGGCCGACGCCCAGCATCAGCCCTATCCAGCCGCGCGATGCACGGCGCCAGCGAAGCAGCGGTTCCATGGGCGAAGAAGTGTGGAAAACGGCAGATCATAAGACGCACAGTCTGGACGCTATCAAGAGGCCTCGCCGCCATCCGGTGCCTGCCCAACTGGGACGAAGCAACGGTTCGCTGTTCGCGCAGCCCAGCTCGTGCACAAACTTTGCACACTTCGCCGGACTGCGGCAACAATCGCGGCCTCATTCATCCAACAGCGCACCGCCACCATGGATCAGCGTCAGCGACTCAGCCCCCTCACCATCACCCTGCACTGGTTGATCGCCGCGGCGATGATCACGCTGCTGATCGTCGGCCTGCTGATGAGCCGTCTGGAAATCTGGCCGCTCTACCCCTGGCACAAGGCCTTTGGCATGCTGGTGCTGCTGCTGACCGTGCCGCGCGCGCTGCTGCGGCTGCGCGAAGGCTGGCCCGCGCCGCTGGGGCCAACGCCGCCGCTGCAGCACCGCCTGGCCCTGCTCACCCACGGCGCGCTACTAGCCTGCACCCTGTTGATGCCATTGAGCGGCGCCCTGCACTCGGCCGCCAGCGGCCACGGCATCAATGTCTTCGGCCTGGAGCTGGTGCCGCTGCAGATGGACCCGGCCCACCCGGGCGAGGTGCTGCCCTTCAACGCTGCGGCCGCCGAGTTCGGCGAAACAGCCCATGAGCTGCTCGGCTACACGCTGATCGGCTTGCTGCTGCTGCACCTGGCCGGCGCGCTGAAGCATCACTTCATTGACCGCGACGCGATCTTGACGCGGATGCTGGGGCGCTAACGCCAAGCCTGCCCACACCCCCCCTAACGAGAGAATCCCGGATGCCCACCGTCCACCTGATCGAAGGCCCCGTCGGCGCTGGCAAGAGCACCTATGCGCTGCGCCTGGCCCGTGAACTCGGCACCGTGCCGCTGGCGCTGGACGCCTGGTTCGCCCGGCTGTACAGCCCGGACCGCCCCAGCGGTGATTTCATTCCCTGGTACGTCGAACGCAAGGCGCGCTTGCTGGAGATGCTGTGGCAGCACAGCCAGCAGTGGCTGGCCGCCGGCCACGATGTGGTGCTGGAGCTGGGTCTGATCCAGCGCCAGCCCCGCCACGCTTTTTGCCGCCAGGTGCTGGACAGCGGCCATGCGCTGCAGCTGCATGTGCTGGATGCGCCCCGCGAGTTGCGCCGGGCTCGCGTTCAGCAGCGCAATACCGAGCAGGGCGAGACCTTTGCGATGCTCGTGCCCGAGCCCATCTTCGAGCTGGCCAGCGATCTGTGGGAAGCGCCGGACGAGGACGAGGCCGCCGAGTGGCCGGTGCGCCATATCGACAGCAGCGCCTGAAGCAGGCGCTGCGGCTCAGCGGCGGCTCAGTGGCTTGAACCGGCCTTGCCGCCCTTGCCCATCTGGTCCGCCATGCCGCCCATCGGCTTGACGCCCAGCGCCGTCGTCGCATGGCCGGCATCGCCGTCGGCGCCGACGGCGGCTTCGAGCTGGATGTTGACGGCCAGCGCGTCGCCAACCAGGTCCGCGTAGGCATCCAGGCCAAAGTCGGAGCGCTTGATCGTCGTCGTTGCCGCAAAGCCGACCGAGGGTTTTTCGCTGACCTGATTCAGGCCCAGCTTGTTGAAGCGCAGCTGCAGCGTCACCGGCTTGGTGACGCCGGCCAGGCTGAGCTCGCCGTGCAGCAGGCCTTGCTGCGGCCCGGTCTGTTCCAGCTTTGTGCTGCGAAAGCCGATCTCGGCGCGGCTGAACAAGGCCTTCCAGGCGCTGTCGCCGCGGATCTGCTGGTTCCAGACGGCGTCGCCCATGTCCAGCGAGGGGATGGGCATCTTCACCGCCACCGAGGACTGGCTCCAGTCCTCGGCATCAAAGACGAAATTGCCCGGCGCCAGGCGCAGCGTGCCAAAGAGCTGGATGAAGCCCTGGTGCTCCAGATTGAAGCTGACCCGGGACAGCTTGCTGACGATGGTGTAGGTCTGCGGGGCGGCGGTGGCCGGGCCGGCCAGCAGCAGGCCAGCGAGCACGGAGGCGGCGATCAGGGTTTTGGTCATCATTTGAACTTTCGAGACGGGTGGGGTGGCGCTGCAAACCGTGCAGCGAAGGCCTGGTTTGTAGTGGGCGCCCCGCCCCGCTGACCTGAAATCCGCCTGAATCGCGCCTGAATCGCTCTGAAATCGCCTGTGCTGGCGCTCAAGCGCCATCCAGGCGCCACCAGGCCGGCAGCAGCGCACGCACCTCGCGGCGCGCAAAGCGGTCGTCGATCAGGTGCAGATGGCCTTGATCGCTGACGGTGCGTATGACCCGCCCGGCCGCCTGCACCACCTTCTGCAGGCCCGGGTAGAGGTAGGTGTAGTCGTAACCGGCGCCGAACAGCTGCTCCATCCGTTCGCGAATCTGCTCATTGACCGGGTTGAGCTGCGGCAGGCCCAGCGTGGCGACAAAGGCGCCGATCAGCCGCTGGCCCGGCAGATCGATGCCCTCGGCAAAGGCGCCGCCCAGCACCGCCAGGCCGATGCCGGCGCGGCCCTGCTCGTCGAAGCGGGCCAGGAACTGGCGCTGCTCGGCCTCGCTCATGCGGCGCTGCTGGGCAAACACCGGCAGGGCCGGATAGTGCGTGGCCAGATGGTCCTGCAGCTGCTGCAGATAGTCGTAGCTGCTGAAGAAGGCCAGGTAGTTGCCCGGCGCGGCGGTGTACTGGTGCGCCATCAGCGCGGCAATCGGCGCCACGGACGCGGCACGGTGCTGGTAGCGGGTCGAAATCTGCTGGTGGATGCGCACCTGCAGCTGGCTGGCCTCGAAGGGCGAGGCCATGTCCATGGCCACATGCTGTTCGGGCAGGCCCAGCAGATCGGCATAGAAATGGCTGGGCTGCAGCGTGGCCGAGAACAGCGTGGCGCAATGCGCCGCTTCCAGCCGCGGGCGTAGAAACGGCGCCGGCACGATATTGCGCAGGCACAGCGTCGCGGCGGCCGTGGGTTTGGCCACGCTTCTGGCGCTCCGGCGCGGCTCGGCCAGGCTCAGATCGACCAGCGAATGACTGTCCAGCTGCTCGGCCAGCCGGGCCAGCTGCAGGGCCTCGAAATAAAAGGCCTGCAGCGCCGGGTCGGGCTTGAAATGCGCGGCATCGTCCAGCGCCGCACTGAAGTGTTCGCCCAGCACGACGATGCAGTTCTGCAGCGCGGCAAAGAGCTTGTCCGGCAGCGCCGGCAGCACCGCGTAGGGCTCGGTCTGGGCGCGCGCGAGCACGGTCCAGGCGCGAGAGAGCTTGTCCAGCGCCTTCTTCAGCGCCGGATCGGCGCGCGCCGCGCTGCCGCGCCGGGCCTCGGCCAGCGTCTCGGGCAAGAGCTCGGCGCTGTACATCTTGCGGCCGCGCTCTAGCAGGTTGTGCGCCTCGTCAACCAAGAGGCCGACGCGCCAGTCGTTCAGCTGCGTCAGGCCATGCAGCAGCGCGGCAACGTCGAAGTAGTAGTTGTAATCGCCGATCACCACATCGACCCAGCGCGCCAGCTCCTGGCTCAGGTAGTAGGGGCAGACCTGATGGGCCAGCGCAATCGCGCGCACGGCCGCCTGGTCGAGTTGCGCGGGCGCAGCCACGGCCTCGGCGCGCGCCGCCGGCAGCCGCTCGTAAAAGCCTTGGGCCAGCGGGCAGGACTCGCCATGGCAGGCGCGGTCCGGGTACTCGCAGGCCTTGTCGCGCGCGACCAGCTCCAGCGTGCGCAGTGGCGCGCCGGCCTGACGCAGGCGCTGCAGCGCGTCCAGCGCCAGCTGCCGGCCCGAGGTCTTGGCGGCCAGGAAGAAAACCTTGTCCAGGCGCTGCCCCGGCATCGCCTTCAAGAGCGGAAACAGCGTCCCCAGCGTCTTGCCAATGCCGGTGGGCGCCTGGGCCAGCAGGCAGCGGCCCGAGGCGGCGCCGCGGTAGACGGCCTCGGCCAGCGCCCGCTGGCCCTGGCGAAACTCGCCAAAGGGAAAGGCCAGCACCTGCAGCGCCGCATTGCGCTGCTCGACATGGGCCAGCTGCTGCTCGGCCCAGCCGAGAAAGCGCTGGCACAGCAGCTCGAAGTGGGCGCGCAGCTCGGCGGCCGTGCAGCGCTCACTGAACACCGTTTCCTGCTGCTTCAGCACATGGAAATAGACCAGGGCCAGCTCGATCTCGTCCAGCCCCTGCTGCGCGCAGAGCAGCCAGCCATAGACCTTCAGCTGCGCCCAGTGCAGCGCCCGGTGCGCCTCGGGCTGGCGGTCGAGCCGGCCCTTGTAGGTCTTGACCTCCTCCAGCCTGCCCCGCGCCGGATCGAAGCCATCGGCACGACCGCGCACCACGAGCCGCCCGGCATAGTCGCCGCTCAAGCTCAGCTCGGCCTGGTAGCTGGCACTGGCCTCGGCGCGGCCCTGGGCCACCAGCGCATGGCCGGCAATGCCTTCCTGGGCGCTTGGTGCGGGGGTGAAACGCAGGTCCAGATCACCGCGCTTGGCACTGAACTCGCAGAGCTCACGCACGGCGATGCTGTACATCAGCCGGCTCCGTCAGGCGCGGCCACAGCGGCCACAGCGACGGCGGCGGCCACCGCATCGACGCGATCCTGCAAGGGCAGCTGGCCGGCGGGCTCGTTCTCGTCAAGCGCCTCCTCGCGGCGCAGCGGCGCCGCCTTGGCCAGCGCCAGCCAGACGGCAAAAGGCAGCGTGCAGGGCTGGTGCCGGGCCGGGCGCAGCAACTCGAACTGGCCATCGCCCACATCGCCATGCAGCACCCAGACGCCGAACTCCAGCGGAATCTCGTTGGGCTTGGCCACGCCGGCCGGGAACACGTAATAGACCTCGCTGCACAGCCATTGATACGCCGCTCGCTTGGCGGCATGGCGCAGGTCAGACAAGAGATCGGCGCGGCTGAACTTGATCTCGTGAACGATGGGCTGCAGATAGGCCGGCACCGAGGTATTGCGCAGCGAGAACAGATCGGGCCGGGCCATGCGCCAGACCTTGCGGGCAGCGACGGCGACCGCGCTATCGGGCAGGGCCTCGCCGAACAGCGAGGGCGGTGGCGCCTCGGCGGCCTGCAGCGCCGGGGTCAGGTCTTGCGCGCTGCCATCGCTGCCGCACAGCGGCAGCGGCGGCGCCGCCTCGGCCTCCAGCTGCGCGCGCAGCGAGAGCTCGCGCCAGACGATGCGGCCGCTATCGATCAAGCGTTCGGCGAACTTCTGCGCCAGCCGGTCATGACCGCTGGCCGCGCGAACGCCGCGCTGGCGCGCCTCGGCCAAGAGTGCAATGCCGGCCTCGCTGAGCCGCAGCGTCTCGCGGCCATCACTGCCCTGCTGCAGCTGCAGCAGGCCGGCCGCCAGCAGATCGATCTCGATGCCATCCTTGCAAGGCCAGCCGGCCGAACGCCAGACCTGCATCAGGCGAGCGCGGTGGTGGCGGGTCAGGGCGGGCGCGGTCATGGCGGGCGGGCGAGAGACACAGACTACTGATTATAAATACAGTATTCACCTCACCGGCCGCTGTGCCACCGCCCAGCGCCGCCCCGGCTCCAGCCACTCGACACGGCTCAGGCCATGAGGGCTCAGCAGTGCCTGCACCTCTGCCTCGGCCAGTGGCAGCAGGCGAAAGCTGTGCCGCCAAAGCTGATCAGCGGCGCGGTAGGCCAGCGTCATGGCGACACTGCCATCGTCATGGCGGCGCACCGTCTCCAGCGTCAGCGCCATGCCGTCCAGCTCGCCGAGCGGTCCAGGCTCGGCGCTGCGCAGCCAGGCAGCGTCCTGTCGCTCCAGCAGCAGCACACTGTGTGGCGTCAGGTGCCTGGCAGCCGCGGCGACCAGGGCCTGGCGCAGCGCTGCATCGACTTGGTTGATCAGCCCGCTGGCCAGCAGCACCACATCGAAGCGCTGATCCAGGGCCAGGCCTTCGATATCGGCCAGGCAAGACCTGACCCCCGGCAGGGCCAAGGCATCCAGCTGCGCCAGCATCTCGGCCGAGTTGTCGACAGCCACCACCACGCAGCCCAGCTGGGCCAGCCGGCGGCTCAGCCGGCCGGTGCCACAGCCGAGTTCCAGCACCGTCGCGCCCGGCTTCAGCCAGCGCAACAGGCCTTCCAGCTCACCGCGATAAGAAGACCGCTGATACAGCTCGACCGAACAGCCATCGCGGGCCTGGGCGCCCGGCCCCTCACCATGGAAATCCGTCATTGCCGCCACTGTGACCCTCCTGTCTGCGCTGCCGCATTCTGGCCTGCTGCACAATCCCAGCCACGATGAGATTGCGCCTTGCTGCCCCTGCCTCCCTGGCCACGTTTCCAGCACGCTTCCCCGCCACGCTGCTGGTCGCGACGCTGATGCTGGCTGGCTGCGCCACGGCACCGCCGCAAGGCGTCCGCATCGACACCCGCTATGTGTCTGAGAACCAGGACAGCCGGGTGCTGTTCCTGGTGCTGCACTACACGGTGGGCGATTTCGAGAGCTCCTTGAAGACGCTGACCACCGGCGGCAAGGTCTCGGCACATTACCTGGTGCGTGACGAGCCCGTCACCACCTACCGGCTGGTCGACGAGAGCCGGCGCGCCTGGCATGCCGGCGTCAGCTACTGGCGCGGCTCGGCCAATATCAATCCGGGCTCGATCGGCATCGAGATCGTCAATCCGGGCCGCCTGGTTGGCGCCGATGGCACGGTCAGCTATGCGCCCTACCCGGACAAGCAGATCGACGAGGTCATCCAGCTGTGCAAGGAGATCGTCGCGCGGCACCAGATCCGGCCCGAGCGCATCGTCGGCCACAGCGATATCCAGCCGCAGAGCAAGCAGGACCCGGGGCCCATGTTTCCCTGGAAGCGGCTGTGGCAGGCCGGCCTGATCGCCTGGCCCGATGAGGCCATGGTGGCCGAGCGCCGGCCGGGCTATGAGCTGTCCCTGCCCGACGTCGCCTGGTTCCAGGCCAAGCTGGCCCGCCACGGCTTTGATGTGCCGCGCAACGGCGAGCTGGACCGGGCGACGCGCAATGTCATCGCCGCCTTCCAGATGAAGTACCGCCCGGCCCGCTACGACGGCGAACCCGATGCCGAGACGGCCGCGCTGCTGGAGGTGGCCACGCTGCCCGAGGGCATGCGCATGGTCCGGCCGCAGCCGGCGCCGGCTGCCGAGAAGGCGCCATAGGGCCCGCGATGCCGTTCAAGTTCCTGCTCGGCCGCCTGGCCACCTTGCTGCCCACGCTGCTGGGCGTCACCCTGGTCGCCTTCTTCCTGATCCGCCTGGTGCCCGGCGACCCGATCGAGGTGATGATGGGCGAGCGCGGCCTGGACCCGGCCACCCACGCGGCGCTGGCCAAGCAGCTCGGTCTGGACCGGCCGCTGGCCGCGCAGTATCTGAGTTACGTGGCTCAGCTGGCCCAGGGTGATCTGGGCCAGTCGCTGATCAGCCATGAGCCGGTGGCCACGGAGTTTGCCCAGCGCTTCCCGGCCACGCTGGAGCTGGCCGGCGCCGCCCTGCTGCTGGCGGTGGCGCTGGGCCTCAGCCTGGGCGTGCTGGCCAGCCTGCGCCGCGGCTCGCTGCTCGACCAGGGCGTGATGGGGCTGGCGACGGTGGGCTACTCGATGCCGGTGTTCTGGTGGGGCCTGATCCTGATCATGGCCTTCTCGGTCAACCTCGGCTGGACGCCGATCTCCGGTCGCATCGCGATCGAGTACGAGGTCGAACGGCTCAGCGGCTTCATGCTGTGGGACAGCTGGCGCAGCAGCGAGGAAGGCGCGTTTCTCTCCGCGCTGCGCCATCTGGCGCTGCCGGCGCTGGTGCTGGGCACCTCGACGATGGCGGTGATTGCGCGAATGACACGCTCCTCGATGCTGGAGGTGCTGCGCGAGGACTACGTCCGCGCCGCGCGGGCCAAGGGCCTGTCGCCCGCCCGGGTGGTGATCGTCCATGCGTTGCGCAATGCGCTGGTGCCGGTGCTGACGGTGATCGGCATGCAGGCCGGCAGCCTGCTGGCCGGCGCGGTGCTGACCGAAACCATCTTCTCCTGGCCGGGCATCGGCAAATGGCTGATCGACGCGATCGCGCGGCGCGACTATCCGGTCGTGCAGGCCGGCATCCTGATCTCGGCCTGCACCTTCATCGCCGTCAACCTCGTCGTCGACCTGCTCTACGGCCTGCTCAACCCACGGCTGCGTTCGCGCTGATGTCAACCGTCCCGCCTCAGCCTCCGACACCGGACGCCTCACCGCCGTCGCCGCCCTCGCCGCCCTCGCCGGCCGCGGCCTTCTGCGCCGCCTTTGCCGCCAACCGCGGCGCGCTGGCGGCGCTGATCGTCTTTGCGCTGATCGCGCTGGCGGCACTGCTGGCGCCCTGGCTGGCGCCCTACAGCCCGATTGAACAGTACCGCGAGCACATGCTGACCCCACCAGCCTGGCAGGCCCAGGGCAGTGCGCGCTTTTGGCTCGGCACCGACGAGCTGGGCCGCGATCTGCTATCGCGGCTGCTGCATGGCGGCCGGGTCTCGCTGGGGATTGCGCTGGCCTCGGTCGTGCTGTCGCTCGTGCCCGGCGTGATGCTGGGCCTGACGGCGGCCTTCTTCCCCCGCTGGGCGGCGCCGGCCATCATGCGGCTGATGGATGTGATGCTGGCGCTGCCGGGCCTGCTGCTGGCGATCTGCGTGATCACCGTGCTGGGGCCAGGTCTTGTCAACACGGTGATTGCCATCGCCATCGGCGCGCTGCCCGGCTACACCCGGCTGGCCCGCGCCGCCGCGCTGGGCGAGCTGGGCCGCGACTATGTCAGCGCCAGCCGCGTGGCCGGCGCCGGCACGCTACGGCTGATGTTCTCTACGGTGCTGCCCAACTGCCTGGCACCGCTGATCGTCAACGCCACGCTGGCCTTCTCCTCGGCCATCCTGGAAACCGCCGGCCTCGGCTTTCTGGGCCTGGGCGTGCAGGCACCGACGGCCGAGTGGGGCTGCATGCTGGCGGCGGCGCGCGACTACATCGCCCGCGCCCCTTGGGTGGTGACGCTGCCGGGGCTGACCCTGCTGGTCACCGTGCTGTGCATCAATCTGATTGGCGACGGCCTGCGCGACGCGCTGGACCCCAAGCTGCGGAGACTCAGCTGATGAGCCATCACGAGCCAACCCTGCTGCGGGTGCGCAATCTGCGCGTCGAGTTCGGCGCGTTCGCGGCCGTCGATGGTGTCGATCTGGAACTCGGTCGCGGCGAGCTGCTGGCCCTGGTCGGCGAATCGGGCTCGGGCAAATCGCTGGCCATGCTGGCGCTCCTGGGGCTGGTGGATGCCCCCGGCCGCGTCAGTGCCGATGAGCTCAGCTTTGCCGGCCAGGACCTGCTCGCGCTGACGCCGGCCGAGCGCCGCCGCCTGACCGGGCGCGACATCGCCATGGTCTTCCAGGACGCGCAAGCCAGCCTGGACCCGAGCTACAGCATCGGCTTTCAGATCGAGGAGGCGCTGCGCCAGCACACCGGGCTGCGCGGCGCGGCGGCGCGTGCACGGGCGCTTGAGCTGCTGGAGCAGGTCGAGATCCCGGCGGCGGCCGAGCGGCTGCAGGCCTATCCGCACCAGCTCTCCGGCGGCATGAACCAGCGCGTGATGATTGCCATCGCGATGGCCTGCGCGCCGCGGCTGCTGATTGCCGACGAGCCGACCACCGCGCTCGATGTGACGATACAGGCGCAGATCATCGAGCTGCTGCTGAAGCTGCAGCGCGAGCAGGGCATGAGCCTGCTCTTGATCACCCACGACCTCGCCGTGGTGGCCGAGATGGCGGCCCAGGTGCGCCACCAGCTGGCGGTGATGTACGCCGGCCAGATCGTCGAGACCGGCACGCTGCCCGCGCTGTTCGAGGCCCCGCGCCATCCCTATACCGCCGCGCTGCTGGCCGCGCTGCCGGAGATGAGTGCCGGCCAGGCCCGGCTCAGCGCCCTGCCCGGCATCGTGCCGGCGGCACTGGATCGCCCTGGCGGCTGCCTGCTGGCACCGCGTTGCGCCTGGGCGCAGGCACGCTGCCGGGCCGAGCGCCCGGCGCTCGTGCAGGGCCTGCGCTGCCACTATCCGCTGGGCCAGGTGCCGGCGCCGGGGAGCAGGTCTTGAACGATGAAACGCTGATGCAGGCCGAGGGCCTGACGCGCCATTACCGCGTCAGCCAGGGCTGGTTCAAACCCCGGGCCACGGTGCGCGCGCTGGACGGCGTCAGCTTTTCGTTGCGCGCCGGGCAGACGCTGGCAGTGGTCGGCGAATCGGGCTGCGGCAAGTCCACACTGGCGCGCCAGCTGGTGCTGCTGGAGCCGCCCAGCGCCGGCCGCCTGCTGATTGCCGGCCGCGATGCCGCCGGGGCCAGCGCGGCCGAGCTGCGCCAGTTGCGCCAGCAGGTGCAGATGGTGTTCCAGAACCCCTTTGCCTCGTTGAACCCACGCAAGACCATTGCCGCCACGCTGGCCGAGCCGCTGATCATCAACACCCGCCTCGGTGCCGCCGAACGCCGGCAGCGGCTGCTGGCGATGATGGAGAAGGTCGGCCTGCGGCCCGAGCATCTGCAGCGTTATCCGCATATGTTCTCGGGCGGTCAGCGCCAGCGCATCGCGATTGCGCGGGCGATGATGCTGGCGCCGCGCATCGTCGTGGCCGACGAGCCGACCTCGGCGCTCGATGTCTCGATCCAGGCGCAGATCCTCAATCTCTTCATGGACCTGCAGCAGGACAGCGGCTGCGCCTATGTCTTCATCTCGCACAACCTCGGCGTGGTGCGCCATATCGCCGACGAGCTGCTGGTGATGTACCTGGGCCGCGTCGTCGAAAGCGGCAGCAAGGCGGCCCTGTTCGAGCGCCCGCTGCACCCCTACACCCAGGCCTTGATCAGCGCCACCCCGGTGCTGCACGCGGCCCAGCGCCGCCCGCGGATACGCATCCACGGCGAAGCCCCCAGCCCCCTGGCGCCGCCGAGCGGCTGCGCCTTCCACCCGCGTTGCCCACGGGCCGTGGCCCGCTGCGCCAGCGAGGCGCCGGCCCTGCGCGAGGTCGATGGCAGGCAGGTGGCCTGCCATCTGGTCTGAGGCGGTCTGAGGCCGCCTCAGACCACTCAACGTTGAGGCAAGACCTCGGGCACGGCCTTTTCGATCTCGGTCTTCAGCTGCGCAGTGAGCATGTCGAGCTTCTCCTTCATGGTCAACATTTCCCAAGGGTCGGCCAGGCCCTTGTCGAAATCGGCGCGCATCGGAGCGCGGTTGACCACCTTGGAAGCAAGCTGCTTGCCGCTGGCCAGATCAAACAGCGAGAGCTTGAAGTAGGTGAAGGGCGCGATGTAGCCGATGCGCTCGCCGCCTTCTTCGTGGCGACGAACCTTGGCATGGCGGTCGATGTAATAGCCGACACCTTCCAGCCAGCCATTGCCGACGCCAACGCCTTGGGCATCGATCACCACCGCCGGTGCGCGAAATGCCGACAGCATCAGGAAGTGCGTCGCGTGGATCTGCTCAAAGACAGCCTTCAAGCCCGCCGGTGCCGCAAAGCTCGCGCCATCCAGCAAGGCTGCCGCGCCGCTCAGCGCCTCGGACTGGCTGAGCTTCATCAAGCTGTACTGCGCGGCCGGTGCCGCCTGCTTGATCGCGCCCTCCATGGCCAGCAGCGCCGGGGTGTCGAACACGCCATCGCTGAGCTTGAAGTTGTCGCGCAGATTGGCATCGAGCAGGCTGCCGGTATTGACCTGACGGGTCACCACGGCGAAGTTGTCGCCCAGCACCGAGGCCACCGCGATGTGGACCGGCGCCGTCTTGCTTTGTGCCCAGGCCGCCGGTGCCTGCAACAGGCCGGCCAGGGCAAGGGCACTCAGGCCCAGCCCCATCGCGTGTCGACGTGTCCACGGCATATTTCCTCCCAGCATTGGCTTTGTCATTTGATCGTCCACCTTGAATTCATACCGTCACTTGCCAGCGCGCAGCACCGACTTGCTGCCACCCGAACGGTTCGCTTCGCAGTCTATGCAGCGGCAGGCCAATGCCGATGGTCACACCCATTGGGGTGTCACGATTGACCAACAGGCCCGGCCAAGGCCAGACGGCGCCACGCCCGCCCGGTGAGCCTGACCCTCCGCAGCTCATGCTATGGTCGCCTGCCTCCTGCACCGCCCAGGCCCGCGATTCGCCATGCGTCTGTTTCTCTGTCTGCTATCCCTGCTTGCCGCTGCGCCGCTGCAGGCGGCGGCCAAGCCCAAGCCGCTGATCTATTGCAGCGAGGCCAGCCCCGAGGGCTTTGATCCGGGGCTGTGGGATTCGGCCAGCACCAATGCGGCCAACAAGCAGATCTTCCAGGGCCTGGTGGCCTTCAGGCGCGGCAGCACCGAGATCGTGCCGGCCTTGGCCAGCCGCTGGCAGATGGCGCCCGATGCGAAGAGCCTGACCTTCACACTGCGCCCTGGCGTCAAGTTCCATACGACGCCCGACTTCAAGCCCAGCCGCACGCTCAATGCCGACGATGTGATCTTCACCTTCGGCCGCTTTCTCGACCCCGAACACCCCTTCAACAAGACCTTCCCGGCCAGTTTCATCTACCCACAGAACATCGGCCTGGCGCGCATGGTCGAGGGCATGGACCGACTCGACGACATGACGGTGCGCTTTCGCCTGCGCGCGCCCGACGTCACCTTCCTGAGCTATTTCGCGATGGCCTTCGCCGGCATCCATTCGGCCGAGTACGCGGGCCAGCTGCTGGCGCGTGGCCAGGCGGCGCTGATCAACCAGCGCCCGGTCGGCACCGGCCCCTACCGCTTCAAGTCCTATACCAAGGACGAGGCGCTGCGCCTGCAGGCCCATCCCGACTACTGGCGCCAGCGGCAGCAGACCGAGCAGCTGATCTTCAGCGTCAGCCGTGAACCCAATGTGCGGGTACATAAGCTGCTGGCCGGCGAGTGCCAGATCAGCTCGCCGCTGCGCGATATCGATGTCGGCGTGCTCGATGGCCGCAGCGAGGTCACGCTGATGAAGATTCAGGCGCTGAACATCTCCTACCTGGCCTTCAACCTGAGCCGCTCACCCACCAACCGGCGCGAGGTGCGCGAGGCGCTGGACATCGCCATCGACCGCAATGCCATCTTCAAGGCGCTGTTCCCGCGTGGCGATGCGATGCAGGCGGTCAGCGCCTTTCCGCCGGCCGTGCTCGGTTACGACAAGACGCTGAAGAACGAATACAACCCGGCGCGGGCCCGCGAACTGCTGGCCCAGGCCGGCTATGGGCCGGGCCAGGGCCTGGCCATCGAGCTGTGGGCGCTTCCGGTGTCGCGGCCGACCAATCCCAATGGCCAGCTGATGGCCCAGCTGATCCAGCAGGACTGGGCCCGCATCGGCGTCAAGGCCACGATCAAGACCTATGAATGGGGCGAGTACCTGAAGCGCGCCAACCGTGGCGAGCATGACGTCTATATGAGCGGCTGGGGCGGTGAGACCGGCGATGCCGACGAGTTCCTCAGCCCCAATCTGTCCTGCGCGGCGAACAAGAATGGCGTCAAGTTCTGCAATCCGGACTTCGACCGGCTGATCACCGAGGCCCGCGGCAGCACCGATCCACAGCGCCGCATCGCGCTCTACCAGCAGGCCCAGCAGCTGTTCAAGCGCGAGCGGCCCTGGATCACCATGGCGCACTCCACCGTTTACATTCCGGTGCGCAAGGATGTCGTGGGCTTCATCATGTCGCCCAATGGCAGCGTGGACTTCGAAGGCGTCTACCGCCGTTGAAACAGAGAGCCGTATGCCTCCGATGATTGCCTGTGAAGACGTCCCCGGCCACGCCGACTTTGTGCACCTGCTGAGCCTGCCCGGCATCGCGCTGGAACTGCGCTACGCCACGCCGGACAACTTCGTCGGCCGTAACGTCTACGGCGCACTGGACTGCGCCTACCTGCGCCGTGAAGCGGCCGAGGCCTTGCAGCGCTCGGCCGCCTGGCTGCAACAGCACCGCCCCGGGCTGCGCCTGCTGGTGCTGGATGCCCTACGGCCGCAGCGGGTGCAGGAGGCGCTCTACGCCGAGCTGCAGGGCACGCCGCTGACGCCCTATCTGGCCCATCCCGAACGCGGCTCCATCCACTCCTACGGCATGGCCGTCGACGCGACGCTGATCGACGGCCAGGGCCGCGAGCTGGACATGGGCAGCGGCTTCGATGAGATGAGCGCGATCTCGCACCCCGAGTACGAGGCCGAGCTGCTGGCCCAGGGCCTGCTGAGCGCCGAGCAGCTCAGCCATCGCGGCTGGCTGCGCGCGGCCATGCGCGCCGGCGGCTTCTCCACCATACCCAGCGAGTGGTGGCATTTCAATCTGGGCGACCCCGAGCAGCTGCGCCAGCAGTTACCGCGGGTGCTCTAAGACTGTGGAGACCCCGATGTCCCTGCCCCGCCGCCAGTTTGCCCAGACGCTGCTCGCCGCCGCGGCCACCACCGGCCTCAACGCAACAGCCGACGCCGCCGCCACGGCCGCGCCGCCCGCCCTCTTGCGCGCCCGGCGCCTGCACCCCGGCGACACGCTCGGTCTGGTCAGCCCGGCCAATGCCAGCTTCGAGCGCGAACCGGTGGCCATCGCCATCGAATCGCTGCAGGCCCTGGGCTTCAAGGTCAAGACCGGTGTCCATCTGCGCGCCCGCTACGGCCATTTCGCCGGCAGCGACGAGCAGCGCGCCGCCGATATCAATGCGATGTTTGCCGATGACGAGGTGGCCGGCATCCTCGCGCTGACCGGCGGCTCGGGCTGCAACCGCATCGTCGACCGGCTGGACTACGGGCTGATCGCCAGAAAGCCCAAATTTTTCGGCGGCTTTTCCGACCTCACCTGCCTGGTCAACGCCATCCAGCGCCAGACCGGCCTGATCACCTTTCACGCTCCCTTTGCCGGCAGCGAGTGGAACGAGTTCAGCGTGCGGCAATTCAAGGCCATGGTGATGGACGGTGAGGCCGCGCTGCTGCGCAACCCGCAGGGCGAGCGCGGCGGCCAGTTGGTGCAGACCGAGGATCGCATCAGCACCCTGCGCGGCGGCCGCGCGCGCGGCCGGCTGGTCGGCGGCAATCTGGCCGTGCTCAGCTCGATCGCCGGCAGCGCCTATTTCCCGGATTGCCGCGGCGCCATCCTGTTCCTGGAAGAGATCAACGAGTACATCTACCGCGTCGACCGCATGCTGTCGACGCTGCGGCTGTGCGGCGCGCTCGGCCAGCTGGCCGGCGTGGTGCTGGGCAAGTTCAGCAAATGCGAGCCCGGTGACGGCAACTACGGCACGCTGACGCTGGACGAAGTCTTTGACGACTACCTGCTGCCGCTGCAGGTGCCGGTCTACCGCGGCGCGATGATTGGCCACATCAGCCGCAAGTTCACCGTGCCGGTGGGTGCCGAGGTCGAGATCGACGCCGATGCCGGCAGCATCCAGCTGCTGGCGCCGGCCGTGCGTGACTAAGGCCTGTTGACACGACGTCCTGCGCTCAGTGCGGCGCCGCGCAGGCCGCGGCCGGCAGCGCGTAGGCACGAATCAGCTCGGCATTGCGGCCGCTGCGGCAGTTGGCCTGCAAGGCCTCATCCAGCGCCTTGGCATCGGCCTCGCTGACGCGCTGTTTGACCAGCGCAATCGAATAGCCGAACTCGCGCACCGTGCCGGCCGCCTGCAACCCGGCCAGCTTGTGCTCACGCAGCAGGTACAGCGCCACGCTTTCGTTCATGAAGGCCAGGCCTTGCTCGCCATAACGGCCGCCGATCAGCTTTTTCAGCACGGTCAGATTGTCAGGCTCGATATGGCTGTTCAGCGCCACGCCCTGGCTCAGCTCCGCCAGCGCCGCCGAGCTGCCCGAAGGGCCGTAGACGCCGATCTCGCGGCCCTGCAGGCTGTCGCGACCGCTGTAGACAAAGCTCTGGCCGCTGCGGCTGAACAGCGTGTAGCGGGCATCGATCAGCGGCGCGGTGAAGCGGTACTGCGCGCGCCGCTGCGGTGTTTCGAGCAGCGCAAAGATGCCGTCGACCTCGCCCCGCTCGGCCTGGCCCAGCGCACGCCGCCAGGGCAGCACCTCGATCGTGCACTGCCACTGCAGCCGTTCGCAGGCCGCCTTCAGCAGATCGACCATGGGGCCGGCGGCGCGGCCCTGCTGCTCGAAGTTGTAGGGCGCAAAGGGCTCGGTCACAAAGCGCCGCACCGGTGCCGCCTGGCTGGCCGTGGCCAGCAGCAGCACCGCAGCGAACCCGGCCCTGCTGAGCGTCGCAAGCATTTGCATGTCCGCCAGCATAGCAATGCCAGCCCGCGCTGGCCGACGGTTGGCGGTATCAATCCGCGCTCGGTTCGGCCAGCTGCTTGAAACGCTGCACCAGCTCCGAGGCCTGGTCGAGCGCGGCCAGCATGTGCGCCGTCTGCACCGGCACCCGGGCCAGATGGGCCTGCAACTCGGACTGGCGCAGGCGTTGCTCGGCCAGCGCTTGCGCCAGCGCCGCGGTATCCGCCTGCAGTGCCTCGGCCAGCGTCAGGCATTGCAAGGCCGGTGCGTGGATCTGGCCGGCCACGCCGGCGACCAGGCTGCCCAGCTGGGCATGCTTTTCCTGCGCCACCAGGCGGTCCTGCGCCTCGCGCAGGCTGGCATAGCTGCCGGCATTGTCCAGCGCGATGGCGGCGTAGGCGCACAGCGAGTCGAACAGGCTGAGCAGCAGCGCATCGGGCCGTTCGGCCGTCTGCAGCAGCAGCAGGGCCAGCAGCCGGCCATGCAGCTGCAAGGGGCCGATCAGCCTGTCCTGCTGCTGCAGCGGCTGGCCCTCGCGGCAGGCCTGTTCCAGCAGGGCCTGCCAGGCGGCGTCCTGCCAGGGCAGCTCGTCGGGCGACAACAGCGCCTGCCAGCCCGGCGCCTCGCTGCTGCTCGAGGACGACGGCCGCAGCAGCTGCACGGCACGCGGCGCAAACCAGCTCTGCAGCTGCTGGCGCAGCAGGCTCAGCAGGGCCGGCAGTTGCAGCTCGGCGGTCAGGGCCCGGCCCATGGCGACCAGGTCCTGCAAGCGTTCGGACTGGGCCTGCACCAGCTGCGTGCGGCGCTGCTGCTCCTCGGCGAGCTGGCGCTGTCGCTGGGCCTCGGCATGGGCCCGCTCGGTCTGGCTCAGCACCTCGGCCGCCACCGCGCGCTGGCTGGCCTCCTCGCGCTGCAGCAGCCGCTGGGCCGCATTGGCGCGCAACAGCCAGGCGTAGGCGCCGGCGGCGTCGCCCTCGGCTTCATGGGCCTCGGCCAGCGCCCGCAGCAGCGCCACCGGCAGCACATAGCCGGCAATGGCCTCGGCACGCTGCAGTGCCTGGCGCAAATAGTGCATCGCCGGCTGGCCGTCAACACCGGCCGGCGCCGGCAGCCGGTGGCGCAGATGCAGATCGGCCAGCGCGCCCAGCGCTTCGATCTGGCGCAGCGCATGGCCGCTGTCCAGCGCGATGCGCAGCGCCGCCTGCGCGGCCACCTCGGCCTGCGCGGCACGCCCCAGGGCCGACAAGGCCAGGGCCAGGCCGCGCTGGGCATTGATGCGCAGATCGGCCTGGCCGAGCTGCTCGGCGATGCGGTGCAGGCGCTCGAACACCGGCAAGGCCTGCGCGTGTTCGTCGCGATCAAGCCGCAGCTGGCCCAGATAGCGCAGTCCAACCGCATAGAGCCGCGAGCCCTGCAGGCCGCCATCGAGCAGGTCCAGGCCCTCGTTCATCTGCGCCAGCGCCGCATCAAAGCGCTGCAGGTGACGCAGCGTCTCGCCGCTGACCAGCAGCGCCCGCGCCAGCGCCGTCGGCCAGCCACTCTGCCGGGCCAGCGCCAGCGCGCGCTCGGCCCAGGGCTGGGCCGCCTCGGGATCGTTCAGATTGTTCAGCCCGTCGACCAGGTTGAGCGCCGCCATGATGGCGGTGCGCATTTGGCCCATGCCTGTGGCCAGCTCGAAGGCCTGGATGCGCAGGCCCGCCGCGCGGCCGTAGTCGCTGTCCAGCTCAGCGGCCAGCGTGCCGCGCACCTCCATCACCCAGGCCGCCGCGGCCGGGTGCGGCCGCCCCTGCTCGAAGCGGGTCGACCAACGCTGGCGTGCCGCCACCGGATCGCGCAGCGCCTGTGAGAAGGCCAGCGTCGCTTCGGCCACATCCAGCCGAGCGGCATCGCCCGTCTCCCGGGCCAGGTCGGCTGAGCGGGCCAGCAGCGCATCCTGCTCGGCCACCCGGCCCAGCAGCCAGGCCAGCCAGCTGTGCAAATAGTGCACATCGGCTTCGCCGGCGCCGTCTTGCAGGGCGCGGAACTCCAGCGCCAGCTCGCGCAGCTCGTCGAGCCTTTGCACG
Organism: Roseateles aquae; assembly: GCF_032337115.1. Lineage (NCBI taxonomy): Bacteria > Pseudomonadati > Pseudomonadota > Betaproteobacteria > Burkholderiales > Sphaerotilaceae > Roseateles > Roseateles aquae. The sequence continues at coordinate 122,483 of NZ_JAVXZY010000011.1, forward strand.
GGCGCCGCACCCTCTTCCAGCAGCGCAGCGGCCTCGGCAGCGGCCAGGCGAACGCGGGCTCTGGCCCGGCGCTCGGCAGCCGGCAACTCGACCAGCAGCGCCCGGGCCAGCAGCAGGCAGCGCTGCGAATCGCGCTGGCGCAGCTGCCAGCACAGGGCCACGCGCAGCGCCTGGGTCTCGGCCGGCAGCGGGCCGGCGGCGAGCTGGCGCTCCCAGCGCTGCAGTGTTTCGTTGCTGACGAAGAGCTCCATGCTCAATCTCCCGCCGCCGCACCGGCCGCGGCCGGCAGATCGAGCACGAAGTCGCTGCCCTGGCCAGGCGTGCTGCTCAGGCTCAGCTCACCGTCCAGCCAGGCGTGGGTCCACTGCCGGCACAAATGCAGGCCCAGGCCGCTGCCGCCCTGGCCAAAACGGGTGCTGAAAAAGGGATCGAAGACACGGTCCAGATGCTCGGCGGCGATGCCCACGCCGTTGTCGCTGACGTGCAGGCGCAGCCGGCCCCGCGAACCGCTCTCCACCCACAAGCGCAGCCGTGCGTCTTCGGCGGGACGGCCGGCCAGGCCATGGCGCAAGGCGTTATCGATCAGCTGGGTCAACACCTGTTCCAGGACCTCGGCGCGGCTGTCCAGCCAGAGGTCCTCGGCCACGGCCAGATCGACCGGCAATGCCCCCTGCGCCGGTTCCTGCACCTGGCGCGCCGCCTCGACGGCGCGGCGCAGCAAGGGCGCCAGGAGCAGCGGCTGGCGCATCGCCAACAGCGGCTGTTCACCGGCCTGGCGGTAGCGCTGCACCAGGCCCAGCACGCGCAGGAGGCTGCGGCGCAGCAAGTCACCGGCCTGCGCGCAGCGCTCAAGGTACTGCGCCAGGCTGCTGCGGCGCAGCTGGCGGGATTGCAGCTCGCCGGACAGCCGCAAGGCTTCCTCGTGCAGGGTGCTGACCGCCATCATGCTGTTGCCCAGCGGCGTGTTGACCTCATGGGCCACGCCGGCCACCATCGCGCCCAGCGCCACCCGGCGCGCCTGGGCGACCAGGCGCTGGCGCGCCTCACCCAGCTGTTCATAGGCCTGGGCATTGGCAATGGCAATGCTGGCGAAGGCGGCCACACTGTTCAACCATTGCCACTGCTCGGCGCCCAGCTCACGATCATCGGCCAGCCAGACGGCCAGCAGCCCCAGGCAGCGCTCGCCCAGCAGCAGCGGCACCGCATGCAGGCGCCCCCCATCCAGCGGTCCGCTGCAGGCGCGGCGCTCCCACATCGCGCGGGCCAGCTCGCCGGCCTGCGCCAGCGCCAGCAGCTGGGGTGCGGCCTTGGCGCCGCCGGGCGAAGATCGGCGCAGGAGCAGGGTCTGGCCGCCGCTTTGCAGCTGCGCCAGCACCAACCCGGCCGCCGGCAACAGCGCGCGCAAATGACGATCCAGGGTGGCGAACAAGGCGGTGGCGCCCTGCTCGACGGTGATCTCGCGGCCGACGGCGGCCAGCCGCTCCATGGTTTCGTTAGCGCCTTGCAAGGCTTCGGCGCGGCGGGCCAGCTCCAGCGTGAGCTGGCGCTGGTGTTCGGCTTCGGTGCGAGCGCGCTCGGTGCGCTGCATGGCCTGCATGGCGATCGCTCGCTTGTCGGCCTTCTCGCTGTGCACACGAGCCCAGGCCTGGCCGGACTCGCGCAACATCCGGCAGGCCTCGGCATGCTCGCCACGCGCCGCCAGCGCCTGCGCCAAGGCCTCCAGCAGCTCGGCCGGCGCGCGAAAACCGGGCAGGCCTTGGGTCAGCGCCAGTGCGGTGCGCAGGTAGTGCAGCGCCGCCTGATCGGCGGCAATGCCGGGCGGCGGCGGTAGCTCGGCCTGCTGATGCAGCTCGGCCAGCACCCGCATGACCTCGACCTGGCGCAGCTGATGCTGGCTCTGCTCGGCCAGGCGCAAGGCCTGCAGCGCCTTGGCCTGCGCCTCCAGCGGCTGGCCGAGCCGGGCCAGCATGCGTGCCTGGCCGCTGCAGCCGTTGATCGCCAGATCGGGATGGCCGTTGCGCTGCGCGCAGCGCTCCAGCGCCTCGAAGCGCTGCAGCGCCTGGGGCCAGTCCTTGCGGTCCTCATGCCAGGCCGAGATATAGCGCAGCAAGATCGCGTAGGCGCGCGATTGCGGCAGGCCCTGCAAGGCCGCCTCGGCCTCCTGCAGCTGCTGGCCGGCCGCATCGAGCCGGCCCAGCATGCGCAGCGTCTCGCCGAATTGGCCCAACACCAGGGCCAGGCTGACCGGCCAGGCCGGCCGCCGCGCCAGCTCGACCGCGCGCTGCAGCCACTGCAGCGCCAGCTCCAGCTCTCCGAGGCTGTGCATGGCCGCGGCGGCGTTGTGAGCCGCCGTGATCGCACGCTCGACCTGGCCGCTCTGCAAGCCCTCTTCAAAGGCCTGGATGCGGGCGCTGGCGGCCAGCCCGTAGTCGCTGGCCTGGGCTGCCATGGTGCCTTGCAGTTCATGCGCCCAGGTCGCGATGCCGGGATCGTCGTACTCACGCGCCGCCAGCTCGGCATAGAGCCGCCGCCCGGCCACCGGATCGCGGTAGCAATGAACAATGGCCGCGCGCAGTTCGATCACACTGACGCGCTGCGCATCGCCGCAGCGCCGGGCCGCCGCCAGCGCTGCGTCGAACTGCTCGGGCCGGGAGCGGTGCAGCGCCTCGGACAGCACCGCCTGCAGCAAGCTCGCATCGGCGAGCAGTTCGTCGTCGCCGCCACGCTCTGCCACGCTGAGCACCTCGTCGCACAGCAGCAGCGCCGCTTCGGGCTGGGCCTTCAGCAGGGTGATCTCGGCCTCGGCCAGCAGTACCCGCATCAATGCGGCCTGCTGTTCGGGATCGCCGGCTTCGAGCTGCGCACGCAAACGCTGGCCCAGCTCCAGCGAGCGCGTCGAATCGCGCTGACGCAGATGCCAGCACAGGCGCAGCAGCAGGGCCGTAGGCACGGCGCTCGTCCCGGCGGCCGCCAGTTCGACCTCCCAGGACTGCACAAGCTGGTTGCGGACGAGATAGTTCATCGCTGTGCCCCAAGCATAGGGCTTGGCAGTGCCGTATGGCGGCGCCCCCCTATTTGCAGGGGCTGTTCAAAGCCCGGCAACAGGCACACAGTCGACCTCACCACAACCCCCCTGACGGAGGCCGCAGATGAAGGACTTTCCCTCTCGACGCCTTGGCCGTGCCCTGGCGGCACTGGCCCTTGCCGGCTGCGCGCCGGCGGCCTGGGCCAATCTGGTCAGCAATGGCTCTTTTGAACTGACGAGCGCGACGACAACCTCGTTCTTCAACAGTGTCACAGTCAACAACTGGAGCAACTCCGATATCGGCGAGGCGCTGGTGATGCCCAGCTGGTACACCAACGGCTATCTCTTCCCCGGCGTCGGCGTCGCCGGGCCGCTGCCGCAGACCAGCCCGGATGGCGGCAACTTCGTCTTCTCCGATGGCAACTATCACAACTCGCCGATCCAGCAGACCATCACCGGCCTGAGCCCGGGCGGGGCCTACAAGCTGACCTTCTGGCAGGCGCTGGCGCAGGACACCGAGCCCAACGTCACGATTCCGGGCCCGGTGACCGGCTTTTGGCATGTGTCGCTGGGCAGCTTTGCGCTGAACAGCAGCTTCATGAGCGGCAACGGCGCCACGCTGACGATCTCGCCCTGGCAGCAGCAGACGATGATCTTCAAGGCCACCAGCAGCACCGAGGTGCTGAGCTTTCTGTCGGTCGGCACCGGCGATCCGCCGCTGGTGTTTCTGGACGGCATCAGCCTGGCGCCGATTCCCGAGCCGGAGACGCTGGCCTTGATGGGCATCGGCGGCCTGGCGCTGCTGCTGCGTCTGCGCCGCGAGCGGCGAGCTCTGCAGCGCTGAGCAGGCGGTGGAGTTCTGGCTGCAGCTGCAGCAGCGCCTGCCGCCGCTGGCCTTTGATGCCATCAAGTTCGGCAATGGCCTGCTGCTCTTGCTGCTGATCCTGGCGCCGCTGGAGCGCCTGTTCGCACTGCGCCGCCGGCCACGGGTCTGGTGGCGCCGCCCCGACCTGGCCACTGATCTTGCCTACTATTTTCTGAGCAGCCTGCTGCCCTCGCGATTGCTGGCGCTGCCACTGGCGGCACTGGCCTGGGGGCTGGCCGCCGGGCTGCCCCCTGGCTGGGGTGACTGGTCACAAGCCCTGCCTGCGCCACCGCGATTCGTGCTGGCCTTTCTGGTCGCCGAATGCGGCTTCTACTGGGGCCACCGGGCGATGCACCGCTGGCCCTTGCTGTGGCGGCTGCACCTGATCCACCACAGCCCGGCCGAGCTCGACTGGCTGGCCAATACCCGCGCCCATCCGCTCGATCTGGTCTTTACCCGGCTGTGCGGCTATGTGCCGCTGTACCTGCTCGGCCTGGCCCAGGGCGGGCCGGGGCAGCTGGACACCGTGCCGCTGCTGATCAGCCTGGCTGGCAGCGTCTGGGGCTACCTGATCCACGCCAATCTGCGCTGGCGTTGGCGGCCGCTGCAGCGGCTGATCGCGACGCCGGCCTTCCACCACTGGCATCACGAGCGGCTCGCGCCGGGCCAGGCGGCTTGCAACTACGCCGCGCTGCTGCCGCTGTTTGATCTGCTGTTTGGCAGCTACCGCGTGCCGGCGGCCTGGCCGACGCGCTATGGCATCGATGAGATCGTCGCCCCGGACCTCGCCGGGCAGCTGGTGCAGCCCTTTGCCGGGCCGCCGCGGCTCAGCGAGACGCCGTCTGGCTTGCGGCCGGATTGAGGCCGCGCGCGAACTCGACGATCTGCGCGGCCATCGGCGCCGTCGCCGCCGGCGCTTCGATATCGCCGGCCAGCACATGCTGGTTGAGCGATTCGCTGAAGTCGATCTCGCTCAGCCGTTTGTTGGCGCTGCCCAGGCGCGCATAGGCGGCGCGGGCGGCCTCGACATCGATGATGGTGTCACGCGGCGACAGCATCATCAGCGTCGGCGCCTTGATGCTTTCCAGCGCGCTGTCGTTGACCTGCTTGACCAGGGCCATCATCGGGAACAGCGCCTCGGTCGGGTAGCGGTGGGTCCAGAAACGCGCTTTCAGCGCATTGCGCGGCGCCTCGTTCTGTTCGGCGCCTTGCAGCAGCCGGGCCAGTTGCCGGCCCCAGGGCCAGTTGATGATCTGGGCCCAGCGGTTCTTCGGCCCGAAGTTCGGCGACACCAGCACCCAGCCGGCCACGCCCGCGCCTTCCTCGCGCTGGGCCAGCCAGGCCGACAGCGTGGCGCCGGTCGAATTGCCGATCACCAGCACACGCTCGCCCAGCTGATGGCCGATGCGCAAGGCCTCCTGGGCATCAGCCTTCCAGTGCGCCAGCGTGGCCTGGCCCATGGCCTCGCCGGGCTGGCCATGACCGCTCAGCCGGGTGTAGAAAACGTGGCCACCGAGCGCCTCGGCGACCTTTTCCGGCAGCGGCGCAATCTCGTGCCGGGTGGCCGTGAAGCCATGCAGATAGACCACCGCCCAGGGCGCCTTCTGCTGGCCCTGCGGCCCCCAGACGATGTGCTTCTCGGTGCCCGGCGTCACATTGCCCAGCCGTGCTTCGGCGGCCGCCAGATAGGCGTCCAAGCCGCTCAGCTGGGCAGGCAGCGGCGCCGGCTTGGGCAAGGGCTCCCAGGCCAGCTCGGCATTGCGCGGGCCGATCAGGAACACCAGGCTCAGCCCCAGCAGGGCAAACGCCGCGCCACGACCGAGCCGCCTCAGGTTCACGCCAGCACCGCGGCCATCGCGTTGGCGGTGGCTTCGACGTTCTTGGTGTTCAAGCCGGCCACGCACATGCGGCCCGAGCGCACCAGGTAGACGGCGAACTCGTCCTTCAGGCGATCGACCTGGGCCGGCGTCAGGCCGGTGTAGCTGAACATGCCACGCTGGGTCAGGAAGTAGTCGAAGTTGCGGCCCGGCAGCTTGGCCGACAGCACCTCGTACAGCGCATTGCGCATCGCGTGGATGCGTTCGCGCATCTCGGTCACTTCACCTTCCCACAGGCTGCGCAGCTCGGGCGTGGAGAGCACACGGGCAACGATCTGGCCGCCATGCATCGGCGGGTTGGAGTAGTTGCGGCGGATCATGAACTTCAGCTGGCCCAGCACGTTGACGGCTTGGGCCGCGTCGGGGCAGACCACGCTCAGCGCGCCGCAACGCTCGCCATACAAGCTCATGCTCTTGGAGAAGCTGTTGGCCACGAAGAAAGGCAGGCCGGCGTCGGCCATGGCGCGGATTGCGAAGGCGTCTTCGTCGATGCCATCGCCGTAGCCCTGGTAGGCCAGGTCCAGGAAAGGCAGCAGCTCGCGTTCCTTCAGCACCGGGATCAGTTCATCCCACTGCATCGGCGTCAGGTCGACACCGGTCGGGTTGTGGCAGCAGGCGTGCAGCAGCACCACGCTCTTGGCCGGCATCGCGCGCATCGCGGCCAGCAGTTCGGCAAAGCGCAGGCCGCCGGTGGCTGGGTCGTAGTAGGGATAGGTCTTGCACGACACGCCCGAGCCTTCGAAGACGGCGCGGTGGTTGTCCCAAGTCGGGTCGGACAGATAGATGCTGCTGTCCGGGAAATAGCGCTTGATGAAATCAGCGCCGACCTTCAGGCCGCCGCTGGAACCGACGCCCTGGATGGTGACGATGCGGCCGTCCTTGATCGCCGGGTGGTCGGCACCGAACAGCAGCTCCTGCACCGCGGCGCGGAAGTTGGCCGCGCCTTCCATCGGCAGATAGGGCCGGGCGCCAGCATTGGCCACCACTTCCAGCTCGGCCTTGCGCACCGAGTCCAGCATCGGGATGCGGCCGTCGTCGTCGAAATAGATGCCGATCGACAGATTGATCTTGCCTGGACGGGGATCCTTCTGGAAGGCTTCGTTGAGGCTGAGGATGGGGTCGCCAGCATAGGCGTCGACGTGTGCAAACATGACGGGGCTCCGAGCAAAGACAGCTGGCATTATCGGTGTTTCGGCCCTGCGGCCATTCGGCATATGCGCCAGCGCGGCAGCCTCTGCGCCGACCATGCCAATTGGCCTGCCGAGGAGATCGGTGCACACTCGGCCACCCCAACTGCTCTAGGAGTTCCGATGGTCTTGCGCGCACGGCGCTACTGGCTTGCCGGTGGCATGGCATTCCTGTCGGCTGCGGCGATGGCCGGCAGCGAAACGGCTGACATCGAGCAACTGCGACGCCAGTCCGCGGCCTGGGACGAGGCCATCGTCCGCAAGGACCGGGCCGCGATCGAAGCCAATATGGCCGCCGACTTCCGTCAGATCGACGCTGACGCCGATCTCGAAACCAAGGCCAGCTTTGTCGACGGCCTGATGTCGCCCAAGCTCGTCATCGCCCCCTACCAGGTCGAGGATTTTGAGATTCGCCTCTATGGCGACACCGCACTGCTCAGCGGTCGAACACGGATGCAGGGGTCTTACGACGGCAAGCCCTTCAGCACGCACTATCGCTACATCGACGTTTATGTCCGTCGCGAGGGGCGCTGGCAAATCGTCAGCGTGCAGCTGACCCGCGTCAGTCAACGCTGAAGCCCGCCATTTCCTCAAACCCGCACAAAGCTGCTGACGATGCATCCAAGCGACCACCCCCTGCTCGTGATCACCAGCATCACCGGCCTGGACGCCGCCCGGGCACTGGCCCGTGCGATGGTCGAGCAAGGCCTGGCCGCCTGCGCTCAGCTGCAGGCGATCGAGAGCGTCTATGTCTGGCAAGGCAAGCTCTGCCAGGGCGAGGAGCAGCGCATCCTGTTCAAGACCCGCGTCGGCCAGCAGGCGGCGCTGGAGGCTGCGATACGGGCGCTGCACAGCGACGAGCTGCCGGCGCTCTATGTACTGAAGCCGGACGCCATGCTGCCTGAGTTTGCGGACTGGATTGCCAGACAAACCGGCGGTTGAGCCGCCACAGAGCCGTCGATCACAGCAACCACTGCCCCCAGCGCCCGTGCGGATGAGACCAGGCCAGCGCCTCGCTGCGCAGCTGCGCGTCGGCATCGCGCCATTGCAGCGTCCACAGCGTGCCGGTCGACGTACCGCTGAGCTCGCAGGGCGGCGGCTCCTGCACCTCGGGCGGGCGGCTGCCGGCCGCCTCGGCGCTGAGCCAGGCCAGGCCACGCTCGCGCACCAGGCGCGCCACGCGAGTCTGGTGGGCTGCGCGCTCCTCAGGCTGGAAGTAGTACAGCACCCAGGAGTTGAACAGCAGAGGCTGCACGCCGGGTTCCAGCGTGTCCAGCCAGGCCTCCAGCCGGTCCAGGCCCTGTTGCGAGCGCTCCACCGTCCAGCCGCCGTCGCGCACCAGCGCCGCGGCCTGCTTGAGCCGCTCGGCGCGGGCCAGGTCGTGCGGCCAGAGGCAGGCCAGCAGCCAGCGCAGCGCGTCTTCATCGCCAAGATCCACCGGGCTCAGGTCAACACCGCAGCGCTCGACCAGCTGACACTGCGCCTGCTCCGGCAGCCAGCCCTGCCAGCGGCAGGCGATGGTCGGCACACCCTCGGCCGCGGCGGCGCCGCGCATGGCGATGCCGTCGTCGCGCTGGTACTCATAGCGGTAGCGATCCACACCCAGATTCAGCCCGCCGCTGGCGCCGAAATCGAACAGCGACAGCCGCGATCGGCCGGTGCGCTCGGCCACCGCCTGCAGCGCCGGCCAGAGGATGGCGCTGCGGCCGGCCTCGTTGGTCTGCGTCGCGCGGGTCTGCAGATGCTCGATCAAACGGGCTTCGTGCAGGCGGGCAAAGTCCAGCAGCAGCGCCGGCAGCTCGGCATCGGGCAGGCGCGTTCCGCGAACGCTGGGGTAGTAAGACGCGAAGGCATGGCTGCTGCCGGCCAGCACCCGCTCATGCAGCGCGGCCAGCAGCAGATTGGGCTTGGCCTGACGCACCGGCGCATGGCGCATCAGCGCCAGCAGCGAGGGTTCGGCGGCAATGGCGCAGCAGATCGCCACATAGAGCGGATCGTCGATGCACTCATGGGTGGCGAAGTGCAGATAGGCCTGGCGCTGGGTGTCGATCAGCGCTGTGATGTCGGGGCTGTGCAGGTGTTCCATGCTGTCAGCTTAGGCAGGTAGGCGCTCTGCAAATGTCGGATGCCCGACAATTGTGCGATGGCCCGCACTGATCTGCTGATTGCCCTGCAGCGCTGCCTGCATCCGCTGGCGCGCGATACGGCCGAGCGTGAGTGCCTGCTTGGCGGCCTGCCGGCGCTCTGGCCGCGGCTGGCGCCTCAGCTGCGCCTGCAGGTGCTGAGGCCTGGCGCCCTGCTGCTGGCGCAGGGGGTGCCGCCGCAGGCCTTCTACGCGGTGGCCAGCGGCGAGATTGAGGCGCGCTTTACCGCGGCCGATGGCACCGTCTCGGTGATCGAGCGGCTGCGCCCGCCCTCGCTGTTCGGCCTGGCCGCCTTTGCCGCCGGTCAGCCTTCCAGCTATGAGGCGCTGGCGGCCACGCCGGCCGAGGTACTGGCAATCGGTCAGCCGGCCTATGCACTGATGATGGACGAGCTGGCCGGCTTTGCGCGCTGCCTGCTGCGCGAGTTCGCCGGCCGCTTTGACGGCACGCTGCGCCTGCTGGCCGCCTCGCGCCATGCCAGCGCCGCCGAACGGCTGCATCTGGCCTTGCAGCAGCTCGCCGCGCAGCGCGGCAGCCCGGACGAAGCGCCCGGCTGGCGTCGCCTGCCCTGTACCCAGGCCGAGTTGGCGGTGCTGGCCCATGTGTCGCGCCAGACGGTCAATGAATGGCTGCAGCAGCAAGCCCGCGACGGCCGGCTGCGACTGGGCTATCGTTGGCTCTCGATCAATGAGCCCCTGTGGAGCGAACCATGGACCGTGTGACTGGCATTGGCGGCATCTTCTTCAAGGCCCGCGACCCGGCGGCGCTGCGCGAGTGGTACCGGGTGCATCTGGGCGTGCCCGTTGAAGCCTGGGGCGGCGCCGCCTTCCAGTGGCAGACGGAAGCAAGGCCCGAGCCCAAGGGCTGCACGATCTGGAGCGTCGGTGGCGCCGACGCTGATGGCGAGGGCTTCGGCCCGAACCAGGCGCCCTTCATGATCAACTACCGCGTCGCCGACCTGGCCGCCCTGCTCGCCGCGCTGCGCGCCGAGGGCTGCCAGGTGCTGGACAAGACCGACGACTCCGAATACGGCAAGTTCGGTTGGGTCATCGACCCGGAAGGCAACAAGGTCGAGCTGTGGCAGCCGCCGGACTGAGCGTTGCCGCGTCTTCGTCGACGCTCCAGCCCAGCTGCTGCGGCTGCGCGCCGGGCCGGTAGACGAAGCTGCCGAACAGCTGATCCCACAGCGGCACGGCGGTGCCGTAGTTGTGCGCCTCGTCGAGCCGCACGCTGTGATGCCAGCGATGCAGCTCGGCCGTACCGATCAGGTAGTTCAGCCAGCCCAGGCGGCCGCGCACATTGGCGTGCACCGCCAGTGACTGAACCTGCATGAACAGCGCCGCCCACAGCAGCCAGTGCGCCGGCGCCGCCAGCAGCGCCCAGACCAGCGTGCGTGCCAGCTTGTTCCAGAGCAGGTTGACCGGATGCACCAGCACGCTATTGGCGGCGTTCAGCGTCTGCGGTCGGTGATGCAGGCCGTGGAAGCGCCAGCCCAGCGCACTGCGATGGGCCCAGCGATGCAAGGCAAACGGTGCCAGCTCGCCCAGCGCAATCAGCAGCGGCAGGCCCAGCCAGGCCGGCAGCGCCGACCACCAGGCGGCCGGCGCGCGCCCGGCCAGCAACACCAGCAGGCTGGCGTTCAGGGCCAGATCAGCCAGCGCGTCGACCAGTGCATTCAGGCCCAGCGAGCGGGCATCCTCGCGCAGCTCGGCGCGGCTGGGCTGCCAGTCGCGGCGCAGCGGCCGCCAGCGCTCCCAGGCCATCAGCCAGACCAGCGCCGCCAGCGTGGCCAGCGCCAGGCTCAGTCCGGCCGGCCAGGCCGCCTGCTGCGCCCACCAGGCATAGGGTGGCAGGGCCGCCAGCAGCAGCAGATGGGCCCAGTTCGGGCCAAGCTCATCGTTCAGGTTCAGCGTGTTGCTCATGGGGCATGATGCTGGGCCAGAAGCCCACCCGCCGCCTTAACCGCGGTTCAGACCGCCTTGACTGCCCTACCGCCCGAACTGCCGCCCTGCCCCAGCTGCGGCCCGGCCTTTCTGGCCTGGCTGCAGCGTGACGCCGCGCTGGCGCAACGCTGGCAGACCTTGCCGCGGCGGCGACTCGATCGCCAACAAATCTTGCTCGAGCAAGGCCAGCCGCTACACACGCTGTGGTGGGTCGAGCAGGGCTTGCTGCGCGCCAGCTTTGTCGATGCCGAGGGCCGCGAACGCAACCAGGGCTTCTTTCCCGAGCTGCAGTGGCTGGGCCTGCCCGGCGGTCTGCCGGCCAGCCCCTGGCAGCTGCAGGCGTTGGAGCCGAGCCGGCTGGTCGAGCTTGATGCCACCCAGCTGTTGCGCCTGCAGCAGGCTTGGCCGGAGGCTTCCGCGCTGCTGATGCAGGGGCTCAGCCTCGGCCTGGCCCGCCAGACGGCGCGCGAACAGCAGCTGCTGCTACAGGACGCGGCCAGCCGCTACCAGCAATTCCTGGCCGAGCACGCGGCGCTGGCGGCGCGGCTGAGTCTGCGCCAGATCGCCGCCTATCTGGGCATCACCGATGTCGCGTTGTCGCGGATACGGCGGCGCCTGCGACAGCGCGACGGCGCGGCTTGATCAGCCCTTCAGCGCCGTCTCGATATCGCCGCGCAGCTTGGCCGGCTCGTCGTTCGGCGCGTAGCGGGCCAGCACCTGGCCGTCGCGGCCGATCAGGAACTTGGTGAAGTTCCACTTGATGCCCTGGGTACCAAGGATGCCGGGCTTCTGCGCCTTCAACCACTGCCACAGCGGGTGGGCCTCGGCGCCATTGACCTTGACCTTGGCCATCATCGGGAAGCTGACGCCGTAGTTCAGCTGGCAAAACGACGCGATCTCCTCGTTGCTGCCCGGGTCCTGGCCGCCGAACTCATTGCTCGGGAAGCCGACGATGACCAGGCCCTGCGGCCCGTAGTCCTTCCACAGCTGTTCCAGGCCGGCGAACTGCGGCGTGAAGCCACAGGCGCTGGCAGTGTTGACGATCAGCAGCACCTTGCCACGCTGGCTGGCCAGATCGGCCGGCTGGCCGGTGATGGAAACGGCGCTGAAGTCGTAGACGCTCTGGCTCATGGCTGCTCCTCGATTGAACGAGCCGCCATCGTAGCGATGAATCAACCGGCGCGCCGCCGCTCCAGCGCCGCCAGCAGCGCCGCACCGACGATGCAGGCGCCACCGATGGCCGTCTTCAGATCGATGTGGCCGCCGCCCCAGGCGATGGCCGAGAGCGCCGCGGTCGGCACCTCGATCAGCATCACGATGGCCGTCACATTGGCGGGCAGGCGCCCGGCGCCGTATTGCAGCGACAGATTGGACAGAAAGAACAGCAGCGCCATGCCGGCCAGCGGAATCAGCCAGCCGGCATGCGGCAGGCTGGGCCAGGGGGCCAGGTCTTGCCAGGCCATCAGCGCCGCGGCCGTGCCGGCCACCAGCACACCGCCGCTGAACATCGCCAGCGCGCGGCCATGGGCGCTGCGATGAGCCTCGCGGCGCAGCATCACATTGTTCAGCGCAAAGCTGATGCCGCCGATCACGCCCAGCCAGTCGGCCTGGCTGCTCGGCAGCGGCAGGCCGCCGCCCTCCGGCCGCAGCATGGTCGCCGCGCCGCCCAGGGCCAGGGCCATGCGCAGCAGCGCCAGCGGGGTCAGCCGTTCACCGAGGATCAGCCGGGCCAGCAGCACCGCCCACAGCGGCATCAGATAGAACAGCAGCACCACCCGCACCACATCGCCGGTGGCCACGCCCCAGTTGAAGGCGGTGTTGGTGGTGCCGGCGGCCAGCATGATGATCCACAGCGCCGGCGTGGCCAGCAGCTCGCGCCAGGCATCACGGTTGACGATGCAGATGACCAGCCAGGACAGCGCATAAAAGGTCACCGTGGTCCACAGCGGATGCATGCCGGCGGCCTGGAATTGGCGGAACGGCCACCAGGACAGCCCCCAGACCAGGGCGTTGAAGATCAGACCGAGAAAAGGCATGAAGGGGGCCAAGAGACGGGCCGCTCAAGGCGGCGCTGGGGGTGGGGCGCCCAGGGCGGCGCCAGGCGGGCAGCAGCAGGGGCCGCGCCCGGGGTTGGCTGCTTGCAACAGCTTGCCAAAAAGCCCGGGCAAAGCGCGCCGGGCGGCTTGCAAATGCCCTGCAAAAAGGTACGCTGCCGCCCAGCAAACCCCAGGGTTTATAGCACGGTCATTTCCCTGGGGCGGGCAGTCCAATCGTGGCGCGCGGCAGAGTCCGGCGCGCGCCACCATGTTGTCAGCATCACGACTTAGGGAGAGCCTTCCTTGGATCATCTGGCCTGCTTCACCCCCGCGGACTTGCAAAAGAAGCCCCCGCTGGACCTGAACGCCTACCACTGGCGCCTGCTGGCCCAGGGCGATTCCTGGTTCTCCACCGCCGAGGCCAAGCTCAGCGCCCATGCCAATCTGCTGCAGGAGCTGATGTTCAGCAAGCCGACGGCGGCGATCAACTGCGCCGGCCAGAGCGATGCGCTGAGCCATATGGTCGATCTAGAATCGGCCGCCGATTTCGTCAATCTGCTGAGCGCCGACGATGCGCCGGTCTGGGATGGCATCCTGCTCTCGGTCTGCGGCAACGACCTGATCCAGGCCGCCCAGACCCCCGCCCACACCGCCGATGGGCAAGACGTGGCCCTGCATCTGCGCCTGCTGCGCCGCCAGACCGAATGGGGCCCGCCCTCGCAGGGCGTGGCGCGCTATTTCTCCGAACCCGGCTGGCAGACCTATGCCGACTATGTGCGCACCAATCTGCGCCATCTGCTGACGCTGCGCGACCAGGGCCCCTCGGCCGGCAAGCCGGTCTTCATGCATTGCTATGCGGTGCCGATGCCGCGGCCGGCCGGCGCCGTCGACGCCTCGTCCGGCCCTTGGCTGTATCCGGCGCTGAAGGCCTATGCGCTGCCGGCGGCGGACTGGGCGGCGGTCAGCCGGCTGATGGTCTTCCATCTGGCCCAGCTGCTGAAGAGCCTGGCGGCCGACAAGGAGAACTTCCCCGGCCTGCATGTGTTCGACTCGACCACGGTGCCGCTGGCCAATGCGCTGCCGGGCTCCAGCGGCGTCAGCGGCGACTGGCACAACGAGATCCATCTGAACCACAGCGGCTGCTTCAAGATTGGCCGGGCCTGGTCGGAACATGTCGGCGCGGTGCTGAGCAAGCAGAAATAGGCGCTGGGATCATTGAGCGCTGATCAGCCAGAACAAACCACAGAGCCACGGAGACACAGAGGAATACGCGGAGCATTCAAAGCTTTGAGGCTGTCTTCTCTGTGTCTCCGTGGCTCTGTGGTGTGCTTCCATTAGCTTTCGTCCAGTCAACAAGCAAGGCCAAAAAGGCCATGAAAAAAGGCGGCTCGATGAGCCGCCTTTGTTTTTGCCTGATCGGCCTTTAATGCGCGTGGTCGTCGCGGGCAATTTCCAGCAGGCGCTTGACCTCGGCGCTGTGGTGGACACAGTTGTTCTGATGCCAGCGGCGGATCAGCCACATGATGCCGGCCACGGTCAGGCCAAAGATGGTGATGGTGCCAAAAGCAGAGAGGCCGAACTTGGTCAGCGCCGCATAAAAGGCACTCAGGCCCAGCACACAGGCCTGCTCATTGAAGTTCTGCACCGCGATCGAACGGCCAGCGCCCATCAGATTGTGGCCACGATGCTGCAGCAGCGCGTTCATCGGCACGACCAGATAGCCCACCGTTGCGCCTAGCAGCACCAGGAAGGGAATCGCCACATAGAGATTGGTGACGAAGTTCAGTCCCAGCATCAACACGCCCATGCCGATGCCCATGGGGATCAGATTGGTCGCCTTGTCGAGCTTCATCGTCGCCGAGGCCAGCACCGCGCTGACCGCCGTGCCGATGACGACCACCCCGGCCAGCGACGAGGCCTGCGTCGTGCCATAGCCCAGTGCCGCAGCGGCCCAGGGGAAGACGATCACGCGCATATTGCCGGACACGCCCCAGACCAGCGTCGTCGAAGCCAGCGAGATCTGGCCCAGCTTGTCGCTCCACAGCCGTGCGTTGCACTGGCTGAAGTCACGCACCAGGCTGAGCAGATTGCGGTTCATCGGCTGCAGCGGCGCCTCGGTACGCGGAATGCCCAGATTGAACAGCGCGGCAATCGCGTAGAGCACGATCATCGAAGCAATCGCCGCCTCGGGCGCGGTATCGATGCCGGTGTTGATGAAGGGCAGCTCAAAGCCCAGCAGGATGGACGACAGCCGATGGCCGACCAACTGGCCGCCGAGCAACACACCGAGGATGATGGAACCGACGGTCAGGCCCTCGATCCAGCCATTGGCCTTGACCAACTGCGAGGGCGGCAAGAGCTCGGTCAGGATGCCGTACTTGGCCGGCGAGTAGGCGGCGGCACCCAGGCCGACGATGGCATAGGCGGCCAGCGTGTAGTCGCTGAACAGCATCATCAGGCAGCCAATCACCTTGATGCTGTTGGAGTAGAACATCACCTTGCCCTTGGGCGCGGCATCGGCGAAGGCGCCGACCAGCGGTGCCAAGAGCACATAAAAGAGTGCAAACATCGCCGCCAAGGCCGGCACCTGCCAGCTTGGCGCATTGGTGGACTTCAGCAGTTCGATCGCGCCGACCAACAGCGCGTTATCAGCCAGCGAGCTGAAGAACTGCGCGGCCATGATGGTGTAAAAGCCTTTTTTCATGAACCCAAGCGTGAACTGCCGACCTGCGTAAGAGAGCGAAACCAAGGACTGGAACGAATAGCCGTGCCCCCGGATTCGCTTCACGAAAGTTCACAAGCGGGCCATGCTGCGCCGGGTTTATAGCATGCGCCCCCCTACAAAGACTGACTTCACAGACCGGCCCGGCTGTGCTTGGCCGCGCGCTGAAGCCAGATTTCCAAGGGCAAACCCGCAGTCAGTGATGCCACAATCCGGACCATGCCACGCCCGATAGAAGCCCTCATCCACCAAGCCGCCCTCGCCCACAACCTGGCCCGCGCCCGCGCGCTGGCTCCGGACGCGCAGGTCTGGGCCGTCGTCAAGGCCAATGCCTACGGGCACGGCATCGAAAACGTCTTCGAGGCCTTCCGCGCCGCCGATGGCTTTGCCCTGCTCGACCTGGACGAGGCTCAGCGCCTGCGCCAGCTTGGCTGGCGCGGCCCCATCCTGCTGCTGGAAGGTTGCTTCGAGGCGCGCGACCTGGAACTGTGCTCGCGGCTCAAACTCTGGCATGCGGTGCACTGCGAGCAGCAGATCGACTGGCTGGCCATGCACAAGACGCACGAGCCGCACCGCGTCTTCCTGAAGATGAACAGCGGCATGAACCGCCTGGGTTTCATGCCGCAGGCCTTCCGCGCCGCCTGGACGCGGCTCAACGCCCTGCCCCAGGTCGATGAGATTTCGCTGATGACGCACTTCTCTGATGCCGACGCGAAGCGCTTCGGCCAGGACGGCATCGCCCATCAGGTGGCCGCCTTCCAGGCCGCCACGGCGGATCTGCCAGGTGAGCGCTCGCTCTCCAACAGTGCCGCGACGCTGCGTTACAACCAGCGCAGCGAGGTGCGGGCCGACTGGGTACGCGCCGGCATCATGAGCTACGGCGGCGTGCCCGACTTCCCCGAGCACGACCAGGGCCACTGGGACCTCAAGCCGGGCATGACGCTGCGCTCCGAGATCATCGGCATCCAGCAGCTGCAACCGGGCGACACGGTCGGCTACGGCAGCGGCTTCACCGCCGACCGGGCCATGCGCATCGGCACCGTCGCCTGCGGCTATGCCGATGGCTACCCGCGCCACTGCCCGACCGGCACACCGGTGCTGGTCGAGGGCCAGCGCACGCGCACGATCGGCCGGGTCTCGATGGACATGCTGGCGGTCGACCTCAGCGAGCTGCCTCAGGCCGCTCTGGGCAGCGAGGTGACGCTGTGGGGCCAGGGCCCCAAGGGTCAGGTCTTGCCGATCGACGAGGTGGCGCGCGCCGCCGGCACGATTGGCTATGAGCTGATGTGCGCCATCACCCGGCGGGTGCCGGTGACCGTCGAGCCGCTGACGTGAACCTGGACTGGTCGCCGGCCGACTGGGAGCTGGACTTCAGCTTCATCCGCGCCAGCGGCCCCGGCGGCCAGAACGTCAACAAGGTGTCCAGCGCCGTCCATCTGCGCTTTGACATCCGCCGCTCGACGCTGCCGGCCCTGATCAAGGAGCGGCTGCTGGCCTTGTCGGACCAGCGCATCAGCGGCGAGGGCGTGATCGTCATCAAGGCGCAGGACTCGCGCAGCCAGGAACAGAACCGCGCCGAGGCGGTGGCCCGGCTGATCGAGCTGGTGCAAGGCGTTGCCCACACCCCCAAACCGCGCCGCGCCACGCGCCCGACCTGGGGTTCCAAGCAGCGCCGGTTGGAAGGCAAGGCGCTGCGCGCCGGCGTCAAGGCGGGCCGCGGCCGCGTCTTGCCGTGACAACTGCCCTGATCATTGCCCTGTTCACGCCCCATTCGGCGCCGGCATGTGCAGGCCAGCCCGGCGCCCCTGCAGTTCATCGGCTGGGCCTTGGTGCCTGCGACATGCGGCCTTAACTTGGCGACATGGCAGCACGCCATGTCACAGGAGAAGCCCATATGTCCCTCAGCAATGAACTCGAACGCCTGGCCGCCCTGCATGCCCGCGGTCAGCTGAGCGACGAAGAATTCAGCCGTGCCAAGGCCCGGCTGCTGGATGATGAGGCACAGCGCGGCGACTCAAGCGCCAGCAGCGACGCTGGCTATGGCATCGGCGGCAGCCTCAATGCCCTGCAGCGCAGCCGCGACGACCGCTGGCTGGGCGGCGTTTGCGGCGGGCTGGCGCAGATCAGCGGCCTGGCCTCCTGGATCTGGCGCCTGCTCTTCATCATCGGCCTGTCTTGCGGCGGTGCCAGCGTGTTGGTCTATCTGCTGCTCTGGGTGGTGCTGCCTGAACAGCGCGAACCGGCCCCGCAGCACCCGCAACTGCGCTACTGAGTGCTTGACCCCGCGCAAGCCCCAGGCCCGCTGCCGGCGGCAAGCTGAGACACTGAATCACCAAGCGACGAGGAGGATCACGCCATGAGCATCGCCGACGACCTGCAGCAACTGGCCGATATGCACCAGCGCGGCCAGCTCAGCGATGAGGAATACGCCCGCGCCAAGGCCCGGGTGCTGGCCGGCGCTTCGGCCGCCGGCGCCGGAGCCGGTAGCGGCCCGGCAGCGATGGACGGCATCAACAGCCTGCGCCGCAGCCGCGACGATCGCTGGATTGGTGGCGTGTGCGGCGGCATCGGCCGCTTGACCGGCATCGACGCCTGGATCTGGCGCATGCTGTTCACCTTCACAGCCGTCTGTGCCGGCACCGGCATGCTGGCCTATCTGCTGTTGTGGATTTTCGTCCCCGAGGAGTGAGCCCCGGCGCCGGCTCACAGCGGGCCGCCGTTCACGGTTAGCATGCCGAGCCAAAGGCCGCGACTTCAGCGGCCCGGTCCAACGCTTCGGCAGGCTCCATGGTCCGCTTGTCCCATGCTTTTCGCCAACAGCCGCTGGCCCGCCAGCTGGTGCTGCAGCTCAGCGCGCTGGTCGCGCTGATGCTGTGTTCGCTGGCCGGCATCGCCTATGTGCTGCTGAACCGGCTGGCCGAGCAAAGCATTCCACCGGTGGTGCGGCGCACGATCAGCGTGCAGGCCCGCCAGCAGGGCCAGACCTTCCAGCTGGCCGAGGCCAGCGCGCGGCGCCTGAGCGCCGAATGGCTGCAACGAATCGACGCGCCCAGCGACGCGCAGGTGCAGGCCCGCTTCGACGCGCTGTTCGAGCGCCAGGCCGATGGCGTCTGGCGCGTCAGGCCGCGATGGCTGGACCCCGAGCGCCGACCCACCTTCTACCTGCAGCATGGCCAGCAGGGGCCCGATGCCTCGGTGCGCCGCCGTGCCGTGGCCAGCTACGAGCTGCTCAGCGAGCAGGGGCCGGCGCTGGTGCCGCCCTTCTTCTCCGTCTACACCGACTTTGTCGAAAAAGGCCTGATGGTCTATTCGCGCGGCATCGACTGGGGCCGTGGCGCCACGCCCGCCACCGACAACTTCAACTACCCGACGATGACCGGCTCCGACCCGGCGCGCAACCCGGGCCGGCGCCTGTTCTGGACGCCGGTCTACTTCGACGGCGAGGCCCGCGCCTGGATGGTGTCGGTGATACAGCCGCTGGACTGGCAGGGCCGCTGGGTTGGCACCGTGGGCCACGACATCACCATCGACGCCTTGCTCAAGCAGATTGCCGAGGCCGAGTCGCCGCTGGATTCGCTGAGCATGATCGTCAGCCGCGACGGCCAGCTGATCGCCCATCCGCAGCTGCGCGCGCAGATCGAGGCCGCTCAGGGGCAGCTGGCGCTGTCGGCACTCAAGCAACCGATGCTCGACAGCGTCTATGCGCTGCTGCGCCAACAGGCCGGTGACGAGGGGGTGGCGCGCACCGCCGATGGCCGCTATCTGGTGGGCTGGGCGCGCATCGGCGGGCCGGGCTGGTGGTCGGTGCGCGTCGTGCCGCAGGCCCGCATCGACGAGTTGCTGCAACGCACGATTGCCTGGATGTTGCTGATCGGCGTTGTGGGCCTGCTGCTGGCGGTGGCGCTCTTGCACCGTGTCGTCCGCCATCGGCTGCAACGGCCGCTGGAAGCGATCACCGGCTCGATCGAGGCGCTGGCCAGCCGCCTCCATCGCGGCGAAGAAGCGCAGCCGCTGCCGCCGCAGGCCTCGGGTGATCTGCAGCGTCTGAACTGCGCCTTCGACACCATGGCCGCCGAGCTGGTGGTTCATCGCCGCCAGGAACAGGCGGCGCAGACGGCGCTGCAAAGCGAAGTCGAGGAACGCCGCCAGGCCGAGGAGGCGGTGCGCCTGCTCAATCTGTCGCTGGAGGCCCGCGTGCGCGAACGCGGCGAAGCCTTGCAGCAGGCGCAGCACGAGCTGGTGCAGCGCGAGACCCTGGCCAGCCTGGGCGCGCTGGTGGCCGGCGTCTCGCATGAGCTGAACACGCCGATCGGCAATGCGCTGATTGCCTCCGACACCGCCACCGAGGCCCTGCGCGCGGCACGGGCCCACATCGCCAGCGGGACGGTCAGGCGCGGCGAGCTGCTGCGCCAGCTGCAACATGCCGAGGACAGCATGGCGCTGGCGCTGGGCAATCTGCGGCGCAGCGCCGGCCTGGTCGAGGACTTCAAGCAGGTCGCCATCGACCGCGCCAGCCTGCAGCGCCGGCCCTTCGGCCTGCGCCGTGTTTGTGAGGAAGTGGTGCATCTGCTGCACCACAGCCTGAAGGCGCAAGAGCACGAGGTGCGCATCCAGATCAGCGACAGCCTGAGCCTGGACAGCTATCCCGGCGCCTTTGGCCAGGTGCTGACCAATCTGGTCCAGAACGCCGTCGTGCACGGCTTCGAAGGGCGCACGGGCGGGCTGATCACCATCGCGCTGCAGTCTGCCGAAGCCGAGCAGATCGTGCTGAGCATCAGCGATGACGGCTGCGGCATTCCGCCCGAACACCTCGATCAGGTCTTCAAGCCCTTCTTCACCACCCGGCTGGGCAAGGGCGGCAGCGGCCTGGGCCTGCACCTGGTCTACAACATCGTGCACAACGTGCTGGGCGGCCGCATCGAGCTGCGCAGCACGCCCGGCCAAGGCACCTGCTTCACCCTGCAGCTGCCGCGCGTGGCGCCGGCCGAGCCCTCGACCGACGCCGAGTCGCTCAGCTGAGCAGCGTCTTCAGCGCCTCGGCCAATTCCGCCGTGCTGGCCTTGTAGACCGGCCTGGGCTGCTTGTTCAGGCCCAGCAGCTGATAGACCGCCGTCTGCGCGGCCCGCACCGAGTACTCGACGGTGAACACGACATCGTCGGCCTGCTCGCAGAACTGGCTGACGAAGGCGAAGTTCGTCGACCCGGTCGGCACCACGGCCGGCCGGTCGCTGTGATCGCGCAGCAGGAACTCGGCGGTGATATAGGGCAGCTTGACCGGCACGCAGCGGCAGTGCTGCATCAGCTCGGCTTCATGGGCACGCAGGCGCAGATGGCCAAGCAGCTCCTGCAGGATTTCGGCGCCGCTGCACTCGCTCATGGGCTTGGCGACGAAGTTGCCCGGCCGGTCGGGGAACAGCGCATAGCCCCAGAACACCTGCACCTCGGCCGGCTGATTGGCGAAATGCGGCTGCTTGGCAACGACGATGCTCATCAGCCAGTTCGAATCGGCAAAGGTCATCAGCGCGCCGGTGCCGGGCGGGTTGCCGCTGAAGTCCTCGATCAGTTTCAGCAGCAACGGCGAGCGGCAGGTGACGGTGAAGCTCTCCCAGAACGACTCGTCGACATGGTCGGCAAAGGCGCTGGGGTTGCCGAAGTCGCGTCGGTTGCGGGCAATCTTCTCCCACAGCGCCCATTCCGGCGTCTTGGCGCTGCGCAGCGGCGGCGCCTGCTCATGGCTGCCGATGCTGGCGGCGGCCGTCATCGAACCATTGGTCATGAAGACGAGATCGCCCTCACCCAGCACCACGGTGCGCGGCCCGCTGGCCTCGATCAGATAGAGCCGCTCGGCCGTGATCTCACGCGCGGCGCCGGGGCGCTGCGGCTTGAAGGCGATGTCTTCAACCACGGTGCTGCCATGGAACTGCACGCCCTGGCCGCGCAGCCAGGTCTCGATCGGCAGGATCACCGAGTCGTACTGATTCAGCGGCGAGCGGTCAACGCCGGCCAGCGTGTGGATGCGCGGAAACTCATGGACAAAGCGATGCAGATAACGCTTGAACTCCACGGCGCTGTGCCAGGGTTGGAAGGCAAACATCGTGCACCACATCAGCCAGAAATTGCTGCTGAAGAACGCCGGCGCGAAACACTCGTCGATGCGCTTCTTGCCCAGCGAGGCCTCGCTCTGGCCGGCAATGTGCAGCAGGTCGATGCGGTCGCGGGCGCTGAAGCCCATGCGATCGACGTCGGTGACGATCGCGCCGCCGCGCACCAGCCGGGCCCGGGCCTCGGTCTTGTTCAGCTCATTGAAATCCTGGAACTCCTGCAGCACCGTGCGCGAGGGATCGGTGAGCGAGGGAATGAAGCCGAGCAGCTCGTAGGTGCAGCCATAAGAGAAATTGAACATGCGGCCGCCACGGACGATATAGCCCTCGTCGGCATTGCCACTGCCATCCATGGCGCCGCCGTTGATGGCAGCGGCCTCAAGCACATGGATATCGCTGCCGCGCCAGCCGCCATCGCGGATCAGATGCGCCGCGCTGGCCAAGGCGCCAATGCCGCCGCCGATCAAATAGGCCTGTCTGCCTTGAGTCATTTACTGCTCCCTTGAGATGATGAAAACAAAACCCTAGCTTTGTGAATGCGCGGCCAGCTGGGCGCGCAGACTGATGCCGGTCAGCCGCAGCAGCTCCTCGCCGGCCGCCGCGCTGAGGCGCTGGCGCCCGAGGTGCTGCAAGAGCACGCCCTCGGTGACGCGGAAATACAACACCTGCTGGAACAGGCTGTAGCCGAGGCTGCGGCAGACGAAGTCCTGCGCCGGTCGGCCGACGATGCGGCCGATCAAGGCCTGCACCAGGGCGCGGCTGGGCGCCAGCACATCGGTGAAACTGCCCTGTCCTGGCTGCGCCGCGGCCACCGCCTGGCTGCGCAGAAAGAACTGCACCCAGCTGGCCGGCACATCCCCGGCCAGCACCGCGCGGGCCTGGGCCAGCATGAAGTCAACCAGCATGTCGATCAGCTGGCCGCGATCGGTGCAGCCCTCGCTCGCCGCCTGCAGCGCCAGCAAGGGCTGGTGCAGGCGCTGCTCCAGCTGCTCGGCAAGAAACTCGGCAGCACGCGCGACCAGCTCTTCCTTGCTCGCGAAGTGATAGGGAATCGCCGCCAGATTGACGCCGGCGCGCGCCGCCAGCATCCGCGTCGTCGCCAGCTCATAGCCGTGCTCGCCGACGACTTCCAGCGTCGCCAGCAGCAGTTTTTGCCGGGTCTGTTCGCTGCGGGTGAGCTCGCTGCCAGTGCTTGTCTTTGCCATGCGCTCATGCTCGGCGCCGGCCACTTTTCAGTCAAGCGTATGAATTGATGCAGCGCAAGGGTAGACGCCTTTGGCATCAAACGAGGCGCATCGGCGCCGAACGAAGTCAGGACTTCACACCTGCCGGCGCTGCGACAAGTCTTGAGCAGATTGGTGGAAACCCCTGAGCCCGTGACGCCACAGCGTGACGATCGCCTGAGCGCCATCGGCACGGCCAGAATGCGCTTCATCCGCCGGCACTGGCGCGGCAGCCGACGCTGCACATGCCTGCCGAGCACCCCTTTGTTGTCACCGCCCGAAAGGTCCGCCATGAAACTGCACTCCATCGCCCTGGCCGCCGCGCTTTGCCTGGCCGCCCTGCCCCCAAGCACCGCCCAGGCCGCAGACGCCGCAACAGCCGCCAAGCCGGGTGCAGCCGCCAGCGCTCAGGTCTGGGACCTGAGCCAGCTCTACGCCAGCGATGCCGCCTGGGAGAGCGAGCGCCAGGCCCTGGCCGCCGAGCTGCCCCGCCTGCGCGCGCTGGAGGGCACGCTGGGCAGCAGCGCCAAGGCGCTGCTCGCCGGCATGGACCAGATGTCGGCGCTGCGCCGGCGGTTGTCGCGCTGGGCCATCTATGCCAGCCTGAAGGCCGACGAGAACACCCAGATCACTGAGAACCAGGCGCGCCGCCAGCTGGCCAGCACGCTGGGCAATCAGTACGGCGAGGCAACGTCCTTCGTCAATGCCGAGATCGCCGCCATCGGCCGCGCCAAGGTCGAGGCCTTCATCGCCGCCGAGCCCAGCCTGGCCAAGCACCGCCAGTCCTTGACGACCATGCTGCGCATGGCCGAGCACACGCTGAGCCCCAAGGAGGAAGCGCTGCTGGCCGGCGCCGCCGAGGCGCTGGAGCAGCCGCAGCAGATCTACACGCTGCTGACCAATGCCGACCTGCCCTGGCCCAAGCTGGAGATCCGCGGCAAGACCGTGGTGCTCGATCAGGAGCAGTACGCTGCCCATCGCTCCGACCCCGACCCTGCCGTGCGCAAGCAGGTCTTCGACGCGTTCTGGCCGGTCTACAAGGCCTATGAGCGCACGATCGGCGCGGTCTACGCCGCCAATCTGCGCGGCACCGTGTTCAATGCCCGGGCACGCAAGTTCAGCAGCAGCGTCGCCATGGCCCAGGCGGACTACAACATTCCCGAGGCGGTCTACCGCACGCTGGTACAGGAGGCCAATGCCGGCCTGCCAACGCTGCATCGCTATCTGAAGCTGCGCAGCAAGGTGCTGGGCCTGCCGCAGGCCGGCTACCAGGACATGTATGTGCCGCTGGCCAAGCCGGCCGGCACCAGCTACACCCAGGCCGAGGCCGAGGCGCTGACGCTGGCCGCGCTCAAGCCGCTGGGAGAACCCTATGTGAAGCAGCTGGGCGACGCCTTCAAGCAGCGCTGGATGCACTCGCTGCCGCAGCGCGGCAAGCGCTCGGGCGCCTATATGAACGGCTCGGCCTACGACGTTCATCCCTATCTGCTGATGAGCTTCAACGGCGACTACAACAGCGTCTCGACCTTTGCCCACGAGTGGGGCCATGCGATGCACACGGTGTTCTCGAACTCGCAGCCCTACGAGAACTCGGGTTACTCAACCTTCATCGCCGAGATCCCGTCCACCGCCAATGAGCTGCTGCTGAGCGACTACATGGTGGAGCACGCCAAGAGCCGCGAGGAAAAGCTGTTTGCGCTGAGCCAGCAGCTGGAGAACCTGCGCACCACCTTCTTCCGCCAGGCGATGTTCGCCGAGTTTGAGCTGGCCTCGCACGAAGCCGCCGAGAAGGGCCAGCCGATCACCGGCGAGGGCCTCAGCAAGCTCTATCTGGACCTGCTCAAGCGCTACCACGGCCATGAGCAAGGCGTCGTCAAGATCGACGATCTGTTCGGCATCGAGTGGGCCTATATCCCGCACTTCTACCGCGACTTCTACGTCTATCAGTACGCCACCTGCGTCAGCGCCGCGGCCTTCTTTGCCGAGGGCCTGGCCAAGGGTGACACCGCCTTGCGCGAGCGCTACTTCGCCATGCTCAAGGCCGGCAACTCGGCCGACCCCTATCCGCTGACCGTTGCCGCCGGCCTCGACCTGGCCTCGCCCGCGCCCTACCGCGCGCTGGTGCGCCGGATGAATCGGGTGATGGATCAGCTGGAAGCGCTGCTGGCCGAGAAGCGCTGAGGCCGGGCCGTCCGCCGCCGCGACACGCGCACCAGTCGACGGCGGCGGCATTTTTTGGCGGCCCCTGCTGAAAACCCCGAGCGGCAACTTTCGTCACTGCCCTCGGGGCCGTTTAGCCTTGCCCGCTTCCCTTCGCCTCTTGCAGTACCCGCCCATGCGCAAATCCCTCGCCCTCGCGGCCACCGCCGCCGCCCTCAGCGCCAGTCCGCTGGCGCAGGCCCAGCAGCCGCCCGCCGCCGCCGCCAGTGTCCAGCCCGCGCATCAAAACCCCTTGTTGAAGCCGAGCCCGCTGCCACTGCAGTACCCGGCCTTCGACCAGATCCGCGACGAGGACTTCGCGCCGGCGCTGGATCAGGGCATGAGCGA
The DNA here is from genome assembly GCF_032337115.1 of Roseateles aquae. Classification (NCBI taxonomy): domain Bacteria; kingdom Pseudomonadati; phylum Pseudomonadota; class Betaproteobacteria; order Burkholderiales; family Sphaerotilaceae; genus Roseateles; species Roseateles aquae. The sequence continues at coordinate 148,153 of NZ_JAVXZY010000011.1, forward strand.
GCAGCTGGCCGAGATGGCGGCGATCGCCAGCGATCCCGAGCCGGCGACGTTTGAGAACACCATCGTGCCGATGGAGCGCAGCGGCCGCCTGCTGGCCCGGACCAGCGCCGTGCTGTTCAATCTGCTCGGCGCCGATGCCAATCCCGCGCGGCTGAAGCTGCAGGCGGCCTACGCGGCCAAGCTGGCCCAGCACCGTGATGCGATCAGCCTCAACCCGCGCTTGTTCGCCCGCATCCAGGCCCTGTTCGACAAGCGCCAGCAGCTCGGCGTCGACGGCGAGGCGCAGCGCCTGATCGAGCGCTATCACAGCAACTTCGTCCGCGCCGGCGCCCAGCTGGACGAGGCGCAGAAGACCCGCATCAAGGCCATCAATATCGAGATGGCCGAGCTGGGCGCGCGCTTCAACCAGAACGTGCTGGCCGAGGTCAATGCCTCGGCCGTGGTCGTCGACACCGCCGCCGAGCTGGCCGGCCTGAGCGCCACCGAAATCGCCGAAGCCGCTGCCGCCGCCAAGGCCCGCGGCCTGGACGGCAAGTATGTGATTGCGCTGCTGAATACCACCACCCAGCCGGGCCTGGCCCAGCTGCAGAACCGCGCACTGCGCGAGCGCCTGTACAAGGCCTCGATTGCCCGCGGCAGCCGCGGCAATGAGTTCGACAACACCGCCATCGTCGCGCGCACCGCCCGGCTGCGCGCCGAGCGCGCCCAGCTGCTCGGATTCGCGACACATGCCGACTTCGTGCTGAAGGAAGAAACGGCCAAGAACACCGCCGCCGTCAACGGCATGCTGGGCCAGCTGGCGCCGGCGGCCGTGGCCGCAGCGCGCCGCGAGGCCGCCGAGTTGCAGGCCATGATCCACCGCGAGCAGGCCGCCGCCAAGCAGCCCAGCTTCAGGCTCGAGGCCTGGGACTGGGGCTTTTATGCCGAGAAGCTGCGCAGCCGCCAGTACGGCTTTGACGAATCCCAGCTCAAGCCCTATCTGGAGATGAAGACGGTGCTGGAGCGCGGCGTCTTCCACGCCGCCAGCCAGCTCTACGGCCTGAGCTTCAAGCAGCGCCGCGATCTGCCGGTCTACCACCCGAGCGTGCTGGTCTACGACGTCTACAACGCCGATGGCTCACATCTGGCGCTGTTCATGGCTGACCTGTACGCGCGGCCCTCCAAGCGCGGTGGCGCCTGGGCCACCAGCTACGTCGGCCAAAGCAAGCTGCTCGACACCAAGCCGGTTGCCGCCATCCATCTGAACGTGCCGCCGCCGGCCGAGGGCCAGCCCACGCTGATGAGCTGGGACGAGGTCAACACCCTGTTCCACGAGTTCGGCCACGCGCTGCACGGCATGTTCTCCGATGTGCAATACCCCAGCCTGGCCGGCACCGCGGTGCCGCGCGATTTCGTCGAGTACCCCTCGCAGGTCAATGAGATGTGGGCCGACTGGCCCAGCGTGCTGGCCAACTATGCGCGCCACTATCAGAGTGGCGATCCAATGCCGCAAAGCCTGCTCGACAAGATGGCTGCCGCGCGCAAGTTCGACCAGGGCTACGCCACCGCCAGCTATCTGAGCGCCGCCATCGTCGACCAGCGCTGGCACCAGCTGCAGCCCGCCCAGGTGCCGGCCGCGGCCGATGTGATGGCCTTCGAAGCCGATGTGCTCAAGCGCGAAGGCCTGGACTTTGCGCCGGTGCCGCCGCGCTACCGCATGCCTTACTTCAGCCACATCATGGGTGGCTATGCGGCCGGTTATTACGCCTATATCTGGAGCGAGGTGCTGGACGCGAACACCGTCGACTGGTTCAAGCAGCACGGCGGCCTGAAGCGCGAGAACGGCGACATCTTCCGCGCCACCCTGCTGTCGCGCGGCGGCAGCGAGGATGCGCTGCAGCTGTTCAACAAGCTGACCGGCCACGCGCCGCAGATCGAGCCGCTGCTGGAACGTCGTGGCCTGACGATTGCGCCCGAGGCCAAGCCAGCCAAGGCAGCGCAGCCTTGAAATGAAAAAAAGGGCGGCACACGAGCACCGCCCCTTGTTCAGGCCAACGCTCAGCGCTGACGGCGACGGCGGGCCACGCCGCCGATCAGACCGAGGCCGCCCAGCAGCAGCGCATAGCTGCTCGGTTCGGGCACGGTTTGGGCCTGCGTGATGCCAGCGCCAACCATGTCGGAGACGGCCAGGAAGGTGCCATCGCTGGACGCGCCGGAGCGGAACAGCACCAGATCGATGTCGGTCCAATTGAAGCTGTAGCGCGTCGGTGGCGCGTCGAACTGCAGCGTCACGTCCTTGCTGCCGACCAGCTGACCGTGGCGATAGGCCTCGACCGAGCCCCATTCATCGCCCCAGGCGCCTGGTCCCCAGGGGTTGTGCTCGAACAGCAGCGCGCTGTCCAGATTGAAACTGCCGCCGTCCTTCTCCCACAGCACCGTATCGGCACGGTAGAACTCGACGCCGTTGAGCGTCATATTGAAGGGGCGGATCAGGACCTCAGTATCTGCCTGCGCCGCCGAGGCGGCGCCCAGGGCCGCTGCGGCCAGCAGCAGCGGGCCCACTGTCTTCTTCAAACTCAAGATGTACTCCCTCTGAAAATGCCAGGGCCGCGGCGAACTGCCGGCGGCCCTGTGCCGCAGTGTCGGCACGCCGGGCGGCTTGCAGGGAGTGTCAAAGTTCACGGCCAGCCCAGGCGGTGGGCGAACTGCCGATCAAACGGATACCGACTCAGGCCGGCCGCGTCGCCGCATAGATGCTGCCCAGACACAGCGCCATGCCGGCGCCGGAAAGCAGCGTGGGCACCCAGCCCTCCAGCAGCGCCGAGATCAGCAGCGCAATCACCGGAATAACAACGCCGGTCAGCGCCGCACGGGCCGGCCCCTGGCGCTGGGCCAGCTTGAAATAGAGCACAAAGGCGGTCACCGAGCCGAACACCGCCAGATAGAGCAGGCTCAACACATAGGGCGCGCGCCAGTCGAAATGCAGGCCCTGGCCGGTGGCCAGTGACATCAGCAGCAAGAAGGCCGCGCCATAGCCCATGCTCCAGGCCAGCACCGGCACCAGGGCCAGGCCGCGGCGGGTCAGCGTGAGCGTCAAGACATTGCCGATGCAGGCCACCACCACCGCCAGCAGGCCAAAACCCAGACCGACGGCCGCCGTCGGGCGTGCGCCAGTGGAGGCGATCTCGGGCCAGAAGATCATCACCACGCCGATCACGCCACCGCTGGCACAGGCCATGAAGCGCCGCGTCACCGTCTGGCCGAAGAAGATGCGGCCGCTCAGCGCGTTGAAGAACACGCTCAGACAGAACAGCACCGCAACCAGGCCGGTCGGGATATGCCGCTCGGCCTCATAGACCGAGTAATAGTTGCCGCTGTACTGGATGATGCCGGTGGCCAGCATCAGGCCGTGAGCCGACAGCGGCATGCCCGCGAGCGACTCGCCGCGTGAACGGGCCAGGCCAGCCAACAGCAGCGCGGCAATCGCGAAGCGCCAGCCGACCGAGTTCAGCACCGGCACACCGCTGTCGAGTTGGAACAGGATCACATGCCAGGTGCTGGCCCAGATCAGCGTGGGCACCCAGAACAGCCAGCGGGTGGAGATCGGCGAAGCAGCGGACATGAGAACAGTGAGTTCGGGCCACGGGGGCAAGACCTGCCCCCCGATGAGCACCAGGATGGAATCGGAATGCGCCGGCGCGCTCAGCCGCTCAGGGCGCGGCCTTTTTGAAGCTGGCCAGCAAGGCGCCGGCAGCGATGAACAGGCTGCCGAAAGTGCGGTTCAGCGCCTTGATATGCGCTTCGGAGCGCAGCGCCGACAGCACCCGCGAGGCCAGCGCGGTGTAGCCGGCCATCACGACCAGATCGGTGAACGACAGCGTCGCGGCGATCACGCCGTACTGCGGCGTCAGGCTGCGATGCAGGTCCAGAAACTGCGGCACCACGGCGAGCAGGAAGACCGTGCCCTTGGGATTGACCGCATTGATGCCCCAGCCGCGCAACACCAGCTGGCGGCGCGTGACTTGCGTGCCCTCGCTGCTGGCCGCCAGCATGGGCGTGGCCGGCGCGCGCCATTGCTGAACACCCAGATAGACCAGATAGCCGACGCCCAGCCATTTGACGATGGCAAAACCCAGGCTGGAAGCGGCGATCAGCGCCCCCAGGCCGGCGCCGACCAGCACGATCTGCGTCAGGATGCCCAGGATCAGGCCAAAGGTGGTGAAGTAGCCGCGCCGGAATCCATGGTTGAGCCCAGAGCTCATCGCGGCAATCGCGCCGGCACCGGGAGACAGGCTGATGGCCCAGGAGGCGGCGAAGAAGGCCAGCCAGGTCGAGAATTCCATGAGGCGCGCTCCAAATGCTCCGCACCCACAACAGCCGCGGAAAGCCCGTCTTTTTAGCATGCATCGCCTTGTTTCGCCTGGGGCGGCCTGCGCACCGGAAGCCGGCCCAGCGCGCCTTTTGGCCCGGCCGGGCTTGAATCGCTGCCCAACAGCCGCATCTCCCCCCCCATCACTCACGCGAGCTCCAGCGCCATGTTCAGCTTCTTTCATCCCAAACCCGTGTACGACCCACGGCCTGTGGCCGTGCAGACGGTGCAGGCCTCGGCACGGCCGGCTGCCTTGCCTGAGCAACTGCTGGTCAGCACCGCCAAGCCAGAGGACGCCCCGCCCGAGCAGCCAGGCGCGGCCCAGCGCTGAGTCGGCCGGCGGCCCTCCCTGCCGCCACTCTGCGGCCACAATGGCGCCCATGGCCAAGGAAAAATCGATTTACTGCTGCAGCGAATGCGGCGGCAGCAATGCCAAGTGGCTGGGCAAATGCCCGCACTGCGGCGCCTGGAACACGCTGGTGGAAACGGTGGCCGAGCCCGCCGGCGCCGGCAAAAACCGCTACCAGGCGCTGGCCAAGAGCCAGCCGGTGGCGACGCTGTCCGAGATCGAGGCCAGCGACTTCGAGCGCACGCCAACCGGCCAGGAAGAGCTGGACCGGGTGCTGGGTGGCGGCATCGTTGCCGGCGGTGTGGTGCTGATCGGCGGCGATCCGGGCATCGGCAAATCGACGCTGCTGCTGCAGGCGGTGGACGCCCTGTCGACCCAGCTCAAGGTGCTTTATGTGACCGGCGAGGAATCCGGCGCCCAGGTCGCGATGCGGGCGCGGCGCCTGGGGCTGCCCGGCACGCAGGTGCGCGTGCTGGCCGAGATCAGCCTGGAGAAGATCCTCGCCACCATCGAGGTCGAGCAGCCCGGCTTCGTCGTGATCGACTCGATCCAGACCATGTACTCCGAGCAGCTGGCCTCGGCGCCGGGCTCGGTGGCCCAGGTGCGCGAATGCGCGGCGCAGCTGACGCGCACCGCCAAGGCCGGCGGCTGCGCGATGGTGCTGGTCGGCCATGTGACGAAGGAAGGCGCGCTGGCCGGGCCGCGGGTGCTGGAGCACATCGTCGACACGGTGCTGTACTTCGAGGGCGATACGCACAGCAGCTTCCGCCTGGTGCGGGCGATCAAGAACCGCTTTGGCGCGGTCAACGAGATCGGCGTCTTCGCGATGACCGACAAGGGGCTGAAGGGCGTGGCCAATCCGAGCGCGATCTTTCTGTCCACCCATGGCGAGCCGGTGCCGGGCTCCTGCGTGCTGGTCACGCTGGAGGGCACGCGGCCGCTGCTGGTCGAGCTGCAGGCGCTGGTCGACGGCGGCGGGCCCAGCCCGCGCCGGCTCTCGGTGGGCCTGGAACGCGACCGCCTGGCCATGCTGCTGGCGGTGCTGCACCGGCATGCCGGTGTGGCCACCAATGACCAGGATGTGTTCGTCAACGCCGTTGGCGGCGTGCGCATCAGCGAGCCGGCGGCCGACCTGGCCGTGCTGCTGGCCATCCAGAGCAGCCTGCGCGGCCGGCCGCTGCCCAAGGGCTTCATCGCCTTTGGTGAAGTGGGCCTGGCCGGTGAGGTGCGGCCGGCGCCGCGCGGCCAGGAGCGCCTGAAAGAGGCCGCCAAGCTGGGTTTCAGCATCGCCGTCGTGCCGCGCGCCAATGCACCGAAAAAGGCCATCGAGGGCCTGACCGTGCATGCGGTCGACCGCATCGAGGAGGCGATGGACGTCGTCCGCGGCCTCTAGAAGCGCAGTGGGATTCAGCCGCCCAGCCAGGCCCGGCCGGCATGCTTGCGCCGGTACATGGCGGCGTCGGCGGCCTTGGTCAGGCTGATCTCGTCCTGGCCGTCATCCGGGTAGAGTGCCAGACCGATCGAGCAGGTCAGCTCGATGCGCACGCCGGACAGCTCCATCGGCTGGGCCACCTGGTTGAATATCTTGTCGACGACGACCTGCGCGCTGCCGCGGGTGACCGGCCCGGTCAGCAGCACGACAAACTCGTCGCCACCGATGCGGCCCACCACATCGGTCTCGCGCACCGCATTGCGCAGCCGCTTGGCCACCATCTGGAGCAGCTGGTCACCCACCGCATGGCCGTACTGGTCGTTGATCGGCTTGAAGCGATCCAGGTCGAGCAGGATCAGCCCCAGGCTGTCGCCATAGCGGCGCGCATTGGCCAGGGCGTAGTGCATCCGTTCGCCAAAGTGGGCGCGGTTGGCCAGTTCGGTCAGGGCATCGTGCGAGGCCATGAAGCGCACCCGCTCTTCGGACAGGCGCCGTGCATTGATGTCCGACAAGGTGCCAATCATCCGCAACGCCCACTGCTGCGCATCGCGCGACACGACGCGGCCACGGGCCAGCACCCAGTTCCAGTCGCCGCTGTGTTCATCGGCCACGCGGAACTCGCTTTGCAAGGTCTGGCCGTGGCCCTTCAGGCAATGGATGAAGTCGGCCCGCACCCGCGGCAGATCATCGGGATGGACCAGGGACAGCACGCGCTGCGCCTGCGGCTCGCCGGCCTGCCAGCCCATGATGGCCTTCCAGCGCGGCGAGCAGTCGATGCGGCCGCTGTCGATATGCCAGTCCCACATGCCATCGCCGGAGCCATCCAGCGCGAAGGCCCAGCGTTGCTCGCTCTCGCGCAGCGCCTGCGTCATCCGTTCGGCCAGACCCTGGGCGCGCTCATTCGAATGCAGCAGCGACCAGCACAGCAGACCCAGCAGCGCCGCCAACAGCGCCCCACTGCCCAGCACCAGCGGCGCACCGGCCATGCCGGTGCCGGCGGCAAAGTGCTCGCCCAGCTGCAAGCTCAGCGTCCAGGTGCGCCCGCCCACATCGAGGTATTCCTGCACCCGCCGCGCGCTCGCATCGATGCCGCCGCCGGAATCAAACAGCGCCGCCTCTTCGCTCAAGACCTGACCCTCGTACAGGCGCAGCCGCAGATGGCGCGGCAGTTCGGCATAGACGCTGGCCATCAGCTCGCCCACCGCCACCGGCGCCCAGATCCAGCCGCGCAGGGTCTGGCGGCGCTCCAGCGTCGAACTCGGCGGGCTGCTGCTGTCGTACAGCGGCAGGACCATCAGCAGCCCATCGGGGGCGCCGGGCAGCAGCGGCGCCAGCGGCAGCCGCGAACTCAGCGCCATATGGCCGGAATCACGGGCCAGCAGCAAGGCATCGCGCAGCGCCGGCTCAGCCAACAGATCGCGCCCCAGTGCGGCCTGATTGCGCGGCACATCGGGTTCCAGCTGCGTGACCGGCGCATAGGCCTCGCGCACGCCGCCGGGCTGGATCAGCATCAGGCCGCGGCCTTCGCGCTGCCACTGGCGCTGCACCGGCAAGCGCTGTTCCTCGGGCAGCCAGCGCGCCAGGCCCAGGCCCTGCACGCCGGCCAGTTCCGCGCCCAGCGGCAGCATGTCGACGTAATGCTTGAAGCTGCGCGCATCGCCACTCGCTTGCGCCAGCACAAAGGCCTGGGTCGATTGCAGCAGCAGCTCGTAGGACAGCAGGCGCTGCTGCAGGCGCAACACCGCCTCATGCAGGCTGGCATCGACGACGGCCTGGGCCTGCAGCCGTTCGCTGCGCTGCTGGCGCTGCCAGAACAGCAGGGTCAGCAGCAGCACCGCCATGGCCACCGCCACCGGCCAGCCCTGCCAGCGCAGGCTGCGCGCCCAGAGCCGCCGCAGCCCGGCCTTCATGGCAGTTCCTGCAAGAGGCTGCGCGCCAGCTCGGGCTTGAAGTACTTCTCAAAGATGCGCTGCATGCTGCCGTCGCGCAACATCGCCTGCACCAGGCCGCGCCACTTCTGCTGCTCCGCCTCGCTGAGGCTGGCACGCGACATGATCAGCCCATGCGGCACCGGCTTGTCGCCGAACTCGATGATCTGGCTGAGCGCACGCAGCCGCGCCGATTCCAGCGTCGGGTAGTCGAAGGGCTCGATGATCATGGCCTGGATCTGCCCGGCCACCAGCGCTTCGAACAGCGGCGTCAAGCCGGAGGACTGAGTGATGCGCTGCCGCGCCTGCAGCTCGTCGACAAAGCGGTTGGCGCTGTCGCTGTAGCGGAAGCTGCGGATCACGCCGAGCGTCAGCCGCTCATTGGCGGCAAAGTCGGCCAGGCTCTGCACCTGGGCATCGCGTCGCACCAGCAGGTAGTACTTGTTGCTGAAATACCAGGCGAAGGCGGCGAACTTGTCGCGCTGCGGCGTGCTGATGCCCGACAGGCTGAAATCCAGTGCGCCGGCCTCGATCAGCTGCCAGATCCGCGCCCGCGGCATCAGCGCGACCTGGATGCGGCAGCCGCTGCGGCGAATCAGCTCATCGGCCACATCGCGATCGATGCCGGTGCCGGTCTGCGGCGAATAGAGCAGGCCGTGGTCGTGCAGACCCAGGCTCAGCGGCCGCGAACAATCGGGGCGCTGCGCTGCATCGGTCTGCGCCGCACAGGGCAAGGCCAGCGCCATCGCCAGCATCAAGCTCAGCCCCGCTGTTCGCATCCCACCCCTTTCAATGCCCGGCGCCCGGCGGCGCAACGGCACAATACGACGCTGCCCGGAAAGCTTCAAGAATACGCCAAGCCCGATGACAAAACCCACCTGGCCCGATCGCCTCAACGGGCTTTGCCCGGCTCTCCCACATCTGATCCCGAGCTGCCGCCTGGAGCGCGCACCATGAGCCCGCTGCTCGGGGGCCTGCTCAGCCTGGCTGCGCTGTTTGCTGGCGGCCTGCTGCTGGGCTGGAAGGGCGTGGTGCTGGCGCTGACCGTGATCGTGTTCTGGCTGCTGCTGCAGTTCAGCCGCCTGATGCGGGTGATGAAGCAGGCCGGCGCCGCGCCGCTGGGCAGTCTCAAGGGCAGCGCGCTGATGCTGCACAGCCAGCTGAAGCCGGGCATGCCCTTGCTGGAGCTGCTCAAGCTCAGCGGCAGCCTGGGCAAGAAGACGGCGCCCGACGCCTACACCTGGCAGGATGCCGGCGGCGACCGGCTCGAGATCCGCCTGCACAAGGGCCGGGTCCAGCACTGGACGCTGACCCGCGCCACCGAGGCCCCAGCCCCCGCCACAGACGACCTGCCGGCCGACACGCCGGCCGCATAAAATCCGCTTTCTTCTCTCGGCTCAGCCCCCAGCAAGGAGTTCCCATGTCACTGGATGATCGCGACGGCAAGATCTGGATGGATGGCCAATTGGTCGACTGGCGCGATGCCAAGATCCATGTGCTCTCGCACACCTTGCACTACGGCTGTGGCGCCTTCGAAGGCGTGCGCGCCTACAAGACGGCCCAGGGCACGGCGATCTTCCGCCTGCGCGAACACACCGAGCGGCTGTTCAACAGCGCCAAGATCCTGCGCATGAAGATTCCGTTCACCTTGGAACAGGTCGAGGAAGCGCAGAAGGCCGTTGTGCGCGAGAACCAACTCGAGAGCTGCTACTTGCGCCCGCTGACCTGGATTGGTTCCGAGAAGCTGGGCGTCAGCCCCAAGGGCAACAAGATCCATCTGATGGTGGCCGCCTGGGCCTGGGGTGCTTACCTGGGCGAGGAAGGCATGAGGCGCGGCATCCGCGTCAAGACCAGCTCCTACACCCGCCATCACGTCAACATCACGATGACGCAGGCCAAGGCGGTGTCCAACTACACCAACAGCATCCTGGCCAATATGGAGGCCACCGAAGACGGCTATGACGAGGCCATGCTGCTCGACGCCTCGGGCTTCGTCTCCGAAGGCGCCGGCGAGAACCTGTTCGTGATCAAGAACGGCATCGTCTACACGCCCGATCTGTCGGCCGGTGCGCTCAACGGCATCACCCGCAACACCATCTTCCACATCTGCCAGGACCTGGGCCTGAAGCTGGTCGAGAAGCGCATCACCCGCGATGAGGTCTATATCGCCGACGAGGCCTTCTTCACCGGCACCGCCGCCGAAGTGACGCCGATCCGCGAACTGGACCGCGTCGAGTTGGGCCGCGATGATTACGTCGGCAGCCGCGGCCCCATCACCGAAAAAATCCAGAGCGCCTTCTTTGACATCGTCAACGGCCGCAATCCCAAGTACGCCCACTGGCTCAGCCTGGTCTGAGCAAGACCTGGCCCCGCCACCAGCAAGAAAGCAAACCTCCCATGAGCAGCCAAGCCCCCTCCGTCGTCGAAGTCAGCGCCAGCGAGGTGCAAGGCCCGGGCGTCGTCGCCTGCCCCAATCCCAAGATGGCGCTGTGGAGCAACCATCCGCGCGTCTTTGTCGACATCACCCACGAGGGCGGCGGCAAGTGCCCCTACTGCGGCACCGTCTACAAGCTCAAGGACGGCGAGACCCTGCACGCCGCCCACTGAGCACCGCGCCGTGCAGTCCCCCAAGACCCGGGCCGCCGCGATGGCGGGCTCGCCTGACGATACCGAGCAGCAGTTCTACGAAGCGCTGCAGCACGCCGATCTGGACCGGCTGATGGAGCTCTGGTCCGACGAGGACGAAATCTCCTGCGTTCACCCCGGCGGGCCTCGCGTCGTCGGCGCCGCGGCGATTCGCGCCGCCTTCGAGGCGGTGTTCCAGCAGGGCGCGATCAGCGTCTTTCCCGAGCGCGTGCGCCGCCTGGTCAACGGCGATACCGCCATCCACCAGGTGCTGGAACGCGTGCAGGTGCAGGGCCAGGACGGCCCGCAAAGCGCCTGGGTGATCGCCACCAATGTCTATATGAAGACGGCCTTCGGCTGGCGCCTGGTCGTTCACCACGCCAGCCCCGGTACCGCGCACGACATCCAGGAAGTGGTGCAGGAACCGACCACCCTGCACTGACGCCGTTGAACTATCGCGCTCCCTTCTGGCTGCCCGGCGGCCAGCTGCAGACGATCTGGCCGGCGCTGTATTCGCGCCGCCATTTCGGCACGCCGCTGCGCTTCCGCCGCGAGCGCTGGCCAACGCCGGACGGCGATTTCATCGACGTCGACTTTCTCGACGAAGCGCCGCCGGCCGCCGAGGCAAGACCTGACACCCCGCTGCTGGTGCTCTTCCACGGCCTCGAAGGCAGCTCGCAAAGCCACTATGTGCAGGCATTTGCCGATGTCGCCCGGCGGCGCGGCTGGGCCTTTGCGATGCCGCATTTCCGCGGCTGCTCGGGTGAGTTGAACCTGGCGCCACGGGCCTACCACTCGGGCGACTTCGAGGAGATCGGCTGGATGCTGGCGCGGCTGCGCAGCGGCCACCGCGGCCCGCTGCTGGCCGCCGGCGTCTCGCTGGGCGGCAATGCGCTGCTGCGCTGGGCCGAAGAGGCCGGCGACAGCGCGCGGGCCAGCGCGAGCGCCGTCTGCGCGATCTGCTCGCCGATCGATCTGGCCGCCGCCGGCCATGCCATCGGCAGCGGCTTCAACCGCCTGGTCTACACGCGGATGTTTCTGCGCACCATGGTCCCGAAGGCGCTGAGGAAGCTCGAGCAGCATCCGGGCCTGTTCGACGGCCAGCGCCTCGCCGAGGTGCGCGATCTCTACGAATTCGACAACCTCTTCACCGCGCCGCTGCACGGCTATCGCGATACCGAGGACTACTGGGCGCGTGCCTCGGCCAAGCCGCATCTGGCGCGCATCCGCATCCCGGCCCTGGTGCTCAATGCCCGCAACGACCCCTTTGTGCCGGCCGCCAGCCTGCCCGGGCCCGCCGACGTCGGCCACTGCGTGACGCTATGGCAGCCCGCCCACGGCGGCCACGTCGGCTTCCCGGCCGGCGCGCCACCGGGCCATGTGCTGGCGATGCCGGAGCAGGTCTGCGCTTGGCTGGACCAGGCTCGCTAGACTCCCGCCATGGATGCCATCGTCGAAGCCGCACTGAAGAAGTGGCCCAATGTCCCGCACTGCTACGGCTGGCTGGCGCTGGATGCGCGCGGCGACTGGTATATGCGCGACGAGCGCATCCAGGCCGCCGGGCCCTTCCCGCGCGTCAAGGGCAGCCGCATCGAGCATCGCAAGCTGCGCGAGTTCATCGAGCGCAATTACGCGCATGACGAGGCCGGCGCCTGGTTCTTCCAGAACGGCCCGCAGCGCGTCTATGTGCAGCTGGAGATCGCGCCCTGGATCTGGCGCTTGAGTGAGGATGGCACGCTGCGCAGCCACACCGGCCTGCCGACCGAGGCCAGCGCCGCCTGGCTTGACGAGCAGGGCCATCTGCTGCTGAGCACGCCGCTGGGCCTGGGTCTGGTGCACAGCCAGGACATGCACCTGGCCGCCCAGTGGGTCGAAGACGGCCGCTGGCAGCCCGAGGAAAGATCGCTGGCCGAACTGCTGGCCCAGCACGCCGTTCAGCTGAATCCGCAGCCCTGAGCGCGGCGTCGGCGATTCAGCGCAAGCGATAGGCGGGCTGTTCGCGCAGCACGCGGATTGCGGCCCACCAGGCCGCCGCGCGGGCCTGCTGTTCGGCCGAGGCCTGCTGGCGGATCACCGCATAGAAGTCCGCCGCCAGCAAGGGCTTGGGCTGGATCAGCAGGCCCTGCAGGGCGGCATCGCTGAGCAGGGTCTCGACCTCGTCTTGCAGCGCCACCGCCGCGTCGATGCGCCGCCCGGCCAGCTTGAGCAAGAGCTGGCGGGTGTTCAGCGCCGAGTCGTCGACGCGCAGCCCCATCGCCTGCAAGGGCTCGATGGCCGCCCGCATCGAGACCCGGGTGCCGATCAGCAGGCCGGCGGCGTCAGCGCCGCTGAGCGCCTGGCCGTCCCAGTGCAGCGGCGAATCGCTGCGCAGCACCCAGACGAGATTGATGCGCGCCACCTTCTGGCTGCCATCCAGCGCGCCGGCCTTCATCGGAAAGCGGTACTGGGCCAGATTGCCGGGCGTGGGCACGGCCATGAGGGTGTCGACCTCATCGGCCTCCAGCATGGCCCGGCAGCGCTTGATCGGAAAACGCAGGAACTGCACCGCCAGCCCCACCTGCTGCCCCGCCTCCACCAGCATCAGCTCGCCAATGCCCAGATGCTTGGGGTCGTTGTACTGGTAGGGCGGCAGCGCCACATCGCCGCCACAGACGCGCCAGGGCCGCGGGGTCTCCTGCGCCAGCAGCGCGCCATGAGCCAGCAGCGGGAGCAGGAACAGCCGTCGAAACAAGCGCATGTCGGACCCCATGCGCGGCAGCATAGCGCCTGCGCCAGGGGCTGGCGACAGGCAAAGAAAAAGCCGCCGGTCTTGCAACCGGCGGCTCTTCAGGCGGGGAAAAACTCGTGGGCCTGGCGTCAGTTCGATGCGGCCGAGGCTGCGGCAGCAGGCGCCTTGGGTTCGTCAAACTTGGCGCCGCCCTCGTTGGCCATATAGACCACGGCGCGAGCGATTTCGAAATCGCTGAAATCACCGCCACCTTGGGCGCCCATATTGCCCTTGCCCTTCAGCGCCGAGGTCCACAGCGCCTCAAAGCCGGTTTTCACGCGCGGGGCCCAGGCCGCCGCATCGCCGAGCTTGGGCGCACCGGCGGCACCGGTGGCGTGGCAGGCCGCGCACTGGGCCTGGAAGACCTGTTCGCCTGTCTTCAGCGCACCAGGGTTGGAGGCGTCCTTGATCTCGATCGCGCCGACCGGCTGGATGCGAGCCGCGATGGCCTGTTCTTCCAGACCCACGCTGCCGGCGGCCGGCTTGGCATCGGTGGTGACGTAGTTGGCCAGCATGATGATCACGATGACCGGCACCACGAAGGCGAAAAACACCGCCCAGATCAGCTGCTTGGGCGTCTTGATGGGGCCTTCATGGGCTTCTTCGTGGTCGTGCGCGTGATCTTGGTTTCCGCTCATGAAATCCTCGTTGGCGTCGGCAAGGGGTTGCAAAGTGCTGCTCGCCAAAGCCTGGCGACAGCACGCAAAACCGCGGGATTATATCGAGGCTGCAGCCGGCCCAGGCCTGGCGCGGTGGACAAAACGCCGTCACGCCCCAGCAATCAGCCCGCTTAGCGGCATTCTTGCGACAGTCGTGCGCCAGAGCGGCCGCTGCCGGGCTGCCGCCAGACAAAACGCCCTCAGCCTGAGGCGTCGCAGAACCCGGCTACAATGGCCGGCTGCCACGCGACCGTGGTGAAGTGGATATCATTGGGCCCTCCGAAGGCTTAGTCGCAAGTTCGATTCTTGCCGGTCGCACCAGTCCCAGCGCGGGAGCGCTCGGGGCCAGCTGATAAGTCAGGCGTTAGTTGGCGTTATTGACACACATGCCTTACAGCAAGCTCAGCCGCCATTAGGCTTAGCCAGGGGCTGACGAGCCGCATCTCCCTCTGGCAGCGGTTCTCTGCTCAGCTCATGATGACCATCATGAGTCTGCCTGACGATTTCAGACCTGCAGCGTCATCGGTTGGCCACACCACCTTCGTCGGACTTTGCTCCGTCAGTCTCATACAGGGCCAGCGTGGCTAGGCGATCGCCAGCTGCTTTCTTGACCCGCTGCACACGCGACTTGAGTTGGAGCTCAACACGGTCTGCGAACTCGCCCGTGACCTCACCTGATCGGCCCAAGTGGCAACGGTTGTGACAGTTGGGCTGCGCAAGCCCTGCCACGGCCATCGCGCAACGCCTAGTCGCTGGCACTGCCCAGCCTCGGGCGTCACGATGCTGTCAGTGCCTGTCAAAGCGCCAGGCGTGCCGCGAGGTCGGCCAGGGCGCCTTGCAGGGTCGGGTGATGGAAGCGATAGCCAGCGGCGAGTGCTGCAGCCGGGATGGCGTTTTGACCGTCCAGCAGGATCGTCGACATCTCACCCGCCAGGCGCCGCAGCAGCGAGGCGGGGGCGCTGAGCCACACGCATCGGCCGAAGGAGGTCGCGAGGGCCTGCGCGAACTCCAATTGGCGCGGCGTATCGGGCGCGACGGCGTTCACGGCGCCGCTGAGCGTAGTCTGTTCCAGCGCAAAGCGGATCAGGCCGACGGCGTCGTCACGGTGCAGCCAGGGCGCGGGCTGCTGGCCGGTGCCGAGCCGTGCGCCGACGCCCAGGCGAGCGGCCAAGGCCTGCATCGGATAGGCGCCACCGCCGAGCCCCAGCACGACGCCGAAGCGCAGCCGCACGACGCGCGCGCCCAGGGCTTCGGCACGGCGGGCCTCATGCTCAATCGCGGCGCACAGGTCCGACTGAAACTCTCCCGGCTTCGGCGGACTCGCCTCGGTGCACGGGGCACCGTCGTTCACGGCGCCATAAAAGCCCACCGCCGAAGCGCTGACAAGCACGCGCGGGCGCTGCTCCAGCCGGCGCATCAAGCCGACCAGACGCTGCGTGACATCCACGCGGCTGTTCAGCAGGACCTGGCGGCGGGCCCGCGTCCAGGGCATGCCGAGCACACGGGCCCCGGCGAGGTTCACGATGGCGTCGATGCGGGTTTCCGACGGGATGGCATCCAGGTCGTCCACCACCCACACACCGGGACCGAACTGCGCACGAGCCTGGCGCAGATCACGTGACAGCGCGATGACGCGGCGGCCCTCACGGCTCAGCTCTGCCACCAGGGCCTGGCCCACGAAGCCGGTCGCGCCCGCGACGAGAACGGCAGGCTGGCGCCGCATCGCCGCCGGCTGCGCAGCTGCCGGTGCCGGCACGCGCCCCAGGCGGTGCCAGGCGACCAAATTGCGTAGGCTCCAGGCCAGCACGCCGACGCCGTACAGCGTGAGCAGGGGCGCCCAGGCACCATGGTTGACCGGCATCAGGCCACTCGGCGCTTGGACCCAGCCCCACAGCAAGGGCGCCATCAGCGCCAGGAAGAGCCCGTAGCTGATGGTCAGCACGGTGTGTAGCACGCGCTCAAAGGGCGGCAGGGTGCGGCTTCGGTCTTCCTCGAGGAAGTCGGCTAGCGTGATGAGCACCTCGACGGCGAGCAGTCCGGCCAGCAAAACAGCAAACGCGCCTTGCCATTGCCACCACGCCAGGCCGATGAAGATGACGCCGTAGATGGCCTCGCGCAGCGTGTGTAGGCCGAGCTCGCGCCGCGCCGAGGTGCGCTGCGGCAGCTGGGCCTGCAGCTCGTGATGCCAGAGGTTGTCGAAGGCGCCCAGAACGGCCTGGCCGCTCAACAGGATGAAAAGAGTGTTCATGGGGAAGGGTCTCCGGGGTGGGGGGTGGGGCACGTGCTTCAGTGCGTGTCCTGGGGCGTGGGGTCGAGGAACACGCCGGTCTGGTGGAAGGTCTCGCCCCAAAGCGGGTGGGTCATAGACAGGGTGAAGCGGAACAGGCCATGGCCGAGGTCGCGGTGCTCGACGCGGCAGGTGCCCGGGCTGAGCAGGCGGGGGATCGCCACGCGCCAGCCCCCCAGAACCAGGAAGTAGGAGCTGCTCTCGAACACCAGGTCGCCTGCGTGTTCGAAGACATCCAGGGCCATGCCCAGGCCGCCGCTTGTGCGCTCCTGCAGGTGGCCGGCGGTGTCCAGTTCCTTGGTCGAGCAAACGCGGCCGACGCCGTTCTCGAAGCGACGTTCCCACTCGACGCCGGCGCCGACCGGCCGCACGTGGACAGTCGTCAGCACGCCGCGAACGTTGGCCGTGACCAGCGGGCTATTGAAGGGCTTGACCAGCCACGCCAGCACGCGTCCCAACTGCGAGCAGCGCATATCCATCGAGCCGCGGTAGGTGATGGCACGATGCCCGGTGGCGAAGCGGCGTTTGACGGCGGGCGGCAGGCGCTGCCAGGCGGCGGGCCCGACGAGGGCGGAGATGTCCAGGGGCTGAGCAGTGTTCATGCCCCGGTATTCGCGACAATCGTGCCAGGGCGTGTTTCGCGACTAAGTGCTTGATTTCATTGAACGCGACGCACTAAAGCGATTACTTCGGATACAGTCGCAGTCAGCCCTGTTGTCAACTTCGTTAACACCCCATGCTGCTGATCCGATTCGCCCTGGGCTTCTCGTTGTTCGAGACCCTGGTGCTGGCCGGAGTGCTGCTCTGGTGGGCGGACCGGGTGGCCGGTGCACGGTTACTGGCCGCGTTCCTGGGAGGGTTTGCACTTTGGGTCGTGGGCAATGAACTGCCCAACTGGTGGGGCCCGGCCGCCGAGCCGGTGGCTCTGAAGCTGGTGTCGCTGGCCCCCTTCATATCGACCTTCTTCTTCCACTTCTGCGTGGTCTTCTGCCGCGTGCCGCTGGGGCGGCTCGGTGTCGCGGCGGCCTATGCGCTGGGCGCGGTGGCGTCCCTGGCGGCGCTGCTTGGGCAGCCGGGCCATCTGGTGTGGAGCGACCACGTCGGCTGGATTTTCATTGCCGGCCAACTGGGCTGGCTGGCCAGCATCGCGTGGATCATCCTTGGCGCGGGCGGTGTTGCCGTGCTGCTGCGGGGCCTAACTGTGGCCCGGCCGCCTGCGCGCCAGCAAATAGCGGCCGTCACCTGCTCCTGCATCTGGGGGCTGCTGTGCCTGAGCGGCTACGGCCTGGTGCTGCTGGACCTGCCGCTATTCCCATTCCAACTGCTGTTGCTGCCGCTCTACCCGGTCATCCTGGTCTACGGCATCCTGCGCTGGGGGGTGTTCGTCGCCAATGCATGGGCTGGGCGCGCGCTGGTGTGGACCCTGCTGCTGACCATCGGCTTGGGCATCGTGGGCTTGATGCCGCTGCTGCTGCCCTTCGAATCGCGCTGGCTGAGCGGCCTGGCCGTGGCGGCGGGTTGCCTGGCCCTGAGCGGGCCGGTGCGCCGCTTCGTGCAGCGGCTGATCTACCCGGGCGGCTCCGCGTCGGTGGCGGACCTGCAGGCCTGGCGCGACGCGCTGTTGCCGGCGGAGTCGCTGGCAGAACTGGGTACGCTTGCCGGCCAGTTACTCAGCCGGCGGCTGGGCACGCAGGTGGAGGTGGTGTTCGACGTCGCCACCGAGCCGACCCTGCCGCGCCTAAACTGCCGGCCCGGCCCATGGCGGGTGGAGCTGCAAGGCTGGGCGGCGGCGCCACCCGGCCAGCGGCATGTGGCCGAGCTGTTTGGCAGCCTAGTGCTGGAAGCGGCCATGCGGGTCGAACAGGCCCAGCAACTCGCGGCGCGAGAGCGCGAGCGGCAGCTGCAGGCGCGGCTCGCGGAGCTGGGCGCTCTGGCCGCGACCGTGGCCCACGACATCCGCAACCCGCTCAACATCATCGCGATGGCAGTGGCCACAGCACCGAGCGATACCCGCCGAGAGGTGGCCGAGCAGGTCGACCGCATCGCCCACCTGACGCGCGACCTGCTGGAGTATGCCAAGCCCTGGAAGCTGAATCCTGCCCCGGTCGACATCAGCGCCCTCGTGCGGTCCGTCGCGCGGCGCCAGCCGGAAGTGACGCTCGGCCCGGGCCTGCAGCAGCCGCTGACGGCCCCGTTGGATGCGCGCCGTGTCGAGCAGGCACTCACCAACTTGGTCGAGAACGCACGCACCGCTAGCAGCGGCGCGGTGTTCGTCGATGCCGACAGCGATGCCAGGGGCCTGCACCTGCATGTCTGTGACAACGGCCCCGGCGTGCCGGAGAGCCTACGTGAGCGGCTCTTCGAACCTTTCGCCTCCCGCAGCCCGGGCGGCACGGGCCTGGGCCTGGCCATCGTCGCGCGTGTGATGAGCGCGCACGGTGGCACGGCGGCACTCACCGAGCGCGCCGGCTGGCGCACGTGTTTCACCCTGAGCTTCCCCCATGGACAACTCCACGCCTGAGACCGGCCGCGTGCTGCTCGTCGACGACGAAGCGGCCTTCCAGCGCCTGGGCGGCAACTTCCTGCGCAGCCTTGGCCATGAGGTGAACGTTGCCGGCGACGGCGACGCTGCCATGGCGGCCTTCGCCCAACAGCGTCCGGAACTCGTGCTGCTGGACCTGGCCATGCCGCCGCACATGGACCCCGAACACGGTCTCGAGCTGATCCCGCGCCTCGCGGGCGTGCCCGTCATCGTGCTGACGGGCCACGGCGAGCACGATCTCGCCCTGCGCGCGGTCGAACTTGGTGCCTGGGACTTCATAACCAAGCCGATTGACCCAGACCTGCTGCGCTTCGTGGTAGCCCGTGCACTGCGCAAGTCCCGGCTGGAAGCCGAGCTCGTGCGGCTGCGTTCGAGCCAGGGCAGCGACGAGCTCGGCCTCATCGGCCAGACGCCGCCGATGCAGCAGCTGCGCGTGATGGTGCGACGCGTGGCGCCGACTCGCGTCAGTGTGCTGGTGCTGGGCCCCACCGGCACCGGCAAGGAGCTGGTGGCGCGCGCACTGCACGAAGGCAGCCCGCGGCGCGACGGACCGTTTGTCGTGGTGCACTGCGGTGCGCTGTCGGCCGAGCTGCTGGAGAGCGAACTCTTCGGTCACATGAAAGGCAGCTTCACGGGCGCCTACCGCGATCAACCCGGTCTCGTGGAAGCCGCGCACGGTGGCACGCTCTTTCTCGACGAGGTGGGCGAGATGCCGCCGCCCATGCAGGTCAAGCTGCTGCGCTTTCTGCAGGAAGGCAGCTTCGTGCCCGTGGGCGGTCGCACGCAGCGGCAGGCGGATGCGCGCGTGCTGGCGGCCACCCACCGCGACCTCGAAGCGATGGTGCGCGACGGCAGCTTCCGCGAAGACCTCTACTACCGCCTGAAGGGCGTCGTGCTGCGCACCCCGGCCCTGGCGGAGCGCATGGCCGATGTGCCGCTGCTCGCCGCCCGCTTCCTGAAGGGTGTTGCGCCCCAAGCGCGCTTCTCGGCAGGCGCGCTAGCCTGGATCACCTCACGCGAGTGGCCAGGCAATGTCCGCGAGCTCAAGGCCATCGTCGAATCGGCCGGGGCCCTGATGCTGCCCGATCAGCAGGAGGTGGATACCGAGCTCCTGCACCTGTCCGCGGGCGACAGTCTGGACCCCCGACGCAGCCCAGAACCCGCGCCTGGAACGGGCGTGCTTGATGCGGCGCTGAACGAACTGGAGCGCCGACTGATCCAGGACGCCATGATGGCTGCCGGCGGCAACCAATCCGAGGCCGCCCGCCAGCTGGGTGTGTCGCGCGTCGGCTTGATCAAGAAGCTGACCCGGCTGGGGCTACGTTAGCCGGAGGCTGGCCCTACGTGGCATGGCCCAGGGACGTTGGGGGACGACGTCGGGCGAGTTCGATCCCCGCTGGCGAGCGGCCCGCACTTCGACGCCAGCCGCCGTGGCGCGGTCGACGGCGGCGTTGCAGCGATGGACTAAACCGCTTGCGCGGTAGCCGCATCGGCCAGGCTCGTTGCCGCTCGAAGACGCATTCCTGCCACCGTTGAGCAGCGAGGCAACCCGCCTCGCTCTTCAACAGGAGCAGGATCATGAAGCCATCGTCCGTTTCAGGCCAGTCGGCAATGCGTTGTAAGGCCAGCTATTGCTTTACTTGCGGCCATCATATGGCCGGCTTGTCACGACTTTCTCCCCCTGTCTCGACACCACGTCCAGCGCATCATGCGCAGGCGGATGCCATGGCCGCCTGGAGGCAGCCGCAGATGCCTGCCCTACAAATCTTTACCGGACTCACACCGGACGCTGCGCTGCCCGGCCTACCTTGAGCACAGGCCCGCAAACGGCTTGCCTCCGGGCAAGCGCTTCGGACCCGATGTCGACAGCCCGCCTGCACCTGCAACAGCATGTGTGCACGGCGGGTTGATCGGTCTCCTGATTGACTCAACAGCAAGGACAGCTCCGCCATGAACAGCCCCACCCCCTCCTCCGCATTCACACGCCGCTTCGGCTGGTTGACCCGCAAGACCGTGATCGCCTTCGCCAGCGGCGCGCTGATGGCCAGCGGCCTGGCCGCCGTGGCCGGCGAAGGCATGCCGGCCATGCACGCGCATATGGCGGCCTCGGCCAGCACCCCGCAGGGCGCAGCGGCCCATGCCGACAAGATGCTCAAGCATCTCTATGCCGAGATCGATGCCACGCCCGCCCAGCAGGCCGCCATTGGCCCACTCGTCAAGCAGGCGGTGCAGGATCTGTTCCCGCTGCGCCAGCAGGCCCACAGTGCCCACGCTCAGGCACTGCAGCTCGTGCAGCAGACGCCGATCGACCGAGCCGCGCTGGAGAACGCCCGGCAGCAGCACCTGCAGCTGGCCGACCAGGCTTCGCGCCGGCTGGTCCAGCTGATCGCCGATATCGGCGACCAGCTGACGCCCGCCCAGCGCCAGCAACTGGTCCAGCACATCAATAAGATGCACGGCATGAAGCACGGCATGCAGCACGGATGAACCAGAGCGCCAGCCGCGAGCGCCTGCTGCTGGTCGAGGACGACCCGGCGCTGGCCGCCATGCTGGTCGAGTACCTGGGCCAGGCCGGCTATGGCGTGGTCCAGGTCGGCCACGGTCAGGCAGCCCTGGCCGAGGCGGCAGCCCAGGCCTTCGGCGCCGTCGTGCTCGATCTGGGCCTGCCCGATATCGACGGCCTGGATGTCTGCCGCCAGCTGCGTGCCCGCTCCGATGTGCCGGTGCTGATGCTGACCGCACGCGGCGACGCGATGGACCGCGTGCTCGGCCTGGAGCTGGGCGCCGACGACTATCTGGCCAAGCCTTTTCTGCCCCGCGAACTGCTGGCCCGGCTGCGTGCGCTGCTGCGCCGCCGCCGCGGCGAACTGCTGCCGCAGGACCAGCCGCTGCGCTTCGGCCGGCTGGAGATCGCGCCGGCCGAACGTGCCGTCACGCTGGACGGCCGGGCCTGCGAGCTGTCGGCCAGCCAGTTCGATCTGCTGCTGGCACTGGCCCGCCATGCCGGCCGGGTGATGTCGCGCGAGGCCTTGATGGACCTGATCGGCCTGGACCGGCTCGATGCCTCGGACCGCAGCATCGATCTGCACATCACCAAGCTGCGCGCCGCCATCGAGGACGATCCCCGCCAAGCGCGCCGCATCATCACCGTGCGCGGCGCCGGCTATGTGTTTGCCAAGGCGCAGGACTGAAGGGCCACCACGATTGCCTGCCATGCCCGACACCAGCAACAAGCCCCGCAGCCGCTTCCTGCCGCCCTGGCGCCTGCCGCGGCTGTATCTGCGCGTCCACCTGACCGTGCTGGTGGCGCTGCTGGTCTTTGCGCTGAGCACGATGGCGCTGTGGCACCGCGGCGGCGGGCCCCTGGAGCGGGCTCAGCAGCTGGCTGGTCGGCTGCTGCAGAACATCCTGCCGCCGGCCACGGCGCCGGCCGAGGAACAAGCCGCCGCGTTGCGCCGCCTGGCCGAGGGCGTGGCGCCGCAGGCCGAGCTGCTGGCCGCCGATGGCCACCGCCTCGTCGAGATCTATGCGCCGATGCCGCCGCACCACGGCAAGTGGTTCGGCGTGCGTCTGCCCGATGGGCGGCGCGTCTACGCCCGGCTGGACCTGGCCATCGGACCGGCCTGGTTGCGCCTGCATGTGATCGTGCTCGGCCTGGCGCTGCTGATCGGCCTGCTGGTCTACCCGCTGGTGCGGCCGCTGACGCGCCGGCTGGAGCGGCTGCAGCAGGGTGTTGAGCGCCTGGGCGCTGGTGAGCTGGGCGCCCGCGTCGCCGTGCAAGGCCATGACGAGGTGGCCCGGCTGGCACGCAGCTTCAATCAGGCGGCCGCGCGCATCGAGCAGCTGATGGCCGCGCACAAGCGCCTGCTGGCCACCGCCTCGCACGAGCTGCGCACACCGCTGACGCGGATTCAGCTGGCGCTGGAACTCAGCCGGGATGGCAGCCTGGCGCAGCGCCGCGCGGCGCTGGAGCGCGATATTGCCGAACTCGATGCCTTGCTTGAAGAGATGCTGCTGGCCAGCCGGCTGGATGCCGTTGGCCCGGCCGCCTTGCAGCGCGAGCCGCTGGATCTGCTGGCGCTGGCCGCCGAGGTCGGCGCCGCCCACGCCGAGGTGCAGGTGGAGGGTCAGTCCTTGCTGATCGATGGCGATGCCCGGCTGCTGCGCCGCCTGCTCGGCAATCTGCTGCGCAATGCCGAGCTGCACGGCCGCCCGCCGGTGCAGCTGCGCATCGACATCGACCCCGCCGACGAGCGCCTGGCCCGGCTGCGCGTCTGGGATGCCGGCCCGGGTGTGGCGCAGGCGCAGCGCGAGCAGGTCTTCGAGCCCTTCTTCCGTGGCGCCACCCAGGGGCCGGGTGTCGGGCTGGGACTGTCACTGGTACGGCAGATCGCCAACCATCACGGCGGCAGCGCCGTCTGCGAGCCGCTCACGGGCGGCGGCAGCGTCTTCGTCGTTCGGCTGCCGCGCGCCTGAACGGCCCGCGGCCGTTAAAGCGACTCAGCGCGCCGCCAGCTCGCTCTTGCCGGCCAGCAGCTGGCCGCAGCTGGCCGCGCCGCTCTGCACGGTAAAGGGCATGCCGCCCCAGGGTCCGCCCTTGCCGCAGTCGCCCGGCTTGCAGTCGCAGGACTTGCTCTTGACCAGCTGTTCCAGCACCCCCGCCTCACGGGCCGGCAGGCGCGGCAGCTTGGGCGCAAAGCTCAGGCGCAGCACATCGTCGCTATTGGAATCGCGCGGCATGACCGGGCCCATCAGCGTCTTCAGGCCCTGGGTATCGGCCACGGCGGCGGACGACTTGGCACCGGCGCGGGTGCGCTTGATATAGGCCAAGGCGACCTCCATCGCCGCATAGCCGCGTGCCGCAGACAGCGTGAAGGGCTTGCGGAAGGCGGCCAGATAGGTCGGCGCAATCTCGGCCCAGCGGGCCTTGTCGATGGTCGGCACCGGGCACAGCGCGGCGTCGTACTTGGGTGAGAGCGGCGCCTCGAAGTCAATCCAGCAGGCGCTGGAGGCGGTGACGCGCAGACTGGTCTCGGAGCGCAGCTTGGTGGCGATGTTCTCGGCGACATTGAAGCCGACACGACCCAGCTGCAACGTGCCTTCGCCGCTCTTCAGGCGTTCGGCATTGCTGGACACAAAAGGAATGCCGGCGGCACGCAGCACGGCCGGCATCTCGCCGAGCTCGCACCAGCCGCCCAGCACGATATCGACCCGCGCCGCCACCAGCGCATTGGCGGCCGCCTTGGCGCGGTCGGAATCGCAGGCGCTGTCCTTGATCACCAGTGTCGGCACCGGCTGGCCCGGCCAGGTTTTCAGCGCCAGCATCATGCCGTTGCGGATTTCCTCGCCCTGGGCGGCATTGGGCCGGCTTTCCGGCACGATGGCGCCGATCACCTCACCCGGCGCAGCCTGCACCGGCGTCACGACCTGCAAGCCCAGCAGCAGTGCTCCCAATGCGCCACGCCCCCACATTGGCAGCCCACGCGCTGCCCGGCTCAGCATCTTGCTCATTGTTGCTTTCATCACTGTTTTCCTCCTGGACCCGGCCGCGATCTCGATCTAGATGGCCGCGCTCCACCCTGCGGACGAATGCTATGCAAGCGGGGCTCGGCCTGCCTGAGGGAAAGCGCGCAGTTCGCCCGCCCAACTGTGGCGCTCAGCACACGAAGCCGGGTATATCGGGGCATTTGATGCTGGTTTGTCACCGGCCGATGCGCCGGCCTGGTGCGTCGGTGTCGCACCAAGACCAGGCGCAGCCGGGTTCGCGCACCGCCACGGCGCAGCAAAGAGATCGTTTGCACAGGCACGGGGCTTGCATTGATCATCGGGCACAAGCCTCGGAGACCTCATGCACGCGCTCACCCTGCCCGCCAACGGTCATTACGACGAGATGCTGCTCGCCAGTGGTGCGATCCGGCCGCATTACCAGCCCTTCGCCAACTGGCTGCACGCCCAGACACCCGAAGCGCTGGCCAAGAAGCGCGCCGAGGCCGATCTGCTGTTCCACAAGGTCGGCATCACCTTCGCCGTTTATGGCGACGAGGCCGGCGCCGAGCGGCTGATTCCCTTCGACACCGTGCCGCGCATCGTGCCGGCCGATGAGTGGCGGATGCTGGAGGCCGGGCTGCGCCAGCGGGTCAGCGCGCTGAACCGCTTCCTCTGGGACATCTACCACGATCACGACATCATCAAGGCCGGCCTGATCCCGGCCGAGCAGGTCTTTGCCAATGCGCAGTATCAGCCGGCCATGCAGGGGCTGGATCTGCCCCACGGCATCTACGCCCATATCACCGGCGTCGACCTGATCCGCCATTCGGACGGCGGCTACTACGTGCTGGAGGACAACCTGCGCGTGCCCAGCGGCGTCTCCTACATGCTGGAGAACCGCAAGATGATGATGCGGCTCTTCCCCGAGCTGTTTGCCCGCTACCAGGTGGCGCCGGTGGCGCATTACCCGACCTTGCTGCTGAACACGCTGCGCCATGCCAGCGAGGCCGAGCGCGCACCCGCGGGCGAGGGCGCTCACGATGCGCCGCGCGTGGTGGTGCTGACACCCGGCCCCTTCAACAGCGCCTATTTCGAGCACGCCTTCCTGGCCCAGCAGATGGGCGTCGAGCTGGTCGAGGGACAGGACCTGTTCGTCAAGGACGAGTACCTGTACATGCGCACCACCGTCGGGCCCAAGCGGGTCGATGTGATCTACCGCCGCATCGACGACGCCTTCCTCGACCCGCTGGCCTTCCGCGCCGATTCGATGCTGGGCGTGCCGGGCCTGCTCTCGGTCTACAAGCAGGGCCATGTGATCCTGGCCAATGCGATCGGCACCGGCGTGGCCGACGACAAGTCCATCTACCCCTATGTGCCGGACATGATCCGCTTCTACCTCGGCGAGGAACCCATCCTGCACAACGTGCCGACCTGGCAATGCCGCAAGCCCGAGGATCTGGACCATGTGCTGGCCCATATGGCCGAGCTGGTCGTCAAGGAGGTGCATGGCGCCGGCGGCTACGGCATGCTGGTCGGTCCGGCCGCGACGGCCGCCGAGGTCGAGGACTTCAAGCAGCGGGTGCGCGCCAACCCGAGCAACTACATCGCCCAGCCGACGCTGTGCCTGTCGAGCTGCCCGACCTTTGTCGACAGCGGCATCGCCCCGCGCCACATCGATCTGCGCCCCTTTGTGCTGACCGGCCGCGAGATCAGCATGGTCCACGGCGGCCTGACGCGGGTGGCGCTGAAGCAGGGATCGCTGGTGGTCAACAGCAGCCAGGGCGGCGGCACCAAAGACACTTGGATCTTGGAGGCGTGATGGCCCACCCCCTACGCGCTACGCGCGCCCCCTCGAAGGGGGCGCGCCCGGACGCCCGGCGGAGCCGGATCGTCGGGCTCTGCTGGGTCTGGATGAGTCCTGCCGTCGATTGCTGCGTCATTTACGCCGGAGACAAATAATGCTTTCCCGAACCGCTTCCCAGCTCTACTGGATGAGCCGCTACCTCGAGCGTTCCGAGGATCTGGTGCGCATGCTGGATGTGACGCATTCGCTGTCGCTGCTGCCGCAATCGCGCGGCGCGATGACCGAGCTGGCGGCGCCGCTGGCCGTCACCGGCACGCTGGAGGCCTATCACGCCAAGCATGCCAAGCTGGAGGCCGAGCAGCTGTTCAACTTCATGGCGCTGGATCTGGACAATCCGGCCTCGGTGCTGTCCTGCCTGCGCGAGGCGCGCGAGAACGCCCATGCGGTGCGCGGCCAGATCACCGCCGAGATGTGGGAGGCCATCAACGCCACCTGGCTGGAGGGACGCAGCCTGCCCAAGCGCGGCATTCCCAGCGTGTCCAGCTTCTTCGACTGGGTCAAGGAACGCTCGCACCTGTTCCGTGGCGCCACCTACGGCACCTTGCAGCGCAACGATGCCTACTGCTTCATCCGCCTGGGCACCTTTGCCGAACGAGCCGACAACACCGCACGGCTGCTCGACGTGAAGTCGCAGCTGATCGAGCCGGCCGTGGCCTCGCTGATGCCGGTCGACGCACCCAGCGACAGCGCCCCGGACTTCTACGCCTGGAGCGCGCTGCTGCGCTCGCTGTCGGCCTTCGAGGCCTATCACGCCGCCTACCGCGACAGCCTGGACGGCCGCCGCGTCACCGAGCTGCTGATCCTGCGCCCCGATGTGCCGCGCTCGCTGCGCGCCTGCTGCGACGAGATCAACGCCATCCTGCCGCTGATCGAGGCCCGCGCCGGCGCCGCCGATGCCGGCCGAGAGGTCAAGCAGCTGGCCGGCCGGCTGGCGCTTCGGCTGGAGTATGGATCGGTGGACGAGATCCTGGCCGAGGGCCTGCACCGCTGGCTGACCGGCTTTCTCGATGAATCGGCAACGCTGGGTCAGGCCATCCGGCGCGCCTACTTCGACGTCAACTGAGCTGCGCGTCGCTGCAATGAACGGAGCCTCGCCATGCACCTGCTGATCTCCCACGAGACGGTTTATCACTACGACCTGCCGCTGACGCGCAGCACCCAGTATTTGCGGCTGACGCCGCGGCCCTCGCGCGGCCTGCGGGTGCTGAGCTGGGATTTGCAGCTGCCGGGGCCGGCCTCGCGCTGCCTGGATGCCTATGGCAATGTGATGCATGTGCTGACGCTCGATGGCCCGCGGCAGGAGATCCATCTGTTCGCCCGCGGCGAGGTCGATACCGACGATGGCCCGCCACAGCCCGATGCCGAGCTGGATCTGGCCGGCGCGCTGCCGGTCGAGCTGTTCCTGCGCGACAGCGCGCTGACCCGGGCCGACCCGGCCTTGCGCGACTTTGCCCAGCAGTTCGCCGCCGCCTGCCGCAGCGATGCCCGCGAGGGCCTGCTCGCGATGATGACGCAGCTGGAGCAGCAGATGCGCTACATGCCTGGCGTGACCGATGCGGCGACACCGGCCGCCGAGTCCTTCGCCAATGGCCAGGGCGTCTGCCAGGACCACGCCCATGTCTTCGCCACCTGCGCGCGCCTGCTGGGGCTGCCGGCACGCTATATCAGCGGCTACCTCGCGGCTGATGCAGAGCATGTGGCCAGCCACGCCTGGTGCGAGGTCTGGCTGCCCGCGCCGTCAGGCCGCAGCGGCTGGCTGGGCTACGACGTCTCCAACCAATGCCTGGCCGATGGCCGCTATGTGCGGCTGGCGCTCGGGGCCGACTATCTCGATGCCTGCCCGGTGCGTGGCGTGCGCCTGGGTGGCGGCACCGAGGGCATGCGTGCCCGCGTCGAGGTGCGGCCCGGCCCTGGGGTCGACCCGGCCGTGCTGCAGCAGTGAATGCAGTAAATTCACGGCCATGACTTACTGCGTTGCCATGCGGCTGAAGGCCGGCCTGCTGTTTGCCTCTGATTCGCGCACCAACGCCGGTGTCGATCACATCGCCACCTTCCGCAAGATGAGCGTCTTCGAGACGCCCGGCGAGCGGCTGATCACCATCCTCAATTCCGGCAATTTGGCCACCACGCAAAGCGTGATCAGCCTGCTGCGCGAGCGCCTGGCGCACGACGGCCCGCACTTGCTCAATGTACCGACCATGTATGCCGCCGCCGAGCTGGTCGGCCGCACGCTGAAGGAAGTGGTCGCCCGCGACGCCAATGACGCCACGCTGGGCCAGGGCGTCGACTTCGGCGCCAACTTCCTGGTCGGCGGGCAGATCCGCGGCGAGGTGCCACGGCTGTTCCATGTCTACCCGCAAGGCAATTTCCTTGAGGCGACCGAGGACACGCCCTACTTCCAGATCGGCGAATCCAAGTACGGCAAGCCCATCATCGATCGCGTGATCCGCTACGACTCCAGCCTCAGCGAAGCGACCAAGTGCACGCTGATCTCCTTCGATTCGACGATACGCTCCAACCTCTCGGTCGGCCTGCCGCTGGATGTGCTGCTCTACCAGACCGACAGCTTCGCGCCGGCCGCGCCGCACCGCGTCACTCACGAGGACGCCTACTTCAACAAGCTGCGCCGCGGCTGGGGCGAGGGCCTGCGCCGCGTGTTCGCCAAGCTGCCCGATGAGGACTGGTTCAGCGGCCAGCCCTGAAGGCCACCGTCAGGGACGTGGCAAGCGGTATTCGACCTCGATCGCATTGCGCATGGCCTGGCGCTGCCAGCCCTGCGCCGCATAGAAACCGTCGGCCCGTGTGTTGGCCGCCGTACCCAGCTGCACCTCGGCGGCACCCTGGCTGAACAGCCAATCCACCGCCAGCTGCAAGAGCCGCTTGCCGGCGCCCCGCCCTTCATGCGCCGGATCGGTGAACAGCGCCCAGATCGAGGCATCGGCCAGCGCCGCGCTGGAGAAGGCAATCACCTCGCCGTCATACACGGCCACCCAGCTGCGCCCCAGGCGCTGCAGATGGTCCTCGTACATTGCCGTGGTGATGCGGCCCGGGTCGGACAGGCGGTTTTCCCGGACCGCGATACGGATGCGCGACATCGCCGGGATATCCGCGGTCGTGGCCGCGCGGAAGTGCAAGTTGTTCATCGCCGGCAGTGTGCTGCCGGCGCCGCACTCGCGCCAAAAGCCACAGCAAAAACAATAGAAACAATTCGGTTCCGGCGAAGAAACCAATCGGACACAGAGCGGCGGCACAGTGTCATCCATGCAGCGCCGGCAGCCGTTTGAGGTCTTCCCCAGGCGCATCAGCCCGAATCAGGAAGCCCTGCCATGAATGACGAGACCAGCCCACCGCCCTGGATGTACCGCAGCGAAGCCTTTGCCGAAGATCTGCTCGACCCCACACCCGAACAGTCTCGTTTTGCCGGCGCAGTGCAGCGCGCCACGCTGCTGGCCGTGCCGCTCGGGCTGGCGCTGCTCGGTGGCGCCTTCAGCATGATGGGCAGTTGGGCCTGAGGCCTCCCTGCCCAGCAGCCGGCGTGGCGGCAGCGTCCTTGGCTGATTTTGCTGGCTGAGGCGGGTTTCACGTCCCTCGCGACGATCGAGTTTGTCCACTGTCCAGGACCGACAAGCTGAACAGCGAGTTCAACGCCTACCGGAAATTGTCAGTTCAGCCCGCAAGCGCCGGATTGCACACCGTTCGGCCTACGGAAGGTCTGCATGAGTCGGCATAGCTTGGCACCGGGCCCCAGCGCCAGTGTTGCCGGGCGGCTGTCAACAACCGGGAACTTCTGCGCTGAAGAGGATGCAGCTGTCGCCGGCGATGCTGACCTCGCCCGCGCTGCCGTCGGTCTCGATCTGCACCTGCACATGCACCACCCCGTCGCGTTGCAGGGCGCGACCCTGATGCCCCTGCAGCCGCAGGCATTGGCCGTCATGTGCCATCAGGCGATGCTGCACCAGGTAGGCGCCCAGCGGTCCATTGGCATTGCCGGTGACCGGATCCTCGGCGATGCCGATCGCGGGCGCGAACATGCGACCATCGCTGGCGCCAGGCTGGCCAGCCTGTTCGGGCCGGCACTGGAACACGAAGAAACCATTGCAAGCCAGTTCGGCGCTCAGCGCCGTCAGCGCCGCCAAATCAGGCCGCAGGCCATCCAGATCGACCGCATCGGCCAAGGGAATCAACACCTTGCTGTGGCCGGTGGAAACAATCTGCACCGGCCAGCCCGATTTCAGCTGCTGGGCTTGCAGGCCCAGCGCGCCGGCGATGTGCTCACACAGAGGCGCAGCCAGCGGCACCTCGAAGCTCGGCCGGCCCTGCCACAAGGTAACGCGGCGGCGGCCGTCCGCCAGCGTGCTCAGCCGGACGCGCTGGATACCGGCCGCGGTCTTTTGGCGCCACTCCGAATCGGGCAGCTGCCATGCCGCGGCACGTGCCGCATGAGCTGCCACCGTGGCATGACCGCACAGCGGCACCTCGGTGCTGGGCGTGAAGTAGCGGATGCGCAGATCATGGTCGGGCCCCTCTGGCGCCAGCACAAACGCGGTTTCGGAGTGCTTGAGCTCGCGCGCCCAGGCCTGCATCTCGGCGGTGCTCATGCCATCGGCCTGCAGCAACACACCGGCCGGATTGCCGCGAAAGGGCTGCGCGCAGAAGGCATTGACGTGGAACAGCCGGCGCTTCATGGCTGCCCCCTGTGCGCGCTGACGGCCGCCGCCAGGCCGGCAGCCACCGCGAAGGGCCGGCTGGGCGCGGGGCTGCAATGGCCGAGCGCGGTCGGAGCGTCCAGGCCGCCGAAGGCCAGGAGACTGAGTAGAGGCGTGGTTTGTTGCATGCGCCCAGCTTGCCCGTGCGCCGTGCGCCACGACGCCCGGGTTTGCAGGACACTGCTGCGCTGGAGGAAGGAATCGCTGATGTTGGACTTTCCGCTCGATCTCTTGCGTGCCTTCGATGCCGTGGCCAGCCATCGCAGCTTCGCCCGCGCCGCGCTCGACTTGCGCCTGTCGGCCTCGGCGCTGAGCCGCCAGATCAAGCAGTTGGAGCGGCATCTGGGCATGCCGCTGTTCTATCGCTCGACCCGCTCGATGGCCCTGACCGAGGCCGGCCAGACCTATCTGGAAGCCACCCGCGAGGCCCTGGCGCAGCTGCGCACCGCCGGCCAGGCGCTGGGCCGCCTGCAGGGTGAGGTACGCGGCGAGTTGCGCCTGGGGGCTCCGGTCGCCTATGGCCGCCGCTTTGTCGTGCCACTCCTGCCGGACTTCATGCGCAACCACCCGGCCGTGACGCTGAGCCTGCAGATGAGCGATCGCTATGCGGATTTGGCAGCCGAGGGCCTGGACCTGGCGATTCGGGTGGGGCGGCTGGAGGACTCGGGCCTGCGCTCGCGCCAGCTGGCTGAAAGTCGCCGTGTGCTGGTGGCCAGCCCCGACTATCTTGCCGCACGGGGCACGCCGGCCTCGCTACAGGAGCTCAAACGCCACAGCTGTCTGGCGCTGACCGTGAACCGCGACGGTGAGCCATGGCGCTGCCTGGACCGCAGTGGCGAGCTGCACTCCATCAAGCCCACGGGCAGGCTGCGCGCCGACAACGGCGACGCGGTGCTGGCCTTTGCCCTGGCCGGCTGCGGCATTGCCTTCCTCTCGGATCTGATGGTGGCCGAGGCCTTGGCGCAGGGCCGGTTGTGCCGGGTGCTGCCTGACTGCGCCGGGCCAGCGCACGGTGTGCACGCGGTGTTCCTGGCCGACCCTGAAGGCAGCCCCAAGCTGCGCGCGCTGCTGGACTTCCTGGTGCTGCGTCTGGCCGGCACCCAAGGTCGGGCTCGGTAAGTGGCTGCGGTCAACGCTGCTGCCGGCACGCGTCCCATCATCGTGCGCAGGTCCAGCTTGGCGAAGGCCAAGCCCCGGTAGCACCCGCTTCAGCGCCCTCGCGGCAGCGCCTTAGCGTTGATCGCCGTCGCGCGGCTGGCATCAAGCGATGCTTGATCCTGTACCGCTGCGCATGGATGCGCATTCTGCGATCCAGGCCTCTGGGCGGCCGGCCCGAGCCCAGGGATCAAGCTGCTGCATATCCGCAGACAAAGGCATCGCCTCGACTGGGCTTGCAGCACTGCACATCAGCGCTGACGGTGACCGCCGCCGCGGCCACATCCATTGGCGCGATCGGCGCGATCCTGCCCATCGCGGGCCTTAATAGAAGAGACAAAGCCCCGCCATCTGTCGACCTTGATGTGCGAATCGCGGGTCTTAAAGCGGGCCTTCGACCCGCATCGAATAGTCCACCGCCTGCACGTCCTTGGTCAGCCGGCCGATCGAGATGCGATCGACGCCGGTGGCGGCAATCCAGCGCAGCTGATCCAGCGCCACGCCGCCCGACACCTCCAGCAGCGCCCGGCCCTGATTCAGCGTCACCGCCTCGCGCATCATTGCCTCGCTGAAATTGTCCAGCAGCACGCTGACCGCGCCGGCGTCCAGCGCCTCGCGCAGTTCGGCAATGCTCTCCACCTCGATCTGGATATCGACCCCGGCCTGCAGCGCCTGGGCCGCACGCAGCGCGGCGGCCACACCACCGGCCGCCGCGATATGGTTTTCCTTGATCAGGATGCCGTGATAGAGCGCCAGCCGCTGGTTGGCCCCGCCGCCCACCCGCACCGCGTACTTCTGCGCCAGGCGCAGCCCCGGAATGGTCTTGCGCGTGTCCAGCACCGCGCAGCCTTGCGGATTCGGGCTGGCGCCGGCAATCGCGTCGACATGGGCGCGGGTCAGCGTCGCCGTGGCCGAGAGCAGCTGCAGAAAGTTCAGCGCCGGGCGCTCGGCGCTGAGCAGCGCGCGGCCATCGGCGACGATGCGGCAGACGATGCTGTCGGCGCTCATTCGCGCGCCTTCCTCGACCAGCCATTCGATCCGAGCCGAGGCATCCAGCGCCTTGAAGACGCCCTCGAACCAGTCGCGGCCGCACAGCACCGCGTCTTCGCGCACCCGCACATGGGCCCGCACGGCGCGTCCGGCGGGCACCAGCTGGGCCGTCCAGTCGCAGCGGCCAATGTCTTCAAACAAGGCCTCGCGCACATTGCGCGCCAGGGCCTCGGGCAGGGTCTCGTCGTGGTCGAACATGGGCAAATCAGTCCAGGCGTGAAATCAATCCGGGGTCGCTATTGTCAGCTGCAAGCGGTCCACCCCTTCGATCTCGCCGCTGATCACATCGCCGGGCTGCACCGGGCCGACGCCGTCCGGCGTGCCGGTGTAGATCAGATCGCCGGGTTTCAGGTGGTAGAGCTGGGACAGATTGGCGATGATTTCCGGCACGCTCCAGATCATGTCGGCCAGATCGCCGTGCTGCTTCTGTGCGCCGTTAACGGCCAGGGTGATGGCGCCACTCTTGAGCAGCCCGGTCTCGCTGGCCCGCACCAGCGGCGTGATGACGGCGCTCTGCTCAAAGCCCTTGGCCGTGTCCCAGGGGCGGCCGTTGGCCTTGGCCTCGGCCTGCAGATCGCGGCGTGTCATGTCCAGGCCCGCGGCATAGCCCCAGATCGCCGCCTGGGCCACCTCGGGCGTGACGCGAAACAGCGGCGCGCCGATGGCCACCACCAACTCCATCTCGTAATGGTAGTTCTTGGTGCCTGGCGGATAAGCCACCGTGCTGCCGCTGGCCACCAGCGCATTGGCCGGCTTGCTGAAGTAGAACGGTGGCTCACGCTCCGGATCGCTGCCCATCTCGCGGGCATGGGCGGCGTAATTGCGGCCAACGCAGAAGATGCGCGCCACCGCGTATCGGGCATCGCTGCCACGCACGGCCACGCTGGGCTGGGGTTCGGGAGGGAAGACGTAGCTGCTCATGCAGGAGATCCCGGGGTAGTGCAGGAGACGCCAGCATACGACGACGTGCACACGGCCGGCAGCCCGTCCGACTGGCAAAGCCGCCCGGCTTCGTATAGGGTGGCGGCCATGACGCGTTTACCGGCCCCCGCGCCCCTCTCATCCTCGCTACCCAGCGCCACTCATGGCCGCCTTGCCGCCTCCGGCCTGCTGCTCGGTGCCCTGCTGCTGGGCGGCTGCGCCAGCCATCAGCAGCTGCCGGTGCGTAGCAGCTCGACGACGCCGCCACCGGCCCTGCCCAGCAGCCCCGATCGTGACGGCGCCGAGGCCGTGGTGCCGCCGAATCTGAACCAGGTGCCCGATGCCCAGCCGCGGCTGGAAGCCATCCGCAAGGGCGGCCCGAACAAGCCCTACGAGGCGCTCGGTCAGCGCTACGAACCGATGACCGAGGACGCGCCCTTGGTCGAACGCGGCCTGGCCTCCTGGTATGGCAAGAAGTTCCACGGCCGGCCGACCTCTTCCGGTGAGGTCTACAACATGTACGCGATGACCGGCGCCCACGCCACCATGCCCATTCCGAGCTATGCGCGGGTGCGCAACCCCGCCAATGGCCGCGAGGTGATCGTGCGCATCAATGACCGTGGCCCCTTTCACCCGGGCCGCATCATCGACCTCAGCTACACCGCCGCCCTGAAGCTCGATGTGCTGCGCGGCGTCTCGCCGGTCGAGGTCGAACGCATCACCTATGAAGCCATCCGCACCGGCGCCTGGCAGCGCGGTGCCGTGGCGCCGGTCTATGCCGCCGCCGAAGCTGCCGGTGCGCCGAGCACGGTGAGCACGGCGATGCTGGCAACGGAGAGCGCGCCTCCTTCAACTGCCTCGGCAGTGGCCAACACGCCATCAACCGCCTCGTCGAACGGCTTGCCGCAAGACCTGACCCCGCTTACCGTCAGCGCAAGCATCGCCGCCAAGCCGAGCGCAGCGCCGCCCACGGTCAGCGCCATAGCGCCAAACCCACAGGCCGCGATGCCGCTGGCGCGCGCCTCGGCCCCGGGCTTCTGGATACAGCTGGGTGCCTTCAGCCGGCTCGATGGCGCTGAGCAGTTCCGCCAGAAGCTGCTGAAGGAGCTGGACTGGATGGGCCCGCTCTTGGCCATCTTCAAGGAGAGCAGCCTGCACCGGCTGCAGGCCGGCCCCTATGCCAGCCGCGAGGACGCCCGTCAGGCGGCCGAGCGGGTGCGCCTGGCGCTGGCCCTGACACCGCTGGTGGTCGAACGGCGCTGAGGGTCGCCCGGATCAGCGGCCGCCGCCGATGTCCAGCATCGCACCGACCGTGTAACTGGCGGCGTCCGACAGCAGCCAGGCGATCGCCTCGGCGATTTCATCGGCCCGGCCCAGGCGCTGGATAGGCAAGCCGGCCACCGCCTCGGGAATGCGGTCGGCCATGCCGCCGCTGGCGTGAATCTCGGTGTCGATGATGCCGGGGCGCACGCCATTGACGCGTATGCCCTCGCCAATCACCTCGCGGGCCAAGCCGATGGTGAAACTGTCGATCGCCCCCTTGCTGGCCGAATAGTCAACATAGATGCCCGGCGAACCGAGCTGGGCCGCCCGCGAGGACACGTTGACGATGGCACCGCCCGGCCCGCCATGGCGTCGGCTCATGCGCAGAATCGCCTGCTTGGCGCAGAGAAAGCTGCCCAGCACATTGACGCGGAACACCGCCTCGATGCGGGCCACGCTCATCTCGTCGACCCGCACCGCCGGCGCGACGATGCCGGCATTGTTGACCAGGCCCGTCAGGCAGCCCAACTCGGCATCGATGCGCTCGAACATCTGCTGCACCTCGGCCTCGTCGCCGACATCGGCCGGCACGCAGATGACGCGCCGACCAAGCTGACGCAATTCTTCGGCCAGCGCCTGCGCAGCAGCGGCTTCACGCCGGTAGTTCAGCGCCAGATCGTGGCCGCGAGCGGCCAGCAGTCTGGCGGTGGCGGCGCCGATGCCACGGCTGGCGCCGGTGATCAGTGTGAGCGGTGGGGTCAGAGCTTGCATGTGCCAATTCTGTCCCAGGATTCAACGCCGCCGCCGGCTGAGCGCTATACGTCTGCATTGGCATTTGCGATGATGCGTGCGCCCGGCCACGACCACCCATGCTGACCTTCGACGCTCCCACCCTGCTGATGGTCAACGCAGTATTCAACTGCTTTGGGGCGCTGGTGTGGCTGAGCCTGGCCCTGGTGCTGCGCATTGCGCCACGGGCGGCAGGCGCGATGGCGGCGGCGCATCTGTTGCTGGTGCCAGCCTTGCTGCCCATCGAGGTCTCCGAATGGTCAGGTTGGTGGTCCGATCTGCTCAAGCTGCTGGCCATGGGCTTGCTCACCCTGGGTGTGCGCCAGCTGCTGCGGCTGCGCCAGACTCGATTGGATATCGGCCTGGTCGGGATGGGCGGCATCGTCGTGCTGCTGGTGCAGGCGCTCGCCGACCATGCCCTCGCCAGCCTGCTGCCTACCGCGGTGACGATGACACTGCTGGCCCTGCTGTGCTGTCGCGACGTTCTGATCGGTGCCGCCCCAGGCTTTCGGCGCCTGGTGACGGCGCTGATGGCGGCGCCCTTTGCCGCGCTGGCCCTGGTCAATATGGTCCGCATCGCCGCCGCCCTGAACCTGCTGCCTGGCGGCGAGCTGATGTTGCAGCCGCGTCAACAGAGCGCCCTGCTGGCCGGCCTGTGGCTGGTGCTGTGCCTGGCCATGTCGACCGGCTTGATCGCGATGGTGCTACAGCGCTTGATCGCGCGCATTGAGCAGCTGACCCGGACCGACACCTTGACCGGCGCGCTCAATCGGCGTGCCTTTCAAGAGCAGTTGCAGTTGCTGCAGGCACGTCGCCGGCGCGGCCATGCCTATGCGCTGCTGATGATTGACGTCGATCACTTCAAACGCATCAATGATCAGTTCGGCCATGCCGCCGGCGACGCCGCGCTGCAGCACCTGGTGGCGGTGCTCAAGGGTGGCATCCGTGATGTTGATCTGCTGGGCCGGCTCGGTGGTGAGGAGTTCTGCCTGCTGCTGCCCGACACGCGCCTGAATGCCGCCACCGAGGTCGCCGAGCGGCTGCGCCAGCGCCTGCACCTGGCGCCGCTGCGCTGGCGCGATCAGCAGCTGCCGATGACGGCCAGCTTCGGCCTGACGACCGGCCAGGCCAGCGACAAGGATGGCAGCGCGACGCTGGCCGCCGCCGACGCAGCGCTGTATGCCGCCAAGCGCGGCGGCCGCGACCGCGTCTGCATTGCCGAGGGCCCGAAGCCATGATGCCCGCCAGCGATCCACGCACGCTGCTGGCGGCCATCGTGCTGATCTTCCTGTTTGCCGGCATCGTCTGGCTGCTGCTGGCCTCGGGCATTCGGGTGACGCCGCGCGCCTCCTACTGCCTGGCCTTGACCAACCTGATGCTGGCCGGCTCGCTGCTGACCCATGCCGCCCGTGGTTACGGGCCGGACCTGTTGTGCTTTTGGGGTTCGGACCTGTTCGCCCTCTGCGGCTTTACCGCCTTCCGGCTTGGCATACCGCTGATCGCTGACCATGTGCCGCGCCGCTGGCCCAGCCTGGCCCTGGTGGTAGGCACCGCGCTGCTGCTGCTCGAAGTGCCCTACCGCGGCGATATGCAGCTGCATGGCGTGGTGATTTACACCGCGCTGTCGCTGCTGTGCGGCGCCGCCGGCTGGGATGCCTTCAGGCTGCTGCGCCAGCGGTTGCGCTGGCGCTCCGCGCTGGGTCTGGCGGCGCCTTTCATTGTCTTCACGCTGATGATGGCGCTGCGTGGCGTCGAGGCGTTGCTGGCACCGGAGCGCATGAACAGCATGGGCAGCAACAATGCCTTCA
This sequence comes from Roseateles aquae, assembly GCF_032337115.1. Lineage (NCBI taxonomy): Bacteria > Pseudomonadati > Pseudomonadota > Betaproteobacteria > Burkholderiales > Sphaerotilaceae > Roseateles > Roseateles aquae. The sequence goes on from NZ_JAVXZY010000011.1 coordinate 186,133, forward strand.
ATATTGCCTGGCTGTGGTCAATGCTGGCGCTGAATCTGGTGATCAACGCCAACGTGGCCTTCCTGATCCTGACGCGCCTGGTGTTGAACATCCAGCGGCTGACGCGGCGCGACCCGCTGACCGACTGCTGGAACCGCCGTGCGCTCTCCGAAGCGATGGAGCGCGAGCATGCCCGGCTGCAACGTGGTTCTCGCTACACCTTGGTGATGGTCGATATGGACCATTTCAAGCGCCTGAACGACACGCTGGGCCATGCGGCCGGTGATCTTGCCCTGCAAGCCCTGGTACAGGCGCTGATGCCCTGTGTGCGCGACATCGACATGCTCGGCCGCCTCGGCGGCGAGGAGTTCTGCGTGCTGCTGCCCGATACCGACCTGGCCGGCGCGGCACTGGTGGCCGAACGGATGCGGGCCAATCTGGAGGCGCACCCCTTTGAGTACCAGGGCAAGACCTGGCCCCTGACGGCCAGCTTTGGCATCGCCGAGGCCGGCCGCGAGGAGATCAGCGCCGAGCAGGTGCTGATGCGCGCCGACCAGGCGCTCTACCAGGCCAAGGCGCAGGGGCGCAACCTCGTGCAGGCCAGCGGCGCCTGAACCGATTCAGCTCGACCGCTTCAGGCCAGGGCCACCCGGTTGCGGCCGAGGTGCTTGGCGCGGTACATGGCCGAATCGGCCCGCGCGATCAGCAAGTCGGTCGAGTAAGGCGCAGCGCTGGCCAGGCCAATGCTCAGCGTGACATCGAGGCCGGTGGCCAAATCGTTCCAGGCAAAGCGCTCCACCGCCATGCGCACCCGTTCGCAGACCTCGAAGGCGCGATCCGGCACCGTGTCGGGGAAGACGATCAGGAACTCCTCACCGCCATAGCGCAGCAGCAGATCGCTGGCCCGGGTGTTCTCCTGCAGCATCCGCGCCAGCGCCTGCAGCACCCGGTCACCGACGACATGGCCGTAATGGTCGTTGATGCTCTTGAAGCGATCGGCATCGATCAGTGCCACCGTCAGTGCGCGATTGCGCTGCTCGCAGTCCAGCATCAGCGCCGGCAGCCGCGCCTCCATGTAGCGGCGGTTGCCCAGGCCGGTCAGCGGGTCGCGCTGCGCGTGCTGTTCGAGCTCCTGGGCGCGCTCGCTCAAGGCATCGATCTGGCGGAAGGCCTGGTCGGCCAGCGCGCGCACCTGCTCGGCCTCCAGCCGCGTCACGAAGAAGCGCGATTGCGCCATCAGCTGGGCCACGCTGCGCTGGTGGGCCAGCGATTGGAAGGCCTCCAGATGGCGCAGTGCCACCGCGATCTCGCCCACCTGCTTGGCCGCGCGGTAGCCGGTCTGGTGCAGACGCTGGCGCACAAAGCCTGGCATGGCCGTGCCGGCTGCGCGCTCCAGCGCTTGCACGCTGATCAGGGCATGGCCGGCACGCCCCTGCAACAGGTTCAGTTCCGCCTGCGAGCATTGCACCCGCCAGCTCAGCGTCTGGTAGCCCTGGCTTTGCGACTGGGCCAGCGCGGAGGCCAGCAGCGCCGCAGCATCGTCCAGCTCGCCCAGCAGCATCAGCACCTCGCCGAGATTGCTCTCGGTCAGCGCCAGCGCATAGGGCTCGCCCAACTCGCGGGCATGGGGCCGCACCTCGCGGCCGTAATGCAGTGCACGCTGCAAGGCGTCTTGGGCCACCTGGGTCTGGCCGGCATCGCGCGTCATCAGGTAGGCGCCCAGCGCCACGGTGCAGAGGTTGTTCAGCGTCACCACGCGCTCATAGGGCGTGGCGCAATCGCGCACCAGCACGGCGGCGTCGTTCATCAACCGCTCGGCCTGCCAGGGGTCGCCCATTCTTTCGAAGCAGGCACCCAGCGCGTTCAGTGCGACGGCCTTGATGCCCACATCGCCCAGTTCCTGGGCACGGGCAAAGCCCTCGTTGGCGGCTGACAAGGCGGTCTCGAAATCGCCCTGCTCGGAGGCCGCCAACGCCGTCCAGCGCAGCAATTCGCACAGCTCGATGCTGGCTCCCTGCTCGCGCAACAAGGGCAGCACGGTGGCGGATGTCGACAGCATCGCGCTCAGATCGCCGCTGCGGAACAGGAAATAGCTCTTCAGCCGGCCGGCTTCGATCTGCTCATTCAGAAAGCCGTGCTGGCTGGCCGCGGTCCAGACCCGGCCGGCCAGACCCAGGCCTTCATCGAGATGGCCCTGCTTCTGCGCCGCGCGCGCCAGCTCCAGCCACTGGCTGAGCTGTTCCTGCGAGACCTCCGGCGCGAGCACTTCCGACATAGAGCCAACAACGTTTTGTCACAAACGCGCAAGCGTAGCCGAAGGCTCGCCCAAGCCTGTTGCGCCGGCGCAGACAAGCCTGCCAGAAGTCACGCTGTGCGCGAAATTCGCACAATCGTTCGCTTTTTCGCCGGCGGAGCGGCCCCAGCCCCGGGCTCAGCGGCTGGTGGGCATCACGAATTCGGCGCCCTTGCCAATGCTGGCCGGCCAGCGCTGCATGATGCTTTTCTGCTTGGTGTAGAAGCGCACCCCCTCTTCGCCATAGGCATGCATATCGCCGAACAGGCTCTTCTTCCAGCCGCCAAAGCCCTGCCAGGCCATGGGCACCGGGATGGGCACATTGATGCCGACCATGCCGACCTGAATGCGCCGCGCAAACTCCCGCGCCACATTACCGTCGCTGGTGAAGCAGGCGACACCGTTGCCGTACTCATGGGCATTGACCAGCTCGACCGCCTGGGCGAAGTCAGCCACCCGCACGCAGGCCAGTACCGGGCCGAAGATCTCTTCCTTGTAGATGCGCATCGAGGGCTTGACCTCGTCGAACAAGGTACCGCCGGTGAAAAAGCCGTTCTCGAAGCCGGCGACCTGATGGCCCCGGCCATCAACAACCAGCTTGGCACCTTCCTCGACACCGATGGCGATGTAGTTCTCGATGCGATCACGCGCCTCGCGGGTCACGATGGGGCCCATCTCGGCATCGAGCTCCATGCCGTTCTTGATCTTCAGCGTCCGCGCCCGTTCGGCCAGCTTGGGCACGATCTTGTCGGCCACATCGCCGACCAGCACCGCCACCGAGATCGCCATGCAGCGCTCGCCGGCCGAGCCATAGGCCGCGCCGATCAAGGCATCGACGGCCTGCTCGATATCGGCATCGGGCATCACCACCATATGGTTCTTGGCACCGCCCAGGGCCTGCACGCGCTTGCCGTTGCGAGCGCCGGTTTCGTAGATGTACTGGGCAATCGGGGTCGAGCCGACAAAGCTGATCGCCTTCACATCCGGGTGGTTCAAGAGGCCGTCAACGGCCAGCTTGTCGCCCTGCAGCACATTGAAGATGCCGTCGGGCAGGCCGGCGCGCTTGAACAGCTCGGCGATGAAGAGGCTGGGCGAGGGGTCGCGCTCGCTCGGCTTCAAGATGAAGGCATTGCCGGTCGCGATGGCCAGCGGCGCCATCCACATCGGCACCATGAAGGGGAAGTTGAAGGGCGTGATGCCCGCCACCACGCCCAGCGGCTGGCGCAGCGTCCAGTTGTCGATGCCGGTTGAGACCTGCTCGGTGTAGTCGCCCTTGAGCAGCTGCGGCACGCCGCAGGCGAATTCGACGATGTCGATGCCGCGCGTCACCTCGCCCTGGGCATCGGTGAAGACCTTGCCATGCTCGGCGGTGATCATCGCGGCAATCTCGTCGCGGTGCTGGTTGAGCAACTCCAGGAACTTGAACATCACCCGGGCGCGGCGCAGCGGCGGCGCGTCGGCCCAGGCCGGGAACGCTGCCTGCGCGGCAGCCACGGCGCATTGCACGTCGTCGGCACTGGCCAGCTGCAGCTGGCGGGCAACGGCGCCGGTGGTCGGGTTGTAGACCGCCTGGCTGCGGCCCGAGCTGGCCGCTACGGGCTGGCCGTTGATGAAGTGGGTGAGATCGGCGCTGCTGCTGTAGGCGGGGGTCATGGGCTGGCTCCGTAAAACGCATGCACGAGGGCATGCCGTGTTGGCTTGCGGGCAAGTCTAGGTCGCCACCCCGGCGTTGCCAATCGAGCTGGGCTGATTTGATTGTTCATTAAACTGAACAATCCAGCCGAGGTGAAGACAATGAACAAGGCCAACAAGGCGCAGACCCGCGACGACCTGCTGTGGGGCCAGCTGCATGCGCTGACCGCCGTGGCCCAGCTGGGCAGCTTCACCCAGGCGGCGCAGCGGCTCGGCCTGTCCAAGGCGGCGGTCAGCCAGCGCATCAGCGAGCTGGAGCGCGATATCGGCCAGACGTTGGTGGCACGCACCACGCGCTCGGTGCGCCTGACCGAGGCCGGCCAGCGCCTGGTCGAGCAAACCGAAGCCTCCTTCGCCCAGCTCTCGCGCAGCCTGGTCGAGGCGCGCAATGCCGCCGTGCAGCCGCGCGGGCTCTTGCGCGTCACCGCGCCTGTGGCCCTGGGCCGTCAGCATGTGGCACCGGCGCTGCCCGGCTTTTTTGAGCGCTACCCGGAGATTCGGATCGAGCTGGATCTGTCGGACCGCTTGGTGCCGCTGGCCCAGGAGGGCTTTGACCTGGCCATCCGCCACACGAGCAGCCCACCGGACACCCATGTCGCCTTCAAGCTCTGCGCCTCACGGGCGCTGCTGGTCGCCAGCCCGGCCTATCTGGCCCAGCGCGGCCGACCCACGCATCCGCTGGAACTGGCCGAGCACGACTGCCTGCCCTATCTGCGCTCCGGGCCGGCGCTGTGGCATTTCGAGCGCGGCGCGCGCCAGATCGAACGGCTGCGCGTCGGCGTGCAAGGCCCGCTGCGCGCCGGCAATAGCGAGATCCTGCGCGAGGCCGCGCTGGCCGGGCTGGGCATTGCGCTGCTGCCGGACTTCAGCGCCGGCGGCGCGCTGGCCAGCGGCGCCTTGCAGGAGTTGTTGCCCGGTTGGCGACCGGCCGGCTTCTTTGGCGATGCCATCTACGCCATCCATCCCTGGGCCAGCGGTACGCCGCGGCCGGCCAAGCTGCTGATCGAGCATCTGAAACAGCAATTCGCCCGCGGCTTCGCAGCCGACTGAGCTAGGCGCGCAAAAAAGGACGCCCAACCAGCGGGCTGGTCGGGCGTTGCAAGTCCTTCAGAAAAGGACGTCGTTGGGATCGGTGCACCGCCTGATGCCGGTGCATGGACAAGACTTTATGGGTGCGCCCGAGCAGCGCCTATCCCCAGTAGGAGGGATATCCCTAGGGAATTTGTGAGCAAAGGTCAGCGCCGTGTTTCAAAGAATGCAGCGGCCGCGGCAAGCGCCTCGGTGTCCTGCTCCACGGCGCCCGGCGCACCGCCCTTGCCCCACAGCGCACCGCACCAGTCCATGCCGAGGAACTCGGCGCACAGGCGCACGCTGTCCATCATCGGCTGGGCCTTGGCACGGTCGCCGCTGGTGGTGATCAGCCAGCAGCGCTTGCCGGCCATGCGCGCCTTGAAATCCAGGCCGGGCACCCGCATCCAGGCGCTGAAATGGTCGAGATACAGCTTCAGCGGGCTGGGCAGGCTGTACCAGTAGACCGGCGCCACCAGCACCAGCTCGTCGGCCGCCAGCGTCAGCTGCAGCAGCTCCAGCGCATCGCCTTCGGGCATCGGGTAGCTGCCGACGTCGTGGCGACGGTCAACAAACGCCGGCAGCTCACGCCGGGCCAGCGATTCCCAGTGCTGCGTCACATCGGCCGGCAGGCCGGCAGCGGCATGGCGGGCCAGGGCTTCGGTATTGCCAAGCACGCCGTCGACACGGGTGCTGGCGAGCAAAAACAGGGCAGTCTTTTCAGTCATGGCCGGGATAATACGGGCATGACCGCTCAGAAGCCCCCGGCGCGCAAGACGCCCGGCCAGCGCCCGCCGGCGCGGCCCCCCGCCCCCCACCAGCGCCCCGGCGCACGAGCGAACGGCCCCGCGCCACGCCCGCCCGCGGTGCAGCAACGCAAGCCGGCCGATCCGCTCAGCGATGCCGAGCTGGAGCTGCTGCAAGACCTGCTCGACGCCGTGCCGGCGCCGCTGGAGCCGCTGGACGTGACCATGCTGGACGGCTATCTGGTCGGCGTGCTGCTACAGCCCAAGCCGATCGCGATGAGCGACTGGGCGCCCTTTGTGCTGGACAGCGAAGGCCGCAAGCCACCGCCGCAATTCAATGCCGAGCAGCTGTTCGAGCTGGTGCGGCGCCGCCACCGCCAGCTGAACCTGGCCATCGTCGACCGCCAGTGGTTCGACCCCTGGGTGTTCGAGCTGGGCGCTGAGGACGATGAAGACGAGGAAGCCAGCCCGTCCGAGGTGGTCTTCCCCTGGGTCGCCGGCTTTGCGCTGGCCACCGAGCTCTTCCCCGAGCTGATGCGCCAGGACGCCAGCGAGCTGCTGGAGCCGCTGGCCACGCTGTACATGCATCTGGACCCTGACGATCTGGAAGACGCCGACGAGCTGCTTGAGGAGATCGAGACGCTGGAACCGCCCGAGGACGTCGAGACCGCGGTCGAAAGCCTGGTCGCCTCGACCATGCTGCTGGCCGACATCAGCCGGCCCCAGCCCAAGACCGCCACGCCAGCCGCCAAGCGCCCGCAAGCCCGCCGCGGCCCGCCGCCACGCGGCGGCTCAGGCCGATATTGAAGCACCCCGCCGCCGGCAGCCGCCGCGGCGCCCTCTGGCGACGCCCGAGGATCCGGCTTTGCCGGTCCAATGGGCGTGCCCCCTTGAGGGGGCGCGCGAAGCGCGTAGGGGGTGGGCTATCGCCGCATCCAGTTGCTCATCTCAAACAGCGTGTGCCCAATCGACTCGCGGGCCGTGTAGCCGTGCGACTCAAAGGGCAGCGAGACAAAGCGCACCCGGCCGCCGGTGCCGGCCAGCGCCTGGTACAGCCGCTCGCTCTGCAGCGGAAAGGTGCAGGGTTGTTGTCGCTGTCGCCATGGATCAGCAGCAGCGGTCCTTCAGCTTGTCCGCGTAATTGAACGGTGAGAGCTTCTGGTAGATGTCCTACGCCTCCCAGTAGCTGCGGCATTCGCTCTAGAAGCCAAACGGCGTCAGGCTGCGGTTGTAGGCGCCGCTGCGGGCGATGCCGGCGCGGAACAAGCGCGTGTGGGCAAGCAGCTTGGCGGTCATGAAGGCGCCATAGCTGTGGCCGCCGACAACCATCTTGCCGCGCTCGCTGACGCCCGGCTCCACCGCCTTGTCGATGATGGCCTCGGCATTGGCGGTGATCTGGTAGCCCCGTGGCAGATACAGCCAGAAGCTCAGCTCGACGCCATCGGCGCGCTTGAAGCGCACCCGCTCGCGGCGGATCTCGCGCAGCTGCGGCGTCGGGTCGGCGGTCTGCGTCAGCGCGCGGCGTTCGGCCAGTTGTGCGCCACTGCGCAGCTGCAGATTGGGCGGCTCGGCAAAGCTCTCGCGCGACGTGAGGATCCTGGCGCCGGCGGCTTCAAGCACCGTCACCGGCCGCTCATAGGCCTCGGTGCCGGACTGGAACAGCCGTGTCGCCTGGCCATCGGCCAGCGTGAAGCGATCCAGGAAAGGCCGGTCGCCCTGGCTGCTGGCACCCTGGCACAGCAACCAGATCGCCGCGTCAGCGCCCGGCGAGGCCCAGAACTCACGCGGGCCGGTCACCACGCCATCGACCGGCACGCCCTGCTTCAGCTTGATGCGGCCGAGCTCGCGCTGCACCCGCCCTTGCGCATCGCGCAGCTCGACGCTGCGGGCAAAGTCCTGCCAGGCCACCCGGTAGCGAAACGGCGCCAGCAGGCGCTCGGTCAGCAGATGCTTGCCCACGCGGCTCACCGCGCTGAACAGGCCCGGCTCACCAATCTCGTGCGAAGCACCGGTCTTGAGGTTCACACGGCGCAGCACCGAGCTGGCATGGTCGGCAAACAGCGCCTCGAACTGCGGCGCCGGGCCGCGCTTGTCCGGCACCGCTGCGACGACGATTTCATCGTCCGACAGCCAGACCAGCTGAGTTCCAGCACCGTGTTCAGCCGCAGCCGCGGCAACACATGGACGCGGCCGCTGGCCATATCGCCCACCCACAGCTCCACCGCCTGCGCCGTGCGCCGCTGCAGCAGTTAGCGGCGGCAGTCCGGCGACCAATTCAGCGTGTGAAAGCTGCCGCCCGCCGGCAGCGCGACGACCGGGCGGCGTGCCGCGGCGGCTCAGCGGCTGTACAGCCGTGCCGCGTGCAGGCCCAGGCCGGTGGCCACCGAGGCGAAGCGGTCGCCGCGCACCTCACGGGCTTTCGGATAGTCGGCCGCGATCCGTTCGGCCAGCACGCGCAGGCCGGTGGAGCCGCCGGTGAAGTAGAGCGCGTCGACGTCGTCGGGCTGCAAGCCGGCCAGCGCCACCGTCTCGCGGCCGGCCTGGGCGATGCGTTCGATATCGCCGCGCAGGGCCTGCAGCGCCTCGGCCTCGCCGAGCTGCACGGCCAGGCCATTCTCGACCAGGCCCAGATCGATTTCGGTATCGCCACCGCCGGCAACGGCAATCTTGGCGTCTTCGGCACGGGCGGCCATCTCGTGGCCCAGCCTGTCTTCGATCACCGTCATCAGCCGCTGGTGATGAACCGGGTTGCCGTAAAAGCTCTTCATGCTGCGCAACTCGGCAACGCGCTGCGGGCTGTAGACGGTGTTGATCAGATGCCAGGTGGCCAGATCGAAATAGACGCCGCTGGGCACCTCGCGCGGCGGCTGGCCGGCGCGCTCGGGGCCGACCGAGCGATAGCCAAACTCGCGCAGGATGCTGGCCAACTCGACATGGCGGTCGAAGTCGGTGCCGGCGATGTGCACGCCGTGGTTGGCCAGGATGTCGTCGCGGCGATCCAGGCGCTGCATACGCTCGGGGCCGACCCGCACCAGCGAGAAGTCCGAGGTGCCGCCGCCGATGTCGGCGACCAGCACGATCTGCTCGCGATCGGTCTGGCTCTCGAAATCGAAGGCGGCCGCGATCGGTTCGAACTGGAAATGCACCTCGCGGAAACCAACCGCATGGGCAGCCGCCTCCAGCGAGGCCTGGGCGGCGGCATCGCGCTCGGGCTCGCCGTCAACGAAGAACACCGGGCGGCCCAGCACCACCTTGTCCAGCGGGCCCTGTGCACCGCCGGCCAGTGCCTGGTTGCGCAGCCGCTTCAGGTAGCCGGCCAGCATATCGATGTACTTGACGCCACGGCCGCCGCCGACATCGGTGGTCTGCTCGATCAGGTTGGAGCCGAGGATGCTCTTCATCGAACGCATCAGCCGGCCATCGGCGCCTTCCACATAGGCCGCCACGGCGGCCCGGCCAAAGGCGCGCGGCGGGCCGTCGGCGTCATGGCGGCCTTCAACGAAATAGAACACCGCCGTCGGCATGGTGGTGTGGCCGGGCTCCAGCTCGACCAGCTGCATGCCGCTGCCCGACGCGCTCGGGATCGCAATCGCGGAGTTGGAGGTGCCGAAGTCAATGGCGCAGAAAGAAGCGGCGGGCGTGGCCATGGAGAGGGAAGGCACTGAGTGAGGTCACCGAGGCGCCAAAAAGGGCAAAGGGGCGCGGATTGTACCGAGCCCCTTGTTCAAGCGCCGATCAGCGCTGCTTCAGGCGTGCGCCGCGCTTCGGATGGTCTTGGCCGGCAAGGCGTCGCCGTAGAAGCCGAAGTCGATCTCCGGCCGGCGGCCGGCCATCAGCTCGGCCATCAAAAGGCCGGAGCCGGCGCCATGGGTCCAGCCCAGCGTGCCGTGGCCGGCGTTGATCCACAGATTGCGTACCTTCTTGCTGCGGCCGATATAGGGGATGTTGGTCGGCGTGCTGGGCCGCAGACCGGTCCAGTAATTGCGCTCGCTGAGGTCGGCCACGCCAGGGAACAGTTCTTCGTAGCGCTTGACCAGCGCGTCGCAGCGCACCTTGGCGGTGGGATTGTCCAGGCTCAGGTCAAAGCCATTCAACTCGGCGGTGCCGGCGATGCGGATGTGGTCGCCCAGGCGCGAAATGGCGATCTTGCGGGTGTCGTCCAGCAGGCTGACGACGCTGGCCGCCTCCGGCTTTTTCAGTCGCAGCGTGGCCGAATAGCCCTTGGCCGGATAGATGTTCAGGCACTCGCCCAGCGGCTTGAGCAGCGCCGGCGCATAAGAGGCCAGCGCAACGACATAGCTGTCGGCCTTCAGGCTTTGCTTCTTGCCGCTGGCACGCGAGGCGATCTGCACGCCGCTGATCTCGCCGCCGCTGTGCTCCAGCGCCAGGATGTCGTGACCGTAGAGGAAGGTGGCGCCGCGCTCGGCGCACAAGCGGGCCAGCTTCTGGGTGAAGACGCGGGCGTCGCCCGATTCATCGCTGGGCGTGTAGGTGCCGCCATAGACCCGGCCCTGGAAGCCGGCCAACGCTGGCTCGATCTTCAGCACCTCGTCGTGGTCGAGCACGCGGCGATCAACGCCATGACGGCGCATGATCTCGGCCGCGGCCACGCCGTTGTCGAAGTCGGCCTGGCTGGAGAAGAAATGCAGGATGCCGCGTTCGATGCGGTTGTATTCGATGCCGGTCTTGTCGACCAGCGCCTTCTGCGCGCGGTGGCTGTAGCGGCCCAGCTGCACCAGGCTTTCGACATTGCGCTCAAAGGCGGCCGTCGTGCACTGGGTCAGGAAGGACAGGCCCCAGCGCCACTGGTTCGGGTCCAGCTTGGGGCGGAACAGCAGCGGCGAGTCGTCGCGCAGCAGCCACTTGGCCACCTTGAACGGCGCGCCGGCATTGGCCCAGGGTTCGCAGAAGCAGACCGAGATCTGCGCGCCATTGGCAAAGCTGGTTTCCAGCGCGGCATCGTCCTGACGGTCAACCACGGTGACCTCATGGCCCTCTTCAAGCAGGTACCAGGCGGTGCTGATGCCGATGATGCCGGCTCCCAAAACAACGACTTTCATGCGAACTCCTTGGAAAACGTGACTGGGGCCTATCGGCTTATCGGCTACTGCGAGGCCTAGCTTGAGGGCCGGCGCTTGATGCAGCTCAGCGAGCGCCGGATTGTCGGCAGGCTCGGTGGAAATCAGAAGCCGCATTCATATCTCTCGCAGTACATTAGCCATACTTATGAAAGACCTGGACTCCGCCGGACTCGATTGCCTGGCCGCCTTGGCCGATGAGCGCAGCTTTGAACGCGCAGCGCAGCGGCTCAGCGTGACGCAAAGCGCGGTCTCGCAGCGGCTGCGCAGCCTGGAGGCGCAGGTGGGGCAGCTGCTGGTGGTGCGCTCGCGCCCGCTGCGCCTGACCGAGCCGGGCAAGGTGCTGCTGCGCTTTGCCCGCCAGCTGCAGGCACTGCGCAGCGACGTGGCTCGCGAACTGGGCGCGCGCGCCTTGCCCAATGAGCGCATTGCCATTGCCGTCAACGCCGACAGTTTGGCGACCTGGGTCTTGCCGGCCTTGGATGAGCTGGTGCGCCGCGGCGTTGGGCTGGAATTGGTCGTCGACGATCAGGACTTCACCCACGACTGGCTGCGTCAGGGCGAGGTGCTGGGCTGCGTCAGCACGGTGCGCCAGGCGCTGCGCGGCTGCGAGCTGCGGCCGCTGGGCGTGATGCGCTATATCGCCGTGGCCAGCCCGGAGTTTCTGGCGCGCGAATTGCCCGATGGCCTGAGCGCCGCCAACTTTGCGCAGACGCCGTTTCTGGTCTTCAACCGCAAGGACGACAGCCAGGTGCAGTGGGTTGCCAAGGCCTTCGGCCTGCGTTCACCGCGGCTCAATGAACGCTATGTCCCCTCGAGCGAAGGCCTGGTAAGGGCGGCCTGCATGGGCTGGGGGATCGGGGTGGTGCCGGAATTGCAGGTACGCGCCCTGCTGGCCGGCGGTGAATTGACGGCCTTGCGGCCGGAGATCAGCGTTGATGTGGCGCTCTACTGGCATCAGTGGAAGTTGATGACCGAGGCACTGGCCACGCCCGGCCGCGTGGCGCTGCTGGATCAGATTGGTGAGGCTTTGGCGCGCGGTGCGCGAGCTGCCTTGCAGCTTGAGCCTGAGTTCAGCGAACGACCGAAGAAGCGGCCGGAGCGGCAGGCAGGAGCGGTTGAGCGTTGACGTCCGTCTGCACCGGCGCCACGGCGACGATGGCGTCGCGATGAAGCTGCGTCGGCAGCGCTGCGGCAAGACTGAGGGCGCTGATGACGACCACGCCGACAACGCCGGCGGCAATGGATTGAACTGTGAAAAGTGTCATTTCTAGATGCAGTAGGCAGGGCCTTGACGCCCTGCAAGGCTTCGCAGCATAGCGAGTAACCCTTACAGCAGCCATCCATCAAAGGTAGGAGATGCAAGCAGTCTTGACCGGCCACGGGGAAACGGCTACTGCTGCACACCTTGCTCACAGACTCTTACCAGCCGTGAGATTTTCCCAACTGCGGCGAAGTCACCGCCCATTTTGGGGATTCATTTACGCCGAGCCCGATGCAGACTAGCACCAGCGATGCGCGAGAAGCCGCCAAGCCCTCAAGCCCTGGCCCTCGACGCGCTCGCCCACCGTCCCAGCGTCTCTGGACAAGTGAGGTCTGCCATGCGATTTGCCCCATCACTGCGCTTTTTCCGCCGTAGCAGCGCCACGGGTAACGCACAGGACCCGGCCGATATGGGCACTGCCTTCGGCATGGAAGCGAGCCTGGAGAACGAGGACAGTTTTTTCCGTGTCCATTCGGGGCCGGGCGAACTGGAGTCTGAACAGAGTCGCCCGGCCGCCAAGCCTGGCGAGTCGCCGCTGGCCTGGATGTCGCGACGAAACTAAGCCCCGGCTCGGCGGGACACCACTGCAGTGGCCCGGCCGGCCAGTGTTGTTCAGCGCACCACCAGCAGCGGCGTGCTGCAATGGGCCATGACCTTGGTGACCACCGAGCCCATCACCAGATTGCCCAGCGTGCCGTGGCCATGCGAGCCCATCACCAGCAGGTCGTATTTGCCCTTGTTGGCGGCGCTGGCGATCACATCGGCGGGCGGGCCCACCTTGCTGACGAAATCGGCGTGCAGCTTCTGCTTGGCGAAGAAGTTGCGCAAGGTCTTGAACACCTTGTCGGCCTCGTCCTGGTAGTAGGCCTTGACCGTGTCCTTGTCGAGCACGCCGGCAGCCCGCGGCGGCAGCGCCGCGACCGCATGAACCACGGTGTACTGGTGGGCCGGCCCCAGCCATTCATCATGTGCGGCCAGATAGGCCAGCATGCGCTTGGTATAGGAACTGCCATCAACGGCGACCAGGATCTTCATCTGCGCTCCTCAACAAGGTGCCGCAATCGGCGGCACGGCAGACACGAGTCTGGCACGATGGCATCTGCTTGTCTTGACCCATCTCAAGCAGGGGCGTCACGGCACAGTGTGATAGAAGCGCCCGCACCCGCTCAGATATCGAGGCAGAACTGCGGCCGGTAGCCATCGGCCTCACCCTTGCGCCCGTGGCCGCGGGCATTGCAGATCACCCGGGTGCTGCCGCCGGGATGGGTGAACGCATAGTCGTGCCGGCAATGCAGGTGGCCGTGAATCCAGACATCGGTCAGAGGCAGCAAGGCCTCGTCGTTATTGCAGAAGCTGGCGGTGCCGGGCTGGCGGCCATAGCGCGGATCGGCGCTGCGGATGCTCGGAGCGAAATGGGTGATGACGACGGTGGCATCAACGCTTGCCGGCTTCTGGCTCAAAGCTTGAGCCAGCCAGTCGCGGCTGACCAGCGACAGCTCGCGCACCGCGGCCGCGTCGAAGGGCTGCCCCTGCCAGCTTGAGCCCATCACCCGCTGGAAATAGCCCGCCGCACGCATCGCTCGCTCGCGCTCACGTTCGCCGAACAGATCGAAGTCACTCCAGCGCGTGCTGCCCAACAACCGAATCTGACGCCCCTGGCGGTCGCTCAGCAGCAACTCGGCATCGTCCAGCATGATGAAGCCGAGCGAATCGGACAGCTGCTGCAGTTCGGCCCGCGCTGTCGTGATCTCGCGCCGGTCGTACTCATGGTTGCCCGGCACAAAGACGACCGGCACCGGCCAATTCCGAAACAGCTCCAGGCCACGCCAGGAGCTGTCCACGTCACCGGCCAAGACCAGCAACTCGGCATCCGCCGCCACTTCCGGCACAAAGGTCTCGGTCTCCAGATGCAGATCGGAGAGCAACTGGATTTTCATGTCAGCAAATCGACAGTACCAAACGATTGAAGGTCACGCCTTATCAAGAGGCAAAACGCCTGAAACGATGCTTAGCAGCCATCGTCGCCAAGACTCAACCGATGCGATTGCCAGCCAACACCAGCAGCGCACCGCGCTTTGATCCAACAGAGCCCGGGGGTCCGGCTCCGCCGGCCCGCGGGGCTCGCCCCCTTGAGGGGGCGCGCGCAGCGCGTAGAGGGTGGGCCTAATTCCCGCCGTGGCACTGCTTGTACTTGCGCCCGGAACCGCAGGGGCAGGGATCGTTGCGGCCGACCTTGGGGCCCTCACGACGCACGGCTTCAACGCGGTAGCGATGCTGCTCGGTCAGATCGCAGAGGTCGGCCACGGTCACGACCAGTTCCTCGATCGCATCGTCCAGATCCTTCAGCGGATGCTCGCGGTCCAGCGTCGCAACGATTTCCTTCTCTTCCGGCGTCTCGGCCGGCAGGTGGCGGTACAGGCGGGCCAGCGCGGCCATCACCGCGTCGTCATCCATCTCGCCCAGCTCCGGGAAGCACAGCGCCGCGTGCTGGAAGCCGGCCACCCAGGGCATTAGCGTGCGCGCAATCGGCGTCATCGCGTCGTAAGTGGCCTGAGCCTCGGCCTGGTCGGGGTCTTGCGCCGTGGTCGGGTCGGTCTGCACCTCTTCGTCCAGATCGAGCACGACGGGGTCGAACCAGCCGTCTTCGACCAGCGCGCGGTTCAAGGCCGTGTAACGGCGCTCGACCAACTCGCGAACACGCGCCAGCCAGGCAGCGTCAACGTTCTCGGGCAGCACGCCGCCGTCGTAGTCAAAGATGTTGGGCAGCCACTCATCGATCTCGATCAGGCGCGGTTGCACCAGCACGCCACAGAGATAGCCATCCAGCATGGAGGCATCCAGGGCTTGCAGCGGCGCCGGCGTGGTGGCCAGCAATTCGTCGAGTTCTGCGAACTCGGCATCGGTCAGGTCGGCGGGTTTGCTCATGGCGCGATTGTCGCCGGGTTTGCCCGGATACGGTCACGGCCTCAGCCGTTCAGGCCGGCACGGCGGCCGACTGGACCGCCGCCTTCAACCGTTCGCGCATCCAGCGCTGGGCGCTGCGGTCTTCGTTGCGCAGATGCCAGAGCATGTCCACATGGACCGGCGACACTGCCAACGGCAGCGGCTGCTCTAGTAGCTCCTGCTTGTAGCCGGTGGCCTCAACAAAGGAGGCCGGCAGCACCGTCAGCAGATCGGACTGAGCGACGATGCGCCCGGCGGTGAAGAACTGGTTGACCGTCAGCACGATGCGGCGGCTGCGCTGGATGGCCGCCAGCGCCTCGTCGACAAAGCCATGCGGCCGGCCGGAAAAGCTGACCAGCAGATGGTGGGCGGCGCAGTAGTCGTCCAGGCTCAGCGGCTTGGCGGCCAGCGGGTGACCACGGCGCATCACGCAGACGTACTCGCTGTCATAAAGCCGGTGCTGGCGTATCGCCGCCATCTGCCCCAGGCTTTGCAACTGCGCCACTGCATTGGGGAAGTAGCCCAGGGCGAAGTCGGCCTCGCCCTGCTCCAGCAAGGCGCGTGGGTCGCGGGTCGTCAGGGGCAGCACATGGACGCGGGCTCGGGCGCCCGAGGCTTCCAGATCGGCCACCAGCGGCGGCAGCACCAGCGCGGCAGTGGCATCGGCCATGGCAATCTGGAAGGTCGAGTCCTGCGCACAAGGATCGAAGGCCGATGGATCGATCAACTCGCGCAGCCGCTCCAAGGTCTGCCGCACCTCAGGCCACAGGCCTTCGGCGCGCGAGCTGGGCTTCATGCCAAAGGCCTGGCGCACGAACAGCTCCTCGCCCATCGCCTCGCGCAGCCGCTTCAGCGCATGGCTGACAGCCGGCTGCGTCATCGCCAGGCGTTCGGCGGCCCGGGTCAGATTGCGCTCGGCCATCACGGCGTCAAAGACGCGCAACAGGTTGAGGTCGAAGTTCTGGAATGACATATGCGCAGAATTTATACCTTCAATTCGAACAATTCATTTGAAACATGTCTAGGGTAAACCCGATAATTCGCCGCATCGGTTCCACGAGGACCACCACACACAGGATTTGAGCCATGAGCGTCGCTACCCACACCTTCGGTCTGCCGCTGCACCGTACCGTGCATCACGGCGCTTCCTTCTCCGCCATCGGTGCCCGCCTCTGGCTGCGCGTGATCGCCTCGGTCAAGGCCCGCCTGGCCGCCGCTGCTGAAGCTCGTGCCGAACGCGAGCTGCTGGCCATGGCCGCGCACTACGAAGACAGCATGCCGAGCTTCGCGGCCGAGCTGCGCGCCGCGCACGCCCGCAAGAACTGAGTTGCCGCGGCGGAAGCGCCGCCCTAGGCGATGAACCTGCCCGCGATCTACGCCGGCAGGTTTTTCTTTTGCAAGCTGTGATTCATGACAGCGTGATTTCCCTAGCACGCACAGCTAACAATGCACTTACGCTCCGCAAACTGCCGATTGGGCAGCTTCAACCGTGGAGACATCGATGAAGCGACAGTGGATTGCTTTGTGCCTGGCATTGGCCGCCGTGGCCGGTCTGAGCGCAGCCTGGGCTCGACCCAATTACGGGTTCAAGATGGAGTTCCTCGACAACCAAGGCCAGGTCGTTGGCGGCCTTTCTCGCAATTGCCTGGGTCAGACGGTGTACAGCTGGGGCACCGTGACCAACAATCGTCGACTCACTGAACAGTGGGATTGCGAGTGAGTGCCTGAACAGCGTTCACTTGATGCAGAAAGCCCGCTCGATGAGCGGGCTTTTTCAATGGCGGACGTCGGCGCCAGGGGGGCGCCGCAACGGCTTACTCCGCAGCCAGACGCTGCTCGATCTTGGCCTTGGTCGCCGGCAGTTCGGCGGGCAGGTGGTAGGCCAGTTGGGTGAAGAGCTCGTCGTGCAACTTCAGTTCGGCGGTCCAGTCGGCCTTGTCGATGCGGGTGGCGACTTCGAACTGCTCCTTGCTGAAGGCCAGGCCGTCCCAGTTGATGTCTTCATAGCGCGGGGTCACGCCGAAGACATGCTCTTCGCCAGACTGGCTGCCGGTCACGCGGTCCAGCATCCACTTCAGCACGCGCATGTTCTCGCCATAGCCGGGCCAGACGAACTTGCCGTCGGCGCCCTTGCGGAACCAGTTGACGCAGTAGATCTTGGGCAGCGTGGCGCCCGTAGCCTCAAGCTTCTTGCCCAGATCCAGCCAATGCTGGAAGTAGTCGGCCATGTTGTAGCCCATGAAGGGCAGCATGGCGAAGGGGTCGCGGCGCACCACGCCCTGCTGGCCGGCAGCCGCAGCGGTGGTTTCCGAACCCATCGTCGCGGCCATGTAAACGCCTTCGACCCAGTCGCGCGCCTCGGTCACCAGCGGCACCGTCGTCGAGCGGCGGCCACCGAAGATGAAGCCGTCAATCGGCACGCCGGCGGGGTTGTTCCAGTCCGGGTCCAGCGCCGGGTTGTTGGTCGCGGCGACGGTGAAGCGGGCATTCGGGTGCGCGGCCTTGGCGCCGGTTTCCTTGGCGATCTCGGGCGTCCAGTCCTTGCCTTGCCAGTCGATCAGATGCGCCGGCGGGGTGTCGGTCATCGATTCCCACCAGACATCGCCATCGTCGGTCAGCGCGACGTTGGTAAAGATGACGTCCTTGTTCAGGCTGGCCATGCAGTTGAAGTTGGTCAGCGTGTTGGTGCCCGGCGCGACACCAAAGTAGCCGGCTTCCGGGTTGATGGCGTACAGGCGGCCATCGGCACCGGGCTTGATCCAGGCGATGTCGTCACCAACGGTCGTCACCTTCCAGCCGTCAAAGGCCTTGGGCGGGATCAGCATCGAGAAGTTGGTCTTGCCGCAGGCGCTGGGGAAGGCGGCGGCAAAGTGGTACTTCCTGCCCTCGGGCGAGGTCAGGCCCAGGATCAGCATGTGCTCGGCCAGCCAGCCCTGGTCGCGGCCCATCGTGGAGGCGATGCGCAGCGCGAAGCACTTCTTGCCCAGCAGCGCATTACCGCCGTAGCCCGAACCGTAGGACCAGATCTCGCGGGTTTCGGGGTAGTGGACGATGTACTTGGTCTTGTTGCAAGGCCACTTGACGTCGGCCTGGCCGGCTTCCAGCGGCGCGCCGACGGTGTGCACGCAGGGCACGAAGGCGCCGTTATCGCCCAGCACGTCCAGCACGGCACGGCCCATGCGGGTCATGATGCGCATGTTCACGGCCACATAGGGGCTGTCGGACAGTTCCACGCCGATGTGAGCGATCGGCGAGCCGATCGGGCCCATGCTGAAGGGCACGACATACAGCGTGCGGCCCTTCATCGCGCCCTTGAACAGCGCCTTGTCGCTGGTCTGCAGCAGTTCGCGCATCTCGGCCGGGGCCATCCAGTTGTTGGTCGGGCCGGCGTCTTCCTTGTTCTGCGAGCAGATATAGGTGCGGTCTTCCACGCGGGCGACGTCGCTCGGATCGCTGCAGGCCAGGAAGCTGTTCGGGCGCTTGGCGGGGTTGAGTTTCTTGAAGGTACCGGCCTCGACCAGCTGCTGGCACAGGCGGTCGTACTCGTCCTGGCTGCCGTCGCACCAGTAGACGTCCTTGGCCTGCGTCAGCGCAGCGATCTCCGCCACCCAGGCGATCAGACGCTGGTGCTTCACATAGGCCGGCACGTTCAGGCGCAGCCCTTCCATCACGGGTTGGTTCATGGCAAGTCCCATTCAATTTAAAAGCAGAATTGGGTCAAGCTCGGAGAGCGGGCGTACTGCAGAAGGAACCGCAGAACCTCGCGGGCCGGGCCTGGCCCAATGCCGCTCACAAGGCCAGGCGCGGATGCGCGCACAGCTGCTGACAGGCACTTGCCGAGCCTGTGGGTACAGCCCGGCGGGTTCACCGAAACGCGTTTGGCGCCGGTGGGTCGTTGATTGTCACCCCAATGTAACCATGCCGTAACTCCCGCATTCGGGCTGGTTATGCATTTCCGGAATAGCCTCATGCCGAGCGCAGGCGGTGCGCAGGTGCGATTGACGTTTCAGCGACTTTGTTCACGCTCACATGCCGCCGTCGAAAACCTCAGGTGCCTGAACTTTTCGCCTGCGAATGAACCCGGAGAAGGCACCAGCCCGCATCGCGACTGGCAGTGCAACGAGGCCACCCGGCGACGGTTCCACGCTAGTGCACCGCCGATGGGACGACGCCGCCGGGAGCCAGATGGTTCTGCAAGCAGGCCTCTTGCTGCGCTGCGCAAGACCGGTGTTCCCGACGGCGCCCGGGCGAAGCAGACATTCTTGGCTTCGTATGACATCGCACAGACTCGGAACGTCACCGCGCAGATTCTCTGTGGCGTCAGCGTGTCGCAAAGTTTGCAGCGTTCGGGTCGAACGTCTCGGCACGAATCGCGTGGCAAGACCAAACCGGCCCAGCTGCTTTGCGACGCGTTGACGATGTTCGTAGTTGGCGACCGCGTGGCTGCCGGCCGGCTCAAGCTTCCGGCGCATCCAGCCCTTGCAGTTGAAACGTCAAAGCTTCACAGCTTGAAGGAGAAGATCATGGATGTACTGCTTGTCTTGATTGTGCTGTTGCTGTTGTTTGGTGGCGGAGGTGGGCTGTATTGGGGCATGGGCATGGGTTGGGGCCTTGGCCCTGTAGGCTTGATCCTTGTGGCCTTTGTCGTTGCGCTCCTGCTCTTCGGCTATCGAGGGAGAGGGCGTGGCTGAAGACAATAGCCTGCACGAGGCCGTGATCATTTGCAGCCCCCATCCGGTGATCTCGAAGGGCTGGCCTGAGGCGCTCGCGTCCACGCAAAAAGGCTGGAACCGAATTGCCGGCAGGCCTCAGCCCTGACGCCTCATCTTCACCCCGGCTGTCGCCGCGCTGAGGCTGTCGGTGTCTTGTGCCGGCAGCGCCTGCCATTGCGCTTGCGCGGCGAGTTCGGCCGCGGTGGCGGGGTCGGCGGTGACGAGGTATTCATGGCTGCTGCGTTCGACGAAATAGGCCGTGCGGAAGCGCTGCAACAGGCCGCCGAGGGCTTGGCGGGCTTGGGTGCTGGGGCCGGTGTAGCTCAGAGTCAGCGTGGTCATCGTGGGTGCCTTTGTTGAAGCGCCTGGGGCTCTTGGCCCCAGGCTATGTGCTCAACGCGGGCACGCCGATGGCGTTGACTCAGGCCTCCACTCATTGCGCCGCGTACATCCGCGCGTACTTGACGCCGAAGTAGAGGATGAAGGCATAGCAGGCCGCAGGGAGCAGGAAGGAGGCCTGCACTCCCAGGCTGTCGGCCAGCGCGCCTTGCGCAAAGGGCACGACGGCGCCGCCGACGATGGCCATGCACAGGATGCCGGAGCCCTGGCCGGTATGCTTGCCCAGGCCGTGCAGCGCCATGCTGAAGATGGTCGGGAACATGATGGAGTTGCACAGGCCGACCGACAGGATCGCCCACATCGCGATGGGGCCCTTGCCCAGCATGGCCGTGAGCACCAAGGCGATCGCCAGCAGCGAGTTGAAGGCCAGCGCCTTGCCGGGGCTGACGGCGCGCATCACCAGAAAGCCAATGAAGCGCCCCACCATCGCACCGCCCCAGTAGATGCTGACATAGCGGGCCGCATCGGCATGAGCCAGGCCAGCGATCTGAGCCTCGCCGAGGAAGTTGACCAGGAAGCTGCCGATGCTCACCTCCGCGCCAACGTACAAAAAGATGCCGATGGCGCCCAGCACCAGATGGCGATGCGCCCAGGCCGACCCCTGGCCTTCGCCGGCCAGCGGCACGTCGTCGCCATCGGCAATCTGCGGCAGCTTGGCGGCCAGGAACAGCACGGCCAGCAGCGCCAGGGCGCCGGCCAGCGCCAGATAGGGGCCACGCACGCTGGCCGCATCGGCCACGGCGCCGACGGCGGCGAGGATCAACGCGCCACCAACGGCTGGGCCAATCGTCGTGCCCAGCGAGTTGAATGCCTGGGTCAGGTTCAGCCGGCTGGAGGCCGTGCGAGCCGGGCCGAGCACCGTCACATACGGATTGGCCGCCACCTGCAGCACCGTGATGCCCGAGGCCAGCACAAAGAAGGCGAACAGGAACAGGCCGTAGCCGCTGGACGCCGCCGGATAGAACAGCGCACAGCCGCTGGCGGCAATCAGCAAGCCAGCCACCGCGCCCTTCTGATAGCCGATGCGGCGGATAAGCGCACCGGCCGGCAGCGAGACGATGAAATAGGCGCCGAAGAAGCAGAACTGCACCATCATCGCCTGCACATAACTCAGCGTGTAGATGGCTTTCAGATGCGGGATCAGCACATCGTTCAGCGAGGTGATCAAGCCCCACATGAAGAACAGCAGGGTGACGATGACGAGCGGCGCCGTCGTGTTGCCCTCGCCGTTGAACTTTTCCCCGCCTGCGCTCGGCTGCGGCGCGGCGCTGGCCGTGTGGTGTGCCATGTTTGCCATCGTGCTTGTCTCCTGCTGTTGCTCTGTGTCGGTTGGTTTGCTCGGGCTGCCGTTCAGGGGGCGAGGCCGGCGGGGGGCTGGGGCAGATGGGCGGCGCGGGTGCCCCAGCCTGTGGTGTCGGGCTGCGCCGCGAGCTTAAACGCCAATGTGCCGGCGGACTGCAGCTGTTCCCAATCGAGCCAGACCCTGTTCAGCGCCCGGCCCTGCCAGTTGACCGCTTGCACATAGCGGCGCTCACCGGCTTGCGCCTCTTGAGCCTCGATGCGCAGCGTGCGGCCTGGCGCCAGATCGATCTCGGCACGGGCAAAGCGCGGCGCATGCAAGAGGAAACGACCGCTGCCCGGCATGTCCGGGTACAGGCCCAGCGCGCTGAACAGGTACCAGGCCGACATCGTGCCCAGATCGTCGTTGCCGGTGACGCCGTTGGGCGCGTTGGCAAACAGCGTCTCGGCGGCGCGCAGCACCGTCGTCGTCTTCCAGGGCTGGCCGATCAGCGTGTAGACCCAGGGCGCGTGCAGATCGGGCTCGTTGTTCGGGTTGTAGCGGAACTGGCTGTAATAGCTGTAGGGCCCGACCACCCAGGACTTGCGCACCGCCGCGGCCGGATCGGCCAGCAGCGCCGGGTAGTCGAAGAACTGGTCCAGACGTTGGCCGGCCTGCGCCGGGCCCCCCATGGCCGCCACCAGGCCCGGGATGTCCTGGCGTACCAGCCACTGGTACTGCCAGGCCGTGCCTTCATGGAAGCCGCGCTCGGAGCGGGGGTCGTAGCTGCGGTCCATCTCGCTGAACCAGTCGCCGCCGGGCAGGCGTGGGCGCGGGAAGCCGGTCTGGCCGGCCTCACGGTCCTGCACCGAGCCGTCCCAGACCTTGCGCCAGTTCAGCGCGCGCTGGGCGAGCAACCGCGCATCGTCGGCATGACCCAGCGCACGGGCCATCGTCGCCAGCGCGCCATCGCCGAGCGCGTATTCCAGCGTGGCCGAGGCGCCGTGGTGCGGGTCCACATCCATGCCCTTGGCCGGGTAGGCACGGTCGTAGGGCACAAAGCTCTGGCTCAGATAGCTGGGATTACCGGCCCGGCCCTCAGGGCGGACCAACTTACGCGGCACACCAAACGCGTTCTCGCGCAGCGCCGCATAGGCCTCGCGCTCGCGGCCTTTCAGCGCGCCATAGCGCCACAGGTCTACCAGGAAGGGCGTGACCGGGTCGCCGGTCATGATGTTGGTGTCGAAGTTCGCATAGCCCCAGCGCGGCAGCCAGCCGCCCTGCTCGCGGATCTTCAGCACCGAGGTGGCGATGTCGCGGGCACGCTCGGGGCGCAGCAGCGCGAGCAGCTGGTTCTGTGCGCGGTAGGTGTCCCAGAGCGAGAAGAACTCGTAGTAGGTCCAGCCCTTGGCGGTGTGGATGGCATCGTCATAACCGCGATAGCGACCGTCCGCATCATTGCCGGTCAGCGGCTGCAGCAGGGCGTGATAGAGCGCGGTGTAGAAGACGGTGCGATCGTCGTTGCTGCCGCCGGTGATGCGCACGCTGCCCAGCTCGCGCTGCCAGTTCGCCTCGGCCTGCTCGCGCATCGCGTCGAAGCTCAGCGGCTGCGTGCCGGCCATGCCTTCGGCGCGCAGATTCACGCGAGCACCTTCGGCATCCACATGCGAGACCGCGCTGACCGCCGTCACCGCCGGGCCATGCGTCAGATCAAAGCTCAGCCACACGCCATGCGGGCGGGCCTCGCCCTGCTGGCTGGGGCCCGAGCTCCCAGGTTTTGCGCCGGGCTTGCCACCGCGATCGTCCCAGATGCCGTGGGCGCTGAAGGGGCGGTCGAAGACCATGCGAAACCAGGTCGTGTACTGGGCACCGCCGCAGAAACTCTTGGTCGTGATCTTGCCTTCGACGCTGCGCTCGTCCACCACACGCACCTCGCTGCCCACCACCGCATGCTTTTCGTTCGCCTGGCCAAGGTTCAGCAGCAGGTGGCCGGTGGAGGTGCCGGCGGCAAAGGTGTAACGTTCGGCGGCCGCGCGGGTCAGCGCCGTGGCTTCGGCCGTGATGCCGCCGTAGCTGGTGAGTTGCACCTTGTAGTAGCCGGCCCGGCCGACCTCGCCCTGGTGCGTGTACTCGGCCGCATAGCGCTTGTAGTCGAAGCTCTCGGCCTTGCTGGTATCGAAATCGCCGCCGGGCCCGATGCGGCCGGTCACCGGCAGCACCGGCAGCTGGCCGCCCTGCTCCCAGCAGCCGGCGCCGGACAGATAGAAATGCCCGAAGCCGCGGATGCGCGTATCGCTGTAGCGCCAGCCGGCGTAATGCTCACCCGTCGGGCTCACCTGGATCATCCCGAAAGGCGCCGAGGCGCCGGGGAAGGTGTTGCCCTCATCCTGCGTGCCGATGAAGGTGTTGACCGGCATCGCGTCCGGCGCGGCCTGCAGCACAGCAGCCGGCAGGAGCATCGCTGCGCCGAGTGCAAGACGCCACAGAGACACAGAGCCACAGAGGCGGTGCTGCCTTTGTGCCCTGCGTGACTTCCTCTGTGTCTCTGTGTCTCTGTGGTTCGTTCTTGACAGCATGGCAAGCATCCCCGCGATGGCAACTCAGCGCGCCGGCAGGCGCAGCGGATGGGCTTCGGTGTTGAAGGTCACGGCCTCGAAGTCCAGCGCCGTCTTGGGCGCGAACAGCAGGTAGAAGTACTTGAAGGTCTCGGCGAACACAAAGCTCTCCATCGAGTCTTCCTGCTGCTTGCTGCGCACGTCCTTCAGCGCCGCATAGCCGGCCTCGCTGCGGCAATGCTGGACAAAGGCCTCGAAGAACTCGCGTCCCATGGCGCGGTAGCGGGCGTCGCCGGTGTAGTGGTGCAGGTAATAGGCCGATTCGATGATCTCGGGCCGCAGCGCGTACTCGGGCGACAGCACCTTCATCGTCCGGTAGTCCATGGACTCCGGCTCCACGCCGTGCAGCCGCCACATGCGCAGCCCCGATTCCTGCAGCTTGCGCGCCCGCTTCAGGTCGCCGCCCAGCGCCAGCAGCGCGGGCATGAAGGCGTCCAGCGCGCCGTACTGCGTCTTGATGCGCTTGCCGCTGTTCATGTCGGCATGGCCGTACCAGAAGCCGGATTTCGTGTCCTCACCCAGCACCTGGTTGACACCGGCAATGCTGTGATCCCACATCTGCTTGCACTCGGCATCGCCGAACAGGCGCCAGCATTTGTAGAGGTACTCGTAGTAGGAATCGATGCCGCCGCCGATGTGCGCGTCGGTGCGCTCCCAGCGGCCGCTCTCCACATTGATGGCCGAGCCGACCACGCCGCTCGGGGCGGCGCGGCGGTAGGTCTCGACCAACGCACGCTTGGACTTTTCGAAGTAGACCGGATTGCCCGTCAGCTGGCTCAAGAGGCCGAACTCCAGCACCAGCGTGCCGGTCTCAGCCGGGTTGCTGACCGTGCCGCTGACTTGGCCGGTACGCAGATTCACATGGGTGTAGGGCAGGCCGGTGGGTGAATCGAACACCGGCAGCAGGCGCTTGCCCAGGTCTTCCGCCTTGGCCAGCAGGCGCGCATCGCCGCTGAGCTGGTAGCCGGAGAGCAGGCCGCCGAGCAGGCGGATGGTGATCTCGAAGTTCTGCACCTTCATGTCGTGATCGAAGGAGAGCTGAGTGGCGATCAGCTCACGGGCCTCGTCGGCTTCGTCCTTCAGGCCCATGATGATCAGCGTATCCAGCGCATCGACCGGCGTCATCAGCAGCGACTGCGCATACCAGTCGTGCGGCTTCTTGCTCAGCGGCTTGAGCGCATCGTGACCCCAGGCGTACTGCTTGTAGCCCTGCCAGGCATGGCGGGCTTCATCCTTGACGCGCTGGGCCAGCACGGCGGACTCGGCCTCGGTGACCGGTTTGAGGGCGGGCGTGGCCGCATGCGCCATGGCGGAGACGGCGGGCAGCACGGCCAACGCCAGCACGCGCAGACCTTTCAGGGCGC
Organism: Roseateles aquae; assembly: GCF_032337115.1. Lineage (NCBI taxonomy): Bacteria > Pseudomonadati > Pseudomonadota > Betaproteobacteria > Burkholderiales > Sphaerotilaceae > Roseateles > Roseateles aquae. Next base: position 211,565 of record NZ_JAVXZY010000011.1, read on the forward strand.
GAACCATGGGAGTGAAGGGGGTGGAGCTCATGATGAAAAAACCTCTTGCTTCTTCTCTGCTTGCAGCATCTCGAACAAATGGCCCATGGCCTGCGGTGTCGGTGGCGTGGCGCCGGACTGCAGGCAGGCCGCGGAGCCAGCCGCCAGCGCCGCGTGCAAGTGCGCTTGCAGCGGCCGCTCGGCGTGGCGGCTGAGGCTGTAGAGCAGGCCGGCCACGCTGGCATCGCCAGCGCCCACGGTGTCCACCACCTGCACCGCCGGCGCGCGGGCATCCACGCGCTCGCTGCCACGGTAGAGGCTGGCGCCTGCGCCGCCGCGGGTCAGCAGGCACAACGCCTGCGGGTTCGGCACGCGCAGCCCTGCCAGCGCCTCGTCCTGCTCCAGCTCAGGAAACAGGCCGCGCAAATCGTCGTCAGACACCTTGATCAGATCGGCCAGCGCGCCCATGCGCTGCAGCGTGGGCGTGTAGCGCTCGTCCATCAGATTGCGGTAGTTGGGGTCGTAGCTGATCGCCACGCCCTGCTCCTTCAGCCGCTCGGCCAGGGCCACCAGCCTGGAGGCCAGCGGCTCACGTGCCAGGCTGATGCCGCCGAAATGCGCCCAGCGCAGGCGGCGCGACCAGCCCTCGGGCAGCACCTCGACATCGAAATGCAGATCGGCACTGTCGTCGCCGATGAAGAAGTAGCGCGGCGGCTCGCCCTGCTCGACGATGGCCAGCAGCGGCGCGCGCTGCACGCGCTGCAGCAGGCGCAGATCCAGGCCCACGGCCTCGCTGGCGGCCCAGAGTTCGTTGCCGAAGCGATCGCGGCTGATCGCGCCGGCAAATGCGGTGCGCTCGCCCAGCGCGGCCAGCGCGCGCGCCACGTTCCAGACCGAGCCGCCCACGCGGGCCACCCAGCGTTCCTCGCCCTGGTGAATCAAGTCGGTCAGCGCCTCGCCGGCGCAGAGCATCAGCGGTGCGTCATGCATGGCCAGCCTCGCCAGCTTTGCCATCAAGCGCGGCCACGATGTCGTAGCAGGCGCCCATGGTGTGATAGTCGACCTTGCCGGCGGGGCTCTTCTCGTCGCTGTACTTGCGGTTCAGCGCGTCGAGGATGCGCCACCAGGCGCCGTGCTCGTGGTCGACGAAATGCGTCCAGCTGTAGGCCCAGAGGCGCTGGTACCAGTCCCAGTAGAAGGGATGCTGGGTGCGCTCGGCCAGCAGGGCGGCGGCGGCGGCGCTCTCGGCCTGCACCCAGAAGTACTTGTCGGCATCACAGATGCTGAGGTCGGGCGCGATCGAATAGCACAGGCCGCCGTGCTCGGCATGCCAGCCCTTCTCCACCGCCACCTTGAACAGGCGCTCGGCGGTGGGCAGGGCCCAGCTCAGGTCTCTGCCCAGAGCACCGCCATGTGCGCCACCCAATGCTTCCAGCTGCAGCAGCAGCTTGGCCCATTCGGTGAAGTGGCCAGGCTGGTAGCCCCAGGGACGGAAGAGGTTCGCCGGGTCATTGACGTTGAACAGCCAGTCCGGCTGCCAGTGCAGGTCGTAGTGCTCCCAGATCAGGCCGCCGCAGCGCTGGGCCTGGCGCTGGGTGATGTTGTGGGCCAGCGTGTAGGCGCGCTCCAGATAGCGCAGCTCGCCGGTGGCGCGGTAGGCCGCCAGCATCGCTTCGCAGGCATGCATATTGGCGTTCTGCCCGCGATAGCTGGCGCGCTGGCGCCAGTCGCGGCTGGCTTCGTCGGCATAGAGGCCGGCCTCGGCGTCCCAGAAGCTTCGCTCCAGCAGCTCGAAGGCTTCGGCAATCCAGGGCCGCGCCTCGTCCAGCCCGGCCATCGCCGCGTGGGCATAGGCCAGCAGCACAAAGGCCTGGCCATAGGCGTGCTGGGTGCCGTCCAGCACCTCGCGCTGGCCGTCCTTCCAGTTCAGCAGCCAGGTGTAGCCGCCATATTCAGTGTCTCTATGCACCTCGCGCAAGAACTGCAGCGCATGCTTGAGGCCTTGCAAATGGCTGGCCTCGCCAAAGTGGCGGTAGGCCATCGCATAGGTGAAGACGAAGCGTGTGCTGCTGACCAGATGGCGCTGATGCGCGTCGTAAACGCTGCCGTCGTCCTTGAAGAAGTGGTACATGCCGCCGCTGGGATCGATGCAGCGCGGGTGGTAGAAGCTCATGCTGTGCTGCGCATGGGCGAGCAGCACCGCCCGAGAGCGATAGTCGGGGTGTTGGGTCATGGTGATGGAACTGGTAGGGGCGCTGCTTGGGGTGGGGCTACTCGTCGCAGCTGCTTTCGCGCACGATCATTTCGACCGGCAGGGTCAACTCGGCAGGAGGCTCTTCGGGCTTGTTGTGGCGCAGCAGCAGGCTCACGCCGGAGGCGCCCAAGGCCTCCTTGTCCACACGCACGGTGCTCAGCGGCGGAACGGCCACGGCCGCGCTGCTGATGTCGTCAAAGCCGACCACCATGATGTCGTAGGGAATCTTCAGGCCTTCGTTCAGGCAGGTCTTCATCGCCACCAGGGCCGTGCTGTCGTTGTAGCAAAACACGGCATCGGGGCGCTTGGGCAGCTTCAGGAGGCTGCGCATCGCCTCGACCACGCCCTCGTCGCCTTCGCCCATCGTCGGCACGATGACTTCGAGATCCGGATCGGCATGCACCTTGGCCTCGAACAGCGCACGGCGAAAGCCGCGGATGCGCTGCTGGATGCTGTAGTGCGCCGGCGAGCCCGAGAGCATCGCGATGCGGCGCTTGCCGCTGCGCAGCAGATGGCGGGTGGCGAGAAAGCCGCCGAGCGCGTTGTCCGGGTTCACCGAGGCAAAGCCGCGGCGGTGCATGTCCACCAGCACCACCGGCTTGCCGGTCAGCTGCAGCGCGCTGAGCACTTCGGGCTCGAAGAAGCCTGCACACAGGATGGCATCCGGCTGATGCACCCGCACCTGCTCCAGCACCGGCTGCGCCGGGCCGACGACCACGAAGGACAGCGCAATGCCCTCGCGCCGGCAGGCCTCTTCGGCGCCATGCAGCACCGGCGAGAAGAAGGGGCTGGAGGCCAGCGTGTTGTGCTGGCTGTGCAGCAGGAAGGCAATGCGCCGGATGCGCCCTTTCTTCAGCTGCGAGAGGTCATAACCCAGCCGCTGCGCGGCCTCGCGCACCTTGTTGCGCGTCACCTCCGTCATGCCCGCCTGGTTCTTCAGCGCCCGCGACACGGTGCCGATCGACAGCCCGGTGGCCTCCGCGATGTCGCGGATGGTGACGGGCTGGCTCACAGCTGCGCCCCCCACCGCGCACCCCACAGGCCCACTGCCATTGCATCCATCCGCTGTCTCCGTCGTATTGCGGGCCAGGTTTATTAAACGCCTGAATCGCCTTGTTTAGTGCCCCAAACGCGCTGCATTCGACGCGTTTGTTCATGGGTATTTTTTATATCCGGCGGGTGGGAGGGGCGTCAATCGATGGGGCAAGAATGGATTGAATTTAGTGCGTTTTACTAAACAAACGCAAGGATGCAAATGCTCAGAAGCGGGGTGGCATGCTCTAGCTGTTTGCCGATGATCAACCCACGGCTATCTAGCGACTGTTTTCGACCCTGAGCGGCCGATCGACTACGTCAAACAGCTGGCACGAAAGCAGTCGCTCAAGGGGGTTGACCGGCACTCAGAGGAAGGTGCCACTTGGCCGCGGAAGGAAAGTGCCACGATCGCCTGCAACGGCTACGCGGCGACTGCCGTAGCGCGTTAGGTTGAAGAACCCGTTAGGCGCAACACGGCTGTGAATCTCGGCATCGATAGGCGAAACATCGGGAAGAAGGACCCGCTTATTCGCCTACGCGACGACCGCGTTCTGAGCTGCGCCTGTTGAACCAATCCAAGAGCGCCTGGCTTCCTTTCACGCGAATCACCGCGTAGTCAGTGCCCCTGTGACCAAATATGTAGAAGACTTGATCGACCTTGTACAGGTACAAGCCCTCTGTCCCAGGAATGCTGGCCCAATCGGACAAGGCAGCGCTGTCATTGGCTTTCACCTTGAACTGCTTTACTACTTCCCCATCGACCCTCACCGTCACGTCGCCGAACGCAGTGTCATTCTTCTTGTCGTCGCGACGCTCCGGGCTGGTGATATCGCTGATCTCGAACCTGACCCGAAACAAGCCACCGCTCGGTCTTGGCAAGTCAACCACTCCGGAAGTTCGCTGTTGAATAAAGAGAATGTCCAGCGCACCAGCGTTCATCAAGTCGCTCTGGAGCTTGGCTTGTCCCTTTAGGACTTGAACTTGATTGGAGGCGCTTCCTACGCTTTCTTCTGCCTCCCGGGCCTTGACGATTGCTGAGCGCGCGCTGGCTTCGGCCGCATTCGCTGAGAACTTCGAGGCCTTGGCCGCAGCGGCAGTTTCAGTCGCTGTGTTGACGACCTGCGAGCGAATAGCTTCAGCACTAGACGCTGCCGCTGATGCCGAGTGTTGCGCCGACGTGATGGCAGCCATCATGTCCCTAGTCTGACTTGCGACCACCGCCGCTGCATCGGATGCGCGTGCCAGCGCAGACTTGGCCTTCTCCTCTGCTTCCTCAGCCTTCAGTTCGGCATTTTGCGATGTGGAGTACGCATTCCAGGAGCCGAGTCCAAAGAGGCCCAGAACTAGGCTCATTGCAGCAAAGGCGCCCCAATAGCGTACCTTCAGATAGAGAGCCACCTGCGATTCGATTGCGCTTTGCCCGGGGGCACGTGCAAGTGCCTCATAGATGAATCGATCGGCGCCCAGCTTGTCGAGAGTTGGTTGGCTACTCGGCAGTGCGAGTTGCTTTGAGACCAGCTCTGCCAACCGAGCCTGAAAGTCAGGCAGATTCGTGAGTGTTAGAAGTTCGGCCATTTGCGCGGCGCGCGTCTGGGCTTGCTCTGCGGCATGTCCGTCTACTGGCTCTGACATCGTACGTTCCCTTGGAGGTGGCGAGGCGCAACTCAGGTCAGTGGGGCTTTGCCAAGACCTACAGCCGGCCGGATCGAATCTATCGACCTCCCTGTCATTGCCACTCGTTGCGGGCAATCCTAGGCTGTCAACACCTAGACGTTCGGGCTGAGCGGCCTGCCGTCGTGGCTCGACCCAAGCAAGTCATTCGGCATCACTCGAACTGTCGCTGTTTCCTGATAAAGCAATGGGGAAAGGACAGAAACTAGCTGCCCAATTGAGGCAGACCTCTTTCCCTGATCTTGAATGTTGCACGGATGAGCGTGTCCGAGCGTCACCAATAGTGGGGATGAAACGCCCCGGATTCCGCAAGCTCAACTTGATCGACGAAGCCAACCGCGAGGCGCTGTGCCTCGAGGTCGGCATCTCGATTCCATCGGCGCGGCTGATTCGAGCGTTGAACCGCCTGATCGAGTGGTATGACGCGCCGGACAGCGTCCGCATGGACAACGGCCCGGAGATGACCAGCCACGACTTCATCGAATGGGCTGCGGCCAAGGGCGTCAAGCTTAATCACATCGAGCCCGGCGAGCTGAATCGCCCCGGATTTCGAGGAGGCTCCAACTCTGGAGAATGGAGCCATGAAGAAGTCCCCGAAGTTTTCGCCTGAGGTGCGCGAGCGCGCGGTGCGTATGGTGCTGGAGCACCGCGCAGA
>NZ_JAVXZY010000012.1:0-172377 GCF_032337115.1 Roseateles aquae
TCGTCTTGGGTGAGTTGGCGATATTCCATGTTCACAACCCCTTCTTGCCGGATGAGGTGTGAACAGTGTCGCCACTCCCCACCTCTTTTGGAGAAGGTGTTGCACTTAGTTTGCCAAGCTGCGCCTGCTGATGGTCTTGATGAGCGGCCTGGGGGCCGGCGTCATGCAGTCGCTGAGCGCCCATCTGCCGGCGCTGTATGTGTTCTTCGGGCCGACGGTGCTGGGCTTTGCGGTGGCGGGCTCGATGGCCCAGGGGCAGTACTTCGTCGTTGCCCTGGCGCTGCTGTTGGTCTGGGTCGCGGTGAACCTGAGCTTTGCCCGCCAGATGCATCGCACCCTGGTCGAATCGCTGCACAACCGCCATATCGCCAATGCCTTGGCGGTCGATCTGGAGGTCCAGCGCGACCGGGCGCTGGAGCTCGGCCGATCGCGCAGCCGCTTTCTGGCCGCCGCCAGCCACGACCTGCGTCAGCCGGTGCATGCGCTGTCGCTGTTCGTTGGGGCGCTGGGACATAACCCCTCGAAGGAGCAGGCGCAGCAGATCCTGCGCCAGGTGGGCAGCGCCCTTGACGCGATGGGGGCGATGTTCAATGCCATGCTGGACATCTCCAAGCTCGATGCCGATCTGCTGCAGCCGGACTGGCAGACGCTGGATCTGCAGGCGCTGCTCGAGCGTGTGGCCGCCGATCAGGCCCTGCTCGCCGCCAGCAAGGGGCTGGTCTTCCGCTGCGATCTGCCGCCCGCACAGCGCTCGACGGTCTGCTGTGACCCCGTGCTGCTGGAACGCATCGTGCGCAATCTGCTGTCCAATGCATTGCGCTACACGGTGGCCGGCGCGGTGCTGCTGCGCCTGCGGGTGCGCCGCGGCCGCGCCGAGATCGTCGTGGCCGACACCGGTGTCGGCATTCCCAGGGAGCGGCGCCAGCAGGTGTTCGAGGAGTTCGTGCAACTGCCCCATCCGGAGCGTGAACGCGAGCAGGGCCTGGGCCTGGGGCTGGCCATCGTCAAGCGTCTGGTCAGCCTGCTGGGCTTGCGGCTGCTGCTGCGCTCCCGGCCCGGTCGCGGCACGGTGTTCACGCTGTGGCTGCCGCTGGCCGATGCGCCGACGGGTTCACCGCACATGCCCGAGGCCAGCGACCAGCCGCCGCCGCAGCTCGCAGAGGGCGATGTGGTGATCGTCGTCGATGACAGCGCCGATATCCGGCTGGCCATGAGCGCGCTGCTATCGGCCTGGGGCTGCCAGGTCTTTGCGGCGGCCAACGTGCGTGAGTTGATGCCGCAGCTGATGCGTCTGGCTGCGCCGCCGCGGCTGCTGCTGTGCGACTACCGCTTGGGCGAAGGCGACAGCGGCATCGCGGCCATCGAGCAGCTGCGCGACGCCTTCAACCAGGACATCCCGGCCGTGCTGGTCACCGGCGACACCGCCCCCGCGCCATTGCGCGAGGCGGTGGCCAGCGGCTTGCCGCTGCTGCACAAGCCAGTGACACAGGGCCAGCTGCGCGAGGCGATGGAGCGAGCCATCGCGATGCCGGCGGCCTGAGGGCGACGCCTGCGATCAGCCGTCGCCAGCAGCAAGGCCGGCGTCGCCGACCAGGCCCGAGGCGCGGGCGACCTCGACGGCCTGCAGCCGGTGCACGACGTGCAGCTGCCTGAACAGCGCCGAGACATGGCCCTTGACCGTCTTCTCCTGCATGCCCAGGGCCCGGGCGATTTCCTTGTTGGACTTGCCGTTGCAGAGCTCTTGCAGCACGTCGCGCTGGCGCGGCGTCATGTCGCCAAGCTGGGGCTGAAGCGGCGCCTCGGCGGCCTGGGCCATGAAGGGCGGTACATAGATTTCACCGCTGAGCACCAGTCGTACGGCTGCCACCACGGTGGCTGGGCTCGACGACTTGGGGCAGTAGCCACGCGCGCCGGCCTTCAGCGCCCGGCGCACATCGTCAGCGGATTCGGACGAGGACAGGACCAACACCGGCACGCCGGCATGCTGCTGGCGCAACTGCTCCAGCACGGCGAAGCCTGCCATGCCTGCCATGCGCAGGTCCAGCACGACCAGAGCGATGTCCTGATGCTCGGCCAGCAAGTTCAGCGCTTCGACACCATCGGCCGCCTGCAGCAGTTCAAGCCCCTGATCGATGCACTGCAGCGTGCTGGCCACCCCGGCACGCACCATCGGATGGTCATCGACGATCAGCAGCTTCATGGCGCGGACTCTAGCAGCAAGCCCGGCCATTGACCGGCGATGTCGCGGCTGCGACCCCGTCGCCTGTTCGCGCTGCGCGGCAACACGGCATTTGACGGCGCAAGTTCTTCGTCTGAACGGTGGCAGGTGTTATGGCGTGCAAAGGCGTCGCAGAGCGAGGGCGGACACACTTCGCCCGAGCTAGTTCAGGGCCTCCGGCAGGCTTGTGCGATCGATGACCAAAAGTGCGTCGTAGTTGTCGGTCAAAACCTCCTGACTTGCCGAGGAACCCCAGACGTAAGCGTTGATGGCACGCCGCTGCCAGGCGGAGTTGAGCCCGCCATGGCCTGCTGCGTCCAAGGGCAGGAAGACCGCAGCGAGCCGCAACGAGGCCAGGTAGCGCTCCATCGACTCAAAGGGGAAGGTACTCGGCACGGTGATGACCTTGCGGGCCAGGTCGTAGGTCTCACCGCGCAGCATGTAGAGGCCAACGGTATAGAGCTGCTGGCCCCAGTCCTCGGCCAGGAAGTTGCCCATATGTCGGCCACTGCCTGGGTTGACTGCCAGCAGCCGGGCGCGGCTGACGTGGGCGTTGTGGGCCCAGACGATCAGCTTTTCCTGCGGATAGATGTCGGTGGCCAGGCGCTTGATGTTGCTGGCCATGAAGCCGTCGCGGACAGTGTCCAGGTTCGGCTCGCTGATGAAGGTGCGTATGAAATCCAGCCGATCGCGAAGATTGCGGATGGTCAGCCCGGCCATCAGTCGTGCGCGCCGCACCGCCTCTGGTGACTGGTCAATGTATGGCTGCCACCGACTGGCCAGCGCGTCCAACTCTGCGGCATTCTTAGGGTATTCGTCGTCAAACGCCGAGCAGGCTTGGCCGGGGCTTTGCTGAGCGCAGTCCAGCCCCGCTTTGGCCAGCGTGATGGCCTTGCGCACTGGCGCTTCAATCCCGGCGAATTGCTGCGGGTCGGCAGCATTCAGCACCGGCGCCAGCCAGGCCAGCACCGGCTCGGGCTCGTCGTTCTTGACTGACGAGTACTGGACATCAAAGCCGGCCAGCCGCAGCGGATGCTCGCTGCTCTGCGTGGATTGGATGTAGCGGAACAACTCGGCCACTTCCTTGGTTCGCCAGACACCGAACACGCAGCTGTCGCCGGCCTGGCCTTGGCGGAGGGCCTCGTCCTGCAGCCAGCAGCCGATGATGGACGACTCAAAGGCGATCACGTTGAAGCCCTGCTTCTCATGCAGGTACTTGATCAAGCGCACCTTGGCCTGATTGAACTCCCGCGTCAGATGGCTGCTTTCGCCCAGTTGCACGATGCGCTTGCCGCTGAGCAGTGAGCCCATGAATTCAAGATCAGAGAAGTCACGGTCATAGACCAGCGAGCGCAGCGGGTGCTGGCTTGAACGCAGCCATTCCAATTCACCTGGCGCGGGCGCAATCAGCGTTGAAGGAAAGGGCAGGGTTCGCAGTTCCGCGTCGCTGAGCAGTCGGCTCTGCGTTAGGTCGACCAGTTGGCCATCGCTTTGCTGAGGCGGCGTCGTTGGGGGCGGTGCTGCGCGGTCGGGGCCGGCGCCACCCCCACAGCCCGTCAGCTGAAGCAAACACAGCGACAGCAGACAGGCGGTCAGCCGAGCCGTTCGACGGGAACCAGAACCTGCTGCCATGCCCACCCCTTGTTGATACCAATGTAATGCCACAAAGCTTACTGTTGTCCATGCAATTATGGTGTTAGTGGAAACCTTGGGTAGGGCAGGGCAGGTCTGCGCAGGCCTGCCCTGCCGCGGCTGCAGCGGCCTTTTGCGAGAGGGCGCTGTCAGTTCAGCAGCACACTGCCTTGGCGCGGATGGACGGTGATCAGCAGGCTGCCGTCCGAGGCCTGCTTTACCGGAATGGCCTGCCCGCCCTGGAAGACCTGCACCGGGCCGTCGGCCCTCAGCAGCTGCAGCGTCAGCGGCGTGGCGTACTTGACGCAATCGTCGCTCTGGTTGTCGAAGCTGATCAGCAACCCGCGCGCCACCGGCTGCGGCGGACGCAATGCGCAGTGCTCGCGCGCGAAGCGGTACTTGAGCACCTCGCTGACGGTGCCGACCCAGAGCCGGCCTTGCTGTACGGCCCGCTGCAGCTGATCGAGATGGGCCTGGTAGCTCGCCAGCGGCACCGATTCATAGTAGCCATCAGCCACTGAGTGGAACACGCGTATGCCCCAACCCTGCTGGGCCAGGGTGTCGGCCAGCAACTGGCTCAAGGAGGCCGGGTTGCCATCGGCCTGATCGGCATTGGCGTAAACCTGAAAGCGCAGCCGGAACGGGTCGCTGAAGTTGCCGTCGTTGATGCCGTTGGCCTGCCAGTAGTTCGGCATGCGGGTGCCCAGGTACTGCGGCCGGGCCTTCAGATAAGCCAGCTGGCTGTCGCTGGCGGCGTCAAACGGAAACCCGAAGAACTGCATCTGGTAACCCTGCAACTGCTCGGCCACCTTGCGGGTCGAGGCGAGGATCTCGAGATCGTCCCCGCCCCAGGGCTTGGCCGCCCAGGGCTCGTTGAGCGGATGGCCATGGTCCCAGGAATGGTTGAAGACTTCGTGGCCGCGCGCGACGAACTGCTGCAGTCGAGGCCAGTGGTAGGACCAGGCCGGGTCTCCGCATGCCCCGGGCATCACGCCAAATGCGGCGACCAGCTGGCGCTGGCTCAGCTCCTGCTCGCCGAGCTGCTGGCCGGCGTCGTTGGCCCAGCCACAGTAGTCGTCGAACATGATGCTGTAGGCAGCGTCGGCGCCATGGCGCCAGCGGCTGGTGCTGAGCTGGCTGTGCACGAACTTCAGGCTTGCGACAGCCTGCCACGCGGCGCTGTCGTCGCCCGGCGCCTCACCCTGGGTCCAGTACCGTGCCTGGTAGATCTGAGCCTGGTGCTGTACCTGTTGGCCCTTGAAATAGACCTGCTCAGGCCGCCAGGCGGCGCTGCTGCCCTGCACGCTTGGCTGCTCGACGATCAGCCGATAGGGCGGGCTCTCGCTGCAGACGTCGCCGCTGCACAGACGCAGCACGAAACGGTTCTCGCCGGCGGCCAGCGCCGCGGTGCAGCTGCCATGCTGCTGCTGTTCGCCCGGCTGGCCCACAGGCAGTGCCTGTTGCCCTTCGCAGACGGTGCTGCCCTGGTGCAGCAGCTGCCAATGATCACCGGGCGCGCCCCACCATTTGACCCAGCTGATGTTGACGCTGTCACCGGCCAGCTTGCCGACGGCGTCGATGTACTGGATCTGCGCGATGGCGGGCGGTGTGGCCTGCCACTGCAGGCTGGCCAGGCGGGCGCTGAACTCGCTGCGCCCACCAGCGGCCGTGGCGACGCTGAAGCGCGCAGCGGCGTCGGTTCCGGCGGCCCAGGCCTGCGGGCTACGCGGTCGCAGCAGCTGCGTGTCTGCGTTGAAGGGCGTCAAGGCGGACTGGATGCCGCTTTGCCAGCTGAGCGTCCTGCCATCCGCGCTTTGCGTGCTGGTCGCGCTGAGGGCGATGGCGAGCTGATCGACACGCGATTCGCCGATCGCCTGCGACAGGCTGCTGGCCAGACGCAGCTCCAGGGCGCTATCGCGAAGCTGCCAGGCGTAGCTGCGGCCTTCAATGCGCAATTCGCCGCGAATGGCGGCCTGCCCCGGCTTGCCACGCTCGACCAGCAGACCTGGCTGTTCGGCGCCGGGCTGCAGCACGCTGCTTTCCAGCTCAAGGCTCTGCACAAAGCGCTTGCCGGCCAAATCGCCATTGGCAGGGCCGAACAGGCCAAGCGCGTCATGGCCACTTTCGATGATGCCGCTGCTGACGATGGTCAGCGGCGCGGCGCTAACGGCGCAGGCCGCTAGCAAGAGCGGCGCCATCAGCGAACGGCGCATGACGGACTGCTTGATGGGAGGGATAGAGATTGCCATTGCATTGCCCGGTTAGATCCGCGTCACGCAAGCGAGGTGGCGGGTGCTTTGCTGCTCGCGGTGCTGGGAGTTGCAACCGCTGTATCGCCTTGATGCGGCGGCAGACGGTCGCGGCGTTACTGCTCAGAAGACAACGCTGCGCAGGCTAGCACCGCCACGGCGGCAACTCAATCGGTATCACATTGGTATTTACGAGCGGGCGAGCACCGCACCAATGATTTCTTGAGGAAACCTTGAGGTGCCAGGGCTGTCTGGCGCGCTCAGCGTCTCAAGCCGGCCCGCCCCGTTTTGGACAGACTTCTCTTAGCGACCGTGTGGCCATTTGGCCTTGCTGGTCGGCACCTTGGCGCTTTTGCCCTTGGCCTGCCAGAGCTTGAACGCCGAGGAGCTCAGTTCACGCTTGAGCAGCTGCACCAGTTCGCCCTGCCCCAGGCCATGCTCCATCAGCACGCGGTGGTAGGGCGGGCTGTCGGCAAAGGCGGTGGCGATGACGCGCTGAATCTCGTCGGGGCTGAGGCGGGGAATGGGTTTGGCCATGCCTGATTGTCGGTCAGGCGGCCGCACATGCGCCAGCCGTGAAGAAGTCAGCCGGTCACTTGGCGTGGAGTGGCCGGCTGCTGTCGTGCAAGCGGTGCGGCTTCAGGCGCCGCGCAGCCTGCTCAGCGCGGCTTTGTCGTCGGCATTGAGCTGCTCGGGGCGCAGGTTCTTGATCAATTCAGCGGCACCGGCCTTGTCGCCGCTGGCATTGAGCGCACTGGCCAGATGCAGGCGGATGCTGGGCACCGTTGGGGCCAGATTGAAGGCGCTGCGCAGCAGCTTGGTGGCGGCTTCCTGTTTGCCGGCTTGAGCCAGGGCCAGGGCCAGGGTGTCCATCGCATTGGGATGATTGCCCGTCATCGCGACGGCCTGTTGCGCGACCTCGACGGCGCCGGGCTTTTTGCTCTGCACCAGCGCCCATGCATAGTCGTTGAGCAGCGCCCCGTTGTTAGGTGCCAACTCGACAGCGCGCTTCCAGTAGTCAAGGCTGGCCTCGACTTGGCCGTTGGCCATGGCACGCTGGGCTGCAAATTGCAGCACGCCAGGATGCTTGGGCAGATTGCGCAGCAGGGTCGCGAGTTCACTCTCCGCGGCGGGCTGACGTTTGGCTTGATCCAGGACGCTGATGCGTGCAATGGCCGCGGCCGGTATCGCACCAGCCTTGACGGCTTCGCTGTATTGCTTCAACGCGTCGTCCAACTTGCCTTGGCGCAGCAGCACCTCACCTTCGAGCAACAGCGCCTCATTCTTCAGCTTTTCCTGCTGGCCCATTTGCTTGGCCACACTGATGGCCTCGCTGGGCTTGTCTTTGGCCACCAGGAGTGCCAGCGCGCGGTAGGCGCGGGCGTCGGTCGGATGGCTGGTCAACAGGCTGCGCAGCAGCGAGGCAGCCTCGTTGTGGCGGTTGGCGCCGGCCTCCATCTCGGCCAATTGCAGCTTCCAGTCATTGCGCAAGGGGCTGGCAGCCACGGCTTTGCGCCATGCCTCCAGCGCCGGGCTTTGCTTGCCCAGACGCTGGTAGGTAGTGGCCAGCAAGGCAACGGCAGTGGCTGGCGCGTTGTTGGCGGACGCGCCCGATTCCGCGGTGCTGATGGCCTTCTCGGGCTTGCCCGCCAGCAGATAGGCTTCGACAACCGTGTCTCGCAACTGGATGTCGTCGGGGAACTGGCTCAGCCCTTGCTCAAGCACGCTCAGCGGCGACGGGTCCGTTTGTCCGGCGCGTTCGAGTTGGGCCGCATAGGCCATGAATGTCTGCGCCGGGCTGCCCTTGGTCTTGACGGCTTGCGCATAGCGAGTCAGCAACTCGGCGCGCTGTGCTTCATTGCTTGCCAGCAACTCCAGCGCCGATAGCGCAGGTGCGTAGGCAGGGTTCTTGTCGAGCACGGTTTGAACCTGCTTGCGCGCACCATCCGCATCACCCTGGGCGCGCAGCACTGCAGCCAGGGACAGCCGCGTTTGTGCTTGCTCAGGCTGTGCCTTGACCATGTCCTCGGCAAACTTGCGGGCCTCTGCAGGTTTCCCCAGGCGCAACACGGTGGCGATGATGCGGTCCTGCAGGCCTTGGTCGGTCGTGGCCTCGGCGGCGCGCTGCAGCAGTCCGAGGGTGGCTTCGGATTTGCCGCCCTGCAACTCGGCCATGCGCAGCAGGCTGTAGGCGTCTTTGGGGTCGCTCTTCAACAGGGCTTCCAAGGCCTGTGTGGCCAAACGGGCGTCGCGGCGCTGCAAGGCAACATCGGCCTTCAGCGACAGCAGCTGCTTGTTCTCGGCATCGAGCGCCAGACCATTGCGAATCATGTCATTCGCGTCGTTCAGGCGGCCGCTGCGCAAGTACGACTGGGCCAGCAACTGGATGCGCTGAATGGAGTTCGGGTGCTTTTTGCCGATCGACAGCAAGCGCTTTTCGGCCATCAGCGTCTCGCCCTTCTGCAGCTCGGCAGAGGCGGCAATCAGCGTCGCCGGTAGGTGGTCAGGTACACCCGCAAGTACCTTCAGCGCCGACGCGTGGGCCTCTTCGTAGCGCCCGGCCCGCGCCATCAGTGCCGCGTTCAGATACTGGGTCCAGAAATAGCCAGGAGCCTGCTTGCGCAGCTTGTCGCGTTGAGCCGTCGCTTCCTCGATGCGGCCGGCGTTGAGCAAGGCCTCGCCGTATTCACCGATCAGGCCGCGGTTCCAGGGGGCCGCCTCATGCGCCTTCTGAATGGTCTTCAAAGCTTGTTCCCGCTGGCCCAGCGAGGACTGGACGCGGCTGGTCGCGCGCAAGACCCACCAGTTGGCGGGCCCTTGTGCGTTCACGGCTTCCAGCTCAGCCAGGGCCTTTTCGCGCTGGCCATCGGCCAGCAGCAACTGGGCCTTGGCCAAGGACGCGGTGGGCGAAGGCGTGACGTCTTTCAGCTCCTCGCGCGCCTTGTCCGGGTGCTGCAGGGCCAGATGACCCAAGGCCAGCACCGCGTGCAATTCGCTATTGGCCGCCGGCGTGCTCAGCTTGCGATCGTGAAACTCCTGGTCAAGCTTGGCCACATCCATGCGGTCCAGCATCAGCAACGCGATGCGCGGTACCAGTTCGTCCTTGGGCGTGCTCTTCAGCGCCTGGCGCAGCTGGTGCTCGGCACCCAGCGTGTCGCCGGTGCGCTCCAGCGCGTCCGCGAGGGCGATGCGTACCTCGAGCGAATCGGGCTGGGCTTGGGCGGCATTCTTCAGCTCCACCACGGCTGTGGCGTATTCGCCCTTGCTCAAGCTCTGCTGGCCCTGAGCGAAGTGATCTGGCTTGCTGCAGGCCAGCAGCAGCGCCAGGCTCAGCAGGCTGAGGCGGCCGGCATGGCGTGGCAGACGGTGGGCGGTTTGGGTGCTGCGGAGTGTCTGAGGCATGGGCGATTCCATGAGCGAAGGCCACAAGGACAAAGGCCCGCTATTCGCGGGCCCGGCGTAAAAAAGGCGCCCCGGGAGGCGCCTTCATCTTACAAGCCAGCTCAGGCTGCCTTGGCCTTGCGGCGGCGGCTCAGGCCAACGCCGGCCAGTGCCAGACCGACCAGGGCCAGCGATGCGGGCTCAGGCAGGGTGGTGTCGCCAGGGCCGCCGGAGACGGTACCGAAGCCGTCCAGGTAGACGTAACCAGCGTGGCCGCCGTAGGGGCAGTCAGCAGCCAGCAGGCTCAGCGTGTAGTCGTGACCAGCGGTGACGTTGATGGTCTCGTCGATCCACTTGGTGTAGAACCAGCTGCCGGTCTGGCTGAAGATCGCGCCGTTGGTGGCCGAGTTGTACGAGATCGTCGTCAGCACCGAGTTGGTGGTGTTGTCGGTCAGCGTGATGGTGAAGTTGTCGGAATCGGTCGCGCCGTGCGAAGCCTGCAGAACGGCAGCCCACGAGAAGTTGATCGACGTACCGGAGTAGTTCGTGACCTTCTGTTGGATCAGCGAAACGCTGTAGTTGTTGACAGCGTTGTTGGTACGCACGGCGTGGTTGCCGTAACGGACGGTGCTCAGGCCGGTAATGGCATCAACGCCACCGACGTTGGTGATGTCGTGCACGCCGTAGGCGGCGTTGTAGTAGGCGCCACCGGGCAGATAGTTGGCCGGGGTCAGGTCGGCCATATTGGCGGTGTTCCAGTAGCCAGCGCCAGTGGTCCAGCCGGTCAGGTCGCCCGACTCGAAGCCGCCGTTGTTGAAGCTGCCAGCGTGGGCAGCGCCGGCGGCCAGCAGGGCCACGCTCAGCGCGATTTGTGTCTTCTTGATCATGTCACTCACCTATGTTGATTAAACCGAAAGCGAGTCCCCGCCTGGGAACTGTAAGCAGTAGAGCAGCTTCCATGCCAAGGGCGTCCCACGTTCTTGGGGGGGTATCAAAAATCTTTTCAATTTCAACGACTTAGAAAGCAATCATTGGAGATATATCGCAACTCAAGACAGCGTTGTGACAGGGTTGTAAAGAAAGCCGACAGCGCGGGAGGCATACCGTCGGATTTAAGCAGCGCTCAAGTTCCTGTGGCGCGGGGCGCTATGTTGTAATGCCGCGCGCCGACTGGGCTCCCACCCCGGCGCCGGCGGGATTTGCCAATTTCTAGGATTGCCATGAACAGCCCTTTGCAACGTGCCATCCAGGCATTCCAAGCTCAGCAGTATGAACAGGCGGCCTCGGCTTTCGAGCAGGCGTTGAGCGCGGATCCCGATGACATCCAGGCCCGCGCGGGACTGGGCCAAAGCCTGTGCACGCTGGGGCGCCTGCATGAGGGGCTGGCGCTGTTGAACGAGGCCGGCGGCGATCTGCTGGATCTGGCCGAAGATGATGGCCAGATTGGCTATGTGCTGGAGATCGTCCAGCAACTGCAGCAATTCGGTGATTTCATCTCGTCCCATCAGCTCTGCGATGCCGCCGTGAAGCTGGCGCCGGAAGACGCGCGCGGGCTGCAGCTGCTGGCCGTTGCGGCAGCTCAGTTGAACAAGAAGACCGAAGCACTCGATGCCGCGCAACGCGCCGTCAGGCTGCAGCCGGACAATCAGATGTTGCAGGTACTGCTGGCCAGTGTCGAAGCCGATGGCGGCCAAGGCGAGCTGGCCGCCCAACGCCTGCAGGCCCTGTTAGCGCGGGGCCTGGCGCCGCGCGAGGCCTTTCGCGCCCACAAGGAGTTGGCCCGGGTACTCGACAAGCAGGGCCGTTTTGACCAGGTTTTTCCCCATCTGCATGCCTCGACCAAGGCCAGCCAGAGTCTGCCCGAGTACCAGCGTCATCCGGTGAATCTGCTGCCGATGATGATCAAGAGCCACCGGCTCGGGTTTGATCGGGAACTGCTGCAGCGCTGGAAGGGCGCTGCATTTGCCGCCGAAGCGCCGGCGCCCGTGTTTCTGATCGGCTTCTTCCGCTCCGGCACAACGCTGACACAAGAAGTGCTCGACGCCCACCCGCGTCTGCATGTGGCGGATGAGGCCGATTTCGTCGCGGCCATGCATCGCGAGTTGCATCGCCTGCAGCCCGGACCGGCGAGCACGGCCGACAAACTGCGCCGACTCGATCTGGACGGCATTCAGCATTTACGGGCGTTCTACTGGCAACGGGCCCGCGACCGGCTGGGCCCGGATCTGCAGACCGACGGCTTTGTCGACAAGTTCACGCTCAATACCGTCGATCTGGGCCTGATCAGCTGTGTATTCCCCGATGCGCGCATCGTCTTTGTGATGCGCGACCCGCGCGACGTGTGCCTGAGCTGCTTCATGCAGCTGATGGCGCCATCGCCGGCGACCGTCCACCTGCTGGGCTGGACCAGCACGGCCGAGCTCTATGCCCAGGTGATGGGCTGGTGGATGCATGTGCGCGAGTTGATGGCGCCCAGCTATATCGAGTTCCGCTATGAGGACACGATTGCCGACTTCGAGGCCACCTTCCGCCGCGTGTTCGATTTCCTGGGTCTGGACTGGGACCCGGCGGTGGCCAGCTTCCATGAGCGGGCAGCGAAGAAATCGATCGCCAGCCCCAGCCGAGCCCAGGTCGCGCAGCCGCTGTACAGCTCCTCGGTGGCGCGCTGGCGCCACTTTGGCAGCGAGTTCAAACACATCGAGGCCTTGCTGACGCCTTTCGTCAAGGCCTTTGATTACGAGGCCTTTTGATCTTCAGGCGCTCAGCGGCCCGAACACCATGCGCGCACGGCCTGCCTGTTTGGCCTGGTAGAGCGCCGCGTCAGCGTCCTGCACCAGCGTTTGCGGCCGCTGCTGCACATCGGCCACGCAGGCGGCAACGCCAATGCTCAGGCTGACCCAAGGACGCACCGGAGAGGCGGCGTGGGCGATGGCGGCCAGGCGCAGGCTGTCCAGGCAGCGCTGCGCGACCACCTTGGCGCCTTCCAGCTCGGTGTCGACGAGCAGCACGACAAACTCTTCACCGCCGTAGCGGCAGACCGATTCGATGCTGCGCCCGACACAGGCGCTGAGCAGGCTGGCGACGCGCCGCAGGCAGTCATCGCCGGCCACATGGCCGTAGTGGTCGTTGTATTGCTTGAAGTGATCGATGTCGACCAGCAAGAGCGCCAGCGGCTTGCCGGTGCGCGCACTGCGTTGCCATTCCTGGATCAGCAACTGGTCGAACAGGCGGCGATTGCCGACGCCAGTCAGGCCATCGGTGGTGGATTGGCGCGCCAGCAGCGCATTGGCCTCGCGCAGCCGCATTTCCTGGCGCTTGCGGTCGCTGAAGTCGGTGATGATGCAGACGAACAAATGGGTGGTGGCCGTCTTCACCTCGGCCACATTCATCTGCACCGTCAGCTCATGGCCCTCGCGATGTCGGGCGCTGAACTCCCGCTGCCTGCCCAGCAGGGCTTCCGGCTGCAGTTGCTCGGCGGTGGTCTGGGCGTTGCCTATCAGCATGCTCAGGTGCGCGCCCTGCATTTCCTGGGCGCTGAAGCCGAACAGATGCTGGCAGGCCGGGTTGACCTCGAGCATATGGCCCGAGGTGTCGAGGGTGACGATGGCGTTGGTGGCGGCGTGGATCAGCGCCTGCAGATGGGCCTGGCTGGCGGCCAGGCGTTGCTGTTCGTGGACCAGATCGCTGACGTCCATGCGCACGCCGACGATGCCGCCGCCGGGCATGCGGCGCTCATAAATGCGCAGCCATTTGTTGTCGTGCACCCGCTGCAGCAGGGCCTCACGCTGCTGGCCGCGCACCGTCTTGCGCTCGGCGATCCAAGCCTCTTCCCGCCCCTGGGCCTCAGGAATACCACCGCGTGCCAGCGAAGCACGCACCAACTCTTCGAAACTGGCGCCGCGTTCGAACTCGCGCAGCATATGGGGATAGATCTCGACCAGGCGGTGGTTGAAGGCAATCATCCGGTCGCGTTCGTCAAAGATCTCGACACTGGCGGGCAGCGCGTCAATCGCTTCGTCCAGCTGGTCGCGGGCGCGCTGCGCCAGCTCACGAGCCTGCGCCATGGCGATCCAGGCCAGGCCGCCCAGCAGCAGGCTGAGCACCAGGCCCGCCGCGCTCAACCATGCGAGGGCCTCGCCGTCGTTCTTGCCGTAGAACGACTGCAGCAGCAGCAAGACCTGGACAATAAAAACCGCGCCCATGGCCACCTGGGGCCACCGGCGCAGCGCGTTCGAGCGAAACATCCTCAACTCCGGAACATTGGCTCGCGAGTGTGGCCTCGCCGAGCGTGAGACGCCATGCCTGCAAGCCCGTGTCGGCGCATCACCGTGTGCAATGCGTCACCAAAATTCAAAGCTGCCGGCGGCGAGGGCGCCACCCTATCAGTCGTCCAGTATCAGATGCCCTTATCCCCCTAAAGAGTGATCGCGTAAACCCTAGGTGCCTCGGGCTGGTGTCGGTTCAGGCGCCGCGGGTCACCGGCATCGCGATCTTGTTCGGATCCAGCTTCATATGCCGGGCCAGTTCCAGCTTGGCCAGTGAGTTGCGGTGGACTTCATCCGGGCCGTCGGCAAAACGCAGCGTGCGCTGATGCGCCCACATCAGCGCCAGCGGCGTGTCGTCGGACACGCCGGCACCGCCATAGACCTGCATGGCCCAGTCGATCACCTTCAGCGCCATATTCGGCGCCACGATCTTGATCATCGCAATCTCGGCCTTGGCGACCTTGTTGCCGACGGTGTCCATCATGTAAGCCGCCTTCAGCGTCAGCAGGCGGGCCTGTTCGATCATGCAGCGGGCCTCGGCGATGCGCTCCTGGGTAACGGTCTGCTGGGCAATCGTCTTGCCAAAGGCGACCCGCTTGATCGCGCGCTCGCACATCAACTCCAGCGCCCGCTCGGCGGCGCCGATCGAACGCATGCAGTGGTGGATGCGCCCGGGGCCGAGCCGGCCCTGCGCGATCTCGAAGCCACGCCCTTCACCCAGCAGGACGTTGGAAGCCGGCACGCGCACGTTCTTCAGTTCGATCTCCATATGGCCGTGCGGCGCATCGTCATAACCGAATACCGGCAGATGGCGCTTGATCGTGATGCCCGGCGTGTTGGCCGGCACCAGCACCATCGACTGCTGCTCATGGCGGCCGGCCTCCGGGTCGGTCTTGCCCATCACGATGTAGATGGCGCAGCGCGGATCGCCGGCACCGCTGGACCACCATTTGGTGCCGTTGATGACGAAGTCCTCACCGTCGCGCTCGATGCGGCATTGGATATTGGTGGCGTCGGAGGAGGCCACCTCGGGCTCGGTCATCAGGAAGGCCGAGCGGATCTCGCCGCGCAGCAGCGGCATCAGCCAGGCGTCCTTGTGGGCCTCGCTGCCGTAGCGTTCGATGGTTTCCATATTGCCGGTGTCAGGCGCCGAGCAGTTGAAGACCTCGGCGGCCCAGGACACGCGCCCCATGATTTCGCACAGCGGCGCGTATTCCAGATTGGACAGGCCTTCCGGCGCGCGGCTCGACTGCGGCAGGAACAGATTCCACAGCCCGGCGGCGCGCGCCAGGGGCTTCAACTCCTCGACCAGCCGGGTCGGGATCCAGGCATTGCCGGCGCGCCGGTTGGCCTCGACCTCCTCGTGGAAGCGCCGTTCATTGGGGTAGATGTGCTGGTCGAAGAAGGCCAGCAGGCGCTCGCGCATCGCCTGCACCTTGGGGCTGTAGTCGAAGTCCATGGTTGTCGTCCTTCCGGAAGATGGGGTCAGGTCTTGATCTCGGCGAGCCGGAGTTGCGGCTGCAGATCGGTATAACGGCTGATATGCGCAGCCAGCTGCGGGCCGGCCTGGGCCAGCGCGGCACGGGCCTGGTCCAGTGTTTCAAATTGAGCTTGCGTGACGACGATGGCCTCGCCCTCGCGCGGCCCGTTGGGGTGGATCAGCCGCAAGGCCTCTAGCCGGGTCAGGCCCAAGGGGCCCAGCAGTTCGCGCGTTAGCGCCAGATGTTCGGTCTCGTAGATCTGGTGGTCGAAGCGGGCGCCGTCGCGCCAGACATAAGTGCCGGTGATGCAGATCATCGTGGTTCCCGGTTTGAGCGGTAGCGCAGGTACTGCTCAAGCAGCGCTTCCATGGTGGTGTGGCGTTCGTCCACATGAAGCGCGCCGGTCGGCGCGAAATTGCTGACGCGCAGCAGCCAGTCGCCGGGCTCGCTGCCAACGTCGATCACATTGATGCAGGCCGGCGATTGCACGATGGAGCCGAACATCAGCCGCTGGCCACCGCTGAGCGCATGCGAGATCAGCGCGGTATTGACGACCCCATGCAGCACCAGCAGCGCGCAGTCCCAGCCGGGGTCTGAACGCAAGCGGCCAATGGCCGGCAGCACACGGTCGAGCAGCTCGCCGATGCTCTCGCCGTGCAGAAAGCGTTGCCCCTCGTGCAGCTGGCCGCTGTGCAGGCCGGTGAAGGCCTCGTGCAGATCGGCCTCGCTGATCTCGCCCAGCCGGCCGCCGCGAATTTCCTGGAACTCGGGCCAGACCTCGGGCTGCAACTGGCTCTGGCCACTGTGCTCCAGCACCAGGGCGGCGGTCTGCACGGTGCGCGGCAGGCCACTGACGATGACGCGGTCAAAACGCACGCCCTCGGCCGCGAAATGCCGGCCCGCGGCCACCGCCTGGGCGCGGCCCTGCTCGTTCAGCGAAACCTGCTCGGGCAGGACAGGCTTGCCAGCGCCATCGAAATAGCTGACCGCACCATGGCGCATCAGATAGATGCGGCGGCGCTGTAGGCTTGGGGGGGTGAACGCGTCGGTCATGATGGGCTTGGCCTTGGCGGCGAGTGTGGCGCAGGCGCACAGGCTTGGCTGTCGCACAGGCGGCAGTCAACAATGCGGGCCCTGCTCGCTGCCTTGCCTCCCGTCCTGCCGATGTCTCAAGTTCCTGCCGCTGCCCCGCCCGACGAAGCCCGCGAACACGGGCTGCGTTGGGACATCCAGGCGCTGCGCGGCCTGGCCGTGCTCTGGGTGCTGCTGCACCACGCACAGCTGCCGGGCGTGCCCGCCGGCTATCTGGGCGTGGACATCTTCTTTGTCATCTCCGGCTTTCTGATCACCGGCCTGATTCAGCGCGCCCAGGACGCCGGCCGATTCAGCTGGCGCGAGTTCTATTGGCGCCGCGCCCGGCGCCTGTTGCCGGCCGCCTACCTGACGCTGGCGGTCTGTGCGCTGCTGGCCCCCTGGCTGCTGAACGCGCTGGAGCTGCAGGACTACCGCCAGCAGCAGCTGGGTGCCCTGCTGTTCGGCAGCAATCTGGTGCTGTGGCTGCAGAGCGGCTATTTCGAGGGCGCGGCCGAGCTGAAGCCGCTGCTGCATTTCTGGTCGCTGTCGGTCGAGGAGCAGTACTACCTGCTGCTGCCAGCCCTGCTGCTGTGGCTGGGTAGGGGGCGGCGTCTGCTCGGCATCACCTTGCTGGGACTGCTGAGCCTGCTCGGCTGTCTGTGGCTGGCACGCCTGCAGCCGAGCGCGGCCTTCTACCTCCTGCCTACACGGGCCTGGGAGCTGGCGCTCGGGTCGCTGGGAGCCTTGTTGATGGCAGGGCGTCGGCCAAGCCCCGCCTGGCTGGCAGTCTGGCGCTGGCCGGCCATGGCGGTGCTGCTGCTGGCGCCACTGTGGCCGGCGCCGGGGCAAGTGGGGCCGCACCCGGGCCTGCTGGCCCTGCTTGTGGATCTGGCCACGCTGGCGCTGCTGTGCGCCGCGGCGCCGTCGGAACAGGGCCGCGCGGCGCGCTTGCTGCGCCCCTTGCGCTGGCTGGGCGATTGCAGCTATTCCCTGTACCTGTTGCACTGGCCGCTGCTGGCGGCGCTGAACAATGCCTGGGTCGGGCCCACCAGCGCCGAGGCGATGCTGCCCTGGCGCCTGGCCGCGCTGCTGCTGTGCCTGCCGCTGGCCTGGGCGATGTGGCGCTGGGTTGAGCTGCCACCGCGTCGTTGGGCGCTGCCGCTACAAGCACGTGCTTGGCTGGCCATCGCGGCAGCCAGCGCTGTGTTGGCGCTATTGCCCTGGTGGTCGCAGCTGCAGCCTGCGCTGCCGCAGGCAGGGCAGGACTACGCGACGCTGCGCCGCCCCAATCACGGCCTGGCCGCCGCCTGCGATCATGAGCAGCCCTTCAGCGGTACAGCGCCCTGCCGCACGGCGGTCAAGGCCGGCTGGATGGTCTGGGGCGATTCCTATGCAATGGCGCTGGTGCCAGGTCTTGCCCCGCTGGCGCCGGGCCTGCTGCAGGCGACCAAATCCTCCTGCGGGCCGCTGCTCGGACTGGTGCCGTTCAAGGCCAGTGTGGCGCGTGGCGAGACCTTTGCACGGCCCTGGAGTCAGCAATGCCAGGCCTTCAATGCCTCGGTGCTGGCCTATCTGGCCGGTGACGCTGATGTCGACGTGGTCGTCCTGTCCAGCCTGCTGGAGCAGTATGTTGACGGCACGCGCTACCAGGCACTGCAGGGTGAGCAGCTGCAGGCGGCCAGTGTCGATGCGGCCTTGCTGGCCTTGCGGCACACCGTTCAAGCGCTGCGCCGACTGGGCAAGCGGGTGATTCTCATTGCGCCGCCGCCCTCGGCCGGCTTTGACAGCTCGGCCTGCCTGGAGCGGCAAGCGCTGCGCCGCTGGACCCTGGGCACTGCGGCCGACTGTTCGCTGGACCGCCAGGCGGCCTCGCACTACCGGGCTGCGGTGCAGGCCTTTCTTGACCGGGCCGAGCGCGAGGCCGATGTGCCCGTGCTGCGCTTCGAGCCGGCCTTGTGCGATGAACAACGCTGCCGCACGGCTGCCGCCGACGGTCTGCCCTATTACCGCGATCTGGGCCATCTCAGCATTGAAGGGGCGCAGCGCCTGCTGCCCGCGCTGGGTTGGGGCGCGGCGATCGCGCAGCAGTCCCGTTGAAGGCTCAGGTGCGCAACAGCTTTTCTTCCGCCAAGGCCAGCGCCTCCGGCACGCCGGCCAACACCAGGGTGTCGCCGCCGGCCAGCAGCAACTCGTCGCTGGCGCTGACCACCGCGCCGTTGCTGCGCCTGACCGAAACCACGCTGACGCCGGTGGCGTGCAGCGCCAAGAGGCCCAGCGGCTGCTGGACATAGCTGCTGGCCTGGGGCAGCGTCACCGAGCGCAAGCGGGCCTGGTCGCGCTCCTCGACAGTGTCGTCATCGGCGCCATGGAAGTAGCCGCGCAAGAGGCCATAGCGGGCGTCGCGGGCATCGCGGGTCAGCCGGATCACGCGGCGCATCGGCACGCCGACAAGGGCCAGCGCATGGCTGGCCAGCATCAGCGAGCCCTCCAGCGCCTCGGGCACCACCTCGGTGGCGCCGGCCGCGCGCAGCTTTTCCAGATCGCTGTCGTCCAGCGTGCGCACGATCACCGGCACATGGGCGGCGTGTGAGCGCACCAGGCGCAGGATCTTCAGCGCCGAGGCGGTGTCGTGATAGCTGATCACCACCGCGCTGGCTCGCGCCAGGCCGGCGGCCATCAGGCTTTGCAGCCGGGCGGCATCGCCGAAGACCACGCTCTGGCCGGCCGCCGCGGCCTGGCGCACCCGGTCGGGGTCCAGGTCCAGTGCCATATAGGGGATGTGCTCGCCCTGCAGCAGCGTGGCCAGGTTCTGGCCGCTGCGGCCGTAGCCGCAGATGATCACATGGGCATCGGCCTTGATCGCCTTCTTGGCAATCGTCGTCAGCGCCACCGATTGCAGCAGCCAGTCGCTGGCGGAGAGCTTCATCACGATGCGGTCGCTGTACATCACGATCAGCGGCGTCAGCAGCATCGAGATCACCATGCTGGCCAGCACCGGGCTGACCCAGGCCGGCGCCAGCAGCTTGTGCTGGGCGCCCAGCGTCAGCAGCACAAAGCCGAATTCGCCGGCCTGCGCCAGATAGAGGCCGGTGCGCAGCGACACGCCGCTGGGTGCCTTGAACAGCCGCGCCAGGCTGGCGATCAGCACGAACTTGAACAGCAAGGGCAGCACGGTGAACAGAATCACCAGCGGCCATTGGCTGATCACCGGCCGCCAGTCCAGCTTCATGCCGATGGTGATGAAGAACAGGCCCAGCAGCACGTCGTGAAAGGGCCGGATATCGGTTTCCACCTGGTGCTTGTATTCGGTCTCGGCGATCAGCATGCCGGCGACGAAAGCGCCCAGCGCCAGCGACAGCCCGGCATGCTCGGTCAGCCAGGCCAGGCCCAGCGTGACCAGCAGCAGATTGAGCATGAAAAGCTCTTCGCTCTTGCGCCGCGCCACGAGTGTGAGCCACCAGCGCATCGCCGTCTGGCCGCCAACGAGCAGGATGCTCAGCAGCACCGCCGCCTTGACGCCGGCCCAGGCCAAGGACTGCATCATCGTGCCGCCATCGCTGTTCAGCGCCGGGATCAGCACCAAGAGCGGCACCACGGCCAGATCCTGGAACAGGAGCACGCTGATGACGCGCCGGCCATGTTCGCTCTCCAGCTCCAGCCGCTCGGCCATCAGCTTGACGACGATGGCGGTCGAACTCATCGCCATCGCCGCGCCGAGCACCAGGGCGCCCTGCCAGGACAGCGTCCAGGGCCAGCCCATCATGGCAAAGCCCCATTGCAGCAGCGCCTGGCCGAGCAATGTGCCGATGATGCTGATCAGCACCTGCAACAGCCCCAGGCCGAACACCAGCGTGCGCATGCTGCGCAGCTTGGGCAGATTGAACTCCAGGCCGATGACGAACATCAGGAAGACGACGCCAAACTCGGCCAGATAGCGGATGCCCTCGGAATCGCCGGACAGCGCCATCGCGTTCGGGCCGATCAGCACGCCCACCGCCAGATAGCCCAGCATCGGCGGCAGCTTCAGCGAGCGGCAGACCACGACACCGAGCACAGCGGCCACCAGATACAACAGGGCAAGGTCCAGCGAGCTCATCATGGCCGCCATGGTAATGCGAGGCCCTGGCTCGACAGCTGATGCCGGGCCGCTTTGCTCATGGCTGCAACAGCGCCAGAGGCGGTGCCTTGATGCCTCCGGAGTGCTGGCGAAACTGTGCATTTCGGCGCAAACTCGGCACCTTATGCGCAAGCTGCATAGGCGAATGTGCACTTGGCTTTGGAAATGCTGGCGTCCCCAATCTGGTTCGCGATACCGTTCGCGTCACCAAAAAATTACGGAGCAGTACATGCCCAATCTGTCTTTTGTCTCGCCGACGCGCAACAGTCCCTGGGGTACCTATCTGTCCCAGATCGACGCCGTTGAACCCTATCTGGGTCATCTGGCACGCTGGGTCGAGACGCTGCGCCGCCCCAAGCGCGCGCTGATCGTCGACATCCCCATCGAACTCGACAACGGCACCATCGCCCACTATGAAGGCTATCGCGTCCAGCACAGCCTGACGCGCGGCCCGGGCAAGGGTGGCGTGCGCTACCACCCCGATGTGACGCTGGAAGAAGTGATGGCGCTGTCGGCCTGGATGACGATCAAGAACGCCGCGGTCAACCTGCCTTACGGCGGCGCCAAGGGCGGGATTCGTCTGGATCCCAAGACCTTGTCGATGAAGGAACTGGAAAAAGTTACACGCAGGTACACCAGCGAGATCGGCATCATCATCGGCCCGCAGCAGGACATTCCGGCGCCTGACGTCAACACCAACGGCCAGATCATGGCCTGGATGATGGACACCTACTCGATGAACACCGGCGCCACCGCGACCGGCGTCGTCACCGGCAAGCCGATCCCGCTGGGCGGCTCGCTGGGCCGCGTGGCTGCCACCGGCCGCGGCGTGTTCGTGATCGGCCGTGAAGCGATGCGCCGCCTGAACATCGCGATGGAAGGTGCGCGCGTGGCGGTGCAGGGCTTCGGCAACGTCGGCTCGATCGCCGCCAAGCTGTTCGCCGCCAATGGCGCCAAGATCGTCGCCGTGCAGGACCACACCGGCACCATCCTGAATGAAAAGGGTGTCGATATGCAGGACCTGCTCGACCACGTGGCCAAGACCGGCGGCGTGGGCGGCTTCAAGGGTGCCGATCGCATCGACAACGAGAACTTCTGGGACGTCAAGACCGATGTGCTGATCCCCGCGGCCCTGGAAGGCCAGATCAGCGCCGAGCGTGCCCAGCGCATCTCGACCCGCCTGGTGCTGGAAGGCGCCAATGGCCCGACCACGCCCGATGGCGACCAGGTGCTGGCCGACCGCGGCATCATCGTCGTGCCCGACGTCATCGCCAACTCCGGTGGCGTGACCGTGTCCTACTTCGAATGGGTGCAGGACTTCTCGTCCTTCTTCTGGACCGAAGACGAGATCAACGTCCGCCTGGACAAGATCATCACCGGCGCCTTCAAGGGCATCTGGGAGACCTCGGAACAGCACCGCATCTCGCTGCGCACGGCGGCCTTCGTCGTTGCCTGCACCCGCGTGCTTCAGGCCCGCGAAGAACGCGGTCTCTACCCCTGAGGCGAAGTGACGCACAGACCGGCCGCGGCCGGTCATGCACGCACAATTCGCAAGACGGCCCTCCTCGGAGGGCCGTTTTTCATGGCGCTGTGCAGGCCTGGGCCAGGCGCTCGGCAAAGACGCGCAACTCGGGCACGGCGGTCGCTTCCCAGTGCTGCGCCTTCAGCAACGGGCCCAGGTAGAACAGCCCGGCTTGAGGCCGCCCTTGCGCATCGAGCAGGCGCAATCCGGCGTCGGTGTGCAGGCCCAGGCCCAGCGGGCAAGGCTGCAGCCGGCCTTGCTGCTGCAGCGCCGCCAGCAGCGGCGAGCGTTCGGCGGCAAAGCCGCTGGCGCTGCCGGCCGTCGGCCCCGAGCAGTTGAGGATGCGCGCGGCCTCGAAGCTTCGCGCCTCGCCACCGCCACGGGGCCGCCAGCTCAGCCGCGCACGGCCGCCGTCCAGCAGCTCGACCAACTGCAAGCGCCCGGCCACGGCACACAACTGGCCGCTGGCCCGCGCTGCCTCGAGCACGGCGATGGCGGACGGCGCGGCGCGGTGGCGGTGCACATCCCACAAGGCCTGCAGATGGCGCAGAAAGCGGGCCCGGTCGCTCAGATCGAGCCGGCTCCAGCAGCTGGCGGTGTGGGCGCGAAAGGCGCCCAGCACATCGCGCCAGTCGCGGCCCAGTGCCGCGGCGCGGCGCAGCTCGGCGCGGAACAGCCGGGTCATCTGGCGCAGCGTTTGGGCCTCGCGGGTCAGCGCGTGGTCGAGCTGCCAGTTCGGCGGCGGCAGTTCGTTGGCGCGGTGGCCCAGCGGCTGCAGGCCGCGGCGCGACAAGGCCAGCAGCGGGCCACGATGGCCGCGGCGGCGCAGCGACAAGAGCATGTCCAGCATCGTCAGGCCGCTGCCGATCAGCGCCACCGGCGCTTCGGCGTCGAGTTCGTCCAGCGCGCTGGCTTGCCAGGGGTCGTTGATGTAAAGCCCGGCCGGCAATTGCTGCAATGCCGGCAGCGCGGCACGCGGCGCGAAATGGCCCAGCGCCAGCACCACCGCGTCCACGTCCAGCGTTGCGCTGCTGCCGTCAGCGCAGGTGTAGCGCAGCCGCTCGGCGCCGCTGGACTGTGTCTCCAGCTCCTGGACCGCCGCCACGACGCTGTGCACGGTGACACCCGGATGCTCGGCCTGCGCCGCCTGCAAGCTGGCCTGCAGGTAGACGCCGTAGAGCCGCCGCGACACGAATTCATGGCCGTCACCGGCCAGGCTCTGCGTCTGCAGCCAGCGCTGGAAATGGCCGGGATCCTGCGGGTAGAGGCTCATCCGTGCCGCCGGCACATTGAGCTGGTGCTCATCGGACTGGGTGCCATAGGCCAGGCCGCGGGCCATGCTGCCCGAGGCGTTGAACAAGTACAGCTCGCTGCCGGCGGGCAGGCGCGCCAGCAACTGGCAGGCCGCGGCGACACCACTGAAGCCGGTGCCGATGATGGCGACTTTCATTCCTTGCTCACTCTCAGGTCTGGAGTCCGATCGGGCGCCAGGCCTTGTGGGCTCGGCGCGCTGGCGGCGATTCTAGGCACCGCCGAAGCCATGGCTTTGGCCTGGCTTAAGCTTTCGCTCCCTAGACTGCACGTGCCGCCACCCGATCCCGCACCAGCGCGCAGCCCACCATGCCTCGTTTTCCCTTCAAAGTCTGTTTGCCTGGCCTGTTGGTGGCGACATCGTGTACGGCATTCGCCGAGCTGCCGGCCGAAACGCCAGCCCAGCTGGAGAAGGTCGAAACCACCGGCGAGGCGCGCATCGAGCGTGAGCAGAAGACCGTTGCGCAGCTGCTCAAGGCGCGCCTGGCCTTTGACAAATACCGAGCACTGGCCCCAGCGGCGCAGTTCTTTGTGCGCCTTTACCCACGGCGCGACCCGCGCGATCTGGCCGATATCGCGCTGGAGCTGCGCAGCCGCGCCGGCCGCCAGTCGCTGGCTTTGGACGAGCAGCAGCGCTTTGAGATCGACCCGGCCTGGGCCGGTTTGCCCGATGACGCCATTGTTCGCAGCAAGCTGGCCGAAGGGCGGCTGGCCTGGCACCCGGATGTGCGCACGCCGGGTCTGCCTCCGAACACGCGGCGGCTTGGCGATCTCCGCCTGGAATGCCATGTCGACATCTATGGCGCCGATACCTTGGTGCGCGGCATCAAGTTGCCGGCCTTCTACGCGGCGCGGGCCCTGACCGATGTCTGCGCCAGGCTGAAGCTCTACGGACATTTTGCTGATCGACCCGTTTTCGGCATCACCTTGGTCCATGGCAGCCGCCGCAAGAGCCTGCCCTACGAGAACCTGCATGGCAGCCTGGTAGCGCAGGACAGCCCGATATTCGGCTTGGTCGACTGGGCCTACTGGCTGCGCGACCGCATGTACGTCGTGCCGCTGGACGATGCCAGCTGGCCCGACGACACCTTGCTGGAGTTTGAAGACATGGATGAAACCGCCTTGGCTGCCGATGGAGGCGCACGATGAGCCGCGCCCTGCTTACCGCGCTGGTGGTGGCGCTGGCCGGCTGCACGACGGTGGGCAACGGCCAGATGAAGGCGCTCGACGCGCAGCAGGCCGCGCAATGGCTGCAGCCGGGGCGCACCAGCCGGGCCGAGGCCGAACAAAAGTTGGGCCGCGGCAGCGTGCTGCGCTTCGAGTCCAGCGGCTGGGAGACCTGGCACTATTTCTACAAGGATGGCCTGCCCAAGTTCCTGGATTTCGTGCCCGTCGTCGGTCTGGTCACCGAACGGGTGGAGAGCGGCTCCAAGGAGCTGGTGCTGCTGTTCGACCAGCATGGCGTGCTGCGCAAATACGCGCTGCGCGAGCAGGGCCTGGGGCTGAAACCGCAGTTCTGAGCTCGCTGCTGGTGAGGGCCTGCTTGCTACACTGCCGGCCATGACTCATTCCCAGCGTTTTGACCCCGCACGAGCGGTCGAGATGGCCAAAGAGGCCCTGCAGATCGAGGCCCAGGCGCTGCAGCAGATGGCGCCGCGGCTGGGCGACAGCTTCGCGGCCGCCGTTCATGCGGTGCTGGCCTGCGCCGGCCGCGTGGCCGTGATGGGCATGGGCAAGAGCGGCCATGTCGGCCGCAAGATCGCTGCCACGCTGGCCTCCACCGGCACGCCGGCGCTGTTCGTTCACCCGGCCGAGGCCAGCCATGGCGATCTCGGCATGGTCACCGCCAAGGATGTGGTGCTGGCCCTGTCCAATTCCGGCGAGAGCGATGAACTCAACGCCGTGTTGCCGGTGCTCAAGCGCCTGGGCGTGGTCATCATCGCGATGACCGGTCGCGCCGACTCCAGCCTGGCCCGCCACGCCACCATCGTGCTGGACAGCGGTGTTGCCAAGGAAGCCTGCCCGCTGAACCTGGCGCCAACCGCCAGCACCACGGCGCAGATGGCGCTCGGCGATGCGCTGGCCGTGGCCCTGCTCGACGCTCGCGGCTTCCGCGAGGAAGACTTTGCCCGCTCGCATCCCGGCGGTGCGCTCGGCCGCAAGCTGCTGACGCATGTACGCGACCTGATGCGCAGCGGCGAGGCGCTGCCGCGCGTCAGCCCCGACACGCCCTTCACCGAGATGATGCGCGAGATGTCGGCCAAGAGCCTGGGCCTGGCCATCGTCGTCGACGCCGAAGACCGTGTGCAGCGCGTCTTCACCGATGGCGATCTGCGCCGCTTGATCGAGCGCGGTGTTGATCTGCGCGGCCTGAAGGCCGGCGAGGTCGGCTCGACGAACCCCAAGTCGGTGCCCGGCGATGCGCTGGCCGTCGAGGCTGCCGACCTGATGGAGTCGGCCCGCATCACCGTCGTGCTGGTGCAGGATGGCGAGGGCAAGCTTCAAGGCGCCATCCACATCAACGACTTGATGTCGGCCAAGGTGATTTGATGGTCCACCCCCTACGCGCTGCGCGGCTCTGCGAGCCGCGTCAGGCCACTGGCCTGACCCCTCGGCAGGCACAAACGGCCAGCCGTTTGTGTCCGGCCTCGGCCCCCTCGAAGGGGGCACGCCCGCAGGACCGGCAGAGCCGGATCCTCGGGCGTCGCTGGGTTTTTCTTTGGACTGCCATCCCTGATTGCCACGATTGCGGCTGACACCATGCCACTGACACCTGCACTGCGCTTTCCGACTGAACTGCTGCTCAAGGCCCAGGGGCCAGGTCTTGCCCCTGAGGGCGGCATCAAGGCGGCGATCTTTGATGTCGATGGCGTGCTGACCGATGGCCGCATCTACATCGCCGAGCAGGGCGAGAGCTTCAAGGCCTTCTCGACGCTGGATGGCCATGGCCTCAAGCTGCTGGCGCAGGGCGGCATCACGCCCATCATCATCACCGGCCGCGACTCGCCGGCGGTGCGCCGCCGGGTCGCCGATCTGGGCCTGCGGCATGCCGTCTACGGCGCGAAAGACAAGCTGGCCGTGGCCCAGCCGCTGCTTGATCAGCTGGGCCTGGACTGGCCGCAGGTCGCCGCGATGGGCGACGACTGGCCCGATCTGCCGCTGCTGACGCGTGCCGGATTTGCCTGCGCGCCGGCTCAAGCCCATGCCGAGGTGCTGGCCGTGGCCCACCACATCACCGCCGCCCCCGGTGGTCATGGCGCCGCACGCGAATGCTGCGATTTGCTGCTGATGGCGGCCGGCCGCTATGCCGCGCTGCTGCAGGGGCATCTGGATACGCTGGACGGAGGCACGGCCTGATGGCCGCGACGCTGGCACCGCCGCGCGCGCCCCAGGTGCGCCGCGCGCCGCAGCCGCTGATCTGGCGGTTGCAATCGCTGCTGTCCAGCTATCTGCCCCTGCTGCTGATGGCCTTTCTGGCCGCCTTCACCTGGTGGCTGGTCAAGAACACGCCGGCGCCCGACGAGCCCGGCCAGCCGCTGGCGCCGCGCCATGTGCCGGACTACCGGATGAGTGGCTTCGAGCTGCAGCGCTTTGATGCCGCGGGCCGGCTCAGCGCGCGCATCCTTGGCCGCGAGATGCGCCACTACCCGGATACCGACACGATAGAGATCGATGGTGTCGAGTTGCGCGGCCATGGCCGCGACGGCAGCCTGACGCTGGCCAGCGCCACACGTGCGCTCAGCAATGGCGACGGCAGCGAGCTGCAGCTGATCGGCGATGTGCGGGTGCGCCGCTGGGATCAGGACGGCGCCGCTCAGCAGGCCAGCCCCAAGCTGGAGCTGCAAGGCGAGTTCATGCACGCCTTCATGGCCACCGAGAAGCTGCGCTCGCACCTGCCGGTGACGCTGAAAACGGCGCGCGGCGAGGTCCGTGCCAGCAGCTTCGAATACGACAACCTGAGCGGCCAGCTGCAGTTCAGCGGCCACAGCACGGCGCGCTTTGATCCGCCGGCGGCATCGCGCAAGGCCCGACCATGAAGCTTGTCTACATCACCGGCGCGTCCAGCGGCCTGGGCCAGGCCCTGGCGCTGCACTACTACCACCAGGGCTGGGCGCTGGCGCTGGTGGCGCGGCGCACCGCCGAGATCGCCAGCTGGGCCCAGGCCCAGGGCCTGCAGCCTGAGCGTTATCGCATCTACGGTGCCGACGTCAGCGACGTGGCCGCTATCACCGGCGCCGGCCGCCAGTGCATCGCCGAACAGGGCCTGCCCGAGGTGGTGATCGCCAATGCCGGCATCAGCGTCGGCATGGACAGTGCCATCCCCGGCGATATCGAGGTGCTGCAGCGCATCTACGCGACCAACAATATTGGCCTGGCCGCGACCTTCCAGCCCTTCATCACGCCGATGAACGAGCGCCGCCGCGGCAGCCTGGTCGGCATCGCCAGCGTGGCCGGCATTCGCGGCCTGCCCGGCCATGCCGGCTACTGCTCCAGCAAGGCGGCGGTCATCAGCTATTGCGAAAGCCTGCGCGGCGAATGCCGGCCCCACGGTGTGCGCGTGCTGACCATCGCGCCCGGCTATATCGCCACGCCGCTGACGGCCAGGAACCGCTACGCCATGCCCTTCCTGATGCAGCCCGAGGACTTCGCCCGCCGCGCCTACGAGACGATTGAGGCTGGCGTCAGCTTTCGCGTCATCCCTTGGCAGATGGGCTGGGTGGCGCGTCTGATGCGGCTGCTGCCTAACTGGCTGTTTGATCGGCTGCTGAGCGGCCGCCCGCGCAAGCATCGCGACGGCGAGTAGGCGCTGCCATCGCCATGACGAATGGCAGAGGGCCGGGCTTGCTCGCTACACTGACGCTGGTCCGCCGCCAAGGCAGTGAGCCTGCCCTGCCAGATCAAGCTTTCATCCAGCGCCGCTGCGGAAGGCCGCATGTCCAAGGTTCTTCATCCCTGTTAGCTGAGCGCGCTCGCCTCAGCCCCTGAAGCGATCAGCGCCGGCCGTCATCGGCTTGGTCGCTGCCCGATGCCTTGCCGCTCGCCGCGCCGCTCGACGGCGTGACACACATGCCTCTCATGAAACACTCACTGACCAGCCTGGCGCTGGCCCTGTGCAGCTGCGCTGCGCTCGCCGGCCCCGACACGGCGGCCTTCTATCCCGAGGGGGTCAGCGGCCCGCGGGCCCTGCGCGTCAAGCACGCAGCGCTGCAGCTGGACGGCCGCCTCGACGACGCCCTGTGGGCCGAGGCGCCCATCCACGACGCCTTCGTCCAGCACCAGCCGGAGGATCGCCGGCCGGCGCGCTGGCACACCACGGTGCAGGTCGTCGTTGACGACGACGCGATCACCTTCGGCATCCGCGCCTACGACCCCGAGCCGAGCAAGATCCGCGCGCCGCTGGCGCGGCGTGATCAGGTCAAGCGCGACCAGGACTTTGTCATCGTCGTTCTCGATCCTGTCGGCCAGCGCCGCGCGGCCCAGTTTGCCCGCGTCAGCGCCAGCGGCGTAATTGCCGACGGCGTGTTCACCGCCGACGACGATGCCGAGGACTTCTCGCCCGACTTCGATCTGCAGGCCGCCGCGCAACTGCTGCCGGATGGCTACAGCGTCGAGCTGCGCTGGCCGCTGGCGGCGCTGCGCTACCCCTATGCCGGCGGCGCGCCGTGGCGGCTGATGGTCGGGCGCAGCATGCCGCGCGAAGACAGCGTGATGATGCTCAGCGCGCCGCTGACCCACGATGCGCTGAGCTTCATTGCCGAGCTGCAGCCGCTGGAGGGCCTCGGTGATCTGGTCGAGACGGTGCGCGAGCGCAGTTTCCTGCAGGTCCGTCCTGAACTCAGCGCCCGCCAGCTGCGCCGCAGCGTGTCCGAGGGTGCGGCAGACGGGCACAGCGAGCGGCATCGTGAAGCGGCCCTGGGGGCCGAGATCAAGTGGCGGCCGCGCGCCGACTGGGTGATCGACGCGACGCTGAACCCGGACTTCTCCCAGGTCGAGCTGGACACGCCACAGCTGGCCGGCAACACCCGCTATGCGCTGTTCCAGCAGGAGAAGCGGCCCTTCTTTTTGGAAAGCAAGGATGTGGTCGGTGCGGGCCAGGCCGAAGACGCCGGTGCTGCCCACAGCCAGGCGGCCTTCTACTCGCGCGCCATCACCGATCCGGACTGGGGCCTGCGCGCCACCTGGCGCGGTGTCGACGCCGAGGCGACGGCGCTGAGCGTCCGCGATGCCGGTGGGGGTCAGGTCTTGCGCGCCCATGCCTACGGCACCCGCTACTTCGAGCAGCATGGCCGTTCGCAGGCCAGCTTTGTGCGTGCGCGCCAGCAGATCGGTGAGCTGAGCCTGGCCGGGCTGGGCGCGCGGCGCGACTACGGCAACGGCCGCCGCAACAGCGTGTTCGGCACTGACTTCGCCTGGCGGGCCAGCGAGCAAGCACTGCTGCGCGGCCATCTGCTGCTGTCCGACACCACCGCCGGCTTCGATGCCCAGGGCCAGGCGCAGCGCCAGACGGCCGAGCGCGGTCACCGGCTGTGGCTGAGCTGGCGCGAGCGCAGTGCCGACTGGAACCATCTGGCCCATTTCGAACATGTGGCGCCGGGCTTTGCCAACGACAACGGCTTTGTCAGCCAGACCGGCTTCCGCCGTGTCAGCCTGGAATCGCATCGCCGGCTGGGCGCGCAGAGCTGGGCGCCGCTGGGCGAGGGCCTGCGGCTGCAGGCCTATGAGTTCGAATGGCAAATGCAGGCGCAGGAGACGCGCGCGCTGGCCGATGCGCGCGAGGGCGTGGCCGCCGGCGAACTGATCGAGCGCCGGCTGCACCCGGGGCTTTGGTTCTCGTCGGCACGCAACTTCGAGCTGTGGTCGCATCTGAATCTCGACCAGCAACGCGCGCGCAGCGCGGGCAGGCTGCATTCGCCGCGAACGCTGACGCTGGGATTCAGCGTCAGCCCGGCGCCCTGGCTGGGCCTGCTCTCGGCCGAGCTGGAATGGGGGCGACGGCTTGATGTCGAGGCCGATCGCCTGGGCCGGGGTCTGGTCTGGACGCTGGAGGCCAAGATGCGCACGCCGCTGTGGAAGGGCTGGTGGCTGGACTTCGAGCCGCATCTCAGCGGTGCCTCGGTTCGTTCACCGCAAGGCGATGCGTCGCTGAGCGAGTTGGCCGCGCAGGCGCTGGCGGTGCTGCACTTCGGGGCACGTGATTCGGTGCGTGCCACCGTGCAGCACACGCGGCTGAATCGGGTCGCCGAGCCCGGCCTGGCTGGCAGTGCCGACCGCGAGCGGCTCCTGGCGCTGATGTATCAGCACCGCCAGGGCCTGCGCAAGGTCTACAGCCTTGGTTTCACGCAGTCGCGCCAGCAGCCCGGCGCCGAGCGTGAAACCCAGTGGTTTGCCAAGCTGGCGATCGACTTGATGGACTGAGGCGAGCCGCGGAGTTGCGGCCACAAAGGCCATGCGTGAAGGCCATGAAGAGGGCTCTTTGCGCGTTAGCTGTTGATCTGCCAAAACAAACCACAGAGCCACAGAGTCGCAGAGGAATTCACAGAGGGAACAGAGGTTCGCTGCGTTTTTCTCTGTGTCTCAGTGCCTCTGTGGTTGCCTTTGGCTGCTTCCAGTACATCCACACTTAACGCCAAAAGAGCCATGAAAAAAGGCAGCTCGATGAGCTGCCTTTCTTGCTTGTGTCCTCGGCATAGATCCGCAGCAAGTGCGGATCGCCTGGCCTGGGATCAGTAGCCGCCCGAACGGCCACCGCCGCCGTAACCGCCACCGCCGCCGAAGCCGCCGCCACCGGAACGGCCGCCGCCGCCGCCGTAGCCGCCGCCACCGGAGCGGCCACCGCCACCACCGTAGCCGCCACCACCGCCGCCGCCGCCGTAGCCGCCGCCACCCGAACGACCGCCGCCGAAGCCGCCGCCGCCCGAACGACCGCCGCCACCGAAGCCGCCCGGACGCTCTTCACGAGGACGGGCTTCGTTCACGACGATGGCGCGGCCTTCGAGGGCCTGGCCATTCATGCCATTGATGGCGGATTGTGCTTCGGCGTCCGAGCCCATTTCCACAAAGCCGAAGCCCTTGGAACGGCCGGTTTCGCGGTCCATCATGACCTTTGCGGAGGTCACAGTGCCAAATTGACCAAACGCCTCTTGCAGCGATTCGTCACGCACGCTATAGGCCAGATTGCCTACGTAAAGCTTGTTTCCCATGGGGAAGCCCTTTCAATACCAAATAACCATGTGGAGCTTCAACCCATCGTGAACCATTCAACCGAAGGCGCTGCATCCAGACACAGGTAAACGATTATGGGTGAGAGGTCCAGCCGTGCGCAAAGTGCCCAACTCTCACTGTTGTTTTTCAGCTTCTGCGAGAAAACCCGCAAAAAGCCGTCACCGACCCGTGAAACAGCGCGGTTAAACCGCGGTTTCGCGGCGGCCGCCTGCCTGAGGGTGGGTCGCTATGATGAGCCGCCCTTGGCCTGACTCCCCCATGCACCGAAAACTCACCCTGCAATCGCTCAGCCGTGTCTTTGCCAGCCTGGACGCGGTGCGCAACGGCCCGGCGCTGTATGCGCTGCTGGCCACCTTTTGTTTTGCCGGCCTGCTGCTGGCCATGGCCGAGGCCGAGGCCGATTTGGCCCGGGCCGATCAGCTCTGGGGCGGCATCTGGGGCGTCTGCTCGGTACTTGTCGCTTTTTATGGGGTCAACACCACCGGCCTGATCCTGATGGACCAGGCCCAGGGCCGGCCGCTGCGTGATGTGCAGGACGCCTTTTTTGACGCCTTGCGCTGCGCCCACCGCGGCGCGCTGAGCGTGCTGGCGCTGCTGCTGATGGCGGCGCTGCTGCTGGCGCTGCTGCTGGGCCTGCTCTGGGCGGTGCGCCTGCCGCGTATCGGCACAGCGCTGTTTGCCCTGCTGGTGCCGCTGGGGGTGCTGATGCTGGGCGGCATGGCTTTGGCGGGAGCGGTGCTGGTTGGGCCGCTGACCGGGCCATCGATCTGGGCCGGGCAGACGACGCGCACGACGATTCGGATGATGCTCAGCCACATGCGCTACCGGCTGCTGGATGTGGCCGCGCTGATGGGCACGGTGCTGGCATTGACGGCGGTGATGAGCGCGGCGGTCAGTCTGGTGCTGATGGCCGGCGGCCGGGCCATGGCGCTGCTGTCGATCTGGGTGGCCGGTGTCGACGTGCCGCCGCAGCAGCTGATGGCGGGCCTGTTTGGCTATGGCCTGCGCAGCCTGGGCGCCAGCGGCCTGCCGGCCACGGCCTCCGCGACCGGCCAGCTGACCGCAGCGCTGATCGGCGGCGGCGCTGTGTTTGCGCTGGCCCTGGTGCTGCCGACGCTGCTGTACCTGCGCGGCTGCTGCGCCGTCTATCTGGCGCTGCAGGACACGCCGGTGGAAGACGCGACGCTGTGATGAGCGGCCCGCCCCGCATCGCCTCGCTGGTGCCCTCGATCAGCGAGCTGCTCGCGGCCCTGGGCCTGGCGCCGCTGATGGTGGCGCGCACCGGCTTTTGCATCCATCCGGCCGAGACCATGGCCGCGATCGCCAAGGTCGGTGGCACCAAGGACGTCAATCTAGCCAAGCTGCGCCGGCTGGCGCCCAGCCATGTGATCGTCAATGTGGACGAGAACACGCTTGAGACCGTCGAGGCGTTGCGCGCGTTCGTGCCCGAGATCATCGTCACCCACCCGAATGCGCCGGCTGACAACCTGGTGCTGCTGCAGCAGTTACTTGATGCCTTTGGCAATCAGCCCGACGTGGCGGCGCGCGCCGAGGCGCTGGCCGGCGAGCTGCGTGCCGCACTGGCTGCCTGCGCCGCGCACAGCTGGCCGGGCGAGCGGGTGCTCTACCTGATCTGGCGCCAGCCCTGGATGACGGTGGCGCGCGACACCTATATCAGCCGCATGCTGGCCCAGGTCGGCTGGCAGAGCTGGCCGGCGGTGGACGGCGGCGCGCATGGCGCGGCGCGTTATCCGCAGCTGCGTGGCGAGGAGCCCTGGCTGGCCGACATCGACCGCGTGCTGCTCAGCTCCGAGCCCTACAGCTTCAATGCCAGCCATCTGGCCGAGGCGCAGGCGCTGTGCCCGCGGGCGCAGGTGCAGCTGGTCGACGGCGAGCTGCTCAGCTGGTACGGGCCGCGGGCCGCGGCTGGCTTGCGTTACCTGATGGCCTTGGCCGCAGACGGCACCGCATAACTCACAATCAGCGCATGGACATCTACAAGCCGCTCGTCGCCCTGCTGGCCATCGTCAACCCGATCGGCGTCGTGCCCTTCTACATCCACTACACGCAGACCTTCAGCAAGGCGCAGCGGCAGCAGACGATTGCCGTCAGTGCCTTCAGCGCTTTTCTGGTCATCGCCATCAGCGCGATCGCCGGCCTGCGGGTGATCGAATTCTTCGGCATCTCGCTGGCCAGCTTCCAGGTCGGCGGCGGCACGTTGCTGTTGATCAGCTCGCTGCAGATGCTCAACGCGCAGCCGGCCGAGTCGCGGGCCGAGGACGTCAGCGAGGGCGCCAGCAAGGCGGCGTCCGGTGCCAGCATCGCCGTCGTGCCGCTGACCATCCCGCTCCTGACCGGCCCGGCGACGATCTCGACCATGGTCATCTACGCCGAGAAGACCCGCCACTGGTGGGAGCTGGCGGTGCTGGTGGGTTACGGCGTCGTTGTCGGCGCGGTGACCTATCTGGTGTTTTCCGCGGCCGGCCGCATTGCCCGCGTGCTGGGCCAGACCGGCATCAACATCATGACCCGGCTGATGGGCCTGATCCTCGCGGCGCTGGCGGTCGAACTGCTGGCCGACGGCCTAGTCAAGCTGTTCCCGGTGCTGGCCTCGCATCTGGCCAACTGAGGGGCGGGTGGTGACGCGCATCCTGCTGCTGGAGGACGATCCGGCCATCGCTCACACGGTGCAGTTCAGCTTGGAGCGGGAGGGCTGGCAGGTCGAGCACCAGAGCTGGCTGCATGAGGCCCGCCTCAGCCTGCAGCAAGCGCCTCCCGACCTGGCCTTGCTGGACCTCGGCCTGCCCGATGGCAATGGCCTGGACCTCTGTCGCGAGCTGCGCCAGCAGGGCAGCCTGCCCATCATGATCCTGAGCGCCCGCGCCGAGGAATGGGATCGCGTGCTGGGCCTGGAGCTGGGCGCCGACGACTACCTGAGCAAGCCCTTCAGCCCGCGTGAGCTGGTGGCGCGGGTGCGTGCGCTGCTGCGCCGTGCCCAGGCCAGCGCCGCACTGCCGGTGGCCAACCAGGGCGGTTTCGTCATCGAGGGCGAGGGCACAAGGCTGCTGTTCGAGGGCCAGCTCTTGCCGCTGACGCGCCGCGAACTGGGCCTGCTCAAGACCTTGCTGGCCGCGCCTTCGCGGATCTTCAGCCGCGAGCACCTGCTCGATGCCGTCTGGGGGCTGTCGGCCGAGAGCCTGGACCGCACGGTCGACACGCATATCAAGACGCTGCGCGCCAAGCTGCGCCAGGCGGCACCGCAGCGCGACCCGATACGCACGCACCGCGGCCTTGGCTACTCGCTGGAACTGGACGACGATTGACATGCGCCTCGGCCTGCGCCTGTTCTTTGCCTTCTTCCTGATCACCGGCCTGACCGCCTTCTTCGTGCTGCGGGTCTTTCTGGGCGAGGTCAAGCCCAGCGTGCGCGAGGTGATGGAAGACCTGATGGTGGACACCGCCCACCTCGTTGCCGAGGCCGCGGCGCAGGAGATGGCGCTGCTGGAGCCGGGGCAGTCACTGGCCGAGGGGCATCTGGCGCAGCAGCTCAGTGCCTATGCCAAGCGCTCGGTCGACGCGCGCATCTGGGGCTTGCGCAAGCAGAGCCTGGACTTGCGCATCTATCTGACCGATGCCCGGGGTCAGGTCTTGCTCGACAGCGATCCGCAGTCCGCGGTGGGTCAGGACTATTCGCAATGGCGCGATGTGGCGCTGGCCCTGCGCGGCGAATACGGGGCACGCACCAGCAATGCGATCGATGGCGATGAGCGCAGCGCCGTCATGTATGTGGCCGCGCCGGTGCGGGCGCCGCTGAGCTCGCCCTTGGCCGGCCGCACGCTGGGCGTGGTCACCGTGGCCAAGCCGCTGGCTTCGGTGCAGCGTTTCATCGACCGCGCCGAGCAGCGCATCCTGGTGGCGGGCCTGTCGTTGCTGCTGTTCTCTATGGCCATAGGTGTCGCGGTGACGGGCTGGCTGGTGATGTCGGTACGGCGGCTGCGCAACTATGCTCAGCAGGTGCAGGCCGGCGAACGCCAGGAGCTGCCCCAGGTGCCGGGCGAACTCGGTGATCTGGCCCGCGCGATGGAGGCCATGCGGCTGCGGCTGGAGGGGCGCGAGCACATCGAACAGACGGTGCGTGCGCTGACCCACGAGCTGAAGAGCCCGCTGGCCGCGATGCGCGGCGCCGGCGAACTGCTGCAAGACGAGCTGGCCCCGGCGGACCGCCAGCGCTTCGCCGTCCAGGTGGTCGAGCAGAGCGAGCGCATGCGCGAGCTGATTGATCGCATGCTGGAACTCTCCAAGCTGGAGTTGCAGCGGGGGCCTGCTCACCCCGAGCGGCTGCGGCTCGATGTGCTGTTCCAAGCCGTGCTGGACCAGCAGGCCGACCGCATCACGCAACGCCAGCTGCAGCTGCGCTTCCTGAAAACGGAGCCGCTGCTGGTTGACGCCGATGCCGAGATGCTGACGCTGGCGCTGAGCAATCTGCTCAGCAATGCGCTGGACTTCGCGCCGACGGGCTCGGTGCTGGAGCTGGCGATCTGGCGCGAAGGCAGCATCAGCTGCGTGTCGCTGCGCGATCATGGCCCCGGCGTGCCGGACTTCGCGATGCAGCAGCTGGGCCGGCGCTTCTTCTCCACGGCGCGTCCCGACGGCGGGGGCAAGGGCTCGGGCCTGGGCCTGGCGATCGCGATGCAGGTGGCGGCCCTGCATGGCGGCGGCCTGCAGTTCGAAGCCGCAGCACCAGGATTGCGCGTGCGCTTCACACTGGCTTCACCCACTTCCTGAAGGCTTCACCAACACTGCCGACAGTGGGCACCTTTTCGCGAGGAGCCTTCTACATGGCACGAAGCTGGTTGATCAAATCCCTGGTACTGGCCGGTCTTGGCCTGCTCTTGTCACTGGTCTTGCTGCGCATCGGTTGGCTGGTCGATGAGCGACAGGCGCGCCAGGCCGAGGCGGTGCGCAGCGTCGAGGAATCGCTCGCCGGCGCCCAGCTGATGTTGGGGCCTGTGCTGACCCGGGTCTGCACCGAACAATGGGGGGCCTGGGCCGGCGAAGGCCGCGAGCGCCAGCTGCAGGCGCAGAGCCGCCAGTTCCGGCTCAGCGCCGTGCCCGGCGATCTGCAGCTGAAAGCCCAGCTCGATCCCGAGCCGCGCTACCGGGGGCTGTTCAAGGTCAATGGCTATGCCGGCCATCTGCAGCTGGCGGCCCAGTGGCCCGCGCTCGGCAAGCTGGAGCCCCATGCGGAGCACGCCGGCGGCCGGCTGCATTGCGAGGTGCCGCGCTTGATGCTGGCTGCCAGCGATGTGCGCG
Organism: Roseateles aquae; assembly: GCF_032337115.1. NCBI lineage: Bacteria > Pseudomonadati > Pseudomonadota > Betaproteobacteria > Burkholderiales > Sphaerotilaceae > Roseateles > Roseateles aquae. Next base: position 36,787 of record NZ_JAVXZY010000012.1, read on the forward strand.
GCCTGCGCAGCGTCTCGCTCAGTGCTGCTGGGCAGGCGTTGGCGGTGCGCCCAGGCACCGGGCATCCCAGCTACCCGCAAGGCCTGCATGCCGACTTGCCTGAGGTGGTGATGAATGGCCAAGCTCTGCAAGTGCAGATGCAGCTGGAACTGGCGGGCACCCAGCGCTTCGCGCTGATACCGGCGGCCGCGTCAACCCGCCTGGAGCTGCAATCGGGCTGGCCGCATCCCAGCTTTGGCGGCCGCTTTCTGCCAACGCGGCGTGAGGTCAGCGATCAGGGCTTCACAGCGCTGTGGCAGGTCTCGGAGCTGGCCAGCACGGCGGGCGACTGGGTCGAGCATGGCCGGCCCTTGCGCGGCTTGAGCAGCGGTGATCAGCTTGCCGACGCTGACAGCCTGAGCTTCGACATGGTGGACCCGATCAATCCCTATGTGATGAGCGACCGCGCCATCAAATACGGCCTGATGTTCATCCTGCTCACCTTCACCTGCGTCTCCTTGGTGGAGCTGCTTTCGGGTCGCCGTGTGCACCCGGTGCAGTACCTGCTGGTCGGCCTGGCCCAGTGCCTGTTCTTCCTCTTGCTGCTGAGCCTGTCGGAGCAGCTGAGTTTTGCCTCGTCCTACGCGCTGGCGGCGCTGGCCGCAGTGGGCCTGCTGGGTGTCTACGGTGCCAGCATGCTGGGCCACTGGCGCCGCGGCCTGCTGTTCGGGTCTGGGCTGGCCGCGCTCTATGGCGCGCTGTTCGTGCTCCTGCGCCTGGAGCAAGCTGCCTTAATCGTCGGTTCGCTGCTGCTGTTTGCCACCCTGGCCACGGTGATGATGCTGACCCGCAAGCTGGACTGGTACGCCTTGGCCGAGCTGCGCTGAAACCCCAGGCCGCCACCCCATCCGATGCCGCTACCATGCGGCCCGGCCGGTGCTGGTACGCAGCGCCGGCCGTTCCAAATAAAGAGGGTTTGAGGAGGGCTGCGGTGAAGAAGATTTTTTGGGCGCTTGTGCTGCTGGGCGCATGGTTTGCGCATGGGCGGCTGGTTTTTGCCGAAGACCGGCTGGTGCAGTGGCTGGGGCAGCACGAGGGGCAGATCTGGTCCGGCGACTCCAAGGCCTGCGAGGCCTATACCGACAACGTCGAGGTCAGTATCCGTTCCGACGAACGCGAAGGCGATTGGGAGGTGGAAGGCGGCAAGGAGGAACTCTGCGGCTACTACCACAAGGCCTCGGCGGCCTTTGCACTGCTGGACGCCAGCACACATACCGAATTCAGCGAGGTGTCGGTGCAGCGCAAGGGCTTCCCCTGGACCGAGGCCAAGCTGAGCTATGTCGCCCGCGTCACGCTGCAAATGCCCCGGCTGCCGGACAAACACATCGTCTCGCACGATCAGCTGACGCTGGTGCGCACGCTGCAGGGGCTGAAGATCAAGTCCATCGAGTCGCAAAGCGTGCAGCGCTGAGCGCGCCGCTGCAGTAGGCGGCTGGGGATGCAGCCAGCCGCAAGCTCGACTACGTAGCTTTGCGCTTGCGGCCATCGCTGGGCTGAGCCAGCATCGGGCGCATGAGCTTTGACACCATCATCGTTGGCGCCGGCACGGCCGGCTGCCTGCTGGCCAACCGGCTGTCGGCCGATCGTGGCAAGCGCGTGCTCTTGCTGGAGGCCGGCGGGCGGGACGATTACCACTGGATCCACATTCCGGTGGGCTATCTCTACTGCATCGGCAACCCGCGCACCGACTGGCTTTACAAGACCGAGCCCGATGCCGGGCTGAACGGGCGCAGCCTGCGTTACCCGCGCGGCAAGGTGCTGGGCGGCTGCTCCAGCATCAACGGCATGATCTATATGCGCGGCCAGTCGCGCGATTACGAGGCCTGGGCCGAGGCTGCCGGCGATGAGGCCTGGCGCTGGGGTCAGGTCTTGCCCTTCTTCAAGCAGCACGAGAACCACTGGCGGCTCGATGCGCCAGCCGGCGTCAGCGAGCGCTTCAAGGCCTTGCACGGCCATGGTGGCGAGTGGCGAGTCGAGCGGCAGCGGCTGCGCTGGGACGTGCTCGATGCCTTCGCCGAGGCGGCCCAGCAGGCCGGCATTCCGGCCAGCGATGATTTCAACGGCGGCAGCAATGAGGGCGTCGGCTACTTCGAGGTCAACCAGCGCGGCGGCTGGCGCTGGAACACGGCCAAGGCCTTTCTGCGGCCCACCTGCCTGGGCCGGCCCAATTTCGAGCTCTGGACCGGCGCGCAGGTGCGCCACCTGCAGTTCGATGAGAGCAGCGGCCAGCGCCGCTGCTGCGGCGCCGAAGTGATGACGCCGCATGGCCTGGAGACGGTGCGCCTGAACCCGGGCGGCGAGCTGGTGCTGGCGGCCGGGGCGATCGGTTCGCCACAGATCCTGCAGCTGTCTGGCGTCGGTCCGGCCGAACTGCTGCAGCGTCATGGCATCGATGTCGTGCAGGCGCTGGACGGCGTCGGGGCCAATCTGCAGGACCATCTGCAGATCCGCACGGTCTTCAAGGTGCAGGGCGTGAAGACGCTCAACACCATGGCCAACAGCCTCTGGGGCAAGGCACGCATCGGCCTGGAGTACGCGCTGCGCCGCAGCGGGCCGATGAGCATGGCGCCTTCACAGCTTGGCGCTTTCACGCGCAGCAGTGCGGCCAAGGTCTGGCCCGACCTGGAATACCACGTGCAGCCCTTGTCGCTCGATGCCTTTGGCGAGCCGCTGCACCGCTTCAACGCGATCACCGCCAGCGTCTGCAATCTGAACCCGACCAGCCGCGGCACGGTGCAGATCCGTTCGGCCGGGGCGGCCGTGGCGCCGGCCATTGCGCCGAACTATCTGAGCACCGAGGAAGACCGCCGCATTGCCGCGGAGAGCCTGCGCCTGACCCGCAAGATCCTTGCGCAGCCGGCTTTGGCCCGCTACCGGCCCGAGGAATACAAGCCAGGCCCGCAGTACCAGAGCGACGAGGAACTGGCGCGGCTGGCCGGCGATATCGCGACGACCATCTTCCACCCGGTCGGCACCTGCAAGATGGGCCGCGACGACGACCCGCTGGCCGTCGTCGACAGCCGGCTGCGGGTGCGTGGCATCGCCGGTCTGCGCGTCGTCGACGCCAGCGTGATGCCCACCATCACCAGCGGCAACACCAACTCACCGACGCTGATGATTGCCGAGCGGGCGGCGCAGTGGTTGCTCGAAGCACGGCGCTGAGGCTGTGCGGAGGCAAGCGATCAGCCGCCGAAACGCTCTTCCAGATAGGCCAAGAGCGTGCGCAGCGTCTGCGCTTCGCCGCCCACCGGGCGGCCGGCGCGGGCGACATCGTTCCAGGCGAACAGGTCGATGTGCAGCCAGTCCTGCTGCAGGGGCAGGAAGTACTCGAGGAACAGCGCGGCATTGATCGCGCCGGCCAGCGCATTGCGGCCGGTGTTGACGATGTCGCCGATGCTGGACGCGATGCCTTCCTGGTACGGCGCCCACAGCGGCATATGCCAGAGCGGGTCGTCGAGCTTCAGGCCCAGATCGACCAGCTCGCGGGCGGTGTCCATATGCTTGGCGAACAGCGCCGGCAGCTGGCCACCCAGGGCCACGCGGGCAGCGCCGGTCAGCGTGGCCAGATCGATCACCAGCTCGGGCTTGTGCTCAGCCGCGTAGGCCAGCGCATCGGACAGCACGACGCGGCCTTCAGCATCGGTATTGCCGATCTCGATCTGCAGGCCCTTGCGGGTCTTGATCACATCGCCGGGGCGGTAGGCATTGCCGGCCACGGCGTTTTCGACGGCCGGGATCAGCAGCTGCAGGCGCACCGGCAGCTTCAGCGTCATGATCAGGCTGGCCAGGCCGATCGCGTTGGCCGCGCCGCCCATGTCCTTCTTCATCTGGCGCATGCCCTCGGCGCTCTTCAGGTCGAGGCCGCCGGTATCGAAGCACACACCCTTGCCGACCAGGCTGATCAGCGGGTCCTTGGCGCGGCCCCAGTTCAGCTCGATCAAGCGCGGCGCCCGGTGCGAGGCGCGGCCAACCGCGTGGATGGCCGGGAAGTTCTGCTTCAGCAGCGCATCACCGACGATCTGCTTGAACTTGGCGCCATGTTGTTTGGCGATCAGCTGCACCGCGGTGGCCAGCTCTTCCGGGCCCATGTGCTCGGCCGGCGTGTTGACCAGATCGCGGGTGGCGCAGATGGCGGTGGCCAGGGCGAGGCCGCGTTCGCCGTCAACGCCAGGCGGCAGCACCAGCTCGGCCGGCGTGCGCGATTCGCGCTTGTAGACATCGAATTGGTAGGCGCCCAGCTCCCAGGACAGCGCGGCCTGCTCGGTGCTGATGGCCAGGCCCTCATCACTGAGGTAGTAGCGGCCGGCCGGCAGGGCCAGCGGCAGGGCGGCCAGTGCAAACGGGTGGGCGGCGTGGGCCACGCCGGCAAAGACCTGGCCGAGCTTGCCATCGGCACCGGGCACCAGCGCGAAGCTGTCGGGGGCGGCCACAAAGCCGACCGTGGCCAGCCAGTTCTGGGTCGGCTTGGGCAGCTGGGGTGCCAAGGCCTGGAAGGCCTGGCGATCCAGCGCAATGATGGGCGTGGCCCGGGCCACAGAGCTTTGCAGGAGGACGGTCATGGTGAGGGGCGCAACAGATGAGCGAGGCCGCGATTGTCGCCTGAGTGCGAAAACCGCCCTCCGCCGGTTTGCCGGCCGCGCTGAATCAGCAGCTGTGCTGCAGCCGGGACAGCAGGGCCTGGGCGGCCGGCCCGGCCTTGGCCGCCGGTGCATTCAGCATCGCCTCCAGCAGGCGCTGGGCGGCGCCGGGCTGGGGCAGCACCGGGCCCAGAAAGCGCAGTTCCTCGCCGACGCCGATCAGCAGCGTCGGGAAGGTTTCCACCTCCAGGTCGCCGACCAGCTCGGCATCGTCCTCGATATCAACCCAGACAAAGCGGTAGGCCGGGTTTTGCTCGCGCAGCTCGGCAAAGCTGGCGTGATAGCTCTCGCAGGTGCGGCACCACTCGGCACACAGGCAGGCGACGAGCACGGTGGCGGCTTTCGGGGACGGGGCGCTGCTGGACATCGGCCGAGCTTAGCCAAGTTCCAGCCCGTCCCCCATGAAGGCTTGCCCGACGTTGCAGCGAGGCGACGGCCGGGCGAACAGCGGCCAGGCGCATGGGTTCGTCGCCGGCGCTTTGCCGCGGCCAAAAGTTTTTGAAAATTTTTGTGAATTCGCTGTCAACCGGCCGGACGCGACCCTCGTTAGAGCGTCAACCCGCCGGGAAATCAAGCCGGCAGGCCCAGAGAGAAAAGGTCTCCGCCATGATGATGAAGTCACAACATCGCACCGAAACCCAGCCGCGCCCCATCCCGATGCCGGAGTGGAACGCCGACAAGGGTCGCAAGCACGAAGCCTTTGAATGCGGCAGCCTGGGATGCGACCGCCGCAGCCTGGCCCGCGCCCAGCGTTTCGACCGCAAGCGCTGAGCCGCCCAGCCTCCTACGGACGCCATCACGGCGTCCCGCCACAAGCGCCTCCGGGCGCTTTTGTCATTTCTGACGCGCAAATTCGGGAGAATTTACGCAAGTGAGCGCAGGCTCACACATCAATCGTCGGCATCTTCCAGCGGTGCCAGCAGCCGTTCGAGATCGGGCGCGCTGAACTTGTCGAGCCGCGTGCCGCTGTCGCTGCCCAGCACGCCCTCGGCCAGATCACGCTTCCTTTGCTGCAATTCCAGCATCCGCTCTTCGATGCTGCCCTGCACCAGCAGCTGATAGACAAAGACCGGTTTGTCCTGGCCGATCCGGTGGGCACGGGCGCTGGCCTGGGCCTGGACGGCCGGGTTCCACCAAGGGTCCAGATGCAGCACGGTATCGGCCGCGGTCAGGTTCAGGCCGACGCCGCCGGCCTTCAGGCTGGCCAGCAGCAGCGGGCATTGCAGGGCCTGGAACTGGCCGACGATCTCGCCGCGCCTGGCCGCCGGCGTATCGCCGCTGAGCAGCAGATGCGGCAGCTGCAAGGCCCGCAGTTCGGTGCTCAAAAGGCCCAGCATCTCGGTGAACTGCGAGAACACCAAGACCCGCCGGCCCTGGGCCAGCCAGTCGGGCAGGGTCTCGCGCAGCCAGTCCAGCTTGGCGCGTTCGACGCCCGGGGGCAGGCTCATGCCCTTGAGCAGATGCGGGTCGCAGCAGACCTGGCGCAGCTTGAGCATGGCGTCCAGCACGCTGATCAGCTGGCCGCCAAAGCCCTGGCGGGCCAGGATGCGGCGCACCTGATGGTCTGCCGCCACACGCACGCTTTCGTACAGCGATTTCTGCTGCCCCTGCAGGCTGACCCGCTTGATGATCTCGCTGCGCGGCGGCAGCTCGACGGCCACCTCGTCCTTCTTCCGGCGCAGGATGAAGGGGCGCACCCGCGCGGCCAGCAAGCGCGCCCGCGGCCCCTCGCCATTGACCTCGATCGGTTTGCGCCAATGGCGGGCAAAGCTGCGCGCATCGCCCAGCAGCCCCGGCAGCAGAAAGTCGAACTGTGACCACAGCTCACCCAGATGGTTTTCCAGCGGCGTGCCCGTCATGGCCAGCCGGTGCCGGGCCTGCAGCCGGCGCAGCGCCCGGGCGGCGCGGGCATGGGCGTTCTTGACTGCCTGGGCCTCGTCGAGGATCAGCAGATGAAAGGGCTGGGCCATGAGCGCGCGCAGATCGCGCCAGACTAGGCCATAGCTGCACAGCAGCAGGTCGTGCTCGGCCATCTGCGGCCACAGCGCGGCGCGATCGGGGCCATGCAGCAGCAGCACGCGCAGGCCCGGCGCCACGCGGGCGGCCTCCTGCTGCCAGTTGAACAGCAGCGAGGTCGGCATGATGACCAGGGCCGGCCGGTCCAGCCGCCCGGCCAGCTTTTCCTGCCAGACATGGGCCAGCGCCTGCGCCGTCTTGCCCAGGCCCATCTCGTCGGCCAGGATGCCGCCCAGGCCCTGGGCGCGCAGGTATTGCAGCCAGGCCAGACCCTGCAGCTGGTAGGGCCGCAGTTGCAGGCCCAGCCCCGGAGGTTCGGCCACCGGCGGTGGCGCGCCCACGGCGAGCAGGCGTTGGCCCAGCGCGCGCAGGCCGGCGTCGCCGGCGATCTGCCAGCGGCCGGGAGCCTCATCAAAGGCGGCCAGGCGGTCGGCATCCCAGTCGTTCAGCCGGATCGGGCCGCCGCGAGCCAGCGCGCTGCTGTTGCCCAGCAGATCGAGCAGCTGGCCCAGCAGGGTTTTCAGTGGCGCAGCCGGCGTGTGCAGGCGCCGACCGCCCGGCGCGCGCAGCCGGATCACGGCGGCCGGGTCGATCTCTTCCAGCAGATCGACGCGCAGCCAGCGCTTGTCGCGACGCAGCAGGTCGGCGATCAGCGGGGCCAGGTCGATCTTCTCGCCTTCGACCTCGATGCCCAGGCTGAGCAGCCAGGCACCCTGGCGCCGGGCCAGCGCGGTCGGGCTGAGTTGGCGGGCGGCGGCGGCCTCGTCGGGCGACAGATCCAGCGCCCAGGCATTGATGGCCTGGCTGTGGTGGGCAAAGCCGGACAGCAGGCGGATCTGCCAGCCCTCGGCCTCCAGCGCCGGGGCCTGTTCGTCGAGCAGATCGGCGAACTGGGCTTCCTGCACCAGCGTCCACAGGCTGCCGCTGGCGATCACCGGCGCCGGGTTTTGCCGCCACTGCAGCTGGGCCGGCTCGACCGGCTGGGCGCCCAAGGCGGCCAGCCTTTGCAGCAAGGCCGTGTGTGTGGCATCGCCGCGGCGCAGCGCCTGCTCGGGCAGGCCGCCGGCGGCCGGCAGGAACAAGCGCATCACCGTCAGCTGATCGCCGCGCGGCCCCAGCTTGCCGGCCGGACGCATGCCGAGCAGGCCATCGCCGCGGGCCCAGGTCTGCAGCTCGAGGATGGCCAGCGGTGGCAGGGGTGAAATCATGCCGGCATTGTTCCAGCTGGCGACAATGCAGCGATGAAGAAACTCGTGCGCCCGCTGTTCTGGACCTTGCTCCTGCTGCCCCTGGTCACCGTGCTGCTGGTCCTTGGCTTGGCGCTGCAGGGCGAGCCGGCGGCGCCGCTGGCCGGCAAGGCCGATGCCGAGCGGCTGCTGCAGATCAAGAGCCGGCTGGCCCGCCAGGACCCGCGCCAGCTGCCGCCCGGCGGCGTGCGCGTGGTGGCGCTGGAGCGCGCCGATCTGGAGCTGCTGATTGGCCAGGCGTTGGCGCATTTCCGCCCGGCCGGCGCTGCGCTGACGATGCGCCCGCACGAGGCCAGTCTGGCAGCCAGCATCGCCCTGCGCCGCGATGGCAGCGGCCCCTGGCTGAATCTGCGCGCCGAGCTGCGGGAAACCGGCGGCTGGCCAGAGGTGCAGCGGCTGCGGCTGGGCCAGCTGCCGGTGCCGCGCTGGGTGGCCGTGTGGGCGCTGCGCGAGCTGGTGCAGCGGATGAGCGTGCAGGCCGAGGCCGATCTGGCCGTCGATCTGATCAAGCACATCGGCTTTGCGCCGCAGCAGCTCAGCCTCAGCTACGAGTGGCGGCAGGACAGCCTAGATCAGATGCTCAGCACGCTGTGGCCGCGCCGGGACGTGCCGCTGGCCGAGGCCTACAACGGCCATCTGGTGAGGCTCTGCCAGGCGCGCAAGCCGGGCGAAGCGGCTTCGCTGGCCGAGCTGCTGCCGGCGATGTTCGAGCTGGTACGGCAGCGCACAGCCGCCGGCGCCGAGCCCGGCCGCGAAAACCTGACGGCGCTGCTGACACTGGCCCTGCATGCCAGCGGCCAGCACTGGAGCAAATTGCTGCCGGCGGCGCGGGCCTGGCCACGCGCGGCGCCGCTGCTGCTGACCTTGGACCAGCGCGACGATTTCGCGCAGCACTTCCTGATCTCGACCGTGCTCGCCATCGAAGGCGGCGGGCCGCTGGCCGATGCGATCGGTATCTACAAGGAAGTCGCCGACTCGCACGGCGGCAGCGGCTTCTCCTTCAACGACATCGCGGCCGACCGCGCCGGCACGCAGTTGGGTTTGCTGGCAGCCAGCGATCCGCTGCGGCTGCAAATGCTGCTGCTCAAACCCGGGCTGCGCGAGCTGGACTTCATGCCGGTGGTCGCCGACCTGCCCGAATTCCTCAGCGATGCCGATTTCAAGTCTCGCTATGGCGGCGTCGGTGGTCTGGGCTACCAGCAGATGCTGGCCAGCATCAACGCCCGGGTCGCGGCGCTGCCGTTCTACCGCGGGAACTGATCAGCGCTGGCTCCAGATCACGCCGGCAATGATCAGCACCATGCCGATCACCGAGGCGCTGTCCGGGAATTCGCCGAACACCGGCATGGCCAGCAGTGCGGCCAGCACCGGCGCCAAGGCACCGCCGGTGGCCGCGCGTTGGGCGCCCAGCCGGGCGATGGCATAGGAATAGCTCAGCGTCGACACTAGGCCCACGCCCAGGCCCTGCAGGCCCAGATGCAGCCAGAACTGCGAGGCCGGCAGCGCCAGCAGGCCCAGCGGCGGATGCCAGATCAGCCAGGGCGCCAGCAGCAGCAACGAGACGCAGGAGATCAGTGCTGCCGCCTCGACCGGCGCGAGCTTCGCGGCCCGCAGTGCCAGCGTGTAGTTGGCCCACATCAGGCTGCCGAGCAGGAACAGCGCATAGCCCTGGGCCAGTTCACCCTCGCCGTGGTGCCAGGCCAGCAAGGTGGCCACGCCGCTGCCAATCATCAGCAGGGCCGGCCAGCGCGACAGCGCCTGGCGCCCTTGAGCGGCGGCGGCCAGCAGGGCGACGAAGAGTGGGATGGTGCCGGGGATCAGCGTGCTGCCGTCGACCACCGGCGCATGGCGCATGCCGGTGCCGGCGACCAGGAAGTAAGGCAGGCCAGCGCCGGCGACGATGCTCAGCCACAGGCGCAGCGGCAGCGCGGCAAAGCGCTCGCGGCGGCGCCACAGCACCGGCGCAAACACCAGGCCTGCCGGCAAGAAGCGGATCAGCGCCAGCTCGGCCGGCGCCAGATGGGCACGGGCCCCAGCGCGCAGCGAGATGAAGAAACCGGCCCAGATGGCCACGGTCAAGGCCAGCGCCAGACCGCCAAGCACGGCCGGGTTGGCGAACAGGCTCGGGTTCAGTGCCTGAGTGGGCAGCGCGGCGCCGGCCGGCAGTGGGGTGAGGGTCGTGGTGGGGCGCGCGGGGGCTGGCATGGCGATTCAGGGTTACTACTAGGAAGCGGGAATTCTCGTCAGAGGGCAGCGGCTGAAATCATCAAGATCGCTGAGAAAACCGTTTGCCTGAGCCGATATTGATCAAACAATGGAAGAAAATTGGCGATTTCCACCTTTGACCCGTGATGGCATCCGGGCCGGCCACCATGGACCGCATCGACATCCAACTCTTGGAACTGCTGCAACGCGAGGGCCGCCTGGGCGTCAGCGAGCTGGCGCAACGGGTGGCGCTGTCGGCCAGCCCCTGTGCGCGCCGGCTCAAACGGCTGGAGGACGAGGGCTTCATCAGCGGCTACCGCGCGGTGCTGGACCGCAAGCAGCTGCAGCTGGCGACCACGGTCTTCGTCAATGTGCGGCTGATGCACCATCGCGAGGATGCGGTGCGCCTGTTCGAGGCGGCGATGCAAGCCATGGCCGAGGTGGTGGCCTGCCATGTGGTCTCCGGCGCCCACGACTACCTGCTTGAGGTGGTCGTCCGCGATCTGCCGGACTATGAGCAGATCGTTCGCAAGCTGCAGGCCCACCCGATGGTGCAGGACATCACCAGCAACTTCGCCATCCGCTGCGTCAAGAGCGAGGCGCCGCTGCCGCTGAAGATGCTCTGAGCGAGATGGTCATCGCTTGGGGTCAGGTCTTGCCGGGCGCGTTCAGCCGGGCCAGCATCTCGTCAACCCGCTGCAGCCGCAGCTGCTCCGCGGCCAGCCGCTCGGCGATCTGCGCGCGTTTGGCCTGCAAGGCGGCGATCAGATCCGGGCAGTGATCGGGCGGCTGGCGTAGATGCGGCAGGGCCGCGCGGATTTCGTCCAGCGTGAAGCCGATCTCCTGGGCGCGGCGGATGAAGCCCAGCTCGACCAGGTTGTGGGCCTCGTATTCGCGGTAGTTGTTGGCGCCGCGGCGCGGCGGCGAGATCAGGCCGATGCGCTCGTAGTAGCGCAGCGTGTCGCGGCTGAGGCCGGCGCGGCGTTCGATCTCGGCAATGCGCATGGCGGTGAGGCAGGGCGCGAAAAAAGCGCTTGACTGTGGAGTCGGCTCCACATCTTAAGCTGGCCGAAATGGACTGCACTCACATCAACGAGCCTCACGTGGAAGAACTCACCATCACCTGCGCCGATGGCCGCCCGCTGGCCGGCCGCTTCTTCAAGGGCAGCGCGACGCCCAGCCGCGGCCTCCTGCTGATCAGCCCGGCCACCGGCGTGCCGCAGCGCTTCTACACCGCCTTTGCGCGCCACTTTGCCCAGCGCGGCTGGGATGTGCTGAGCTGGGATGTGCGCGGCATTGCCGCCTCGCGCCAGGGCCCCGCCGCGGCCGACGCGGCCCGGCTGCGCGACTGGGGCCAGCTCGATCTGGAGGCGGCGCTGCAGCACGCGCATCAGCGGCTCGGCTACGACTGGGCGCAGATCTGCCTGCTCGGCCACAGCTCGGGCGGCAATCTCAGCGGCCTGGCACCGTCGCTGGCGCGGCTGCCGCGGATGGCGCTGATCGCCAGCGGCACCTGCCACTGGCGGCTCTACCCCAAGGCGCAGTGGCCGCGCCTGTTGCTGGCCTGGGGCCTGGCGATGCCGCTGCTCTTGCGCCTGCTCGGCCATGTGCCAGGCTGGGCCGGCATCGGGCAAGACCTGCCCCCCGGCGTGGCGCGCGAATGGCGGCGCTGGAGCCTGATGCCTGGCTATCTGTTCAGCGAGCCGGGCCTGGACACGGCCGGCTATGCGGCCTTTCGCGGTGAGTTGCTGGCGCTGTCGGTCAGCGACGACCGGGGTTTCGCGCCGCCGGCCACCGTACGCGATCTGCTCCATCGCTTCAGCGCCGCGCGCATCCAGCATCGCGAGTTGCAGCCTCGCGCCCATGGCCTGCGCCGCATCGGCCATTTCGGCTTCTTCCGCCAGCCGCAGCTGTGGCCGGAGCTGGAGGTCTGGCTGGCCGCTGGCTAACTCATACGATCAGTGCCTGCGGCCGAGCACGGCCAGCAGCAGCGCACCGATGGCCAACACCGCCACACCGACCAGCGCCCCGGCGCTGACATAGACCAGGCTGGCCCACAGCACATAGGCGCTGCAGCCGGCGAACAGCAGCGGCAGCAGCGGGTACAGCGGCACCTTGAAGGGCCGCGGCACGCTGGGCTCCCGCTGGCGCAGGCGCAGCAGGGCCAGGCCGCTGAGCGTCATGAAGAACCAGTAGACCGGCGACAGGTAGTCGACCATGGTCGAGAAGCCGTCGCGGGTGAAGGCGCCGAAGGCCACCAGGGCCAGCGCCACGCCGCTGGTCGCCAGCAGCGCCGCCAGCGGCGTGCCGCGGCGGGCGTCCCAGCGCGCCAAGTGCAGCTCGGCGGCCAGATCGCGCGCCGCGGCATAGGTGGTGCGCGGCGCGGCGATCAGCACTGCGTTCATCACCGACAGCGAGGTCAGCGTCACCAGGCCGACCATCAGCAGCTCGCCGGGCCGGCCGAAGGCCAGGCGCATCAGCGCTGCCGCCGGCGCCTCGCTGTTGGCCAGTCCGGCCAGGCCCAGCGCGCGCAGATAGGCCCAGTTGGCCAGCAGGTAGAGCGCCATCACCAGGGCCAGGCCGCCGAGCAGCGCGCGCTGGATGCCGCGGCGCTCGTCGCGCACCTCAGCCGACAGCGTGGCCGCGTCGCTCCAGCCGCCATAGGCCAGGAACACAAAGACCATGGCCTGGCCCCAGTCCGGGCCAGCGCCGCGATCAAGACTGAGCGGCGTCTGCGGGGGCAGGTCTTGCCAGGCCAGGCTGGTGCCGCCCAGACCGAGCAGCAGCAGGGCGCTGATCACCACACCCATCAGGCCCAGCTGCGTGCCCAGGCCGACGCGCACGCCCAGCGCATTGAGCAGGGTCAGCAGCCCGATCAGCGCCGCCGCCAGCCAGGCATTGGCATGGCCGCCCAGCCAGGGCCGCAGGTCCAGCACCTGGGCCAGGTAGTCGGCGAAGACATAGGCCAGCAGCGCCATCGAGCCGGTGTGGATGACGGCAAAGCGCGACCAGGCGAACAGAAAGCCCAGGCGCTGGCCAAAAGCGCGGCGCAGGAAGTGGTAATCGCCGCCGGGATCGGGAAAGGCCGCCGCCAGCTCGGCAAAGCACAGCGCACCGATGAAGGACAGCAGGCCGCCCAGTGCCCAGGCCAGGTAGAGCTGGGTGTCGCTGGCCAGCGCCTCGGCCACCATCGGCGAGGTCTTGAAGATGCCGGCACCGACGACCATGCCCACGCACAGGGCCAGTGCATGGCGGGTGTCGAGCTGGCGTTCGGGGCGGGCGTTGGTGGGCTGCATGCAAAGTGGCTAGGGTTTGGCTTGCGAAGCCGCCACGCCACGCAAGCGCTGTGCGTGGTAGGCCTCCAGCCGATCGAGATAGCGGGCGCGCGTTTCCGGCGTCATCCAGCGATCAAAGCTCTGTCGAAGCGCGGCAACGCCTTTGGGGGTGCGCAGCAGCGCGTCGATCTTGACGAGGGCCTGCCTGCCCCAGTCATTGCGCACGCAGGCGATCGCCGCGACCAGCGGCTCGCCGATACCCTGGATGGGGAGTGCAAGCAGCTCCTGCATCGTGCCGGACTGTTCGCGTTTGCGGCTCAGCGTTGAATCGAACTCGATCGTGTAGTCGGCCCGGCCGATCTGCACCATCTGCAGCAGGCGCTCGCCAAAGTCCCGCGGCGTGTAATAGCTCAGTGCCGACGGCGGGGCCTGGCTCAGCAGCGCGTCGAGCTTCGGGCCATAGCTGCGGCCTTCGATCAAGGCGCCGTGCCAGGACGGTAGGCGCAAGAGCTGGGCCAGATCGACCTCGCCCTGCGCATTGCGCGGCAGCTCGCCGATACGGCTGCGGGGTGCAATCAGCTGCACCGGCGGATAGAGATTGGTGTCGAGAAAGTAGGCGATGGCCTCGCGTTCGGGGGTACGCAAGGCGACCAGAATGCAGGCCTTCTCAGCCGAGGCCATCAGCTTCCAGCGGCGCCGCACCGTGGCCACCAGCAGCTCGTGATGTTCCTCGGGCCAGTGCTGAATCAAGTAGTCGGTCAATGGCCGCAGCAGGTGTTTATCGGCATTGGCCTTTTGCTGGGCCTCATCCACATCGAACTCGGGCAGGAGCCAGAGCATGGGTTCGGCGAGCGGCTGTTGCGCCCGCGAAGGCACGGCGACCAGGAGCGCAAGACCGGCGCCAGCCAGCAGGGCAGCAAGGTTGCGGGTGCGCATCATGGGCACAAGGATACCGACTGATGCCATATGCGGCCCGTGCATGTGAAGCTGCACTTCCCTTCCTTCCGCGATGAAGGCGGCCTGCCTAAGCTGTGGCCCATCCCGAGCAAGGAGCCCTGCATGAGCATCGCCGCCATCAATGTCCGCAACCAGTTCCGCGGCGTCGTCAAGGAGATCATCGAGGGACCAGTGGTCTCCGAGGTCGATGTACTGACGCCATCGGGCCTGATCGTCACCTCGGTGATCACGACACGTTCGGTCAAGGAGCTGGGCCTGCAAGTCGGGCGCGATGTGGTGGCCTTGGTGAAGTCCACCGAGGTCTCCATTGCCACGCTGTAAGGAGTTCCCATCATGGCCTACCGCCCCCCCCGTCTGCTGATCATTCCTGGCCTGCGCGACAGCGGGCCCACACACTGGCAGAGCTGGCTGCAGCAGCAGTTCCGCGATGCGCGCCGCGTGGTGCAGCGCGACTTCAGCAATCCGAATCTGCAGCGTTGGTCCGAACGCATCCAGACCACGCTGGAGCACGCCACCAGCGACGAAGCCAGCGACGAATGGATCGCCGTGGCCCACAGTTTTGGCGCGCTGGCCCTGGCCCATCATCTGGCCGAGCATGCCGATTCACCGATACGCCAGGCCCTGTTCGTGGCGCCGGCCGAGCCGGACAAATTCGGTCTGGCCGATTTCCTGCCGCATCACCGCCTGGCCATCCCGAGCACCCTGATCGCCAGCCAGAACGACCCCTGGATGAGCGCGGCCAGCGCGCGCCGCTGGGCCACGCGCTGGGGCAGCAGCTTCAGCAATCTGGGCGCCGTCGGCCACATCAATGCGGAGAGCGGCTTCGGGCCCTTCCCGCTGGCCAAGCGCTGGGTCGAGGCGGCCCGGGCACGTGCGGCGCGTGAGCACCGGCCCGAGCACGCCAGCTTCAGCGAGTGGTCTTTTGCGGTCTGAGGTCAGACGGATACGAATCAAGCGGCGGTGCTGAACAGCAGCAGCTCGCGCTGGTCTTCCGGGTGGTGGATCAGCCGCTCCAGCTGCAAACCCAGCCGTTTCAGCAAGGCCTGCGAGCGCAGATTGACGCGGCGGGTGGTGGCCAGGATGCGCATCAGGCCGAGGCGCTGCTGCGCATCAGCCAGCACGGCTGCGGCCGCCTCGTGGGCCAGCCCCTTGCCGGCATGGCGTTCGAGAAAGGCAAAGCCGATGTCGGGGGCGTCGAGGTAGTCACGCTGCGCCAGGCCGCACAGGCCAAGCGGCGCGCCGTCGCTCAGCCCTTCGACGACGTCAAAGCCAAAGCCATGGCGCTCCATCATCGCCATCGGCCCCTGGCGGATATAGCCCCTGGCGTCGGCCAATGTCCTGACACCGCGATCGCCGATGAACTGCAACCAGCTGGCTTGGTTGAGCAGCTCCAGCATGAAGGGAGCGTCGTCCTCGTTCATTGCGCGGACGCGCAGTCGGGCAGTCGTCAGCTCAGCCATGTCAAACCCTGGGTTGCGTTGGCGCGCATTATGCGCAATCCATGGCCTTGCCGATGGGCCAGCTCAGGCCAGCGGCAACAGCAGCCGCGCCGTCGTGCCCGGCTCGCCATGCACGAGTTCGATGTGCCCACCATGCTGGCGAGCAATCCGCTGCACGATGGCCAGGCCGAGGCCGCTGCCGCTGCTGGCCGGTCCGCGACCGTGGCGCTTGAAAAGCTGCTCGCGCAACGGCGCGGCAATGCCTGGGCCATCGTCCTCGACTTCAAAAAAGGCCTCCGTCCGCAACACGCCCGTGCGGACGGTGACGGTGCCGCCCTGGCGGCCGTGGACCAGGGCGTTGTCGAGCAGATTGCTGACCAGCTCGTGCAAGGCCTCGGCCCGCCCCTGGACCCAAGCCTCGGCCAGTTCAAAGCCGAGATCGATGCCGCGTGCTCGCGCCGCGTCGATGAACTCGCTGGCGCAGGACTCGGCCAGTCCGCGCAGGTCGAGCCGGCTCAACGATTCGCCGGCACTGGCGTCATTGCTGGCCATCGCCAGGCTCAGCACCTGAGCCACCATTCTTTGCATGCGCTGCAGCGCTGCTTCCATCAGCGACTGGCGGCGCAGGCTTGCGGCGCTGCCCGGCGCGGCGGCGTCGCGGGCCTGCAGCTGCAGCTGCAAGGCCAGATTGGCCAGCGGTGTGCGCAGCTGATGGGCGACGTCGCTGATGAAGGCCTGCTGGGCACCAGCCTGCTCGTTCAGTCGTGCCAGCAGGCCATTGAGCGCCCGGACCAGGCTTTGCAGCTCGCTCGGCAACTCGGCGGCGATGTCCAAGGCCTGCAGAGGTTCGCCATGGTTCTGGTCCAGCCGCCTGGCCAGCGCTTCCAGCGGTGCCAGCACCCGTTGGGTCACCAGAAAGACCGTCAGCAGCGCGGCCAGGCCCAAGGCCAAGCCCAGGGCCGCCGAGTTGCGCAGGATCTGAGCGGCGGCCTGCTCGCGCTTGTGGGTGGTCTCGGCAACCAGCACGCGGGCGCGCGATAGCGGACCCTGGCGGTCCAGGCGCAGGACCCGCAGCCACTGGCCGTGGCAATGCAATGACTCGGCCTGCGGTTCGACAGCCAGTGCCGTGTTGACGCAGCCGTTCAGCCAGTCTTCTCCCCAGACCAGCCGCTGCCCAGGATCGACAACGGCAAAGAACATCCGGTCAATGGCGTCGGTTTGCAACACCGCCTGGGCCGAGCTGGGAAGGTCGACGTCGAGGTCGCTGTCGCTGTCCAGTTCCAGCCGAGCCGACAAGGCAACCGCGGCATTGAGCAAGGCCTTGTCGAAGGCCTGATCGGCCAGCGCCAGGGCGGCCTGATGGTTCAGCCACAGCGCCAGGCCCAGGACGAGGATCAACGGCAAGGCCAGGCCCAGCACCAGACGCTGGCGAATCGAGCGCGACCGGCCCATGCTCATGGCCCCGCCTGCAGCAGCCGGTAGCCGACGCCGCGCACGGTGTCCAGCTGCAGCCCCAGTCCGTCGAGCTTCTGGCGCAGCCGTGACACCTGGGTCTCGATCGCATTGGCCGAGACTTCGTGGTCCCACTCGCTCAGGCTTTGCGTCAAGCGCCGCTTGGGCACGACGCGCGGGCTGCTGGACGCCAGCTCGAGCAGCACCGCCCATTCGCGCGGGGTCAGGGCCAGTGGCAGGCCGGCAGCGCTGGCCTGGCGCTGCGCGATGTCCAGGCTCAGCGCGCCGAGCTGCAGCGTCGCCGCATGCGCCAGGCTGTGACGGCGCGCCAAGGCGCGCAGGCGTGCCAGCAGCTCGGGCAGCACGAAGGGCTTGCCAAGGTAGTCGTCGGCACCTTCGTCGAGGCCACGCACGCGGTCCTGCCAGTCGGCGCGGGCCGTCAACAGCAGCACCGGCAAGCCGTCGCCACGCTCGCGCAGCCGGCGCAGCAGCATCAGTCCGTCCATATCGGGCAGGCCGAGATCAAGCACCAGCGCGTCATAGCAGGCGTCCTGCAACGCGGCCAGACCATGTGCACCGCGGCCGAAGGCGTCGACGGCATGGCCCTCGGCGCGCAGCGCCTCCAGCATGGCCTCGCGCAACGCCTCATCGTCCTCGATCAGCAGCAGTCGCATGGCTTCGGTCCGCAAGGGGTCGTGCCAGCATCATCGGTGGCGCGCCGGCCGCGGCGCAAGGCCTGTGGCTCGCGCGCCGCAGTGCCTGTCCCCTGAATCGGCAACACCAGCTCCCATCGACAGCATTTCGACAGCTTGCTCCGCCTAGCCTGTCAGACAGCTCCAGCCGCCGTGGCGGGCGACCGGGCCCTCCTCCCCGCTCAACTCTTTTGCTTGATGGAGAACATCATGTTGCGATTCACAACCGCCGGCCTCTTGCTGATGCCCACGCTGGTGCTGGCCACCAGCACCTTTGGTTCGTTGGCCAACTTCGACGCGGTCAACGACACCGGCCGAACTGCCCATGGTTTCGAGATCGAGCTGGAGGGCATAGACAGGAGCCAGATCAGCGATGTGTTCGGCTTGAACCGCAACTTCGGCACCGCCTCGCCCGGCGATGTCGAGCGCTACGGGCTGCCGCTGGTCGGCGATCTGCTCGATGGCAGCGGCAAGGTGATCGGCGTCAAGATCAGCTATCAGGCCAGCTACAGCAACGGCAGCTGGAGCGCCTCCACCGCCTCAGGCAGCTTCAACACGCCGGGCGAGAGCTGCTGGACCTTCGGCAACGTCAACTACCCCAATGTGCCCTGCGATCACTTTGGCGTCAGCACCCTGGGCGCGCCGACGGCGACCCGCTACAGCTGGCTGGTCGAGTCGGCCACCCCAGGCGTGCTGAGCAACGCCAGCGTCGCGATCCCGGCGGTCAACTTCACGCCGCCGGTGGCGCCAGCCGCGCCTGTCGTCGCGGTGATCAAGGCCCAGCAGATCGATCCGGTGGACCCGCGGGCCAATGCCTTCTGGGTCAAGATCGTGCAGACCACCTTGGCGGAGAACGCCGATCTGAACGAACTGCTCGGCGGTCATCATGCCTTCGAGAATCCAGCCATCGCGGCGCTCAATGACAAGAGCGAGATCGAGATCGAATGGCAGGTGCTGCAGCCCGGCTTTGTCGACGAGGTTTCGAAGTCGGTGCACCTCAATGGCGACGCATCGCTGGTGGTGCGCTACGAGTTCTACAAATACCTCGGCCGCTTCGATGACGAAGGCCTGGTCGACCCGATGAGCTCACAAACCCCGCATGGCAATGCGCTGAACGAGTGGGTGGGCGCCTATGTCGGCGAGCAGATCGCCGGCTTCAATGCGGTGCAGGCGGTGCCAGAACCGGGCAGCTGGCTGACGATGGCGCTGGGCTTGGCGGCGCTGAGCCTGCGCCAGCGCCGCTCAGGCAAGCCGGGCCGGTGTGCCTGAGCATCTGGGTCACGCCAGCCTGGCCTTGAAGAAGCCAATCGTCCGCGCCCATGCCAGGCCGGCGGCCTTGGCATCGAAGCGCGGCGTGGTGTCGTTGTTGAAGCCGTGCTGCGTGCCTTCGTAGACATGGGCCTCGTAGCTGACGCCGGCCGCCTTCAGCGCCTGCTCATAGGCCGGCCAGCCGGCGTTGATGCGCTCATCATTGCCGGCATAGTGGATCAGCAGCGGCGCCTTGATCTTGGCCACTTCGGCGGCCGGCGGCTGGGCACCGTAGAAGGGCACGGCGGCGGCCAGATCGGGGATCTGCGTGGCCAGGTAGTTGGCGACGCCGCCCCCGAAGCAGAAGCCAACCACACCGACACGGCCATTGCCCTCGGGCAGGCTCTGCAGCGCGCGGGCGGCGGCGACAAAATCGGCGCGCGTCTTGGCGGCGTCTAGCTTGGGGAAGAGTTCGCGGGCCTTGTCTTCGTCGCCAGGGTAGCCGCCGAGAGTGAACAAGGCGTCCGGTGCGAAGGCGATGAAGCCGTCAACGGCCAGGCGCCGGGCGATGTCTTCGATATGCGGGTTCAAGCCGCGGTTCTCGTGCACCACCAGCACCACCGGCAGCTTGCCACGGGCAGCGGCCGGCCAGGCCAGGAGGCCGCGCACCTTGCCATTGCCAGCCGGCGAATCGAATTCCTGGATGCGCGTCTTGATCCGGGCATCGTCGGGCTTGACCTGCTGAGCCTCGGCGAAGCGCGGCGTCAGCGCGGTGAGCGTGGCCAGTGCGGCTGCGGCGCTGCCGACATGGCGCTGCGCCTGGTCCAGAAAGCCACGGCGGTTGATGTCGCCGTGCACGTACTGGTCAAACAACTTCAGGATGGCGGGCGAGAAATCCTGGGCGCTCAGCTGTGGCATGAAAGGCTCCTGTCTCCGGTTGACGATCAATGGGGGCAATGCGCTGATGAGCAGCGCCGTCGCGCAGCCTAGGCCTGGCCTGCCGACCCACCAAGCACGCATTGCTCACTTGCTTATGCGCGGGCCAAGGGCGACGTCCATGCCAAGACGCTTTATATGCTCAACGTATAAAGATCGGAAGATTTGTCGCTTCTGCGCATGGCGGCTGCTTCATAAGCTGCAGGCATCGATTGGGCAGCCTTGCCCAGCTTGCCCCGGAGATCACCCCATGCCCGCCCTTGCCCCCGAACTCGAACCCGGCTCGCTGCTTGCCGAGCACCAGGCCCTGCTGGAAGCCGCGCGTGCCAGCGCCCGAGCCGCCGGCCTGCCCTATGCGGGCGGTGTGACGCCTCCGCAGGCCTGGGCGCTGGTACAGGCCGGTGCTGCGCAGCTGGTTGATGTGCGTTCCGGCGAAGAGCGCAAGTTTGTCGGCCATGTGCCGGGCAGCCAGCATGTGGCCTGGGCCACCGGCACCGCGCTGACGCGCAATCCGCGCTTTGTCCGCGAGCTGGAAGCCAAGGTCGACAAGACGGCGCTGGTGCTGCTGCTGTGCCGCAGCGGCAAGCGCTCGGCGTTGGCCGCCGAGGCGGCCGCCAAGGCCGGCTTCACCCAGGTCTTCAATGTGCTGGAAGGCTTTGAGGGCGAGCTGGATGCCCGGCAGCAGCGCGGCCACGCCGATGGCTGGCGCTTCCACGGCCTGCCCTGGCAGCAGGACTGAAACCCCGTCTCCACCGCCGTCTTTACTGCCGCCTGGGCGCCGCAGCCAGCGCCGATGGCGGCTGGCCGTTCGCCCATGAATTGCGCAGGAGTAGTCCGTCATGAACGCCCCTTTGCCCGGCCTGCTGCCGGCACACAAGCCAGAGCTTGAGCTGGAGCTTGATACCGTTGTGGCCGCGCTGCGTCAGGCCCGCCAGGACTGGCGCCTGAGCCTGCAGCGGCCGCGCGAGGCCGGCGGTCGCGAACTGCCTTCGGCCGAGGCCTTGGGCAATATCGTCGAGGGCCTGCGCGGCGCGCTGTTCCCGATGCGGCTGGGCCCGCCCGAGCTGCGCCAGGATGGCGAGGATTTCTACGTCGGCCACACCTTGAACAGCCAGCTGCACGCGCTGCGGGCTCAGGTCTTGCTGGAGCTGCGCTATGTCGCCCGCCAGCACGGCCACGGCCACGGCCACGGCCACGATGAAGCGGCACTGGCCGCGCAGGCCGCGGCGCTGACCCGCGATTTCGCCCACAGCCTGCCGGCCATACGCCGCCTGCTCGACAGCGATGTGCTGGCCGCCTACGAGGGCGACCCCGCCGCACGCAGCGTCGACGAGGTGCTGCTGTGCTACCCCGGCATCGCCGCGATGATCCATCACCGCATCGCCCACCGGCTCTACCAGCTTGGCGTGCCGCTGCTGGCCCGGCTGGTGGCCGAGCTCTCGCATGCGCGCACCGGCATCGACATCCACCCCGGCGCGCAGATCGGCGCCGGCCTCTTCATTGACCACGGCACCGGCGTCGTCATCGGCGAGACGGCCGTGATCGGCGAGCGGGTGCGCATCTACCAGGCGGTGACGCTGGGTGCGCGCAGCTTCCCGACCGATGGCGAGGGCCATCTGCAAAAGGGCCTGCCGCGCCACCCCATCGTCGAAGACGAAGTCGTCATCTACGCCGGCGCCACGATTCTTGGCCGCATCACCCTGGGCCGCGGTTCAACGATTGGCGGCAATGTCTGGGTCACGCGCAGCGTGCCACCGGGCAGCCACATCACCCAAGCCAATTCCCAAAACGAAGTGCAAGTGCAGCCAGGCAAGGCCTGACCCTGCGCTGCGCTTTCTGCATTTCATCACGCCGTCACGCCACCACAAGGAGCCCCTATGGCCGATATCCAGGAACCCCAACTCGCGCTCAGCGACTCCGCTGCGCGCCAGCTGGCCAATGCCACCAAGACCGTTCCGCAACTGTCGACGATCAGTCCGCGCTGGCTCGTACATCTGCTGCAATGGCTGCCGGTGGAAGCCGGCATCTACCGGCTGAACAAGGTCAAGAACGCCAAGGACATCCGCGTCGCCTGCGCCAAGCGCGACGAGAGCGAGCTGCCGCAGACCTTTGTCGACTACGAGGAGCAGCCGCGCGAGTACTTCCTGAATGCCGTGTCCACGGTGCTGGATGTGCACACCCGCGTCTCCGATCTCTACAGCAGCCCGCATGACCAGATCAAGGAACAGCTGCGCCTGACCATCGAGATCATCAAGGAGCGCCAGGAGTCCGAGCTGATCAACAACCCCGACTACGGCCTGCTCTCGGCCGTGGCCCCGGAGCAGGTGATCTACCCGCTGACCGGCGCACCGACGCCCGACGATCTGGATGAGCTGCTGACCAAGGTCTGGAAAGAGCCCGCCTTCTTCCTGACCCACCCGCTGGTGATCGCCGCCTTCGGCCGCGAATGCACCCGCCGCGGCGTGCCGCCGCCCACCGTCAGCCTGTTCGGCTCGCAGTTCCTGACCTGGCGCGGCGTGCCGCTGATCCCGTCCGACAAGGTTCCCGTCGCCGATGGCAAGAGCAAGATCCTGCTGATCCGCGTGGGCGAGAAGCGCCAGGGCGTGGTGGGCCTGTTCCAGCCGGGCCTGGCCGGTGAGCAGAGCCCCGGCCTGTCGGTGCGCTTCATGGGCATCAATCGCAACGCCATCGCCTCCTACCTGATCTCGCTGTACTGCTCGCTGGCGGTGCAGAGCGATGACGCCCTGGCCCTCTTGGATGACGTGGAGATCGGCAAGTACCATGAGTATCCAGATACTTACAAGTAAGGCCCCCGAGACGCCTGTGGCGTCGCCCCCCCAAGGGGAAGCGTTCGGCTTGGGGCGGCCCGGCGCCGAACAGCCCACTTCGATCGCCGACCTTGGCTTGCCCGATATCGGCACGCTGAGCCGTCTGGCCGGCGAGTTCTTCGCCGCCTTGCCCAATGGCGAGCCCAGCCCGAACTTCGTGGCCCAGGCCGCGCCGGCCAAGCCCGAGCCTGATCTGGACCTGCGCGACGACCTGACGCCGCAGCTGGATGCCGCACCGGCTGGTCAGGCCCACGCGGCCCAGGCACCGCGCCAGGGCGGCGTGGCCCAGGGCGTGCCCGAGGCCTATGCCGCGGCGCTGCCCTCGGCTCTGCCCTCGACCTCGCACCCCAAGGAACCGCAAGGCGGGGGCGCCCCGGCCAGCACTTCGCCGGGCGGCTATTACTTCGTCAACGAGGCCACGCATCCGGTGACAGCGGCCGCTGCGCCCCTGCCCGAGCCTGAGGACCGCATCACTGCGCAAGCCTTTGGGCTGCCTGGGCAGGACACGCTCAAGGCCCTGCTCGGCGGCGTGCACAGCAGCCAGCC
This sequence comes from Roseateles aquae, assembly GCF_032337115.1. NCBI lineage: Bacteria > Pseudomonadati > Pseudomonadota > Betaproteobacteria > Burkholderiales > Sphaerotilaceae > Roseateles > Roseateles aquae. The sequence goes on from NZ_JAVXZY010000012.1 coordinate 60,304, forward strand.
CGGCACCACCGAGCTGAGCGGCAGCCGCGACGAAAGTGGTGGCTACTACTTCGTGCAGCCGGCCCAGGTGCAGGCCCATGAGGCGCGCGCTGGCCAGCCGCAGACGCAGCCTCGCAGTGCGCCCGGCGGCTTCGATGTGCAGGCGGTGCGGCGCGACTTCCCCATCCTGCAGGAGCGCGTCAACGGCAAGCCGCTGGTCTGGCTGGACAACGCGGCGACCACGCAAAAGCCTAGCCAGGTGATTGAGCGGCTCTCGTATTTCTACGAACACGAGAACAGCAATATCCACCGGGCCGCGCATGAGCTGGCGGCGCGGGCCACCGATGCCTATGAAGGTGCGCGCAACACCGTGGCGCGCTTTCTCGGCGCGGCCTCAAGCGAAGAGATCATCTTCGTGCGCGGCGCGACCGAGGGCATCAATCTGGTGGCCAAGAGCTGGGGCGCCAAGCACATCGGCGCCGGCGACGAGATCATCGTCTCCCACCTGGAGCACCACGCCAATATCGTGCCCTGGCAGCAGCTGGCGGCCGAGAGGGGCGCGAAGCTGCGGGTGATCCCGGTCGACGACAGCGGCCAGATCCTGCTCGACGAGTACCGCAAGCTGCTCAATCCGCGGACCAAGCTGGTGGCGGTCACGCATGTCTCCAACGCGCTGGGCACGATCACGCCGATCAACGAGATCGTCGCTCTGGCCAAAGCCGCCGGCGCACGCACGCTGGTGGACGCGGCACAGTCGGTCTCGCATCTGCGTGTCAATGTGCAGAGCCTGGGCGCAGACTTTCTGGTCTTCTCGGGCCACAAGGTCTTCGCACCCACGGGCATCGGCGTCGTCTACGGCCGCCGCGAGGTGCTGGAGGAGACACCGCCCTGGCAAGGCGGCGGCAACATGATCGCCGACGTGACCTTTGAGCGCACCGTGTTCCAGCCGCCACCGGCTCGCTTCGAGGCCGGCACCGGCAACATCGCCGATGCCGTGGGCCTGGGCGCGGCGCTGGACTATCTGCAAAAGCTGGGTCTGGAAAACGTGGCGAAGTACGAGCACGACCTGCTCGACTACGCCACCCACAAGCTGCTGCAGATCCCGAAAGTCCGCCTGGTGGGCACGGCCTTGCGCAAGACCAGCGTGCTGTCCTTCGTGATCCCGGGCCACAAGACCGAGGACATCGGCCGTGCGCTGAACGAGGAAGGTATTGCGGTGCGCTCCGGCCACCACTGCGCCCAGCCTATCCTGCGCCGCTTTGGCCTCGAAGCCACGGTGCGGCCGTCGCTGGCCTTCTACAACACCTGCGACGAGATCGACCATCTCGCCGCCGTGGTGCGAAGGATTGCCGGACGCTGAACGCGATCAGCCTTCAGGCCCACAGCCGCCGGCATGCGCTGCAGCCGGCGGCTTTCTCTTGCGCGCTGCCTGCCTGAGCACAAGCCGGCTCAGGGCTGCTTGGGCGCTTCGGCCTGCAGCTTGTCGATCATGGCTACCGCGTCCTTCAGCCCCAGGCCGGTCTGGCGCCGGTAGGCCTTGATCGCCTCGATGCGGCGCTTCGGGTCCTGGGCCAGCGCACGGACCTCGGCCGACGGCTCAATGAACTGCCCTTCGGTGATGCCCAGATGCTGCAGCAGCGCGTCAAGCTTGGCCTCGCTGCGACTCAGCCGTTCCTGAAGGTTGATGTGCTGGTAGGCCACATAGGCGATCACGGCCAGCACCAGGAGATAGGACTCGTGCATGCTTGTCTTTCAAAGCGATGGATGGCCGCGAGCATAGTGCGCGGCCTCCCGGTAGGGAAGCGGCCAGCGCCAGCACTGGCGTCGCTAAGCGCTCAGATGGCGGCCAGCCCGGCCGCCAGATCGCGCTGCAGATCGGCCACATCCTCGATGCCCACCGAGATACGCACCAGGGCATCGGTGATGCCCAGTGCGGCGCGCTTGTCGGCCGGGATGGAGGCATGGGTCATCAGCGCGGGCAGCGAGATCAGGCTTTCCACGCCGCCCAGGCTTTCGGCCAGTGCAAAGATCTGCACCCGCTCCAGGAAGCGGCGTGCGCCGGCCAGATCGGTGTCGAGCTGGGCGCTGATCATGCCGCCGAAGCCGCGCGTCTGCGCCTTTGCCAGCGCATGCTGCGGGTGGCTTTCCAGGCCGGGATAGTGCACACGGCGCACCTTGGGCTGCTCTTGCAGCCACTGGGCCAGTTGCAGCGCGCTGTCGCTGTGGCGCTGCATGCGCAAAGCCAGGGTCTTGAGGCCGCGCAGGGCCAGGAAGCTGTCAAACGGCCCGGCCACGGAGCCGACGGCGTTGTGCAGGAACTCCAGCTGCTCGCGCAGCGGCGCCTGGCGCGCTTCGCCGCCCACCACCACCACGCCGGTGATCACATCGCTGTGGCCGTTCAGGTATTTGGTGGCCGAATGCACGACCAGATCGAAGCCCAGTTCCAGCGGGCGTTGTGCCCAGGGGCTGGCAAAGGTGTTGTCGGCCACGGCATAGGCGCCATGCTCGCGGGCAATCGCCGCCACCGCACGCAGATCGGTCAGCTTGAGCAAGGGGTTGCTGGGCGTCTCGATCCAGATCAGTCGGGTGTTGGGCTGCAGCGCGGCGCGGATGTTCTCCGGATTGCTGCTGTCCACATAGGTGACGCTGAGGCCGGCGCTCTTCTTGCGCACACGCTCGAACAGGCGGTAGCTGCCGCCGTAGAGATCGTCGCTGGCGACGATGTGCGAGCCCTGGTCCAGCGTGTCCAGCACCGTGGCCATGGCGGCCAGGCCGGACGAGAAAGCAAAGCCCTGCACACCGCTTTCCAGATTGGCGACGGCGCGCTCGTAGGCCTGGCGTATCGGGTTGTGGGTGCGACCGTATTCGTAGCCCTGGTGCACGCCGGGGCTTTGCTGGCGGTAGGTGGAGGTGACGTAGATCGGCTGCATCACCGCGCCGGTCAGCGGGTCGGGCTGCTGGCCGCCGTGGATGGCGCGGGTGTCGAAGGCGAGCGCCTCTTGTGCTTGTGAATGACTCATGGTGTCTTGCTGTACTTCTTGAACGTTCAGGCCAGGCCCTTGCGGAGGTGGTTGAGCAGGTCGAAGCGGGTGACCAGGCCATAGAAGCGCTGCTCGTCGGCGATGACCGCGACCAGGCCGGTCTTCAGCTGCGCGCTGAGCCGCTCCAGGCTGGCGTTAGGAGGCAGCGTGCTGACCTCGGCGCTCATCGCGCTGGCCACGGCGTCGCCAAAGCGGCTGGCGTTTTGCTGCAGCCGGGCGAGCAGATCGGATTCATCGAGCAGGCCGACCAGGCGGCCCTGGGCCAGCACCGGCAGCTGCGAGATATCGGCCTGGCGCATCCGCGAGAAGGCGGTGGCCAGTGTGTCCTGCGGGCCGACGCTGATCACCGCGCCATCTTCGGCGCGGCGCGAGATCAGGTCGCGCAGATCGCCCTGGGCCTGGCGCTTCAGGAGCCCTTGGTCGAACATCCAGTGATCGTTGTAGACCTTGGACAGGTAGCGGGTGCCGGTGTCGCAGACAAAGGTGACGACACGCTTGGCCTCGGTCTGTGCGCGGCAGTAGCGCAGCGCGGCAGCCAGCAGCGTGCCGGTCGATGAGCCGGCCAGAATCCCCTCGGCACGGTAGAGCTCGCGTGCGGTGGCAAAGCTCTCGCTATCGCTGATGCTGAAGGCCTGGCGCACGCCCTGCAGATCGGCAATCGGCGGGATGAAGTCTTCGCCAATGCCTTCAACGGCCCAGGAGCCAGCCTCGCCGAAGGCGCCGGTGTCGATGTAGTCCTTCAGGATGGAGCCGACCGGATCGGCCAGCACCATCTCCACACCTGGCTGCACGCGGCGGAAGAAGCGCGACAGGCCGGTGATGGTGCCACCGGAGCCGACGCCGCAGACGATGGCATCCAGGCTGTGGCCGGTCTGCTGCCAGATCTCCGGCGCGGTGGTCGTCTCATGTGCCAGCGGGTTGGCCGGGTTGTTGAACTGGTCGGCGTACCAGGCGCCAGGAATCTCCTGCACCAGCCGCGCAGCGACATCCTGGTAGTACTCGGGATGGCCCTTGCCAACGTCGGAGCGGGTCAGATGCACCTGGGCGCCCAGGGCCTTGAGCTGCAAGACCTTCTCGGCCGACATCTTGTCCGGCACCACCAGGGCCACTTGGTAGCCCTTGGCACGCGCCACCAGGGCCAGGCCCAGGCCGGTGTTGCCGGCGGTGGCCTCGACGACGGTGCCGCCTGGCTGCAGCAGGCCCTGGCGTTCGGCGGTTTCGATCATGGCCAGGCCGATGCGGTCCTTGATCGAGCCGCCGGGGTTGTGGGATTCAAGCTTCAGGAACAGCTGGCAGGGGCCGGTGTCCAGCCGGTTCACCGGCAGCAGCGGGGTGTTGCCGATCAGGTCCAGCACGGCGGGACGCGGCTCCAGGGGTAGTCGAGCGGTCATGGATGAGGTCTTGCGATGAGGCAGCCGCAGGGGTGGGCGGCTGGTGTAGAGGTGAATCGCGACGGGCGGTTGTCGCCCAGCGCAACGCGACCGCGCACGTTAAGGCTCGGTTCGCCGGCGGCGAAGCGTGAATTCCTCATGAGCTTGTGCGCAGACGGTCGATGCATGGACTGGTGGCGCGGAACCCCGGCTTCGTCGACTCGGTGGCTGCATATAAGCGCCGGCTTTGCTGCATAAAACGAGCAAGCACATGCAGATCGGATCGTTGGTCGATCCTGGGGCTAACCCTAGCATTCACCGTCATCAGCTTTCACGAACCAGGAGTTCTTCCCATGCATCTGAATCGCCGCCTCCTTACCAGCAGCCTGCTGGCCCTGACCGCCAGCTTCCTGGGCTTGGGGCTTGCCCACGCCGATCAGCTGGACGACATCAAGAAGAAGGGCGAACTCGTCGTCGGCGTGCTCGGCACCGACGAGCCGAACAGCTTCATCGACCCGAAGACGCGCGAAATCATCGGCTACGAGGTCGATCTGGCCCAGGCCATCGCGAAGAAGATCGGCGTCAAGTTGCAGATCAAGCAGCTCGCCGTGGCCGCTCGCATCCCCGAGCTGCAGCAAGGCCATGTCGACCTGCTGGCCGCTTCGCTGACGCACAACAAGGAGCGCGAAGCGGTGATCGACTTCTCGCTGACCACCTTCGTCACCGGCCAGAAGGTGCTGGTCAAGAGCGACAGCGGCATCAAGAACGTTGCCGATCTGGCCGGCAAGAAGGTCGTCACCATCAAGGGCGGTACGCAGGAGCCGAACATCCGCAAGGCGGTGCCCAATGTCGACGTGGTGACCTTTGAAACCGGCCCGCAGGCCTTCCAGGCGCTGCAGCAGGGCAAGGGCGTGGCCTTTGTCAACGATGAGGTCTCGCTCTTGGACCAGCATGCCAAGCTGGGCGCCGCCCAAGCGCAGTACACCATCCTGCCGCAGAACCTCAGCGTCGAGCCGCTGGCACTGGGCATCAAGAAGGGCGAGAGCAAGTTCAAGGCACTGATCGACGGCGTGCTGCGCGAGCTGGAAAAGGGCGGCGAGGCCGAGAAGCTCTTCGTCAAGTGGTACGGCCCGGCGACCAAGCTGAAGTTCCCCAGCCGCACGTTCAAGATCGACAGCGACAAGGTGGAGGGCTGATCACGATCCAGCCATGAGCGACTGATCCTCGACACCAGATTCACACCAATGCACCGGCGTCTCTAGCGAGACGCCCCCACGCCTCAGTCGATCGATTGGGGCGTTTTTCACGCTATCCCCTGCCCCATGCCCCATCTCGACTTCACGCTGCTGCTGCAGGGCCAGTACCGTGACTGGCTGCTCAGCGGCCTGCTGGTCTCGCTGCAGCTCAGCGGGCTGACGCTGCTGGCCGCGCTGCCGCTGGCCACCGCCATCGCGCTACTGCGCCTGGCCCCGTCGCGGCTGGCGCGGGCGCTGGGCTTTGCCTATGTCGAAGGGGTGCGCAGCGTGCCGCTGCTGGTGCACATGCTGTTCTGGTACTTCGCGGCGCCGGAGGCCTTGCCGCAGGGCCTCAAGGCCTGGCTTTACGGCGGCAATATCGAGGCCGCTGCCGCGGTGATTGCACTGACCATCTACACCGCCGCCTACATGGCCGAGGACATCCGCTCCGGCCTGCGTGCCGTGCCTCATACGCAGCTGGAGGCGGCGCGCGCGCTGGGCTTCGGCTTTCTGCAAAGCATGCGCCTGGTGATCCTGCCGCAGTCGCTTCGCATCACGGTGCCGCCGCTGATCTCGCAGACGCTGAACCTGTGGAAGAACACCAGCATCGCCACCGTGATCGGCGCGGCCGAGCTGATGTACCAGGCTCAGCGGGTCGAGACCGCCAGCTTCCGCGGCTTCGAGACCTTTGCACTGGTGACGGCCGGCTATCTGAGCATTTCGCTGCTGATCACCGCACTGGCCCAGCTCTACCAATGGCGCTATCCGCTGCGCGTGGCGAGCTGAGGAGCTGCAACGATGCTTGAACTGATCGATACCTACTGGCTGTACTTCCTGATCGGCCAATACCCCAAGGGCCCGCTGGGTGGACTGGCCTTGACCTTGGTGCTGGCCACGCTGGGGCTCTTGCTGGCGCTGCCGCTGGGCGTGCTGCTGGGCGTGGCGCGGGTCAGCCCGCTGGCCTGGCTGCGCCTGCCGGTCACCGGCCTGGTGTTTGTGGTGCGCGGCACGCCGCTGCTGATGGTGGTGTTCTGGGCCTACTTCTTTCTGCCCAGCGTCACCGGGCACAAGACCGATCAGTTCAGCACCATGCTGGCGGCCCTGGTGCTCTTCGATGCGGCCTACCTGGCCGAGATTGTTCGTGCCGGCCTGCAGGCGCTGCCCAAGGGCCAGATGGAAGCGGCCCGCTCGCTGGGCCTGAGTTGGTGGCGGGCCTTGCGCCTGGTGCTGCTGCCGCAGGCGCTGCGCCATATGCTGCCCTCGCTGGTCAACCAGTTCATCTCGACGATCAAGGAAACCTCGCTGGGCACCATCATCGGCCTGTCGGAGCTGTCCTATATCGCCAACCAGATCAATGCCCAGGTGCTGGTCAAGCCGATGGAGGTGTATCTGACGCTGGCCGGCAGCTACTTCATCCTCTGCTTCGGCCTGTCGCGGCTGGCCTATGCGCTGGAGCGCCGGCTGAATGCCGCGCCGCGTCCGCTGCCCGAGCGCAGCGATGCCGGCTCGCCCGTCCCTTCACCACAAGGCCTAGCCCCCCAATGATTCGCTTTGACCGCGTCAACAAACGCTACGGCAGCTACGCCGCGCTGACCGACATCAATGAACAGATCCAGCGCGGCGAGGTCGTCGTTGTCTGCGGGCCCTCAGGTTCGGGCAAGAGCACGCTGATTCGCACGATCAACCGGCTGGAGCCCATCCACTCGGGCCGCATCCTGCTCGATGGCCAGGACATTCATCGCCCCGGCCTGGACGTCAACGCCTTTCGCTCCGGCATCGGCTTTGTGTTCCAGCAGTTCAATCTGTTCCCGCATCTGAGTGCGCTGGACAACTGCAGCCTGGCGCCGCGCCAGCTGCGCGGCCTCACGCGCGAGCAGGCCCATGAGCAATCGCTGGCCCTGCTGCGCCGGGTCGGGCTGGGCCACAAGGCCGATGCGCTGCCGGCCCAGCTCTCCGGCGGCCAGCAGCAGCGCGTGGCGATTGCCCGCGCGCTGGCCATGCAGCCGCCGGTGATGCTGTTCGACGAACCGACCAGCGCGCTGGACCCGGAGATGGTCGGCGAGGTGCTGGCGGTGATGAAGGACCTGGCCGCCGAGGGCATGACCATGGTCTGCGTCACTCACGAGATGGGCTTTGCCCGCGAGGTGGCCGACCGCGTGCTGTTCATGGACGCCGGCCAGGTGCTGGAACGCGCGACGCCGGCCGAGTTCTTCAACCGCCCGCAGCACCCGCGCGCCCAGCAATTCCTCAGCGACATCCGCACACCGTTTGCCCAGGCGGCCTGATGGCGGCCAAGCCGTTGATGCCAACTACCGCAACATCGCCGCTGCCCCTGCGCTGAGTACCCCCATCCGCCAGCGCCGGGCCGCGCGCCTGAGTTGTTTCGATATGAGTCAAGTGGCAGCGGCTTCATAAGCAAATCACCAATTCTTGCTTCCGGCATCTAAGTGGTATCCCTAGAGTAGCGCCCATGACGTCGCCGGCGAGCACAACGCCCGGCCTCGCAGGCCCGCCCGGCAACACGCTGGGCTGCGGCCCCGCCCACCCCCACAAGGAATCTCTCAAGATGCAGACCCTGTTCCCGAACAGGCTGGCGCCGCTCGCGCTGGCCCTGAGCCTGGCTTACGCGCTGCCGCAGGCGGCCCTGGCCCAAACCCCCGCAGCGGCCGAGGGCGGCACGGCGGCCGCCAAGTCCCTGGAACAGGTCGTCGTGACCGGTTCGCGGATCTCGCGGGCACGGGCCGAGGGGCCCAACTCGGTGACCGTGATCAAGAGCGAAGACCTGGACAAGCTTGGCTACAAGAACGTCGCTGACGCGCTGAATGCACTGACCGAGAACACCGGTTTCACCCAGGGTGAAGACTTCGGCAACACCTTCACGCCGGCGGCCAACGCGATCAGCCTGCGCGGCCTGGGCCCCAACCACACACTGACGCTGATCAATGGCCGGCGCATCGCCGACTATCCGACCGCCTACGAGGGCTCGGTCAACTTCGTCAACACGGCCAACATCCCCTCGGCGCTGATCGACCGCATCGAGATCCTCAACGGCGGCGCCTCGGCCATCTATGGTTCGGACGCGATTGCCGGCGTCGTCAACATCATCCTGAAGAAGCAGGCGCAAGACCTGACCCTCAACATCAAGGGCGGCGGCACCCAGCTGGGCGGCGGCGAGAACCTGCGGGCCCAGCTCAGCGGCGGCCTGCAGGGCGAGAAGTTGAGTGGCGTCTGGGGCGTGGAGCTGAGCGCGCGCCAGCCGATCTGGAGCCGCCAGCGCGACTTCATGGCCGACAACACGCTCAAGGGCGCGGCGCCAGGCGTGGTGTTCGGCCGCAAGGATGCGGCCAGCAACAAATACATCGCCCCGCCGGCCGGCAGCTGCGAGGCCAATGCCGGGCTGTTTGAGGGCTCGCTGGCGCCGGCCACGGCCAAGGCCGGCAGCTTCTGCGGCAGCGGCCGCACCTCGCCAAGCTACTGGACCACGCAGACCGGCAACACCAGCAGCAATTTCGCGGCGGTGCTGAACTACGAGCTGTCGCCGGCCATCGAGCTGTTCGCCGAAGGCCTCTTGGGCTTCAACAGCACCGAGAACAATACCCGCGGCCCGGCCTGGACCTCGGCCGCGGCCGGCCCCGGCTACTTCCGCAACAGCAATAGCGGCAAGCTGGAGATCTGGTCGCGCCGCATCGCGCCCGAGGAAATCGGCGGCGCGGCGCGCTTCAACCGCGAATGGCGCGACGTCTGGCACAACCTGGCGCTGGGCGCGCGCGGCGAGCTGGGGGCCGGCTGGAACTTCGAGGCGGTGTTCAACACCTCGGTCTATCAGAACGACACCCACACGCCGCGTCTGTTGGCCAATGTCGACGAGTTCTTCCTCGGCAAGCAGCAAGGCGTCGACGCCAAGGGCATTCCCATCTACGCGGCCGATGCCAAGCGGCTCTACAGCGCGCTGACACCGGCCGAGTTCGACAGCATTGCCGGCACCAGCGTCGGCCACAACAAGGCCTGGACGCACAACCTGTCGCTGAACGCCAGCGGCGAGCTGAGCCAGCTGGCCGGTGGCCCGCTGCGGGCGGCGCTGCTGGCCGAAGCCGGCAGCCAGGGCTTCAGCAATCGGGCCGATCCGCGCCTGGGCCAAGGGGTGTTCTACAACACCACGCAGCAGGCCGAGGTCAGCGGCTCACGCAGCCGCTACGCACTGGGCGCTGAGCTCAACGCCCCGTTCACCAAGCAGCTGACCGCCACGCTGGCCACCCGCTACGACGGCTACCGCTTTGCCGGCCGCAGCGATGGCGCGCTGACCTACAACACCGGCCTGGAGTTCCGCCCGACGAACGAGCTGCTGCTGCGCGCCCACCACGCGAGCAGCTTCCGCGCGCCGGACATGAGCTATATCTTCACCGCCGAGAGCCGCGGCTACTACGCTTCGTCGAGCGACTACTACCGCTGCGCGCAGGCCGGCCAGCCGCTGGACACCTGCGAGTTCGTCGACCTCTCGCCGGGCTTCAACTACGTCAAGACCGGCTCGCGCGATCTGAAGTCGGAAAAGGGCAAGTCCTGGGGCCTGGGCCTGGTCTGGTCGCCCAGCCAGCAGTTCGACATCAGCGTCGATCTGTGGAAGATCGCGATCAAGGATCTGGTCACCGATCTGGATTCCGACAAGATCCTGCGCGACGAGGCCGAGTGCCGCACAGGCAAGCAGGATGCCGGCTCGCCGAGCTGTGTGGACGCCGTGCGCCGCGTGCGCCGCAACCCGGCCGATGCCGTGGTCAAGCCGGGTGAGGTGATCGAGATCGCCACCAACCCGATCAACGCCGCGCGCCAGAGCACCCACGGCTTCGACATCTCGGCCAAGTACGGCTGGAAGACGGCCGACTGGGGCAGCTTCGGCGCCACCGCCAAGTACACCCGGGTGCAGGCCTACCACTATGCGCAGTTCGATGGCGACGTTGGCGCCAACCAGGTCGGCACGCACGACTTCAGCGATTGGCCCAGCAAGCTGATCACCACGCTGAGCTGGCAGCACGGCGCCTGGAACCACACGCTGACCGGCCAGCGCAACGGCAAGCTCTCCAGCGAGGACAAGAAGGATTGGGTCGGCCCGTACTGGAACTTCAACCTCAGCACCGGCTATCAGTTCAACAAGAAGAACAGCGTGAGCCTGATCGTCAACAACCTGTTCGGCGACATCCGCAAGGACCCGTCCGCCACCTGGCCCTATTACCCGGTCGGCTACTACCTGCCGCACGGTCGCCAGTTCTGGCTGGAATACAACCGGGTGCTGTGATCGCCGGCTGAACGGCCGTCTGGTCTTGCAGGCCCTGTCCTGGCCCCGCTGCGGGTCGAGGCGGGGCCTGTTTGCACGGCCACCGGCTATGCGGTTTCTGATGCAAAACTCTTGCTAAGCATTGCAGAAGTAATTGGTTCACGGGGCGCGAGGCGCTGTCTACAGTGCGGTTCATCCCCTACTGCCATGCATCGGAACATCGTGAACCCCATTCGTCGCACCCTGTCCCTGATCTCTGTCGCCGCGCTGCTGCTGGGCGCTTCGCTGGCGCAGGCCCAGCAGGTCAATCTGCTCAATGTGTCCTATGACCCGACGCGCGAGCTGTATCAAGACTTCAATGCCGCCTTCGCCGAGCACTGGAAGGCCAAGACCGGCGAGACGGTGACGGTCAAGCAGTCGCATGGCGGTTCGGGCAAGCAGGCCCGTTCGGTGATCGACGGCCTGGACGCCGATGTCGTCACGCTGGCGCTGGCCTACGACCTCGATGCCCTGCACGACAACGGCAAGCTGATCCCGGCCGATTGGCAGAAGCGCCTGCCCAACAATGCCAGCCCCTACACCTCGACCATCGTCTTCCTGGTCCGCAAGGGCAATCCCAAGCACATCACGAACTGGCCCGATCTGGCCCGCTCGGGCATCGATGTGATCACGCCCAATCCCAAGACCTCGGGCGGCGCGCGCTGGAACTATCTGGCGGCCTGGGGCTTCGCCTTGAAGCAGCCCGGCGGCACTGCCGACTCGGCCAAGGCCTTCGTCAAGCGCATCTATGCCAACACCAAGGTGCTGGACTCCGGCGCTCGCGGCTCGACCACCACCTTCGTCGAGCGCGGCATCGGAGACGTGCTGATCGCCTGGGAGAACGAGGCCTATCTGGCGGTTAAGGAGCTGGGCCCGGACAAGTTCGAGATCGTCACGCCCAGTCTGTCGGTGCTGGCCGAGCCGCCGGTGGCCGTGGTCGACAAGAACGTCGACAAGAAGGGCACCCGCAAGCAGGCCCAGGCCTATCTGGAATACCTCTACAGCCCCGAAGGCCAGACCATCGCGGCCAAGAACTACTACCGTCCGCGCGACCCGAAGATCGCCACGCAATACGCCAAGCAATTCGCGCCGGTGAAGCTGTTCACCATCGACGAGCTGTTCGGCGGCTGGCGCCTGGCGCAGAAGACCCATTTCGACGACGGCGGCGTGTTCGATCAGATCTACACGCCCGGCCGCTGATCGCCAGCCCCAGACCCCAGACCATTTGTCTCCTCGATGGCCCGTGAGCCGCCTCCTCGCGAGGCGCTCCAGCCCTCGCTTGCTCTGGCGTCAGAGCACGCCCGACCTGTTCCTCACCGGGGCAGGGCGGGCTTTTTTGCATTTGGACCGCAGCCTGGCTTTCGGCCGGACGCGGTGCAGCGGCAGATTCGTCCGCGCCTGTCGTGATTGGTGCCGGCGCATCCGGAACTCGTCGCTTGAGCCCAGCAGCGCATGCGCCGTTTTCACAGAATTCGCGCAGCTTGGCCACCTGGTCAAGTGGATCGCAGCCCTGCCGCCCAGGCGCGAAGGGCGTTTCGCCACCCGCTATGCCGCTCACCGATGCTCTCACCTACTCTGAAGTTCTCCGCCCTTGCTCTGGCCTGCGCATGCGCAGGCGCCACGGCAGTTCAGCTGCCGGCCCGCGCTGCCGCTGTCGCCTTGATCGAGCCACCGATGCGCAGCATCCCTGCCGGCGAGCTGCGCATGGGCGGCAGCCCGCGCTATGGGCAGGAAGATGCGATTGATGCCGAATCGCTGCCGGTGCACTCGGTTCGCCTGAAGCCTTTCAGCCTGGGCAAGTACGAAGTCACGGTCCGAGAGTTTCGCCAGTTCATCGCCGCCACCGGCTATCAGGCGCCGCAGCAATGCATCCATGAGCCAACGAACAACTGGTTCAGCGCTGGCCCCACACCCGGCTCCTGGGACAAGAATGCCTTGACCGACAGCGACTTCCAGCCCGTCGTCTGCGTTGGCTGGGCGGCCGCTAATGCCTATGCGAAGTGGCTCGCCAGCGAGACGGGCAAGCCCTATCGCCTGCCCAGCGAAGCTGAGTGGGAGTACGCCGCAAGAGCGGGCAGCGTCGGCAAGTACTACTTCGAGGAAAACGCCGCAAAGCCGGTCGTCTGCAGGCATGGGAATGTGTCAGACCGCGAGGGCGAGTCCGCCGCAATGAAACGCCTTGGTGCCACCTACCTGAGCTATATGGGCGGTGTCGAGCAGTGCGACGACGGTGCCGGCTTCGCGACGGTGGTGGGCATGTACGAGGCCAACCCCTGGGGGCTGCACGACATGATAGGCAATGTGGCCGAGTATCTGCAGGACTGCTGGAAGCCGGGCTATGAGGACGCGCCCAGTGATGGTCGAGCGCTGCAGACACCGGAATGCGCGATCCATGCGCTGCGCGGTGGCGCCTGGCATTGGCGCGGCGCCGATCTGCGCACCCGTGACTACCGACCCGACGATGCCGTCGGAGGCATAGAAGGCTTCCGCCTGGCGCTCGATGGGGCTGCCGATGGCCAGGCGGCCATGGGCACGCCGGCCTTCGAGCGAGAGCTGGCCGCGGCACAGCAGGCAGAACGCCAGCGCCGCGCCGCTCGGCTGCCCTTTCCGGCAGCGCCAGCCGGCCTGACGCTGAGCAACGCTGCCGATGGTCGCATCGAACTGCGATGGCAGGCGTCGGCGCAGGCAGGCCTGCTCGGCTACCGCGTGCTGCGCAGCCACAGTGCAGGCGGCGAGTTGGAGACGATCGCCAATGACGTTCAAGGCGGGCGTTATGTCGACGAGACGGCGCCGGCTCGCAAGCACAGCTATGCGGTGATGGCCTTCAATCGTGATCGCCTCAGCGAGCGCAGCGCCGTCGTCAGCACGGCGGATCTGGTCCATGTGCTGCCCGGCCGCGTCCAGGCCGAGGACTTCAATGCGATGGCCGATGTGGCCGTGGGCACGATTGCCGCGATGGAGGACGCCGATGAAGCGCAGGCCGGTCTGAACATTACCGGACCAGCCGGCGTGCCTAAGGATGCCTGGGCCGAGTACAGCATCGAGGTCAAGACGGCCGGCCGCTACCGCCTGAGCTTTCGCGCCGCCACCTTGAATGCCAACGCGGGTCTGAGCCTCAGCCTTGACGGACAACCGCTGGCCACGCAGGCCTTTGCGGCCACCGGCGGCAGTCGCAAATGGCAAGGCTTTGCGGGGCCGATCGTGGAACTCCCGGCCGGGCGTCATCAGCTGCGCTTGCTATCGCTGGAGCCTGGCTGGAAGCTGAACTGGCTGGCGTTCGAGCCGGGCTGAGTGTGCATGCCGCTCCTTGATCCGACAATCGCCGGGTACGTCGTTGCGACGCCTTGCCGGGGCAGTGACCCCGACTTCCTTCTGCGCTTCGTTCACGGCGATTGGTGCGGTGACGCATCAGGCGGGCTTCGTCCTAACAGGCGCTAGCAGCCAGGGGCAAAGGGCCGCGCAGAGGGCGAAGGCCCGGTCGAAATCGGCGCCCCCAGGGGGAGATGAGAAATCATGGACAGCCCCACCTGAGTTCAGTACCGAAGCGCCAGCCCCAGCAGCGCCGCTACCGCAATCACCTCCATCACGCCGCGCTTGAAGCGCAGCAGCGCGATGGCAGCGGCCAGCGCGATGGCGGCGGAGACAAGCTCGAAGCGGCCGCCAAAGCCCGTTGGCCACAGCAGGTGGTAGGCGAAGAACAGCGCCAGGCTGATGATGACGCCGACGACCGCGGCGGTGATCGCCGTCAGCGGCGCGGTGAACTTCAGGTCCTGGTGGGTGGCCTCGACCAGCGGGCCGCCGGCCAGGATGAAGATGAAGGACGGCAGGAAGGTGAACCAGGTCACCAGTGCCGCGGCCACCGCGCCGGCCAGCGCCGCTTGATCGGGCGCGAAGCCGGCCGCCAGCGGATGCTGGTAGGCGCCCACATAGCCAACGAAGGCCACCACCATGATCAGCGGGCCCGGCGTCGTCTCGCCCAGCGCCAGGCCGTCCATCATCTGCGGCGCGCTCAGCCAGCCCTGCTGCAGCACCGCCCCCTGGTAGACATAGGGCAGCACCGCGTAGGCGCCGCCAAAGGTCAGTAGCGCCGCCTTGGTGAAGAACCAGGCCATCTGCGTCAGGGCATTGCCTTCGCCCAGGCCCAGGCGCAAGGCGGCCATCGGCAGCAGCCAGAGCAGGCCGCCGATGACCAGCACCTGCGCCAGCCGCGGCACGCTGAAGCGGGCATGGGGTGGGCTGGGCGTGTGGTCGTCGATCACCGCGGCGCCGTAAGTTTTCAGTGCCGCGCCGCCATGGCCAGCGCCGCCCGCGCTGAACACCGCCGGCGCGAGCCGCGCGCCGGCCAGGCCGATCAAGGCTGCGGCGGCGACGATCAGCGGAAAGCCGATACCCAGCAGCGTATTGGCCGCCAATGAGGCGCCAGCAATCAGCCACAGCCAGCGGTTCTTCAGTGCCCGCGAGCCGATCCGATGGGCGGCCTGCACTACGATGGCCGTCACCGCTGGCTTGATGCCAAAGAACAGCCCGGCCACCAGCGGCTGCTGGCCAAAGGCGATGTAGATCCAGGACAGCAGGATGAGGATGGCCAGCGAGGGCAGCACGAACAGCGCGCCGGCCACGATGCCGCCCCAGCTGCGGTGCATCAGCCAGCCGATATAGGTGGCCAGCTGCTGTGCTTCCGGGCCGGGCAGCACCATGCAGTAGTTCAAGGCGTGCAGAAAGCGCCGCTCGCTGATCCAGCGCCGCCGCTCGACCAGCTCGGTGTGCATCACCGCGATCTGGCCGGCCGGGCCGCCAAAGCTGATGAAACCCAGCTTCAGCCAGAAGGCCAGGGCCTGCCAGAACGTGGGCGCGGGCGGTGCCTGGTCAAGACCTGACCCTGTGCTGTCTTCAACGGGGCTGGTGCGAGGCGTCGGCGGGATTGCTGTCATAGTGAGCGCACTGTAGCCAATGCCCACCTCGATTCGATGACGATAGGTTCTTCGCGCCCTCACTCTGTCTCACCTTATGGCGGCTGTGCACGGGTGCTTGCCATGCGCTGGGCGATAGATGTGAGCCGCTATTGACCTTCGGCGTCGCTCTCTCCTGCTTTCGACCGCATGCCAGCCAGCGCACCCAGTAGCTCCACCCGGCGAGTGCAATGCCCAGGTTGCGAACGACCGCTTCGCGCCTGCCTGTGCGCCTGCGTACGGCCGCTGGATAACCGTGTCGAGCTGCTGATCCTGCAGCATCCGCAGGAAGCGACAGAGGCCAAGGGCACGGCCGCCCTGCTCAAGCGCTGCCTGAGCCGCTGCACGCTGCAGGTGGGCAAGCAGTTCGAGCCGCCGCCCGATGAGGGTCGCTACACGCTGCTGCTTTACCCACCAAGCGCCGGTCCGCAAGACCTGACCCCGCCGCTGCAGCCCGAGCGGCTCGCCGATCCGGCCACACTGCGCCTGGTGCTGCTGGATGCCACCTGGCGCAAGAGCCTGCGCCTGCTGCATGAGAACCACTGGCTGCAGCAGCTGCCCCGGCTGCCGCTGCAAATCGACAGCGCCGCGGCGCCACTCTATGCCCCGCTGCGCCGCGCGCCGGCGGCGCACCAGCTGTCAACGCTGGAGGCCGCTGCGCTGGCGCTGCAACAGCTCGGTGAACCGGCCGCGCTGGCCGAGGGCCTGCGCGCGGCAATGGCGGATTTCGTCAGCCTGCAGCTGGCCTGGACGCGCGGCTGATCAGCCCTGCCCGAGCAGATCGCGCCCCAGCGCCTCGGCGACCTCGATGCCGTCCACGCCGGCCGACATGATGCCGCCGGCATAGCCCGCGCCTTCACCGGCCGGGAACAGGCCGCGCACATTGAGGCTCTGGTAGTCGCGGCCACGGGTCACACGCAGCGGCGAGGAGGTGCGGGTCTCGACGCCGGTCAGCACCGCGTCGTTCATGTCGAAGCCGCGAATCTGGCGGCCGAAGGCGGGCAGGGCCTCGCGGATCGCGTCGAGGCAATAGTCGGGCAGGCTGCCGCGGCCTTGTTGCTGCAGATCGGTCAGCTGCACGCCGGGCTTGTAGCTCGGCTCGACGCTGCCCAGCGCGCTGCTCTTCTGGCGCTTGATGAAATCGCCGACCAGGGCGCCGGGCGCCAGATAGCCGCCACCGCCGAGCTCGTAGGCACGCGATTCCCAGATGCGCTGAAAAGCCATGCCGTCCAGCGGGCTCACCTTGCTGCCATCGCGCTTGCCATCCTGCCGGTAGTCCTCGGGGTTGATGCCGACGACGATGCCGGCATTGGCATTGCGCTCATTGCGCGAGTACTGGCTCATGCCATTGGTGACCACGCGCTCGGGCTCCGAGGTGGCCGCCACCACGGTGCCGCCGGGGCACATGCAGAAGCTGTAGACCGAGCGACCGTTGCTGGCGTGGTGGACCAGCTTGTAGTCGGCCGCGCCGAGGATGGGGTTGCCGGCATTGGGGCCGAAGCGGGCGCGGTCGATCACGCCCTGCGGATGCTCGATGCGGTAGCCGATCGAGAAGGGCTTGGCCTCCATGAAGACGCCGCGCTCGTGCAGCATCGTGAAGGTGTCGCGGGCGCTGTGGCCCAGCGCGATGACGATGTGATCGCTGCGCAGCTGCTCGCCGCTGGCGAGCGTCACGCCGCGGGCATGCAGCTGGCCCTCACCGTCGCGCTCGATCAACAGATCGGTGACGCGCTGCTCGAAGCGGATCTCGCCGCCCAGCGCCTCGATGTCATGGCGGATCTTCTCGACCATGCTGACCAGGCGGAAGGTGCCGATATGCGGCTTGCTGACGAACAGAATCTCTTCCGGCGCGCCGGCCTTGACGAACTCGGTCAGCACCTTGCGGGTCAGGTGGCGCGGGTCGGAAATCTGGCTCCACAGCTTGCCGTCGGAGAAGGTGCCGGCACCGCCCTCGCCGAACTGCACATTCGATTCAGGGTTCAGCTTTTGCTCGCGCCACAGGCCCCAGGTGTCCTTGGTGCGCTGGCGCACCGTCTTACCGCGTTCCAGCACGATGGGCCGCAAGCCCATCTGCGCCAGGATCAGCGCGGCGAAGATGCCGCAGGGGCCGAAGCCGATGACCAGCGGGCGATGGTGGGTGTCCGTCGCATAGAAGTCGGCCGGCGCGTGGCCGACGAACTTGTAGGCCGTGTCCGGCGTCACGCGCACATGGGCGTCACCGGCCAAGCGCTGCAAGAGCGCGGCCTCGTCGTCGGCGTCGGCCAGCGTGCAGTCGATCGTGTAGATCAGCGTGATGGCCGTCTTCTTGCGGGCGTCGTAGCCGCGCTTGAAGATGTGGAAGTCTTGCAGCTGGGCGCTCTTCAGGCCCAGCCGGGCCAGGATGGCCGGGCGCAGCGCGTCCTCGGCATGGTCCAAGGGCAGGCGCAGTTCGGTGATGCGAATCATGGTGCTGGCGGGGCGTGTTGATCGCCCAAGGGTGTACGGCAGGGCACCGATTTTAGCGGCTCGACGGTCGACGGTGCTTCTCGTCTCTTCTCGGCTTGCGGCGTCACTTCGTCTACCTTTGACGCCACAGAAGCAATTCTTTGCAATCGTTTCTGGGCTCGCTTCCTAGAATCAGCGCCACGGTTGCCGAGGGCAGCCAGCAGCAGGAAGGACAGCGATGAGAACCCGATCAGCCATGCTTTGCGCAGCGTGCCTGATGGCGCTGTTCGCGCTGCAGGCTCAGCCGCTCATCAGCGCTGAAGAAGCGATGGCTGTGGTGACAGAGCGCGCGCGCGTGGCGCCTGCGCCTCGCCAAGAGTCGGTGCGCCCACTGACTGCACTCAACCCTGCCCCTCGGACCCAGGCCGAGCCGCAAGCGCCAGCAGAGGCCGAGGGATGGCGTGAAGCACTGCTCGACGCGATGCTGGCCGTCGGCCTGATCTGCGACAGCCCGGAGTGCGTGGAGCACGACGACTGAGGCAGCCCGCCAGGCGCTTTTGCGCTACCGTGGCGGCCATGCGCATCCTGCTTGTCGAAGACGATCCCACGCTGGCCCAGATCATGCGGAGCAGCCTGGCAGAGGCCGGCCATCTGGTCGATGCGGCCGAGACGCTGGAGCAGGCGCGCTATCTGTGGCGCATCCAGCCGGTCGATGCCGTGCTCCTGGACCTGAGCCTGCCCGATGGCAATGGCCTGCAGGCCCTGCGCGAGGCCCGCCAGCGCGGCGATCGCACGCCGGTGCTGGTGCTGACCGCGCGCAACCGCACCGAGGAGCGCATCGCCGGCCTCGATGCCGGGGCCGACGACTATCTGGGCAAGCCCTTCGAGCTGGCCGAGGTCGAGGCGCGGCTGCGCGCCATCGTGCGCCGCCGGCTCGATCTGGACGACCGGGTACAGCTGGGTGAGCTGCTGCTGGACCGACGCACCCGGCGCTTCTTCATCGCCGGCCAGGAGCTGGCACTACCGGCCCGCGAGCATGCGGTGCTGTGGGAGCTGATGACGCCGCCGGGCCGCGTCGTCAACAAGGCCAGCCTGTCGGACAAGCTGTCCGACTTCGACGTGGCCCTGGGCGCCAATGCGCTGGAGGTGTTCGTGTCGCGGCTGCGCAAGAAGCTGCAGGGCAGCGGTGCCGGCATCCGCACGCTGCGCGGCCTGGGCTATTTGATCGAAGTGCAGGCGTGAAGCGGCCGCCTTCATCCGCGCCGGGCTTTGCCGATAGCGAGCAGGCGCCGCTGCCCGCGACCGCGGCGCGCCGGCCCTCGCTGCGCTCGCGCCTGCTGCGCCATGTGATGGGTCCGCTGCTGCTGACCTGGGCCCTGGGCAGCGGCGTGGCACTGGGCATTTCGTCCTACTTCACCCAGCGCGCCTTTGACCGCTCGATGCTGGACGATGCCCTGCTGCTGGCCGCGCATCTGAAAGGTCAGCAAGGGCAGCTGCAGCTGCAGATCAGCGACAGCGATCTGCGCACCGTGCTCTATGACCAGAGTGAGCAGGTCTTCTTCACCGTGCTCGATGCGCGGCAGCAGCTCGTCGCCGGCCATACGGGGCTGCGGCTGCCGGCCCGCTACGACGCGAGCGATGGCGAGGTGCAGTTCGTCGATCTGCGCTTCGAGGGCCGCGATCTGCGCGCCGTCGTGCTGGCGCGCCAGCAGCCGGCACCGGTGCACATCATCGTTGCCTTGACCACCAGCAGCCGCAAGGCGCTGCTGAACCAGTTGGTGCTGTTCTCGGTGATTCCGCAGGCACTGCTGCTGCTGGCTTTGGCGCTCTGGCTGCGCCGCGTGATACGCGACGATCTGCAGCCGCTCAAGCGATTGCGCCAGCAGCTCGGCCAGCGCGATGCGGCCGATCTCGCGCCACTGCCCGCGGGTCTGCTGGAGCAGGCCGGCAGCCGCGATGTGCAGGGCCTCAGCGAGGCCATTGATGCGCTGCTGGCGCGGGTGGCGGCCGGCGTGGCGGCGCAGCGTGAATTTGCCGGCAATGTGGCCCACGAGCTGAAGACGCCGCTGGCCGGCGTGCGCGCCGCGGCCGAATATGGGCTCAGCCAGCAGCAGCCGGCGCAGTGGCGCGAGCAGCTGATGGCGGTGCTGCTGAGCCAGCAGCGGGCCAGCCATCTGGTCGATCAGCTGCTGGCGCTGGCGCTGGCCAACGAGGCCGGCAGCGCGGTGCCGCTGCAGCGATTGCGGCTCGATGAGCTGGTGCGCGAGCTGCTGCTGCGCTATCTGCCGCTGGCCGACCGGGCCGGCATGGCACTGGGCGCCAGCGGGCTGGACGAGCCGGTCTGGGTGCGCGCCGATCGTGCGCTGCTCGAGGGGCTGCTGGGCAATCTGCTCGACAACGCGCTGCGCTATGGCCGCATGGGCGTGGCTGAAGGCGCCGCGCCGCGGGCGCTGCCCAGCCCACTCAGCCCGCTCAGCGTCGACCTGCAGCGGGTAGCCGGCGAAATCTGGCTCAGCGTCAGCGACCAAGGCCCCGGCATACCGGTGACGCAGCGCCAGGGCCTGATGCACCGCTGGCAGCAGGGCCCGGCCGCCCACCAGCTCGGCGAGGGCGCCGGCCTGGGCCTGTCCATCGTGCGCCGCTATGCCGATCTGATGCACGCGCGGCTGGTGCTGGACGAAGGCGCCGATGGCCGCGGCCTGCGCGCCAGCGTCGTTTTCTCGGCGCTGGATTGAGCGCTGTCATCGAGCCGTCGCCGCCCGCTCAGTGCGTACGCTGTGCGCCTGTATGCCGAGTTCTGAGTCTGCGCCGGATCGTGGCAGGCGCTACAGTCGCCGCTTGTGTTTGGTTCACCATGAAATTTCCACTCTCTACTCTTCGCCAACGCCAAGCCTGGGTCAGCCCGGACGAACTGAATGTCGCGCCGGCGCTGCTGGGCCAGCCGCTGGCCACGCCCAAGCGTCGCGGGCTGGCGATGCTGATCGACCTGGCTGTGATCGGTGTGCTCAGCCCCTTCGGCAACTTCTTCCTGCTGCTGGCCGGTGGGCTGGCCCTGGTGCTGGCCGTGCCGCGCTTGAGCGCCGGCCTGGGTCAGCGCTGGCGCAAGGCGGGCTGGGTGATCGTCGTGCTCAGTGGCCTGTTGGGCGGTGTGGCCGCCTGGGACGAGTGGCACGGCAGCGGTGCGGTGCGTCGCGACAGCGGCAAGCCCGCCAGCGTGGCCCAGGAGGGCGTCAAGGCAGACCCTGCGGCTTCCGAGGCCGAGACCAGCGCTGAGGTCGCCGCCGAGACCGCCGGCGCAGCCGCCACCGAGGCGCTGGAAGCTCGCGTCGAGCAGTTGGAAGCCGAGCTGAAGGCGGCGCGCAAGCATCGCGGCTTCAATCTGCGCCAGCAGTTGCATCAAATGGCCGACGACATCGGCACCGGCTTCGGCTGGGCCATCGTCTACTTCTCGCTGCTGCCGGTGCTGTGGCCCGGGCAGACGCTGGGCAAGAGGCTGATGGGCCTGCAGGTGCGCGAGTTGACCAACAAACCGATGACGGTGCTGCAGGCGCTCAAGCGCTATGGCGGCTATGCCGCCGGCATGGCCACCGGCGGACTGGGCTTCATCCAACTGCTCTGGGATCCGAACCGGCAGGCCATCCAGGACAAGACCGCCCATACCGTCGTCATCGATCTGCGCGGCCCGCGCGAGCCGCGCACCGAACACCCAGAAACCGGAGCCCTGACATGAAGCTGCCACGCCGCCTGCTGGCCACTGTGCTTTCCGCCGTCGCGCTCGGCGCGGCCCAGGCCGCGCCCTTCGAATTCATCGCCATCGGCGACATGCCCTACGGCGCCCGCGAGCAGGCCTACCCGGCCTATGCGCAGCTGATCAAACAGATCAATGCCGTGCAGCCGAGCTTCACCATTCATGTCGGCGATTTCAAGAGTGGCGGCTCGCCTTGCAGCGATGAGGAGTTCGGCAATCAGCTGAACTTCTTCAACAGCTTTGCCGGCGCGCTGGTCTACACCCCGGGCGACAACGAATGGACCGACTGCCACCGCCCCAAGGCCGGGGGCTACGACCCGCTTGAACGCCTGGCCAAGCTGCGCGAGATGTTCTTCGCCACGCCACGCACGCTGGGCGCCAAACCCTTGGCGGTGGAACGCCAGAGTGAGCTGCAGCCGGCCTACGCGCTGTACCGCGAAAACCTGCGCTTCGAGCGCGAGGGCGTCTTGTTCGTGACCCTGCATGTGATCGGCTCGAACAACAATTTCGAGGCCCGCGACATCAAGGCGGTGCAGGAATTCTTCGCCCGCGACGAGGCCAACCGGGCCTGGGTACGCGCCGCCTTTGACCGCGCCCGCGCCATCAATGCCCGCGCCGTGGTGCTGGCCATGCAGGCCGATCCGCTGGAGAGCCGCAGCGCCTGGACCGACTGGCCCACGCACAGCGGCTTCAGCAGCCTGTTCGAGGGCACGCTGCTGCCGGCCGCGCAGGCCTGGGGCAAGCCGGTGCTGCTGGTCCATGGCGACAGCCACCGCTTCACCATCGACCGGCCCTTCAAGGCCGTCGACGGGCCGGACAAGGGTCAGGTCTTGCGCAATCTACTGCGCCTGCAGGTCTTCGGCGAGCAGGAGATACATGCAGTGCGCGTCAGCGTCGATCCCGAGGCCGACGATCCTTTCGGCTTCAAGCCGCTGTTCAATCCGCTGTCGCCGCGCTGAGCGCCAGCCGGTAGCGCGCGCCATTGCGGCTGACGCCGGCAATCTCGGCCAGCGCGGTCATTCGCTCGACGCAGACGAACCCCGCCTTCTCCAGCACCCGCGCCGAGGCCGGGTTGCCTTCGGCGACCAGCGCCTCCAGCGTCTGCAGCCCCCAGTGAGCGCGGGCCAGCGCGATCAGCTGCGCCAGCCCGGCGCTGGCCGCACCGCGGCCCGCCGCCTGCTGAGCGATGCGGTAGCCCACTTCGGCCCGGCCGGCCTCGATGTCCTTCAGATTGACACGGCCGACGATGGCGCCGCGTCGGTCCAGCAGCAGATTGGGGTGATAGCGACCGGCCCGGTGCTCCGCCAGCGCCTGATCGATATGGGCTTGCACGGCGTCGTGGCTGTAGAAGGCGGCACCGCGCGGTGCGACATGGCGCTCGAACCACTCGCGGTTGGCCAGCTCGAACTGCAGCAGCGCTGCGGTGTCATCGGCTTGCAGGGTTCGTAGAAGAAAGGGGCTGTGCGTGCTCATCGAATCAAGCGGTGACGGTAGGGGGTTTCAGGGGGCGGGCGCGAGTCAAGGGGCTTGAGCCCGAGGCGGCCATGGCGATGAGGGCGATCGCAGCGAGTACCAGCGTGTTGATGGCGCCAGCGCGCTCGGCCAGCAGGCCCCAGCCCAGGCTGCCCAGGGTCTGCCCTGCCGCCACCGCCATCAGGTAGAGCGCCAGCGTGCGGGCGCGTAGGCGTTCGCCAAATGCGGCCTGGGCCTGGGCATTGGCCGCGCTGACGATGATGGCCCAGGCCATGCCCGCGGCGACCATGCAGGCCAGGCGCAGCGGCAGGCTGGGCGCCAGCACCAGGCCCAGCAGCGCCAGCCCATACAGCAGCAGCGCCAGCCCAGGCAGCGTCGATGGCACGCGCCACTGGCGCCGCAATGCGGGCAGTGTCAGCCCGACCAGCACCGCGCCGCTGCCCATGGCGAGCTGCAGGCTGCCCAGCAGTCCGGCCCGGCCGTGCAGCACGTCGCGCACCAGCAGCGGCAAGAGGCTGGGCAAGGCGCTGCAGGCCGCAAAGACCGGCAGGCTGCAGCCGAGCAACTGTCGGTAGCTGGCATCGCTCCAGGCCGTGCGCAGGCCGCTGCCCAGTGCCCGCACCAGGCGTTGGGCCGAGGGGCCCGGCCGGCCGCTCAGGCGCCGCGCGCGCCAGCAGCAGGCCAGCATCGGCAGGCTCAGCAGTGCATGCAGGAGGTAGAGCCAGGCCGCGCCGCGGCTGCTGCCCAGGTGGCCAAGCAGCAGCGCGCCGATGGCCGGCCCGAGCAAGGCTGCCGCATTGAAGCTGAGGTTGTTCAGCAAGGCCAGCTCAGGCAGCTCCTCGGCCTCGACCTGGCCGGCCACGCAGGCCTGCCAAACGGGCAGCAGCAGGGCGGTGGCGATGCCGCTGCAGGCGCTGAGCATCAACAGGCCGCTGACAGGCAGTGCCAGCTGCAGCGCGGCCAGGCCGACCAGCAGCGCCAGCAAGGCGATGCCGCCATGCACCCAGAACAGCAGCGTGGCCCGATCCAGCAAATCGGCGAGCACACCGGCCGGCAGCGTCAGCAGCAATAGGGGCGCGCTGGCCAAGGTCTGCACCAGCGCGATGTCCAGCGCGGCCGGCGAGCTGCTGGCCATCAGCCAGACAGTGGCAAAGCCCTGCAGAGCAGCGCCCAGATTGCACCAGAGCTTGGCCAGGTAGAAGCGGCGAAAGGCTGGCCGGCTGAGCGGCCCGGTACTGAGCATGGCTGCTGTCTCGTGAGGTGAAAGGGCTGCCGCAGTCTAGGAAGCGGGCCTTGTCAGCGTCAATCTTGATTCGGCGAATCAAGTGGCGGCGTCGGCACGCGGCCGATGCAGGCGGTGCCGCGCAGCACCGACAATCGGGCCATGGATGGGTCAGCCAGTCACTCCAACACGCCACTGCCGGAGCGGCTGTCGGCCCGCGCTGCGGCCGAGATTCTGGGCGTCAGCCTGGCCACGCTCTATGCCTATGTCAGCCGCGGTTTGCTGGAGGCCAGTGCGCCGGGCGCCGGGCGTCGCAAGAGCTACGGGCGCGATCAGGTCTTGCAGCTGGCCGCGCGCCGTGCCGATGCCAAGCGCGCCGGCCATGTGGCCACGGCGGCGATGAGCTGGGGGATGCCGGTGCTGGAGACCTCGGTCTCGGGCATCGTCAACGGGCAGCTGCGCTACCGAGGCCGTGATCCGCTGCAGCTGGCCGAGCGCGCCAGCCTGGAGCAGACCGCAGCCCTGCTCTGGGGGCTGCCGCCGCAGGCCAATGCCTTCGAACGCTGGCTGCCATGCTGGCCGCAGGCCCAGCTGATGCCCGTACTGCAGGCCCTGAGCGAACAGCCACCACTGGAGCGCGCCAAGGCCATGCTGCCGCTCTATGCGGCGCTGACCGAGGCGAGCGCCTGCAGCGATGAGCCACTTGCGCAGGCTGTCGATCTGATGCGGGTGTTGGCCGCGCTGCTGCTGGCGCGGCCGCCCTCCTTGCAGCCGCTGCACCTGCAGGTGGCGCAGGCCTGGGGGCTGGGTGAGCTTGATGCAGAACTGATCCGCGCTGCCTTGGTGCTGCTGGCCGACCATGAACTCAATGCCTCGACCTTCGCACTGCGCTGCGTGGCTGCCACCGGCGCCAGCCTGGCGGCGTCGTTGGGCGCCGCATTGGCCGCCTTGAGCGGGCCGCAGCATGGCGGCGGCAGCCTGGCGGTTCGCCAGCTGCTGGACTCGGCCCTGGCCCGCTTGGATCCATCGCAGGCCCTGGCCGACCATGGCGACGCGCTGCCGGGCTTGGGCCATCCTCTCTACGCTGATGGCGATCCACGCGGCCGCTTGCTGTTGACGCTGCTGGCGCGCACCAGCGGAACCTGTCTGCGAAGCCAGCGGGTGCTGGCGATCGGGCAAGCAGCTGCGTCGCGCAGTGGCAGGGCACCGAATGCCGATTGGGCCCTGGGAGCGCTCGGCGCTGCGCGGCGCTGGCCGCTGCACGCCGGCAGCGTGCTGTTTGCGCTCGGCCGTTCGGCAGGCTGGATTGCTCATGCGCGCGAGCAGCAGGCGCAGGGCTCGCTGATCAGGCCGCGAGCCCGCTACATCGGGCCGCTAGGCGCCTGAGGACTTGTCGGCGTCAAGGCCGCCTTGCTTCCGCAGCACGGCCAGCGCCCGGTCATGGGCGGCCAGCATGCAGGCATTGGCCCGTCGCGTTGGACTTGCCATGCGCGGCTCCCGTGATTCGCGCACAAGCATATGCATGCATCGTCGTTCACGCCGTGCGCGTCGGGCCCTAGCCTTCGTTCCCATCACAGCAGCCAGCAGGAGGGCGAGTCATCATGAGCCAGAACGAGCAGAACCATCAGGCCAATTGGCGTTTTGAGACGCGATCGGTGCATGCCGGCTACCGGCCCGATCCAACCACCCGGGCGGTTGCCGTGCCGATCTACCAGACCGTCGCCTACGCCTTCGACAGCGCCCAGCACGCGGCCGACCTGTTCGATCTGAAGGCCGCCGGGCCGATCTACACCCGCATCAACAACCCGACCAATGAGGTGCTGGAGCAGCGCCTGGCCGCGCTGGAAGGCGGCATCGGCGCGCTGGCGCTGGCCTCGGGCCAGGCGGCCGTCACCTATGCCATCCTGACCATTGCCGAGGCCGGCGACAACATCGTGTCGTCCAGCGCGCTGTACGGCGGCACCTACAACCTGTTTGCGCACACGCTGCCGCAGTACGGCATCGAGACCCGCTTTGCCGACTACCGCCGGCCGGAGAGCTTCGAGGCGCTGATCGATGAGCGCACCAAGGCCATCTTTGTAGAGGCACTGGGCAATCCGCAGGGCAATGTCACCGATATCGCCCGCTTTGCCGAGTTGGCGCATCGCCATGGCCTGCCGCTGATTGTTGACAACACCGTGCCCAGCCCGGTGCTGAGCCGGCCGATCGAGCATGGCGCCGATATCGTCGTGCATTCGCTGACCAAATACCTGGGCGGCCACGGTGCGGCCGTTGGCGGCGCCATCATCGACGCCGGCAGCTTCCCCTGGGCCGATCACAAGGCCCGCTTCAAGCGCCTGAATGCGCCCGATGTCAGCTACCACGGCGTCGTCTACACCGAGGCGGCCGGCGCGGCGGCCTACATCACCCGGGCCCGCGTGGTGCCGCTGCGCAATACCGGCGCGGCGCTGTCGCCCTTCAATGCCTTCCTGATTTTGCAGGGCATTGAAACGGTGGCGCTGCGCGTCGAGCGCATCAGTGACAACGCGCAGAAGGTGGCCGAGCATTTGAAGGGTCATGCCAAGGTGGGCTGGGTCAACTACGCCGGCCTGCCCGAGCATCCCGACCATGGCTTGGTCAAGAAATACCTGAGCGGCAAGGCCTCGGGCGTGCTGACCTTCGGCCTCAAGCCCGGCGCGGGCCAGAGTGGCCGTGAGGCCGGTGCCAAGTTCCTGGACGCACTGCGGCTGTTCACCCGTCTGGTCAATATCGGCGATGCAAAGTCGCTGGCCACCCATCCGGCCTCGACCACCCACCGCCAGCTTTCGCCGGCCGAGCTGGACCAGGCCGGTGTTGGCGAAGACACGGTGCGCCTGTCCATCGGCATCGAACATATCGACGATCTGCTGGCCGATCTGGACCAGGCGCTGGCCCAGGTTTGAGCGGCGATCAGCTTGTCATTCGCGCCGAAGCCTGCGGCTTCGGCGCCTACCGTCCAGTCTGTGGTGGGTGTGCCCAATGGGGTGTCATAGGGGTATGGCGGGTGGCATACCCACCACGGGGCTGGACCTTTGGGCCAGGCAGAAGCGGCTTCAACCTGGCTTATCAGCCCTCCGAATAAGCATTTTCTGGATAAGCAAATACAAAAACTATCGTTCCTCGAATAAGCAAGTCTTGGCATTCTGCGGACTCTGTCTAAAAACCGCGGCCAACGCTCGAGAAACGCATGAAGCTGACCAAGCCCCTGAATTCGCTGCTGGCGACCCTGCTCGTCGCCACGGCCGCCTTGCCGGCCCTGGCGCAGACCGGCGCCGACACGCTGTTGAATGCCTCCTACGACGTCAGCCGCGAGCTGTACAAGCAGGTCAATCCGGCCTTTGCGGCGCAGTGGAAGGCCAAGACCGGCCATCAGCTGACGATCAACCAGTCGCACGGCGGCTCCAGCAAGCAGATCGGTGCCGTCATCGGCGGCCTGGAAGCCGATGTGGTGACGATGAACCAGGCCACCGATATCGACGCGCTGGCCGAGAGGGGGCTGACCCCGGCCGACTGGCGCAAGCGCTTCCCCAACGGCGCCGCGCCCTACAGCTCGACGATTCTGTTTCTGGTGCGCAAGGGCAATCCCAAGGGCATCAAGGACTGGGGCGATCTCGCCAAGCCCGGCGTTGGCGTGATCATCCCCAACCCCAAGGTCACCGGCAACGGCCGTTACAGCTATCTGGCGGCCTGGGGCAGTGTGATCGCCAAGGGCGGCAGCGAGGCGCAGGCCCGTGAGCTGGTCAGCAAGATTTTTGCGAATGTGCCGGTGCTTGATGGCGGCGGCCGCGGCGCCACCACCACCTTCACCCAACGCAGCATTGGCGATGTGCTGCTGACCTTTGAAAGCGAAGCCGAGTTGATCGAGAACGAGTTCGGCAAGGGCTTGTTCGAGGTCGTCAACCCTTCCGTGTCCATCGAGGCCGATGCGCCGGTGGCCATTGTCGACAAGGTGGCGGCCAAGAAGGGCACGACGGCCCTGGCCAAGGCCTATCTGGACTTCCTCTACACGCCGGAGGCCCAGGAGCTGATCGCCAAGAACAACTTCCGCCCGCGCGACCCGGCCGTGTTCAAGCGCCATGCACAGCGCTTTGCCGACATCAAGTTGTTCAGCGTCGACCAACTGCTGGGCGGCTGGGACAAGGTCGGCAAGACGCACTTTGCCGATGGCGGCACCTACGACCAAATCCAAGCCGCCATCAAACGCTAGGCATGGACCACCCCCTACGCGCTTCGCGCGGCCTTGCAGGCCGCGCCGAGCCAACGGCTCGGCCCTTCGGCAGGCAACGAAAGCTCCACCGGAGCTTTCGTGTCCGGCCTCAGCCCCTCAAGGGGGCACGCCCGCAGGCCCGGCACAGCCGGATCCTCGGGCGTCGCTGGGCTGAGCGCTGTGACTGCAGCGAACCGCCGGAGACTTGAATGAATACTGTTGTTTTGGGCGCCCCTGTGGCGGCACCGGCCGTCAAAAAGCGCAAGCCGCGTCGCGTGCTGCCCGGTTTCGGACCGACGATGGGCTTCACACTGTTTTATCTGTCGCTGCTGGTGCTGATTCCGCTGTCGGCGGTGTTCATCAAGTCGGCCGGCCATGGTTTTGATGCCTTCTGGGCAGCGGCCACCTCGCCGCGTGTCGTGGCCTCCTACAAGCTGAGTTTTGGTGCCTCGCTGCTGGCGGCTGCGATCAATCTGTTTTTTGGGCTGATCCTGGCCTGGAGCCTGGTGCGCTATGAGTTCCCGGGCAAGAAGCTGGTGGACGCGCTGATCGACCTGCCCTTTGCCCTGCCCACCGCGGTGGCCGGCATTGCGCTGACGGCGCTCTATGCCGGCAACGGCTGGATCGGCAAGCTGCTGGAACCCTGGGGCATCAAGGTGGCGTTCACGCCGCTGGGCATCCTGGTGGCGCTGATTTTCATCGGCCTGCCCTTCATCGTGCGCACGGTGCAGCCGGTGCTGGAGGACATGGAGACCGAGCTGGAAGAGGCGGCGGCCTCGCTGGGCGCACAGCGCTGGCAGACCTTCCGCCTGGTCGTGCTGCCGACGCTGACCCCGGCCCTGCTGACCGGCTTTGCGCTCGCCTTTGCGCGCGCCGTCGGCGAATACGGTTCGGTGATCTTCATCGCCGGCAATCTGCCCATGGTCAGCGAAATCACGCCGCTGATGATCATCTCCAAGCTGGAGCAGTACGACTATGTGGGCGCCACCGCCATCGCCGCGGTGATGCTGGTGTTCAGCTTCATCCTGCTGCTGGCCATCAATGGCTTGCAGGCCTGGAGTTCGCGCCGGAAATGACTCACCCCCTACGCGCTTCGCGCGCCCCCTCGCGGGGGCACACCCGAAGGACCGGCGGAGCCGGATCCTCGGGTGTCGCTCGAAAAAATCAGCTGGAGCCACGACATCCATGAGCGGATCAACAACAATGGCCCTGGGACAACGCCCTAGAGGCCGCTACCAGAGCAACCCCGCCACCCGCGAAGCACCCTGGGTGCGGATCACGCTGCTGACGCTGGGCCTGGCCTTTTTTGCGCTGTTCCTGCTGATGCCGCTGATCGCGGTGTTCTACGAGGCGCTGCGCAAGGGCTGGGATGTGTATTTCGCGGCGCTGGTCGAGGCCGATGCGGTCTCGGCGATCAAGCTGACGCTGATCGCGGCGCTGATCTCGGTGCCGCTGAACCTGGTCTTCGGTGTCAGCGCGGCCTGGGCGATTGCCAAGCATGATTTCCGCGGCAAGCAGTTGCTGATCACCTTCATCGATCTGCCCTTCTCGGTCTCGCCGGTGGTGGCCGGTCTGGTCTATGTGCTGCTGTTTGGCGCCCAGGGCTGGTTCGGGCCCTGGTTGCAGGCCCACGATCTGAAGATCATCTTCGCCGTGCCCGGCATCGTGCTGGCCACCGTGTTCGTGACCTTCCCCTTCGTGGCCCGCGAGCTGATCCCGCTGATGCAGGCCCAGGGGCGTGATGAGGAAGAGGCGGCCACCGTGCTGGGCGCCAGCGGCTGGCAGACCTTCTGGCATGTGACGCTGCCCAATGTGAAGTGGGGCCTGCTCTATGGCGTGATCCTGTGCAATGCACGGGCCATGGGCGAGTTCGGCGCGGTCTCGGTCGTCTCCGGCCATATCCGCGGCTACACCAACACGCTGCCGCTGCATGTCGAGATCCTCTACAACGAGTACCAGTTCGCCGCGGCCTTTGCCGTGGCCTCGCTGCTGGCGCTGCTGGCCCTGGTGACTCTCGTTCTCAAACAGTTTGTTGAATGGCGCGCCCATCGCGCCGTGAAGGAAGCCCCATGAGCATCCAAGTCCGCAACATCCACAAGTCCTTCGGCAGCTTTACCGCGCTCGGCGATGTCAGCCTGGATTTCCCGACCGGCGAGCTGGTCGCCCTGCTCGGCCCCTCGGGCTGCGGCAAGACCACGCTCTTGCGCATCATTGCCGGGCTGGAGACGGCTGACCGGGGTCAGGTCTTGCTCGACGGCGAGGACGCCAGCGACACCCATGTGCGTGAACGCCAGGTCGGCTTCGTGTTCCAGCACTACGCGCTGTTCCGCCACATGACGGTGTTCGACAACGTCGCCTTCGGCCTGCGCGTGAAGCCACGCAAGGAGCGCCCCAGCGAGAGCGAGATCAAGAAAAAGGTCCACGAGCTGCTGAACCTGGTGCAGCTGGACTGGCTGGCCGATCGCTACCCGCCGCAACTCAGCGGCGGCCAGCGTCAGCGCATCGCCCTGGCCCGCGCGCTGGCGGTGGAGCCGCGCGTGCTGCTGCTCGACGAGCCCTTTGGCGCGCTCGATGCCAAGGTGCGCAAGGAGCTGCGCCGCTGGCTGCGCCGCCTGCACGACGAGCTGCACATCACCAGCATCTTCGTCACCCATGACCAGGAAGAAGCCTTGGAAGTGGCCGATCGCGTCGTGCTGATGGACCATGGCAAGGTCGAGCAGATCGGCAGCCCGCAAGAGGTCTATGAAAAGCCGGCCACGCCCTTTGTCTACGGCTTCCTCGGCGCGGTCAACCGCTTCGAGGGCCGGGCCGAGGGCAGCGTCATCCATGTCGGCGAGCATCAGCTCAACCATGGCTTGGCTGGCGTCGGCGCCGGTCTGGTGCAGGCCTACGCCCGCCCGCATGAGCTGCAGATCCTGACCACACCGGGCGCCGAAGGCATCAGCGCCCGGGTCGAACGGGTGCTGAGCTTCGGCGCCTCGGCGCGGGTCGAGCTGACCGGCCCGAACGGCCAGCATCTGGAAGCCGAGCTGAGCCGCGAGCAGGCGCTGAGCCTGCAGCTGCAAAGCGGCCAGCAGGTGCGCCTGAACGCCACCCGGCTGAGCCTGTTCGAAGCGGCGTGAAGCGGCGACGCCAAAACGGGATACTGAAGCGATGAATTTTCAGCAGCTGCGCATCATCCGCGAGGCGGTTCAGCAGAACTTCAACCTGACCGAGGTGGCGGCGGCGCTGTTCACCTCGCAGTCCGGCGTGTCCAAGCACATCAAGGACCTGGAGGATGAGCTCGGCGTCGAGCTGTTCGTGCGCCGCGGCAAACGCCTGCTCGGCCTGACCGAGCCAGGCAAGGAGCTGGCGGTGATCGTCGATCGCATGCTGCTGGACGCCCGCAATATCAAGCGCCTGGCCGAGCAGTTCTCCAACAGCGAGCAAGGTCGGCTGACGATTGCCACCACCCACACCCAGGCCCGCTATGCGCTGCCGCAGGTGGTGGCCCGCTTCAAGGCGGCCTATCCGCGGGTGCACCTGGTGCTGCACCAGGGCAGCCCGGCCGAGATTGTGTCGATGCTGCAGTCCGGCGAAGCCGATATCGGCATCGCCACCGAGGCGCTGGACAGCGTCGACCCCTTTGTCACCTTTCCCTTCTACGACTGGCACCATGCCGTCGTCGTGCCCGAGGGCCACCCGCTGGCGGCCGTGCAGCCGCTGACGCTGGAGGCGCTGGCCGAACACCCGCTGATCACCTATCACGAGGGCTACACCGGC
Source organism: Roseateles aquae (assembly GCF_032337115.1). Lineage (NCBI taxonomy): Bacteria > Pseudomonadati > Pseudomonadota > Betaproteobacteria > Burkholderiales > Sphaerotilaceae > Roseateles > Roseateles aquae. The sequence goes on from NZ_JAVXZY010000012.1 coordinate 93,037, forward strand.
CGGGCGCGCATCGACGCCACCTTTGCCGGCGCCGGGCTGAGCCCGGACATCGTGATGTCGGCCCTGGATGCCGATGTGATCAAGACCTATGTGCAGATCGGTCTGGGCGTGGGCATCGTCGCCGCGATGGCGGTCGAACCGCAGCGCGACCCGGGTTTGCAACTGTTGCCTGCGCAACACTTGTTCAGCGCCAATACGACACGCATCGCGCTGCGCCGGGGGCATTATCTGCGCGGCTACGCCTATCGATTCCTGCAAGAGTGCAGGGAAGACCTGGACGAAGATACCGTCAAGGCGGCGATTGCAACAGAGTGAGTGCCTGCTAACTCCCGCTTCTGGTGCGCGGCCGCCCGTAAAAACCCCAAGTGTGTGCATTTCAGCAGATGCCTACATTTGAGGCACTCGACGCAAGCCTATGTGCGCATAGCGCCTGCCGACGGGGGCTGAGGAGACAAACTACAGCTGAGCAAATCGAAAGAATTCAGTGACACAGTCACAATTCGCGGGCACCTGAACGGTGCCCGTTTTCTTTGCGGCGGCGCTTTTGGCAATTCGCTGTTGACGTCTGTTCGCTGCAACGCCGCCCGTCCCACCACTGTCTCCACGCCACCCTGGCCTGCTCGCCGATGCTTGATCTCCTGACCGTTGCCCTGGCCTCCCTGCTGGCCGGATTTGTTGATGCGGTGGTCGGCGGTGGCGGTCTGGTGCTGGTGCCGGCGCTGTTCAGCGTCTACCCCAGCGCGGCGCCGGCCACGCTGTTCGGCACCAACAAGGGCGGCGCCATCTGGGGCACGGCCTGGGCCACGGTGCAGTACGCGCGCCGTGTCGTGCTGCCTTGGGGGGCGCTGGCGCCGGCGGCCGTGGCGGCGTTGCTGGGCAGCTTTGCCGGCGCCTGGACGGTGACGCTGATCGATCCCACGGGCCTGCGCCGCGCGCTGCCGCTGATCCTGCTGGCGGTGCTGCTCTACACGCTGGCCAAGAAGGACATGGGCCGTCAGCATGCGCCGCGCTTCAGCGGCCGCCGCGAGGCGCTGGTCGCGAGCGCGATCGGCCTCTTGATCGGCTTCTACGACGGCTTCTTCGGGCCGGGCACCGGCAGCTTCTTCGTCTTTCTGTTCGTGCGCCTGCTCGGCTTTGACTTCCTCCACGCCTCGGCCAGCGCCAAGCTGCTGAACACGGCGACCAACGCGGCGGCGCTGACGCTGTTCGCACTGAAGGGGCATGTCTGGTGGCAGGTCGCCGCGGTGATGGCGGTGACCAATGTGGCGGGCAGCCTGATCGGCACCCGCATGGCCCTGGCCCGCGGCGCCGGCTTTGTGCGCGGCATGTTCGTGCTGGTGGTCAGCGCGCTGATCCTGAAGACCGGCTGGGACGCCTTCCTGCGCTGATCCCTCACTGATGCCGCACCCCACTTGGTCGGCAAACGACAGTTACAGCCGGCCGGTGTTTCACTGGCCCGCGATGACGGCCGCAAGCGCTACCATAGGTGCGCTTCCAGCCCAGGGCCATCACATGTCAGTTGATCCACAACTCCGCGCACTCGATATCGAGATTCCTACCCAGCCTGAGGTGCTGGTCAAACTGTCCCTGCTGATGGCGGCCGAGGACATCGACCTGATGGCCATGTCGGCCCTGGTCGAGACCGATATGGCGCTGGCGGCCGCGGTGCTCAAGGCGGTCAACTCCTCGCTCTACGGCCTGCGCGGTCGGGTGCAGACGGTGCATCAGGCGCTGACCTATCTGGGTATGCGCGAGGTCGCGGCCATCACCTTTGAAATGGGCCTGCGTGCCGCCTTCCCGACCGCCGCCGAGCTGGAAGCGGTCTGGAGCCGCGCGGCCGAACGCGGCCTGCTGATGGGACGCATGGGCCAGCAGCTGGGCGTTGATCCCTGGGCCGCGCATTCGGCCGGCCTGTTCGAGGAATGCGGCAAGGCGGTGCTCTACCGCCATGCGCCGGCGCATTACCCGGCCATGCTGCGCGCGGCGTCCAGCGACAGCGAACTCACACAGCTGGAGCACACGGCCTTTGGCGTCAGCCACGATGCACTGGGTGCGGCGCTGTGCGAGAGCTGGGGCCTGGCGCCGGCCGCGGTGGCCAGCGTGCGCCACCACGTCGAGGTGCAGGCCACCCAGACCATGCCGGAGGCCGTTCAGCGGCGCAGCGTCTGCGCGATCTCAGCAGTGGTGCATGCGCTGATGAGCGATCCCAGCACGCTGGAAGAGGTGGCTCACAAGGTCGCCCCTCAAGCCCAGCTGGACGAGGCCCTGGTGCTGCGCGCGGCGCGCAAGTTCTACGAGCAACTGGTCGAAGCCAAGGATCACGGCCGCGCCTGAGGGCGCCCTTGTTCAGGCCGCCAGGCTGAGCCGATCGCGGCCGGCGTGCTTGGCGATGTAGAGCGCCTCGTCTGCGGCCTGCATCAAGGCCTGTGGGCTCAGATAGGGCTGATGCGGGCTGTAGGCCGCCAGGCCGATGCTCACCGTCACCACCTGATCCACCGGGCTGGCGCCATGCGGCAGCGCCAAGGCACGCCACTCCTCGCGCAGGGTTTCCAGCAGGCCCTGGGCCGAGGCCTGGTCGAAACCCGGCAGCAGCGCGGCGAATTCCTCGCCACCCAGCCGCGCGACCATATCGGTGTCGCGCTTGAAGCGCTCGGCCAGCAGCTGGGCAAAGCGCTTGAGCAAGGCGTCGCCGGCGGCATGGCCGTGCACCTCGTTATAGGCCTTCAAGTGGTCCAGATCGAGCACCGCCAGCGCCAGCCGGGCATGCTGGCGCTGCGCACGCTTGAACTCGCGGCGCAGCGCGTCGTCAAACTCGCGCCGGTTGGCCAGCCCGGTCAGGCCGTCGTGGCGGCTCAGCACCGCCAACTCGCGTTTCTTGGCCTCCAGTGCCAACTCGGCGGCGCGCAGCTGCTCGCTTTGACGCGCCACTTCGGCGTTAAGCGCCGCCACCCGCGCCTGCTCGCGTTGCAGCTGGGCATCGACGCTTTGCTGGACATGGTTGAAGGCGCGGTTGACCTGCTGCAGCTCCAACGGCGCACGGTCGGAGTCGGTCCAGCTCAGCTGGCTGGGCGGCTGGCTGGGATCGAAGCGCTCCAGGTCTTCGGTCATGCGGCGCAGATGGCGCAGCAGCAGGCGATCCAGCAGCAGGGCCGCGGCAAAGGCCAGCATCAGCACCAGACCGAGGTGCTGCAAGGCCGCTTCCAGCACATGGTCTTGTGCCAGCAGGGTGCGCCAGTTGCTCGGCGCCGCGACCACCTGCACTTCGCCCAGCGACTCGGCCGAGCCCGGCAGCTGCACGCTGAAATGGCTGCTCGGCCCGTCCTCCTCGCCCTCCTGGCGGGCGCTGAGCCGCTGCCCGTTACGGGCCAGCAACTCGACCCGCTGCACCGAGTGACGCTCCAGCATGCTGTTGAGCAGCTGCCGGGTGCGCTCCGGGCGCGACTCGGCCAGGCTCAACGCCAGCGGCTCGGCGTAGAGCAGCGGCAGGGCGCGCAGGTCGTCCGCAATGCGCTCGCTGCGCTGGCGCAGCTCCTGCTGCAGCTGCCAGGCGCTGCTGCCCAGCACCAAGACCAGACCCAGCAGCACGAGGCTGAACAGGGTGCGCGACTTCAGCGACGGAGCGGAGATCTGGGAGCTCATGGAAGGGCGAGAAACTGCAATCGACTTCATTGTGCGTAGGCCCTCACAGTGGCTGCAGGGGGTAACTACCGTGACCGCCGTGTAAAAGACCGGATTGCAAGGGCTTTTGGCGCTGGCGACGTCCCATTTAGACAGGACAGCTCATGCCACTTCATCTGGGTGTAAGTTTCGCGGCCGGCCGAGCCGGATCGACGACTGCCGGCTCCAACCTAGAATGCGCCGGTCGGCAGGCTACCAAAGCCCGCCGGCAGCGTTCTCAGGGCGGGGTGAAATTCCCCACCGGCGGTAGTTGCTGGCGCGGGCCTCATGTCCGTGCCGGTGAGAGCCCGCGAGCGCCCGCGGCCGGCTTCCTCAGCGGCGGCGGGGTCAGCAGATCTGGTCAGGACGGCGCTTCAGGTGCCGCCCGATGCCAGGGCCGACGGTCACAGTCCGGATGAAAGAGAAACGCGAGTTCAGGGTCACCCTGCGCTGCCGCATGGCTGATTGGCCTTGCTGCTGCACCGGGTGGCTCGGCATTTGCGCGCCCTGATTTGTGTACTGACATTCAAAAGGTCAACCATGAATCAGACTGTTCTGTCCCCGGTGGCAAGCGCCACCTCCCCCAGCGGCAAGGCCGGCAGCGGCCGGATCGCCGTGATCTGTGCGAGCTGGCATGCCGATATCGTCGGCCAATCTCGTGAGGCCCTGCTGGCCGAGCTCAAGGCCGAGGGCTGGCCGCCCGACCGGGTCGATGTCTACGAGGTGCCTGGCGCCTTTGAAATCCCGCTCCATGCGCTGAAGCTGGCCCGCGCCGGCCGGCACCGGGCCATCATCGGCTGCGGCCTCGTCGTTGACGGCGGCATCTACCGGCACGACTTCGTCGCTCATGCGGTGATCGATGGCCTGATGCGGGTGCAGCTGGACACCGAGGTGCCGGTCTTCTCGGCCGTGCTGACGCCGCAGCAGTTCCATGAGCACGAGGAGCACCGGCAGTTCTTCCATGCCCATTTCGTCAAGAAGGGCCGTGAGGTGGCGCAGGCCTGCCTGCGCACCTTGCGCTCGCTGGAGGCGCTGAGCGTGCCGGATTGGGCAGCCGACGCCGCCGAAGCGGCATAAACGCGCTTCACGATCCCGCTGCCGGCTTGTACAGTCGGCAGCAGCCCGCGCCTGAGGCGGGCCAGGGAGTCGAACTGGACATGCAAGCCGACCGGCCAAGACAGCGAGGCCTTCGCTCTGCCCGCCTGGGCCTGGCCACGTTAGGCGCGCTCGCCATGGGCAGTGCCCAAGCCGACCCCGGCTACTACCTGCTGCGGCCCTATGAGCAGGCCGGCCATGGCACGGTGGAACTGCGTTACTGGTCGGTCAAGGCCGATGCCGGCGGGCCCGCCACGCTGTGGCCCGAGCTGGGTGCCAGCTACGGCCTCAGCCGCCGATGGACGACGCGGCTGCTGGCCAGCTTCATCGGCACCGCCGACAGCGCCGTCAAGCTGAGCACGCTGAACTGGCAGAACGACTGGCTGCTCAGCGCCGCCGACAGCGACCACGAGCTGGCGCTGCACACCCAGTACATCAGCGAGCGCGGCTATGACGGTGGCTTTGCGCTGGAAATCGGCCCGGTCTTTCAAACCGAGTTCGGTCTGACGCGGCTGAACCTGAACCTGCTGCTCAGCCGCGAGTACAACGAGGACGCCGCCGCCAGCACCCAGCTCAAGTATCAGTGGCAGGTCTCCCGCCCACTCGGCCCGGGCTGGCGGCTGGGCCTGCAGGGCTTTGGCGAGCTGGGCAACTGGCTGCACTGGGCGCCGCACAAGAGGCAGTCGCACCGCGCCGGCCCGTCTTTTCAACGCGACTGGCAGCTGGCCAATGGCCAGGGCCTGTCGCTGCAGGCAGCGCTGCTCTTTGGCTCGACCTACACGCAGAACGGCAAGATGTTCTCGGCGCAGCTGCAGTGGAGCTACTGAGCAAGCCCTAGACTGCAGGGCCACTGCCGCCCTGCTGTTCCATGCCCCAAGTCGCCACTGCCCACGATCCCGTTCTTGATGCCCTGCTGTTGATGGGCGGCAGCCGTGGTGCCGGTGGCCTGGCCCTGTTCCTTCAGGCGCTGGACTGGGATCAGGCCGGCGATGTGATCGGGCACGAGGCCAGCGTCAAGCAGCGGCTGCAGCAGCTCCACAGCGAGGGTCAGGTCTTGCAGCCGCCGGGCAAGGGCTATCTGGCCGACGCCAGCGCACATGCCGAACGCCTGCAGGCCCTGCTGCGGCGGCCTGAGGCCAGTCTGTACTGGCAAGCCATGGTCTGGGCCGGTGGCGGCGGCCACGGCCGCCTGGACCCGCAGCCGCGCTGGGTCAGCCTGCGCAATCGCGGCGAGATGGTGTCCTTGCTGCGCCTGCTCTGCTTTGCCGGCCTGGATTTGCCCAGCCTGAAGGCCTTGCTGAACGGGCCGCTGCTGGAGCTGAATCAGCCCAGTCTGCTGGCGGAAGCCTTGTTGCAGCCCTGGCTGCCCGAAGCCTTCGGTGCCATCGCCGGCGAGCCGCGCGAATGGCTGCTTGCCCGGCTGCTGGCCGCCGTGCCAGCGGCCTCGGACCAGGGCCGTCAGCTGCGCGAATGGATGCAGCAGCGCGCGGCGGCGGCACCCGAGCAGTTGTCGGCACTGGAGCGCGTGCAGATCGCCGAACGCCGGCTGCTGGCGCTGCAACTTGATCAGCTGCCTGCCCTCATCGCCGGCCTTCCCGAAGCGCAGCGCGCGCTGATCGAAGCGGGCTTGCTGGCCCAGCGTGGCGACTGGCAGGCTGCGGCGGCCGGCTTTGAAGCCGCCTTCAAGCTGCTGCGCGGCCAGAGCAAGCAGCGCCGTGAGCTCTGCTCCGATGCGCTGCAGCGGTTGTATGTGCTTTCCCTGCTGGCCCAGCCCGATCCAAAGGCCTGGACGCAGGCGCGCAAGCATTGCGTTAACGAATCCGGCTCACGCAAGCCCTCGCCCTACGAGTGGTGGGGGCTGTGGGCCCATGCGATCGCGGTGCGCCTGGGCGATGAGGCGCTGGAGCCCGAGGCGCTGGCCTATCTGCCTGGGCTGGAAACCCGCGAACACGCGCTGGAACAGGCCGCCAACCGGCTGCTGCTGGCCGCCTGGCTGGGCCGCGAGGCGCCGGGCTGGCCCGCTGCCGCGGCACGGACACTGCGCGATCGCCTGCTGACGCTGGGCGAGACCTGGCTGGCCGCCTGGCTGGACGATGCCTTGCAGCGCCTGGATCTCGGCGTGGCGCCGCTCACGATTGCCGAGCGCCCGGCCGCGATGCTGGCGCCGCCGCAGGAGGCCTGGCGCGATGCGCTGGCCGCCATCGTGGCGCTCGACCAGCCGGCAGTGGCCAGCCCGGCCGCCGCCGAGGTCGAGCTGGCCTGGTCGCTGCGCCTGGACGAGGAGGCGCGGATTCAAGCCATCCTGCCCCTGGAGCGCAGCGAGGGCGCGCGCGGCCAGCTGAAGCTAAAGCCGGTGACCTGGTCGCGATTGAAAAAGCTCAGCAACCTCCTGCCCCGCGATGCGGCGGTGCTGCGCCATCTGGAGCGGCCGGCCTGGGGCGGGGTCAACAGCTACCAGCTCGACCTCAGTGCCGCGCTGCAGGCCCTGCTCGGCCATCCCGCCGTGATGTTTGATGACGCGCCAGGTCAGTGGGTGGAGCTGGTCGAGGCCCAGCCGGAGCTGGAGGTGCTGCGCCGGCCGGGCCCGCCCGAGCAGTTCGAGTTCCGCATCCACCCGCCCTTGTCGGCGGCCACACCGCCGCGCCTGTTCGATTGGCAGGGCAGCAACCCGGAAGTCGAGATTGCCAAGCGCAACAGCCAGCGCGTGCTGCGCGACGGGCCGCGGCAGGCCCGGCTGCTGCGCATCAGCGCGGCGCAGCGCCGTGTCGCCGAGCTGCTGGCCCAGGGCTGGACGGTGCCGGCCAGCGCCAGCGCCGAACTTAGCGCCGCGCTGCAGGTGCTGGCCGGGCATTTCCATCTGCACAGCGATGCCGCGGGCGGCCAGCTGGTCGAGGGCGACAGCCGGCTGCGCGCCCGCCTGGCACCGCAGGGCGAGGGCCTGACGCTGCAGCTGGTGGCCCAGCCCTTCGGCGCCTTTGGCCCGGCGGTGACGCCAGGCCTGGGCCGCGAGCGCCTGCTCTGCCTGCACGAGGGCCTGAGCCTGGCCACCGAGCGCGATCTGGCCACCGAAGCGGCGCACCGCCGCGCGGTGCTGGAGGCCTTGCCTTTTCTGGACGCCGAGCAGGCGCCGGAGCTGCCCTGGCTGCTGGATGACGCGGAGGATGCACTGCACGCCGTCGAACTGCTGCCCACGCTGCCGGCAATTGCCGCGCTGGACTGGCCCAAGGGTCGCGCCCTGAGGGTGCAGCCGGCCAGCAGCGAGGCGCTGAATCTGAGCGTCAGCAGCGGGCGCGACTGGCTGGGCTTGAACGGCAGCTTGCGTGTGGACGAGGGGCAGATCTTGTCGCTGCAGCAGCTGATGCAGCTGGCCCGCGGTGCGCGCAGCCGCTTTGTCAGCCTCGGCGAGGGGCAGTACCTGGCGCTGAGCGAGCGGCTGCGCCAGCAGTTGCACGACCTCGACGCGCTGGGTCAGCAGAAGAAGGGCCAGCTGCAGCTGCCGCTGGCCAGTGCCAGCTGGCTGGAAGACACGCTGGACGGCGTACAGCTCAGCGGCGATGCCGATTGGCAGCAGCGCGTCGATGCGCTGGCCGCGGCGGCGACGCAGCCGGTGCAGGCGCCGGCCGCGCTGCGTGCCGAGTTGCGCGGCTATCAGTTCGACGGCTATGCCTGGATGTTGCGCCTGGCCCGCGCCGGGCTTGGTGCCTGCCTGGCTGACGATATGGGCCTGGGCAAGACGGTGCAGACCTTGGCCCTGCTGATCGAGCGCGCGGCGCTGGGCCCGGCCCTGGTGCTGGCGCCGACCTCCGTCTGCGCCAACTGGCTGGCCGAGGCCGAGCGTTTTGCCCCAGGCCTGCGCGTGCAGCTTTATGGCGAGGGCGGCCAGCGGCAGGCGCAGATTGAGTCGGCCGCCGCCGGCGATGTGCTGATCGCCTCTTATGCACTGGCGCAGATCGACGCCGAGCTGTTTGCCTCGCGGCCCTGGGCCAGCCTGGTGATGGACGAGGCGCAGGCGCTGAAGAACGCCACCACCAAACGAGCCAAATCCGTGGCCGAGTTCGAGGCCGGCTTCAGGCTGGCGCTGTCGGGCACGCCGGTGGAAAACCGGCTGGCCGATCTGTGGTCCATCATGAACCTGATCAACCCGGGGCTGCTGGGCAGCGCGTCGCAGTTCAACGAGCGTTTCGCCCAGCCGATCGAACGCCAGCAGGACCCGGCCGTGCGGGCCCGGCTGCGCCGCATCGTCGCGCCCTTCCTGCTGCGCCGGACCAAGGCCCAGGTGCTGCAGGACCTGCCACCGCGCACCGAGATCGTCCATCTGGTGCAGCCCGGCCCACAGGAGCAGGCCTTTCTGGAGGCGCTGCGCCGCGAGGCCAAGCAGAGCCTGGCCAGCCAGGCGGCCGCGGGAGGCCAGGCCGGCGGCGCCACGCTGCAGGTGCTGGCCGAGCTGATGCGGCTGCGCCGCGCCGCCTGTGATCCTCGCCTGGTGGCACCCGAGCTGGGCCTGGCCGGCGCCAAGGCCGACGAGTTCGAGCGCGTCGTCGCCGAACTTGTCGCCGGCCGCCACAAGGCCCTGGTGTTCAGCCAGTTCACCGATTTCCTGAAGCTGCTGGCCGCGCGGCTCGACGCGATGGGCCTGGCCTATCAGTACCTGGATGGCAGCACGCCGGCGGCCGAGCGGGCGCGGCGGGTGGCGGCCTTCCAGCGCGGCGAGGGCGAGCTGTTCCTGATCAGCCTGAAGGCCGGCGGCTTTGGCCTGAACCTGACCATGGCCGACTATGTGCTGATCGTCGACCCCTGGTGGAACCCGGCCGCCGAGGACCAGGCCATGGGCCGCGCCCACCGGATGGGCCAGCAGCGGCCGGTGACCGTCTACCGCCTGGTCACCGCCGGCTCGATCGAGGAGCGCATCATCGAGCTGCACCGCGACAAGCGCAGCCTGGCCGACAGCATGCTCGAAGGCCAGGACCAGGCCGAGGTGCTGGACGCACGGGCGCTGGCGGCGCTGCTGCTGGGTTGAGCTTCAGCGGAGCAAAGCACAACGCTCGGGCATTGTTCGTGCCGGGCGAGGCGGCGTGCACAATGGTCTGGATGCAGGCAGGCGGTATCAGGAGTCGTGCATGAACAGGCAGCTGCCTCTGGCTCAGCGCTGGCGGTGTGTCGCCGGGGGTCAGGTCTTGCGCCTAGGGCGCTGTGTCACTTTCCTGAGCGTTGCCCTGCTCATGCTGGCCGGCCTGGCCCAGGCCGAGGAGCGCAGCCGGGTGCTGCACCTGTGCGTCGACGAATTGCCGCTCTATCCCTGGCGCAGCAACGAGGGCCATGGCCTGGCGCCGCGTGGCCTGGACTTCCTGCTGATCGAGACGGCGGCCCAGCGCCTGGGCCTGCGGCTGGAGATCGCCGCCCAGCCCTGGAAGCGTTGCCAGATCGATCTGCAGCGTGGCCAGCAGGATGCGGCGCTGGGCATGAGCTTCCGGGCCGAACGACTGGAGCTGGGCGTTTTTCCGATGCAAGACAGCGAGGCTCAGCCGGACGACGCCCTGCGCATGCGCCGGGAGCGCTACAGCTTCTACAAGCGCAGCGATCAAGGCCTGAGCTGGGACGGCCATCGCCTGATAGGTGCCGAAGGCCAGCCGCTGCGGGACTTGGTGGTCGGCGCGCAGGCCGGCTATTCGGTGGTCGAGCAGCTGCGCAGCCTGGGCCTGAAGGTGGACGACGGCACGCGCAGCGCCGAGGCCAATCTGGAGAAGCTCTTGCGTGGCCGGGTGCAGGCGGTGGCCCTTCTCGCTGGCGAGGGCGACGATCTGATCAAGCGCGATCCGCGCTGGAGCCAGTCCATCAGCCGGCTCGATCCGCCGCTGGTCGAGAAGTCCTATTACCTGGTCTTCTCGCGTGCCTTTTTTGCCGCCCAGCCGCAGCTGGCGCGGCAGCTCTGGGCCGAACTGGCCCGGGTGCGCGAATCGGCCGATTACCGGCGCGCCGAGGCGGAGCTGCTGCGCCGCTGAGGCCGCGCACCATTGGGCTCAGACGGCCGCGGCGATGCGCTGCAAGGCCCGCGTGTCGACGGCCACGTCCAGGTGCTTGAGGCCGGGCAGCACCTCCACCTTCAGCAGCGGCTGCAGCGGCTCCAGCAAGGGGGCGTATTGTTCGGCGCGGAAGATTTCGTCCTTGGCGCCGACCAGCAGCAGGCAGGGGCGGCGGATGCCGCGAACATCGGCCAGATAGTCTTCATGCGGGCGGAAGGACAGCTGCAGCCGGTAGGAGTAAGCCAGGGTGCGCGTCGCGGCGGCCTCGGGCGGCAGCGCGAAGGCCAGCACCGGCAGCTGTTGGAACAGGCGCAGGCCGAGCTTGTCCAGCAGCGTCAGCGCAATCATCCGCGGCACGTTGGCGCGCACCCAGCCGCCGGACTGCGGGCGCGCGGTCGGCGCCGCCTGGTGCAGCATCGGCGCGAGCATGACGTAGCGGTCGAACAGTTCGCCATTGGCGCCACCGGCGCTGCGCAGCGTGAAGCCGCCACCCGACGACAGGCCGACCAGGCTCAGCGTCGCTTTCGGGTGTTGCTGGCGCAGCAGGGCCACGAAGTCGGCCAGGTCATCATCGAGCTGGCCAATGTAGTCGACATCGCCGCGCCGCCCCGAGGCGCCGTGGCCGCGCATGTCCAGCGCATAGGCTTGCAGCCCTTCGGCCTGCAGATGGCGACCGATCGCATGCATATTGTGGCTGTCGCCCGAGGAGCCATGCACCAGCACCGCGATGCGGCTGGGTGCGCCAGCGGCCGCGTAGCAGCGATAGGCCAGCGCTGCACCGTCGCGGGCCCGGTAGCTTTGCAGCGGCGGCAGATCGCGGTAGTCGGCGCGTGCGCCCGCCTCGGCCAGGCTGGCCAGGGTGCTGCGCGGTGCACGGCTGGGCCAGGCCAGCAGCAGGGCGATCAGGGCGCCCAGGCCCAGCAGGCCGCTCAGCAGGGCGGTGGTGATGGTGTGGAGGAGGCTCGCGTTCATGGTCGACAGGTCCGCTCGGTGGTGATGGACGCCATCGTCACGGCCTGCAGGCGGCTGGCCCAGTGCATTGCGATGAAGGCCGGCGGCGCCGGCGCCAAGCGTCGCAGACGGTCGCAGATGGTCGCCAGCGGTGGCGCGCTACTCGACCAGGATGGCGCGGTGCTTCAGCGCCAGATGGATCTTGTCGGCCAGGGTTTCCTTGTTGAAGGGCTTGACCACATAGCCGCAGGCGCCGGCCTGGGCGGCGCGGATGATGTCGTCCTTGCGGCCCTCGGCCGTGACCAGCAGCACCGGGATCTTGCGCAGCGCATCGTCGGCCGGCTTCAGCTTGATTGCCTCCAGCATCTCGAAGCCGTTCATCTCCGGCATATTGATGTCGCTGAGCACGAAGTGGATAGGCTCACCGGACCCGACCGAGAGCTCCAGCTGGCGCAGCGCCTGCAGGCCGTTCTCGGCTTCATGGATGCGCTTGAAGCCGATCTCGCGCAAGAGGCTGGAGATGATGCGGCGCATCGTCGAGAAATCGTCGACGACCAGGAAGCAGAAGTCTTCGCGCTTGACCGTCGTTACCATGGCAGTTCGCTCCACATGGCGCACATCTTAGACAGGCTCATGCCTTAGCCAGCGGACGCCAGGCGGAGGCGCGAGAAAAAGTGACGCGCTGCGCCGCTGATCGGATCGACAAAGGCGATTTCGCGTGCCAGCAGCTGCAGCGGGGCGCTGAAATCGGCTTGAGTCTCTGCAGGCTGCAGCGTCGGGTAGATGCGATCGCCGCAGATCGGCAGTCCGAGCGCATTCATGTGCGCGCGCAGCTGGTGCTTCTGCCCGCTCAAGGGGCGCAGCTCGTAGCGGGCCAGGCCGTCAGGCAGGCGCTCCAGCAGGCGGATCTCGGTCTCGGCATTGGGCTCACCGTCGACCTCCTGCATCTGCATGAAGGCGTCAGCGCGCTCCTGCAGCCGGCTGCGCCGGGTCAGCGGCAGGGCCAGATCCTCACGCCAGGGCGCAATCGCCTCGTAGACCTTGTCGACGCTGCGCTCGCGGAACAGGCGTTGGTAGGCGTCGCGCTGGGCCGGCTGTATGCAGAACAGCGTCAGGCCGGCGGTCTCGCGGTCGAGCCGGTGGATGGGCGTCAGCGTGGCAATGCCGGTGCGCCGCGCCAGGCGGGTCAGCAGCGTCTGCTGCACATAGCGGCCCTTGGGCGTGACCGGCAGGAAGTGCGGCTTGTCGGCCACCAGCAGCGCATCGTCCTGATAGACGATGGTTTCCTCGAATGGAATTTCGTTCTCGTGCGCCAGCAGCCGGTAGTAGAAGACTCGCTCGCCATGGCGGTAGGCGGCATCGGGGGGCAAGGCCTGACCCCGCTCGTCCAGCACCTCGCCACGGCTCATGCGCGACTGCCAATCGCCGCGTTCGACCAGCGGCAGCCGCTCGGCCAAAAAATCCAGCAGCCACCGCCACGGCCCGGCCGGGCAGGCCACCGCACTGGCCGCCACGCCGTGCAGCAGCGGCAGATCAGGCTTGGGCGGTCGGGTCATCGAGTGTCACTCGCAAGACTCAAGGACCAAGCGACGCCCGAGGATCCGGCTCCGCCGGGCCTACGGGCGTGCCCCCTTGAGGGGGCGCGCGCAGCGCGTAGGGGGTGGGCTGTCAATCACCATCGACCCACTCAATGCGGGTCCCGAGGGAGCAGATGTTCTCGACGAAATGCGGATGCGCGCGGCGGATCGGCGTGGCGTTGCGGATCACCGAGCGGCCGGGGATGCTGGCGGCCACCATCAGCAGCGCAATGGCCACGCGGATGATGTAGGGGCTCTCGACCTCGGCCGCGTGCAGCGGTTTGCCGCCGAAGGTGACCATGCGGTGCGGGTCGGACAGGAAGGCGTGCGCGCCGAACTTGGACAGCTCGCTGGTCCAGCCCATCGCGCCGTCGTAGATCTTGTTCCAGAACATCACGCTGCCCTCGGCCTTGACCCCCAGCGCCACGAAGATGGGCAGCAGGTCCACCGGCAGATAGGGCCAGGGCGCCGCTTCGACCTTTTGCAGGATGTTGCGCGTGAACGGTTCCTTGACCTTCAGCGGGCCGTGGGTGATGGCACGCGACCAGCCGTCCTTGTGCTCGATCTGCACGCCGAACTTGGCAAAGGTGCGGTCGATCAGCGGGAACTGCTCGGGCTGCGAGTTCTTCACCTGCACATCGCCGCCGGTGATGGCGCCCAGGGCCAGAAAGGTGACGATCTCGTGGAAATCCTCGGCGAAGGTGAAATCGCCGCCGCCGAGCTTGTCGACACCGGTGATCTTCAGCCGCGAGGTGCCCAGGCCTTCGATCCTGGCGCCCAGCATCTGCAGGAAGCTGCAGAACTCCTGCACATGCGGCTCGGAGGCGGCGTTCATCAGCGTGGACACACCATCGGCCAGCGCGGCGCAAAGCACAAAGTTCTCGGTGGTGGTGACCGAGGCGTAGTCGGTCCAGTGGTCGTTGGCGCGCAGCTTGCCGGCCACCTGCAGGGCCAGGCCATCGCTCTGCCGCTCGACCTGGGCGCCAAAGCGCTCGAACACCTCGACATGTGGATCAATCTCGCGCGCGCCCAGCGTGCAGCCCTTGACGTCGTCCTCGATGCGGGCGGCGCCAAAGCGTGCCATCAGGCCCGGCACCAGCATGATGGACGAGCGCATTTCCTCGGGCAGGCGGTCGGTGGCCGCGTTGAAACGCGTGTCGCGGTGCTGCACATCGAGGATGCCGGTCTTGAAGTCCACCTCGACCCGGCTGCCCAGGCTGCGGAAGACCTCAAGAATCTTCTTCACATCGGTGATCTCGGTGACCCCGCGCAGCCGCACCGGTTCGGCCGTCAGCAGCGTGGCGCACAGAATGGGCAGCACGGCATTCTTGTTGGCCGACGGGATGATGCGGCCGGCCAGGGGAGTGCCGCCGTGGACGATCAGATTGGACATGAGAGGGGGGTCAAAGGGCGCTGGGGGCCTTGGGAATCAGGGCGTGGCGGCGATTATCGGCGCAAGCAGCCGGTCTTGCCGGCGCCAGGCTACTCGATCTGCGGGCCGCCGCGGGCCCGCTCGTCCATATAGCGGTTCAGGCGCTGGCGGTCGGCCTCATCGACATGCTCGCCGCGCCAGGCGCGTATCCAGGCCTCGCGCTGCGGGTCCTGGGCCAGCTTGCGCACGGCGAGATCGATGGCCTCGATCTGGCGCCGGCCTTCGGGCGTGCGGCTGCAGGCCACGGTGGCCAGCGCCGTCGTGCGGCCCTCGGCCAGCGGCAGCTTGAGCAGCTCGGGGCCGGCTTCGCTATTGCGCATGAATTCGTCAACCGCCGGCGGGTATTCCAGCGTGTAGTCCATCCGGCGAGCGCGCAGCATCGCCAGCAGATGCATGTTCTTGCCCGCGCTGACGGTCTGCGGCGCATGGGCGCCGGGCGTCTTCAGCACCGCGTCGATGCGGGCGCCGAAGGAGCGATCACGCGGCACCAGGCCGTTCAGATCCTGGCGCTGCAGCAGTTCGGCCAGCTGCACCGGCTGCCCCAGCGATTCGAAGGCGGCGGCCTGCTCGCGGCGGATGATCAGATGCACCTGGCGCGACATCAGCGCCGGATGCATATGGGTGAAGTAGAGCCAGGACAGCCGCTCGGGCGTGCGCAGATGCAGGGTCGAGCACAGCGTCTGGCCGCTCTTGACCATGGCCTCGAAGCGCGGCAGGCCGGCCTCGACGAACTCATGCTGGTATTGCGGAATCAGCGGGATGATCAGCCGCATGAAGCCATCCAGCTCGCCATTGCCCAGCTCCGACAGCTTCTGCGGCGCGCGGCCATTGAAGTAGCTGAAATGCGGTGGCACGTCCTGCACCAGCCAGCGCAGCGCGGCGGGCTCCTGCGCCGCGGCGCCCAGCGCAGCACATGCGCCCAGGGCCAGGCTGGCCAGCGGCCGCGCAAGGCGCATCAAGGCAAAGGGGCGGCAGGGACGGGGCGGGAACACGAAACAACAGCAGATCGGACCGAGGACAGGGCGATTATCGTTGCTGCTTCAGTCGCAAAAAGCAGAGCGGGGCGGCCGTCAACCCGCTTCGGGTGGCTAACGTTACAGTGGCTTGCCAAAAGCCGCCTGCACCGCCGCCGCCACCATGCAACGCCTTGCCCCGCTCGCCCTGATCGCCACCTTGCTGCTCGTCACCGGCCCGGCGCTGGCCCAGTACAAATGCAAGCAGGCCGATGGCGCCATCGTCTTCCAGCAGACGCCCTGCCCCGCCAGCAGCAGCGAGCAGCCCTTGAAGCTCTATGTCAGCCCGGCGCAGCCGCCCTCACCGGCCGCGCAAAGCGAAGCCGCCGCCCGGCTGGCCGAGGCCGAGCAGCGCGGCCGCATCCGCGAGGGCATTGCCGCCGGGCTGCCGGTGGTCGGCATGAGCCGCAGCGAACTGGAGCAGGCCATGGGCCTGCCGCTGCGCATCAACCAGATCGAACAGAGCAGCGGCCTGCGCGAGCAGCTCAGCTACCGCCGTGGCGATCGGCTGTTTCATGTCTATCTGGACAAGGGCCAGGTCACGGCCGTCGAGAACCTCGACCGCAGCGTCGCTGCCCGCGGCGCGCTCGCCCCGGCCGCCAAGGCCTCGGCCGCGGAGTCCGGCAAGACCTGCCCCTCGGCCCGCGAGATCCGCGACATCGAGATCGAGATCGGCAAGTACATGAACCGCGAGAACGCCCAGCTGCAGGCGGAGCTGAACAAGCGGCTGCTCGACGCGCGGGCCTGCCGCGGGCAGTAGGCTGGATCAGCCCTTGGGATCCAGGCGCTTGGCGCGGGCCAGGCGCCAGGCTTCGTTGGGATCGTCGCCATAGACCTGCTCGGCGCTGGTCGCGGTTTCCTGGCGCTGGGTGTCGATGGCGATGCGTTTGTCGAACACAAAGCATTCGCCCTGCCAGTCGGCCTCGGCATCGGGCATCTGCTCGAAGTAGTTGAGGATGCCGCCGTCCAGCTGGGCGACCTTGAGGCCCTGGGCCTGCATCCAGCCGCTCATTTTTTCGCAGCGTATGCCACCGGTGCAGTACATGGCCACGGTCTTGCCCTCGCGCTTCCACTCGTCGGCGTGGGTCTGCACATAGTCGGGGAAGTCGCGGAAATGGCGCACGCCGGGATCGATGGCGCCGGCAAAGCGGCCCAGCCGCCATTCGAAGCTGTTGCGGTTGTCGATCAGCACCACATCGTCGCGGCGGATCAGCTCGCGCCAGGCCTGCGGCGAGACATGACTGTCCCGCGCATCGGCCAGGCCGCTGACACCTTCGAGCCCGAAGGCGACCAGCTCCGGCTTCACATGGACCTTGAGCAGCGTGAACGGCCGCGTCTGGCCGAAGCTGCGCTTGAAATGGATGCCGGTGAAGTGGCCGCCAAACGCAGCATCGGCTTGCAGCGCCTGTTCAAACGCGTCGAGATCGGCCGCCGTACCGCCCAGCGCCGCCGTGATGCCTTCGGGCGCCAGCAGGATGTTGCCGCCCAAGCGCAGGCCGCTCGGACCGCAGCGTTCGCGCAGCCGCACGGCGATGGCCTCGGGATCGTCCAGCGCGACGAATTTGTAGAAGGACAGGTGCTCGTGCACCGGCCCGTCGGCCGCGCCAGGCAGGGGCGCCAGGGCCTCAGACATAGAGCGCGCCCTCCAGCGCATCGCTGGGCTGCGGCCACAGCGCCAAGCCGCCGTTGAGCGTGTAGGCGGCGTCGTGGCCGAGACGGCGCAAGGCCGCGGCGGCCTGGGCGCTGCGATTGCCGCTGCGGCAGAAGAACACCAGCGGCGTTTCCGCCGGCAGGGCCAGCCACTCGGGCAGGGCGTTGATCAGGCGCGACAGGGGCATGGCCAGCAGCGGCGTGCGCAGGCGGCCATCGAAATCCGGCGTCAGGCTCAGCCGCTGCTCATAGGGCTCGCGCACATCGATGACGATGGTCTCCGGCTGTTGCTGCAGCAGCACGCGCAGGCCGGCCGGGTCCAGCTCCTGCGGCGCGGCCGCGCAGGCGTCCTGGCGGGCGCCGCAGGCCAAAGTCTGGTACTCGGTCAGTGCCAATCCCTGTTCCAACGCGGCCTTGCGAGCGGCAAAGGCCTCGGCGTCAAGGCTGCCATTGAGCACGCCGGCCAGCAGTGGCTGCGCCGCCGCCTCGGCGCTCAGCGTGGTGGCAAAGCGGTTGTCGTAGTCATGGCCCGGGGCCAGCAGGGTTTGCGGGCCGATGGCGTCGGCCAGGCGCCGCAGCGAATCGGCGAACTGCAGCGGCTCGCTGACGAGGAAATCGCTGCGGCCCAGCGCACCGGGCATCACCGTGTCGCCGACGAAGGCGACGCGCACTGCCGATTCGCTGGCCGCGTCACTGAGCAGGTAGGCGCAGCTGTCGGCCGTGTGGCCGGGCAGGGCCAGGCGGCGCAGCGTCTGCTGGCCGAGCGAGAGTTGCGTCTGGCCCAGCGGCCAGCCCAGCGCATCGCGTTCGCAGGCGGCGGCCACGGCGGCCAGCGGTGCGCCGGCGGCGATGGCCGCGGCCCACAGCGCATCAGCGCTGGAGGCGTGGTCGCCATGGCTGTGGGTGTCCAGCACCGCGCACAGCTGCAGGCCCTGGCACAGCAGCGTTTGCGCCAGCCGTTCGTTGAGTTCGGGCAGCGGGTCGATGACGACGGCGCGGCGGCTGGCCAGATCGGCAATCAGCCAGCAGCAGGCGCCGTCAACGACGTAGCGCGTGATGCCCTCGCCCAGCTCGGCCGGCGTGCCGCCGGGGCTCATGCAGCTGTCGCGCAGCGCTTCGCCGCAGGCGCGGATGCGCGCACAAGCCTCGTTGATGAAGCCCTCGTCGACGGCCGGGCCGAAGGACAGGCGCACCGCCGAGGCGGTCTGCCAGTCGGGCAGACCCATGGCCTGCAGCACAAAGCTGGGCTGGGCCTTGGCGGCGCTGCAGGCCGAGCCGCCGCTGACGCGCACATCGGCGGCATCAAACAGATCGAGCAGGATCTTGGAGCTGAGGCCGGGCACCGAGAAGTTCAGCGTGGTCGGCAGGCTCAATGGCAGCGGGGCATTGAACACCAGGCTGGGAAAGGCCTGCTGCAAGGCCTCGGCCAGGCGGGCACGGAAGCGCTCCAGTGTGGCCGGGTCGCGGAAGCTGCGGCCATCGTCCAACGCGGCCAGCACGGCGCCGAGGGCGGCAATGCCGGACATGTTCTCGGTGCCCGAGCGCAGGCTGCCTTCCTGGCCGCCGCCGGCCATCAGCGGCGTGAACGGCGCCGCCTCGCGGACGTAGAGCAGGCCGATGCCCTTGGGTGCATAGAGCTTGTGGCCGGAGAAGGGCGCGTAGTCGATGCGCCGCCCGGCCAGCCGCAGGCTCAGCTTGCCCAGGGCCTGCACGCCGTCGACCATCCAGAAGCAGGTCGAGCCGGCCAGCGCCGCTTCGATGCCGTCCAGATCGCTGATCACGCCGGTTTCGTTGTTGGCGGCCATGGTGCAGACCATGCCGGCGCGGGCGGCATGGCGGCGCAGAAAGTCCAGGTCGTGACGGCCATCGCGGTCGACCGGAATGGCCTGAATGTCGAGATTCAGGCCGAGCAGCTGGTTCCAGTGCTTCAGCGCTTCGGGCACCGCCTTGTGCTCGGTGGCGCCATAGAGCAGCAGCTCGGCACCCCGATCACCCAGCTCGCGGCGGGCGCGCAGGGCGCTCAGGGCCGACAGCACGCTGGTCTGTATGCCCTCGGTGGCGCCGCTCAGGAACAGCAGCTTGCCACCGCCGGTGCCGAGCAGGCGCTGGGCGCGCTGGCGCACCGCATCCATCAGCGCGCGGGCCTTCAGCCCGGTGCTGTGGATGCTGCTGGGGTTGCCGAAGTCTTCCGCCATGGCCGCCAGCGCGGCCTGGCGGGCCTGGGCGAGGACGGGGGTGGTGGCATTGGCGTCGAGATAGATTTCCATGCAGGGCTCGCTGAAGGGCCTGGCGCCATGACGGTCTGTCGCGGCCCAGGCAGGCATTCGCGCCGGCTTGTGGCCAGCAGGTCGGCAATGGTACTCAGCCGCCGCCACGTCGTCATTCGTCAATGGTGAGGCCGGCCTACAATTCCGGGCCGGTTTGCTCCTTGGTACCGGTATCAAGAGAAAGTGATTGACGCCGTGTCCGACCGCCTTGCCGTCCTGCCCCAGTACCTGATGCCCAAGGGCCTGCTGACCCGCCTGGCCGGCAGCTTTGCGCGGGCCCAGCTCGGCGGCCTGACGACGGCCGTGATCCGCCGCTTCATCGCCCGCTACAACGTGAACATGGCCGAGGCCGCCAATCCCGATCCGGCCGCCTATGCCAGCTTCAACGATTTCTTCACCCGCGCGCTGAAGCCCGGCGCCCGGCCGCTGGCCAGCGGCGCGCTGATCTGCCCGGTGGACGGCGCCATCAGCCAGTTCGGCCCTATCGAGCGCGGTCAGATCTTTCAGGCCAAGGGCCACAGCTTCAGCGCCACCGCGCTGGTCGGCGGCGATGCGGCGCTGGCCGCGCAGTTCGACGACGGCTATTTCGCCAACCTCTACCTGAGCCCGCGCGACTACCACCGCATCCACATGCCCTGCGCCGGCCGCCTGCTGCGCATGATCCATGTGCCGGGCGAGCTGTTCTCGGTCAACCCGACCACCGCGCGCGGCGTGCCGGGCCTGTTCGCGCGCAATGAGCGGGTGGTCTGCGTGTTCGAGTCCGACGCGGGCCCGTTCGTGCTGGTGCTGGTCGGGGCCACCATCGTCGGCTCGATGGCGACCGTCTGGCACGGTGTCGTCAACCCGCCGCGCCCTGGCCAGCCGCGCAGCTGGCATTACGAAGACGGCGACATCCGCCTTGCCCAGGGCGAAGAAATGGGCCGCTTCCTGCTCGGCTCGACGGTGGTGATGCTGTTCCCCAAGAGCCGCCCCCTGCAGTTCAATCCGGCCTGGCAATGCGAAGGCACGCAGCGTGGCAGCGCGGTGCGGCTGGGTGAGTTGATGGCGAGCTGAACCTCGGACCGGCGCGATTCCGTCCACTAGCCCCCCAATTGAGGGGCTGCGTCTGTGTATGGATGGAAGCCGCCAAGACTGCGGGTTAGCATCGTCCCCGCTTGCCGTGAACCACCCCGACAATCAAACGGCAGTACGCATGACTGTCCCGCTGTCGGCGCTTCAGCAAGCCGGCGCAGGGGCGTCGCTCTATCCATCAAGAACACACATCGATGAAGCTTCTTCTCGCCGGCATTCCTATCGCCCTGGCCCTGTTTGCCAGCCAGGCTCAGGCCCAGGCGTCGACACCTGTCTACACGTGGCGCAATGTCAGTCAGGCGCTGGGCGTTCAGGCTGAGAACCTGCAGATGAATGCGCGCGGGCAGCTCTCGGGCAGTGTTCGCTACGAAGGGCATCACTTTGCCTTCCTGTCCAACAGGGACCTGACTGGTATTCAGCGCTGGCCTCAGCTTGGCGCTTCAGACAGCATCGCCAAGGCCATCAACGGTGCTGGGCAGATCGCAGGAACGGCAAAGCTTGGCGAGTACAACTGGCAGGCCTTCGCGACCGAAGCGGGCGGCGAGCACCCCTATCTCTTGGCCGGAGCCCGAGGCGAGTTCAACGCGGCGGTTGGCATCAACGAGGCAGGTGCTGTGGCTGGCAATCGCGGCTATTGGGGCGGGCAGCCCAACAGCGCCACGAAGTGGATCGATCATGGGCAAACCGTGATCGAGCTGCCCTCGCTGGGTGGCGCCAGTACGCTGGCGGCGGGCATCAATGCGGCGGGTCAGGTGGTCGGTGAAGCGCAAGACCAGAACGGCGATCTGCATGCGGTGCTGTGGAGCGTCAGTGGCCGGGAGGTGCAGGACCTGGGCACCTTGGGTGGGCGTTGGAGTACCGCCAGGGCCTTGAACGACCAGGGGCTGGTCGTGGGCGGCTCGTTCACGGGTGACGCGGTCGGCTTTCACGCCTTTGCCTACGACAGCGCCAGCCAACAGATGCGCGACCTCGGTACCCTGGGGTGGGGCCAGAGTTTTGCCCGCGCGATCAACAACACAGGCATGGTCGGTGGCACGCTGGCGAACGGCTTTATCAGCCCGTCCGATCCCTCGCTCATCGGCCACGCCTTCATCACTGGGGCTCATGCCCAAGGCATGTGGGACCTCAACAGCTTTGTCCATCTGCAAGACGGCCACTATCTGGCCGATGTGCTGAACATCAACGACGCGGGCCAGATTCTGGCCTTGGACGAACAAGGCGCAGGCTATCTGCTGACACCACTGCCCTTGCCGGTGCCCGAGCCAGCCGCGTTCAGCTTGCTGCTGGCCGGCCTCTTCGCGCTGCGCGGCGTGCAACGACGTCGCGGCCACTGAGCCTGATCGTCGCTGTCGCGCGCGGTGTTGCTTGCTAGGCCAAGGCCGGCAGCATCGCAATAAAGGCGCGCAGCGCCGGGCTGGTCTGGCGGCGGCCGGGGTAGTAGAGGGCGAAGCCGGTGCCGTCGGGGCACCAGTCGCCCAGCACCTGGACCAGCCGGCCGGCGGCGAGGTGCTCGCGGGCCGCGCATTCATAGACATAGGCATAGCCCACGCCTTCCAGCGCCGCCGCGAGCGCGACGCTCTGGTCGTCGACGATCAGCGGCCCGGGCGGGTCGAGCTTGAGCGCAGCGCCGTCGCGCGGATCGCTGAATTCCCACTGGAACATCGCACCGCTGGCAAAGCGCTGGCGCACGCAGGGCCGCTGCATCAGCTCACGCGGCTGCAGCGGTGCGGGCTGCGCCACCAGCACACCCGGCGCGGCGACGACGACAAAGCGCTGCGCCGGCCCCAGCGGCACGGCCACCATGTCTTGCGGCAGCCGCTCGGCAAAGCGCACGCCGGCATCGAAGCCCTGAGCGACGATATCGACCAACGCATCCTGGGTGCACAGCTCCAGCTCGATCTGTGGATGGGCGCTCAGAAAGCGCGCCGCGATCGGTGCCAGCAGCAGCCGCGCCGCACTGCGTGGCACCGACAGGCGCAGCACGCCGCTGGGCGCTTCCTTCATCGCTGCCACGTTGGCAAAGGCCTGATCCAGGCTGGCCAGCGCCGGCGCCGCCTGCGCCAGCAGCCGCTCGCCGGCCGCCGTGAGCGCGACGCTGCGGGTGCTGCGGTTCAGCAACGCCACCCCCAGCTGCGCCTCCAGCCTCTGCATCGCCTGACTGACCGCCGAGGGGCTCAGGCCCAGCGTCAGCGCGGCGCGGCGGTAGCTGCGGGCGTGGGCGACGGCGGCGAAGATGCGCAGGGGTTGGAGTTCGGGGGTGGGGGTCATGGGGGGATTGTTGAGCAAGTCTGCGTCCCATAGGACTGCGACTCGTGAGCGGTGCCTTTGTTTCTTTTTTGATTCGCTTCGCGTAGGTGCCGAAGTGGCGTGCATGTGAGCCCGCCGGGATTCCGCCCCGGCTGGCGGGTAACTTTCTTCTGTCCGGCGACAGAAGAAAGTCACCAAAGAAGAACGCCTGAACGTGCGACTTTACTGAGCAGGTTGCTCGCTAGCGCTCGAACCGAGGTAGCGACACAAGGGGCAGCTGATCACCGCTAGACGGCTCATAGGGCGGTTCGGCATGCTGGGCTCTGGCAGAACAGCCAACAGCCAACAGCCGCATGTCTTCGGATGATTGGGTATTCGGTCTTCTTCCAGAGCCCAGCATGCCGAACCAGCGGTGTAGCCGTTTGGCGGTGATCAGCTGCCCCTTCGCGCCAGTGCTTGCCACGAGCGTGAGCGAGCGTGCCGCTCGGTCAAGTCGCACGTTTGCATTTCGGGCTCTCTTCTTTGGTGACTTTCTTCTGAGCCAGCAGAAGAAAGTTACCCGCCAGCCGGGGCGGAATCCCGGCGGGCTCTCACGCACAACGTAAGACCACCAGCGGATAGCTGCTCAACCAAAGCCAAGCCGGCACAACGAAACAGCCCCCCACTGTTAAGCCCCACCACACACCCCATTCACCTCCCCACGACTTGTGCCCAAGCCCCCCCACCCCGACGATGCAAGCACCTCTTCCAAGGATGCTGAAACGATGAACACCACTGCCACAACCACCCGCCCCCTCACCACCCAACAAGTCCCCGCCGTCGGCCTCGGCTGCATGGGCATGAGCGAGTTCTACGGCGATAGCGACGAGGCGGAATCGCTGGCGACGCTGCATGCGGCCTACGAGATGGGCGTGCGGCACTTCGACACGGCCGATACCTATGGCTCCGGCCACAACGAGCAGCTGCTGGGTCGCTTCCTGGCCGAGCTGGGGCCGGCGCGGCGCAGCGAGCTGGTGCTGGCGACCAAGTTCGGCATCCAGCGGCCGCCGGGCACCTACGAGCGCCACATCGTCAACTCGCCGGCCTATGCGCGGGAAGCCTGCGAGGCCTCGCTGCGCCGGCTCGGTGTCGAGCAGATCGGGCTCTACTACGTCCATCGGCGCGACCCGGCGCTGCCCATCGAGACAGTGATGGGTGCATTGGCCGAACTGAAGCAGCAAGGCAAGATCGCTGCCATCGGCCTCTCCGAGGTCAGCGTTGAGACGCTGCGCAGGGCCCATGCCGTCCATCCGGTGGCGGCGCTGCAGAGCGAGCTGTCGCTGTGGGAGCGCGGTGCCGAGCGTGAGATGCTGGCGCTGACGGCCGAACTCGGCACTGCCTTCGTCGCCTACAGCCCGCTGGGCCGCGCGCTGCTGACGGCCGAGCTGCCGGCCACGCAAGACCTGGCCCCCAACGACTTCCGCCGGGCATTGCCGCGCTTCAATGGCGAGGCCGGCGAGCACAACCGCCAGCTGGCCGAGCGCCTGGCCGCGCTGGCGGCCGACTGGGGAATGAGCGCCGCGCAGCTGGCACTGGCCTGGGTGCTGGGCAGCGGCGAGCATGTGCTGGTGATTCCGGGCACGCGCCGGCGCCGCCACCTGGCCAGCAACTGGGCCGCCGGCACGCTGCGGCTTGGCGCGGCGCAGCGTCAGCAGCTGGACCAACTCTTCGCCCCCGGTGCCGTGGCCGGCGCGCGCTATACCGAGCTGGGCTGGGTGGGCATCGAGTCAGCGCGCGACTGAGCGGCGAGCAAGGCCGTCGCCGCCGCCGCCGGCAGCGGGCGGCCGAGGTAATAGCCTTGCAACTGCGTGCAGCCCAAGGCCTCCAGTGCGCTGGCCTGCTCTTCGGTCTCAACGCCCTCGGCCACGATTTCCAGGCCCAGCGACTGGCCCAGCGCACAGGTGGCGCGCAGCACTGCGGCGGCGTCGGGCCGCGGCAAGGGCTCGACCATGCTGCGGTCTATCTTCATCGTGCTGATCGGCAGCTTGCGCAGCATGGTCAGCGAGGACTGGCCGGTACCGAAGTCGTCCAGTGAGCACAGCACGCCGGCCTCGTGCAGCAGCCGCAGCTGCGGCAGCACACGATCGAGCTGGCCGATGGCAGCGGACTCGGTGATCTCAACCTCGACGGCGGAATGGGGCAGCCTCGCCTCATCCAGCGAGCGCAGCAACCGGGCGGCGAAGTCGACATCTTCGAACTGCAAGGGCGAGACGTTGACGGCCACCGTTGGCAGCTCACCGAACTGGCGCTGCCAGTCGCACAGCTGCCCGATCGCGATGGCCAGGATCAGTTCGCCCAGCCGCTTGATCTGACCGGTGCGCTCGGCCGCCGGCACAAAGTCCATCGGGCTGATTCTTGTGCCATCGGGCCGCTGCCAGCGCACCAGCGCCTCGAAGCCGCAGAGCCGGCGTGCCCCGGCGCTGAACTTGGGCTGGTAGTCGAGCACGAACTCGCCGGCGGCTATCGCCTGAGCCAGCGACTGCTCGGCCTGCAGCCTCGCCTCGGCAGCACGGTTCATGCCGCGGTCGTAGAACACCGAGGCATTGCCGGCGATCTGCTTGGCGCGGTGCATGGCGGCGTCGGCGGCGCGCAGCAGCGCGGTGCCGTCGCGGCCGTCCTGCGGATAGAGCGCCACGCCGGCGGACAAATGCACCAGCAGCTCATGGCCCTCGACCCGCAGCGGCGTGCCCATCAGCGCCAGCATGTGCTCGACCTCGGCCTGCGCATCCTCTGGAGTAGCCACCTGTTCGATCAGCAGCAGGAATTGATCTTCGCCCAGTCTGGCCAGCTGGGTGCCGGGGGTCAGGCCTTGCCGCAGGCGCTGCGCAATCGCCTGCAGCAGCGCATCGCCGACCTGATGGCCCAGCGTCTCGTTGACCAGCTGAAAGCGGTCGACATCGGCCGAGATCAGCGCAAACGGCTGGCCGCGGGCGCTCAGCCGCTGCAGCTGCTCGACCGCATGGTTGCGGTTTGGCAGATCGGTCAGCTCGTCGTGCAGGGCCTGGCGGCGCAAGGCCTCCAGCGCCGTTTGCCGCGCCGTGTCGTCGATCATCACCAGCAGCTCGGCCGGCTTGCCGTCCCAGTCGATATGGCTGGACAGGCTGCGCAGGAACAGGCGCCGCCCGTCATGCGTCTGCCGCAGGCCCTGCCAATCAATCCTGGCGTCGGGGTCAGCCAGCACGGCGGCGTGGCGGCGCAGCGCCTGCTCGCGATCCTCGGCCTCGACCAGCTCGGTCACCACATCGGCACGGCGCGCAGCGGCCAGTGTCGGATAGCCAAAGATCTGCAGTGCGGCTGGATTGGCGTAGAGCACGCGGTGCTCGCGCAGCACCGCCAGGCCCTGCAGCGAATGCTCGGCCAGCCGGGTGAAGCGCTCGGCCTGCTCGGCCGCCTCGCGGTGGGCGCGGGCCACGGCGACGATGATCAGCGCCAGGCTCAGCACCGTCTGCACGACCAGGCCGGAGCCATGGGTGATCGGCGAGCGGCTCATCGGGTCGAGCAAGGGCCCGCTGACATGGACCATGCCCGAGGCGATGAAGCAGGCGGCCAGCGCCGTTTCGCTGCGCCGGCCGTGCAGGCCAATCCAGGCCGCGCACAGCCAGTTGCCCAGCGCCAGCACGGCGGCGGCCGCGGCAATGCCCCAACGCATGTCCTGGATGCCGATCAGCGCCGTCGCCAGCGTGACCACCGCCAGCGTGATGCTCCAGAAGCGTGCTGACCAGGGCCGGCTGCGGTACTGGCTGGCGCCGGCCATGTACAGATACAGCGAGGCCATCACCGCCGCCGAGGCGCCAAAAGCCTGGGCCTTCAGACGCAGGCCGGCCATGTTCGGCTCGGCCATTCCCAAGCCCAGCGCCAGGCCCACGCCCAGCAGCAAGGCGCTCCAACCCCACAGCCGCACATAGCCGTAGCGGCGGTCGATATGCCAGAGCACCAGCAGCGTGGCGCCCATCAGCACTTGCAGGCAGGAACTGATCAGAACCAGATGACTCATCCGGGATCCTTGCCGCCATGACAGCCGCGGCATCGGGCCATCCTAGCCGAGGCGACCGGTCCAGGGCCAGGCTTTCCCCCGGGAGCGGGAGCCGCTTTGCTGGGACAATGACGGCTTTGTTGCCTTTTGCACCCACAGCTGCACACCATGACCCAGCGCGTTCTGACCGGCATCACCACCACCGGTATCCTGCACCTCGGCAATTACGTCGGCGCCCTGCGCCCGGCCATCGCGGCCAGCCGCGAGGCGGGCGTCGAGAGCTTTTTCTTCATGGCCGACTATCACGCGCTGATCAAGTGCGATGAGCCCGAGCGCATCGAGCGCTCGCGCCTGCAGATCGCCGCCACCTGGCTGGCCGCCGGGCTGGACACCGAGCGCGTGGTCTTCTACCGCCAGAGCGATATCCCCGAGATTCCCGAGCTGACCTGGCTGCTGACCTGCGTGACCAGCAAGGGCCAGATGAACCGTGCCCATGCCTACAAGGGCGCGGTCGACGCCAATCTGGCTGCCGGCGAGGACGCCGATGCCGGCATCACCATGGGCCTGTACAGCTACCCCATCCTGATGGCGGCCGACATCCTGATGTTCAACGCCCACCGCGTGCCGGTCGGCAAGGATCAGGTTCAGCACATCGAGATGTGCCGCGACGTGGCCCAGCGCTTCAACCATCTGTTCGGCCGCGGCAGCGGGTTCTTTGTGCTGCCCGAGGCCCAGGTCGACGCCGAGATGGAGCTGCTGCCGGGCCTGGACGGCCGCAAGATGAGCAAGAGCTATGACAACGTCATCCCCTTGTTCGAAGGCGGCGCACGCGCGCTGAAGGACGCCATCGCCCGCATCGTCACCGATTCGCGCCTGCCCGGCGAGCCCAAGGAGACCGAAGGCTCGCACCTGGTCAGCATCTACGACGCCTTTGCCACGCCGGCCCAGCGCGAGGCCTTCCGCGCCGAGCTGCGCGCCGGCCTGGCCTGGGGCGAGGCCAAGCAGCGCCTGTTCGAGCTGATCGACGCCGAGATCGGCCCGATGCGCGAGCGCTACGACTCGCTGATGGCCAATCCCGAGCGCATTGAAGAGATCCTGCAGCAGGGTGCGACCAAGGCCCGCGCCATCGCCGCGCCCTTGCTGGCACAGCTGCGCGAGGCCGTCGGCCTGCGCCGCTTCCAGCCGCTCAAGGCCGCCGTGCAGGAGGCCAAGCTGAAGGCGGCGCTGCCGGTGTTCAAGCAATACCGCGAGGCCGATGGCAAGTTCTACTTCAAGCTCAACAGCGCCGAGGGTCAGGTCTTGCTGCAAAGCCAGGGCCTGGAGCAGGGCCGTGAGGCTGGCCAGTGGGTGGTGCGGCTGAAGCGCGAGCCGGCCGCGCTGGCTGAGGCACCGGTGCAGCTGGGCGAGGGCGTCAGCGCGGCCGCTGTGGCCGAGGCGCTGTCCGCGCTGGCGGCGGCCGAGCTGGCCGCGGAAGCAGCCAAACAAAAGGCCTGATCCCGCGCCGCCCATGAGCGCCGCCGAGCCGCTGCCCGACGAGGCGCCGCGCATCCAGGGCGGCGATCGCCTCGGCGCCTGGCGGGTGCAGCGCCGCATCGGCATGGGCGCGATGGGCGAGGTCTGGCTGGCCCGCCGCGACGACGGCCTCTACGAATCCGAGGCCGCGATCAAGCTGCTGCGGGCCGATGTCAGCGGCCCCGGCCTGGGGGCCCGCTTTGCCCGTGAGCGGGCGTTGCTGGGGCGGCTCCACCACCCCGGTATTGCCCGGCTGCTGGATGCCGGTCACGCCGAGGGCCAGGCCTATCTGGTGTTGGAGTTCATTGCCGGGCAGACGCTCAGTGCCCATGTGGCGCGCCGCCATCTGCCTGTGGCCGAGCGGGTGCAGCTGCTGATCGGCATCGGCCAGGCGGTCGAATACGCCCATGGCCAGCTGATCGTCCATCGAGATCTGAAGCCGGGCAATGTGATCGTCAGCGAGGCCGGCCAGCCCAAGCTGCTGGACTTCGGCATCGCCGCCATGCTGGAAGATGAGGAAGCCGGCGACAGCGCGCTGACCCGCGTTGCCGGCCGCCGCCTGACACCGGCCTACGCGGCGCCGGAGCAGATCCTCGGCGCACCGCTGGGCGTGGCCGCCGATGTCTATGCGCTGGGCGTGATGCTGTACGAGCTGCTCAGCGGCGAGCTGCCGTTTCGGCCCGAGCACGACACCCGCCAGGCGCTCGAACATGCGGTGCTGCACACCGAGCCGCGGCGCTTTGCCGAGCTGATCGCCGCCGGCCAGGCCCGCGCCGGTGGCCCCGGCCTGCCGCCCGATGCGCGGCTGGCGCTTGGCGACCTGGAGGCCATCTGTGCCAAGGCGCTGCGCAAGACGCCGGCCGAGCGCTACGCCAGCGTGCGCGCCTTGATCGACGATTTGCAGTGCTGGCTGGATCACCGCCCGGTCAGCGCGCGGCGCGAGGAATGGCGCTACCGGGCCAGGCTCTGGCTGCGCCGCAACCGGGTGGCGGCGCTGGCGGCCAGCGGTGTGCTGCTGGCGCTCAGCGCCGGCCTGGCCGTCAGCCTGTGGCAACGCCAGCGCGCCGAGCACGAGGCCGAGATCGCCGCCCAGGCCACCGACTATCTGGGTGAGCTGCTCGCCTCGGCCGACCCCAACACCCATGGCGGCAAGCCGCCGACGGTGCTGGACCTGCTGGAACGCAGCCGCGCCGAGCTCGATCAGCGCTTCGCCAGCCAGCCCGAGCTGCAGCTGCGCCTCTACAGCGTGCTGACCGACACCTACCGCTCGCTGCACCGTTTCGACATTGCGCTGGGCCTGGGCGAGCGTGCGCTGGCGCTGGCCCGCTCGCTATGGGGCGAGCGCGACCCGCGCAGCATCGAGGCAGCGATGGACCTGGCCAAGGCCTACACCGCGCAGAACAACCCCACCCGGGTGGTGGCGCTGGCCGAGCCGCTGCAGGAGCGGGTGCGCCAGCTCTATGGCCCGAGCTCGGACCAGTACAGCGAGATGATCCATGTGCTGCTGCCCGCCTATGCCCGGCTGGGCCGCTTTGCCGAGGCTGAAGCCCTGGTGCAGCCGGGCCGGGCGATCGACGAGGCGCTGTTCGGCAAGCAGGACTTTCGCTCGCTCTACTTTTCCAACTACGTGCATGGCCTGCGTGTGGCCCAGGGGCGCTGGCGCGAGGCCGAGGCGCTGCTGGAACAGATTCGCCCAGGCTGGCAGACCCCGCAGGCCGAGGCCGAGTACGCCACCTATGTGCTGACGCTGCGGCGCAATCTGCTGGTGGTGCAGATGCGCCGTTTGAAAGACGCCGATCTGGAGGGCCAGGCCCGTGCACTGATGGCCGAGATGGATGCCAAGCTCGGCGCCGCCAACGAGATGCGGCCGGCGCTGCAGACCGAGCTGGCGCGCTACCTCGGCGAGCGTGGCGAGTACCGCCGCGCCTGGGCCGAGCATGAGGCCATGGACGCTGCCGCGCCGGCCCAGCAGTACGAAACCCGCCGCTTGCCGCGCCAGATCGCCCTGCTGCTGGCCCGCGCGCTGGCCGGCCAGCCGCTGCAGCTGGCGCCGCAGGCCCTGGCGGCGCAGTTGCAGGCCTCGACGCTGCTGGTCGGCCCCAACCGCGTCGAGCAGTGGCTGCGCCTGGCCCAGCTGGGCCTTTTGCTGCAGGACGGCGGGCTGGCCGATCAGGCCTTGGCGGCGCTGCAGGCCGAGCCCAGCCTGGCCGGCAATCCGCCGCAACGCAGCCGCTACGAACAGCTGCTGGGCGAGCGGGCACGCCAACGGGGCGAGCTGGGGCAAGCCCTGACCCTCTTGCACCGCCGCGCCGCCTATTTCGACGGCCTGGGCGAGCCGCAATACCTGCCGCACTGGCTGGCCCAGCTCGATCTGGCCGCCACCCTGCTGCGCGCCGGCAAGCCCGAGGCCGCGGCGGCGCTGGCCCGCGCCGATGCGCTGCGCCCGGCCAGCTTGCCGCCAGGCCATCCGCTGGATCAGCTGCGCCAGGCACTGGGCCGGCAGGATTTCACAGCCTCGCTTGACGGTCGGCTCTAAAAGGCTGTTGCTCGCGCGCAAACCCGCTGGTCAGGCCTGGCCTCAGCGGCTAGCCTCTGGCTCAGCATTGCCCACACAAACAGCAGTATTGGAGACAAGACAATGGCCGCCATTTCCCCCGACACCCTGGCCCTGCAACGCCTCTACCACTGGGAGCGCACGGCGGCCGATCAGCTGGTGCTGACGCAACCGATGGGCGGTGGCCAGGTGCAGACCTGGACCTGGGGCCAGGTGGCCGATCAGGTGCGCCGCATGGCCGCGCATCTGCAGCAGATGGGCCAGGCCCAGGGCTGGGGCCCGGGCGCCAAGGTGGCCATCCTGTCGAAGAACTGTGCCTGGTGGCTGATGAGCGATCTGGCCATCTGGATGGCCGGCTATGTCTCGGTGCCGCTGTACCCGACGCTGGCGCCGGAAACCATCCGCCAGATCCTCGAACACAGCGAGGCCCGCGCCTGCTTCATCGGCAAGCTCGATGGCTGGGCCGGCATGAAGCCCGGCGTGCCGGCCGGCCTGCCCTGCATCAGCTATCCGCTGTCGCCCGACGATGCCCGCAAGGACTACCCCGGCTGGGACGCGATCTGCGCCAAGGTGGCGCCGCTGCAGGGCCAGCCGCTGCGTGGCGGCGAGGACCTGGCCACACTGATCTACACCTCGGGCACCACCGGCGCACCCAAGGGCGTGATGCACAGCTTTGGCAATTTCGCCTGGGCGCTGACGGCGGCCATCGGCCGCGTGCCCATGGGACCGGACGACCGCCTGCTGTCCTATCTGCCGCTGGCCCATGTGGTCGAGCGGGTGCTGGTGGAACATGGCTGGCTGCGCGCCGGCTTCAAGGTCTATTTCGCCGAGACGCTGGACACCTTCACCACCGATCTGCAGCGCGCCCGGCCGACGATCTTCTTCTCGGTGCCGCGGCTGTGGGTCAAGTTCCAGCAGGGCGTGCAGCACAAGCTGCCGCAGGCCAAGCTGGACAAGCTGCTGGGCATTCCGCTGATCGGCTGGCTGGTCAAGCGCAAGCTGATGAAGGCGCTGGGCCTGGATCAATGCCGCGTGGCCGCCGGCGGCGCGGCGCCGATGCCGGTGGCGCTGCTGCACTGGTATCGCAAGCTGGGGCTGGAGGTCAACGAAGGCTACGGCATGACCGAGAACCTGGCCATCTGCAATATCACCATCCCGGGCAAGGACCAGACCGGCACCGTCGGCCCGGCCTATGACGGCGTGCAGCTGCGCATCGATCCCAGCAACGGCGAGCTGCTGATGAAGAGCCCGGCGCTGATGCTGGGCTACTACAAGGAGCCGCAGATGACTGCCGAGGTCATCGATGCCGAAGGCTGGCTGCACACCGGCGACAAGGCCGCCATCGACGGCCAGGGCTGCCTGCGCATCACCGGCCGGGTCAAGGATCTGTTCAAGACCAGCAAGGGCAAGTACGTCGCCCCGGCGCCCATCGAAGACCGGCTGATGCTGAACAAGGACATCGAGGCCTGCGTCGTCACCGGCGCCAATCTGGGCCAGCCGGTCGGCATCGTCATGCTCTCGCCTGACGCGGCCGAGCGCAGCGGCTCGGCGGCCGACCGCGAACAGCTGATGGCCCAGCTGAGCAAGCATCTGGACGACATCAACGAACGCCTTGACCCGCATGAGCAGATGGACTGCCTGGTCGCGGTCAAGACACCCTGGACGGTCGACAACGGCTTCATCACGCCGACCTTCAAGGTCAAGCGCAACCGCATCGAAGAGGTCTATGGGCCGCAGCTGGAGGCCTGGGTCGGCTCACGCAAGAAGATCATCTTCGGCGACTGAGCTTCTTCCCTCGCCGCGGCAGGCTGCCGCACAATCGGCGCGGGCCGCCGCAGCGGCCGGGAGTCTGGCATGCAGCAGCTGATGGATCGCGTCTTGCAACCCCTTGCCCTTGCGCTGGCCGGCATGTTGCTGGCCCTGGCGGCACCCAGCCTGGCGGCAAGTTCGGCCGAGGGCCGCGCCGCGGCGGCTGCGGCCGCCAAGCTGGCACCCGGCGTGCGCTGGCAGGCCGACAGCCTGCTGCGTGCCGACATCGACTGCGATGGCCACGACGACCTGATCCTGCTCGGCAAGGGCCAGGACGAGCTGGTGCTGCTGATCCTGCCCGACCACTGGCACAAGAAGCCGCTGTGGTGGCGTCAGCCCTGGCGCGATATTGCTCTGGCCGATCTGCAGCTGAGCGTGGAGCCGCTGGATGTGAGCGACAGGGAATTCGCCAATATGCAGGGCTTTGTGCCCGAGGGCTATCGCCGCTCAAGCAGCTGCCGGGGCCTGCTGCTGAACCAAGGCGAGATCGACCCGCTGCACTTCTACTGGAACCATCAGCGCGGCCAGCTGAGCTTCTGGTCGCTGTGAGCGAGTGCCGGCCTGCCCAGGCAGCGGTCGGCACAAAGTCGTGGCCATGGAACACGCCACAGAGCCACGGAGTCACAGAGGAAACACAGAGGAAACACAGAGAAAATTCACTTTGAATTTCTCTGTGTCTCTGTGCTCTGCTTCCAGCCGACCGTTTCGCACGGCTTACAGTCGCTCACCCTTGGCCTGCAAAAGTACCCGACCATGACCGACGCGAAGCGCCAGCAATGGCTCAAGCTGATCCCCGAACTCGTCGTCAACTTCGTGCTGCCCTGGGTGGCCTACAAGCTCGCGCTGCCGAAGTGGGGCGAGGTCGATGCGCTGCTGGCCTCGGCGCTGCCGCCGCTGCTGTGGAGCGTGGTCGAGCTGATCCGCTTCCGGCGCATCGATGCGCTGAGCCTGATCGTCATTGCCGGCATCGTGCTCTCGCTGGCCGGCCTGGCAATGGGTGGTGATACCCGGGTGCTGTTGATGCGCGAATCGCTGGTCTCGGGCTTGCTGGGCCTGGCCTTCCTCGTCTCGCTGCTGTTCCCGCGGCCGCTGATCTACCACCTGGCGCGGGCCACGGTGGCGCGGCAATCGGCCGAGGCGCTGGCGGCTTTCGAGGCCAATCTCGATCAGCCGCCGGTGCGCCGCGGGCTGTTCACGATGACGCTGATCTGGGGCGGCGGGCTGACGTTTGAAATGATCATTCGCGCGGCGCTGGCCTGGAGCTGGCCGACCGAGCGCTTTCTGCTCGTCTCGCCCTTCATCAGCTACGGGCTGATGGGCCTGCTGGTGCTGCTGACGCTGTGGCAGCGCCGCCGCATACAGGCCGAGATGGCGCCGCCGCTGCAGGCGCAGTCTGCCGCAGCGGCCCCCCAGGGCTGAGCTCAGTCCCGCCCGCCCTCGACCGGCAGCCCGGCCGCATGCCAGCGCAGCATGCCACCGGCCAGATTGGCCAGCTGCTTGAATCCGGCTTTTTGCAGCAGCACCGTGGCCTGGGCCGAGCGGGCGCCGGAGCGGCAGATGGCGACCACCGGCTGGCTGGCATCCAGCTCGGCCAGCCGGGCGCTCAGTTCGGCCAGCGGCAGCAGCCGGGCACCGTGGATGTGGCCCAGGCCGGCCTCGAACTCGGCCGGCTCGCGCACATCGAGCAGCTGCAGCGGCACGGCGCTGGCGGGCTGCGTCTGCGCCTGGGCCAGGCGCTCGGCCAGCGCATCGGGCTGGATCTCCCAGATGCCGCTGAAAGTCTGTGTTAGCGGTGCCCAGCCGGGCTCGTCGCTGCTGTTGGCCTGATCGGGCTGGCCGCAACGCAGATTGGCCGGCACGGCGATGTCCATCAGCTTGGGGTGGGGCAGGCCGAGGTGGTTCATATAGCCGGCGAAGTCGTTCTCGTTGACGTCGCCACCCAGCCGTGGGTTGAAGCGCAACTCCTCGGCCACGCTGGTCACCGTCAGGCCGCGGTAGTCGTGGCCGGGGTAGAGCAGGCAGCTCGGCGGCAGCGTCAGCAATTGCTCGCGCACCGAGTGGAACAACCGGCTGGCGCTGCCCTGCTGGAAATCGGTGCGGCCGCAGCCGCGTATCAGCAGGCTGTCGCCGGTGAAGGCCATGCTGTGGTCGTCCAGCACATAGCTCAGGCAGCCATTGGTGTGGCCCGGTGTGGCGCGGACTTCCAGATAGCGGCTGCCGAAGGCGACGCGATCGCCATGGCTGAGCAGACGATCGGCACCGCTGGCACCGCTGGCCTCGGCCAGCAGGATCTGGCTGCCGCAGCGCTGCTTGAGCCGCCAGGCGCCGGTCACATGGTCGGCATGGACATGGGTCTCCAGCGTGGCGATCAGGCGCAGGCCCAGCTCGCGCAGCAGCGCCAGGTCGCGCCGTTCGTGCTCGTAGACGGTATCGATCAGCAGCGCCTCGCCGGCCGCCGCGTCGGCGAGCAGGTAGGTGTAGGTGGAGGAGCTGGGGTCGAAGAGTTGGCGGAAGATCAGCATGCGGGGCTTTCAGGCGGGCGTGGCGAGAGCTTCAGTCGGCAGCATGCGGCGCGGGCGGCCGGACGGCGGCCGGTGCCAGCGGTGGGTTCCACAGCGAGGGCGGCACCTTCTGCGGCGAGGCCGGGTCGTCGCGGTAATGGGGGGACATGATCTGCACGTCGTTCTCGTTGAAGACGTCCTGGATATTGCCATGCAGCTGGTTCAGCGCCTCGATGCGCCGCCGCGGCGCCAGCCGGTTGCCCTGGGCGCACAGCCGGTATTCCACATAGAAGTCCGACAACGCCGTCTGCACCACATAGGGCGCCGGCTCGGTGGCCACGCCCGGCGTGCGCCGCGCCGCTTCGAGCAAGAGCGCATGCACCTGGCGCCAGGGCGTGCCGTAGCCGATGGTCACCGCCGTTTGCAGCATGAACTGGCCGTCGTCCACCAGGCGCGAGAAATTGCGCACCGGCTGGCTGAACACCGCCGCATTGGGCAGGCTGACCTCCTCGCCCATGCCGGTGTGGATGCGGGTGGCGAACATGCCGATCGCGGCCACGGTGCCCTCGACCTCGCCCACCCGCACATACTCGCCGACGCGCAGCGTGCGCGAGTACATCAGGCTCATGCCCGAGATCGCCTGGCCGACCAGGCCCGAGCCGCCCAGCGACAGCATCAGGCCGGCCAGCACCGTGACGCCGCGAAACGCCTCGCTGTTGGCGCCGGGCAGGTAGGGGTAGGCCATGGCCAGCGCGAACAGCCAGATCAGCACATTGGCCAGGCGCCGCGTCGGGCCGGCGGTGTCCTGGTCCAGCCAGCGCAGCTGCAGCTCGCCGCGTTCGACCCGCGCCAGCAGCAGCGCATTGGTGCGCGTGGCCAGCCGCGCCAGGCCGAAGATCAGCGCCGCCGTCAGCAGGCCCGGCAGCGCACTGGCCGCCGCCGCGGCGAACTGGCCCAGCAGGCCGAGCAGCCAGTCCTGCGAGCGCTCGCCCCAGGGCCGGGTGTAGGCGAACAGGCTCAGCACATGGCTGGCCCAGATGTCGATCAGCAACAGCGCCAGCGCCCAGCTCAGCAGTGTGGCCAGGTACTGCGCGCCGGACTGCGCATGCTCGCCATAGCCGGCCAAGAGCTGCGGTTGCTGGCGCTGCCAATCGGCCAACCGCACGGCCAGCCGGGCCAGCGCGCGGCGCCGGGCGGCGAAGATCAGGCGCAGCAGCCCATAGGCCAGCGCCGTGGACACCAGCGCATAGGCGGCCGCCAGGGCCAGGCGGCGCGGATCATGCAGCTCGCGGCTTTCCAGCACGGCCACGCGCAGGCGCCGTTCAACGTCCAGCGCGCCGCGTTCGAACTCGGCCGCCGCTTGGGGGCCGGAGAAATCGGCCCCGCTGAGGAAGAACAGCGGTTTGCCGTCGACATCGAAGCGCAGCAGCTCGCCCTGCGCCACCCGGCTGATCTGGCCCGGCCCCTGGTCGACGCCGGCCGACTCGAAAGCCAGCCGCGCCAGCTCGGCGCGCTGCTCGGGCGCGTTGCCCAAGAGCGTGGCCTGAAAGGTGACGATGCGGCGCTTGTTCAGCCATAGCGTGCGGCGCTGCAGGGCCGCGTCGTCGAGCGCGGGCGCGCTGGCCGCCGCCGCTGGCCCGTTCACGGCCGTCGTCTGCGCCAGGGCCGGGCTGCCCAATAGCAGGCCTGATAGCAGGCTCAATAGCAGCGTGGCGCCCAGCGCCCGTAGCCACTCAGTCATCGTCAATCCTCTCAGTTTGCGGTTTCGGTGGGGCAGGGCTTCAGCGCGTTAGCGGCAACGCCGTACCCATGGCGACGAACAGGCCGCCGCAAATCTTGTTGAAACGCCTGCCCAGCTTCTGCAGGCCGCGGCGAATCCGTTGCGCCAGCGAGGCCAGCAGCATTTCGACCAGGCATTCAACGATGACGAACACCGTGGCCATGATCAGAAACTGCGGCAGCAGCGGCCGCTGCTGATCAATGAACTGCGGCAGAAAGGCGCCGTAGAACAACAGCGCCTTGGGGTTGGAGATCGCCGTCAAGAGGCCCAGGCGAAACAGCGTGGCGCCGCTCATCGTGGCGCTGTCGGCGCTGGCCTCCAGCTGGATGGCCGGCGCACGCCAGAGCTGCACGCCCAGCCAGATCAGGTAGGCGCCACCAAGCAGCTTCAGCGCACTCAGCGCCCCCGCCGAGGCCTGCAGCAGCGCGCCAATGCCCAGCATCGACAACGCAATCAACAGCGCAAACCCAATCGCCCCGCCCGCCACCGTCCACACCGTCTTGCGCTGGCCATGCAGCGCGCCATGGGTCAGCACCAGCAGGCTGTTCGGGCCGGGGGTGAGCGACAGGCCGAGGGCGGCCACCAGATAGAGCAGAAACGTGTGCCAGGCCATTGAAATCCCGCCGTTGCTTGGATGCTGGGTGGAGAGTCTAGGGCTTGGCGGTGAGGTGGCGGGATCAGGTTGGCTTGGATGGCGGCGCCATTCCTGTTCCGCGGGATGCACCGGACGGGAAGCTGCTGCCACGGTGACGTCGATCGCCATTCCTCCAACCGTCCAAGCTGACGGACAAGGTGCGAGATTCCTGATACTTGGCCAGGTTCCTTGCAAACTCTCAACGGCCCGGCAGGTCGCCCGCCAACGGCCTTGCCTTCGCTCGGCGGCTCCAGCGCTCGCCAGCAGCAGATCGCATGACCGAGTTCACGAGGCGATTCCGTGTAGGCCGCCAGTTGGATGTCCTCGTCAATTCTGCGGATGCGTTCTGCCCCTGTGCTGGCATCGTTGCTGGCATTCAATCTGAGACTTGCCGTCATGAGCGACCCAACAAGTTCTGCTGCGCCCGTCCAAGACGGCTCGCACGAGATTTCAGCACCGCCGCTGGTTCGGCGTCTTCTCTATGGCGTCTTCCTCTGGTGCCTGCTGGGAATCTCGGCCGGCTACGGAATGCGATTCTGGAATGACTCGCCTGTTCACCCGAGCTTCCTGCCTCTGGTTGGCGTGGCCTTTGCTGCGATCTTGGCGTTCTCGGTGGTCATGGCATTTCGTTCCTTTGCGGGTGAAATCCAAGTGGAGCTTTCGTCGATCAAATTCAGAGGTGCCTCAGGACCGGTTTTGTTCTGGGCTCTTTGTTTTCTCACCGTATGCACTGGGGGAAATCTGCTCGGCATGTCGGAGGCTGTTAAGGCGCCAGCAACGGTGCATTACTGGTCATGTGGCGCGTTTGAAGTAGCAACAGGCAAGTGTGTGCCGCAACTCCAGAACGGCGCTCCGACGGCAGCCAGCTCGCCGTCGCGCTAGGCATTTTGCTGCCGAAGGTGTGCAGCTTTTTGCCGTGACGACGCTCTATTCAGCGATCCCTGCGTGAGCGTGAGCCCGAGCCCGCAGGCCTGATCTCTGCGAGGTTGGGACGCTCATACCTTGGCGAGAAAAGCTGCCGCATCAGGCGCTTCACACGGCCAGTCGGCGAAGACGCCGACCAGATTGCATTCCACGCAGTGGCAAGCGATGTAGTACCAGCGCACCTTGTGCGTGCCCTCGTGCACCGCGACGCCGGACACCAGCTCGAACACCTCGTTCTCGCACACGCACTCGTGCGTCTCGGGCGCGGCGCCGTCCATGTAGTCCGCGCTATTGCCCATCAGGTGTTCCTGGCCGCAGTCGGTGCAGGTGCGGATGGCCACGCCGGCTTCTTCATCGCTCTGCAGCGCGAAGGTCCGGCAGCCGCAATCGCATTTGGACGCGGCAAAGCGGACGGCCTCATGACGATTCGCAATGCTGTAGCTGCGCAGCTCCGCTTGGGTGTCGCCCGACGTCGTCCCGTACCAGAACTCGCCTTTTTTCGTCAGTGCCATTGATGGTGCTCCATGCTTCAAAGGGCTTCCCGGCAGGCCTGACGGCATGCGCGCCCCGATCATTTGGATTCTGCCTGGAGGACCGGCGCTCGATCAGCGCGGCCGTGAGCACGGTCATCCGACACGCGTAGGCCGGGTTAGCCGCAAGCCTAACCCGCCTTACAGCGGTGGCACTTCGCCAAGCCGTCAATCACCGGTTTCAGATTCCACCAATGGCGGCGTTTCAAGACCCAGCGCGGGTCAAACGACCCGCCCTACCGGGCTGTCGTTTGAGCGAGGAGCGCTGCGCCGAGCGCCAAGCGAGGGCTGAGTTTCAGCCTGGGCACGCAGGATTGGTACTATCGCGCCCCGATTTGACCGAGGGCAGCGTCGATCCGACTGCCGCTCCCATGCATATTCTCTTGATCGAAGACGATCTCGACCTGGGCCGCGCGCTTCAAGTCGCCCTGCGCAGCGAGGGATATAGCAGTACCTGGCTGCGGCGCATGAGCGATCTGCCACCCAGGCTAGACCCGTCCGGCCAGGACGCCGTGCTGTTGGATCTGACCATGCCTGATGGCGATGGTCGGCAACTGCTGACTCGTTGGCGTCGCCAAGGCAACGCTGTTCCGGTCATTGTGATTACGGCACGCGCCTCGCTGGAGGACCGCCTGGCCGGCTTCGACGGGGGAGCCGACGACTATGTAGTAAAGCCGTTTGAGATGCCCGAGTTGATCGCGCGGCTACGCTCGGTACTGCGACGATGTGCCCAGCAGGCATCGGATCTGTGGACGCTAGGCGAACTGACGATCGAGCCGCGCCGGCAGCGGGCCATGCTGGGAGGCAGTGAACTGTCGCTATCACCCCGTGAGTTCCAGTTGCTGCTGGAACTTGCCCGCGAACGGGGTGGGGTCGTGGCCAAGCACCTGCTGGCTCAGCGAATGGCGCCATTGGGCGAACCTCTGGAGCTCGGCACTCTTGAAGTGCATCTGGCAAACCTTCGGCGCAAGATCGGCACAGCGCGCATTGGCACGATGCGCGGTGTAGGCTATTGGCTGGAATGCGCGTGATGCCGCAATGGCTGCAGCCTACATTGACGCGGCGGGTGGTCGGTGCCTTGCTGCTGGCCATCTTTCTGTTTGCCGTGCTGATCCTGGTCGAAGATCAAATGGATCTGCAGCAGACCATGTCAACGGATCCCGGCATTGGTCAGTTCGGCCGAGAAATTGCCGTGGGGCTTGATGTCATTGACGACGCTGCGCTGGCGGCACGGGTGCTCGACGCGCACCTACAGCACGTCAACCGGCTTCGAGCACGGCAGGCCCTGTCACCAGGCCCCCTGTTGGCCCACCTTGTCGATCATGCGGGCGCCACGGTCTATCCCTCTGCTCTTGCATTCAACATTGGCAAGATTGGCAACGGCGAGCAGCAAATAGCGGGGAAGGCCTATTGGACCTACCGTCAAGACGGAGCGCGCTGGTCCTTACGCATGGCCGAGCCCGCGTTGTCGCGCACACAATTGCTGAGTTTTGCCAGTTGGGCATTGGGCAAGCAGCTGATGTTGGCTTTCCCGCTGATGCTGCTGCCACTCTGGCTGGCGGTGTACACCGGGCTCGCGCCACTGCGACGCTTTGCACGTCGACTGCATCAGCTGGATCCGAAGCATGACCTCGCGCCACTGCAGGCTGACCTGCGTTACAGCGAACTGCGCCCCGTGGGTCAGGCCTTCGATGTGTTGCTAGATCGCCTGCGCCAGCGACGCGCCCGTGAGCGTGCCTTTGTTCACGAGGCGGCGCACGAATTGCGTACCCCATTGGCTGTTGTTGCCACCCAAGCCCATGCGCTGATGAAGGCGCCAGATGACACTGCCCGCGCCAGCGCTGCCTCGGCACTCAATGCGGCCATCGCCAGAAGTGCCCACCTGTCCAGCCAGTTGCTGGATCTGGCCAGTCTCGACAATGAACAGCCCAGCGTCCCCACAACGCTCGACCTGACTGGCTTCTGCGCATCGCGCCTGGCCGAGCAGAGCGCCCTGGCCCGGGAGCGCGGCATCTCGCTTGCACTCGACGCGCCCGAACATTTGCATGCTTGCGTCGATGCCGTGGCGCTGCATTCGGTGTTGCAGAACTTGCTCGACAACGCGCTTCGCTACGTGAACCGTGGCGGGCACGTCGAGGTGACCCTGGGCTCTGGAGCGGATGGCCTGACGCTGTCCGTGGCCGATGATGGCCCAGGCATCGCCGCCGAAGACCACCCCATGGTGTTCGAGCGCTTCTGGCGAGGTGTTGGGCATGAAGTACCAGGCAGCGGACTCGGGCTGGCCATCGTGGCGCGAGCCGCCGAACGGATGGGGGGGCGGATCTGCATCGGCGACGGGCTGGCTCGCCCGGGCGGCTGCGGCGCTAGATTCGAGCTGCAACTGCCGCTCTTGGGTATTCCTTCAGGTACGGCTTTGAACAATGGCTCGGTCGCAATTTCAGCCGACCAGGAGTCCACTTGAATTACAGAGAATTTTCTTTCTGCGCAGCAGCATTTGTCTTTGCCGCCGCAGCCCATGCTGCCGAACCCTATGTGGGCTTCAATCTCGCCACGCCGGGTGAGGCGAACTTTCGCATCAACAACCGACTCGTTCCTAACGACAACCATCCGCATGCGGTGAAGCTGTACGCCGGCCTGCAATTCACACCCACCTGGGCAGCCGAAGTCGGCTACGGTGCATTCGGCACCTGGCGTGCCAGCGACTCGACAAGCGGGTCAGCGCTGCAGGCCAAGCTGTCGTCAAAGGTTGCCTATCTGGCGGCACGGGCGACGCAGCCTTTGAGCGAATCGTTTGACTTGTTCGGCAAGGCTGGCCTTGCGCTGAATCGGGTGAGCAGACAGGATTCGCAGGGCTTCTCTGCGCGCGAGTCCTTCGTGCGACCGATGCTTGGCGCCGGTCTGGCCTGGAAACTGACACCCCAGATGTCTGCCACTGTCGAGTATGCCCACTACGGCTCGCGCCGCACTGACGGTGACAAATTCACGCAGCAAAAGCTCGAGTTAGGCGTTGCCCTCAGCTTCTAGTCGCGGATCCGTTTGCAGCAGTTTCATGACCTGCCGGCCGCCAAGTGCTCAATGATGTGCCAGTTGAACAACGGCGGCAGGCAGCTCTTGAAATGAGACTCAAGATGAAGGTGTTGATGCAGCAGGAGCGATCAGCCTTGTAGGGCGGGCCACTCGGCCCGCGCGGCATGAACAAACTCAGCTGAGCCCGGTTCCATGGCGTCAAAGTCGCGCCTCGCAACGGCAAGCACATGTGCCTGCCGCCGCTGGTCACGCCTGCCAGCGCGACCTCGACGCCCGCCTGCCGCCTTACTTCGAGAACCACCCCACCACGCGCTGGCGCAGCCGCTCAAAGAAGCCCGCGCGTTCCACGTCAGCCAGTGCCACGACCTGGGCTTCGCCAAGCGCCTTGCCGTTGGCCGTGGCGACGATCTTGCCGATCACGGTGCCCTTGGCGATGGGCGCTTCGATGGTCGGATTCAGCGTGAGGGCGGTCTTGACGGCGGCGGCCTGGCCCTTGGGCACTACCAGGGTCCAGGGCTGGGCGAGGCCGGCATTGACGGCCGGGGCCACGCCGTAGGTGACCTTGGCGCTGGCGAGCGTGGCGCCAGCCTGTGCGGGGGTGGCTTCCTCGAAGTTCGCGTAGCCCCAGTTGAACAGCACGCGGGTCTGGTCGGCACGGGCCTGCTTGCTGTCGGCATTCATGATCACCGAGATCAGGCGCATGCCGTTGCGCTTGGACGATGCCGTCAGGCAGTAGCCGGCTTCCTCGGTGTGGCCGGTCTTGAGGCCGTCCACCGTCGGGTCGGTGTACAGCAACGCATTGCGGTTGCCCTGCTTGATGCCGTTGTAGCTGAACTCGCGCTCGGCGTAGATCGGGTAGAACTCGGCGCTGTTGCGGATGATGGCGGCGGCCAGCACGGCCAGGTCGCGGGCCGAGGCCTTGTTGTTGGGGTCGGGCAGGCCGGCCGAGTTGGCGAACTGGGTCTTGCTCATGCCCAGCTTCTTGGCCTCGGTGTTCATCATCGCCACGAAGCCGGCCTCGGAGCCGCCGATGTGCTCGGCCAGGGCCTTGGAGGCGTCGTTGCCACTGGCGATCACCACGCCGCGCAGCATGTCCATCAGCGAGGCCTGCGCGTTGAGCGGCACGAACATGCAGCTGTCACCGTCCTTGCCGCCGCGACACCAGGCGTTCAGGCTCATGGTGACCGGATCGGTGGGCTTGACCTTGCCGCTCTTGAGCGCCTGCTCGACCAGGTAGCTGGTCATCATCTTGGTCAGCGAGGCCGGCGGCAGCGGCTCGTCGGGGTTCGACGAGGCCAGCAGCTGCCCGGTATTGAAGTCCATCAGCACCCAGGCCTTGTTGGCGAGCAGGGGCACCGATTGCCCGTTGGCGTCGGTGGTCATCGCCGGTTCAGCGGCGGCCTTGTCGGCCTTGTCGGTCTTCTGCTTGTGCGCGGCGGCACGCGGCTTGGCGTGCGGGGCGCTGAGCGCCGTCGTGGGCTGGGCAAGCAAGAGGGCGCTGGCAAGCACGGCAGAAAGCTGGAAGGCAGAGTGGGAGCGGGAATTCATCGAGAGGTGCTTTTTCAGGAAGGCGACAGCGGGGAGCATCAAAGAGCCGGCAAGGGGCACGGGGCGCCAGACCGCCGGAACGGGCATTGTGCCAATGGATTCTTGCAGGGCGGTCCAGGCGGCCCATGCAGGCAGAGTTGCAGGCGGAGTTGCAGCGCGTGGTGATGTGCATCGGGGCTGGGCTGCGCGCGTGTTCGTGGCGGGTGTTTGCCCTGCGCTCAGGGAGAAATGGGCAACATGGTTGTCGCAGTTCAGTGATGACTGAACCGCAACGGTCGGCAAATCATGGACTTGCCCGATCCGTGATCGGCGCTCTCTGAACGCGTGGTTCATGCATGTCTGAACAAACCCAAACTTGGCTCGTTACCTTGCTCGAATGCTGGCAAGGACTTGCGGCGCAAGCGCGCTTGTCGGATCTAAAACAGGCCTCAAGACCGAGCCCTTATACTGGCGGCAGTTTCCGTCTTCGGTGCCGTGTCGGGCACGGTGTGGTTCGGAGACCTCCTCAGCGCAGGTCTGGTGTTGTTTGCCTCCTTGTTCCTGGTCATCGAGATCTCTTTGGAGATCGAGAGCCAAACCAAGGGGAAAAAATGAAACTGAAACTCAAGCTGAAAAGCAATCGAAGGGGCGCGGAGTACCTGGGGGATGCGCACCAGACACTGCAGGGAGGTCACGGCTTCGCCGGGCTCGAATTAGGCCCAAAGAGGGCTCCACCCCCGCCAATACTGAAAAACGCCCGTCAAGGGCGTTTTTTTTGCGCTGCGTCTTAGCGGTCGCCCTTCTTGCAAGCTCCAACCTGGCGGGAGCAGAACCTCAGTACGTGCTTACCGGTGGACTAACTGCCCCCGACTCAACAACACAGATCTTTCGCTGCAAAAGGCTCGAAAAGTTCGGCGTTGAATGAACAAAGTTCAGACCTGAATGGTTTTCGACAGTGAAGTGAAGGGGGCGCTGTGCTTGCCAAACACCGCCTATGTGTACTACAGTACTGATACACGTAGTCAGCAACCCAACGCAGCCCCCCCATCACCGTGCAGCACGACGCGACCCTGTTCAGCATCAACACCGGTTCCACCGAGCCGATCTATCGCCAGCTGCTGGAGCAGTTG
Source organism: Roseateles aquae (assembly GCF_032337115.1). NCBI lineage: Bacteria > Pseudomonadati > Pseudomonadota > Betaproteobacteria > Burkholderiales > Sphaerotilaceae > Roseateles > Roseateles aquae. The sequence goes on from NZ_JAVXZY010000012.1 coordinate 137,957, forward strand.
CGAAGGCGCATCGTCGCTGGCCAGTTGGTGGCCGGCGACGAGATGCCCTCGGTGCGCGAGGTGGCGCAGGCGCTGGCGGTGAATCCGATGACGGTGTCCAAGGCCTTCAGCCTGATGGAGGCCGAGGGCCTGGTCGAGCGGCGGCGTGGGCTGTCGATGGTGATTGCCCAGCAGCACCGGCGTGCCCAGACGCAGAGCTCGCGGATCGAGCTGCTGCGCCCCACGCTGGAGCGCGCCGCCGCCGAAGCGCAGCAGCTGGAACTGCCGGCCGCCCAGGTGCTGGCCCTGTTTGAACAACTTCTTGCCAAGGGGGAAACCCGATGAACTCAGTCCTGATCGGTGCGTCCACCACCATGGCCTCCATGCCCACCAGCGCCGAGCACCTGGCGCTGGCACACAGCGCGCAGCTGCGCGGCGTCAACCTCAGCTATGGCGAGAAACCGGTGCTGCGCCAGCTGGACTGGCAGCTGCTACCCGGCCAAGTGATTGGCCTGCTGGGTCGCAACGGCGCCGGCAAGACCACGCTGCTGGAAACCCTGCTGGGCCTGCGCGAACCGAGCAGCGGCGAGGTGCAGCTGTTCGGCCAGCCGGCCCAGCGCCTGGACGATGCGGTGCGGGCGCGCATCGGCTATGTACCGCAGCAGTCCACGCTGTTCGAGGCCTTCACCGCGCGCCAGCTGCTGGCCTACTTCAAGAGCTTCTACCCGCGCTGGAACGAGGCCAAGGTGGAGGGCCTGCTGTCGCGCTGGGAGCTGCCGCTGGATCAGCAGATCGGGCGCCTGTCGGGTGGCCAGCAGCAGCGGCTGTCCATCGTCCGTGCGTTGGCCCATGACCCCGATCTGCTGGTGCTCGATGAGCCGGTGGCCAGCCTGGACCCGGTTGGTCGGCGCGACTTTCTGCGCGAGCTGGTCGAGCAGGTGCTGGAACGCGGCACGACGGTGGTGTTTTCGACGCACATCCTGTCGGATCTGGAGCGTGTGGCCTTCAATGTGGCCTTTCTGCGCGAGGGCCGCATCGCGCTGCAGGCACCGCTGGATGAGTTGCAGGAGCAGCTGCGTGTCGGCACCGGCACGCCGGCCGAGCTGGCCGCGCTGCAGCAGCGCCTGCAGGCCGAGCTGCTGCGCCGCACCCCGCTGGACGCCGGGCGCGAGCGCTGGCTGCTGCGCCTGCCGCAGGCGCCGCTGGCCGGCGAGGCGGCGCGCGAGCTGCCGGCGATGAATCTGGAAGACCTGTTCATGGAGCTGAGCTGATGAGTGCGCTGCAACAGTACGGCCGTCTGCTGGCCGCGCCCTGGCAGCAGCGGCGCAACGAGAGCTGGCCCTGGGGCCTGCTGCTGATCGCGCTGGGTCTGCTGGCACTGCCGCTGACAGTGGGGCTGGCCGAATCGTGGGCAGCCGCTCGCTTCATGGCCTGGGTCAGCCTGCTGGCCGCGGTGCTGGGCCTGTGGGCGCTGCAGATCGGCAGCCTGCTGAGCCAGAACGATGCCATGCTGGCCCGGCTCATGCCGCAGCAGCTGCGGCGCTTGCGCGAGCTGGCACTGATGCTCAGCGCCGTGCTGCTGGCGCTGACGGCCCTGCTGGCCGGGCTGCTCGACAAGGACCCCTTGTTGTGGGTGGCCCTGTGCATCGGGCTGCAAATTCAGCTGATCGCCTTCATGCGTGGCAGCTACTGGGGTCAGCTGATCTGGTGTGCGCTGTTCGCCATGAACAGCCCGATTTGGCCGCCTTTGGTGAATGCCTGGAGCACCTGGCGCGCCGAGCAGCCATTCGGTCTGGCGCTAGGCGTGCTGCTGTCTGGTGCCTATGCAATCCGACGATTGTTCGGCGAAGGCGGGACGACTCATCAACGGCGTCAGGCTCGCCGCGAGCGTGAGCTGAAGACGCTGCGCCTGACGGTCAGCGGCCAGTCCGGCGTGCTCCACGGCGGGCGACTGAACCGCGCAATCATGGCCTTCTTCAATGCGCCCTACCGCTGGCAGATGGCCCGGCTGTTGCGCCACCCCGGGCACGATGCAGCGTCCGCCCTGGCTCGCGCCGAGCTGAGCCTGGGCGCGGCCACGCACTGGGCGACGCAGCTGGCCAGCCTGCTGGTCTTTGCCGCCTTGCTGCTGATCACCGGCGTGGTGCTGTGGCTGACACTGGGCCCTTCAGCCTTTGAAGCCTTGGACAAGGGCGCCAGCGTCGGCCTGAGCATTGCCGCCGTCAGCATTGCCTTGAACCCCTTGCTCGGCCTGCGCGCGGCACTGTGGCGCACCCGCCATGAGCAGGCCTTGCTGATGCTGCTGCCGGGCATGCCGCAGGGCAGCCAGCTGAACCGCATGCTGGCGGCACGCTGGTTGCGCCAGCTCGGCTGCTTGCTGCTGCCGGCGGTGCTGCTGCTGGTCATGCTGGATCAGCTGGGTGGTTCGGCCAGGCAGTTTGTCGGTTATCTGATTGCCATGCTGCCCTACAGCCTGTGCCTGGTCGACGACTGGTCGCGGCTGCGCGAACGCAGCGGCCAGCTGCTGGCGCAGATGCTGGTCGGCATGGTGGTGGGCGCGCCGCTGATCAATGGCCTGATCCGCAGCCTGGGCTGCTCACCCTGGTTGGCGCTGGCGGTGGTGATGGGCCTGGTGGGCCTGCTGCTGTGGCGCGCCTGGAAGCGACTGGATGGCTACCCGCAGGCCTGGCCGGCGGGGCGATTGAACGTGGGTTGAACGTGGGCTGAATGGTGCTTGAGCGTTGGCTGAGCGCGGGCAGCGTCAGCGCAGCCAGCCGATGATCTGCGCGGCCTGCAGCGCGCCGCTGATGCGCCGCACTTCGCGGCCGCCCTGCAGCTGGATCAGCGTCGGGATGCTGCGAATGCCGTAGTGCTGCGAGAGCCGTGGCGCTTCGTCGCTGTTCACCTTGAGCAGCAGGGCCCGGCCCTTCAGCTGGCGCGCTGCGGCTTCGAACTGCGGTGCCATCGCCCGGCAGGGGCCGCACCAGGGCGCCCAGAAATCGACCAGGACGGGCAGCTCGCTGCCGGCGACGATGGCGGTGAACCGCGCTTCGTCAACCTCGATGGCGTGGCCCGAGAGCAGCGGCTGCTTGCAGTGGCCGCAGCTGGGGTCGTCGCCGCAGCGCTCGTCAGGCACGCGGTTCTTGGCAAGGCAGTGGGGGCAGGTGATCAGCATCGCTGGCAGATAGGGGCGCCACGTGGCAAGTCAAGGTGCAGCTTTCAGCAGCGCTTCAATGCCGGCGCCCACCTCCTGCATGAAGGCGCGCACCCGGGCGGTCTGGCGCAGGTCGGCATGGGTGAGCAGCCAGACCGGCGTGCTCACGTCTTCCAGCACCTCGGACACCGGCAGCAGCTCGGGCTCCTGCGCCTCGATGATGGTGGGCAGCAGGGCCAGGGCCAGGCCGGTGCGCGCCATCGCCACGGCGGGGTGCAGCAGATCGAGCCGCATCACGATGCGTTCGGGCGCGACGTGGTCCAGCATCCAACGATCAAAGAAGCGGCGGCGCCGTTCGCGGTCAAAGCCGATCCAGGGATAGTCGCGGCACAGCTGTTCGACCGGCGTGATCGCCTGCGGCAGCCCCGGCGCGCCGCGGCGCGCATAAACGCGCATGCGCAGCTCGCCAAGCCGGCGGCCGACCAGATGCTCAGGCACCTCGCGGCTCATGCGCAGCGCCACGTCGGCGTCGCGGCTGGACATATCGACCAGGGCCGAGTTCTCCTGCACCTCGACGGCAATGCCCGGATGGCTGCGCGCAAAGGCGGCCAGCGGCTCGGGCAGCAGGTAGAGCGTGGCGACGAAGGCGGTGGACAAGCGCAGGCTGCCCTGCAGCTGCAGATCGCGGCCGATGATGCGCCGCTGCAGCTCGGCAATGCCGGGCTGCATCTCGCGGGCCTGCGCGGCCATCAGCTCGCCGGCCTCGGTCGGCGCATAGCCCTGGCGGTGCCGCTCGAACAGCCGGGCGCCCAAGCGCGCCTCCAGCGCGTCGAGCCGGCGCAGCACCGTGCTGTGGCGCACGCCCAGGCGCTGCGCGGCGCCATTGAGCGAGCCGGCGTCGGCAATCGCCAGCGCCCAGCGCAAGTCGTCCCAGTCCAGCGCCGGGCCGGTGTCCTCGGCCGAGCTGCCGGCCGGGTGGCTTGTGCGTTTCTGCATTTTCGTAAAGCGCAGCAGGTGGTTGTTTGAGCGAGATTGCAAACATAGCATGGCCTCACTCGATCACCACGGAGTTTTGCCATGAGCGTCATCCGCCCTTTCCAACGGCCGCCGCAAGCCGCGGCCGCAGCACCCACGGAGCGCGCCACGCCGGCGCCGCGACCCTTGCTGGACCGCTATTTCCAGGCCTGGTTCGAGCGCGCCTACCGCCGCTGGTCCAGCGCTGATCGCTATGCCCGTTACTACTGAAGGCCTGACACCATGCCGCATCTGCACCTGAGCCTCAGCGACGAGGCCGCCCCCGATCTTGCCCAATTGGCCGCCGCACTGACCGCGCTGACCGCCCGCACGCTGCACAAGGACCCGAGCCTGACGACGCTGCGGGTCGACCGCCTCGCGCCTGGCCACTGGTTTGCCGCTGGCGCAGCGCTGCCGGCTGGGCAGCACGCCCATCAGCTGGAGATCCAGGTCACCGCCGGCACCAATGGCGAGGCCGAAGTCGCCGCCTGGCTGGCCGGCGCCGATGCGCTGTTGCGCGAGGCGCTGGGCGGTGATGGGCATGGGCATCCGCCCTGCTATCTGGTCGTGCAGACGCTGGACGCCGCCCACTGGGGCTACAACGGCCTCAGCCAGGCGCAGCGCCGGCTGACGCGCTGACGATGGCGGCGGCGGCCGGGTAAGGCAGCCAGACCGAGAAGCAGCTGCCCTGGCCGGGCGCGCTGTCCAGCTCGATATGGCCGCCATGCTTGTCGACGATGCGCTTGACGATGTCCAGCCCCAGGCCGCTGCCCTCGCCGGCGGCCTTGGTGGTGAAGAAGGGCTCGAAGATGCGTGCACGCAGCTCCGGGGCGATGCCGCAGCCGCTGTCGCTGATGCTGACGACGGCAAAGCCGTCCTGCCGGCGCAGCCGCACGCCAAGCCGGCCGCGGTGCTCCATGGCCTGCAGCGCGTTGTGGATCAGATTGCTCCAGACCTGGTGCAGCTCATCGGGCAGGCAGGGCAGCGGTGGCAGGCCGTCCTCATAGTCGCGCACCAGCTCGACGGCCTGGCGCAGCTGGTTCTGGTAGAGCGTCAGCACGGTCTCCAGGCTCTCGCGCAGATCTGTCGGCTGCAGCTGGCCGGACACCTCGGCGCGCGAGAAGCGCTTGAGGGCAAAGACGATCTTGCTGACCCGGTCCACCGCCATGCCGATATTGCTGGCGCTGCGCGTCAAGGTCGCCACGGCCTCGGCCTGGCTCAGCAGCTGCTCGCGCAGCGGGTGGCGCAGCAGCGGCAGCAGCTCGGGTCGCAGCCGCTGCAGGCCGAGCTGAACCAGGACGGCGGCACTCTGGCGCGGCGCGGCTACGCCGGCCTCGCTCAGCGCGTCGCCGAGCTCGCGCACCCGTGCACGCTCCTCGCGGGTGCTCAGTGGCGCCTGCGCCTGCGGGGCTTGCTGCGTCAGTGCGATGAACAGCTGCTGCATCTCCGGCTCCAGCTGCTGCAGCAAGGGCGGCAGGCCGGCCAGGCAGTGCGCCAGGGCCTCGGTGAGATTGCTGCTGCTGGAACGGATGGCACCGATGGGCGTGTTGATCTCATGCGCCACATTGGCCACCAGCTGGCCCAGCGAGGCCAGCTTCTCGTGCTGGATCAGCTGGGCCTGGGCCGTCTTGAGCTCTTGCAAGGCCTGCTCGGCCTGGTGCAGGCTGGTCTGCAGCGCTGCATCGGCCTGCTTCTGCGCCGTGATGTCGTAGCTGACCCAGATCGAGCCGAGTTCGGGCTGGCCGGGCACCAGCAGGCTGCCATGCAGGCGGCAGGGGATCTTGTGGCCGTCCTTGTGTACCCATTCGACTTCGCCGATCCAGCGCTGGTGCTCGGCGATGGCGGCATAGGCGATGCGCCCGGCGTTCTCAAAGATCTGGTCGTTCTCGTAAAGGACGCGGGTCGAGGCACCAACCAGCTCCTCGGGGTGGTGGCCCAGCATCTCGGCCAGGCCGACATTGCAGGCCAGGATGCGGCGGTCCTTGACGAACTCGATGCCGACGGCGGCGCTGTTGAAGATCGCGCTCAGATCGGCCAGCGTTTGAGCCAGCTGGGCTGCCAGCGCACGCCGGCTGGCCCAGCCGGACACCAGCGCCGCGGCCAGCAGCGCGGTCAACAGGCCGGCGCCGAGGATGATCAAGGGCCGGGCCGCGTCGCTCTGGTAGCGCGGCCCTGGCAAGGCCTCGAACTGGAAGTCCCACCGGCGCTCGCCGACGCTCAGGCTGGCAGTGGCACTCAAGCCCGTGCGGGCGATGGCCGCCGGCGCGCTGTCGAACAAGAGCTTGGCCGGCGCTGTGCCACGGGCTTCGCTGGCGTAGCCGCTGTCGTGGATGCGCACCCGCATCGCCGGCAGCAGCTGCGCGTCGATGGCCTCGCGGACCAGATCGTCCACCCGGTAGACCAGGGCCGCGAAGCCCAGCAGGGCGGCCCGACGCTCGGCCAGCGTGTCCAGCCTGGCACCGGCGTGGTAGATCGGCTGGCGCACGACGAAACCGGCGCTGCCGCTGGGGTCCTGCACCAGCTTGATCGGCTCGGTGGCGACGGGCAGACCGCTGTCGCGGCCCAGCTCCAGCGCCCGCAGATGCGCCGGCAGCGAGGCCAGGTCAAGGCCGAAGGCGCGCTGATTGCCCTGCATCGGCTCGGTGTACTCGATCACGTAGTGCAGCTCGTGCGCTTGTTCCGGGTGGATCGCAAACGATGGGAAACCGTCGCTGCTGACCGAGCGATCGGCCCGTACGCGGGCGACAAAGGCCTGGCGCTGCCCGGCATTGACGGCGCGCACGAACTGCACCGCCTGGAAGCCCGAGTGATGCTGCTGCAGCTGCAGCTCGGTGAGAAAGCGCTGGAACTGCAGCCGGTTCAGCTCGGGCTGTACGGCGAACAGGCCGACCACCGCACGCAGCGCCTCGAAATGGGACTGCAGCCGGCCCTCCATCTGGGAGACCAGATGCTGGCTGTCCTGGGCAAAGCGCTGCTCCAGCTGACGCTGCTGCGCCTGTGCCACCAGCGCGGCAATCACGCCGGCCACGGCCAGCACGCCCGCGAAAGCCAGCAGCATCTGGAGCCGTTTGCCCCAACGCACCGGCTGCCCTTCAGCCGGGCGCGCGGCGCGGCTGGGCTTCGCTGACCCGCTCGCCGAACTCCACCCGATTGCGACCGTTGGCCTTGGCCGCGTAGAGGGCCTTGTCGGCGCGCGCTTCGACGGCGGCAATCGTGTCGCCCGGCGTGTAGACAGCAACCCCGAAGCTGCCGGTGCAGCGCTCGACGCGCGGGAACTGCTGCTCCTCGATGCGCAGGCGCAGGTTTTCGGCGACCTGCATGCCGCCGGCCGCATCGGTATCGGGGCAGATGATCAGGAACTCCTCGCCGCCCCAACGGCCGACCACATCGCTGGCCCGCACGCGCACCTGCAGGATCTGCGCCAGCGTGATCAGCACTTCGTCGCCGACATGGTGGCCATAGGTGTCGTTGACCCGCTTGAAGCGGTCCAGATCGAGCAGGATCAGCGCGAAGCTACGCCCGGTGCGGCCGGCGGCGGCGAACTCGCGTTCGAGCACGCGATCGAGGAAGAGCCGGTTGTAGAGCTTGGTCAGCCGATCGGTGACCGACAACTCTTCCAGCTCGCGGTTCTTCTCGACCAACTCCTGCGTGCGCTCGGCCACCGTCTGCTCAAGCTCCTCGTTCATCCGGCGCAGTTCCTGCACATGGCGCTGCAGCTCGGCATTGAGCTGGAAGGCGCGCAGGGCCGCCTGCGTGGTCAGCACCACATCCTCGTTATGCCAGGGCTTCTCGAGAAAGCGAAACAGATTGGCCTCGTTGATCGCGCGCTTGACACCATCGAGGTTGCTTTGGCCGGTCAGCATGATGGTCAGCACATCGGGCAAGCGCTGGTGCACGCGCACCAGCAGCTCGTCGCCCTTCATGCCGGGCATGATGTAGTCGGCCACGATGACGGCCAGCGTCTGGCCCTCGCGCTCCATCTCGTCGATCAGCTCCAGCGCCTCGGCGCCGCTCTCGGCAATCTCGATCAGCTGCCCATGCAGCAGGTTCTTGCTGAGCAGCGAGCGCAGCGAGGTCAACACGCCGCTGTCGTCGTCGACACAGAGAATCACTTCTTGGCCCATGCTACTCATCTCCTTGGCTCAGACGCCCAGTTCGCTGGGGCGGCTGCTGGCGAAACGGGCCAAGCCCTCGTCAATGCTCTGCACCAAGGCCTGTGCGTCCCAGGGCTTGGCAATCAGGCTGCTCAGATGCCCCTCGCAACGCACCCGGTTGACCGCCGCATCGCTGACCTGGCCGGACAGCATCACCGTCACGACATAGGGAAAACGCCGACTCGCCTGGATCAGGAATTCGTCGCCCTTCATGCCCGGCATCTGGAAATCGGAAATCACCACCAGGGGAATCAGGCCCTGTCCGGTCAGCTCGTCGAGGATTTCCAGACCCTCTTCGGCACTCTCGGCAATCTCGATCAGATGCTGGCTGCCGTAGGCCTTGCGCAGCTGATCGCGCAAGGCGCTCAGCACGATGACCTCGTCGTCCACACACAGCAATATCCCCTGCTTCATGTGTTCTCCCTGGTGTATGGCAGGCGTACGGTGAATTTCCGCCCCTGTGTGATGGTACGTTCGACGGTGATGTTTCCGCCATGGCTGGCAGTGATTTTCTGCATGGCCGGTGGCAGATCGGTATCAATGCCGGCAGCGCTGCTGCAGACGGTCAGCCGCGCATGCATGCCGTCCCGGGTCAGCGTCCATTCAAGCCGGCCCGGCGCGCGCAGCCCCTGCATCGCCGCGTCCAGCAGCAGGGTCCAGAGCCGGTGCAGCTCGGCAGCATGGGCATGCAGCGGCGGCAGCGCCTCGAAGCGGCTGCACAGCTCGATGCCGTGGCGGAAGCGATGCTGGTACAAGGTCAGCACGGTATCCAGGCTGTCGCGCAGATCCAGCGCCTGCAAGCCCTGACTCTGCTCCAGCCGGGCGTAGCACTTCAGCGCATGGACGACCCGCGTCGCGCGATCAGCGGCGGCGTTCACATTCGCGGTACTGGAGAGCAGCAGTGCCAGCTTGCGGGCCAGGTAGAGGATGCGCTCCCGCTGCGGATGGCGCAGCAGCGGCAGCAGCTGGTCAAGGGGCTCGCCGGCCCCAAGCGGCAGCAGCACGTCGGCCAGCTGGCGGGCATCGCTGAACCCCGCCTGCTGCAGGGCCTGAGCGAGTTGTCGTCTTTGCATGCGTTCATCGCGGATATTCAGGCTTGTGTGGCTAGCGCTCAAGCGTTCCAACAGCTCAGCCAGCAGACCTTGAGCGACCGGGTCCAGTTGCTGCAGCAGTGGCGGCAGCTGTTGCAGCAGCTGATCCAGCAACTCGGCGATGCCGCGCCCGCCTGCGCTGATGACGGCCATCGGCGTTTGCACTTCCTGAGCCAGACTGACCACAAGCTCACCAAGGCTGGCCAGTTTTTCCTGCTGAGCCGTCTGCACCTGGGTGCGGCGCAGCTGCTCGAGTCGCTGCGCATTGGCCAAGCCGATGGCAGCGAAGGCGCTGAGTGAGCGCAGCATGGCCTGCTCGCGCTCGTCATAGGCGTCTTTATGCCTGGCCTGGATCGTCAGCACGCCGAGCAAGCGGTCGTCAAGCATCAGCGGTGTGAACATCGCGCTCAGCATGGCTTGAGTGCCGGGCAGCAGTTGCATGGCGTCGCCATTGAGCTGCCGGCGCTCGCGGGCACAGCGCGCGGCGAGGGAGCCGGCTTGGTCCAGATCCCGTCGTATCGGCGCCATGGGCCGGCCGGCCTCGCGGGCGAAAAGGCTTTGCAGGCAACGCTCCTGTGCTTGCACGCGATAGAGGATGAAGCAGTCCACGGCCATCAGAGCCTGGGTGTGGGTGAACAGGCATTCACAGACCGCCAGCGGGTCTTGCTGAGCAAGGATGTCGCGACCGATCGCCCCCAGCCTCTCCAGCGCCTCATTGGCCTGCTGCAGCAGCGCGCTGCGTCGCGACTGCGCCTCGGCCTCCAGACGCTGTCGCTCGGCCTCGACCTGCATGCGCTGGGCGTCGCGTTGCACCCCCAGCGCCAGCGCGCGGTGACTGCTCGCCTTCTGGTGCAGCGCCTGGCGGGCCGCATTGGCCTGCTGAGCAAAGTCCAGCGCCTGCGCATACTCGCCGCGCTTGGCGTGGGCGCGTGCCAGCGCATCGAGCAGGCTGACCGGCACCCGATAGTCGGCCAGGCCCCGCGCCAGCTGGTGGGCCTCCATCAGCAGCCGCAAGGAGGTGGCCGCGGCGGTGTCGCCGGAGGGCGTCGGATAGCTGGGGTGAAGCTCGTGCAGCTTGGCCAGCAGCTCGAAGGCCGCAATCCGGCGCGTGGTGGCCACCCGCGGTCGCTCCACAACGGCCTGCGCGAAGCCCTGCGCTTCCTTCAGCCGGCCTTGCTCGAGCAGGGCGGCCGCCAGGCCGACATGAGCGTGGTCAAGCAGATCGGCGTTGCCGACGGCCTGCGCATGGGCCTGTAGTTCGACAAAGCAAGCTTCGGCGTCGCTGACCTGCTGATCGGCAAGATGCAACTCCCCCAGGCGCAACAACAGGGTGCCATGGCCTCGCGCATGCGGCTGATGGGCGACCAAACCTCGCGCTTCCTGCAGCAATTCACGCGCGTCGGCAAGACGATCGAGCCGGCGCAGGCAGTCCCCCGCAGCGGACAAGGCGGCGGCGCGGCCGCTGCGCAGCCCCAACCGGCCGGCCACATCCTGCGCCAGCGCCGACCATTCCAGCGCCGCCTGGTAGTCCTGAATATTGCTGAAGCCAAAGGCAATATTGCAGGCGAGCAGGATGCTGGCATGAAGCTGACCGCTGTCCTGCGCCAAGCGAAAGGCCTCGATCGAATGAGGCACGGCGACGCCGAAGTCCCCTTTCAGGGCTGCAAGCGTTGCGTGCAAACTCTCGACCTGGGATCGCGCCGACGACGGCAGTGCGCGCGGCATCTCGGCCGCAATGGCCGCGGCGGCCGTTTCGGCGCCGGCCAGATCCGCAAAGGCCAGCACACGGGCCTGCCAGGCGGCCGCAGCAACGGCCCTTTCGATATCGTCACCAGCCGCGATCTGCATCTCTCGCAGGGCCGCCAACTGGCGCTGCGGATCGCCGCCCTCGTAGGCAAGCACGGCATGCAAGGCATGCGCGTCGGCGCAGCCGATGCCAGATCCGATGGCCGCAAAGTCCGCCAATGCAGCGGCGCCGGCACGTTGCGCACCGGCCAGATCACCGCCTGCCAAGGCCAGCTCGGCACTCAGCAGCAGGCGCCGCGCGGCGGCCTCGGGCGGCAAAGGCTGCGCGTTCAAGGTCTCCAGCAAGGCGCTGGCCCGGGCCGGTTGGCGTTGGCGTAGTTGCCAGGCCAGCGCAAGCTGCAGCTGCGACACCGCTGGCCCAGCGGCCGCCTGTGCCACCTCGCGCTCCAGAGCCGTCAACGCGGCCTCGCTGGCATACCAGGGCAAGGGCGTGCTCATGGGCGGCTATCCCGCAGACGCGGCAGACGGACCAGAAAGCAGCTGCCCTGACCCGGTACGCTTTGCACACTGATCTTCCCGCGATGGCGCTGGATGATCTTGCTGGCGATGTCCAGGCCCAGACCGCTGCCTTCACCGCTGGGCTTGGTGCTGAAGAATGGTTCGAAGATGCGCGCCAGTGCGGCCTCGGGGATGCCGCAGCCGGTGTCGGCGATTTCCACCTCCAACCACTCCTGATTGCCGCTGCAGCGCAGGCTCAGCCGGCCCTGCTGCTTCATGGCCTGCAGCGCGTTGTGGATCAGATTGCCCCAGACTTGCACCAGCTCGTCTGGCTGGCCGCGCAGGTACAGGCCGCGCTCCAGATCAAGCGCCAACTCGACACCTTGGCGCAGCAGATGCTGGTAGCTGTGGAGCGCCTGCTCGATATTGCCGCGCAGCTCGAAGTCGAGCGCCTCGGCGGGGGGCGACGGCGCCGCATAGCGCCGCAGCGCAAAGGCGATCTTGGCCATTCGCGTGACAGCGGTGTTGATGTTCGCGGCACTGCGTACCAGCGTGGCAAGACCATCGGCCATGCCCAGCAACTCGGCGGCGCGTGGATGGCGCAGCATGGGCAGCAGCGCGAGCCAGTCGTCCTGCGCGCGCAAGCGCAGCAACAGATCGGCCTGGCGGCGGGCGTCCGCAATGCCCTGTGCCTGCAGCTGCAGGCTCAATGCACGGGCGCGGTTTCGTTCCTCGCGCGAACTCAGCAGTTCGGCCTGTTGGCGGGCCTGCTCAACCAGGCCGAACAGCGCTGCCTTGCTGGCCTCATCCAGACTGAGCAGCAGCGCGGGCAGTCGGGCCAGGCTGTGCGTCAGCCCATCAGCGATGCTTTCGCCGCTGGACTTGACCACGGCCATCGGGGTGTTGATCTCATGGGCCACGTTGGCCACCAGCTGGCCCAGCGAGGCCAGTCTTTCCTGATCCGCCAACTGGCTCTGTGCCTGTTGCAGCTCTTGGCTGGCGTCGGCATTGGCCAGCGCGATGGCCGCATAGGCAGCCAGATTGCGGAAGATCGCCCGCTCATGTTCGCCATAGGCATGGCGCTCGAAGGACTGAACCGTCAGCACTCCAAGCAGGCGCTGGCCCGCGAGCAAGGGGGCATAGAGCTTGCTCGGCGTATGCCGGGTGCCGGCAAAGACCAGCGGACCGGGGGGCTCATCGTCAACGACGATCTCGCAGCGTTCGCGGGCGCAGCGCGGCACATTGCGCTGCTCATCGTCGAGCGCGAAAACGCGTTCGGGCAGCGCGATGCCGGCCTCGACGCCGTAGACCATGCTCAGCGAGGCGCCGCCGGGGTCGAGCCTGAAGACGGCAAAGGTCGCCACATCGAGCAGCTTTTGTACATGGCGCTTGAGCGTTGCCAGCAGCGTTTGCTGATCCTGTTGCGCACTGATGTCGCGCCCGATATCGCCCAGCGACTGCAAGGTGGCTTGCAGCCGTTGCAAGGCCTGAACCCGTTCGCGCTCGCGCTGCGCCTGCTCCTGCGCACGTGCATGCTCGTCGCGCGCGCGCGCGGTCTGTTGGGCCAGCTCTATGGCGCTGGCGCGGCTGACCGCCTGTTCGTGGTGGCGACGCTCCTGCGCCTGCCCGGCCTGCACGGTGTAGGCATAGGCTTGCGCCCTATCACCCACGCCAGTGCTGACCTGCGCCAACGCTTCGTAAAGCGAGGCCTGTGGCACAAAACCCTCAGTCTGCTCGGCCAGTTGCAGCGCCTGTTGCAGTACCTCGAACGCCGCGGTCTGAGCGGCAGCCGTGGGCATGGCGCCCGGCTCGGCCAGCAGCAGCAACTTGGCACGCAGTTCCAGGGTGTCGACGCGCAGATGTCGGGCGCCGCTGGCGTCCAGCATGCGCTGGGTCAGTTGCAGACCGGCGGCCTGCCTGCCCAGCGCCAGATAGGCGCGGGCCTGCGCTTGCTGGATCTCGGCCATGACATGGGCGCTGCCAAGCGCCCGGCATTGCTGCTCGCAGTCATGCAGCAGGGCCAGGGCCTCCGCATGCCGTCCCTCGTCCAGCGCAAACTCGGCCATCAGCAGGCCGGCCATCAGCCACTCCCGCAGGGGGCGCCTCGGTTCCAGCAGTTGCAAGGCCTCAGCCGTCAGCGTCCGGGCGGTGTCCTGTCGGCCCAGTGCCCGCAGCGCCGCGGCCGATCGCAGCAGCGCCCGGGTCTGGGCATCGTGTGCGCCGGCCAGCCGCGCCAGTTCCAGCGCCCGTTGCGACCATTCGAAAGCTGATTCGTGGGCATGCATCAGCTCGAAGCTGGTCGCCGCATTGGTGGCCGAGTGGGCAGCCAAGAGCAGCTGGCCGGTTTGTTCGGCGGCTCGGCAGGACTCGATGAAGCGTTGTGCCGAACGGCCCAGTGCGCCGTGGAGACCAAATGCAATGCCCTGGCAGTTGCTCACCCAAGCCGTCAGCGCGGGCTCGGCATCGACGCTGAGTTGCCTAAGACGCGCTGCCCAGCGCGGCTCGGCGCTGGCCAGGTCTTGCAGCAGCTCGGCATGCGCCTGTTTGCACTGGGCCAGCGCGTGGCGCAGTGGATCGCGTGAGTGCATGGCGACCATCACATGTTCAAGCTCACGCTGCAGTTCGTCGTACTCGCCCCGGTCAGCCGCCAGGCTCGCCAGCAGCAGCCGGGCATCGGCCGCAGTGACTGCGTCGGCGCTGCGCAGCGCCTGAAGCAGCACCTGCTGGCTCAGCGCGGTGGCGCCGTGCTGTTCGCCGGCCAGCGCGCGGGATTCGGCTTCGATCAGCCGGCAGCGGGCCGCCAGCCTGGCCTGCACCGTCGCCGTCAAGCCAGCCTGCGGCAGCAACGCCTCGGCCTGCTGCCGGAGCTGCTGGGCACGTTGCGGCTGGCGTTGGCGCAACTGCCAGGCCAGCGCCACCATGGCCTCCAGCTGCGCCGGCAAAGCGCCCTGATGAGCGGTCGCGGCCAGGGCCTGTTCCAGCGGCAGCAGCTCGGCGTCGGTGACCGCATAGGCAGGCGCAGCGGGCATGGCAGAACGTCAGGTGCCGGGGATCAGATGGGCGGCAGGCTTGATCGGCAGGAAGACGCTGAAGGTGCTGCCCTGGCCGGGCTCGCTCTGCACCTCGATCCGCCCCTGATGCTTGGCGACGATCTTGCTGACGATGTCCAGCCCCAACCCGCTGCCCTCGCCGACCGGCTTGGTCGTGAAGAAGGGCTCGAAGATCCGTGGCATCAGCTCCGGCGCGATGCCGCAGCCGCTGTCGGCGATGCTGACCCGCGCCTCGTCGCCCTGGCGCGCAATTGCGATACGCAGCACGCCCTTGTATTGCATGGCCTGCAGCGCGTTGTGGATCAGATTGGTCCAGACCTGGTTCATCTCGTCGCGCAAGCACCAGACCGGCGGCACCTCTCCGTAGTCGCGTTGCAGCTCGATGCCGCCGCGCAGCTTGCTCTGATAGATGGTCAACACGGTTTCAATGCCTTCGCGAAGATCGACCTCGGCGAATTCGGCGTCGCGGTCAAAGCGGGAGTAGGACTTGAGCGCAAAGATGATCTTGGCGACCCGTTCGACCGCCAGGTTGATGTTCTCGGTATTGCTGGCGATGGTGGCAGTACTGTGAGCGGTGTCCAGGATCAGTTCGCTGTGCGGGTGGCGCAGCAAGGGCATCAGCTGCTCCATGAGCGGCTGGGCCCGCATCTGCACCAGCAGGCCGGCCTTGTGGCGGGCGCCGGCGATGCCGGCGGCGTCGAGCTGCTGACTGAGTGCACGCACCTCGGCACGCTCCTCGCTGGAGCTGAGCACGGCGCTGGCCTGATGCACCTGCGCGATCAATGCACTGAAGCGCCGGCCTTCGTCCTCGTTGAGCAGGGCCAGCACCCGTGGCAGGTTCTCCAGCGTGTAACGCAGCGCGTCGGCGATATTGCGACCGCTGGACTTCACCGCGCCGATCGGCGTATTGATTTCATGGGCCACGCCGGCAACCAGCTGGCCCAGCGCCGCCATCTTCTCGGATTGCACCAGCTGGCCCTGGGCCTGGCGCAAATCGTCCAGGGCCCGGGCCGCCTCGCCGCGCGCGGCCTCCACCGCCGCGTAGGCCGAGGCATTGGCCAGCGCAATCGCGGCATAGGACGCCGTCGAGCGCAGCACCTCCAGCTCGGCGGCCTGGTAGGCCTGTGCCTGATGACTTTGGCAGACCACGACTCCGATGCGTTTGCCATTGGCCACCAGCGGGCGCAGCACTGCGGACCGCGTTGGCGCCTTGGGCACGATGCCCTCGGGCGTCGGCGCGGCCAGCGTCAGCGCCTCGTCGGCGACGACGAATTCGCGCTCTTCCAGAAAGGTCTGCACGGTCAACCACTTGAGGTCGTTGAGCATGAAGCTGGAGCGTGGCGCCCGCAGGCCGTCCTCAACGTAGTAGATCAGGTCGAGCCGGTCGCCACCGGACGCCAGCACAGCGACGCCGAAACTGTCCAGCGGCAGCAGCGCCTGCAAATGGCGGTGCAGGGCCTGGCAGATGTCGTGCTGGTCCAGGCTGGTCGTCAGCTCGCGGCCGATATCGCCGACCTGGCGCAGCATGTCGGCCGACTTGGCCAGCGCCTGGTTGGCGGTCGAGAGTTCGGCGGTGCGTTCGCGCACCAACTCGGCGAGGTGGTCGCGGTGCTTGGCCAGCTCGCCTTCGTAGCGACGTTGCTGCAGCAGGTACTCCTGCAAGCGATCCTGCAGGTGGTTGACGCCGTTGACCAGCTGGCTGAGTTCGTCCTGGCTGCCACCGCGCCGCTGCAGTTTCAGCCGCTCGCCGAGTTCTTCCGGCCGCAGCCGCGACAGATGGGCGGCAATCCGGCGCACATGGATGGTGATCTGGCGGCTGAACAACAGCAGGATGAAGCCCGACAAGAGCAGCGACTGGATCAGCTGCGTCACCACAATGGCCTGGGCGGCGCTGCGCAGTGAAGCCCAGAGCTGGCGTTCATCGCCTTGCAGCGTCAGCTCGCCCAGCACCTGCACCGGCCCGCCGGGAAAGGCCTGGTGGAACAGCGTCTGCGTCTGCGTCGGCATATCACCGGTGGCCAACCAACCGGGGCGGGTGAAGTCCAGCAGTTCGCTGTCGACTTTGTTGGCGCGCAGCCGGATGGCCATATGGCCGATCGACTTGACGTTGGCAGCGCTGCCCAGATGGGCCTGGATGGCCTCGCGGTCCATGTCCCAGACGGCCTTGGACAGCGTCGTCTGGTAGATCTTGGCCAGCAGCTCAAGCTCGGTGGCCATGGCGCTGCGGCCCGAGCGCCAGGCCGACCACATATGAGCGCTGCCGGCCAGCAGCGTGAACACCAGGCAAAAGGCCAGCATGGCCAGCACCATGCGGGCGCCGAGCGAATGGCGCGTTGGCGGCGGGCGGCTGAACAGGCGCACGATGGGGCTGGAACTCAAGCCGGCCTACTTTCTGTGCGGGCGCGCCCTTTTGCGCACAGCAAGTCTGCGCTGCGCAGCCGGGCCAGGCTTTGTCCGACGACAGTGGCAAGCGGGGGCGACACGGACAAGCACATCTCCAGGGCCTGAGGTCTGCGCGGATCTTAGCGAGGCGGCGGCACGGCGCCAATCGATGCTTGTCCAGCCTGGCAGACCGGCCACATACGCGATCCTGATGTGGGGCCTGCTATGGTGCAGCGATGATCGCCTCGCTCAGCAGCTACAGCAAGAAGGACTATGCGCTGGCCGCCCTGGTCTGGGGCCTGGCCTGGACGCTGATGCTGGGCTTGGACGAACGCCTTGAGCTGGTCAATCTGGCCCTGCTGCCGGTGCTGGCCGGTGCCCTGGCCTCGATCTGGCTGCCCGCCTGGCTGTCGATGCTGAGCAGCCTGCTGGCCGTGCTGGCCTTCAACTGGCGCTTTCTGCCACCGCGCGGCAGCCTCGAGGTGGCGCTGCCGCATCATGGCCTGCTGCTCGGCTCGATGCTGGCGCTGAACTGGATCACGGCCGTGCTGCTGGCCCGCCTGAGCTGGCAGGCGGCACAGGCGCGGCTGCATGCCCAGCGCGCCGAACAGTTGCGGGCCTTCAGCGAGGCCTTGCGCGACGCCACCCAGCCGCTGGCGCAGGCGCCCATGCTGCAGGCCACGCTGTCGACCCTGCTGGCCGGCGAGGTTCGCCTGCTGCTGCTCAAGGACGCGCTGCCGCCTACCAATGATGCCAGCGCCGCCATATTGCTCGGGCCTGCGCCAGATGCCGATCAGTTGGCCGGTTTGTGGGCCTGCCTGCGTCAGAGCAGCGACTTCGGGCCCGGCACCGGCCGCCATGAGGAACTGGCCTGTTGGTACCTGCCCTTGCGCGGGCGTACCCGCGCCAACGGCGCGGTGCAACTCGCGATTGCCGATCCGCTGGCGCCGGATGCCTCGCTGCGTCGCCATGCGCAGACGCTGTGCGACCAGTTCGGCCTGGCGCTGGAACGGCTGGCCAGCGAGCGGGCGGCGCAGCGCGCCCACGACGAGGCCGAGAGCCAGGCCACGCGCAATGCGCTCTTGGCCGCCATCTCGCACGACTACCGCACGCCGCTGGCGACGATTCTGGGCGCGGCCTCGGCGCTGCTGGAGCAGGACGAGCGGCTCAGCGCCGCGCAGCGCCGCCGGCTCAGCGCCACCATCATCGACGAGACCCGCCAGCTCAGCCGGTTGACCGACAACACCTTGCAGCTGGCACGGCTCGACGCGCCCGGCGTGACGCTGAAGCTGGACTGGGAGTCGGCCGAGGAAATCGTCGGCGCGGTGCTGCACCGGGTGCGCCAGCGCCATGCCGGCAGCGATGCCCCCCCGCGGCTGCGCGCACGGCTGGAGCCGGGCCTGCCGCTGCTGCGCTGCGACGCGCTGCTGCTGACCCAGCTGCTCGAAAACCTGGTCGACAACGCACTCAAATATGGCGGCGAGACCGGCGTCGAACTGCTGGTGCGCTGTGAGCAAGGCGATGGCAGCGGTCCGGCCCAGCTGGTGCTGGCCGTGCGCGACCGCGGCCCCGGCGTCAGCCCGGCCTGGCGCGAGCGGATCTTCCAGGTCTTCCAGCGCGGTGCCGAGCTGAACCGCGAACGCCCCGATGGCGAGCAGCGCCGTGGCGCCGGCGTGGGCCTGGCCGCCTGCCGGGCGATCGCCCGCGCCCATGGCGGCGAGATGCGCTACCGTGCGCGCAGCCACGGCGGCGCCAGTTTCGAATGCTGGCTGCCCCTGCTTGACACCGCCCAGCCGGCGCTGATGGAGAAGGAATGAGTCTGAACGTGCTGCTGGTCGAGGACGACCGCGAACTGCGCACCACGCTGCGCGATGCGCTGCGGGTCGAGGGCTATGCGCTGCAGACGGCGGCCAGCCTGGCCGAGGCCGAGGCACTGCTGGCCCATGCGCAGCCGCCTGACCTGGTGTTGCTCGATCTGGGCCTGCCCGACGGCGAGGGCGAAACGCTGCTGGCCAGCCTGCGCCAGCGCAAGAGCGTGCCGGTGCTGGTGATCTCGGCGCGCGAGCAGGACGGCTCCAAGGTGCGCCTGCTCGATGCCGGGGCCGATGACTATCTGGTCAAGCCCTTCAGCGTCAGTGAATTGTTAGCAAGGATGCGGGTGGCGCTGCGCCACCGCGGCGTGCACACCCAGGCGGCGGTCACGCGCTTCGAACACCTGGGCCTGCTGGTCGATCTGGCCGCCCACCGGGTGGCCTTGAACGGCCAGGCACTGCACCTGACACCGACCGAATTCAATCTGCTCGCCCGGCTGGTGCGCAGCGCCGGCCAGGTGGTCACCCATCGCACGCTGCTGGCCGATGTCTGGGGGCCGGAGTTCACCGAGCACACCCACTATCTGCGCCTCTATATGGGCCAGCTGCGCGCCAAGCTGGAAGCCGATCCGGCCGACCCGCAGTTGCTGCTGACCGAGCCGGGCGTGGGTTACCGGCTGGCCGAGGCGCGCTGAGCCAGGCAGTGGCAGCCAGCGCGTGGGGCGGCTCGGCCTGTGGATAAGGCTGTTGGCAACTTGTGCGCGGCGGCTGAATAAGTCGGCCGCGCTCCTGCGATGCCTCAGCCCTTGCTCTGCCCCAGCAGCGCCGGCTTCAGCGAGGTGTCGACCGGCTTTTCGCCCAGCCAGATCTTCAACACGGCGTTGTAGAAGGCGATATCGGGCAAAACCTCGCCGACCTGCTTGCCGTTGACGGCCATCACCATGCCGCTGCCTGGAATCCAGTCGCAGGTCAGCACCTCGCCCTTGCCCATCTTGCCGACATTGACGAAGACTTCGCCGAACTGGCCCAGCTGGTTGACGAACTTGGAGCGTTCGGCCTTGTCGGTATTGGCGGTGATACCGGCCATGAAGGCCTGGCCGAAGTCTTCGCCGGTCACCTCACGCAGCATGGTGATGGCGAAACGGCGCGGGCCCTGGCTGTCAAACACCGCTGCCGGCGTGTCCTTCTTTTCGGGCAGGTACAGCGCCATCGTGTAGACCTTGACGATCACTCGCGTCCGGATGCCAGCGCCGTTCAACTTCAGCTCCTTGCCGGCGACCTTGGCCGTGGGCTCGATATTGACGCCGGCCAACTCCAGCGCCTGGGCGGGCAGGGCGCAGGCCGCGGCGAACAGGGCAATAGCGCTCCAGCGCGCAAACAGACGGGACGCAAAGCTGAGGTTCATGGGCACTCCTTGTGCGTGGGGGATCTGGCGTTGGGAAACGGCGTGGGGAAATGGCATTGGGGATTGGCGGGATTGCTGCTCAGGCCGAATGCGCATCCAGCGTGAACAGGCTGACGACCTGCTCCAGCGAATCGGCCTGGGTCTTCATCGAGTCGGCCGCCGCGGCAGCCTGCTCGACCAGGGCCGCGTTCTGCTGGGTGCTGCGGTCCATGTCGTTGATGGTCTGGGTGACGCGCTCGATGCCGGCCGTCTGCGCGGCGCTGGCGCTGGTGATCTCGCCCATGATGTCGGTCATGCGCTGCACGCTGGCGACGACGCCATGCATGGTCGTGCCGGCCTGCTGGACCAGCTGGCTGCCCTGGGCGACCTTCTCGACCGAGTCGCCGATCAGCGTCTTGATCTCCTTGGCGGCCGAGGCGCTGCGCTGCGCCAGGCTGCGCACCTCGGCGGCCACGACGGCAAAGCCGCGGCCCTGTTCGCCGGCACGTGCCGCTTCCACCGCCGCATTCAGCGCCAGGATATTGGTCTGGAAGGCGATGCCGTCGATGACGCTGATGATGTCGACGATCTTCTTCGACGAGGCATCGATGGAGCCCATGGTGCTGACCACGCGCGACACCACCTCGCCGCCCTCGTGGGCCACATGCGAGGCCTCGCGGGCCAGCTGATTGGCCTGCTGGGCGTTGCGGGCGTTCTTGCGCACTGCCTCGGTCAGCTCGTTCATCGAATGCAGGGTCTGTTCCAGTGCGGCGGCCTGCTGCTCGGTGCGGGTCGACAGGTCGAGGTTGCCGCTGGCAATCTCGCTCGAAGCGGCGGCGATCGATTCGGTACCGTCGCGCACATTGCCGACGATCTGCTTCAGGCTGGCATTCATCTCGGCCAGCGCCTGCAGCAGCTGGCCGGTTTCATCTGCGCTGCGAACCTCGATGGTGCTGGTCAGATTGCCCGAGGCGACCTTGCGCGCAATGGCCACCGCACCGCGCAAGGGGCGGGTGATGCCGCGGGTGACGATCAGGCCGATCAGCACGCTGGCCGTGGTCGCCCCCAGCGCCAGCAGCGCAATGACGACACCGGTCTTGTTGGCCAGACTCTTGGCGGCCAGACCGGCCGCTTCCATCTGCGCGTTCTGTGACTCGACGAACTTGTCCATCGTCGCCAGGTACTTGAGTTGCAGCGCGCGCACCGAGAACAGGAACTTCAGCGTCGCCTGATCCTTGTCGCCCTCGGCCACCAGCTTCACAAAGCTGGCCTGGGCCGGCATGAACTTGGCGCGTACCTCGGCCATGGCCTTCAGCGCTTCGCGGCCGGCCTCGTCGTCAACCAGCTTGTCGAGATCGGCAATCGCCTTCTCATGCGACTGCAGCAGCTTCTCGACCGAGGCCAGTTCCTTTTTGACCTGCTCCTCGTTGGTCATGATCAGCGTGCTCATCATGCCGCGCGAGGCGTCGCCAAGCTCGGCCTTGGCACGATTGGCCAGCTGGGTCTTTTGGTAGTCGTGGCTGACCAGATTGGTCATCTCCGAGCTGAGCGACTGGGTGCTGTAGTAGCCCAAGCCGGCCATCGACAACAGGAACACGATCACCACCGCGAAACCCAGGCTCAGACGCTGGCCGATGCGCAAAGATTTCAAGCTCATCACGGTACACCTCGCTCCGTTCTAGAACCGCCGGCTGCCGTGTTGGCGGCGCCGGATCGACCGTCGCCCACGGGCCGGCCAGTGCGTCGCAAATCCTAAGCCTGTGCGGCATGCGCCAACAAGGAATTTGCACGGCTTCAGTGTTTCATATTTAGCATTTAGGAGGGTCGGTAGATTTGTGACATTTGGCGCGCCGGCATTGGCTATCTGCGCGGCTCCCCGTGGACGGGGCTTGCGCGAGGCTGCAGCTGCGGAGGACGAGGGCCCGCACTTAGCCCATCCATATGCGTTCCTGATGCGCGTGCAGCGATGCTGCGCCCAAGTTCACTTCAGGCCCTGCCGTTTTCCCCATGTCCACCACCCCTTCCGCCTCAGGCGCTCCGGCCCGCCAAGGGCTGGCCGCACTGACGCTGGGCGCCATCGGCGTCGTCTATGGCGATATCGGCACCAGCCCGCTCTACACGGTCAAGGAAGTCTTTCTGCCCGCCACCGGCGTAGCCTTGAACCCTGCCAATGTGATCGGCGTGATCTCAACCATCATCTGGGCCTTGATGCTGGTGGTGACGCTGAAATACGTCATCCTGATCCTGCGTGCCGACAACCGCGGCGAGGGTGGCGGCCTGGCGCTGACCGCGCTGGCCACCCAGGCGGTGGGCGGCAAGCCGCGACTGCGCCAGTTCCTGCTGTTGATGGGCGTGTTTGGTGCGACGCTGTTCTATGGCGACAGCGTGATCACACCGGCCGTGTCGGTGATGGGCGCCATCGAGGGCCTGGAGGTCATCACGCCAACGCTCAAGCCCTTTGTGCTGCCGATCTCGCTGGCGATACTGGTCGGCCTGTTCCTGATTCAGCGTTTTGGCACCCATACCGTCGGCAAGCTGTTCGGGCCGGTGATCCTGCTCTGGTTTGCGGTGCTGGCCGTCGTCGGCGCTGGTCATATTGCCCAGCAGCCGCAAATCCTTGCGGCGCTGAACCCGCTGCATGCCTGGCACTTTCTCAGCGAGCGCGGCTGGCATGTGTTTGCCGCCGTCGGCGCCATCGTGCTGGCCCTGACCGGCGCCGAGGCGCTCTATGCCGATATGGGCCATTTCGGCGCCACCCCGATCCGCCTGGCCTGGACGGTGATCGTCTTCCCCGCGCTGATCCTCAACTACATGGGCCAGGGCGCACTGCTGATCGCCGACCCGACGGCGATCGAGAACCCCTTCTATCGACTGTTCCCCGAGTCGCTGATGCTGCCGGCGGTGGCGCTGGCCGCCTTTGCCGCGGTGATTGCCTCGCAGGCGGTCATCTCCGGCGCCTATTCAATGACCAAGCAGGCCATTCAGCTCGGCTTCCTGCCGCGCATGGAGCTGCGCTACACCTCGGCCCGCGAGGCCGGCCAGATCTATATGCCGGGCGTCAACTGGGCGCTGCTGGCCGGCGTGATCGCCGCCGTGCTGCTGTTCGGCAACTCCTCGGCGCTGGCCGGTGCCTATGGCATTGCGGTGACGTTGACGATGATGATCACCACGGTGCTGACCTATTTCGTCGTTCGCGACGGCTGGCGCCTGCCGGCGCCGATCGCCATCGGCGCGACCCTGCTGTTCCTGGCGCTGGACGCCCTGCTGGTGGCCGGCTGCGCGATCAAGTTCCTTGATGGCGGCTGGTTCCCGCTGGCCATGGGCCTGGCGCTGTTCGTGCTGATGAGCACCTGGGCGCGCGGCCGCCAGCTGCTGATGAACAGCATCCGTCGTGATGGCCTGGAACTGCAGCCCTTCATCGAGGCGCTGGAACCCAGCGGCGCCAACCGCGCGCTGCGCACCGCCGTCTATGCGGTGGCCAATCCGGACACCGTGCCGCAGGCGCTGCTGCACAACCTCAAGCACAACCAGGTGCTGCACGAGAACAACATCATCCTGACGGTGATGTTCCACGAGGTGCCCTGGATTGCCGAGGCCGAGCGCGTTGAGGTGGCGCCGCTGGTGCCGGGCTTCTGGCGCGTCAGCGTGCACTATGGCTTCATGGACCAGCCCGATGTGCCGCAGGCGCTGACACTGTGCGCGGCCAAGGGCCTGCAGGTGCCGGCCTTCGAGACCAGCTATTTCCTCAGCCGCGAAACCGTGGTGCCAACCCCCGGCGCCGGCATGGCCGACTGGCGCGAGCGCCTGTTCGCGACCATGAGCCGCAACGCCAGCGGCGTGGCCGAGTTCTTCCGCCTGCCCGATAACGCGGTGGTCGAACTGGGCACGCGGGTGCAGATCTGAGCCGGGCCTGAATCGGGGCGGCCTTCTACAATGCGCGCCCCGTCCCTGAGCCCTGCAGTCGCCCGCCATGAAGATCGTTGTCAACGAAGAACTCAAAGCCTATATCGATCCGCTGACCGCGGACGAACACGAGGCGCTGGAACGCAGCCTGCTCGCCGAGGGCTGCCGCGATGCGCTGGTGCTCTGGGGCGATGTGCTGGTGGACGGCCACAACCGCTACGGCATCTGCCAGAAGCATGGCATCCCCTTCGAGACGGTGCAGAACACGCGCTTCAAGTCGATCGAGGACGTGCATCTGTGGATGATCGACCAGCATCTGGGCCGGCGCAGCGTGTCCGACTTCCAGCGTGGCGTGCTGGCGCTGCGCAAAAAGGAAATCATCGCCGAGCGGCGTGAGCGCCTCTTGGCCAGCTCGGCCGAGGCCGCCGCGCAAGACCTGGCCCCGGCGCCAGAAGCCGCCGCTGACGCACCGCCCTGGGCCGCCGCTGCCGAGGCGCTGCCGCCGCCCGACCCGCTGAACACCCGCGAGGCGATTGCCCGCGCCGCGCGCCTGAGCGCCAGCCAGGTGCAGATGATCGAGAAGATCCACAAGCAGGCCGCGCCCGAGGTGGTGGCGGCGCTGAAGGCCGGCGAGATTTCGCTGAACGCCGCTGCCGCCGTCGCCACCCTGCCCGCCGAGGAACAGGTGGCCGCCGCCAGCGCCGGCAAGGACGAACTCAAGCAGGCCGCCAAGCGGGTGCGCGAGGCCAAGAAGAAGCCGCGCGATCCGGCGCCGGCTGAGGCGGCCGAAGGCGAAGAGGCTGCCACCGAAGCCGCCCCGGCTCAGCCGCTGGGCGAAAGCGAGGCCGAGGAGCTGATCCGCCTGCGCCAGCGCGTCGCCGAGCTGACCGTCGAGAACAATGTGCTGCGCCAGCAGTTGGCGGCCCTGCAGCGCTAGGGCTTTGGCCCAACCCGCTTTCGCCAGCATGGCATCAGTGCGTTTGGAAAGGCCCGCTGCAGCGGGCCTTGACCCTTCCAGCGAGGCTCGCAGATCCGGCTCTGCCGGGCTGCCGAGCCTGCCCCCTTGGAGGGGGCGCGCGTGAGCGCGTAGGGGGGGGGCTCAGATCGGCAGTTCGGTATAGAAGCGCCCACCGTGAAAGATCAGCGGCTGGGCCTCGGCACGCCAGCTGCAGGACTCGACCTCGCCGACGAAGATGACGTGGTCGCCTTCCTCGTACTGGCTGCGGTTGGCACATTCGAAGACGGCGGCCACACCGTCCAGCACCGGCGCGCCGCCCGCCCCTTCACGCCAGGACACGCCGGCAAAGCGATCAACGTCGCGGGCGGCAAAGCGCTGCGCCAGCTCCTTCTGCTCGGCCGCCAGGATGTTGATCGCGTAGTGCGAGCCGCGGCTGAACACCGGCATCGAGCCCGCGCGCTGGCTCAGGCTCCACAGCACCAATGGCGGCGACAGCGAGACCGAGTTGAAGGAATTGGCCGTCAGGCCGACCAGGCTGCCATCGGCGGCACGCGCGGTGACGATGGTGACGCCGGTGGCGAACATGCCCAGCGCGGAGCGGAACTGCAGCGCATCGAGCGGGTTGGCGGGCGCGGCGTGAGGCGATGGCGGCATTGACATTTGTCTATTGTCAGGCCGCCGGCAAGCCCGGCGGCCGTGTAGGCGTATTCGGCGCAGATCAAGGCAAGCTTGAATCGCCGCCAAATGAGGCGGCAATGCCCACAAGCTTTGCGTTAGCGCAGAACCGCGGCGGCGCCCGCGGGCTTCACTGGCAGTACTGAGTTGCCGGGAGTGCGCCATGCTGAGTTTGAATCTGCTGCCGACCGGCCTGCCGCCCTCCGGCCCGCAGGGCGAGTCCGGCCCGTGTGAAATGACGCTGCTCAATAGCGAGCGGCTGCAGGGGCGGCTGCAAGCCTTTCACGACGGCGATCTGGCGCTGGATCTGCAGCTGGCCGGCCAGCGCTGGCCGCTGTGTGTGCCGCTGAAGCAGCTGCAATGGCTGCGCCTGAGCCCTGCCGACGAAGCCAATGCCGGGCCGGACGAGCCCTCCAAGGCGGTGAGCGCCGGCGTGCCGGTCTTGCTCAGCGGGCCGGCCAGTCAGCCGCTGCGAGCCGTCTGTACCGCCGCGCGGCCGGTGCGCGACGGCGCATGGCTGGAGCTGCGCCTGAGCGATGGCCCGCCGCAGCGCTGGTTCATCCATGATCTGCCGCGGGTGCAGCTGCTGACCCTGATCGACTGAGCCTCGGCCAGGGCGGCAGCGCGGCGATCAATAGAATCCGCGCGATGTCAGCGCCTTCCGCCTCACCGTCCGCCTCCCGCGCCACCCCGCTCAGCCTTCAGCAGCGGCTGCAACGCGCATACCGGCTGGCCGTCGTCTGCCTGCTGGGCTTCTTCTCCGGGCTGCCTTTGGCGCTGACGGCGCAGGCCATGCAGGGCTGGCTGTCGGCTGAGGGGCTGGACATCGCGACCATCGGCTTTCTGAGCCTGGTGGGCATGCCCTACACCTTCAAATTCCTCTGGGCGCCCTTGATGGATCGCTTCGAGCTGCGCTGGCTGGGCCGGCGGCGGGCCTGGATGGTGATCACCCAGCTGGGCCTGGCCGGCGCGCTGTGGGCACTAGCCGCCACCTCGCCGGCCGCCGCCACGCGCGCCTTTGCGCTGCTGGCGCTCTTGGTGGCCTTTCTGTCGGCCTCGCAGGACGTGGTGATTGACGCCTACCGCACCGATCTGCTGCTGCCCGCCGAGCGCGGCCTGGGCGCCTCGCTGAATGTGATGGGCTATCGGCTGGCGATGATTCTGTCCGGCGGCATTGCCTTCATCTGGGTGGATGCGGCTCAGGGCGGCGGCTGGAGCTGGCCCGATGTCTACCGGCTGATGGCCGCGCTGATGGCGCTGGGCGCGTTGTGTTCGGCGCTGCTGCTGCCGCGCTTGCGTCAGGCGGCGCAGCCGCAGAGCGTGGCGCGGCACGATATCGGCGGCTTCATCGCCGTGGTGGCCGCAGTGGCCCTGGGCTTTGTGCTGACCGATCAAGTGATCGCCCCGGCCGTGCAGGCGCTGCTGGCGCCGCTGTGGGCAGGCAGCAGCCTGGCCGCCACGCTTCAGCGCAAATGGACCGATCTGCTGGTGCTGCTGGCCGGCATCGCGCTGACGCTGCCGCTGGCCGCCTGGGCGGCACGGGCGGCGCGCTTCGAGACCCTGCTGGGCGGCCTGCGCGACTACTTCAGCCAACGCGGCGCGGTGGCGCTGCTGGTCTTCATCGTTTTCTACAAGCTCAGCGACGCCTTTGCGCTGTCGCTGATGACGCCCTTCCTGCTGCAGGCCATGCACTTCGGATCGGCCGAGGTCGGCGTGGCGCAAAAGGTGTTCGGCATGTGGCTGTCGATCGGCGGCGCCTTGCTGGCCGGCACGCTGATGCTGCGCATCGGCCTGTGGCGGGCCTTGATGCTGTTTGGCGTTTTGCAGGGCCTGGGCAATCTGGGCTTCTGGTGGTTGGCCAGCGTCGGCGCCGGCCATCTGGGCAGCGTTACGGTGCCGGCCTTTGACTGGGTGCTGGTGCGGCTGGCGCATGGCGTTGAGGTGGATGGCGGGCTGCTGCTGGTGGTGGGCATCGAGAACATCACCAGCGGCATGGGCACGGCGGCCTTTCTGGCCCTGCTGATGAGCTTGTGCACGCAGCGCTTCACCGCCACGCAGTTCGCGCTGCTGTCGGCCTTTGCCTCGGTGGGCCGGGTCTGGGTCGGGCCGCTGGCCGGCGTGGTGGCCGAGGCCATCGGCTGGCCGAGCTTCTTTGTGCTGGCCGGGCTGCTGGTGCTGCCGGCGCTGGCCCTGCTGCTCTATCTGCGCCCCAGCATCCTGGCGCTTGAAGTTCCGGCGGCCGCCGCCAAGTAAGGGAGCCAGATCGGTACCGGCCGATCAGATGTCAAGAAAGCCGTTCAGAATCGCAACGAGAATTGCCGCCGAGACTCACACGCACACACCATGTCCCAGCGCCCCGACTCGACTATTTTTGACCCCGCCGCCGAGCCGCTTTTGCCCAGCGCGCCGCGGCATGGTTTTGGCCAGTGCGCCTGCCATGGCGGGCCGACGCGCCGCCTGTTCAGCGGCCTGCTGATCGGCGGTGCGGCGCTGGCCTCTCTGCCGGCGCTGGCGCGTGAAGGCGTGGAGGTGGGCGAGAACAGCAAGTTCACCAAGCTGGTGTCGGCCGAGCAGGTCGAGGCGGCGGCGCAGCAGCAGTACCAGCAGATGCTGCGCCAGGCCGCGCAGCAGCGTGCGCTGGCGCCGCCGACGCACCCGCAGGTGCAGCGCCTGCGCGCAATTGCCGATCGCATCATTCCCTTTGCACAGCCCTGGAACGAGCGTGCGCGCAGCTGGCGCTGGGAGGTCAATCTGATCGGCAGCCCGCAGCTCAATGCCTTCTGCATGCCCGGCGGCAAGATCGCCTTCTACTACGGCATCCTCGACAAGCTGCAGCTGAACGACGACGAGGTGGCGATGGTGATGGGCCATGAGGTCGCCCACGCCTTGCGCGAACACGCCCGCGAACGGATGGGCAAGACGGCGGCCACGCGGCTGGGTGCCGGGCTGATCTCCAGCCTGCTGGGTCTGGGCAATGTGGGCGACAGCCTGCTGAGCATGGGCAGCCAGCTGCTGACGCTGGAATTCAGCCGCTCCGATGAGAGCGAGGCCGATCTGGTCGGCATGGAGCTGGCTGCGCGCGCCGGCTACAACCCGGAGGCCGGCGTCAGCCTGTGGCAGAAGATGGGCGCGGCCAGCAAGGGTGCGCCGCCGCAGTGGCTGTCCACCCACCCGGCTGGGCCGACCCGCATCAAGGACATCGAGGCCAATCTGCCCAAGGTGCAGGCCCTCTACCAGCGCGCCGACAAGCCGCCGCAGCGCTTCGAGCCGGCCAAGCCGCTGCGCCGCAAGGACGGGCCCAGCGAAGGGCAGTAGTACGCAAGCGAAGGCCTACCAGCGCGCCGGCAGCGGACGCTGCAGCAGATAGCGGCCGGCGCTGGCGCGTTCCAGATAGCCGCCCAGCTCCAGGTCCTTCATCAGCTTGGAGACCATCTCGCGCGAGCAGCCCAGGCGCTGTGCCATCGCCTGGTGCGTCATCTTCTGTTCGCCGGCCTCGCCCTCCAGCAGCGCCTTCAGCCGGCCATAGACATCGTTGAGCGCCAGCTGCTTGGTCGACAGCGTGGCCGCGCGGGCCCGGCGTATCACCTTGGCCAACAGCTCCAGCGCAAACTCGGGATGGGCGGCGATGTGATCGAGGATGCTGGCCCGCGTCAGCATCACGCAGCGGCTGGCCTCCTCGGTGATGACGCTGGCCGAGCGCGGCCCGCCGTCCAGGCTCATCTCACCCACGTATTCGCCCGGCCCGTAGCTGCCATAGGTGACCTCGCGGCCGCGGCTGTCGCAGCCATAGGCACGCAGCCGGCCGCTCAGAATCAGGTAGAGGCTGTCCCCCTGGCCGCCTTCCTCGATCAGCAGCGTGCCGCGCCGGTAGCTGCGCGCCTGGCCACGCTCAGCGAGGCAGCGCAGCATCGGTGTTAGCGACTGCAAAGCAGGGTCTGCGGCTGCGCCAAGCGCGTCGAGACCGAGCAACTGGGGCGTGTTCTTCATCGCTTCGCCTTGGTTCTTGTGATCCGGATGGGCGCATCACGGATTCGCTGCGCTAGCGAGCGATGGTAACCAGGCCGGGGCAGGCCCGGCAAGCTGGATCAGTACAGCTCCATCCGCAGCGCCGACATCAGCGGCGGCAACACGGCCAGCTGGCGTTGCAGCTCACCGATGCTTTGTGCGCCTGACTTGGCGCGAATGCTCTGGATCTGCGTGCGCACCGTGGAAATCGCCACGCCTTGCTGCTCGGCCACCTGATTGGGCCGGGCGCCCTCGGCGAGCAGCTTCAGCACCTCGGTCTCGGCCGGCGTCAGGCCGTAGCGCAGCGCAAACCACTGGGCGGCCAACGCGGCGCACAGGTGGCGTCGCTCCAGCACCAGCAGCACGGCAGCCTGATCGACATCGCGGTTCAGCGGCACCACCACCACATTGGCGCAGTCGTCCACCCCGCCCAGGCGCAGCAGACAGCGCCGCCCCTCCACCTCGGCCTTGCACAGCGCCTCATGAAGCGGCTGCAGGTCCTTGGCATGGCGGGCCCGCAGCCGGCCGCCGATCAGCTGCAGCGGGTGCTGCGGGTCCAGTGAGTGCCGCGCGGCCAGATTGCTGTGCAGCACCTCGCCGCTGGCATTGACGAGCAGCACGCCATAGTCCAACTCTTCGAGCACCAGGCTGAGCCAGTGGCTGCTCAGTGAAGTGACACGACGCCGCTCGCTGCCGAGGTGGCGCGGGAGCGTGAACTCATGCTGCGCCTGGCACGGCGCGGACTCGATGACAGCTGATGACCACATGGCAGTACCCCCTGAGCAATGCGCCGCTGTGCGCGGGCTTGGTATGGAGCAAAGCTTAGGGCGGGGTCATCCTCAAAGGCGGTGAATCTTGGTCTGTGCGTTTGTGAACTATTCACCTTGCGCCGTCACGGCCCAGCCATGCGGCGCCCGCTCAGCCCTGGCGCACAAAGGGGTTGCTGCGCCGCTCGACGCCAAAACTCGATTCGGGGCCGTGACCGGGAATGAACACGGTGTCGTCGCCCATGGGCCAAAGCCGCTCGCGGATGGAGGCCAGCAGCTGCGCGTGATTGCCGCCCGGAAAGTCGGTGCGGCCGATGCTGCCGGCAAACAGCACATCGCCGACAAAGCAGCGCTTGATCACGGCGCTGTGGAACACCACATGGCCCGGCGTGTGGCCCGGGCAGTGGCGCACGGTCAGCGTCTGGCGGCCGATCTGCACCTCGTCGCCATCGTCGAGCCAGCGGGTGGGCGTGAAGCCCTCAGCCGGTGCAAAGCCGAACATCTGCGCCTGCTGCGCCAGCCCATCGATCCAGAACTGATCGCCCTGATGCGGCCCGATGATGGGCAGGCCCTGCTCGCGCGCCAGCTGTCCGGTGCCGCCGGCATGGTCGATATGCGCATGGGTCAACCAAATCGCCTTCAGCGTCAAGCCACGCTTTTGTACCTCGGCCAACAAGCGGGGCAACTCGCCACCCGGATCAATCAGCGCCGCCTCCTGCGTCTCATCGCACCAGACCAGCGAACAGTTCTGGGCGAAGGGGGTTACCGGAATGGTGTGGTAGCGCAGGGTCATGTGAAAGGAGGAGGCTGAGAACAAAGTTTCGAAGTTACTGGCAAATTATCGAAGTCTTGGGGGAAGGGCGACCGGGCGTTGAGGCCAATGTTTCGAAGCTTGGTGTTGCAGTTGGGAAAGCCGCGGCTTGGACGGGCCTGGCGGCGTGTGTCGTGGCGTGGTTGGGGCTGGCGAGGGCTGACTGCTATAGGCTGGTCAGAGACGTTCGTCATTGGGCGACGAATGTCGGCGTCCACAGCAAGCGGTCATAGGGTCCGTCGGCGATTGGCCGACCGGTCTACACCCCGAACCGGCCGTTCGGCACGGAACGAGGGTACGGCCAAGTATCAGCAGCTATTGAAGACCGTCACTGACTGCTTGCGATGGCAGCTAAGGGGCACTGTCGACCCACAGCAGCCGGACGCATGTCCTGGCAGCGGACGCTCAACTCGGGCTGTGAAGACCGTTCGACCCCGTTTGCCTTTCGGTTTGGCGCGGCTCGATCCGGGGAGCGTAGGTTCGCAGCGATCGCCGAGAACGTAATAGGTTGAGCGCGAAATTACTTTGGTGGGAGTGCGGCCACATAGCGTGCCGCCAGTTCAATCCACGCCTCGAGAGCAGCACCGACGCTTTCGTTGGCGTCCACCCAGACAAATCCCTTCATGGGCCGGCCCGTGATATCCATCCGTCGAGCGCCAGGCCGCGACAGGGCATCGGCCTCCTGGAGCGCGCCCACCCGGAACATGAAGCGGCCGACTTCGACGCCGCACAGCATGTTGCCATTGAGCATCCAGCAATAGCCCCCGAACATCTTCTTCTCCACCACTCCCGCTCGCTGCTGAAGTGCCTCGCGCATGCGCGCGGCCAAGTCCGGGTCGAATGGCATGGTGCGCGCTGAGATCAGGCGGAGGTTGAGGCTGCGGACTTTGGCTCGCCAAGTCGGCACGCCAGGGCCAGCAGCGGTGCGACGACCGCGAACTGAATGGCCGTGAAGCAGGTTTCCAGTGCGATGAAATCGGGCACCGAGGACATCCGGTACTTTGCCGCAACGGGCAGTACGGCAAACGACCAGGCCATCACGCCGAAGATGCACCCGAAGGCGAGTGCACCGCGCTGCCAGGTCATCCGTGTTGAAGGAAACAGCCGCGGGAATGCCCAGGCAAAGAACAGCGCCTGGATCACCATCGAGGCCAGACCCAGTGGGATGATCACATCCTCCCGGTACATCTCGAGCTGGTGATAGCGGTCAGCAAAGATGACCAGATGCCAGAAATAGCCCAAAGGAAATGTCGGCAGCAGGTAGGCCAGAACGGCCAGCCAGTAGGACTTGCGCATGAACGGATCTCCTGTGGAGGCGGCCTGCATGCCAGGCAGGTTGATAGGCGCGCCAGTCTAGCAAGTCACTTGCAAAAAGCAAGTGACATGCGATGATCGATGTCGACCCATGTCCAAGCGCGCCGAACCTCTCCCGTCCAGATCAGGTTGCCCGATCAGCATCGCATTAGAACTGCTGGGTGACGCCTGGTCGCTGCTGATCGTTCGCGACCTGATGTTCAAGGACCGCCGGACCTTCAACGACTTCCTCCACGGCGGGGAGGGTATTGCCTCCAACGTCTTGGCCGGGCGCTTGCGCAAGCTGGAGGCCGCGAACATCATCGAAAAGAAGAATGATCCGGAAGACGCGCGCCGATATATCTATCGTCTATCGCCTAAGGGCATCGACTTGGCGCCCGTGCTGGTTGAACTCGTGATCTGGGCCGCACGTCACGAGGACACCGACGCGCCGCCAGCCCTCGTCCGCCTCATGCGCGAGGACAGGGAGACATTCTTGGCCGACGTGCGGCGGAAGTGGCGCAGCAGCAAGTGAGGACCTGATGCGCTTGTCTTCGAGGCTTGCTCGGGCTTGGAAAATTCAATGAGCGGCGCACAGCAATATTCGGCACGCCGAGCGGTTGTCCGCTTCCTGGTACCAGGGCGAATGGCGGCTCATGGCCGGGAGTGCCAGCTCAGCCGGGCACCACACAGCCGAAATCTAAGGCGGCTGCGCCGACAACACGGTCGGTCAAGCGGCGGAGCCGCGGTCGACGACTTCAGATTTCCGTCTGTTCGGAGATCTCCAGGGCATCATCAACCTCGATGCCAAGGTACCTCACCGTCGACTCCAGCTTGGAATGTCCAAGCAACAGTTGCACTGCGCGGAGATTCTTTGTTCGCCGGTAGATCAGCGTTGCCTTCGTCCGCCGCATCGAGTGCGTCCCATAGTCGGCACGGTCAAGACCCAGTTCGTCGACCCAGTGCCCGAGGATCCTGGCGTACTGACGCGTGCCGAGATGCGGCGAGTCGTGAAGCCGGCTGGGGAAAAGGTAGTCCTCGGCCCTCAGGCCCGCCTGCTTGATCCATGCCTGCACGGCGTCTCGAGCGGCCTGCGTAATCTCGAACTGGACGGGGCGCTGGGTCTTGTGCTGGACCACGATGGCGCGTTTAGCTACCTGGTCGCCGTGGTAGACGTCACGGACCTTGAGGCCGACCAGATCGCAACCACGCAGCTTGCTGTCGATGCCGAGATTGAAGAGTGCCAGCTCGCGAACCCGGCCTTCCATCTGTAGTCGGACGCGCAGGGCCCAGATGTCCTTGAGCTTGAACGGTGCCTTCTGCCCAACCAGCTTGCCCTTGTTCCACGGCTCGCGATGAACGGCGTTAGCTTCGTTGCCCATGATGGTCTCCCATCGAGTTGAGGGCCTATCAGGATGCGCCGGGAGCCGGAGGTCGGCTTCGAAGTGACCCGTCGGGCTGGCGAACTCGGCCAGGAGTTGCCATTTGCCGACGTCCATTGACTAGCGCATCTGAACTGAGCAGTTGATCGACCCGTCTGTTTAAATGTTGGGCAGAAATATCTAACGATCTGTCCATCAAATAGTTAGGCCTCTCGAACATCTGCCATGGACATTAAGGAAGAACTGAATCGCCCCGGATTTCGAGGAGGCTCCAACTCTGGAGAATGGAGCCATGAAGAAGTCCCCGAAGTTTTCGCCTGAGGTGCGCGAGCGCGCGGTGCGTATGGTGCTGGAGCACCGCGCA
>NZ_JAVXZY010000013.1:0-47500 GCF_032337115.1 Roseateles aquae
AGCGTCGAACTCGAACGCCAGCGCCGCACCGGCATAGCTCTGCTGCGCCGGCCTCGGCCGGTCTGTCGGCAGCGCCAGCAGTTCCGGTGCGCCAGCGAGGCGCTCGCGCCAGTAGTCGAGCTGGCGCTCGAACGAAGCACTGGCAATGGCGCTGCGCTGCCAGGCGGCATAGTCGGCAAACTGCAGGCTCAGCGGGGGCAAGGGGTCGGCACGGTCAGCGCAGAAGGCCGCGTACAGCGTTGCGACCTCGCGCACCAGGATGGCTATTGACCACCCATCGGAAACGATGTGATGCTGGTCGATCAACAGCAGATGGTGATCGTCCGACAGCTTCAGCAATCTGCCGCGAATCAGCGGCCCGGCGGCGAGGTCAAAGCGGGCCTCGAAGAACTCGCGCTGCAGTGCAGCGAGTGTGTCGCCCCTTGCATCGAGCTCTTCAAGCGCGAAGCCGCCAGCGGCTGAATCAACCACTTGGGATGGTTGCCCCTGCACCGCCACGAAGCGCGTGCGCAGGATTTCATGTCGCGCCACAAGGCGATCCAGCGTCGCCTTCAACGCCGCCCGATTGAGCTGACCGCGCAGCCGCAGTGCCGCCGGCATCCGGTAGGCAGCGCCAGCAGCGGCGTCCAGGTGGTCAAGGAACCACAGACGCTGCTGCGACCACGCCAGCGGCAGCGGCTGGCTGCGGTCGGCACGCAGCATCGGCGTCGCCAAATGCGCTTGGCCCGCTGAGCGCTGACGCTCCATGCCTTCCAGCTGCGCTGCCAGGTCGCGCAGCACCGGCGCCGCAAACAGCAGGCGCAGCGGCAATTCGACGCCCAGCTGATCCCGCACGCGCGCCGCCAACTGCGTCGCCAACAGCGAATGCCCGCCCAGCTCGAAGAAATGGTCGAGGCGTCCGACGCGCTCAAGGCCCAGCAGTGCGCACCAAGCGGCAGCCAACACCGTCTCGAGCTCGCCTTGGGGCTGCTCATAGGCTCTCGATGGCAGGGCGTCGCCAGCGGGCTTCGGCAATGCTTTGCGATCGACCTTGCCGCTGGCATTGAGCGGCCAGGCCTCAAGTCGGACAAAGGCGCTCGGCAGCATGTACTCGGGCAGTTCGCGTGCAAGCCGAGCGCGCAAGGCCAGCACGTCGATCCCGGTGGCAATCAGATAGGCAACAAGCCGAGGTTCGCCGCGCGGGTCGGGCAACGCCAGTACGACCGCCTCGCGAACGCCCTCGCAGGCGGCCAGCTTCGCTTCGATTTCGCCCAGCTCGATCCGGAAGCCGCGGATCTTGACCTGGAAGTCGTTGCGGCCGAGGTACTCAATCGTCCCATCGGCCAGCCTGCGACCGAGATCGCCGGTGCGATACATCCGTGCATCGGCATCGCCAACGAACGGGTCACGCAGGAATCGCTCGGCGCTCAGGTCCGCGCGATTCAAATAGCCACGCGCGACCTGCGCCCCGGCCAGGTACAGCTCGCCGGTCACACCGAGTGGCACGGGCTCAAGATGGGCGTCGAGGATGTAGGCACGTGTGCCGGCAATGGGACGGCCGATCGGTACCTCGGGAGCATCGAAGCTCGCGCCCGGCGCCAGTTCAAAGACGGTGGAGTTGACGGTGTTCTCGGTCGGTCCATACGCATTGATCCATCGGCAGAGGCGAGCGCGCGGATGGGAAAGCCACTGGCGCAGGTGGTGCGCCTTGGCCGCCTCGCCGCCAACCGCGACCAGGCGCAACTCGTCGTTGGGCGCGCAGCGACCGGCCGCAAGCTCGTGGCTCCACTGGTGCCAAAACGCAGTCGCCAAATCGCACACCGTGATCCGCTCGGCGCGCATGAAGGCGGCAAAGTCGGCATCGGGGGCGAGCAGTTGATCAGGGCGCAGAACGAGCGTTGCACCGCTTCCAAGCGCGGGATAGATCTCAGCGACTGAGGAATCGAATCCAAACGAGGCGAACTGCAGCACGCGGTCGCCTTCATCAAGGCGCAGCAGCGCCGACTGCGCCGCGACCAGATTGGCGACATTCGCATGCGTCACCGCCACACCCTTGGGCAGGCCCGTCGAGCCTGAGGTGTAGATCACATAGGCAAGATGCTGAGGTCCAGCAGCGCGAGCCAAGCGGGTCTCGGAGGCGCCCGCCCAGAGATGCGCGTCATGCTCAAGGTGGACGGCCCGAATGCTCAGGGCCTCGGCACGCCCGCCTCCGCCAAGCGCCTGCTCGCCGGCGGCATCAACAAGCACAAGCCGCGCCGCGCAGTCGTGCAAGACATGGCTGAGCCGGTCCACCGGGTATTGCGGATCAAGCGGCACATAGGCCCCGCCAGCCTTCAGGACCGCCAAGACGGCGGTGAGCTGAGCAAGACCGCGACGCGCGCAGATGGCGACCCGCTCGTCTGCCACGACGCCAGCCGTGCGCAGCCAGGCGGCAAGCCGGTTGCTGGCCGCATCGAGTTCGCCGTAGCTGAGGCTGACGCCCGCGTCGCGCAATGCCGTCGCCAACGGCGCACGCCGCACAACGCGTTCAAACGGTTCGTGCACCAAGGTGTCCGGCGTTTCAGCAGCGAGTGCCGTGCCGGGCATGCTGTTTGACTTGGCACCCAGCGTCAGTTCTAGGCGTTGCTGCGCATCGATGAGGGGCAAGCGGGCGACGGTTCGCTCGACCTCCGCCACCATCGCCTCGAGCAAATTCACATAGTGCCCGCCGATGCGCTCGACCGTCGATTGCTCGAACAGGCTGACGTCGAAACGGAAATCGCAGCGCAGGCCGGCGTCAAGCTCGATCACTTCGAGCGACAGATCGAGCGCCGTGCCACCGCTCTGGTAGACCGGGTAGGCCTGCAGCTCATGACCTGCCCAAGAAGCAAGCTGGCCGCCAGGACGTTGCGCACTGCCCTCCCGCCACAAGGCCAGCAGCGCCGTCGCCGCACGCGCCTTCTGAAAGTTGAACAGGGTCTGGAACACCGGATGAACTCCGGGTTCGCGCGGCGGATTCAGCCGTTCGACCAGCAAACCGAACGGCAGTTCTTGGTGACGCAGCCCCTGCATGGCAGCACCGCGCACAGCGCGCAAGGTGTCGGCGACCGCCTCATCCTCGGCAAAGCCATGGCGAATGGCGATAGCGTTGACGAAATCGCCGACAACAGGGTTCCAACGCGGATCGACCCGTCCCGGCATGGGCGTGCCGACGATGATGTCATTCTGGCCGCTCAAACGATGCAACAGCATCATGTAAGCGGCCAGCAGGGTCGTGTAGAGCGTGCCGGCATGCCGGCGGGCCAGCCCACGCAGGCCCTCAAGCAGCGCCGCTGGCAGTTCGATGCTGATCTGACCGAGTTCGCTGCCAACGCCCGGGCCGCGAACATGGTCACAAGGCAGTCGCAGCAGCGGCAGATCGCCGCCCAATGCAGCCAGCCAGTGCTTCCAGGCGCGCTGCGCCTCCGTGCCCGCCAGCCAGGCGCGCTCGGACTCCACATAGTCGCGGTAGGCAGGCGCCGTCAGCTGTGGCGCCGGCAAGTCACCCTGCAACGCCTGTCCCAACTCTTCAAGCACCAGCCAGAACGACCAGCCGTCGCAGAAGAGATGGTCAAAAACAAGCAGCAGAACCGTGTCACCGCTGGCTTCCGGGTAGAGCACCGCACGAAACGGCGGCTCTTGCTCAAGATCGAAAACACGGACGCTGTCAGCGCGAACGGCCTGCAGCAGCGCGGCCGCATCCAGACCGCCACGCAGCTCGACTTTCAGCGGCGCGCCTGCATCGGTCGACTGTTCCGCTCGCCCCCCAGACTGGCGCAGGCGCGCGCCCAGCATCGGATGACGTACCGTCAGCTGCTCAAGCGCCCGCTGCAATGTCGACGCTTCAAGACCGCCACGCACACGCACTGCAAAAGCGTTGTTGTGTGCGCCCCGGCCTTCGCTGTCGAATTGATAGAGGAACCAGCGGCTGCGCTGAGCCTCGGACAGAGGAAACCACGATGGCGATACGGCGTGAAGGTCCATGACTCAATGCGGAATGTGAAGCGCTCAGGGCGTCGCCGGAGCGGCCTGCATCTCGGGGAGTGCAGCAAGAAAGGCGGCGAGACCGGCGATCGACGGATGGTCATAAAGCCACTCGAGATCCACCTCGCGGCCGACCAAGGCTTCGATCTCACGGGCGAGTTGCAGGGCAACAATCGAGTCGACCCCTTGCTCAGACAGGTCGGCGGTCAAAGACAGCGAGGCCGGATCGACCTCCAGCAGGCGCGCAAGCGCCCGGCACAGCGAAAGCTCGAGGGTGGTCATATGGGGGCTCGTTCAGGGCTGGAGGACAGCGGCTTCGGCGCGCTCAAGCGTCCGAGCCAAGTAGCTGGTGCGGCACTGCGCGCGCATCACCTTGCCGCTGGAGGTACGTGGCAGCGCACCGGGTTTGAGAAAGACAATGTCGTCCACCGTCAATGCGTAAGCCTGTCGCACAGCCGCACGCACAGCGCCGGCGACGGCCGGCCATTGCTCCGACCGACGCAGCCACTCGCGTTTGAGCTCGCACACGAGCACCAGGCCGGCAGTGGCCTCACCGGTCTGGCCGTCCGCAACAAAGGCTGCCGCACCGGCCTCGCGCAGGGCGTCATGAGCATCAAGCGCGGCCTCCTCGATATCCTGGGGCGCATGCTTCTTGCCGTTGACGATGATCAGGTCCTTGAGTCTGCCGGTCACGAACAGCTCACCTTCCCAGAAATAGCCGAGATCGCCGGTACGCAGCCAGTGCTCTGACGACCCGTCGGCCAGGCTGGCCCCAAAGCCCTGCGCGCTGAGCTCGGCTTGCCGCCAATAGCCCCCGGCGACACTGCCACTGCGCACCCAGATCTCGCCAACGCCCGGCGCGGGGAGTGGCTGGGATGTCGCTGGATCGACGATGCGGATCTCGGTGTCGCCGCTCGGTACACCACATGAAACGACCGAGCTTCCCTGTGAACGCCGCTGCCGCCATGGCGTTCCAAGGCGTTTGCCGGTGATGAACAGCGTTGACTCGGCCATGCCGTAGCAGGGGTAGAACGCGCCGGCATCGAACCCCAGTGGTGCGAAGCGTTCGCAGAAGCGTTCGACCGTTGCAGCCCGTATTGGCTCTGCACCACAAAACGCAACCTGCCAGCGGCCCAGATCAAATCCGGGTATTGCTGCGAGCGCCGCCGGATCAACCTGCCGGGCGACCAGGTCGTACATGAAGTTCGGGCCGCCGCTGGTCGTGATGCCCAGCCGCGCGATCCGCTCCAGCCAACGCTGCGGAAACTGCACAAACTCGGCTGGCGTCATCCAGTAGCCCGGGCAGCTGCTGTACATCGGCTGCAGCAGGCCACCAACAAGCCCCATGTCGTGGAACATCGGCAGCGCAGTCAAGACCGCCGAGCTGCTGCCAATTCCCATCGCAGCCTGGATCAATGCGCTGTTGTGGCGCAGGTTCTCATGACTGACGACAACGCCCTTTGGCTTGCCAGTGGACCCTGAGGTGTACTGAAGAAAGGCAACCGGCGCGGCCTCGTAGTCGGGCCGCTGCCATTGCGCCGCCGAAGCGGCCAGCGGTGTGGCGCCGGTACTGCCGGCCATTTCGCTGGACAGCCCGCGCAAGTCCAAGCACAGCAGGCCTGCGCCATCGCTCGTTTGGGCGAACTGCAGCAAGGCGTCGGCATCCGTCAGGGCGGCCTGCGCGTCGGCGTCGGCGATCAGGACGCGAAGCCTCTCCGCCAGCGCCTGCCGACGGGGCAACGCCGTCGGCACAGCGATCATGCCTGCCAGCATGCAGGCATAGAAGGCGAGCACGAACTGCTTCTGTGCCTGACAGACGAGCAATAAGCGCGATTGCGGGTCGAAACGCCGCTGCAGCAAAGCCGCGAGCGCAGCAGCCTGCTCAAACAAGGCGCCACAGCTGAGCGCGTCAACGCCCTCACCATCGCCTTGCAAGAAACCATAGGCGAGCGCCTGCGGCGTCTGGCACGCACGTTGCACGAGGAGATCGGGAAGCAGATTCACAAGGAACTCGCTGGTCAGAGTTGGAGCGTCATCCGATGGCGACATTTCGCAATGCCGCCGAGCGGTGCGATCAGGGCGTGGTGAACATGGGCGCGGTATCGGGTCAACCAGAGCCACGCGGCTCAGGCAGCCTGCGCCGCGCGCTGGCCTAGCGCAGCCAGCCCAATATCACAGGGCGGCAGCGGTGGCGTGAAGATGTGCCGAGTCGTCTTGTACGGAAACACCTGGCGGGTGTTCGCAATCGAGAAAATATCAGCCAGATTGAACGGCTCATCGTGCTCCCACTCGTACACGCGGACACGCGGGTCGGTGTACTCAAGCAGGTAGCAGGGGATTTGCCGCAGGCCGAGTCGGCGCGCCGCATGCCAGCGATGGTTGCCGTCCATGATGATGCCTGTGCGCGCCTCGACGGAGATGGGCATCGTCCAGCGCCCGGCCGCAGCAATCCGCACAGCCAGCGCCTCCACGTCGGCCTCGATCACTTCTTCGGACAACAGGAAAAACCCCGTGTCGCGTAGCGAGACTTCATAAGAATGCGGCGCGCTCATCAATGACCTCCCCTGATAGACCTATCGCAAAAGTGCGCAAGAAACGCGAACAAGGACATGACTAGAACGGCCACTCGCCACTCAGGTAGAGCCGCTCGGCCTCCATGCCGTGGCTGCGGCAGCGGTCGATGAAGCGCTGCGATTCGGTCAGCTGAATGCTGTCGGGGCTGTACTGCAAGCCCATGATGTAGCGCATCCATGGCTCCTGCCCCATCGCATATACAAACACGCGAGCAGGTTCGAGTTTCCCGACGATGCCCCAGGCTCGATCACAGTCGGCGCCTGACAGCCGCCGCGCCTCGTTATTGCGGCGATTCAGCGGCTTGCCCAGAAGTGGCTCGTACAGCCAGTTCAGCGGGGCGCCATGGCATTCCATACCGATGAACAAAGCGTCGATGCGGCCGCCGATGGCGCGTCTCATATGCTCGTACATGACGAGATCTCGACCATCCGAGTCAACCAGGAACACAAAATTGCGTCCACCCAGATTCAGTGCGACCGCATGCTTGCTGTAAATGCTGAGATCCGCATGCTCACCGGTGAACGGCAGACTGCAGATGCGGCCGCCAGGGATCTGGACCGTGTCCAGGCAGTCGAGCACGACAACGTTGCCAAAGCCCATTTCGCCTAGCGCGAGCTTCATCGACGGATCTGCGACATGGCCACTGTTGTTGGCAGGCACGATGACCTGGCCGATGCGATGGCGCAGCTGGATCAGCATCTCGGGGCTGAAGTGATCCTGGTGTGAATGCGAGAGCACGACATAGTCGATGCGCTCAGGCAAATCGTTGATCGTGAAGCGTTCATCGTCGGCTTCTTCGATGCTCACAAATGGATCAAACAGCACCGACACCTCGGCCGTTTGAAACAGCACACAGGCATGACCGAAGTAGCGCACCCTCACGCCGTCGCCGCTATGGTCAATCGGACCACGCCGGCGTGGCGGCGTCGTATCGAACATTGCGCGCAATGCCGTGCGTTGCTCACCGGCAAGTTCAAGCTGCTCGGCAATCGCATTGAAGGAGGCCGGCTTGCTGCGCGCGCGCGCCAGCAGATCGAGCCGAGCGTCGGAGAAGCGCAACGGCAGGGTGACGCTGCCTGGCGCCGGCAGCCGTGGCGTGCTCATGAAGAAATGGCGCTCGTCCTCGCGCAGCGACTGCAGAAGGACTTGCTGCGTCGACACGGCCAAACCCTGTGCGTAGAGCAGCGCTTCGAACAGGCGCAGCGCCGGGCGATGATGGAGGTCGTAAACGAGTTCAAGGCAGCCGCGCAGAGCCTGTGGCAACTCGGTGTAGTAGTCGTTGAGCGTGCCCCCTTGGGCTTCCTGCTGCAGCCGAGCATCGAAGGCACGGTATTCGTCGGCGAAGGCCAACAGCTCTGCGCAAGTGGTTTCGGTATCTTCAATCAGCTGGCGCACGGCCGCGATATCGGCCTCGGCAAGGCTGACGAATGGCCCGCCGTACATATTCGGGTCAAGGTTGGCCGAGACGTGGATGGACGGGTTATCAACAAAATTGCGCAGCAGGGGCAACATGCGAAAACGCAGATGCAGGGCCAACGCAGCTGGCGACACCAGATGCGACCAGGCGTACCAGCCGCAAACAAGCGGCTCGATCTTGACGTCTGATTTCAGGTAGACGAACTCGTCGCCAGCAGCGACGGGATGGACATTCGAATCGGGGAACAAGATGCTTCTCTCTGAAGATGCAGTGGCCGAGGCGATCACCAGCGACTGGTTTCGCCGAAGAACTCTGGAATTGCTATCGCCTGGCCCTGCGCCAGAGCGGCTTCGAAGAGCTGCTTGCCCAGCGCAAGGTCGAGCATGCCCATGCCAAAGGGTGAAAAGATCACCGGCTTGCCGCGATCCAGCTCGATCTCACCGAGCATCAGCTGCGCCAGCGTGCCGGTGACAAACGCCCGATGGCCGCTCAGCTGTTCGGCCAGGTGCGGCGACGTGTTCGCCTTCATGCAATGCTCAACGTCGTCGAACAGATTGGCCGCTGCCAGGATCAACTCGGGTGCGAGATCGCGCAGCGACACGTTCAGCACGATCTGGCCCGGCGCGAACGGCCGGTCGGCGCCGACATAGGGCGTGCCGGCATTGGTGGCAAAAACCACCACGTCCGCAGCGAGCGCCGCGTCGAGCGAATCAACCCGCACGCCGCTGTTTGACTGCTTGCGTGCATAGGCAGCAAACGCTTCGCTGGAGGCCGCATCATGGTCGTGAACAATCAGCTGCTCGAAGGTCCAATGGTCGGCCCTGAACATGTCGTAGATGCTGCGGGCGATCACGCCGGCGCCAATAAAGGAAACCGACATCGCCTCGCGGCGGCCCGCGTTGATCCAGCGTGCGGCCAGCACGGCTGACGCCGCGGTGCGCGCGGCACTGATCAGCGCGCCTTCCAGCAATGCATAGGGGTAGCCGGTCGCCGGGTCATTGAGGACGAGCACCGCAGAAGCGCGTGGAATGCCTCGTTCAACATTGCCAGGGTAGCTCGCGATCCATTTGATTCCAGAGACCGCCTGCTCTCCCGCAATGCTTGCCGGCAGCGCGATGATGCGGTTCTGCGGCTCTGATGGAAAGCGCAGGAAGTAGCTATCGGGGTTGACGGTCTTGCCGTGGTGATGGGCAAGATAGGCGTCGGCCACACTCTCGATGCAGCGGGCAGGATGCAGCTCCAGCAATTGCTTCAGCCGGCTCCCCGTAAGGACATGAAACTCAAACATGGTGGGTCTTGTTCCTATCGGTGTGCAGGGGGCTCAAGCCGCCAGGGCGACGGCTGCCGCAAGCGCGTCTTCGCGATCGCTGCCTGCGGCGCTATCGGTCCGACCTGGCTGCAGCTCGGGAATCAGGCCGAAACGTTCGCGTACCCAAGCGTCGTCATAGACCGAGTCCAGATAGCGCTCGCCAAGGTCGGGGGAAATCGCGACCACGCAGGCATCCTCTGGCATTCGATCGCGCCAGCGGTAGACCGCCGCCAGCACGGTGCCGGTGGAACCGCCAGCGAGGATGCCATTGCTGCGCGCCAGATAACGGCACATCGCTATCGCATCCGCCTCTGCAACAAGTTCAAGCGCATGTAGACCCGCCGGATTGAAGATCTCGGGACGGCGACTGGTCCCCAGCCCTGGAATGAACCGCTTGCCCGCTGGCGTGCCGAAAGTGACCGAGCCGATGCTGTCGACAGCGATGACTCGGGTGTGCGGGCTGTCTTCGCTGAAACGCTGCAGACAGCCCATCAAGGTACCCGTCGTGCCCGCACCGACAAACAGGTAGTCCACCTGCTCAAAGCTCTTGAGAATGGAGGCTGCCGTCGTGCGCGCATGCGCGCGTGGATTCTCTGGATTCGCGTATTGATTGAGCCAGATATA
Organism: Roseateles aquae; assembly: GCF_032337115.1. Taxonomy (NCBI): domain Bacteria; kingdom Pseudomonadati; phylum Pseudomonadota; class Betaproteobacteria; order Burkholderiales; family Sphaerotilaceae; genus Roseateles; species Roseateles aquae. The sequence continues at coordinate 9,906 of NZ_JAVXZY010000013.1, forward strand.
GCGTGGATCGGCCGCGACAACCCGACCGATGTGGGCGATCCGGGTCGCGAGAAAACCGCCGTTCTCGTCGCGTTGATCAACCACGGTGACTTCGGCGCCGAGCGCCTTCATCATCTTGATGTTCTGGGGTGATGTGTTCGGATCGACAACGCAGCTGAAGCGGTAGCCCCGTTCCGCGCAGATGATGCTGAGCGCGACGCCGAGGCTGCCCGACGAGGACTCGATCAAGATGGTCTGTGGCCCGATGCAGCCCCGCGCCTCAAGGTCGCCTATGAGGCCAAGCGCCGTTTTCATCTTGATCGAACCGGACGGATTGAGTGCCTCGATCTTCAGGTGCAGCTGCGACAAACCGAGTCCGCGCAGCTTGACGAAATTGCGGTCATTGACGATGTCGGAAATGGCGTTCAAGACCTTCTCCCCAGTTTCATGTAAGCCCTCTCGCGGCTGGGTAAGTCGCGGCATGGGGCGATGCGTCAAGCCGGTTGGATATCCAGCGAGCGCGAGAGTTCGGCCTGACGGGCCACGGCGGCGGCACGCAGCGTGCGATCGCTGGCCGCGAGATGGGCGCCAAGCGCCTCCTCATACGGTGTAGAGGCAACTTCAAGCATCAAGCGGCGGCGCACGGCCACATCGCGCCAGGCCGGTACCGCGGTCTGTTGGCAAAACGCCTCTGCACGGCTGCGTGGCTCGGCGTCAAGCTCGTCTAGCAAGCCCGTGGAAAGTGCTTGCTCGGCGCTCAGGACTTGGCCGAACAAGACCAGGCGCCGTGCGGCGCCAATGCCGAGCTGGCTCGTCAGGCGGTACAGCGTCATCCCTGGCCAAACAGCACTGTGCACCTTGGGCAATTCGAAGCGCGTGTTCGGCGCGGCGATGCGGTAGTCGGCAATCAAAAGCACATCGAATAGCAGGCCCACGCAATCGCCTTCGAACGCAGCGATCAGAGGTGCCGGCAGGCGTTCCAGCCGGCGCAATGTACGCTCCCACTGGCTCACGAGCTGCACCTCGGCGCCTTCGCCCCAGGCGCATTGGCTTGGCGTGCCCGGCGCAACGCCGTGCAACTGAATCTGCAACACCGTGCCCGGGTTGTCTTCGGCCTCATCGCAGGCACGGCCGATTTCAGCCATCAGCCTGGCGCTGCTCATCTCATGGTCGAGGGCAAGCCGGAACGCCCCCGACCGGCTGTTGCGCTCTATTGCCTTGTTCATTGTCGAAACTCCCAAAGTTTGAAAACCCGGTCACCAGCGGACCAGTGCCGATTCGATCGTCGAGCCCGGACCCATCGTCATGAAGACCCCGTGGTCACCGCGCTTGACCTTGCCCTCAGCGAGCAGGCGCTGATAGGAGAACAGGAACGAGCCGCTCGACAAATTGCCGTAGTCGGCCAGCACGGACATCGTGTGCCGTACGTCGTCCTTGGTCAGACCGAGATTGACGCGCACGGAGTCGATGACCTTCTTGCCGCCCGAATGGACCACCCAGTGCGCGATGTCGTTCTGGCGCAAGCCCGTGTCCTTGAGCAGATTGCCAATCACGTGCTCGGCATGGGCACCGACGACATAAGGCACGTCACGGTCAAGATAGAAGCTGAACTTGCCCTGTTCCTCGTCCCAGTCATAGCGCATTGCATGGATGGCATCGGGAATGAGACAGCTGAAGAACTTGACGATCTGAGGAGCGCCGCCGCCGGCATCGCCCTGGCCGGCAGTTCCGAGCTCCCCGCCCATCAGCGCAAGCGCCGCCGCACCGTCGCCAAACAGGCTGTTGACGACCGCCGTCTCGATCGATCCATCGAACACATAGGCGGCCGAGCAGACCTCCACGCACAACATCATCGCGAGCTTGCCCGGGTTGACGCGCGCCCAGTTACTGACCGGATTGAGTGCATTGAGCCCGGCATTGCAGCCCATGCCGACAATGTCGAGCCGCCCGCAGCTGCGCGGCAGTTCGAGCGCCTTGCTGATATGGGCGCTCAATCCAGGTGTCAGGAAGCCTGTCGTCGACACACAGCAGAGGTAGGCGATCTCGTCCTTTGACACGCCAAGCTGTTCGCAGCAAGAGAGCACCGCGCGTGTGCCCATGGCCACCGCCTGCGCCTTGTGCTTGCCGAGCAGCTCGCCCTGGCTCTCGGTCACCGGCGGGCCAGCGTCGCTGGCCTCGGGCAGCGTCAGGAAGCGCTTCTCAATTCCGCCATTGAGGAACACCGATCGGATGCGCCGGTCGGTGATCTTGAATCGATCAAGCAGTTCGCGCTGGGTATAGCAGCGCTCCGTCGTCGCCGTCGCGACGCCCAGGATCCGCGCCTGGGTCGCCGCGTTGTGCTCGGCCATGGCCTGCGCCTGCAGGCCCGGCTCGTGCCGGCGCTGCGTGAAGATGGTTTCCACCGGAGAATTCATAGGACCTCACTCGAATCAGGATGGGCGCCCGTTGATGTCATGTGCGACGCCCCTAGCCGGCAAACTTGGCCAAGCGGATCAGCTGGGTTGTGTCGCTGTTCCTGAACGGCTGGATCATCAAGTCCGCTGGCCGCGCACCCAGGGCATGAGCCGGCAAGCCATAGCTGATGTCGCGGACGCGCACCGCGAATGGCTGGCCTGGCGAGACCGACAGCGACAGCTCGACCGGCTCGTCGGCCGTGCCGAAAACGTCGATCCGCCAGCGCCGCGGGCTTGCTGAACGGTAGTCATGCCCTGCGACCTTGGCCGCACGCACCTCGATGTCCTCGACCGCGACCCGAAGGCGCGGCGCTTGGCGCTGCGACGAGACCTGAATCGTCAGTTGCCGGGCGCCATCGACAATCTTGTCTTCGAGCACCTTGACCAGCGGCCCGGGCTGCGTCAGCGGTGCCGCGGCGTTGACCCACAGCGGGATCGCAGCACCGCCAAACAACTCCGGCAATGCCTGTGGCTTGGGTGCGCTGCCAAAAAAGCGAGCCGTGAACGGGTCGAGCTCGTCGTCCTCGGAGATCCAGTAGGCCTTGTTCGCATCTGCATCCTGCACAAAGAACAGGTTGTCGGGCTTTGGCCGCTCAGCATCGAAGCCAGCGCTGACCGAGCCAAGCGCGAGCAGACCGACGCCAAGCACCGCCGGCACCAGCGGCAACAGGAATCGCCGGGTCAGCAGCTCCAGCAGACTCAAGGCCGGCAACAGCGCCAAGCATTGCACCGCCACCATCGCGTACAGAGCCTGCGGCGTCAGTGCCTCGAAAAGCAGCTGAACAACGGGAACGAAGAGCAGAACTGCAGGCACCGACGCCACGCCGAGCAGCAGCGCACGCACTGGTCCAGGATGGACGTCGGTGCGCAGCTGCCCCCGGATCGAACCGATCAGACCGAGCACGAGAAACGGCAGCACTGGCCACAGCAGCAGGTAGCTCGCGCCGGGCAAGGCCGCAGCAATGATCAGCCCAAGGGCGGCGTAGGCCAGCAGCGCACCGGCGCGAAGCTCCTCGGCAGCGAACCAGCGCCGCAGCAGCTTCAGCGCGCCCACAAACAAGGCCAGGCCCAACGCTGCAAAAGCGCCAAGGTAGACGTCCCCGTTATAGGTGCTGCCCTGCTGCATCAGCTGGTAGCCCGGATGGGCAAACCACACGATCGTCCAGACCAGCTGACACAGCAGCGCGACCACAACGACACTCACCAGCAGAGCCGGCACGGCAGTCAGGGTCTTGCCGAACCGCAGCTGCCCGCGACGCAGGCTGTGCACGACCAGAATCGCCAGCAGAGCAAGGACCACAAGCTGCAAGGGCAGTGCCAGCGCGGCTGGGTAGCTGACGGCGCCAAGCAGTGGCATATCGAAGAAGACGGCATCACCGCTTTCGAGTGATTGCAGATCCTCATTGCCAAGCCGCTGCACGAGCTCGACCATGGAGGCGCCCAAGTGCTGCATGCTGGCGGTATCGATACGCTCAACCGTATCCAGCTGGCTGTGATAGCTCGTATGTCCCTCACCGCCAGCGAAGTTGAGCCCAGCCAGTCCCGCACGCTTGAAGTTGCTCATGTCGGTGTCGTTGGGCAGGTGTCGGTAGACCTCGGCCAGCAGCGAGTTCCCGACAGGGTGACTCAGCGAACGCTGCCATGCCTCGATCAGACGACCATTGCCCGAGCGCCCGCCGCTGGTCTCAAACAGCCAGATCGGACCACGGTTGCCGCGAAACTCAAAATTGAGAACGGCCCCGATGTCATGCAGCTTGCCAAGGCGCTCGACGAAAAGCTGCGAGCCAAACAAGCCCGCCTCTTCCCCGTCGGTCAGCAGCACAAGGAGATCGTTGCGCAGTGGTGCACCGGCCTTGAGCAGCCGCAGCGTTTCGAGTATGGCCGCGATGGCCGCGCCATCGTCCGCCGCCCCTGGACTCGAAGGCGCCGAGTCGTAGTGCGCTGCCAGCAACAAGGCCTTGCCACCCTCAGTCCTGGCGCTGCCAGGGATGCGCACAACAATATTGCTGATCGTCGCGAGGCCACCCAGTTCGGCGTTGAACACCTGCCCACTCTGCAGTTCGGGCGAGTGTCCAAGCGCGCGCAACCGACCAAGCAGGTACTCCCGCACGGCAGCGTTTTCCGGCGAGCCTGTAGGGTGCGGAGCCTTGGCGATCTGCCGCAGGTCGTCGAGCGCGCGAGCGGTCGAGAACTGCGTCAGCGGCGGCTCGCTCGACGGCAGTGCCGGCGGGCGCAGGTGCTTCAGGCTCGCCAGCACCAACAGGAGGATGAACAGCAGGGCGCCGCTGGCAATCAGCAGATGGGCGCTGCGAGCCGGCGCAACAGTGGTGCGTGAGTGTTCCATGATGGTGCTACTGAGCTTTCCAGATCGGTTGACGTTTTTCCGCGAACGCACGCGGCCCTTCGGCGCAGTCTTCACTCAGGCGCCGTGCGCTTTCCCAGCTGTAGGAGCGCTCGAATGCCTCCGCCAGCGGCAGCGTGGCTGACTGCGCCACGACCTGCTTGATGGCCCGCTGAGACAAGGGCGCGCATTGCAGCAATTCATCCAGCCATCGGCCGACACAGGCGTCCAGCTCGGCAGCCGGAACGACCTCGTTGACAAGCCCCAGCTCGTAGGCACGCGCTGCACTCAAGCGCCGACCGCTGAGCAAATAGCCCATGGCGGCCTTGACAGGAATCTGCCGCGCCAGCCGAAACACACCTCCAGCGCCTGGAATCAGCCCAAGCCGGGCCTCAGGCAAACCGAACTCGGCATCCTCGGCGGCAATGACGATGTCACAGGCCAGTGCGAGCTCGAATCCGCCGCCGAGCGCATAGCCGCGCACCTTGGCGACCAGGGGCTTGGAAAGCTCGAAGCGCTCCGTCAACCGTGGCCAGCCCGCACGGCCGCGGCTACCGAAAGACGACGCAGCCTGTCCCTGCCGGTTCAATTGATCGAGTTCCTTCAGATCCTGTCCGACCGAGAAGGCTCGATCTCCGGCGCCACTGAGCACACCGAGCCAGATCGCCGGATCACTCTCGAAATCGTCCCAGATGCCGGCAAGCTCCTCGTGCATGCGAAGGTTCATCGCATTCAGCGAGGACGGGCGGTTCAACTCGATGTGTGCAATATGGCCAAGCTTGGTGTAGCGCACGCAGCTAAGATCGCCAAGTTCGCTCATGCGGCCTCCACAGAAGCAGACGTGCGTGGCTCCAGCGGCTGCACAGGCCCGGCAAGCACGGCACGAAGGAATCGCGCCAGCCGTTCGACGCCTTCGTCGATCACCGCGGGGCGCAGATAGCTGCAGGAAAGCCGCAGCTCGCAACTGCCCTGACCGTCGAGATAGAACGAGCGCATCGGCGTCCACAAGACGCCGTACTCACGCGCCGACAGCTCAAGCAGGCGCTCGTCAGCGATCACCGGCAGTTGCATGCGCACGAAGAAGCCACCACTCGGACGGTTCCAGCTGATGCCCAGCTCTGCCTGCACAGGCCTCGGGAGATGCCGCTCAAGCGCCACCAACAGGTGGCCGAGCTGGCGCCGGTAAAGCTCGGCCTTTGGGCGCGCGATGGCCGCCAGCGACCCCCCATGCTGAAGCAGCATGCCGCCGACGATGGCTTGGCAAATCGGCGAGGTGTTGACCGTGACCATGCTCTTGACGAGCGTCAGCTCATCGGCGAGCAGTCCCTTGCGGCCCTGGGCGTCGATCACCTCCTGATCGGCAATCGCAAAGCCGATGCGTACGCCTGGCACGCAGATCTTGGCGCAGGTGCCGATATAGAGAACGCGGCCCGCCTGATCGAGCGCTTTCAGGGTGGGCAGTCGCGTCTCCCACTCCGCTGTGAAGCCGTAGGCGTTGTCCTCAATGACGATGAAGTCGTGCCGCTCTGCCAGTGCCAGCAATTGCTCACGCTGCACGCGCTGCATCAGGCTCCCCGACGGGTTCGCGTGATCAGGCGCGACGTAGAGGGCACGGATTCGCTGTCCGCGATCACGGGCTTGGCGGCAAGCCGCCTCAAGAGCCGCGAGATTCACGCCATCGCTCGTATCGGCAATGGCAATCGTCGCAACGCCGAGGACCTTGGCGGCTCCGACTATCCCGACAAAGGACGGGTTGACCACCGCTACACAGTCTTCAGGCGCAGGACATAGCACGCGCAACGCAAGCAGCATCGCCTCTTGCGCGCCGACCGTGACCACAATTGCGCGCGGATCCACCGAGATGCATTCGTCGACCAGCATGGCCCGGGCGATCAGACCGTTGATGTGCCCGCGTGCCGGCCCGTACTGATAGAGATGGCGGCGCACCTGAGCCTCGCTCAGCCCCTTGTCCTCGCGCAGATAGCTGCAATAGCGCTCTATCAAGGCTGGCAGCTCAATGCCGTCAAGCAGATCCTCGGACGGAGCGCCCGGTGCAAACGAGATCGCACGCGGATAGCGGTCGATCACCTCGTTGAGAAAGTTGATCGCCGACAGCGCTGGATCGGCCAGCGCCGGCAGCAGTTGTTCGCGCTGCAGTTGCATCATCACACCCGCGCAACCTTGGCCAGCACATCAGCGCTATAGATGCGCTGCGCCTGCTCAAGCGCAAACTGCGCAAAATAGCTGCGTAGTGCTTCGGCCGGCTCCTGCAGGAGCCGCAACATACGTCGATTTGCAATCACGGCAGCAGCGGAGAAGCGCTCGACCGCCTGTTCGATCGCTGCATCCATCTCGGCCGGATGTACAACCTCGTCGAACAACAGCCGGCCATCAGTCTCGGTCGAACTCACCCGGCGACCATCCAGAATGATCTGGCCTGCCATGCGGGCGCCGACAAGACGCGGCAGGCGCAGATTGGCCAGCCCGGGAACGATGCCTTCCTTGGCTGCCGGCAGGCTGAAGTAGGCCCCTTGTTCGGCGATCACACGATCACAGACAAGCAGGATTTGCGCGCCACCGCCAATCGCGAAACTGTCCACTGCAGCAATCCAGGGCTTCTCCACCGCCCCGGCCTCCGCGCCTGCAGCGGACAGCCCATGCGCCATCTTGTTGATATAGCCAAGCTCCCGGCGCAGCAGGAAGTCGAGATAGGAAATCTGACCCGCGCTCAGATGGCGCAGATTGATGCCCGCGCTGAACACACGTCTGCCGCGATAGCGCTCATGATCCATGACACCGCCGCGCAACACGCCGACCTTGATGCGCTCGTCGAGCAGGACAAGGTCCACAGCGGTTTCAAACGCGTCGATCAGCGCATCGTCCTCGGCGTTGAGGCAGCTGAGGTTGTGGAAGGTCAGGTAGCCGCCATCGCCACGGCGCTCAAGCTCAACCGGACCGATGCGAAGACGGTCATGCTGCTGCAGCTCCGGCAGCAGGGCCACGGCCTTGGCGGTCGGAAGCCGCATCCGCTCGATCAGGTCGGCCCCGACGTCGGGTAGCGCAAACCAGGCATGCAAGAGCTCACCCTGGTCGATTTCAAGCGCTTCCTTGTCACGCTGCAAGAACTGGCGTTCGCGCTCGAGCTGCGCCTGCGTCGGCACAAGGCCGACAAAGCGCACCGCCGCTGCCGCGGACAGCTCCGCAAGCGAGACGTGAGCCGTGTGCTCCTCAGTGACTGCCGCATAGACGGCACGGGCATGCCGACGCAGGAAGGCGCGGCGCAGGGCGCGACCTTCTGCATGCAGCGCCGTCGCTTCAGCCTGCTGGCCCTCGTCGCGCTCAGGCTTGGCCGGCAATACGGCGAAACGCTGGGCTGCACGCCCGGCATAGCTGGCGAGAACGGCAGCATCGGCGTCCAATGCGCCGGTAAGCTGAGGAATCAGTAAATCAGTCATGGTCTAGCCTCTTTGCTTCAGGCGGCGCGCAACACGTCCGCCGGGGCCATGCGCATCGCCACCAGGGTGTGGCGCAGGGCTGCGATCAGCGTCACCACAAGCGCGCCGAGCAAGGCGATCAAGGTCGCCCAGGCACCGATCGCAGCCTGCTCAGCAAACTGCTGAAGGAACATCTGGCCGAACAGGTAGGCGGCAGGCAAGGCGGGCAAGGCTGCAATCGCGAGCAGCCAAACGAACTGGCGCGCCAGCAGCCGCGCAATATCGGCGCGGCTCGCGCCGTGGAGCTTGCGCACAACAATCTCACGCGCCCGCTTCTGCACCGTGAACGCCGACAGGATGTAGACGCTGAAGACAGACAGCGGCACGATCACGGCCGCCACGATCAGGCAAATCTGCAGGATCACCATGGGGCCGCCGGCATTGAGTTCGAGCCGTGTGCGCTGTTTGCGCACACTGAAGAACTGGTCTGGGAAAAGCTCGCTGGCCAGTGCTTCGACGGCACCGCGGGCCGCCTCGATGTCCTGGCCTGCACGCACCATCAGCAGCGTCGGCTCGACACCGATGGTGTAAACGACGGCCTGGTCGGCGGCCTGACGAAAGCCACTGCCTTCACGCCGGCTCACGCCGACGATCTGCAAGGGTCCCTGACCGGCGCCCAGATCAACGAACTTGCCAACAGCCGCCTGCGCATCGGCATGCCCGAGCCGCAGCGCCGCCTGCGGGTCGACGATGGCGACCTTCGCCGTCTCGGCTGCGTCAATGCCGGCATCGAACGCGCGCCCGGCTTGCACAGCAAGCCCCAAGGTCGCGAAGTACTCGGGGCTCACCCGTTGCTGGTCAAGAACGACCGGAGCCGCCCCGGGCAAACTCAGCTCACGCCTCGTGGGAGCCAGCTCGCTGCCCGCCACAGCGGCAATCTCGGGGCGAGCCTGCAGAGCATTCTTGAAGCTCTGCAGCTGAGTCGCGCTGAGCTCCTTGGGCACCGTGACCGCCAGCAAAGAATCGACTGCATAGCCATAGTCGATGCGTTTCAGGTAGTTGATCTGCCAAGAGATCGTCACCACCATGGCGCTCACGAAAATGGCGATGCCAAACTGCAGCACTGTCAGCACGCGGCGCAGCCACAGGCCACCACCACTCTCGCTGCCACCGCGCCCAGCCAATGCTTGTGCCGCCTGCATCTTCTGGACTACCCAAAGCGGATACAGGCCGGAGCACAAGCCAACGATGATGCCGCCGGCAAGCACGACCAGCGCGAAGACGATCCAATCGCCCGTGCCCATGAGCTGGGCAATCGGATGGCTGGTCATGTCCGACCAGGACGGCAGCATCAAGCCCGCAATGCCAGCACCCAGCAGTGCAGCCAGCAGCGACACCAGGATCGACTCAGTGAGCATTTGCGCGATCAGCCGTCGCGTTCCGATACCCAGCACCTTGCGAACGGCCATCTCGCGTTGCCGCTGCACGGTGCGGATGGTCGCCAGGTTGACGTAATTGCCCACCGTCAGCACGAGAATCAGCAGCGCCACAAACAGCAAGGCGAAGTTGGCGAGCCTGTCGCCCTTGGGGCCACTGTTGCTGCGCGCTTGCGGGTCAAGATAGGAATCGAGCAAAGGCCCCAGCTTCACTTCGATCAACTTGTTGGTGCCCAGCTCGGCGCGGTCCTTCTCACCCAGGTGACCGCGCATCGCCGAGGTCTCAATGTCCGCCACGATCCGCTGTTCCAACTGGGCAAGCAGCCCGGCAGAAGGCGCCCGCACATAGACTTTGCAGGTGGGCCACTCGGTCGGCTGTTCGGAGTAGTAGTTCCAAGGCGCCCGGGCGCGCACCCGCTCTTGCTCGGGCCAAAGCGCCGTGCCAATCCCCACCAGCGCTTCGTAGCGAACCGAGCTGGCTTCAGGCGGGCGCGCCACAATGGCCAGTACCTCGAATGACTGCCCACGTACCTGGACACGCTGCCCCAGCGCATCCGCTGTACCGAACAACTTCTGAGCCGACTCGCGCGTCAGCGAAATCGCGTCAGGCCGGCTGAGAGCCGCGCGCAGATCTCCCTGCTCGGCCTTGATGCCGAACACCTGATCAAAGTCCGGATCTACCAGCGTCAACTCCAGCTCGCTGCTGCGCGCACCGACGCGCACCGATACCGAGTAGGGCAGCACGGCCGTCGCCTGGACGGGCGCACCGCTTGACGCAATCGCCTCCTTCATCGACAGCGGCACGTTCTCGCTCCAGAACGACAACCCCCAGTTCGCCCGTGCCTTCAGCACATAGACCTGTTCCGCCTTGGGCACATGCCGGTCGAAGCTGGCTTCGAAATGCAGAAAGCCCAGCACAAGAAAGGTGACCGCAAAGCCGATGGCCAGGCCAAGCACCATGACGGCAGAAAAGGCGGGCTGCTTGCGCATGACGCGCCAGCCCATCCGGAAGTCGCCGTACTTCATCGCGCCTCCGCGGCTTGTTCCACGGCGAGCGCCCGCTGCTGATTCGCGGCCGCCGAGGCATCAGCGCCAACCAGGCGGCCGTCGCGCAGCTGCAGCACCCGACTGGCCTGCTGTGCATGCTCGGGCGAGTGAGTGACCATCACGATGGCCGTGCCCTGCGCGTTGATCTCGCGCAGCATTTGCATAACTTCACTGCCATGCGCAGAGTCCAGATTGCCTGTTGGCTCGTCAGCGAGCAAGACCGCGGGCTCGCCAACGAGCGCGCGCGCGATGGCGACGCGCTGCTGTTGACCGCCGGAGAGCTGCGACGGGAAGTGCTTGGCACGATGCGCGACGCCGAGTCGCTCCAGCATCGCCGTCACCCGGCGCGCACGCTCGGACGGCGGCACATCGCCATACTCGAGTGCGAGCTCGACGTTCTCGAACACCGTCAGTTCCTCGATCAGGTTAAAGCTCTGAAAGATGAAGCCGATGCGGCCGTTGCGCAGCTTGCCCAGCTCGTTCTCGCCAAGGTCGTGCGCTGGCTGCCCTTCGAACCAGCATTGACCCGAGCTCGGCTTGTCAATCAGCCCGAGCAGGTTCAGCAGGGTCGACTTGCCACAGCCCGACGGCCCAGTGATGGCCACATACTCGCCAGCCTCGATGTTCAGATTGATGTCGCAAAGTGCCGTGGTGCGAACTTCGCCAGCCAAGTGGACTCGGTTGACATTGACAAATTTGTACATGCTGGGCCCTAGGTAGAAATTGATTTGCTGGTGAAAGCGCGACGCCGTCGACCACCCTCAGCGCTTGAGCTGGAGATGCGTGACGTTGCCAAAGGCGGCATAGCTCGATACGACAACCTTGTCGCCTGCCTGCAGACCCGCCAGCACCTCGACTTGACGGTTGTTGCGCCGACCAAGCTGGATGGGCTTCTTGCTCGCATCGACGCCATTGGCGTCGAGCACGAAAGCCCAGGCGCCGCCGCTGTCAGCGACAAAGGGCGAGTTGGGCAGCACGAGCGCAGCCTTGGGCTCGCCGAGCGTGACCTGCACATCCAGGCTTTGACCTGGATTCAGCGTCGCCGGCTGATCGCTTGAGAACACGAGTTCAATCGAGAAGCGTCCATCCTTGATCTGTGGAAAGACCTGGCTGACCTGAATGCCGTAATCCTTGCCGTCGTGGCGCAGATGGCCCATTCGGCCAACAGCCACGCGGTTGAGGTAGTACTCGTCTACCTGCGCCGTCAGCTTGAAGCGGCTCGGATCGTCGATACGACCAATGTGCTGATCTGTCTTGACTGACTGGCCCACCTGCAGCTTGAAGTCCGTCAGGCGCCCGGCGATCGGCGCCCGCACGACGAGCGCGTCAACATTGCGGCCCACGAGCGCCAGACCCGATTCAATCTTCGCTATCGCACGCTCCATCTCGACGATGACGTTTCGCTTCACCGCCATCTCGCTGCTGCCATGCGTGCGTTCATTCGCGAGAGCACGCATATCGCGGGATGCCGCATCCTGCGACTCCTGCAAGGCCGACTCGGAGATGAAGCCTTGCAGCGCCAACTGCTTGTCGCGCTCTATCTTGCGGCGCGTCAACGCAAGGTTGTGCTCAAGGTCAATCAGGCGCCGCTCATGTTCGGTCGTGCCCTGTTCAAAAGCCAGGCGCAGCGTTGCAAGATTGGAAATCTGCTGCGCATGCTCACTCTGCCGCTGCAGCAGTTCGAGATGCCGCTGGGAATTCGAGATGCGGAACAGCACATCTCCCTGTTTGACAAGCACACCGTCGCGCGCTTCGACTGCCTCGACACGCCCCGAATCAATCGAGTCAATAATGACCGAGTTGAGCGCCTCAGCCTTTGCCCTTACCGCAATCTCATCGAGGAAGGTGCCGGCCTCCACGGCTGCGATCCGCAGGTCGCTTGCAGGCACTTGCAGGCCGCGGGGCGCCCAAGCCCACAGCGCCATCGACACGATCAGGAGCAGCGCCCCGGTCAAAGCAGCAGCCAGCCATCTGGGGCGGCGGCGCTGGGGGACGATCTCGTCCATCGCCGCTCCGTTCATCGAACCTTCTGCTGACATAGTTGCTGCTCAATCGATTCCATCCAGTGGTTTTTGCCCAATAGGTCAACAGCCTGCGCGAATCTGCGGCACGGCAGCAGGAGGGACCTGACAAACCTCTTCTGAAGGTCTGATTCGCGGGGCTGGCTATGTAGAGCCCGGCGGATTCTAGGGACGGAAAGTCGCGCTTAACGCCTTGAATCGGCGACCCTGTAAGAGCTTACAGATGCCGTACCGATTGACACAAATCTGCCGCTGACTTTTGGCATCCATGCGTTGGAATCGCTGCGTCCAATTGAAAGCGCGGCCGAGAATTCATGCCGCCGCAGTGCTCGCTGAATTGCGAGCCATGAACGAAAAGCGCATCTGCAGATCGCCACGTGACCGGTTCGATTCGGGAAGGTCAGCGCAAGTCGACGTGAGCGTGGGCAAGCGCCAGCCATGGCCTGCCAAGGCGCGATACGCAGCGCGCCTACATGAGCAGGCCCCTTCCCTCGAGCACGGCAAAAGAAAGCTGATACTGCCCTTCCATCGCACCGAGCGACTGCCTTTTTGGCCGCTTCAATAGGAGTTCATGCATATAGTTATGTTTTTTGCATTTCACTTTGAATGCGCGCCTTGTTTTCATGCCGCGCAAGCTATCTGACGACCACATGAGTTCAACCGCTCAGGCCAAATTGCCACAACCTGTCGCATTAGGGATTGTCTGCGCCGGTCGGCTTATGGCGCAACGACGTCCGCATACTTTTACAGTTATCCTGCCTCGAAACCACGCACTCGAAGTCCCTGCGGCTTCTGGGCAACTGAATCGGCACATGCGATCGACTCGAAGGCCAGGCGTTGCGCCTCGTCGATCGAGCCGAACTGATCGATACCCTGAGCCGGTTGCATGCCGCTGCTGGACGCGGCCCGACGGCTCGCCTCGTCGGTGATCGGCGCAGAATGCGCTCCCACCTGATTGAGCCCCGAGCCGTCGGAGGGCGCGATGTCAATGTGCATGTGCATGTGCATGTGCATGTGCATGTGCATGTGCATGGGCATGGGCATGGGCATGGGCATGGGCATGGGCATGGGCATGGGCATGGGCATGGGCATGGGCATGGGCATGGGCATGGGCATGGGCATGGGCATGGGCCAGCGTGAATGACTGGCCGGCAGCCGGGGCTCACTCGGCACGCGCTGGCCGACCGATGCGCCGCTTCACCGCCACGCCCTTCATGCCGGTGGAGCGAAAGCTGCACGAACAGCCCGAGGAAGACCTGCCGAATGGCGGCAGGGCAATAGCTAGCGCGATCATCCACGACGCCGGGGCGGGCACTTCAGCTGTCTGGCAATTCCTCGGAAGCCCGAACCGATCGCCGATGCGCGGGACTTGATGCATGGCGCACACCAAAGGCCCGCTTTGTTTCGTCCCGTCGAGTCCAGATCGCTTTTCCGGCACCGACCGAGATTCAGTGTTGATTCGGTGGACCTTGGGCCTCATTCCGGTGGCCGATCCCGACGGCCTGCTTTCGGGCCGGCGCTGCAGCCGCTCGCGCCCACGCTGTTCAGCAGGATTTCACGGCACGGCAGCTTGGTCGCCGCACCCCGGGCAAGCCCTGCCCGGCCAATGGCCGGCGCAAGCGCCAAGCGGGTTTACAGTGCGAAACGCATCGGTAATGATGGTGAGCCGCATTGCTTGTGCCTGAGCGCACAATGACGCCCTGGCGCCGGCGTCCTGCAGCAGCCGTCCATACAACACCTCAGCGCTCAGGTTCAGCATGCAAGTGGAGTCCACCTTGGTAGAAGCCCCCCAATCAGCCCTGTCAGGCGTCGCACGCATTCTCGTGCATGCTGGCAAGCTGCAGGCCAAGGCTGCCGAAGACCTGGTGAAGCAGGCGAAGGACAGAAAGATCAGCTTCGTCAGCGCGGTCATTGCAGCAGGCGCTGTGGGGCCGGCAGATTTGGCCCATACCCTGTCGACGGCGCTGGCGGTTCCAGTGCTGGATCTGAATGCGATGGACCCGCAGCGGCTGCCTCAGAACATCATTGACAGCAAACTGGCGCAACAGTACCAGGTGATTGCGCTGGGTCGGCGCGGGAATCGGCTCTTTATTGGCGGCGTGGACCCGACCGAGCAAGAAGTCGCCGAGCGCATCAAGTTTGCCACCCAGTTGTCGCCCGAGTGGGTCATCGTCGAGTACGACAAGCTGGCCAAGCATCTGCAAGGTGCGGCGACCAGTGCCAGTGAAGCGCTGGAGACGATTGCCGGCGGTGACTTCGACTTTGACATCGCTGAAGAGGATGTCACTCCGCAGCAAGACACGCCCGAGATGGCCGACGTGGAAGATGCGCCGGTGGTGCGTTTTCTGCAGAAGATGCTGGTCGATGCCATCAATATGCGCGCCTCGGACCTGCACTTCGAGCCCTACGAGTACAACTACCGGGTCAGGTTTCGTGTTGACGGCGAGTTGCGCGAGATCACACAACCCCCGGTCGCCATCAAGGACAAGCTGGCTTCGCGGATCAAGGTGATCTCGCGCATGGATATCGCCGAGCGTCGCGTGCCGCAGGATGGCCGCATGAAGCTGAAGTTCGGCAGCAAGTCAATCGACTTTCGCGTCAGCACCTTGCCCACGCTGTTCGGCGAAAAGATCGTCATCCGTATCCTTGACTCCTCATCGGCAAAGCTGGGCATTGAGGCGCTGGGCTATGAGAAAGCGGAGAAGGACCGCCTGCTGGCCTGCATCCATCGCCCCTACGGCATGATTCTGGTCACCGGCCCGACCGGCTCGGGCAAGACAGTGTCGCTCTACACCTGCTTGAACATCCTGAACCAGCCCGGCGTCAACATCTCGACCGTCGAAGATCCGGCCGAAATCAACCTGCCCGGCATCAATCAGGTCAATGTCAATGACAAGGCCGGCCTCACGTTTGCGGCGGCGCTGAAATCCTTTCTGCGCCAGGATCCCGATGTCATCATGGTCGGCGAAATCCGTGACCTGGAGACGGCTGACATCGCCATCAAGGCGGCGCAAACCGGCCATATGGTGATGTCCACCCTGCACACCAATGACGCGCCGACAACGCTGACCCGGCTGCTGAACATGGGTGTCGCCCCATTCAACATCGCCTCCAGCGTGCTCTTGATCACGGCGCAGCGTCTGGCACGCCGCCTGTGCGAAAACTGCAAGGTGCTGGCCGACTATCCTCGCGAAGCGCTGCTCAAGGCCGGCTTCACCGAGGACGAGCTCGATGGCAGCTGGCGCCCCTATCGCGCCGTGGGCTGCTCCAGCTGTAACAACGGGTATCGCGGACGCGTCGGCCTTTACCAAGTGATGCCCATCACCGAAGCAATCCAGCGCATCATCTTGTCCGAGGGGACGGCCATGGACATCGCAGAGCAGGCGCGACGTGAAGGTGTGCGAGATCTGCGTCAGTCCGGCCTGGTCAAGGTCAGGGGCGGGGTCACAACGCTGGAAGAAGTGTTGGCTGCGACGAACGAATGAGTTGGGCACGCCCCTGGGCGTGAGATACAAAGTGACGAGGTGATATGGCGACAAGCGCAAGTGCTGCCAAGAATGCGAAAGACTTCGTGTTCGAGTGGGAGGGCAAGGATCGCAACGGCAAGACCGTTCGCGGTGAGATCCGAGCGGGTGGCGAAGCCATGGTCAGTGCCACGCTGCGGCGTCAGGGCATTCTGGTCAACAAGGTCAAGAAGAGGCGTTCCACCGGCGGCAAGTCGATCAAGCAGAAGGACATTGCCGTCTTTACACGCCAACTGGCCACGATGATGCGTGCCGGCGTGCCGCTGCTGCAGTCTTTTGACATTGTCGGCCGCGGCTCGACAAATCCGCGGCTGACCCGCCTGCTCAACGACATCCGCCAGGATGTTGAAACGGGTACCAGCCTTTCAGCCGCGTTTCGCAAGCACCCCATGTATTTCGACGCGCTGTACTGCAACCTGGTCGAGGCCGGCGAAGCCGGCGGCATCCTGGAGCAACTGCTGGATCGGCTGGCGATGTACCAGGAGAAGACGGTCGCGATCAAGGGCAAGATCAAATCGGCCCTGACCTACCCGATTGCGGTGATGGTGGTGGCCTTCATCGTCGTCGCGGTGATCATGATCTTCGTCGTGCCGGCGTTCAAGGATGTTTTCAAGTCCTTTGGTGCCGATCTGCCGGCCCCAACGTTGATGGTGATTGCCTTGTCGGAGTTCTTTGTTGCCTATTGGTGGTTGATCTTCATCAGCATCGGCGGCGGCCTTTACTTCTTCTTCCAGACCTGGAAACGCTCGGAGAAAATGCAGCATCGGATGGACCGACTGCTGTTGAAGATCCCAGTGTTCGGCGACCTGCTCTACAAGTCGGCGATCGCGCGCTGGACGCGCACCTTGTCGACCATGTTTGCGGCCGGCGTGCCCTTGGTTGAGGCACTGGACTCCGTCGGTGGCGCCTCGGGCAATGCGGTGTTTCAGGAAGCCACCGAGAAGATCCAGCGCGATGTTTCGACCGGCGCGGCTTTGACCACTTCCATGCAGGCCACCGGCGTCTTTCCGACCATGGTGCTGCAGATGGCCGCCATCGGCGAGGAATCTGGCTCGCTGGATCACATGCTGTCAAAGGCCGCCGAGTTCTTCGAAGAAGAGGTCGACGAGGCCGTGAAGGCGCTGTCCAGTCTGATGGAGCCCTTCATCATCGTCATTCTGGGCGGCTTGATCGGCGGCATTGTCGTGTCGATGTACCTGCCCATCTTCAAGCTCGGCCAGGTGGTCTGATCCCAGATGCAATTCGACATTCAATGGCTGCTCACGCCGTGGGCGCTGGGCATCATCGGGCTGTGCATCGGCAGTTTCCTCAACGTCGTCGTCCATCGACTGCCCTTGATGCTGGAACGCCAGTGGCTGGCAGACGCGGCGGCCCAACTGGCCGACACGGACGGCTTGCAACGCGGAGCAAGCCTGGACGCGAACGCTGCCAAGGCCGTCGTCGCGCAGGCTGAGCGGGTCGATACGGCGCTGGGCAAGCTGGCTCCGCTGGGCATTGCGATGCCACGCTCACGCTGCCCGCATTGCGGCCACCAACTGGGCTGGAGTGAAAACCTGCCGCTGATCGGCTGGCTGCGACTGAAGGGGCGCTGCGCCGAATGCAAGCGCCCGATCTCGGCCCGCTATCCGCTGCTAGAGGCGCTCACCGGGCTGATGTTCGCCGCGCTGGGCTGGCATTTCCAGGGGCAGATGGTGGCCCTGCTGTGGTGTGGCTTTGCTGCCGCGCTGCTCGCCTTGGCGGCGATTGATTGGGACACCACGCTGTTGCCCGACTCGATCAACCAGCCCCTGCTCTGGGCAGGCCTGCTGGCCGCCCTGCTCGGCTGGACGATTCCGCTGCAGACGGCCGTGACCGGCGCCATTGCCGGCTACCTGTCTCTCTGGTCGGTGTACTGGCTGTTCAAACTGGCCACTGGCAAGGAGGGCATGGGCTATGGCGACTTCAAGCTGCTGGCCGCGCTGGGTGCCTGGCTGGGCTGGCAGATGCTTTTGCCCATCGTGCTGGGTGCATCGTGCATTGGCGCCATCGTCGGCATTGCGATGAAGCTCAATGCCAAGCTGCGCGAAGGCCGCTATGTGCCCTTCGGCCCCTTCCTGGCCGGCGGTGGCTTCGTCGTGCTGTTTGCCGGGGCGCCACGGGTGATGGGCTGGCTGGGCTGGGCTTGATGCGCACAGAGCAGCTGCGGATCGGCCTCAGTGGCGGGATCGGTAGCGGCAAGAGCACCGTCGCCGCCTGCTGGCAGGCCCTGGGCGCCACCTTGATCGATACCGATGCATTGGCGCGCAGCCTGACCGCCAGCGGCGGCGCCGCGCTGCCGGCCATCGTCGCTGCCTTCGGTGCCGAGGCGCTGGGCGCTGACGGTGCCATGGATCGCGCACAAATGCGCGCACTGGCCTTTGCCGATGCCGGCGTCAAAAAGCGCCTTGAAGGCATCCTGCACCCGATGATCAGCGACGAGACCGACAGGCTGGCCTCAGCCAGCGAGGCCAGCGCCATCGTCTTTGACGTACCGCTGCTGGTCGAGTCTGGCCGCTGGCGCGCGCGGCTCGACCGCGTGCTGATCGTTGATTGCGACACCGCCACCCAGCGGCAGCGCGTGATGCAGCGTTCGGGCTGGACGCCCGAGGCGGTCGATGCCGTGATTGCCCAACAGGCCACGCGGGCCCAACGCCGGGCCGCCGCCGATGCGGTGATCGTCAACGAAGGCCTGAGTCTGGACGCGCTGCGCGGCCAAGTCCTGACCCTGGCCCGGCATTGGGGGCTTTGAGCCCCCTGGGCTACGAGTACGAAACTTTGGCCGCGTTGTTGCGGCCATGCATCGTGCGTGTGGAACAATCGAGCACTGCGGCGCTAGTGCGCCTTTGCGAACCACGCTGACCGACGAGGGATGGCCGCCTTGGTCCTTTACGAGTACCCGTTCAACGAGAGCATCCGCACGATGCTGCGACTGGAGCATCTGTTCGACCGTCTGGGTCAGCTGATGCCACGCGAGTCCGCGCTGGACCATCATTTCGCCCTGGTCACGATCTTCGAGATCATGGACGTCGCCTCGCGCGCCGACCTGAAGTCCGACCTGCTGAAGGAACTGGAACGCCACAAGGCTCAGCTGAACAGCTACCGCGGCAACCCGGCCATCTCCGAAGCGGCGCTGGACGAAGTCGTCGCCCGCATCGACGGCGCCTTCAACCGTCTCAATCAGCTCTCCGGCAAGGCCGGCCACGCGCTGACCGCCAACGAATGGCTGATGAGCATACGCAGCCGCATCTCCATTCCGGGCGGGACCTGCGAGTTCGATCTGCCGGCCTACTACACCTGGCAGCAATTCCTGCCGGCGCGGCGCCGCAACGACCTGATGCAATGGACTCAGTCACTGATGCCCTTGGCCGAGGCCTTGCAGGTGCTGCTGGGCCTGCTGCGCGACTCCGGCGCGCCGCACAAGGTCGCCGCCCAGGGCGGGCAATTCCAGCAAAGCCTGGCCCAGGGCCGCAGCTACCAGCTGCTGCGCATGCGCATCGACCCCAGCCTCGGCCTGATTCCTGAAATCAGCGGCCACCGCTTGATGATCTCGATCCGGCTGATGCGCCAGGATGAGGAAGGCCGTCTGAAGCTGTCGGGCCAGGATGCCAGCTTCGAGCTGACCCTCTGCGCATGAAGACGATGAGTGAAACCGCCACCAAGATCGTGCCCTGCCCGCATTGCCGCGGCGACAGCGTGTTCGCACCCAGCAACCGCTGGCGGCCCTTCTGCAGCGCACGTTGCCGTGAAATGGATCTGGGCGCCTGGGCCAGCGAGTCGTTTCGCGTCGAGGCCGCAGCGCCCACCGAAGACAGCGATCTGCCGCACTGAGTCGGCCAGACGCGCCGGCTCGGCGCTCAGATCAAACCCAGGGCCTGCAGCTCGGGCCGAACGCTGTCGGCATCGCTGAACAGCAGCGCCTGCCAGCCCAAGGCCCTGGCCGCTTCGATATTGGCCGGATGGTCGTCCAGGAACAGCAACTGCTCGGCCGGCAGGCCGAAGCGCTGCTGCGCCAACTCGAACACCTCCCGCCCCGGCTTGGACAGCTTCACACGTCCCGAGAACACGCCCGCGTCGAACCAGTCATGCAGCGGGTAGCTGCGCTCCAGGTGGTCGGCATAGGGCTCGGGCATATTGGACAGATAGAACAGCCGATGACCATGCGCCTTCAAATCCTCGATCAGGGCCACTGTTGCCGGGCGGGCCTGCAATTCATCGGGCACGGCCTCAACCACCTGGCGTACTTCTTCAGCCGGCCAGCCAGTGCGGGCTGAGATGCGCGCGATCACCGTCGGCGCATCGATCAGGCCCTGATCAAAGGCCCCCCAGTCGCCGCTGTAGTTCTGGAAGAAATCCTGCGCCAGCGCGGCCCCGGCTTGCTCGTCGGCAGCGCGCTGCGGCCACAGCCGCGCCAGAAAGCTGGCCGGATGCCAGTGGAACAGCACGCCACCAAAATCGAAAACGATGTTCATCCGCGCAACCTTTGCAGCAGGCCGGCCGTTGAACCGTCCAGGCCCGAGGCATCGCCACTGGCCAGCCTCGGCAGCAGGCTGGCGCAGAGCGCCTTGCCCAGCTCGACGCCCCATTGATCAAAGCTGTTGATGCCCCAGATCGCGCCGCTGACGAACACGCGGTGCTCGTACAGGGCGATCAGTGCGCCCAAGGCTTCAGGCGTCAGCTGCTCCAACACCAGCGTGCTGCTGGGCCGGTTGCCGGGAAAGCTGCGATGGCGGGCCACGGTCAGTGCGCCCAGCGCCTTCGACGCGGTGGGCGCCTTCTCGTGCAGGGCCTGCTCCACCGTCTTGCCTTGCATCAGCGCCTGCGATTGCGCCAGGCAGTTGGCCAGCAGCTTCTGGTGTTGATCAAGCAGACGCTCGGCCAGTTCACCCTGCACATGCTCGCCATGCTGCGGCCGCTTGACGGCAATGAACTCGACCGGAATCACATCGGTGCCCTGGTGCAGCATCTGGAAATAGGCGTGCTGGCCATTGGTGCCCGCCTCGCCCCAGACCACCGGGCTGGTGTCAAAAGGCAAGGCCTGACCCTCGCGATCAACGCCCTTGCCATTGCTCTCCATCTCCAGCTGCTGCAGATAGGCCGGCAGGCGACGCAGGCCCTGGTGATAGGGCGCCACGCTGCGGCTGCCAAAGCCGTGGAAATTGCGATACCAGACGTCGATCAAGCCCAGCAGCACCGGCAAATTCTGCTCGGCCGGCGCATGGCGGAAATGCTCATCCATGGCATGCGCGCCAGCGAGCAAGGCGCGGAAATTGTCGGCGCCGATGGCGATGGCAATCGGCAAGCCGATCACCGACCACAGCGAGTAACGGCCGCCAACCCAGTCCCAGAAGCCAAAGCTGGTGTCGATGCCAAAGGCCGCCGCCGCCGCTGTATTGCTGCTGGTGGCGACGAAATGGCGCGCCACATCGCGGCCGCCGCTGGCCAGGAACCAGCTCTTGGCGGCTTCTGCATTGGCCAGTGTTTCCTGCGTGGTGAAGGTCTTGGACGCGATCACGAACAGCGTCGATGCCGGCCTCAGATCGCGCAGCAAGGGCGCCAGATCGTGGCCGTCGACATTCGACACAAAGTGCAGTCGCAGGCCTGCCTTCAAATAGGACTGCAGCGCCTGCACCACCATGGCCGGACCGAGATCGGAGCCGCCAATGCCGATGTGCACCACGTCGCTGATGCCGCTGCTGGCCTGATCACGCACCTGCTCGGCAAAGGCCAGCATGCGCGTCAGCGAGGCCTGCACCTCGTCGGAAAACGGTGCCGCCCCGGCTGGCGCGCGCAGCGCCGTGTGCAGCACGGCACGGCCTTCGGTGTGGTTGATGGCATCGCC
Source organism: Roseateles aquae (assembly GCF_032337115.1). Lineage (NCBI taxonomy): Bacteria > Pseudomonadati > Pseudomonadota > Betaproteobacteria > Burkholderiales > Sphaerotilaceae > Roseateles > Roseateles aquae. The sequence goes on from NZ_JAVXZY010000013.1 coordinate 31,998, forward strand.
GTTGAACAGCGATTCGCGTTGTGCCTGCAGTCCGCAATCAGCGGCCAGCTGCAACAGCAAATGCAGAGCGTGATCATCAATGCGGTTCTTCGACAGATCGGCAAAGACTTGCGGCGCCTGCAGCGACCAGCGGCTGAAACGTTCGGGCTCGCGGGCAAAGGCCTCGCGCACATCAAAGGCCCGGCCCACCGCTTGGTAATGCGCTTGCAGCGCCGCCCAGGCGCGACTCTGGTCACAACGCGAATACTGCATCAAAGGCTTTCTATGATCTGGTCCAGCTTGCCGGCATCGATAGCAAACAGGCGGATGCCCTCGGCGAGCTTCTCGGTCGCCATGGCATCCTGGTTGAGGGCGAAGCGGAAGCCCGCCTCGTCGAAACTGACACGCTGCAACTCGGCCTGACGCGCCACATCGGCGTCCAGTGCGCGCTGCAGCGGCGCCTCGGTCGCCTGCAACTGGGCCAGCAGATCGGGGCTGATGGTCAGCAGGTCGCAGCCGGCCAGGGCCTGGATCTGGCCGATATTGCGGAAGCTCGCGCCCATCACCTCGGTGGCGATGCCGAACTTCTTGTAGAAGGTGTAGATCTGCGCCACCGACTTGACGCCGGGATCGTTGACGCCGGCACTGGCCGCCTCGTCCCAGGCGGCGCCGGCCGACTTCTTGTACCAGTCGTAGATGCGACCCACGAAGGGCGAGATCAGCTGCACGCCGGCATCGCCGCAGGCCACCGCCTGGCAGAACGAGAACAGCAGCGTCAGATTGCAGTGAATGCCCTGCTGCTCCAGGGCGCGGGCGGCCTGAATGCCTTCCCAGGTCGAGGCGATCTTGATCAGCACGCGATCACGGCCAATGCCGGCGGCCTCGTACAGGCCGATGATGCGCTGAGCGCGGGCGATGGTGGCGGCGGTATCGAAACTCAGTCGCGCATCGACCTCGGTCGACACACGGCCCGGCACCACCTTCAGGATCTCAAGCCCGAAGCGAACCAGCACCTCGTCGACGATCTCATCCAGCGGCCAGCCCTTGTGCTGAGCCACCGTGTCCTTGAGCAGCGGCGCATAGTCGCTGGATTGAACCGCCTTCAGGATCAGCGAGGGATTGGTCGTCGCATCGCGCGGCGCAAACTGCGCCAGCTGCAGGAAGTTGCCGGTATCGGCGACGACGGTGGTGAAGGCTTTGAGTTGTTCGAGTTGATGCATGGCTTGGGCCCTGTTGCGTGGTCAATCCCGTATTAGAACCGCAGGCCGCCCGGAATTCGCTGCTGCCCGGTTACAGCCACCGCGCCCGTCGAAACTCCGATTGGCCATGGTGCAGCGCTTCCGATGAGCGCCACCAATTGACCCGAACAAGAAACTCGTGCATCATAAAACCAGAAACTTTGTTACATCAAGCATTCATCTGTGAAAAGCAGCTGGATGCAGCAACCTAGGCAGCGGCCCATGTCTTTCGATCTCGTCTTTTTTGGTGGCACCGGCGATCTCACCTGGAGAAAGCTGATGCCCGCGCTGTTCCAGGCCTTTCGCCACGGCAAGCTGCCCGAAGGCGGACGCATCCTGGCCGTCGCGCGCGACGAGATGCCCGACGAGCGTTACCGCGAATGGCTGAAGGAGCGTTTCCGCGAGGTCGACGGTTCCAAGCGGCCCAGCGACGAAGAATTCGAGCGCTTTGCCGCCCTGGTGCACTACCGCCGCATGGATCTTTCGCAGCCCGAGCACTACCAGCGCCTGAAGGATTGGCTGGGCGAGCGCAACGCCGACACCGTGGTGCTCTACCTGGCCACCAGCCCGCACCTGTTCACGCAGATCTGCGAACAGCTGGGCGCTGCCGGCATCAACGATGCGCGCGTCCGTGTGGTGCTGGAGAAACCGCTGGGCCATGACCTGGCCAGCGCCCAGCAGATCAACCGCGTGGTGCGCTCGGTGTTTGCCGAGAACCAGGCCTTCCGCATCGACCACTACCTTGGCAAGCCATCGGTGCAGAACCTGATGGCGCTGCGCTTCGGCAATGCGCTGTTCGAGCCGCTGTGGCACCGCGAGAGCATTGCCAATATCCAGATCACGCTGGCCGAATCGCTGGGCGTGGGCACCCGCGGCCCCTTCTACGACAGTACCGGTGCGTTGCGCGACATGATCCAGAACCATGCGCTGCAGCTGCTGACGATGATCGCGATGGAACCGCCGTCGACCAACGATGCTGATGCCATCCGCGATGAAAAGTTGAAGGTCTTGCGTTCGTTGAAGCCCTTCACCGCTGAGACGGTGGCGCGCGATGTGATCCGCGGCCAGTACCGCGCCGGTGCCGTCGATGGCAAGGCCGTGGTCGGCTATCTGGACGAGGCCAAGATTCCGGCCGATAGCGCCTGCGAAACCTTTGTCGCGCTGCGTACCGAGGTACAGAACTGGCGCTGGGCCGGCGTGCCCTTCTATCTGCGCACCGGCAAGCGCCTGGCGGCGCGCGATGCGCAGATCGTCGTCAATTTCCGCCCGGTGCCGCACCCGATCTTCCCCGGCGCGAATCGGCCCAACCGACTGATCATCAAGCTGCAGCCCGAGGACGGGCTGGAGCTGCAGCTGCTGGCGGCCAAGGGCGGCTCGCACGGCGAGGCACTGGCGCCGGTATCGCTGGACCTGGACTTCGACAAGGCCTTTGCGAGCAACCGCGTCGGCGCCTACGAGCGTCTGCTGCTGGACGCCATCGCCGGCCGCCTGAACCTGTTCGTGCGCAGCGATGAGCAGGAACAGGCCTGGCGCTGGGTCGAGCCGATTCTGGACGCCTGGGCCCAGGACACGGCCGGCCCGCGCACCTATTCCGCCGGCAGCTGGGGCCCGCCGGCCGCCAGCGCGCTGGTCGCACGCGACGGCTTCAGCTGGGCCGAGGAGCAATGAGCATGAGCATTCTGGAACGCGTCAAGGCAGCGTTGCCGGCGCTGCCGCCGGCCGAGCAAAGAGTGGCCAAGCTGCTGCTGATCGACGCCCGCGCGTTTGCCAGCCTGCCGGTCAGCGAACTGGCTGACCGCGCCCATGTCAGCAAGCCCACCGTGGTGCGCTTCTGCCGCAGCGTCGGCTATGACGGCCTGGCCGACTTCAAGCTGAAACTGGCCGGCAGCGTCAACGAGGGCGTGCCCTTTGTGCACCGCGCGGTGGATGAGGATGACAAGCCAGGCGATCTGATCGTCAAGGTCGTCGATAACGCCGTGGCTGCGCTGCTGCACTACCGCAATGACGCAGCCAGCCATGCGTTCGAGCGCGCGATTGCCGCGCTCACCGAGGCCGGCGCCAACGGCAAACGGATCGAGTTCTACGGCGTCGGCAACTCCGGCATCGTCGCCCAGGACGCGCAGCACAAGTTCTTCCGCCTGGGGGTCAACACCATTGCCTGCAGCGATGGCCATGTGCAGCTGATGAGCGCCACCATGCTGGGGCCGGGCGACTGCGCCGTCGTCATCAGCAATTCCGGTCGCAGCCGCGATCTGCTCGACGCGGCCGAGATCGCGCGTAAGAAGGGTGCCACGACCATCATCATCACCGCCAGCGGCTCACCGCTGGCGCAGCTGGGCCAGGCGCCTGGGCAGGTCTTGCTGGCGGTCGATCATCCTGAGGATTACGACCGCTACAGCCCCATGGTGTCACGGCTCTTGCACCTGACGGCGGTGGACATCCTGACCACCGGTGTGGCACTCCGCCTGGGCCAGAAACTGCGCCCGATGCTGCAGGAGATCAAGCGCAACCTGCGCAGCAAACGCTACGCCAGCTGAGGCGCTGGCCGCGCCAGCCGCTTCAGGCCTGGCCGGCTCCGGCGGCCGGCCACAGCAGCTCGTCAACGCCGTAGACGCGCGCCAGTTCCTGCAGCTTCAGTGGCACCTCCCGCACGGCAAGGCTCAAGCCCTGCGCAGCACACAAGCGCGAGGCGCTGAGCAACAGTGTCAGCGCCGAGGAATCGAACTCGCTCAGCTCGCCCGCATTGAGCTGCACCAAGGTACCGGCGGCATTGCCGACCTGCGCCGCCTCGACCTTCAAGGCCGATTCCAGCTGCGCCCACAGCTGCGGCGCCTCATGCAGACGGATGCGTGCAGGCAGCTTCAACATGCTGATCACCCCGTGCCGCTCAGGACTTGCCGCCCTGGGCCGCTTTCTTGTTGCGCTCGGCCAGTGCCTTGACCAGACCGTCGATGCCATTGGCGCCGATCTCCTGGGCAAAGCTGTTCTTGTACTGGTCGGCCAGCCAGATGCCCAGCACGCTGACGTCGTAGATCTTCCAGCCCTCGGCCGTCTTTTCCAGCTTGTAGTCGAGTTGGATCGGGTCGCCCTTGCCGCGGATCTCGGTCTTCACGGTGACCTCGGTGTCCTCGGCGCTGGCGCGCAGCGGCTTCAGTGCAATGGTCTGGTCCTTCACCTGCGTCAGCGCGCCAGCATAGGTGCGCACCAGCAGCGTCTTGAATTCGTCCTGCAGGCGTTGCTGCTGCTCCGGCGTGGCCTGGCGCCAGAAGCGGCCAACCGCCGAGGCCGTCATGCGCTTGAAGTTCACATGCGGCATCACCTTGTTGTCGACCAGGGCGATCACCTTGGCCACGTCGCCGGACTGGATCTCCTTGTCGGCCTTGACCGTCTCGATGGTCTCCACCGACAGCTGGCGGATCAGGCCATCGGCCGTGGCCGGGTTGGCGGCACGCGCTGCCATCGGCAACGACAGGGCCAGCACGCCGCCAAAGAAAACGGCCAGCAGGCTGCGTTTGGTCTCGATCATCATTGAAGGTTCCTCTATTCTTTCAAACAGGCTTGCACTGGAGCGGCAAGTCCCGAGCTCAACGTTGCCGGGGCTACCGCGGTGCACATGCATCGCGGGTCAGGGCTTGCCATCGCCGGGTACCGGCGAAGTGACGACTTCGTATTCCTCGTCGTCGGCAAAGCTGCCGCGGCGCTGCAGATAGGCGTCGCGGATGAAGGTGTATTTGTCCAGCGCAATGCCCTCGAGCATCTCGCCGGCACGCAGGAAGTTGGCGCGGGCGTTGATGGTCTGCAGGCTGTAGATCGCCACCTTGCTCTGCCCCTCACGGAACAGCAGCGCCGGCGTGGCGGCCCGATCCCAAGGCAGGGCCAGCGAATCGCGCACCGACGAGGGGCCGAACAGCGGCCAGACGATGTAGGCACCGGTGCCAAAACCCCAGCGGCCAAAGGTCTTGCCCAGGTCCTCGGTGTTGCGCTCCAGACCGGCCTCGGAGGCGATGTCGATCAGCCCGGCAAAGCCGAGCGTCGAATTGACCGCAAAGCGCATGGTCTGCTGCACGGCCAGCTTGAAGCGCCCCTGCAGTACCAGATTGATCGCCGACCAGGCATCGCCCACATTGCTGAAGAAATTGTCGGCTGCCAGCCGCGCCGGCGCCGGGACGATCTCGCTGTAGGCAGTGGCGACCGGCTTGAGCAAATGCTTGTCGATCGACTCATTGAAGGAGAAGACCTTGCGGTTCCAATTCTCCCAAGGGTCGAGCTTCTGGCCCGCGGCCCCCGGGCCACGCAGCGAGGCACAGGCGGTCACGCTCAAGACCAGCGCGAAGATCGCGCTCAGGCGTAGCACACCTCGGCACGCGGCAACCCAGCTCATTTCTTCTCTCCGCCGGTCGAGCCCGACTCGCCCGCCTTGTTGTAGAGAAACTGGCCGATCAGATTTTCCAGCACCACGGCGGACTGGGTCTGCTTGATGGTATCGCCGGCAACGAGGTTCTTCTCATCGGCGCCGGGCTCCAGGCCGATGTACTGCTCGCCGAGCAGACCGGCGGTCAGGATCTTGGCCGAGCTGTCCTTGGGAAACTGCACGCCCTGATTGAGCTTCATCACGACACGGGCCTGGAAACTCTTGTCGTCGAATTTGATGGACTCGACGCGGCCGATCACCACACCGGCGCTCTTCACCGCCGCACGCGCCTTCAAACCACCGATATTGTCGAATTTGGCGCTGACCGTGTAGGTCTCGTCAAAGTTCAGGCTCAGCAGATTGCCAGCCTTGAGCGCCAGGAACAGCAAGGCCGCGCCACCCAAGAGCACGAACAACCCCACCCAGGCATCATGTTTCGAGGCTTGCATCGCCTTTTCCCCTCAAATCGAAAACATCATCGCGGTCAGCACAAAGTCCAGTGCCAGAACCGCCAGCGACGAGACCACCACGGTGCGGGTGGTCGCATAAGAAACGCCCTCGGGCGTCGGCTTGCAGGCATAGCCTTGCAGCAGCGCGACAAAGCTGACCGTCAGGCCAAACACGAGGCTCTTGATGACGCCATTGCCGACGTCGGCAAACACGTCCACGCCGCCCTGCATCTGCGACCAGAAGGCACCGCCATCGATGCCGATCAGCACCACGGCCACCAGCCAGCCGCCGAGCACGCCCACCGCAGAAAAGACCGCAGCCAACAAGGGCATGGCAATCAGTCCGCCCCAGAAGCGTGGCGCCAGCACCCGAGTGATCGGGTCGACCGCCATCATCTCCATCGCCGTCAGCTGCTCGCCGGCCTTCATCAGACCGATTTCTGCCGTCAGCGAAGTGCCGGCGCGGCCAGCGAATAGCAGCGCCGAGACCACCGGCCCGAGTTCGCGCACTAGGCTCAGCGCCACCAACAGACCAACCGCCTCGGCCGAGCCATAGCGTTGCAACGTGTAATAGCCCTGAAGCGCGAGCACAAAGCCGACGAAGAGGCCTGACACGCCAATGATGGACAGTGAGCGGTTGCCCAACAGGTAGATCTGCTCCCGCACCAGCGAGAAGCGCAGCAGCGCCCGCGGCGAACTCAGCAGCAGACGCAGAAACAGCCGCGAGGCCGCGCCGATATCGGCCAGTTGAGCCCGCAGGCTGCGCCCGATGTGAATGGGCAGGCGCATCATGGCGCAATTCCTTCTTGTTCGGGCAGGCCGAAATCCGCCTGCACCGACTTGGCTGGCTGGTGGAAACGCACGGGCCCATCGGCCTCGGCGCGCACGAACTGGCGCACCAGCGGATCTTCGCTGTCGCGCAGCTGCTGCGGCGTCCCCTGAGCGACCACCCGGCCGTTGGCCACCATAGCCACCTGGTCGGCAATCTGAAAGGTCTCGTGCAGATCGTGCGAGACGATGATGCTGGTCAGGCCCAGCGCATCGTTCAAATCACGGATCAGCCGCGCGGCGACGCCCAGAGAAATCGGATCCAGCCCGGCAAAGGGCTCGTCATACAGCACCAGGTCGGGGTCCAGTGCAATCGCGCGGGCCAGCGCCACGCGGCGCGCCATACCGCCGGACACCTCGCTGGGCATCAGATCGCGAGAACCGCGCAGGCCCACCGCATTGAGCTTCATCAGCACCAGGTCGCGCAGCATGGCCTCGGGCAGCTTGGTGTGCTCGCGCAGCGGGAAGGCGACGTTCTCAAACACCGACAGATCGGTAAACAGCGCGCCGAACTGGAACAGCATGCCCATGCGCCGACGCACGGCATAGAGCTGCTCACGGTCCATCTGGGCCAGATCCTGACCGTCGAAAAAGACCTGGCCACTCAGCGGCTTGATCTGCCCGCTGATCAGGCGCAGCACCGTGGTTTTGCCGCCGCCGGAGGTGCCGATCAAGGCCAGCAGGCTGCCGCGATCGACGCGCAGATTGACATGCTCCAGGATGATGCGGTCGCCATAGCCGCAGCTGACATCGCGCAGTTCGATCAGCGGCGCGTCATCGACCGGAAGAATCGAGGAATAGGGGGCCATGTGCCTGGAGCGAACGGGCCAGGGGCCCGAAGTCGAAAGGGCACATCATAGGGGAAACACCAAGCGGGTGTTGAAGGGCATGGCCAAGGCCCCTGTTGAGCGGCCACTCTAGGCTCCAGCGGGCCGCTACCGCTGCCCCGCCCCGTTGACGCCTCGCGCGGCCACCCGGGTTGCTGGATCCTGTTCGTAGCTCAACTCGACAAGCACCCTCGACTTCACCGCCTGCCCGCCCCACTCACCCGGCGCGAAACGCGTGGCCAGAAAGGCTTGACGGGCCACCTCTAGCAGTGCGGCCGGAAGCTCGCCATCGTCAAGCTTGGCATCGCGTACCAGGCCCGACTCATCGATGTAGAGTGCCAACACGGCTTGGTACTGGTCCTTGTCAACGGTCACATCCGGCCACTCGAGCATGACCGGTGCCAACGCCTGCGGAGCACGGCTCAGCAGGGGGCGGGGCAAGTAGTCGAGCCATGGGTCGGCCACGCTCGCCAGGCTGGCCAGTTCAAGCGCCGGCAATGCCGTGAGAACAGGCTGCCCGGCAGCCACGGCTTCCACACGGCGTTCAGATGCCTCCCCAGCGCTCGGCGGCGCCAGCCTGCCCATCCTCACACGCGGCGCTTTCGTTGCTGCGTCGCTGGCCGGCTGTCGCAGTTGCACGGCCGTCGTCGGCCGCTTGCCCGGCGGCGCCGGCGCAGCCTTCCCCGCAAGCAGCCCAAGATGCAGGCCGCTGGCCAGCAGCAGGCAGACCCACCAGGCCCTGCCACCGACATAGCCTAGCGGTCGACCAATTCCCGCCATGAGGCACGCTTGGTGCTGCTGCTAGGCACCGGTGGCTTGGGTACCGGTTGCGCCTGAGGCGGCTGGCCGAAGAAGTTGACGATCACGCCATTGCCTGTGTGCAGTGCTTCGATTGTGATCCCGGTGATCAGGGAGTTTGCATAGTGCACCCCGACGTTGGACCCGGTGTTCGATCCATTGGCAATATCGAGGTAGTACAGCCATGAAGACCCGCCCCCTGGTGTGCACGAAGCGACACTTTGCGGAATATTGGATGCCGCGACCAAGGTGTTGAACTGCAGCGACATATCCACGTTGATGCGTTCGCGGCTGTCTGGCAGGTCGACAAACCAGCCGTTCTTCAAGGTCCAGTCAACTGGATTCGCACTTGCCGTGCGGACCGATCCCGTCGTCACCAGGGTCTGCTCAACCAGTGTTGAACCGGCACGCACATCACCAAGTCCGGTAGCGCTCAAATTGTCCTTGATTGCATAAATGCTCTGCTGATCAGCATTTGTCATGTCGGACAGGCCCAACATCTTGCCGGTGCCCACAAAGACAACCGGCGCCTTGTAGCCGCGGTAGTCCACCTCGGCCAGCTGCGGCGCCGTGGTGATGGGCTGAACCTTGGTCCCGACCTTGAGTTGTGCGAGTTGCACGACGGTAGGGCTGGTTGCCTCCGTGTCAAAGCGCCAGAGGTTGCCCAGGGTGTCGCCGGCGTAGAAACGCTCGGCGCGGTTATTTGTGTCCGCAATGACCCAGGCGTTCAGGGGACCGAGTCCTGCCGGTGTTGCAGCACTGCCTGCCGAAGTGGACAGGTCGAGCAGCAAGGAGCCGGTGACCGCATTCAAGAGGAACAGATGCCCAAGGCCATCGCCCACATTGTTATAGCCCGAGCTCAGCGCCACCACCCAGGTGCCGTTGCTGCGCTTGGTGATCACAGGCTGGGCAAAGCTGAGCCCCAAATTGGTGTTTGTAAATTCCCAGAGTGCCGCTGGATGTTCCGGGTCGGTGATGTCAAGCGCGTAATAGCCCTTTCCTCCAGCACCGAGACCGCCGACAAGAATCGTGCGCCAGTTCGTGCCGTCATAGACATCGGCCGCTACCGGCGTGGCGTCAACATAGAACTGGTGGGCGGACGAATAGCCGCGGTCAGCGAGCTTGTAGAGGTTGCCAAGCACCATGCTCGGAATGAAGGCCCAAACTTCGTCGCCCGTCTGAGCATCAAAAGCGTGCAGCATGCCGTCGTTGGCGCCGACATAGACCATCGCCTTGCGTGAACGCTGGTTGGTCTTGTAGCTCGCATAACCGCTATCGCTATACGACAGCGGCGGCGCGCTGACAAAAACCGGCGACGAGCCCACCATATCACCGAGCATTTCCGTGCGAGCTCGATAGACAGTCTTCTCCGTCCCACGCAAATAGCTCACCAGTTCTGATCCGGAGTTCGCGGTCGCCTGGTCAGTCGATCCCAGCGAAGCGCAATGTGACATTGCGCTGCAGCGGTTGTCCACATAGCCCGTCATGCTGTCGGCCGTGAGATTGGCATAGGTGAAGTCACGCAATCCCGTGCCAGCCTTGTAGTAATAGATCTTGCGCGCATTGTTCAGCTTGAGCCGTGCCGCCGCACTCCAGGTGGCGATATCGTTGCCAGCACCATCCAGCACCAATGGCGCTCCTGTGCTCAGATTCAGCAGGTAGGCGCGCAGGTCACCCGTCCATATCGATGATGTGTAGCGAGCGATATACACACTGTTGTTGCCGGCCACCGGTTGCAAGGTGCTCAACGCCGCGGCGGAGCCTGAGCCGGTCAACTGCGCAATCTGCGTCAGTGCCGCGTTCAATCCTGACGAAACGGCACTGGGATCAGCCGCATTGAAGAACTTGCCACGCCCGTTGACAGCGGCGTGCCACAGATCATCAACATTGGCCGCGTTGGCGCCGTCGGACGGATTGGGCCACTGCTTGTTGCCTTGCGTCAGACTGAGGAAGTCACCAGACGGTGTCGTCTCATAGTTCGGGTCGTACTTGATGGTGCCGCTTTGGCCCAGACTCATCGTGTACGTCGTCATGTGCTGCCAGGTGGCCGTGTCTTTCCCCAAGGGCGCCACGTTATTGGCGCAGACGTCCGTGCCATCAGACAGCGTGCAATTGTTCAGCGCTGTGGTCCGCAAATCGGTGTTGTAGAAATACATGGCCACGTCGGCCAAGGAGTCCGACGACCCGCCGGTGCCGTTGGCAGCACTCGCGTCCTTCATGCCCAAGGCTGCGCTGCCATCTTGCTGACCCACCGTGGTCGTGCCGTCCAGCATGAATGGCCCATAGGTCGTCGTTTCCGAATTGGTGTTCCACGCGCCATCAGTGGCCAAAATGGTGAAATTCTTCTGGCACGAGTACTGCAACGGATCGAGATCCTGACCGGGCGCCTTGTTGGCGAAATACCGCCCCGCATTGGAAAGCGCGCCTCGCAACGGCGTCCAGCCCGAGTTCTTCGGACCGTGCAGCATCGTATAAAAGTTGGTTTTCTGTGTGCTGCCAAAGTCGCGAATGTGGAGAAAGTTGTTGTTTCCGCTGGACTCAGCCATCGAGTAGTTGAGGATGGTGTCGTAGCCGACGCGGAACTTGCTGTCGATATCCTTGAAGGCCAGGCTGACGACGGTCTGCATCATCTTCATCCGTGTCGAGTAATACGCTGACCAGTTGGCAAACTTCTGCAGATTGCTGTCGTTCAGCGTCAAGAACTGGCGGGTAAACACGCCGGAACCAGGTGTCGACCCAATAAGACTGTTGCACTCACCATAAAAGGTCGTGCCCGTCTGAACGCTACCCGCACTATCAAACGTGTAGCCGAGCTTGGACTGGCTGCCCGAATAGCTGAAATACCAAACTGGCGGATAGTTGACGCCAACCGCGGGCTTATCCAAGTTCAAGCTCGTCGTTGAGGCAGCAACGACGGCTACGGTCAGCGTGCCCCCGTTTTGATCGCTGGTATCCCAGCTGGTCACGGTTCCCAACATCCATCGCGTTGGATGGTCAGCGTCGTAGACAGCCACCTCTGATCCGACTGGATACCATTTACCACTCGGCTTCTTCCCACTGACGGTCATCGTGATCGAGCCGCTGGTGACTGGCGTATTGGTCGTTGGGGAGACGAAGCTGACGTAGCGATCGGAATTGCTTGCCGTGTAGAGGTAAGCATTCATCAGATTCGTCCAAGACGCATCAGCAAACGCCGTCCCACTGCCATCCACAGGCTTGGGATAGGCCTGACTCGGATCGAAAGCCAGACCATTGCATTGCGCGGCCTTCCGCCCGTACTTGCTGGAGCTGAAACCCGCCTCTTCAGGCAGATAGTCCGAAGCCATGCTCCCGGAGTCGTCGAGAATGAAAAGCACATTGGGCTTGACCGGTGTGGCCGTTGCGGACAACAGCGGTGCAGTCGCGATATCAGTGACAGCCGCTTGCACAGCAATGGCAAGCGACAGTCCGCCCAAAGCCAGCAGAAGCTGCGTGGAGCGACATATCGAAGCAATGAGCTTGGTTTTCATAGGACCTCCAGTGACTTGACTGCAGCACACAGCCGCCAAATCAGAAATGAACCAGCGTCTCGGTAAATGCGACAGTGCCACGTGGACCGAGACTGCGGGTGACGATGCGGTAGTAAGCGCTGTAGGTGGCGCCGCCGAATCGCATGTAGTTCGTGGTGTTCAGGCTACCTCGCCCGGCGCCTTGCGCATTCGCACTGAGCACAGGAACCGCGCAGTTATTGCCGGCCGCAGTGGTACCGACCGCCGTGCAAAGCCGGGTGATGACGTAGCGAACCGACGTGTCGCCAACTGTCACCGCCGGACTCGGCGCAATGCAGACTGGCGCCCCAGCAGCGCCGGCTGTGCCCGCGCAGTTGTCACCCGCCCAGTCCACTTGTGCCATCACATTGGCTGAACCCAAGGTTCGACCGGTCACGTCTAAGTCGTCGCGGCTGGCCGCGTAGTACCCCTGGGCGACCACGTCGGCATCAAGGACGGTGCCCGCGAGATTGGCCCGCAGCCAGCTCACCGCAGCCTCAGCGCCTTTCGCACTGGCCGACACCCCGCCCTGCTTGTAGCTCAGATTGCCCAGCGCCAGCACGCCGGCGTCAACGGAGCGAATCAAGGCCACGGCGCCCATGGTCAGGGCCACCAGCGCCAGCAGCGCAAAGATCAGCGCCATGCCGGACTGCGCCGAACTGGCATTGCGTCGGGTGTTGAGCATGATCAGGACTTCCAACGTTGATTGCGCAACGGAACGATGGTGTCAAAGAGCTTGTAGCGATAGTGTTTCCAGTCGCTCTGACTCGATATGTCCATGGCGACACACTTGCTCGCGCCGCATGTGGCCGCGTCCGCTACCGTTCCGGTCGTCCCTACATCCCATTGCGGTACGGCTGGCGTGACCTCATCCTTTTCAAACTGGCTGCTGCGCGCCAAGACGGCGATGCGAACGGCCAGCACGTTCTGCCATTCGGCGTTGTTGCTGGGGGTCGTGTAGTCGTAGGTATCAACGACACCGTTGCCTGCCGCCGAGCGTCCATACATCGCCTTGAACATGACGATATTGCCCTGCAACTCGACGCTGTTGCGGCTCAGATTGCTGGTGTCAAGCGCCGCGGCCAACAGGCGCCGGTTCGCATCCACCGAATAGATGATGTCAACCATGCGCCCGAGATTGACGAGGAAGGCCCCGTCAACTGTTGCCTGCGCCGGATGCTTGGCGGCGTTCCAGCCCGCCTGATCGTCAGCTCGCGGAACCACCTGCGCACCAGGCACGCCGGTGACCTGGAACATGCCGCAGGGCTGATTTGCACCGATCACGGCCACCATCAAGTCACCCTGACGGATGCTGATTGACGAAAACACGTTGTAGCTGGTCTTGGGTTGCACGCCTCCGACCGCGTTGGGGTCGTAGTGCGGACCGATGATGCGCGACGGGATGGTGTAACCCACGGTCGACAGGGTGGCCGGACGGGGGTCGATGAACTTGGAGCTCGATATCACCCGAAGTTGGTCACTGGCACCGGCGGCGCCTTGAGTGATCAGCACCGGCGCCAGCACGGCCGGCATTTGCGCGGCTGCCACGCCGCCAAAGGACGCTTGCAACGAGCAGCCCAGCGCCGGCGCTTCGCTGGCGAATCCATAGCCGGCCATCAGCAGCTCGCGCTGGATTGAGTACAGGGCAAGGCTACCGCTGACTTGCGCGTCACTTCCCTGTGTCGTGCCCCGCCGCTGCCCCTCGGCTGAGCTCAGTACGGTTGCGATTACCAGCGTGCAGAGCAAACCGATCAGCAAGCCGACCGAGACTTCTACCAGCGAGAAGCCAGTCTGAAGGGGTCTGCGATGAGTGTGATTCACTGACTTCATGGCTGCACCCAAGCTGAGGTGTCATATTGGTGGGCGCCCTCGTTGGGCACACTCCAGCCAATATGGATAGCGACCTCACCGGTCGTGGCATCGACTATGGTGACCCTGGAACTACCGCCAGGTAACTCGCGAACGACCTTGTCCTGCCAGTCCTTGCAGCGTGCATAGCTGGCGCATGCATTCCCACCGTAGCTCGCCAGATTCGCTGCGGCATCGGACCACATGATGCCGACCAATTCACTGGCCAGATTGGCCGCGTCGGCTCGCACCTTGGCGCTGGACTGCGCTCGAGTCATCGAAGCCTGAAGGCCAACCAGGCCGAGCACACCAAAGGCAAATATCAGGATACCAACCAGGGCCTCCAGCAAGGCGATGCCTTGCTGGCTTTTCCGGCTCCGTCGGCTGACGATCGGCAGTTGCTTCAATTTGCGCCCCTTAGCAACGGCGTGCATCGCCAACAGCGGCGCTGGGCATGCACAGCCGGATCGAACCACCGGCACCGATCATCACGCGCAATGCGGTGCTGCCGCTCGTGCTGTCACTGATGTCTATCGTTGCCAGGCCGCCCGCCTGCGCCTGGCCAAGGCTGTTGAACACGACGTTGTCGACGGCATTGCCATCGGCATCGGTGCCCGCCACGGTCACTGCTCCGCCACTGTTGCTGGGCGACCAAGAATCCACGATCTTGGGCTCGTTGACCGATGAAGGGGCAACATCGCAGGCCCCCTCCGGGCTATTGACGCTGACCACCCACGATGGACCGGAAACTGACTGCGTGCATTTACCGGTGAGCACCTTGCTGGTCGAGTCCTCGACCAGCCAGAAACCCATCGACGTGTTGCGACGCAGTGCTTCAAGTCGGGCACGCTCGACTGCGGCACGCATCGACTCCGCCGTGTTGCGCACCGACAGATTGCGCATCCACTGGCTGACGCTGGGCATCGCGGCGGCAAGCGCAAAACCAAAGATGGCCAGCACAACCACGAGTTCGATCAGCGTCAGACCTCGCTGCCGATGCACTGATACCGGGATGCCTAGCATTCGTCACCCCTCAACAGCCAGCAGGTCTTGCTCGAAGTCGCACCCTTGAACTCTGTCGTGGCCTTGCTGTTGTTGTGATCCAGCGTGTAAATGTGCCCACTGGCCTGCCCCTTGGCGCCTGTTGCTGTCAACAAATAGCCCTGACCGGAACTGCTGAGGGTACAGCTGTAGGTGAAATAGCTGGTAGCACTGAAGCTGCCCCAGGCCGGGGCATTGGTGCCATCCGCACAGGTTGTCGTGCCGTACTTGCGGTTGTCCTGGTAGTACTGCTCAAGCTTGATCCGGAAATCCGCCAACGCAGCCACGCCTTCAGGCAATTGCCCACGTCGGACATAGTCTCGGTAGCTTGGCAACGCAACGGCGGTAAGGATGCCAACGATGGCCACAGCAATCATCAACTCGACAAGGGTGAATCCGGCTTGCTGGCGATACGGCTGGCCCTGAGCTCGCATGATGATTCCTGACACTGCTTGGATGGACGGTACTGAGGGCTTGTCGACCTCTGTTGCTGGCAATTGTCGGCAGCGCCGCGCTGCCAGGTCGTGAATACTGCACATCTGAACACCCCCCTTGGA
>NZ_JAVXZY010000013.1:52500-148150 GCF_032337115.1 Roseateles aquae
CGGCTTGGCATCGGCACCGACGGCGATATCGTCCAGCTTGACGCGGACGTTCTCGATCCACTGCCGGTACGGGCGCGCATTGGCGAACTGGTTCTTCAGCTCTTCATCGTCAACGATGCGGCCCTGCTCCAGATCGATCAGGAACATCTTGCCCGGCTGCAGGCGCCACTTCTTGACGATCTTGTTCTCGGGAATCGGCAGCACGCCGCTCTCGGACGCCAGCACGACCAGATCGTCGTCGGTCACGCAGTAGCGCGCCGGGCGCAGGCCGTTGCGATCCAGCGCCGCGCAGACCTGGCGACCATCGGTGAAGACCATCGCGGCCGGGCCGTCCCAGGGCTCCATCATTGCCGCGTGATACTCGTAGAAGGCGCGGCGGCGCTCGTCCATCAGCTCATGCTGCTCCCAGGCCTCGGGGATCATCATCATCGCCGCATGGGCCAGCGGGTAGCCGGACATGGTCAGCAGTTCGATCGCGTTGTCGAAGGTGGCCGTGTCGGATTGATGCTCGAAGCTGATCGGGTAGAGCTTCTTCAGGTCCTCGCCCAGCACCGGCGACTTCATCACGCCTTCGCGAGCGCGCATCCAGTTGAAATTGCCCTTGACCGTGTTGATCTCGCCGTTGTGGGCGACCATGCGGTAGGGGTGGGCCAGCGGCCACTCGGGGAAGGTGTTGGTCGAGAAGCGTTGGTGCACCAGCGCGATTGCCGAGACCACGCGCGGATCAGCGAGGTCCTTGTAGTACTTGCCCACCTGATCGGCCAGCAGCAGCCCCTTGTAGATCACCGTGCGGCAGCTCATGCTGGGCACGTAGTACTCGCGGCTGTGCGTCAGCTTCAGCGCCTGGATGGCGCTGGACGCCGTCTTGCGGATCACATAGAGCTTACGTTCCAGTGCATCGGGCACGATGATGTCGGTGCCGCGGCCGATGAAGATCTGCCGGATGATCGGTTCTTTCTCGCGTACGGTGGGCGACATCGGCAGCTCGGCATCGACCGGCACATCACGCCAGCCCAGCAAGACCTGACCCTCGGCCTTGATCGCGCGTGCCAGCTCCTGCTCGCAGGCCAGGCGGGAGGCGTGCTCCTTGGGCAGGAAGATCATGCCAACGCCGTACTCGCCCGGGGGTGGCAGCACGACGCCTTGCTTGGCCATTTCCTCGCGGTAGTACTCGTCCGGAATCTGGATCAGGATGCCGGCGCCATCGCCCATCAGCGCATCGGCGCCAACGGCGCCGCGGTGATCGAGGTTCTCAAGGATTTTCAGGCCCTGCTGAACGATGCTGTGCGCCTTCTGGCCCTTGATATGGGCCACGAAGCCAAGGCCGCAGGCGTCCTTCTCATTGGCCGGCCGGTACAGGCCCTGTTCGGCCAATGCTTGAATCTCTTGGGCGTCGGGCCCTGTGGAAGTCGCCATCACCTATCTCCGCGCAAAACATCAATGCGGCGAAGATTACTGCGCTGCAGCAAATGCAACAAGCAAGAATAAATGGGGTCAGAGTGTGATTTAAAGTTTTAGTGAGTTACATCAGTTTTTATTAGGGACACAGTAAAGGCACATTCAAGCCAGTGTCTTGCGTGGGCGGCCTCGCGGTCGCGCCCGCAACGGCCTATCCCTGTCTTGAGCCAGCGCACTGAGGTAAGCATCACCCCCCAGCGGCAAGCCGCGCTGCACGGCGGCCATGAAGATGCTCCGCTCGGCCTCGCTACAGCCCTCGTCCAGCAAGCGGCTGTAGGCCAGTTCGCGCTCGAACGGGGTGTTACCCAAGGCCCAGTATTGCGGATGGTCATAGACCAGGGGATCGCGTCGGCGTCCCAGGTGGTGGGCACAGCTGGACCAGGGCGAATCACCCGCCTGCAGCGCTTCGCCAGCGGCAAGAGGCTGGCTGTCGATGCAGCGCATGGCGGCCAGCAGATGCCGCTCGGCTTCCAAGGGCGCGCAGCGGAATCGACCATCCCACAAGGTTCCGCTGCGACCATGGCGCTTGTTGAACCAGGCGACGTAGCGTCGCCCGAAAGATTGCATGGCCCGGCTGATCGCCACAGCCTGCGGCGGCGTGAGCAGCAGATGCAACTCGGAACTACACAGCGCGTAGGCGTGCATGGCCAGTTTCTGCGTGGCTGCACAGTCATGCAGGCAGGCCAGCAACTGCTCCCTGTCTCTGTCGTCACTGACGATGGCCTGCCGGTTGTGACCGCGCAGCAGCAGGTAATGAGGCTGTTCGGGCAGCGCCAAGCGGGCAAGTCGGGCCATCATGGAATCCAGTTGAGTCTGACCCCATTTATTATCAGGCAACAGTTTGATGCTGGCCACACTTGCGTTGGTGGGCCGCAAGTCCAGCTTATGCGCCCTCCCGAGCGCTGCGCTAGTCGAACAGGCGTCGACCCGTCAGTCGCTCGTGCTCTTTCAGCGCAAAACGATCCGTCATGCCGGCGATGTAGTCCGCACAGGCGCGGGCATGGGAACGCGAGCCATCGCCCCCATCGGGCAGCAAGCCAGGATCAGCCCGGTAGATCGAGAACAGCTCGCGCAAGACCTGCTCGGCCTTCTGCCGCTGCGCCTGGACTTGCGGATGGCGGTACAGCTTGGCAAAGAGAAACTTCTTCAGTGCACTGCTCTCGCGACGCATCTCGCTGCTGAAGCGGATCAAGGGCGGCGCCTGGCGTACGGCATGCTCATCCGCCGGCGCGGCGGCCTCGATGGCAGCGGAGCTGGCATCGACGATGTCGTAGACCTGCTGAGACAGCATGCGCCGTATCGTCTCAAACAACAGGCGCTTGCCCTGCAGCTGCGGGTAGGCCGACAGGGTTTCGCGCAGATAGCGGTCGACCAGTGGCACCTCGCGCAACTGCTCCAGCTCAAGCAAACCGGAGCGCACGCCGTCGTCGATATCGTGAGCGTTGTAGGCCACCTCGTCGGCCAGATTGCAGAGTTGCGCCTCCAGGCTGGGTTGAAACCCATGCAGGAAACGGTAGGCGACACCCTGCGGCTCCTGCGCTTCAAGCTGCTCGGCCTTGCTGCGCGCACAGTGCTTGAGGATGCCCTCACGGCTTTCGTAGCAGAGATTCAGGCCATCAAAAGCCGGATAGCGCTGCTCCAGCTGATCGACCACCCGCAGGCTTTGCAGATTGTGTTCAAAGCCGCCGTCAGCGGCCATGCACTCGTCCAGCACATCCTGTCCCGCATGACCGAACGGTGTATGGCCGAGATCGTGCGCCAGCGCAATCGTCTCGATCAGGTCTTCATCCAGCCGCAGGCTGCGCCCAATCGAGCGCCCCAGCTGGGCAACCTCCAGCGAGTGCGTCAAACGGGTCCGGAACAGATCTCCCTCATGGTTCAGAAAGACCTGGGTCTTGTAGACCAGGCGGCGAAACGCCGTACTGTGGACGATGCGATCGCGGTCACGCTGAAAACAGCTGCGCGTTGGCGCGTCGGCCTCGGCGTGGCGTCGCCCTCGGCTGCGGGCAGCATGGCTGGCGTAGGGAGCAAGTGCTGCGATCGTCATCACGGCTCCCGCTCGGATCAAGCCAGGTGAGCCTGAAGAACCTCGTTAACCAGCTCGTCGCTGGCACTGCGCATGCCGGCACGGCCCAAGGCTTCGATGACGACGAAACGGATCTCGCCCGCTTCCGACTTCTTGTCCATGCGCATCAGCTCCAGATAGCGCGACGTGCCCAGATCCGGCGCCTTCACGGGCAGGCCGGCCGCCTGGATCAGCCGAGTCATGCGCGTCAGGAAACTGCCAGGCATCAAGCCCAGCCGGACCGACAGATCGCTGGCCAGCACCATGCCGCAACCGACGGCTTCGCCATGCAACCATTCACCGTATCCCAGCCCCGTTTCAATGGCGTGGCCAAAGGTGTGGCCGAAGTTCAGGATCGCCCGCAGCCCCTGCTCACGCTCATCCTGACCGACAACGGCGGCCTTGATCTCGCAGCTGCGGCGCACGGCATAGGCCAGTGCTTGCTTGTCTCGCGCCAGCAAGGCTGGCAGATTCGCTTCCAACCAGTCGAGGAACGATGCATCGGCAATCGGGCCGTACTTGATCACCTCGGCCAGCCCCGCCGACAGCTCGCGGGCCGGCAAGGTGTCCAGCGTGTCCAGATCGGCAATCACCCGTTCAGGTTGATAGAAGGCCCCGAGCATGTTCTTGCCCAGCGGATGATTGATGGCCGTCTTGCCGCCGACCGAAGAATCGACTTGCGAGAGCAAGGTAGTCGGGATCTGCACGAAGGGAACACCGCGCATATAAATCGCCGCGGCAAAGCCGGTCATATCGCCAACGACGCCACCGCCTAGCGCGAACAAAACTGTCTTGCGATCAGCTGCAGCGGCCAGCAGCGTGTCGGCAATACGGTTCAGCGAGGCCCAGTCTTTGTATGCCTCGCCGTCGTCGAGCTCGAGCTGCAGAACTTGCTTGTAATGCAACTGCAGCTGTGCTTTGACGCGCGCCAGATACAGCGGGGCAACGGTTGTGTTGCTGACGATCAGGGCGGTGGCAGCCCTGGGTAGGCCAGTCCAGCTACAGGCTCGATCCAATAGGCCGCCGCCGATCAGGATGTCGTAGCTACGCTCGGCCAGTGCGATTCGGACGGCATCAACGGAAGGCAAGGTGTGGCTCAATGTATTCATCATTGGCCAGTTTAAGGCCTGCTCCAGCACACACCCTGGCACCATAGCAACCGGCAGGCGCCGACCTGCTTTAGTTGGCGGTGTTCAGCGGTGCCGACTGGCCGCTTCGGCCATCCATCACACCAGCCAGTTCCAGTTGCATCGCCACCATGTTTACCAGCGAGGCCACTGACGGCCGGCCCGTCTCGAGAACGAAATGGGCACATTGACGGTAAGCCGGGTCGCGTTGCGCATAGAGCTCCCGCAGTTTGCGCAGAGGGTCGGCCACCTGAAGCAGTGGCCGCTGAGTGTCGTGGCGCAGCCTCCGGAACAGCTCTTCTGGCGACGAGTGCAAATAGACCACGGTTGCACCTGCTCGCAGTGCCGCCCGGTTGCTCGGCCTGAGCACAGCGCCCCCGCCGGTGGCGATCACCGCATCACCGGGCTGCGTCAGCAGATCGGTGATGGCCTGCTGTTCCAGGCTGCGGAAAGCGTCTTCTCCATGTTCGTCGAAAAACTGCCGGATCGTGCCGCCGATACGCTGCTCGATCAGGCTGTCGGAGTCAGCAAAGCCAAGACCCAACTGGCGCGCCAAGCCGCGCCCGACACTGGACTTGCCTCCGCCGGGCATGCCGACCAGAGCGACTTTCAATTGAACTCAACACTCAATTTGGACTTGAGCAGCTATTGCTTATGCCGTAGGGGCTCAACGCAAACGGCGGTGTCGCCTCGGACTTGATGACGCTCAGCGGCACAGGCAGCCACCGTTCCGGCCCAAACAAGGTGTTGGGCGCACCGGCCAAGGGCATGCGCCCAAACCAAGCCGGCGGGCTGATCACGCCACTCGCGCTCGCTTGAATCGAGAACTCAACCCAGGATGCGACACTCTTCAGGAATTCAATTCGCACGGTCGCCAAGCCACTTGCGTCAGTCTTGGTGGAACCGACCATATAGATCGATACATCAGACTTGCGAGGATCAAGCTGGCCGGAACCATTGATATCTTCGCCTGCTTCAATAGTTCCATTCCGATAACCACCAATCAACGCGTCTTCGTTGGCGCAACGGATCTGCACGGATTGGACCCAAATTTTGTTCACCGTATCAAAAGACCAGTCGCCCTTGCGGTATTGCAGGAGATCAATCACCGGCGAGATCTGCACATTCGACTTCGGATTCCCGGCTGCATCAACAACCAGTACCGTGTAATCCTGTGTATACGTCAGGCCTGTTGCGCCTTCGCCAATCAGTCCATTCGTGCCAATAGAGACTGAGACTGGTTGCTCCACGATAGTCAAACTGACGCTCAAGAGCCTATTGCTAGGGCAGCTTGCAATCTGCTCGACAGAATCGTCGATTTGGTAGCAAGCAAAGACCTTGAGTTGTTGAGTCGGGCTTGAACGCTGCCCAGCCACTACGCTGAACGCTGCCACACCATTCAGATCGGAGTAGACAATCTTGTCGGCACCCGAACTGATGGTGGCATCAGTTGAAGTTGCATTGGCGCCAAATCCAATACGTGCCCGCACGTTCGCCACCGGCGCATTGTTGGCCCCCCGGAAAAGGAGGCGCATCTCCGAACGGTTGTCCGACTTGCCAAGCGCATTCACCGCGACGACGTTGGGCGTGGCAGTAAACGTAGCGGACTGGATCGTGCCAACTGCAACCGGAACCGCAGCATTGATCTGCACGGTACTGGCAACTCCGATCCCCCCTGCTGCCGCAATGATGGAGGTCGGGCCGCTGCCTGCAGCGACGTAGCTGTACACCCACTTGCCCGAACTATCGGTGGTGCCAGCACCACCAAGCCCGGATGGCCCGGTAGCTGTAATCGCAAAGTTCGGCATCGGATTGCCGTTGATGTCGGTCAGCGTGTATTCCACCGTGCCGGCATCACCTGCATTCAAAGTGCCAGGCTGCAAGGTGGCCTGCAACTTGGCCCCATTGACTGAGAACGCAGCTGTGCGCTTCAGTGTCTTGCTGGTGGCAGTCACGGTGACCAGGCGATTCGAGCGATCAGAACCAATGCTCACTGTCGCCTTGATTTCGCCCTTGGCATCCGTCGCCTTCGCAGATGGCACCAGCACGGCGTTGTTGTCAACCGCAAAGATCACTTCGACACCGGCTGCGGCATTGCGGTTGGCATCCACGGCGGTAACTACGACATCGACGGTATCCAAACCGGAATTCCCGACGGTCAGCTTGTTCAATGTCAGGCTCAGGTCGGAGGCGACGCCGACCGAACCAGTTGCGGCGTCCACCACATCGAAGCTCACCGAGCGCGTCACTGTTCCACTACTGACCGTCAGCGCAACCCGGCGATTGGTATGGTTGTTGCCGAGCGAGACCTTGGCGTTCAACTGCCCCGAGGCCGCGTCGGTGGAAGTTGCACCACCATCAGCCTGAACAAAGGCATCACCAACGTCAACAATCCGCAGAGATACAGGTACCCCGCCAATCGCCGACCGATTGGCATCAAGTGAGGTCACTGTCGCAGTCAACTGCTCTGAACCATTGTTGGCCATCGTGGCTTTGGACAGCACCACGGCCAGGTCAGCGACCTTGCTACCGTTCACTGCATCAACAACGTTGAAGCTGAACTTCTTCGAGATCGAACCCGAGGTCGCCGTCACATTGATGGTACGGCTGGTACGGTCAACCAGCGACACTTTCGCCAGCAACTGACCGCTGGCTTTGTCAGTGGTCTTGGCCGCCGGAATGACGATGGCGCCCGCGTCGACCTCTACGGTCACCGGCACTTCCGTACCGATGAGCGCAGCGTTTCCCTGTGCGAGTGCTGTGATCGTCAAGTTGACGACATCAGAACCCGTATTCGGAATACTCGTCTTGTCAGCGACGATCGCCAGGTCAGTCAAAGTGCTCGGCGTTGTTCCGCCGCCACCGCCCAACACTGGCGTGCCTGCACTCCCCCCGCCCCCACAGGCGCTCAGCAGCAGTGACAGTGATGCGCCACAGGCAAGCAACCACCGTCCGCCGGCTTGCAATATCGTCTTCATTTCATTTCTCTCCTTGCACGATGACTGTCACAGCCATCTGCCTACTCAGCTTAGCGGACCGTCACCCGGTCACTCACGACCTTGGGCGTGATGAAGATCAGCAATTCCGTTTTGTTGCTCAGACGCGCATTGTTGCGGAACAGGTTGCCGACAATCGGCACATCGCCGAGCAAAGGCACCTTGCGCACATCATCGCGCTCTTCAATGGTGAAGATGCCCCCAATCACAACCGTGCCGCCGTTCTCAACAAGCACCTGTGTCTTGACATGCTTGTTGTTGATTGCATAGCCCTGTGGTGTCAGGTCACCGCGGCTGTCCTTGTTGACGTCAACTTCAAGAATCACGTTCCCCTCAGGCGTGATCTGGGGCGTCACTTCCAGCTTTAAGTTCGCCTTCTTGAAAGTAACGGCCGTTGCACCGCTTGAGGTCGCGGTCTGATAGGGAATTTCTTCGCCTTGTTCAATCAGCGCCTTGACCTGATCCGCTGTGATGACACGTGGACTGGAAACAATCTTGCCCTTGCCATCGGCTTCCAGCGCTGACAGTTCCAGATTCAAAAAGCGATTGGCCGTCGCATTGAACAAGGACAAGGCAAAAGTCGCTGGCAAGGTGCCCTGCACGCTGGATGCGGGCAGATTGATGAACTGCGTGTTGGCGTAGTCCGATTTGGGCGCCTGAAGCGTCTGCGAGCCAACAGCGGTGTAGTTGCCGCCAATCGTTACGTAGTTGCTGCCACCGACGTTGTAGCCAGGCACACCACCATTCAGGCCGCGCACATCTGAAGCGCCCAGTTTGACACCCAGGGCGCGGCCGAACTTGTCGTCCGCTTCGACGATGCGAGCCTCGATCAAAACCTGCCGAACCGGCACGTCTATCTTGGCGATCATCGACATGATCTCTTCCAGCTTGGAGGGAATGTCGGTTAGGAACAGTTGGTTGGTCCGGCTTTCAAAGATGACACTGCCGCGCGAGGACAGAATGCGCGTGGCATTGCTACCGCCGCCGC
Organism: Roseateles aquae; assembly: GCF_032337115.1. Lineage (NCBI taxonomy): Bacteria > Pseudomonadati > Pseudomonadota > Betaproteobacteria > Burkholderiales > Sphaerotilaceae > Roseateles > Roseateles aquae. The sequence continues at coordinate 61,135 of NZ_JAVXZY010000013.1, forward strand.
TCTGCCCCGAGGATTGCCCGGTCAAGCCCTTGGCGACTTCCTCCGCCTTGGTGTAGTTCAACTGAATCGACTGCGTACGCAGTGGCTCCAACTGAGCGATCTGAGCCTTGGCTTCCAGATCAACCTTTTCCTTGGCTGAGAGCTCATCCTTGGGCGCGATCCACAGCACATTCCCGGACTTGCGCAGTCCGAGCCCCTTGGCCTGCATGATGATGTCCAGCGCTTGATCCCAAGGGACATCCTTCAGGCGCAGCGTCACACTGCCGGTGACCGAATCGCTGGTCACGACGTTGAAGTTGGTGAAGTCGGCAATCACCTGCAGCAACGCGCGAACTTCAATGTTCTGGAAGTTCAGGGAAAGCTTGTCACCCGCAAATCCGGGGCCAGCCACCAGCTTGTTAGGGTCCACCTTTTGCGGCCTGACTTCAAGCACGAACTGGTTGTCGCTTTGGTAGGCGCTGTGTTCCCACGAGCCCTTGGGCTCGATCACCATGCGCACCTTGTCGCCGTTCTGCGTCGTCGTCACCGTTTGCACCGGGCTGCCGAAGTCTGTCACATCGAGGCGACGCTTCAGGCTGTCAGGAACACTGGAGCGCAGGAACTCGACGACCAGATTCTGGCCAACCTGCTGGATATCGACGCCAACCTGGTTGCTGGGCAGATTGACCACCACCCGACCGGCACCATCCTGTCCACGACGAAAATCGATATCCCGCAGGGCCTGTGGCGCATTGTTTAGGCTGGCCGCGAAATGCACTGCGTCACCACTGCTGGCCGTCGTGGCAGCCGACTGAGCAGCGTCGAGAATAATGACCAGCGCCTTATCCTCCAGGCGAGCCTTGTATCCCGAGGCCTGACGGAGATTGAGGACGACACGGGTTCGTTCACCTGCCTGCGCCACGACAGCGGAACGTAGATTGCCCTGGTTGATGTCGACAGCCGAACGCCCCATGCCGTTGACGATGCCGGGCAGATCAATGGCGATGCGCGGCGGGCTTTGCACCGTGAAGCCGCGAGGCAGTTCGCTCAAGCTTTCGGATAGCTCGATGCGGATCAGCTCGGTACCGGCCTGCTGCACGCTGTTGATGGCACGAATGGCGTTCTCCGCCCACGCCTGCATGGACAGGCCCAGAGCCAGGCACAGCCCCAAACCTAGACTGCGCGTCATCCTCATGTTCTGCGTCTCCTGGCAAATACTCATCGTCCCGTCTCCTGAAGTTGGAGTGTGCTGGTGCGCTCCACCCATTCGCCAGCAGCATCCTGGACGACTTCTCGCAAATTGATTTCCGTCTCTGAGATCTTCACCACCCGGCCGAAGTTCTGGCCGATGTAGTCGCCCGCCTTGACCTGGAACAGCAGCTTGTCCACCTTCAGCAGGGCATAAAGCCGGTTCTGCCGGTTCAGACTGCCCACCATGCTCATGCTGTCCAGCGGATAGGCTTCGAGCGGCTCGCGTCGTCGGCTCATCTCGGCGGCCAGCAAGGAATTCGGCTGAGTGGCTTCTTGCTTGATCGCCACGCTCAGCTTTTGCGTACTGAAGGGATCAACAGTGCCGGCACTCTCATAGGGCTGCGGCAGGAACTTCTTCGGCGGCAAGAGCGGCTTCACCGTCGCTCTCGCGGTTCGCCGCTGCTGCTCCATCCATTGACGCTGTTCGTCAACGTCTTCTGCGCAGCCGCTCATAGACGCCACGACAGAAATCGCCGCCAGCGCGCGCACCGAGCGCCAGAATACAGCCTTCATTTCTTCGCTCCCGCGGCACGGGCACTCTTCTTCTGTTCCTCGACCTCGCCCGTATCGAGGTAACGATAGGTGCGAGCCGTCGCCTCCATCGCCAGGGTCCCAGAAGCGACGTCCTTGCCAGTTGGTGCAACGATGCTCAGGTTGTGCAGGGTCACGATGCGCGAGAGATTGGAGATGTCAGCGGTGAACGCACCGATATCGTGATAGCGCCCAGACACCCTCAGCGAGAAGGGCAGCTCGGCATAAAAGTCTTTCAGCACCACTTGACCGGGGCGAAACAGCTCGAACTGCAGGCCACGGCCAACGCCAGCCTGGTTGATATCTGACAGCATCGCGTCCATCTCGGCCTTGCCGGGAAGCTGCTTCTCGAGCTGGGTCACGTACTCCTCGACCTGACTCTTTTGCTTGCGTAGCTCGGGCAGATTGACCGCCTGCGAGAGCTTTGCGCTGTAGTCCTGGCGCAGTTTGGGCTCTTTATCCTTTTCAGCATCCAGTGCTGTCTGGACGTCGGAGAGCACCAACACCCAGCCCAGCACCATCACGACAATGGTCACGAGCGAAAAGGCGGCCGCCTTCGGTGCTGCGGGCCATTGACCGGGTTCATTCGGATTGAGGTCGCGAAACTGGTCAGAGATGTCCTCGAACCAGGCGTTGACATCAAAGTTCAACGATTTCGACTTGGTCGCCATGCTTGTCTTCAGCCCTTCTTCTGGCCCGGAGTGCCCGGAGCAGGCTCGGCCTGCGGCGTCTTGATCAGCACCTTCATCGAGAAGTCAAACAAGCGTTTCTGGTCACGGGTATTGGCAGCCACATTGGCCAGCCTCACTTCCAGCAGTTCGGGCTTGTCCAGCCACTCGGAGCTGCGCGTCGTATTGCGCATGAACTCGGACACGCGCTCGTTGGTCTGAGCCAGACCAGTGAGCGTGATGACCTTGTCGGCTTGCTTGATGCTAGTGAGATACACGCCCTCAGGAACCAGCTTGGCCAATTCATTGAGCAAATGCACGGGCGTATTGCGATCAGCCTGCAAATCCTCAACCTTGCTTTGCCGGGATTTCAGCGATTCGATCTCAGCCTTGAGATTAGCAATGTCCTTGATCTGGCCTTCCAGGCGCGTGATTTCATTGCTGAGGTACTGATTGCGGACGGCCTGTTGCGCAGTCAGTTGCTGCAGCACGAGCATCACCGCCGCCACAACCAGTGCCCCCACCAGGGCAGACAGCGCCAGCCCGGCAAAAAACGCCGTCTTGCGACGCTTGCGCTTCTCTTCCCGGTAGGGAAGCAGATTGATCAGAATCACTGGAAGAACCTCCGCATCGCCAGACCGCAGGCGGTCAGATAAGCGGGAGCCTCGCGCTGCAAGCGAACTTCGCGCACCGAGGAGCCGAGCGCCATGTTTTCAAAGGGATTGACCACCATGCAGGCAAACCCCGTGAGTTCGGTCACGCGGTCCTTGAGGCCAGGCAAGGTTGCAGTGCCGCCGGCGATCATCACGTAATGCACTTTGTGGTGCGGCGTGCTGGTAAAGAAGTACTGCAGCGCGCGGCCGATTTCCTGCGAGAGGCTGTCAACAAAGGGCTGCAGCACAGCGGTTTCGAAATCCTCAGGAAGATCGTTGCTGAGTTTCTTTTGTTCAGCCTCTTCAAAAGAGAATCCGTACTGCCGTGAAATCAGCTGTGTCAGTTGCGAGCCACCAAAGGCCTGATCACGGTCATACAGCATTTCGTCATCGCGCAGCACCTTGAGACTGGTGGTATCGGCACCGATTTCAAACAAAGCCACCAAGGCGTCCTTGCCGCCACCCGGCAGATTTGAAACCAGGCGGCCCACGGCAAGCCGAGAAGCGTGGGACTCGATATCGAGCACCACCGGCCGCAAGCCTGCTGCCTCAGCCAAACCCTGGCGATCCTGGACCTTGTCCTTGCGTGAGGCGGCAATCAACACCTCAACGTCGCCGACCGAAGTCGGACTCGGCCCAATGACGCAGAAATCCAGACTCACCTCATCCAACGAGAATGGGATGTATTGATTGGCTTCGGCCTCGACCTGGATTTCCAATTCCTCTTCACGCAAGCCGGCTGGCAGCATGATTTTTTTGGTAATCACAGCCGATTGAGGCATGGCCAGCACCGCATCGCGGGTCTTGGTGCCGCTGCGAGCGACGACACGCCGCACCGCATCAGCGACCTCGTCGAATTTTTCGATCTGACCGTCAGCAATCCAGCCGCGCTCGAACGATTCCATGGCGAAGCGCTCAAGCACCAGATCGCCACTTTTGCTCTGACTCAACTCGACCAACTTGACACTCGATGAGCTGATGTCCAAGCCGATCACGGGTGGATGCTTGCGACCCAGCAGTACGTCAAGTATTCCCATGACGCGATCTCCCAACGCGCGCGCTCGTGCGCCGGACTGTTAATAAGTTACTTGAATGCTAGCAGCAAAGCCTTTGACGGCCCAACCTTTCACGCCAGCAGAAGGTAACACCACGTTGCGAAACATACACGCGTCGAGTGCCGACAAAGCCTTGAAAAACGGGCCTCCAGGGAATTCCCTGCCCCAAAAATGTGCAGCAGCTGACTTACCGATCTGCAACAGATGCGCTTTCTATAATGCGCCGCACTGACTGGAACCTCATGAGCCAAGCCGCGAAAAAGTCTGCGAAGTCGCAAGAGTCGAATACCGCCGATGGCGCAGAGCGGCGAGGCAGCAGCCGTCTCGGTCGCGGACTGCTATTGGTCTTCAGCCTGCTGGCCGGCTTGGCGGGAGCAGGTGCCCTGCTGGCGGGCCTGGCGCTGGCTGTGGCCTACCCGAATCTGCCTGACATCTCCGGGCTGACAGACTATCGCCCCAAGCTGCCCCTGCGCGTCCTGTCGAGCGACGGCGTGTTGCTTGGCGAATTCGGTGAGGAACGGCGCAACTATCTGCCCATCGGCAAGATTCCCAAGGTCATGCAGGATGCGGTGCTGGCCATCGAAGATGCTCGTTTCTACCAACATGGCGGCGTCGATTACCTGGGCATCGTCCGGGCCGGCCTCGCCAACGTTGGCGAAGCGCGCAGCCAGGGTGCGTCAACGATCACCATGCAGGTCGCGCGCAATTTCTATCTCTCGACCGAGAAGACACTGACGCGCAAGATCTACGAAATCCTGCTGTCGCTGAAGATCGAACATGCGCTGAGCAAGGAAAAGATTCTCGAGATCTATATGAACCAGATCTTTCTGGGGCACAAGTCCTACGGCTTTGCCGCTGCCAGCGAGGTCTATTTTGGCAAGCCGCTGAAGGACATCAGCGTGGCCGAGGCCGCCATGTTGGCCGGCCTGCCCAAGGCACCATCGGCCTACAACCCAATCAACAACCCGCGCCGCGCCACGGTGCGCCAGCGCTACATCATCGACCGGATGCTGGAGAACGGCTATATCAACGAGGCCCAGCACGCCGCGGCCAAGGCCGAGGTGCTGCGCTACCGGCAAGTCGCGGAGTCGAGTTCACATGCAGAGTTCGTGGCCGAAGCCGCCCGGCAGCTGATCTTCAATCAGTATGGTGATGAGGCCTACAGCCGCGGCTTGGACGTCTACCTGACGCTCAAGTCAGAAGAGCAAAACACCGCCTACCGGGCCCTGCGTCGAGGCATCATGGATTTCGAGCGGCGCCAGGTCTATCGCGGCCCCGAGGCCTATGTTGACCTGCCGGCCGACCCCAAGGAGGTGGACAGCCGCATCGCCGAAGCACTGGGCGATCACCCGGCCAACGACGAGTTGCTGGCCGCCGTCGTGCTCGAGGCCGATCCGAAGAAGGTGCAGGCGGTGCTGCAAAGCGGTGAGGCCATCAGCATCAGCGGCGAAGGGCTGAAGCCCGCTACCTCGGGCCTGTCTGAGCGCGGCAATCCGAAGACGCGCATCCGGCGCGGGGCGGTGATTCGCGTGATCAAGGGCGCCAAAGGCGAGTGGTCCGTCACGCAACTGCCCGAGGTCGAAGGCGCCTTTATCGCGATGGATCCGCGCGACGGTCGCATCCGCGCCATGGTCGGCGGCTTTGACTACGCCAAGAACAAGTTCAACCACGTCACCCAGGCCTGGCGTCAGCCTGGCTCCAGTTTCAAGCCCTTCATCTACTCGGCCGCGCTTGAAAAAGGCTTCACGCCCAGCACCGTGGTGAATGACGCGCCGCTGTTCTTTGACGCCACCACAACGGGCAGCCAGCCCTGGGAACCGAAGAACTACGACGGCACCTTCGATGGCCCACTGCCCTTGCGCCGCGCGCTGGCCAAGTCCAAGAACATGGTCTCGATCCGCGTGCTGCAGTCGATTGGCGTGCACTACGCCCAAGACTGGATCACCCGCTTCGGTTTTGAGGCCGACAAGCATCCGGCCTATCTGACCATGGCTCTGGGCGCTGGATCGGTCACGCCGATGCAGATGGCGCAGGGCTATGCGGTCTTTGCCAATGGCGGTTATCGGATTGCGCCGCAGCTGATTGCCAAGCTGACCGACCACAAGGGCAAGCTGCTCTATGAGGCGCCGCCACAGGCACTCGATGAATCGGCCCGCGCCATTGAGGCTCGCAACGCCTTCATGATGACCAGCCTGCTGCAGGAGGTCACGCGCAGCGGTACGGCCGCCAAGGCTCAGGCCCAGCTGAAGCGCCCCGATATCTATGGCAAGACGGGCACCACCAACGATTCGATGGACGCCTGGTTCGCCGGCTACCAGCACGAAGTCGTAGCCGTGGTCTGGATCGGCTACGACCAGCCGCGCAAGCTCGGCGACCGCGAAACCGGCGGCGGCCTGTCGCTGCCGGTCTGGATCGAGTACATGACAACCGCCTTGCGCAATGTGCCCGTCAGCGAACCCAGCGCCCCCGAAGGCGTGATGCAGGCCAATGGCGAGTGGTACTACGACGAATATGCCGGCACGGCCGGCGTCCGTGCGCTGAGCAATGACGACAGCGGCGTGCCTCGCAGCGGCACCGAGGAAGAAAAGAAATCCATCCTCGACCTGTTCAAGCGCTGAGCGCGCCGTGAGCCGGCCTCAGGAAGCAGCGAGCGCCAAAGGCGGCAGTTGCAGGTTCTGGCGGGCCTGCGCCGTCAACTGTGCTGACAGCTCAGTGAGGAATTCGACACCGGTCTTGGTATCGCGCCACAGGCCGTCCACATAGCGGAAGTGGTAGCCACCAGCCTTGGCGGCCAGCCACAACTCCTGCAGCGGCGGCTGGGTGTTGAGGACAATCTTGCTGCGGTCCGGCAGACTCAGCTCCAGCAGGCCGCCGGTGCGGTGGCTGTCGATATCGACCAGATCCTGATCGAGCCAGGCATCCAGCGTGGCCTCGATATGGTCCAGCATCGCCCGGCTCAACCGTTGGTAATCGGCGTCCGACAAGGGCGTGGCGTCAGGGCAGGCAACAGGCGTGGCGGTCATGGCCGATAAACTCGCAGGAATGAAAACACAAAACCTGAGTGTAGGTTCCTCGCGTCTGACCGTAGCGCGCGCAGGGTCATGGGCACAGCGGCTGGCGCCACTGCTGCTGGGCGGCGCCTTGCTTGCCGGCTGCGGTCAAAAGGGGCCCTTGGTGCTGCCCAAGCCGGCCGCTGTCGCCCCGGCTGCCGCACCCGCCAGCGCTCCTCGCTGATCCCGTCGGGCAGCAGCTCAGCTGCGCCCCTCGCTGACCGCGTGGCAGGCCACCTGTATGCCCTTGAAGGCCTGCAGTGATGGGCGCTCGCGGCTGCAGCGCTCGTTGGCCAGCGGGCAGCGCGGGTGAAAGCTGCAGCCGCTGGGCGGATTCAGCGGGTTCGGCACCTCACCCTGCACCGGCGTCCGGGCGCGGCCCGTCATGTGGATGTCCGGAATCGCATCCAGCAACATCCGCGTGTAGGGATGGCGCGGCGCGCTGAAGAGCTCGGCCTTGTCGGCCAGCTCAACAATGCGACCCAGATACATGACGCCCACCTGGTCCGCCACATGGCGCACCACGGCCAGGTTGTGGGAGATGAACAGATAGGTCAGGCCGCGTTCGCGCTGCAGATCCTTCATCAGGTTCAAGACCTGGGCTTGCACCGAAACATCCAAGGCAGAAGTCGGCTCGTCGCAGATCAGGAACTCCGGCTGCGTCGCCAGCGCCCGGGCGATCGAAATCCGCTGCCTTTGCCCGCCGGAGAACTGGTGGGGATATTTCTCGCCATCGGCGGCAGCCAGGCCAACCGAGCGCAACAACTCGCCGACCCGCTGGGTCAATTCAGCGCCGCCTCGCACCAGCCCGTGTTCACGCAAGGGTTCGCCGACGATGTCGAGCACCTTCCAGCGCGGATTCAGCGAGGCATAGGGATCCTGAAAAATCATCTGCATGCGCCGCCGCAGTGCCGCGGCCTGCGGGCCGGCCCAGCCGGCCGCACAGTCCTGCCCCTCGAGCAAGACCTGACCCTCACTGGCGCCGTAAAGGCCCACCAGCAACCTTGCCACCGTGCTCTTGCCACAACCCGATTCGCCGACCAGGGCCAGCGTCTTGCCGCGCTCGATCGAGAAGCTGACGCCATCTACCGCATGAACAAACTGCCGCGGCCGGCGCTCCAGCACCCGGTTCAACCAGGGCGCCGAAACGTCGAAGCGCTTGCTCAGGTCCTTGACCTCGACAAAGCTGCCGCTCATGCACGCTGCTCCTGATTGACCAACCAGCAGGCCGCCTGGGTCGCTGCGGCCGCCATCAGCTCGGGCCGCTCGTTGCGGCAGCGCGGCAGCGCCTGCGGGCAGCGCGGGTGATAGCTGCAGCCCGGAGGAATGGCATTCAGGCGCGGCATCGCACCGTCAATCTGCGTCAAACGCTCGGCCTGCCCATCCATCGCCGGGATCGAACCCATCAGGCCTATCGTGTACGGATGGGCGGGGCGGTGGATCACTTGCTGCACCGGACCGATCTCCACCACGCGGCCGGCATACATCACCGCCACGCGATCGCATGTCTCGGCAATCACGCCCATATCGTGTGTCACCAGCATCACGGCGGCGCCCTGCTCCTTGCAGACCTGGCGCAGCAGGGCAATGATCTGCGCCTGGATGGACACATCCAGCGCCGTGGTCGGCTCGTCGGCAATGATCAGTTTGGGCTCGGCCGCCAGCGCCAGTGCAATCACCACCCGTTGGCGCATGCCGCCGGAGAACTGGTGCGGGTACTGATCGATACGCAACTCCGGCGCCGGGATGCCCGTCTTCTTCAGCAACTCGATCGCTCGCGCCCTGGCTTCGGCCGCATTCAGCGGCAGATGGGTCATGATGGTCTCAATCAGTTGCCGGCCGACGGTGTACAGCGGATTCAGGGAGGTCAGCGGATCCTGGAAGATCGCCCCGATGCTGCGCCCGCGCAGGCGGCGCATCTGCTCATAGGGCAGATCGTCGATACGCCGGCCCTCAAGCAGGATCTCGCCGGAGGCAATGCGCCCGGGTGGTTCCAACAGGCCGATGATGGCGGCACCGGTCAGCGACTTGCCAGCACCCGATTCACCAACAACGCCGAGGATCTCGCCCGGCTCGATCGAGAACGACACATCGTCCAGCGCGCGTAGCGTGCCGCGACGGGTGGGGAACTCCACGCACAGGTGGCGAACTTCAAGCAAGGATGCGCTCATGCGGCTCGCTAGCAAAGAGGGTCAGCGCAGGCGCGGGTTGAGCGCATCGCGCAACCAGTCGCCCAGCAGGTTCACGCTCAGTGCAATCAGCACCAGCATCAGGCCCGGCCAGATGGTGATCCACCACTCGCCAGAGAAAAGGAAATCATTGCCCACGCGGATCAGCGTACCCAGCGAGGGACTGGTCGGCGGCACACCCACGCCAAGAAAGGACAGCGTGGCCTCGGTGATGATGGCCGAAGCGACCTGAATCGTCGCCAGCACCAGCACCGGCCCCAACACATTGGGCAGCACATGCTTGCGCATGATGCGCACCGGCGCGACACCGATCACCCGCGCCGCCTGCACATATTCCTTGTTGCGTTCAACCAGGGTTGAGCCCCGCACCGTGCGCGCGTACTGCACCCAACCGGTCAGCGAGATCGCCAGGATCAGCACCAGAAAGGCGAGCGACTCGTGCGCATTCGGAAACATGGCCCGCCCGACGCCATCGATCAGCAGCGCCACCAGAATCGAAGGGAAGGACAGCATCACATCGCAGATGCGCATGATGAAACCGTCGACACGCCCGCCAACAAAGCCGGCCAGCAGGCCCAGGGTCACACCGATCAGCATCGACAGCAGCACCGAGGCCAAGCCGACGAACAAGGAAATTCGCGCGCCATAGAACAGCGCCGACAACAGATCGCGCCCCTGGTCATCGGTGCCAAGCAGGTACTTGCCCGAGCCGCCATCTATCCAGCTGGGCGGCAGCCGCGCGTCCATCAGATCCAGCGTGGCCAAGTCAAAGGGGTTGTGCGGCGCCAATCGCTCGGCAAAGACTGCACAGATCAAGCAGCTCAGTGCGATCAGCGCAGCGACGATGGCGACCGGCGAGCGCCTGAAGGAGTACCAGACATCGCTGTCCAGCCAGCGGCTGAGCCATGAGGGGCGCGGCGCGGCCGCGGCGGTTTGAGGATCGGTCATGGCGTAGCGATGGATGGTTCGGGGGCAGCCAGCGGCAGGCCTTGTTCAATCAGCGAGGCGAACAGCGCGGCGCCCAGCGGCAGCACATCGTCGTTGAAGTCGTAATGTGGGTTATGCAAGCCAGCCTGGCAGCGCTCGCTGCGCTGCCCCAGCCGCAGATAGGCGCCTGGCTTGACCTGCAACATATAGGAGAAATCCTCTGAGCCCATGCTGGGCGGCAGATCACGGATCAGCCGGTCTGGCCCGACCAGCGATTCGGCGACCTGCATCGCAAACCGCGCCTCGGCGGCGGAGTTGATCGTCGCTGGATAGCTGCGCTGATAGTCGACCCGGGCTTCGGCCCCAAAGCCGGACGCGACGCCTTGCACCAGCGCCTCCAACCGCTGCTCGATCAGTTGCTGCACCTCGGGCTTGAAGCTGCGCACCGTGCCGATCAAGCGGGCTTCATCGGGAATCACACTGAAGGCATTCAGATCGCCAGCCTGCATCGCGCACAGGCTGACGACCGCCTGATCGATCGGCGCCACATTGCGCGAGACCAGGCTTTGTACCGCCGTGATGATGTGGGCCGCCACCAGCACCGGATCAACGCTCAGATGTGGATGCGCACCATGCCCACCGCGACCGCGTATGACGATTTCGACCTTGTCCGAGGCCGCCATCATCGCGCCCTCGTTGAGCCCGATGGTGCCGGCAGGCAGATGCGGCCAGTTGTGCATCGCGTAGACCGACTCGACCGGAAAGCGCTCGAACAAGCCGTCGGCAATCATCTCGCGCGCGCCGGCATAACCCTCCTCCCCGGGCTGGAAGATGAGCACGGCGCTGCCGTCGAAATTGCGCGTCTCGGCCAGATAGCGCGCCGCGCCAAGCAGCATGGCCGTGTGGCCATCATGGCCGCAGGCGTGCATGCGTCCCGGCGTGGCCGAACGCCAGGGCAAGTCGCTGGCTTCCTGCAGTGGCAGTGCGTCGATATCGGCCCGCAGCCCGAGCAGCCGGCCGCTGGAGCGCCGGCGGCCATGGATCAAGGCGACCAGGCCGGTGCGACCGATCCCGACGTGCACTTCATCGACACCGATCACACGCAGCGCCTGCTCGATCCGTGCGGACGTCTTGTGCTCCTGAAAGCCAAGCTCCGGCATCGCATGCAACTCACGACGCAAAGCTGTCAGCTCACCATGCCATGCGCCCAGACGCCGATAGACCTCCGCGTCGATCGCCAATGCCTCACCCATCTCAGTGCCCCCCGGCCCGACCATCGATGCGCAAACGAGGATCAACGGCAAAGTACAGCAGATCGACCAGCAGATTGATGGTGACGAAGATGAGCGAGATCAAGCAGAGATAGGCGGCCATCACCGGGATGTCGGCGAACTGCACGGCCTGAATGAATAGCAGACCCATGCCTGGCCACTGGAAAACCGTCTCGGTGATGATGGCAAAGGCGATCAGCGAGCCGAGTTGCAGACCGGCGATGGTGATCACCGGCACCAGCGTATTGCGCAGCGCATGGCCGAAGTAAACACTGCGATTGCTCAAGCCACGGGCGCGGGCGAACTTGATGTAGTCGCTGCGCAGCACCTCCAGCATCTCCGATCGCACCAGACGCATGATCAGCGTCAGCTGGAAAACCGACAGCGTGAACGCCGGCAGGATCAGGTGGCGCAGGCCATCGACGCTCAGCAGCCCGGTCGTCCAGGCGCCCAACTGCGTCACATCACCACGGCCATAGCTGGGCAGCCAGTGCAGCGTCACCGCAAACAGCATGATGGAAAGAATACCGATCAGAAAAGGTGGCAGCGACACGCCCAGCAACGACAGCGCCATCAGCGCTTGCGCCAGCCACTTGCCACGGCGCAGCGCGGTGTAAACGCCCAGACTCAGGCCGAGACTCAAGGCCAGCACGGCCGCCGCCACTGACAATTCCATCGTCGCTGGAAATCGCTCTGCAATCAGCGCCGAAACCTTGCGTCCCTGCTTCAGACTGAGGCCGAATTCGCCCTGCAGTGCATTGCCAGCGAAGCGAAGAAACTGCGTCGCCACCGACGCGTCCAATCCCAGGTCGTGGCGCAGCGCTGCGCGCTGCTCGGGCGTCGCATCCTGCCCCAGCAGATTGACGACCGGATCTCCGACGTACTGAAACAGCATGAAGGAGATGAAGGCCACGCTGCACATGACCAACAGTGCCTGGAGCAGACGCCTGACGACAAAAACTAGCATGAGTCCTTTGACTACCCTGACACCCGAGTCCTCGGGCCAAAATCATTGGCAAATGCCATCCCAGCCGCTGGGCGATGTACGCCACGTCAATAACGAGCGCGCAAACGTTGCGCAACGGCCCGCGGATCATCACCGATCGATGAAGCTGCGGCAAAGGGGAAAGCCCGTAACGCCTGTCGCAGCCGGGCGCCTAGCGCGCCGTTGCGGGGAGACTCAAAAGCGCAGGCTACCCGCGAGGCTTTGGGCCTCCGCCGCTGCGTCTAGAAATAGCACATCGCCATAACAGGCCTGTGCCCTGCCACGGATGTTGTCAGCATCGGTCATCAATGCCATGCCGATCAGGGTGCCGGGGGCTTCACCAAAAGCAAGGCGGAAGTCCGCCGCTACATCGCGACGAAAATGCTGCCATCCAGGCTTATCCGGCCGACCGGAGCCCATCACGATCTGCCGGACGCGATCAGTGTGGGCATTGATAATCAGTGTGCCCGGCGCAGCTCTCATGTCCCACACATACATCAGCGTTGCATAGGGCGGCGCCTCACCCGTGACTGCTCGAGCCAATTCAAACATCATCCGGTTGCGCAGTGACAAGGACGAGTCGTCGCCGTCGAAGGCCAGCACCAATCGCGCGGCTGCATCATCAGCACCTTCGGTGGGTCGATGACTACCGGCCTCGAAGCGCTCAATCCACCAGTGGAATTCGACGGCACTGAGGCGCTCCCGCTGTACATGCATCGGCCGCCGTAGCAGGCTCGCAGACGCGTCGGCCTGTGCCAACACACAGGGCCGCCCGGCACGCTCGCTCAATGAATAGCGCGTCGGCGCCTTGCCAGGCAACTCCCGCGGCGACCAATCTTGCAAAACGCCATTCAGCGCCGCACTTGGACTGGTTTCATGCCGCGTCGGCGCAACGGAGCAGGCCTGCAGCACACCGAAGACGGCAAGCAGGGCAAAGAAGTGAATCGGTCGCAACTCAAACACAATGCCGACAGCTTAGATGCTGCGAGCAAAACGCATCTGTACTTGTTGGCAAACAAGCCAAAAAAAGCAACAGGCCCCTCGCGGGGCCTGTGCGGCTGAACTGTTCAGGTTGGCAATGGCGTCCGTTTAGAAGCGGTGACGCAGGCCGACCATAAACCCGCTGCGTGACGACGCGCCGTTGGAGAAAGCGAGATTGCCCTTGATCTTCGAGTGATCGAACTCAGCATACGCATCGGTACGCTTGGAAAAGGCGTAGTCCGCGACGAAGGCGAACAGATCGGCACTGCCATCCATCGTCGACAGCAGGCCAGCCTGCTTCGCATGCCAGTACTGGGCGCCCAGATTCCACTCTGTCGTCAGCTGATAGGTGCCGCCAAAGGAATACATGGTGCGATCCTTGGCCAGCACTGCAGCCGGGCCACCCGCTGCTGCAGGATTGCTCGGTGCCGCCAGCGGCGAGATGCCCGCCAGCAGGCCGGCATTCAAGGTGCTGTTGAAACCAGTGTCAATCGAGTTCTTGGCCCAGCCCGCATTCAGGTACAGCGGGCCATCGGTATAACCGACGCCGAGCAACGATGCCGTCACCGACTTGCCAGCGGCATCGTCCAGCTTCTGGATAGCGCCAACCACGGCCAATGGACCGGTCGCGTAGCGCAGCAGGCCGCCGACAGTCTTGCCATTGGTGGTCGCAGCGGTCACGCCCTCGCCTGCGCTCACCTGCAACTCCAGGCGCAGCCCTTCCCATTCAGCCATGTACTTCACCATATTGTCTTGGCGAGAGCCCAAGGACATGCCCAACTCGGGCTTGAATGCATCGATATAGGTCGAGTACTTGAACGAAGCGAAGGTCGACGTGTAGGCGTCAAACAGAATGTTGTACTGGCGGCCGATCGTGATGCGACCGAAATCAGTCGACTGCAAGCCTACCCAGGCCTGCCGCCAGAAGTCCGGATTGCCGGCCGCGGCACCGGTGTCAGAATTGATCCGGGTCTCCAGATTGACCAGGGTGCGCATGCCACCGCCGAGATCCTCGTTGACATTGATGCCAAGGCGACTCTGCGACATGCCACCGCCAACAACTTGGACGAGTCGCGATGACTTGTCTGCACCGTTGTTGGTGGTGTAGCGCACACCACCATCAACAATGCCGTACATCTGCACGGAAGACTGCGCCATCGCGGACAAACTGCTGGCCGCCAAAACGCTGAGAACAAGGCAACTCTTTTTCATCTATGTCTCCTGCTGGAATTAAAAACATCGCATGGGATCGCAGTCCATTGTGAAGTTGGGCGCTTAGCGCGCCAACATCCTGTTGCAGCAATCCAACGGCAATAAACCCTGTCTCTGAAGCGACATTTGAATTCTTCAGACGAAAAAAAGCCGCCTTTCGGCGGCTGATGAGCTAACGACGCATCTGCATGCGTCGCCTGTCTCATTAGCATCAGAAGCTGTGCTTGATGCCCACGTCGAAGCCACGCGAGGTGCCGCCAGCTGCAGCGGTGTTCTTGTCGCCACCGACCGTGAAGGCAGCGGTGCCGCTGTTCTTGATCTGCGAGAAGGTCGAGTACAGCGACGTGCGCTTGGACAACGGATAGTTGTAGCCGATTGCGAACAACTTGGCATCGCCGACACCCTTCAGCTTTTCGGCATCGGTATTGGCGTTGGCATTGGCGTACGAGACCAGCAGCGAACCTGGGCCGACTGGGGCCACAGCACCGATTTGCACGATGGACTGCTTGTTGGCGCCGAACTTGGTTTCGCTCAGGGCCAGCGAGGCGCGAACGACGCCAAAGTCGTAGGAGCCAGCGATGGTCCACAGCTTGTACTTGTCGTTCTTGGCATCGGTCTGGCCATAGGAGCCGGCCACGTGCAGAGCGCCGTCCTTGTAACCCAGGCGGCCAGCCATCGTCTTGGTGCCATCAACAGCCTCACCCAGCGCGACGTCAGCAGAACCGTAGACACCACCCAGATTGCCAGGCAGCACATACGCCACTTGGTTGTCCGAGCGGTTGATCACCGAGACAGCGCCCAGGCCAGAATAAACCTTAGCCACATCGCCAAGACCGGTGGTCGAGAACGGGTCGAAGTCATCGATCACCAGACGGTGCGAAGTCTTGTGGCGACCCAAGCGGATTTCGCCGAATTCGCCGGCCAGGCTGACGGTGGCGCGACGACCCCAGAAGGCACCATCGACCGTGCCAGTATCGGCAGCCAACGGGCTTTCCAGCCAGAAACTGGCCTTCAGGCCATCACCCAGGTCTTCGACACCGCGCACGCCCAGACGGCTGGCAGTGTTGCCGTCCGAACCGACACGATTGATGGTGCCCGCAGCGCCCTTGACTTGGCGGAAGTTGACGTCGACCACGCCGAACAGGGTGACGGACGATTGAGCAGCGGCAACGCCAGCCAGCGAACTCAGCACGGCCAGGGCAACGAACGATTTCTTCATCAGAAACTCCAGGTTTTATCTAGGTTATGGCCGCAGTTCACGGCGCGCGGGGGGCAAGTGCCCAGCCCCATTCAGGAAGCTGGCCGTATTGCACCAGAGCTTCCACGGGAAAACCAGAACACATTTGTGAAACAAGGGCCTTCGTTGTCGAGGGACAACGTGCTAGGAGGCTCACAAAATTGTCATATTCTCCTGCGACCACCGACTATCTGTGCCCAATTCTTCAGGAATCCCAGCGGTGCGCGTTAATTGACCCAAATTGGCACAACTCAAGGCCACTGCATCGAACTGCGACAATCGCAAACCTGCCACCGTTGCCCGGTTTCTGCCGTTCCTCCAACATCAGCCGATTGCCATGCACCCCACCCATGCACACAGCCCGATGGATCGATTGATCGGCGTGCTCGATGCCGGGCTGCGCACCGTCTTCGCTCGACCCAAAGCCAGTCGAGCGAACCCGGCCACCGGCATGGCGGCGGAGCTGGGCAAGCAGGAAAAGCAGCTTTCGGCTGCGCTGATGCGTGTCAACCACGTGGGCGAGATCTGCGCCCAGGCGCTCTACCAATCGCAGGCGCTGTTCAGTCGCCAGCCAGCGCTTCAGGCCCACTTTGAGCAAGCTGCCAAGGATGAGCTCGACCATCTGGCCTGGACCCAGCAACGCCTGGATGAACTTGGCAGCCACGCCAGCCACCTCGCACCGCTGTGGTACGGCGGCGCCTTTGCGATTGGTGCCTTGGCTGGCTTGGCCGGCGACCGCTGGAGCCTGGGTTTTGTGGTTGAAACCGAACGCCAGGTCGAGGCACACCTGGCCAGCCACCTGGACCGCCTGCCCGCTGCGGACCTATCCTCCCGCGCCATCGTCAACCAGATGAGACTCGAGGAAGCCGAGCACGCCGCCGAGGCCGAACAGTCCGGCGCTGCAGCCTTGCCAGCGCCTGTGCCACAGCTGATGCGAGCCGCTGCGCGGGTCATGACTAGCGTGGCTCACTACGTCTGAGGCACCCACCGGTGGCAAAGGGCGCAAATTGGCGCAAATTGGCGCCAACTGGGCCCCCGAGCTCACAACTCGATCAGTTCAACCGAGGTCGTCATCTCCGCCGTCTTGCCCAGCATGATGCTGGCCGAGCAGTATTTCTCGTGCGACAGCGCCACCGCCCGCTCGACCACCGCCTGACTCAAGCCCCGACCGCTGACGACGAAGTGCATATGGATCTTGGTGAACACCTTGGGGTCGGTATCCGCACGCTCGGCCTGCAGTTTGACCTGGCAGCCCTGCACATCGTGGCGGCCGCGCTTCAGGATCAGCACCACGTCATAGGCGGTGCAGCCGCCGGTACCGGCCAGCACCGTTTCCATCGGCCGCGGCGCCAAGTTGCGCCCTCCGCCGTCCGGGGCGCCGTCCATATTCAGCATGTGCCCGCTACCGGTTTCGGCGATGAAACTCATGCCTTGCTGGCCCATCCAATTGATCGTGCATTCCATCGCTGCCGCCTTTTCGCTTCTGCCCGTGTTTGATTCGTCGCTCATTAAGCCTGGATTCGGCTCAAGGCAACTCGACCTGTTGGCTGCGCACTCGTTCACATCCTAGAGTCGCGCCACCAAAACCAGAACAATACCAATATTGCAGCGCAGCATGGCGGCCCGGTACAATGGGCCTACGCGCTGAAGCATTGTTCCAGCGCACCAATTGTCTCCTCCACCGTCCCCGGTGGATTCAGCCCAGGATCGCAAGGCCCTGGGCTTTTTTTCGTCCCGGGCTTGGCCTCAGACGCCCGAAGCCGCCCTGAAGCGCTGGCATATGATGCAGCGCAGCAACCCCACAGCCCGGAGACGTCCTGATGCCTGGTTCCGTTCGATCGCGCCGCAAGTCCGCCCCTGTCAGCAGCCAAACGGCGTTGATTCCCAGCGACAACAGCTATCTGCAGCGCATTCTGAACGCCAAGGTATATGACATTGCGATCGAGACCTCGCTCGATTCCGCGCGCAATCTGAGCAAGCGCCTGGGCAACAAGATCCTGCTCAAGCGTGAGGATCAGCAGCCGGTCTTCAGCTTCAAGCTGCGCGGCGCCTACAACAAGATGGCGCATCTGAGCGCCGAGCAACTGGCGCGCGGCGTTATCTGCGCTTCGGCCGGAAACCATGCGCAGGGCGTGGCGATGTCAGCCAAGCGGCTGGGCTGCCGGGCGGTCATCGTGATGCCGGTGACGACGCCCAGCGTCAAGGTCAGCGCCGTACAAGGCCTGGGTGGCGAAGTCGTGTTGCATGGCGACAGCTATTCAGACGCTTACGGCCGTGCCATCGAACTTGAGCGCGAGCAGGGCCTGACCTTCGTTCACCCCTTCGACGATCCCGACGTGATTGCCGGCCAGGGCACCATTGCGATGGAAATCCTGCGCCAGCATCAAGGGCCGCTGGACGCGATCTTCGTCGCCATCGGCGGCGGCGGGCTGATCTCGGGCGTGGCCGCCTACATCAAGGCGGTGCGGCCAGAGATCAAGGTGATCGGCGTGCAGACGCGCGACTCGGATGCCATGGTGCGCTCGGTCAAGGCCGGCAAGCGGGTCACCTTGAATGACGTCGGCCTGTTCTCGGACGGCACGGCGGTCAAACTGGTCGGCGAGGAAACCTTCCGCATCGCCCGGGCGCTGGTCGACGACTATGTGGTGGTCGACACCGACGCTGTCTGCGCCGCCATCAAGGATGTTTTTGAAGACACCCGCAGCATTCTTGAGCCGGCTGGTGCGCTGGGCGTTGCTGCGGTCAAGCAATATGTGGCCGAGAAGGGCTGCAAGGGCCAGACCTTTGCCGCCATCACCTGCGGCGCCAATATGAACTTCGACCGGCTGCGCTTTGTCGCCGAGCGGGCCGAGGTCGGCGAACAGCGCGAAGCCGTGTTTGGCGTCACCATCCCCGAGGAGAGAGGCAGTTTCAAGCGCTTCTGCGAGCTGATCGGGCCGCGCAGTGTCACCGAGTTCAACTACCGGATCTCCGATTCGGCCCAGGCCCATGTCTTCGTCGGCGTTGGCACGCCCAAGCGCGAGGATGCGCAAAAGCTCGCCCGGCAGTTTGCCAAGCATGGCTTCCCGGCCGTGGATCTGACCGACGACGAGTTGGCCAAGCAGCATGTGCGGCATATGGTGGGTGGCCGCTCCGAGCTGGCGCGCGATGAGCGGCTGTTCCGCTTCATCTTCCCCGAGCGGCCCGGCGCGCTGATGCGCTTTCTCTCCAGCATGAACCCTGAGTGGAACATCAGCCTGTTCCACTACCGCAATCAGGGCGCCGACTACGGCCGCATCCTGGTCGGCCTGCAGGTGCCGCGCAAGGACAACGCCGCCTTCAAGCGTTTCCTGGATTCGCTGAACTACCCCTGCGTCGAAGAGACCGACAACCCGGCCTACCGGATGTTCCTGCGCTGAAGGCAGGCGCCGGGCTGCGCGGCAGAGGGAAAGAACTAGCCCGAAGCCCGGCGCTTCGGACGACAATGTCGGCTTGCCCGTTTTCCCTGGCCTGATGCCACGCAATGTCCATCCACCAGTCGCTGATCTCGCCTACCGCCAATGCTGAACTCGGCCGGGCCCTGCGCGAGCGCGTGCAGCGCCGGGCGGCATTGGCCGGCGGCTTGGGTGAGCTGGAGAGCCTGGCGGCACGCCTGGGCCTGATCCAGAACACGCTGACACCGCGTTTCCGCGACCCCGCCCTGCTGCTGTTCGCCGCCGACCACGGACTGGCGACCGACCGCGTGCCCCTGCTCTGGGGCCGCAGCACACGCGACCATGCGCTGCTCGCGCTGCAGAACCGACTGCCGGTGGCCGTGTTCGCGCGTCAACAGGGATTGCAGCTGACTCTGGTCGACTGCGGCATCGCCGAACCGCTGGATCCCCACCCCAAGCTGCTGGCGCGCAAGATTGCCCATGGCACGCGCAATGCCCGCAAGGCCCCGGCGATGACGCTGGAGCAGGCCCATGCCGGCGTGCGCGTGGGCATGGAAATCGCCGACAGCATGACGGGCAATGTGCTGGCCTGCGCCGGCTTGGGCCATGGCTCGCATGAGAGTGCGGCGCTGGTGCTGTCCAAGCTTTCAGATCGGCCGGTGCAGGACTTCATCATTTCCGGTGGCGATATGCGCCAGGATGCGCTCGAACATCTGCTGGCTGTGCTGGGTGCCGCGCTGACACGGCATCAGGATGCCAACGACCCGATGGAAGTGCTCGCTGCCTTGGGCGGCCATGAGATTTCAGTGATGGTGGGCGCCATGCTGGTCGCGGCCAGCAAACGCAATCTGATCATTGTGGATGGCTTGAGTGCCTGTGCGGCACTGAAGGTCGCGGCGATGATTGCAGCGCCAGTCACCGACTACGCGGTGTTCTGCCGCAGCCATACCCACCGGGGGCTGGACGAAGCCTTGACACTCTTCCATGCCGCCGCGCTGCTGGAACTCGGCATGGACAGTGCCGACGGCACCGGTGCCACCCTGGCCTGGCCGCTGATCCGAACCGCCGGCGCCATGCTGACCGAAGTCCAGGACAGCGCTGATGCCGAAGCTGCCACCGCAACAGCTGCCGCCCAGCCACCACTGCCCAACTCACGGCCGGGCCGCCTTCATAGCGGACCGGGCTTGCTGGTCGATACCGCCAACGGAGCGACTGCCAGCCAGGTCGGCCTGGTGAGCCGCGACCAAGGACTCTGAGCGAAGCGTGCTCGCGGAACCCGCCGCGCCTTGTCCCGCGGCCTGCTCAGGCGACTACTGCCGCTGAGGAACGCCGTTAGCGCCGCCCATGGGCGGCAGATTGGTGGGCGCGACCTGTCCGGGCATCGGTGCTTGCGGATTCACCACCGCCATCGGCGCGAAACCTTGGCCCGGCTGTATGCCCGGCGCGGGCGCAGCGATCGGCAGACTGCCCGTCGCAGGAGCGGCTGCAGGCGCCAGCTTCAGCTCGAACTGCGCCTGGTTGTCGCCACCCAGCATGGCGGTGTCGGCACGCAAGGCCAAGAGACGCACATCGGCATCGACCAGTGCGCCGACCCGAACCGTTCGCGGCGCACCACCATCGATCGCGATCAGGGCCACGCCCTCGTCCTCATGCCCACGTCCGCCCATCTTCGGCGCCACCAGGCCGACCAGGCGGAAGCGGCTCTCGGCCGGCGTGGCGGCCGCTTCGGGCACGCCGACAGGCGCAGCGCCGAACAGCCGACTCAGGTCGCCGCGCGTGGCCGCACGGTCGCTGGCGGGCAGCGTGGACGCCGGCGATGCCAGCGGCGTGGCCGCCAATTTGAGCAGCCAATATCCGCCGGCAAACGCCAGCAGACCCCAGACAACAAAAGCCATGATTCGGGCAAGCATGAGACGATTATGATTCAAGCTTGCAGTGCTGCCCGCCGCGGCCCAGTTTTGCCGACGCGCGACAAGAGCAAGTTCATCAACTGGTCCGTCCTATGACTCTACTCAAGACGCGCCGTGCCCACCGCGGTGCCGGCTTTACCCTCATCGAGCTGCTGGTGGTGCTGGTCATCATCGGCGTGCTGGGCGCGCTGATCGTGCCGAATCTGCTTGAGCGTGCCAACGACGCCCGCGTCACCGCCGCCCGCACCGACGTCAATGCGCTGATGCAGGCCCTGAAGCTGTACAAGCTCGACAACCAGCGCTACCCCAGCGCCGAGCAGGGACTGGAAGCCCTGGTTCGCAAACCGACCAATGGCACCGTGCCAAGCAACTGGCGCCCCTATCTGGACAAGCTGCCCAATGACCCCTGGGGTCATCCCTATCAGTACGCCAATCCCGGCGTGAAGGGCGAGATCGATGTCTACAGCCTGGGCGCCGATGGCCGCGCCGGCGGCGAAGGCAACGACGCTGACATTGGCTCCTGGCAATAAGCCGCTGCGGCGCCCGCTGGCGCAGCGCGGCTTCACGCTGATCGAGTTGCTGGTCGTGGTGGCGCTGATCGCCATCGCCACCGCCACCATCAGCCTGTCGCTGCGCGACCCGGCCGCGGCCCAGCTTGAACGCGAGGCGGAACGCCTGGCCGCGCTGCTTGAGACGGCGCGTGCCGAGGCGCGCGTGGCCGGTGTGCCGGTCAGCTGGGCGCCGCTGCCTGCCGAGGCCGATGGCGCACAGTTCCGTTTCCAGGGCCTGCCGCCGCGCGTCCAGCTGCCCAATCGCTGGCTGGGCGAGCCGCCCGGCGTTGACATGGCGGGCGCCAAGCAACTGCGTCTGGGCCCGGAGCCGATGGTCGGTGCGCAACGTGTGACCCTGCACATGGGCAGTCAGCGCATTGCCATCGTGACCGATGGATTAGGCCCCTTCGAAGTCAGCCACGATGAGGAGGGCGGCTGATGCGCGCGGCCTCATTCCCACACAGCACCGGCTTCACGCTGATCGAGGTGCTGGTGGCCTTGTCCATCGTTGCGATCACGCTGGCGGCAGGCGTCAAGGCCGCCGGAACGCTGACGGACAACGCCGCGCGCCTGGCCCAGATGAGCCAGGCCCAATGGTGCGCAGAGAACCAGCTGGCCGAGCTGCGCCTGTCGCGCCAGTTCCCCAGCGTCGGCGATACCGACTTCGAATGCCAGCAACTCGGCCGCAGCTACCGCGGCCGGCTGCTGGTGCGGCCGACGCCGAATCCGAACTTTCGCCGCGTCGATGCGGCCATCGCCGATGCCGGCGGCCAGTCCTTGTTGGCCATCTCCACCATCGTGGGGCAGTTCTGATGCGCGCACGCGGCTTCACCCTGGTTGAAGTGCTGGTCGCGCTGGTCGTGATGAGTGTCATGGCGATGATGGCCTGGCGCGGCATCGACGCCATCGTCCGCTCGCGCGACATCTCGCAGGCCAATCTGGAAAAGACAGCGCGGCTGCAGACGGTGCTGGCCCAGTGGGAGCAGGATCTGCTGCAGGTCCAGGACAGCAAGGTTGTCAATGCGCTGAGTTTTGATGGCGCCACGCTGCGGCTGACCCGGCGCCAGCCGGAAGGCCTGCAGGTCGTCGCCTGGACCGTGCGCAATGGCGCCCTCTACCGTTGGGCCGCGGCGCCGGCGGTGGACACCGCCGCATTGAACAGCGCCTACGAGCGCAGCCAGCAGGCGCTGGCGCTGGACAGCAAGGCGCAGCTGCGTGCCCTCGATGGCATCACCGGCTGGCAACTGTATTTCTACCGCGGCAACAGCTGGACCAACGCACAGTCCAGCGGTGACGACGAGACCCAATCGCAGAGTGGTTCGCAAGGTGGCAACGGCACCACAAATCCGCCCAAGCCCAATGGCAACGAGGACAACAAAACCGTTACCGACGGCAACAACGGCAAGAACAGCGGCGGCACGGGCAGCAACAACCCCAATGCCCCGAACGGCAATGCCAACCCGCCGCCGCAGAAGCGCCTGCCCACCGGCGTGCGCATGGTGCTGCAGTTCGCGCCCGGCAGCGGCCTGGAGGGCCAGCTGACGCGCCAGATCGCGCTGGGGCCGCAGTCATGAGCTGCGCCCGCAAGCAGGCTGGCGCCGCGCTGCTGACGGCGATGATCATCGTCACGCTGGTCAGCAGCCTGGCCGCGGCCATGGTCTGGCGACAGTACCGGGCGGTACAGATCGAGGCGGCCGAGCGCGCCAGGGCTCAAGCCAGCTGGATCCTGCTCGGCGCGCTGGACTGGGCGCGGATGATTCTGCGCGAGGACGCCCGCGCCAATCGCAACGAGCCGGTCGACCACCTGGGCGAGGTCTGGGCCGTGCCGCTGGCCGAGGCGCGGCTGTCGACCTTTCTGGCCGCCGACAAGGACAATGCCGACGACGGCCCCGAGGCCTTTCTGTCCGGTACGCTGCAGGACGCCCAGGCCTTTTACAACCTGCGCAATCTGCTCGGTGGCGAGAAACTGCCGCCGGCCGAGTTGCTCACGTTGCAACGGCTCTGCGAAAGCGCCGGTCTGTCGCCCGACGCCGCGCTGCAACTGGCCAACAAATTGCGCGCCGCCTTTGCGCCGACCGAGGGTGGCAACGCGGCACTGCAGCCGCGCACCGTTGACCAATTGGCCTGGCTGGGCCTGAGCGCCGAAGCGATCGCCAAGCTCAAGCCGCTGGTCATCCTGCTGCCCGAGCCGACGCCGGTCAATCTGAATACCGCCCCCCGCCAGGTCATCGCCGCCCTGTTCGAGGGCATGGATCTCGCCTCGGCCGAACGCCTGGTCCAGGCCCGCGCGAACCAACCACTGCGCAAGATCGACGACCTCAAGACCTATGCGCCCAATGTGCAGGTGAATTCCGAGCGCGCCTCCGTGGCCTCATCGTTTTTCATCGTCGATGGCCGACTGCGGCTCGAAGAGCGCGTGCTGGAAGAGCGTTCACTGGTGCAAAGGCGCAATCTGGAGATGCTGGTGCTGTCCAGGGAGCGTGTAAACCTTGTATTGCCGCCCCGCTAGCGCGGCGAGAATGCGCCCTGCCATGCCCACCACCATGCCGAGACCGACCGCCGTCGCCCCAACACCGTCTGCCGCGCGCCGCGCTGGTGGCCCTTGCCTGTTCTCATGAGCACGACACTGCTTCTGTTATTGCCCGCCCGCCCGCGTCTGCGCAGCCACGGCCGTGGCGCCGAGGCGCCAGCGCGCAGCGAGGCGCCCGAGTACGACTACATCGTCAGCACCGATGGTGAGCACATCAGCGCGCAGGGCCGTGCCACCGCCAGCGAGCTGCCCAGCGCCGACCAGATCATCGCCGTGCCCGCCGAGTCTGACCTCAGCTGGCACCGGGTGACGCTGCCGCGAGCCGGACGCCAGCGCCTGCGCGCTGCGCTGGCCGGCATGCTGGAAGAAACGCTGCTTGACGATCCGGAAAGCCTGCACTTCGCCGTCGAGCCCGAGGCCAGCGGTGGCGACGAGGCTTGGGTCTGCGCCGTGCACAAGGCCTGGGTGCTCGATCAACTGAGTCAGCTCGACCAGGCGCAGGTCTTTGTCGACCGGCTGAGCCCGGCGGCCTGGCCGGAACAACCGCCCTGTGGCCATTTCTATGCTGACGGTGTTGGCGATGGTGACGAGCCGGCCGGCATCGGCCTGCGCTGGAGCCACCCGGAAGGCGCGGCCAGCCTGTGCATCGATGGCGGCCTGACCCGCAAACTGTTCCCGCCCACCCTGGTGCAAGCCTCCCGCTGGACGGCAACGCCCGCCGCCGCCGCTGCCGCCGAGCGCTGGCTAGGCACGGCGGTGCAGGTACAAAGCCCTGAACAGCGTGCCCTGCGCGCCGCCCGGAGCCCCTGGAATCTGCGCCAGTTCGAGCTGGCACCGCGCACCCGTGGCATTCGCGCGCTGCGGCTGTTCTGGCGCGGCCTGATGGCCAAGCCCTGGCGCCCGGTGCGCTGGGGTGTCGGCGCCTTGATCGTGCTGCAACTGCTGGCGCTGAATATCGCCGCCTTTCAGCAGCGCCGCGAACTGCAGGCCAAGCGCGATGCGCTGAGCCAGATCCTGACGGCGACATTCCCGAAGGTCCGCGCCGTTCTGGACGCACCGCTACAAATGCGCCGCGAGATTGAGCAGTTGCGCGCTGCCGCCGGCCGCGCCGGTGACGACGACCTCGAGGCCTTGCTCAGCGCCGCGGCGACCGCCTGGCCGGCCGATCGCGGCCCGGTCGAAGCCCTGAGTTTTGAGCCTGGGCGCCTGAGTCTGGCCGCCAATGGCTGGAATGACAATCAGATTCAGCAGCTGCGCAGTCTGCTGCAAAGCGAAGGCTGGCAGCTCGAGCAGGGTGAGGGCAAGCTGACGCTGAGCCGCGCCAAGCCCGCCGCCGGCCGCTGATCGCAAGAGAATGCACATGAGTCTCCCCTCTGACAAACCCGACCGCTGGCAAGCTCTGGCGGAACCGTTGAAGACCCATTGGCAGGGCCTGGGCGCCCGCGAACGCCTGGGCCTGCAGGCCGCTGGCGCCGCGCTGGCGTTGCTGCTGGTCTGGAACATCGGCGTGCGGCCGGCCTGGCGCACGCTCAGCGAGGGCCCGGCGCAGCTGGCCAGCGCGGATACCGAACTGCAGCAAATGCAGGCGCTGGCGCTGGAGGCCCGCGAGCTGCGCGAAGCACCGCCGGTGGCTCCCGCCCAGGCGCTGCAGGCGCTGAAGTCCTCCAGCGAATTCCTCGGCAGCAAGGCCAGGCTGAGCATCACCGGTGATCGCGCCGTCGTCAGCTTCAACGGCGTCAGTACCGAGGCCTTGCAAAACTGGCTTGGCGAGGTGCGCAGCGCCGCCCGTGCCCGCCCGATAGAAGCCCAGCTGCAACGCGGACCGCAAGGCTTCAACGGCACCGTGACCTTGGCACTGGGAGTGGCCGCACCATGATCAGCAGCAGCTCGCGCTGGCCGCGTCTGGGCGGCAAGAAGAAGAATTCGCTTGCCGCCGCCGCCCACAAGCCCTGGACCGACACCGTGTTGGAAGACCGCCCCAAACGCAGCGGCATCAGCCCGGGACTGCGCTGGAGCGTTGCCGGTGCGCTGCTTGGCGCCCTGCTGGCCCTGCTCTGCTTCGCACCGGCCGCCTGGCTGGCCCGTGGCTTGGCCAGCGCCAGCGCTGAACACCTGTTGCTGACCGATACCCGCGGCAGCATCTGGGCCGGCTCCGGCGTGCTGGTGCTGACCGGTGGCGCTGGCAGCCGGGACGCCAGCGCCCTGCCCGGC
Source organism: Roseateles aquae (assembly GCF_032337115.1). Lineage (NCBI taxonomy): Bacteria > Pseudomonadati > Pseudomonadota > Betaproteobacteria > Burkholderiales > Sphaerotilaceae > Roseateles > Roseateles aquae. The sequence goes on from NZ_JAVXZY010000013.1 coordinate 87,739, forward strand.
CGCGTCGAATGGACCATGGGCCTGCGCGGGACCTCGTTGCTGCTGCGTGCACGCCAGGCCTGCTGCCTCAACGGCGAGCTGCAGCTGCAAATCAAACCTGGCCTGGGCAAGCTGGAGATCGAGCTGCCGGCCGCCGGTGACTGGCTGGCACGCTTGCCCGCCGCCTGGCTGTCCGGCCTGGGCACGCCTTGGAACACCTTGCAGCTGGAAGGCTCGGTGCGCCTGAGTGCGCGCCAGTTTAAGCTCGATTGGGTGCAGGGCCGCTGGGCCATGCTGGGCCAGCTGGACCTGGATTTCATCAACCTGAGCTCGCGGGTCTCCACGCTCGCACCTTTGGGCAGTTACCGCCTCAGTGTCAGCGCCGATGCGCAAAACGTCGGCCAGACCCGGCTGATGCTCAGCACGCTGGACGGCGCGCTGATCCTCAGCGGCCAGGGCACGGCCGGTGGCGCCGCACGCGCCCGCTTCAACGGCGAGGCCCAGGCCGCGCCGGGCCGCGAAGCCGCACTGAACAATCTCCTGAACATCATCGGACGCCGCCAGGGCGCGCGCTCCGTTATCACGATCGGATGAGCATGAACCACCGCCCCCGCCTGACCCTGCTGGTGCTGGCCTTGAGCGCCGGCAGCCTGATGGCCCAAGTCCCTAGCGCTCCCGTTGAAACAGCCCGCCCAAGCAACAAGGGCCGCGGCCCGGCGCTGAAGGCCCGCACCCCGGTGACCTTGAATTTCGTCAATGCCGATATCGAGGCCGTCAGCCGCGCCATCGGCGTGATGCTGGACCGCCAATTCGTCATCGATCCGCGCGTCAAGGGCGTGATCACCGTCTACAGCGAGCAGCCGGTGTCGGTGCACGAGGCCTATCTGAACTACCTGGCCGCCTTGCGTGGCCTGGGCTTCACGGTGGTTGAGTCGGGCGGCCTGTACAAGGTCGTGCCCGAGGCCGATGCCAAGCTTCAGTCGAGCACCGTGTCGGTGGGCGGCACGCCCCAGCACGGCGACCAGGTGCTGACGCAGATCTACAAGCTCAACCACGAGAACGCCAACAACCTGGTGGCCGTGCTGCGCCCCTTGATCAGCCCGAACAACACCATCAATGCCAACCCGGGCAATAACAGCCTGGTGATCACTGACTACGCCGACAACCTGGCCCGACTGGGCCGCATCATCGCGGCGATGGACACGCCGTCCAGCACCGATCTGGAAGTCGTGCCGCTGAAGCATGCGGTGGCCTCGGACATTGCCGCGCTGGTGCAGAAGCTCAGCGACGGCGCTGCCGCGGTGCCCGGCGGCGTGCCCGGCCAGGGCGGTGGCCTGACGGTGCTGGCCGATCCGCGCAGCAATGCGCTGATCCTGCGCGCGCCCAATCCGGCCAAGCTGGCTTCGGTGCGCTCGATGATCGAGAAGCTCGACGTGCCGGTGGACGGTGCGGCGACCGGCAATATCCGCGTCGTCTACCTGAAGAACGCAGATGCGGCGAAGCTGGCCACGGTGCTGCGCTCGGCGTTCAGTGGCGTGGGCAATGCGGGCGGCGGTGCCAGCAGCAGCGGTAGCAACCCGAGCAGTTCGCTGGGTAGCAGCCTGAACAATCAGCAGCTCAGCGGTTCGCAGCAGGGCGGTATCCAGGGCAATAGCAGTGGCACGCAAAGCACGGCGGCAACAACGCCGGTCAGCGCTTCGCCCAGCCCGTCGACCGGCGGCTTTGTGCAGGCCGACCCTTCGACCAACTCGCTGATCATCACCGCGCCCGAGCCGCTGTACCGCCAGATCCGCGCCGTCATCGATCAGCTCGATGGCCGCCGCGCGCAGATCTACGTTGAGTCGATGATCGTCAAGGTCGACGCCTCGAAGTCGGCCCAGTTCGGCGTGCAATGGCAGAACCTGTTCGGCAGCAAGGGCGACAGCACCATCACCGGCGCTGGCACCAATTTCGGTAGCGGCAGTGCCAACATCATCACTGACACGATCGCCATCGCCCAAGGCAAGGCCGCGGCCGGCGCACAATTGGCCTCCAACCCCGCGCCCGGCGGATTGAACATCGGCCTGATCAAGAAATTTGGCGATTTCTACACCCTCGGCGCCATCGCCAACTTCCTCGAAACCGAGGCCGGCGGCAATGTGCTGTCGACACCGAATCTGGTCGCCTTGGACAACGAGGAAGCCAAGATCGTCGTCGGCTCCAACGTGCCCTTTGTGACCGGCACCTATACCAACACCGGCGGCACCGGCAGCAACGCCAACCCGTTCCAGACGATTGACCGCAAGGACGTCGGCCTGACGCTACGCATCCGCAGCCAGATCGGCGAGGGCGGCACAGTGCGGATGACTGTGTTCCATGAGAACTCTTCCGTCACCTCGACCAGCGCCACCAGCGGCCCGACCACCGACAAGAGCTCGATCGAGACCACCGTCAGCGTCGACGACGGCCAGATCATGGTGCTGGGCGGCCTGCTGAAGGACGACTTCAGCGACGACGAGAGCCGCGTGCCGCTGCTGGGCGACATCCCCGTGGTCGGCAATCTGTTCAAGAGCGCCAAGCGTGAGCGCAAGAAGACAAATCTGCTGGTCTTCTTGCGCCCGGTGGTGCTGCGCACCCAGTCGGCCGCCGATGCGCTGACGCTGGACCGCTACGAGTCGATCCGCGCCAAGCAGGAGCAGGTGCAGTCGACGCCCAAGGCCGTCCTGCCCAATACCGGCGCGCCGCTGCTGCCGCCACTGCCGATCAAGCCGGCCACCGACAAGCCCGTTGACAAGGCCGCCGGCGACGCCGCGCCCAAGCCCTGAGCCATGGCCAGCCGTCACCCCCTGCCCTACGCCTTCGCCCGCGCCAACACGGTGCTGCTGGAGGACAACGGCCAGCAGCTGGTGCTGTGGGCCTCGCCCGAGGTCGATCTGTCGACGCTGTCCGAAGTGCAGCGGCTCTACCAGGTCGACCGCTTCGAAGCCCAGGCCGCCGAGCTGCTTGCCGAGCGCATCAACAGCGCCTATGCCGGCAGCGAATCGAGCGCCGCCACCGTCGTTGGTGAGGTCGAGAGCGCCGTCGATCTGAGCCGCATGATGCAGGACCTGCCCGCGGTGGAAGATCTGCTCGAAGCGGCCAACGACGCGCCCATCATCCGCATGCTCAATGCGCTGCTGACGCAGGCCGCCAAGGATGGCGCCAGCGACATCCACATCGAGCCCTACGAGCGTGCCAGCTCGGTGCGCTTCCGGGTCGACGGCACGCTGCGCGAAGTCGTGCAGCCCAACCGCGGCCTGCATGCGGCACTGATCTCGCGGCTGAAGATCATGGCCGAGCTGGACATCGCCGAGAAGCGCCTGCCGCAGGACGGCCGCATCTCGCTGCGCATCGGCGGCCGCGCCATCGATGTGCGCGTCTCCACGCTGCCCTCGGCCCATGGCGAACGCGCCGTGCTGCGCCTCTTGGACAAGACCGAGTCCAAGTTCACGCTGGAAGGCCTGGGCATGGACGGTGATGTGCTGAGCGCCTTCAAGCGTCAGGTGCAGCAGCCGCACGGCATCGTGCTGGTCACCGGCCCGACCGGCTCCGGCAAGACGACCACGCTCTACGCCTCGCTGCAGACGGTGGACACCAGCACCACCAATGTGCTGACGGTGGAAGACCCGATCGAATACGAGCTGCCTGGCATCGGCCAGACCCAGGTCAATGCCAAGATCGACCTGACCTTCGCCAAGGCCTTGCGCGCCATCCTGCGCCAGGACCCGGACGTCATCATGATCGGCGAAATCCGCGATTTCGAAACCGCGCAGATCGCCATCCAGGCCTCGCTTACCGGCCACTTGGTGCTGGCCACGCTGCACACCAATGATGCGCCCAGCGCGGTCACCCGGCTGACCGATATGGGCGTCGAGCCCTTCCTGCTCAGCTCCAGCCTGCTCGGCGTGCTGGCCCAGCGCCTGGTGCGCAAGCTCTGCCCGGCGTGCAAGAAGCCGGAATCGCCGCCGTCTGCCGATGGCGTCGTGCGCTACCACCCGGTCGGTTGCCCCGAATGCAGCCACAGCGGCTACAAGGGCCGCACCGGCGTCTATGAGCTGATGGTCGCCGACGACAAGGTGCGCCATCTGATACACAACCGTGCCGCCGAGGCCGAGCTCTACGAGGCCGCCCGCGCCGGCGGCCTGCGCTCGATGCGCGAGGATGGCGAGCGCCTGGTGACGCTTGGCATCACCTCGGCCGAAGAAGTCATTCGCGTCACCCGCGAATGAGCCTCGCCCGCCTGACACCGCCACGCCCGCGCTGAGCCATGCCCGCATTCAAGTACGAAGCCCTCAACCCGGCCGGCCGCGCCAGCAGCGGCCTGGTCGAGGCCGACAACCCGCGTGCCGCACGCGCTGCGCTGCGCGCGCAAGGCCTGGTGCCGCTGTCCGTGGCGGCGGTGCAGCAGCATGGCGCCGAAGCCTCAGGCGGCTTGTTCGTCCGGCGCGTTTTCAGCGCCACGGCCCTGGCCGTCTGGACCCGCCAGCTGGCGGGCCTGGTCGCCTCTGGCCTGCCGGTCGAACGGGCGCTGACGGCGCTCGCCGATGAATGCGAAGACGCGCGCCAGCGCGAGCTGGTCGCACAGCTGAAGGCCGAGGTCAATGCCGGCGCCAGTTTTGCCCGCGCCCTGGCCACGGCGCCGCGCGAGTACGACGATGTCTACCGCGCCGTTGTGGCGGCCGGCGAGCAGAGCGGCGCGCTGGGCTTGGTGCTGGAACGCCTGGCCGACGATCTGGAAGAGCGCCAGACCCTGCGCGCCAAGCTGGTTGGCGCCATGGCCTATCCAGCCATCGTCTCGCTGATCGCCGTGGTGATCGTGATCTTTCTGGTCAGCTATGTAGTGCCGCAGGTGGCCACCGCCTTCGTCACCACCAAGCGGGCGCTGCCCGGCCTGACCGTGTTCATGCTCAGCCTCTCGGGCCTGGTGCGCAACTGGGGCTGGGCCATGCTGCTGGCCGTGGGCGCGTGCGTTGGCGGCCTGCGCTACGCGCTGCGCAATCCGGCCTTCAGGATGAGTTTTGACGCCGGCTGGCTACAGCTGCCGATCTTCGGGCGGCTCGCCCGCGGCTACAACGCAGCCCGCTTTGCCAGCACGCTGGCCATGCTGGCCGGTGCTGGTGTGCCGATTCTGAAGGCCTTGCAGGCGGCCGCCGAGACGCTCTCCAACACGGCCATGCGCACCGATGCGCTGGACGCGTTGGTTCAAGTGCGCGAAGGCGCGCCGCTGGGCTCGGCGCTGGCCGGCAAGAAGCGCTTCCCGGGCATCCTGGCCATGTTTGCGCGCCTGGGCGAGCAGACCGGCCAGCTGCCGCAGATGCTGGAGCGCGCCGCCAAGCAGCTCGGCAACGAGGTGCAGCGCCGTGCCATGACGGCGGCCACGCTGCTGGAGCCCCTGCTCATCGTCGCCATGGGGGTGATGGTGATGCTGATCGTGCTCTCGGTGCTGCTGCCCATCATCCAGCTGAACAGCATCGTCAAATAAGCGTTCGGCGTAATCCGTAACTAATCGACGAAAACCGGGCAACTCCCGAATTCCGAGCCGGCTGCTTTTTGCTTGAATGAGGCCAGGTGTCGCCGTCCACGACACCGCCAGGAGCCGTCATGAGTCAGCACGCCATTGCCTGCCTGTCGCCGCGCATCCCGATTGCCAAGATGCGCAGCGTCTTCAGCGTCACCGAGGTCGAGCAAAAACTCGGCAAACTCAGTGGTCAGGAACACGAGCCCTTGCGCAGCACCTACCGGCGCATGTTGGACAAGGGGCCGCAGCGCTTCCAGGTCAAGCCCTCCGGCCTGCCGGTGATGGACGCGCTCTACGACGAGCTGCCCAATTTCCACGAGGTGCTGGACGATGTGCGGCGCCAGATCGCCCTCTGCCAGGACAGTGGCGACGCGCTGGAAATCACCCCGCTGCTGCTGCTGGGCCCGCCGGGCATCGGCAAGACCCATTTCGCCCGCCAGCTGGCCCTGCTGCTGGGCACCGGCATGGGCTTCATCTCGATGAGTTCGCTGACCGCCGGCTGGGTGCTCTCCGGCGCCTCCAGCCAATGGAAAGGTGCACGGCCGGGCAAGGTCTTTGAAGCGCTGATCGATGGCGACTATGCCAATCCGGTGATGGTGGTCGACGAGATCGACAAGGCCGGCGGCGAGGCCGCCTACGACCCGCTGGGCTCGCTCTACAGCCTGCTGGAGCACGACACCGCTGGCGCCTTTATCGACGAGTTCGCCGAAGTGCCGGTCGATGCCAGCCAGCTGATCTGGGTGGCGACGGCCAACGACGCGCGCGGCATTCCCGATCCCATCCTGAACCGCGTCAATGTCTATGAAATCGAAGCGCCCGATCTCGACGCCGCACGGCGCATCGCGCAGCGCCTCTACGCCGGCATCCGCGAGCAGCACGACTGGGGCAAACGCTTTGACGAAGCGCCCAGCGAGGCGGTGCTGGAGCGCATGGCCGAGCTGGCGCCACGCGAGATGCGCCGCGCCTGGATGACGGCCTTCGGCAACGCCAAGCTGGCCGGCCGCGCCACCCTGCTTTGCGAGGACCTGCCCGCGCCCAACGCGCGACGCCAGCCGATCGGCTTCACGCACTGAACGTGGCACTGAACCTGGCACTGAACCCGGTCTGAGGCCCCGCATGCGGCCGCTATCATCGGCCGCATGCCTGCCACTCTCGACGGCCAACTGGTCATTGCCATCTCCTCGCGCGCGCTGTTCGATTTCGAAGCCGAAAACGAACTCTTCGAAGCGCGTGACGACCATGCCTATATGGCGCTGCAGCGTGAGCGCCTGGACGTGCCGGCCAAGCCCGGCGTCGCCTTCTCCTTGGTGCAAAAGCTGCTGGCCTTCAACAGCGGCGGCGCGCCGCGGGTCGAGGTCGTGGTGCTGTCGCGCAACGATCCGATCTCGGGCATGCGGGTATTTCGTTCGGCCCAGCACTATGGCCTTGCCATCCAGCGCGGCGTCTTCACCCGGGGTGCGCAACCCTGGCGTTATCTACGCCCCTTGAACGCCCAGCTCTTCCTCTCCGCCAACGAGGACGACGTGCGCGCCGCGCTGAATGCCGGCGTGGCGGCGGCGCGGGTCTTCCCGCTCAGCGCCCACGCCTCGGCCGAGCATCCGCATGAGCTGCGCATCGCCTTTGATGGCGACGCCGTGCTGTTCTCCGACGAGGCCGAGCAGGTCTTCCAACGCGAGGGCCTGGACGCCTTCCAGGCCCATGAAACCGCCCGGGTGCTGACACCACTGCCGGCCGGCCCCTTCAAGCCCATGCTGCAGGCGCTGCAGCAGTTGCAGCGCTCGCCGGGCGAGCAGATGCGGGTGCGCACGGCGTTGGTCACCGCACGCAGCGCGCCGGCGCACGAGCGCGCCATCCGCACACTGATGGACTGGCAGATCGAGGTCGACGAGGCGATGTTTCTCGGCGGCCTGGCCAAGGGCGAGTTCCTGCGTGAATTCGAGCCCGACTTCTTCTTCGACGATCAGGCCGGCCATATCGCCAGCGCCGCCGTCCATGTGCCGGCCGGTCATGTGGCTGGGGGTGTTACCAATCGATAGATCGCCTGCGGCGTAGACAATCCGGCGTCCAAAAAAACGCGCGGCACCGCCGCAGGAGACCTCGCATGTCCCGCCCCATCTATCAACGTCGCCTGACGACGCTTGCCCTGGCCTGTTCGCTGGGCCTGGCCGCCCTGGCTCCGTCCAGCACTGCCCTGGCCGCCGCGGGCGGGCAGCAGGGCTTCTACCGCCAGCCGGCGCTGCATGGCGATCAGGTCTATCTGGTCGCCGAGGGCGATCTCTGGCGCGCCCCGCTGGCCGGCGGCCGCGCGGAGCGGCTCAGCACCCATGCCGGGCAGGAAACCAGCCCCGCGGTATCGCCCGACGGCCAGTGGCTGGCCTTTGTCGCCCAGTACGACAGCGCCGGTGATGCCTATCTGATGCCGGTGGCCGGCGGCGTGCCCAAGCGGCTCAGCTGGGAAGGCGGCGATGTGCGCGTCTGGGGCTTCACGGCACAGGGCGAGGTGCTCTACACCGCGATGGCCGAAAGCGGCCAACCGATCACCCAGCTCTACGCGGTCGACACCAAGACGCTGCAGCGCCGCACCTTGCCAGTCGGCCAGGCCAGCGACGGTGCGCTGAGCGCCGATGGCAAGACGCTGTACTTCACGCGCAATGGCTTGCGCGGCGACAACGCCCGCCAGTACCGCGGCGGCGCCATCGCCCGGCTGTGGGCCATTGATCTGGCCGGCAAGGCCGAGGCCCGGCCCTTCATTGCCGAAGGCGCCAACGACCGCCGCCCCATGCCCTACCAGGGCGCCGACGGCGCCCGCATCGCCTTCCTGTCCGACCGCGACGGCACCGTCAATCTGTGGTCGGTCAATGCCGCCGGCCAGGATCTGCGCCAGCACAGCCAGCACAAGGGCTGGGACATCCGCCATGCCTCGATCGACGGCAGCCGCGTCGTCTACGCGCTAGGCGCCGATCTGTACAGCCTCAATCTGAACGCGCCGGCCGCGGCCGCGCCGATTGCCGTCCAACTCGGCGGCGACTTCGATCAGCAGCGTAGCCGCTGGATCCAGAAGCCGCAGGACTTCCTCAGCCACCAGGCCTTCGCCCCCAACGGCGAGCGCGTCGTGCTGAGCAGCCGCGGCCATCTGGCCACCCAAGGCGTCGGCACGCTGCGCCGCGCCGAGCTGCCACAGCCGGCCGATGGCCGCTGCCGCCAGGCCGAGTTCAGCGCCGACAGCAAGCAGGTCTTTGCCTTCTGCGATTTCAGCGGCGAACTGGAAATCTGGCGCTTTGCCGCCAACGGCCTGTCGGCGCCCGAGCAGATCACCCGCGGCGGCAACAGCCTGCGCATGAATCTGAGCGTCTCGCCCGACGGCCGCTACCTGGCCCACAGCGACAAGCATGGCGCCCACTACCTGACCGATCTGAAGGCCGCCGGCGGCCCAGCCACGCGCGAGATCCTGCGCAATCCGCTGAGCAATGAAAACCTGCAGCTGGTCTGGTCGCCCGATGGCCGCACACTGGCCCTGGTGCAGGCGCTGAAGAATGTCGATCGCAGCCAGATCACGCTCTACCAGGTCAGTGACGGCAAGAGCCAGGTGATCACCAGCGCCCGCTACAGCAGCGACTCGCCGGCCTTCTCGGCCGACGGGCAGTGGCTCTACTTCCTGTCGCGCCGCCACTTCGCCGTCAGCGGCGAATCCAGCCCCTGGGGCGACCGCGTCATGGGGCCCTTCTTCGACCGCCGCACCAAGCTCTATGCGCTGGCGCTGCAGCCGGGCCTGCGCTCGCCGTTCGCGACCAAGGATGAGCTGGAGGCCGAAGCCAAGAAGGACGAGAAGAAAGAGGACAAGAAGGACGAAAAAGCTGGCGATAAGGCTGGCGACAAGAAAGATGACAAGAAGGAGGCCAAGGCGGCCTCGCCAGCCATCGTCTGGGACGGCCTCGCCGAGCGGCTGTTCGAGCTGCCGGTAGCAGCGGGCAATTACAGCGATCTGCGCACCGATGGCAAGCGGCTCTGGTTCTTCGACCAGGCGGCCGGCAACCACCACGGCAAGCATGAGCTGAAGACGCTGGCCGTCGACAACAGCGGCGGCGCGCCCGAGACGGTGTCGGCCAATGTGCGTGAATTTGCGCTCAGTGCCGATGGCAAAAAGCTGATGCTGGTGCGCGACGCCGGCATGGGCGCAGCGGCCGAGGTGCTCATCGTCGATGCCGCGCCCAAACTGCCTGGCGAGCTGGCCAAGAGCCAGGTGCGCTGGAGCGACTGGCAGATCGCCACCGACCCCAAGGCCGAATGGCGCCAGATGTTTGCCGATGGCTGGCGCATGCACCGCGACTATTTCTACGACAAGGACATGCACGGCGTCGACTGGACCGCCATGCGCACCAAGTACGCGCCGCTGGTCGAGCGCGTCACCGACCGTGCCGAGCTGGCCGAGCTGATGGCGCAGATGGTGGGCGAGCTGAGCCTCTTGCACAGCCAGGTAGGCAGCCCCGATCTGCGCAAGGCGCCCGACGAGCCCGCGCTGGCCGGCCTCGGTGCCCAGCTGAGCCGCAGCAGCGCCGGCCTGCGCATCGATCGCATCCACCGCGGCGACGCCGAACTGCCCTCTGAACGCGCGCCGCTGGACGCCGCCGGCCTGGACATCAAGGAAGGCGACACCATCGTTGCCATCAACGGCCGCAAGGCCAGCGAGGTGGCCCATGTGTCCGAGCTGCTGCGCGGTCAGGCCGGCAAGCAGGCGCTGCTGCAGCTGCGCGGCGCCGATGGCAGGGAACGCCAGCGCATCGTCACGCCGGTGCCGGCACGGCGCGAGCAACAACTGCGTTATGCCGACTGGCGCTACTCGCGTGCACGCGCCGTCGATGCCGCTTCACAAGGCCGCTTCGGCTATCTGCACCTGCGCGCCATGGGCCCGGAGGACATCGCCGATTTCGCCCGCGAGTTCTACGCCCAGACCGATCGCGAGGGCCTGATCATCGATGTGCGCTTCAACAACGGCGGCAGCATCGACAGCTGGATCCTCGAGAAGCTGCTGCGCCGCGCCTGGATGTTCTGGCAAGACCGTTCGCCCGCCGGCGCCGCGGTCTACCCGAATATGCAGCATGCCTTCCGCGGCCAGCTGGTGGTGCTGACCAATGAGGAAACCTATTCCGATGGCGAGACCTTCTCCGAAGGCTTCAAGCGCCTGGGCCTGGGACCGACGATTGGCAAGCGCACCTCGGGTGCCGGCGTCTGGCTGTCCGATCTGAACCGCCTGCTCGACAACGGCATCATGCGCGCCGCCGAAAGCGGCCAGATCGCGCCGGATGGCCGCTTCCTGATCGAAGGCGTCGGCGTCACGCCCGATATCGAGGTCGACAACCCGCCCCGCGCCACCTTCCTCGGCGGCGACGCCCAGCTTGATGCAGCGATTGCCCACCTGAGAAAGGCCATGGCCGACAAGCCACTGCAGACGCCAAAGCCGGGGGTCTATCTGCGGCCCATCAAGCAGTAAGCCGGCCGGCTGAAAGCGAAACGGGAAGCCGCGCGGCTTCCCGTTTTTATTGGCTCGGCGCTTGAGCCTGCCAAGGCTGACGCCTCAACTCAGCGTCACCCGCGCGAACTTGCGCTTGCCGACCTGGGCAACATAGCTGCCGGCCTCCAGCTTCAGGCCCTTGTCGCTGATGGTGGCGCCGTCGATCTTGACGCCGCCCTGCTCGATCATCCGCGTGGCCTCGCCACCGGAGGCCACCAGGCCGGCACCCAGCAAGAGCTTGCCGACCATCAGCGGCGCGCCGCTGAGCGTGATCTCGGGGATGTCGTCCGGGATGCCGCCCTTGGCGCGGTTGTTGAAGTCGGCCTCGGCCGCGTCGGCCGCCGCCGCGCTGTGGAAGCGCGCGGTGATCTCCTTGGCCAGCATCACCTTGGCGTCCTTGGGATTGCGCCCGCCCTCAACCTCGCGCTTCAAGGCGGCGATCTCGTCCAGGCTCTTGAAGGACAGCAGATTGAACCACTTCCACATCAGCTCATCGCTGATCGACAAGACCTTGGCAAACATGGTGTTGGCCTGCTCGGTGATGCCGATGTAGTTGTTCTTGGACTTGGACATCTTGTCCACGCCGTCCAGGCCTTCCAGCAGCGGCATGGTCAGGATGCACTGAGGTTCCTGGCCATATTCGGCCTGCAGATGGCGCCCCATCAGCAGGTTGAACTTCTGGTCGGTACCGCCCAATTCCAGATCAGCCTTCAGCGCCACCGAGTCATAGCCCTGCATCAGCGGGTAGAGGAACTCGTGCACCGAGATCGGCGTCTGGCTGGCGAAGCGCTTGGCGAAGTCATCGCGCTCCATCATCCGCGCCACCGTGTACTTGGCGGCCAGCTGGATCATGCCGCTGGCGCCCAGCGGTTCGCTCCATTCGCTGTTGTAGCGAATCTCGGTGCGCGCCGGGTCCAGCACCAGGCTGGCCTGCCTGTAATAGGTCTCGGCATTGGCCTTGATCTGTTCCTTGGTCAGCGGTGGCCGGGTGTTGTTGCGGCCCGAGGGGTCGCCAATCATCGAGGTGAAGTCGCCGATCAGGAAGATCACCTGGTGACCCAGGTTCTGCAACTGCCGCATCTTGTTCAGCACCACCGTGTGGCCGATATGGATGTCCGGCGCGGTCGGGTCCAGGCCCAGCTTGATGCGCAGCGGCACGCCGCTGGCCTCGGACTTCTGCAGCTTCTTCAGCCAGTCGGCCTGCGGCAGCAGTTCCTCGCAACCGCGCAGCGAAATCGCCAGCGCCTCGCGAACGGCATCGGAGATCGGCGCCGCCGACTCGGCAGACTCTGTTTTTTGGGGGGGAGTTCGAGATTCGGACATGGACGGTGCGAAAGGCGTGCGCAGGGCGAAGGTAAAGCCGGGAGGAGCCGGGTTTCCTAGGCGTTGACGCAGCGATCGCCTGGGTATACTCGCGGCAGTTTTTCTCGTCCAGCGCCCCAACAGGGGTCTTGGGCGTAAAAACGACAGATTCTAGAGGACGGCTCGTGATTGCCGCTTCCGCCCCGCCCGTCAGCGCTGTTTGCTGAACCGTAAAACAACAAGGTCTGCGTCGTCAGACACCGAAACGAGCCCTGTTAGAGCGTGATTGCCTGGACTTCCGAACTGAAATTGGCTCTGGCGCGAGCCGAAGCCTTTGCAGCTCGCCATCCGCGCGCGCTGACCGGCACGGTGGTGACGGCGCTGAGCGGCTTTGCCGTGACCGCCTTTGGTATCGCGCCGCTGGCGCCTGATGCGGTCGACCTGCCCCAGCGCACCATCGCTGAGGCGCCGCAGACGCTGGATCTGCAGGCCCAGCTGGCTGAACTGGCCGCTCACGACATCGGCCTGATCCGCAGCGACCTGACCCGCAGCAGCGACACCGCCGACAGCCTGCTCAAGCGCCTCGGCGCCTTCGACCCGGCCTTCGCCCAGTTCCTGCGCAGCGACACCACGGCCAAGCGGGTGCTCCAAGGCCGCGCCGGCAAGATGGTGCAGCTAACGGCCAATGCCGAAGGCGTGGTCGAGAGCATGGTCGTGCGCTTCCCGGCCGAAAAGGCCGAGCAGCAATCCACCCATTTCAGCCGTCTGACGCTGTCGCGCCAAGGCAGCGGCTTCAGCGCCAAACTGGAGACCGCGCCGCTGCAAGCCCAGGTGCGCCTGGGCAGCGGCACGATTCGCACCTCCTTGTTCGCCGCCACCGACGACGCCCGCATCCCCGACAGCATCGCCTCGCAGATGGCCGATATGTTCTCGGGCGATATCGACTTTCATCGCGAACTGCGCAAGGGCGATCGCTTCTCCATCGTCTACGAAAGCCTCAGCGCCGACGGCGAGCCGATCAGCTGGGATGGCGCCGCGGGCCGCCTGATCGCTGGCGAGTTCGTCAACAACGGCCGCAGCTACAGCGCCGTCTGGTTCAAGGACACCGCCAGCGGCAAGGGCAGCTTCTATGGCTTTGACGGCCAGAGCAAGCGCCGCGCCTTCCTGGCCAGCCCGATGGAGTTTTCGCGCGTGACCTCCGGTTTCGCCATGCGCTTCCATCCGATTCTGCAGACCTGGCGCCAGCATCTGGGCATCGATTACGGCGCCCCGACCGGCACCGCGGTGCGCAGCGTTGGCGATGGCGTAGTCGAGAGCGCCGGTTGGCAAAACGGCTTCGGCAACGTCGTCCATCTGCGTCATGCCGGCGACCGCACCACCGTCTACGCCCACCTGAGCCGCATCGATGTGAAGAAGGGCCAGCGCGTCGAACAGGGCCAGAAGATTGGTGCTGTTGGCGCCACCGGCTGGGCCACCGGCCCGCATCTGCATTTCGAATTCCGCGTCCGCGGCCAGCACCAGGATCCGCGCGCCATCGCCAAGGCCTCCGAAGCGGTGCCGCTGCCGAACTATGCACGCGGCCAGTTCTCGCAGACGGTGGCCAGCGTCAAGGCGCAGCTGTCCGCCGCCGAGGCCATGGGCAGCGGCGTCAGCGGCAACGACTGAATCCCGCAGGCCCGCCGGGCCCAGCATCCATGCCAGCAGCTGAGCATTTCATCGGCCTGATGTCCGGCACCTCGCTGGACGGGGTGGATGGTGTGATCGCCCGCTTCCCAGAGGCTGGCGGCATCGAGGTCATCGCCCATCAGCACCAGCCCTTCCCCGCCGAACTGCGCGCAGAACTCTTGGCCCTCAACAGCAGCGGCGCAGACGAGTTGCGCCGCGCTGCGCTGGCCGGCAATGCGCTGGCACGCAGCTACGCCGCACTGATTGAGCGGCTGCGTGCCGAGGCGCCGCAGGCCGATATCCGCGCCATCGGCGCCCACGGCCAGACCGTTCGCCACCAGCCCGGCAGCGGCGATGGCATCGGATTCACCTGCCAGCTGCTCAATGGCGCGCTGCTGGCCGAACTCAGCTGTATCGATGTGGTGTGCGATCTGCGCAGCCGCGATGTCGCTGCCGGCGGCCAGGGGGCACCGCTGGTGCCTGCCTTTCACCAGGCCGTGTTCGCCCAGCCGGAGCGCGCCGTGGCCGTGCTCAATATCGGTGGCATCAGCAATGTGAGCCTGCTGGGCGAGTCGGTCAGCGGCTTTGACTGCGGCCCGGGCAACTGCCTGATGGACCACTGGGTGCAGCGCCATCTTGGCCATCAGTTCGACGCCGACGGCGCTTGGGCACGTCAGGGTCAGGTCTTGCCTGAGCTGCTGCAAACGCTGCTGGGCGAACCCTTCTTCAGCCAGGCCCCGCCGCGCAGCACCGGGCGCGACCTCTTCAACCCGGCCTGGCTGCAGGCGCGCCTGGAGAGGCATGCCGCGGCTTCCGCCGTCGATGTGCAGGCCACGCTGCTGGCGCTGACGGCCCATGGCATTGCCGGCAGCCTGCAGCAGCAGGGCTGGAGCCACGGCGAGCTGCTGGTTTGCGGCGGCGGCGCCTTCAACGGCGCGCTCCTGGACGCCTTGCAGGCCTTGCTGCCCGGCATGCAGCTGATGTCCAGCGGGCTCAGGGGGCTGCCCCCGATGCAGGTCGAAGCGGCGGCCTTTGCCTGGCTGGCCGAGCGCTTCATCCGGCGGCTGCCGGGCAATCTGCCCGCCGTCACCGGCGCGGCCGGGACCAGGCTGCTGGGCGCCCTCTACCCGGCCTGATTCAGCCACAAGCATTCGGCGGGCACGAAAAAGCCACCCGCAGGTGGCTTGGCTCAAAGGCTCAGTGGCGCGACGCTCAGACCGAGAAGCTCGAGCCGCAGCCGCAGGTGGTGGTGGCGTTCGGATTCTTGATCACGAACTGCGCACCCTGCAGGTCTTCCTTGTAGTCAATCTCGGCGCCCATCAGGTACTGCAGGCTCATCGCGTCGATCAGCAGCGTGACGCCGTTCTTGTTCATCGCCGTGTCGTCTTCGTTGACGACCTCGTCAAAGGTGAAGCCGTACTGGAAGCCGGAGCAGCCGCCGCCCTGCACGAAGACGCGCAGCTTCAGATCGGGATTGCCTTCCTCGGCCACCAGGTCGCGCACCTTTTCCGCTGCGCTGTCGGTGAAGATCAGCGGGGCCGGGATGTCGCTGGGGCCAGCCACGGTGGATTCGAGAACTGCGCTCATGCTCTTGGTTCCTGAAGCTAAGTAATTGCCTGGATTATCGCCCAGTCCGGCGCTCGGGTATTCATGAGCCGGTGGCTTGCCCTTGTTCGGCGGCGGGCTTTGCCAGCGCCGCGCAGGCGATAAGCCAGGGCAGAAATGAAACAAGGCCGCGTGAAGCGGCCTTGTTGCGAGCCTGGCTTGAGCGAACAAGCCAGACTGAAAGGAGATCAGCGCTTGCTGAACTGCTTCCGGCGACGTGCACCGTGCAGACCGACCTTCTTACGCTCGACTTCACGCGCATCACGCGTGACGAAGCCGGCGCGGCTCAGTTCGGGCTTCAGGGCTGCGTCGTAGTCGATCAGAGCGCGGGTGATGCCGTGGCGCACAGCACCGGCTTGACCCGACTCACCACCACCGTGGACGTTGACCTTGATGTCAAAGGCTTCGCCATTGTTCGTCAGCAGCAGGGGCTGCTTGGCGATCATGATCGAGGTTTGACGGCCGAAATAATCAACGATGGCCTTGCCATTGATGATGATTTGGCCCGTGCCCTTCTTGATGAAGACACGTGCGACCGACGACTTGCGACGGCCGGTACCGTAGTTCCAGTTTCCGATCATGGCCGTTCCTTAGATGTCCAGAACCTTGGGCTGCTGAGCGGCGTGCGGGTGGCTGCCACCTGCGTAAACCTTCAGCTTCTTCACCATCGCGTAGCCCAGCGGACCCTTGGGCAGCATGCCCTTGACAGCCTTCTCCAGGGCGCGGCCCGGATGCTTGGCTTGCATGTCCTTGAACTTGGTCGCGTAGATGCCACCGGGGAAGCCGGAATGACGGTAGTACACCTTGTCATTGGCCTTGTTGCCGGTCACACGCAGCTTGTCCGCGTTGATGATGACGATGAAATCGCCGGTGTCCACGTGAGGCGTGTAAATGGCCTTGTGCTTGCCGCGCAAACGGAGTGCCACTTCGCTGGCAACACGTCCGAGCACCTTGTCGGTGGCGTCAATCACAAACCACTCGTGCGTCACTTCTGCCGGCTTGGCGCTGAAGGTCTTCATGAGTTTCTCTCTTGTCATCCGCCGTCGGCATGCGCCTGGGCGGATAAGTCGAATGGCTGAAAAATGCCCTCTGCCTGGTGTTCGGTGCTGCTTGTATCCCTGTCAGACCTGACGGCCTTGCCAGCGTTGCAGCCTCTCACTTCTCCAAGTGCAAAAAGACTTCTTTCCCGCAGCCAAAGTACAGGAAAGCCCGCTAGTGTATCAGCCTTGGTGAGAATCACCAAATGCACAGCCGGCCGAGCCGGGTTGAACGCGAGCGCCGTGTGCGGCTGGAGCCGACTCCCTACAGATGCGGGAGTCGTTCGTTCAGACATCACGGTTAATATCAGGGTTTCTACGGTCACGCCCGCCGGGCGCGATAAACCCTTGGCCTCCATGAACCCGCCTGAACGCAGCAGCTCCTTGGTAGATGCCGCCGAGCAAGACAGTCGCCGCAGCGGCTGGCTACCTCGTGGCGCCCTGCAGCGCTGGGCCTCCTGGGTGCCGATACGCTCGCTCTCGCGCCGCCATCGCCATCGCATCACAGAGCATCTGCTGGCCTTGACCGACGCCGATCGCTATCTGCGATTCGGCTACCCAGCGTCAGACGAGCAGATCAAGCGCTATGCGATGTCGCTGGACTTCGCCCGCGATGAGGTCTTTGGCATCTTCAACCGTCGGCTCAAGCTGGTCGCCATGGCCCATCTGGCCTACGAGCCCGCGCCTCAACGCCAAGGCAAGCCGGCCATGGCCGAGTTTGGCGTGTCGGTACTGGCGGCTGCCCGCGGCCGTGGCTATGGCGCCCGGATGTTCGAGCACGCGGCGTTGCACGCCCGTAACCGCGGCATCGAGACCATGTTCATTCACGCGCTGAGCGAGAACGCGCCCATGCTGCGCATCGCCCGCAATGCCGGCGCCACGGTCGAGCGTGATGGCAGCGAATCAGAGGCCTGGCTGCGCCTGCCGCCGGATTCGGTGTCCTCCCACGTCGGCGAAGCGCTGGAGCGCCATCTGGCCGAGCTGGACTTCCAGTTCAAGCGCCATGTCCGGGTGCTAGGTGATTTCATCGATGGCGTTGCCGAGGTGAAGGCGCAATATCAGGATGCCGGCAAGGCCGCGAAGCAGTGACACTTGTGCGCGGTCTGCGCACGGCCTCCCCGGCTTGCAGGGGTAGGCCCGGGGTGACATCTTGCAATCTTCAGTTACATTCTTTACATAAGCGCTTGAAGTCAACAAAGCGCAGCACTCATCGAGATCTCGAGGGACATGCAAACTACCGTTCCATGGATCATTGCGCTGCTGGCCTGTGCAGGCCTGCTGGTGCTGACATTGCTGTGGGCGTTCAAGCGCTCTGGCACGAACAGCAAGCAGCTGCCGACCGAGTGGTCGCTGACGGCCCGCCCGGTGTTCAGCACCGATGAGCGCCGCGTGCATCGTTTGCTCAAGGAGGCGCTGCCGCATCATGTGATCCTGTCCAAGCTGCCCCTGGTGCGCTTCTGCCAGCCCACCGAGGCCAAGGAAGTGCGCTACTGGTTCGAATTGCTGGGCAGCATCAACGTCACCTTCGCCATCTGCAGCCCGAATGGCCGCGTGCTGGCTGCCGTTGATCTGGACAGTGAACGCAGCGTGTCCGGCCGCAGCCTGCAGATCAAGCAGGCCGTGCTGGGCGCCTGCCGGGTGCGCTATCTGCGCTGCCCGATCGACAACCTGCCCAGCCCGGCCGAATTGCAGCTGCTGGTGCCCTTCAGCAGCAGTGCGCGCGGCCCGCTGCCGGCGCCAGCGCCTCAGGTCCAGCAATCACGCCATGGCAACGCTTCGGCACCGCGGCGCAACGGCCTGTGGCAGGACTCGGCCATGTTCGGCGACTCCTTCTTCGCACCAGACAGCCGCTACGACTCCGCCACCGGCCGCAGCCTGCAGCGCGATGGCGCCGAGGCGCTGCACGCCAGCCGCCCCTTGTCGCGCGGCGCCTTCTCTGAGCCCATGGGACTGGATTCGCAATACCCCGACGAGGCCTCGAACGATATCGTCGGCGTCGTCGTCGACACACCGCGCTACGGCATGCGCTAAAGTCGCTGGCAGTTCGCCCACGGCGCCCACCGTTCCGGTCGGCGCCGTTTGCTTTTTTTGGCCGACCTTCCGGGGCCGCCCCATCCATGGACTCCAATCAGTCTCACCGTCTGACACCCAACGGCCACTCACAGCGCGCCGCCCAGGATGCGCAAAACAAGAGCTTTGCCGCGCTGACGCCAGAGTTCATGCTCGACGCGCTTGATGGCGCCGGCCTCTACGGCGATGGCCGCATGCTGCAGCTGAACTCCTACGAAAACCGGGTGCTGCAGCTGCATCTGGAAGATGGCCGCATTGCCGTCGCCAAGTTCTACCGCCCCGGGCGCTGGAGCGATGCACAGATCCTGGAAGAGCATCGCTTTGCCCAGCAACTGGCGGCTGCGGAAGTGCCGGTGGCCGCGCCCTGGCCGCTGCAGTCACAGCGTGCCGATCTGCTGCTCAGCGGCGAACCCGCGACGCTGGCACACTACCAGGGCCAGCGCTTTGCCGTCACGCCGCGCCAAGGCGGCCGCGCGCCGGAGTTGGAAGATCCCGAGGTGCTGTGCTGGATAGGCCGGCTGCTGGGTCGCCTGCATGCCGTCGGGCGCCAGCAGCCCTTCAAGCACCGGCTACGTTGGGTTGGCGCCGAACCGGGCCGGCTGGCCCGCGATTGGTTGATCGAACAAGGCGCCGTGCCGCCCGATATCCAGCCCGCTTGGGACGATGTGGTGCAGCGCTGCCTGGCCCGCATCCAACAGGCCTTTGATGCCATTGCCGGGCTGCAGCTGCTGCGCCTGCATGGCGACTGCCATCCCGGCAACATCCTGTGGACGCCCGACCGCGGGCCGCATTTCGTCGATCTCGATGACGCCGTCACCGGCCCCGCCGTGCAGGACCTGTGGATGCTGCTGTCCGGCGACGCCCAGAGTGCGCGCCAGCAACTGGCCAGCGTGCTCGAAGGTTATGAGATGGTGGCGGAGTTCGATCGCCGTGAGCTCAGCCTGATCGAGCCGCTGCGCACGCTGCGGATGATTCACCACAGCGCCTGGCTGGCCAAGCGCTGGAGCGATCCGGCCTTTCCGCTGGCCTTTCCCTGGTTTGGCACGCCCAACTACTGGAACGACCAGGTCGCCAAGCTGCGCGAACAGCTGGAAGCAATGGAACCGGCCGAGGATGAAGCGGCGCCGCGCTTTGCCGACGATGATGACGAGCCCTTCGAATTCGACAAGGGCTTTCGCTGACAGCAGGGAACCGGCCGGCAACAAAAAGCCCGCGGGCCGTTGTGGCGCGCGGGCTGGGTGGCCGGCTGAGGCCTTGGAGCGTCAGACCAGCAGCATCGCATTGATGCGGCGCACATAGGCCGCCGGATCATCCAGGTGGCCGCCCTCGGCCAACACGGCTTGATCGAACAGCACATGGGCCAGGTCATCGAAGCGCTCGGCACGTTCCAGCTTCTTGACCAGCGCGTGCTCGGCGTTGATCTCCAGCGTCGGCAGCGAAGCCGGCGCGGCCTGACCGGCCTGCTTCAGCAGGCGGGCCAGATGGCCGCTCATATCGCCTTCCTCGACGACGATGCAGGCCGGTGAATCGACCAGGCGGGTGGTCACGCGCACGTCCTTGGCGCGGTCTTTCAGCGAGGCCTTGAGCCGCTCCAGCACCGGCTTGAAGCTCTCGGCCGCTTCCTCGGCCTTCTTCTTCTCTTCCTCGTCCTGCAGCTTGCCCAGATCGACGGCGCCCTTGGCCACCGACTGCAGCGACTTGCCTTCGAACTCGAACAGGTGCGAGAGCATCCACTCGTCGACGCGGTCGGTCAGCAGCAGCACCTCGATGCCCTTCTTGCGGAAGATCTCCAGCTGCGGGCTGTTCTTGGCGGCGGCCAGCGTGTCGGCGGTGATGTAGTAGATCGCTTCCTGGCCTTCCTTCATCCGCGACACATAGTCGGCAAAGGACACGCCCTCGTCGGCATGGGTCGAGGCGAAGCGCAGCAGCTTGGCCAGGCGCTCCTGGTTCTGGTGGTCTTCGCCGATGCCTTCCTTCAGCACCGCGCCGAAATCCTTCCAGAAAGACGCGTACTTGGCGCGCTCAGCGGCGTCCTCGCTATCGGCCAGTGCTTCCAGCATGGACAGCACGCGCTTGGTCGAGCCCTCGCGGATCGCCTTCACATCGCGGCTTTCCTGCAGCAGCTCGCGGCTGACGTTCAGCGGCAGGTCAGCCGAGTCGATCACGCCCTTGACGAAGCGCAGGTACACCGGCATCAGCGCCTCGGCGTCGTCCATGATGAAGACGCGCTTCACATAGAGCTTGACACCGCCGCGCTTGTCGCGGTTCCACAGATCGAACGGCGCCTTGGCCGGGATGTAGAGCAGCTGGGTGTATTCGCTGCGACCCTCCACGCGGTTATGCGTGTGCGCCAGCGGCGCCTCGGTGTCGTAGCTGATCTGCTTGTAGAAGTTGTCGTACTCTTCCTGCGAGACCTCGCTCTTGCTGCGGGCCCACAGCGCCGACGCCTTATTGACTGACTCCCACTCGTCCTTGAGCACCTGCTCGCTCTTTTCGGCGTCCCATTCTTCCTTGCGCATCAGGATGGGCAGGGAGATGTGGTCGGAGTACTTGCTGATCACCGACTTCAGGCGCCAGGTCTTCAGGAACTCCTCTTCGCCCTCACGCAGGTGCAGGATCACATCGGTGCCGCGGCCGGGCTTGGTGATGGTCTCGACCTCGTAGTCGCCGGTGCCCTCGGAGCTCCAGCGCACGCCCTCCTCGGCCTTCAGCCCGGCGCGGCGGGTCTCGACGGTGATGCGGTCGGCGACGATGAAACCGGAGTAAAAGCCGACACCGAACTGGCCGATCAGATTGGCGTCTTTCTTCTGGTCACCCTCCAGCTTGGCCATGAACTCGCGCGTGCCGCTCTTGGCAATGGTGCCCAGATGTGCAATCGCCTCATCAGCGCTCATGCCGATGCCGTTGTCGCTGATGGTCACCGTGCGGGCGTCGGCGTCGAAGCTGACGCGCACTTCCAGATTCGGCGTGTCTTCGAACAGCGCGGCATTGTCCAGCGCCTCGAAGCGCAGCTTGTCGCAGGCGTCAGAGGCATTGGAGACCAGCTCGCGCAGGAAAATTTCCTTGTTCGAATAGAGCGAATGGGTGACCAGGTGCAGGATCTGCTTGACCTCGGCCTGGAAGGAATGGGTTTGCTTTTCCATGGCTTGTGTGTTGTCCGGCTTCAATGAATGGAGAGGTGGGCGACGGTTCGCGCCGCCCTGCGGCTGCCCATATGGGGCTGCGGATCAGCGTTTCAAGAGGCCGCGATTGTCGCCCCGCCGCTGACTACACTGCAGCGATGCTGTACTGGTTCGATCTGATGGGGGTCGGCGTGTTCGCCGTCTCGGGTGCCCTGGCCGCCATGCGCGCTGGGCTGGACCTGTTCGGCCTCTTGGTGCTGGCCGCCATCACCGCGATTGGCGGCGGCACGCTGCGCGACCTGCTGCTGAACCGCCACCCGCTGTTCTGGATGAAGGACGGGCGTTATCTGGCCGTCATCGTGCTGGCCGCACTGGCCACCCTGCTCAGCGGCCCGCTATCGCCAAGCGCGCTGCAGGCGCTGAAGATCGCCGATGCTTTGGGCCTGGCACTGTTTGCGCTGTGCGGCGCCGAGATCGCCGAGGACTGCGAGCTGCCTCCGGTGCCGGTGCTGCTGATGGGCACGCTGACCGCCACCGGCGGCGGCGTCGTGCGCGACCTGCTCAGCGGCCAGGTGCCGCTGCTCTTGCGTCAGGACATCTACGCCACTGCCGCGCTGGCCGGCATTGCGCTCTACCAGCTGCTGATGCGTGCCGGGCTGGCGCGCAACACCGCCTTTGTGCTGGGCATGGTCAGCGTGGCGACCCTGCGCCTGCTCTCGCTGCACTACGGCTGGCAGCTGCCGGTGCCGCAGCTGCCGAGCTGAAAGCGCTCGGCTCAGTACGACACGGCCAGGCGCTCGACATCGACCTTGATCAGCGCCTTGCTCAACGCCCCGCTGGTGGCGCGCGCATAGTCCAGGCCCAGTGCGGCATCGGAAAGCGCCTGCGGGCCCAGGGCGGCGGCCACGGCGAGGATCTTGTCGGCGATCAAGACCTTGCCCGAACCGCGCATCGGCTCGCAGCCATGCTTGACGAACTGCTCATCCAGCCACTGCCGCGCCGCCTCGTAGGACAGCACCTCGCTGGCGTCGACCGACAGATCGATCTGCTGGCCAGCACCGAACACCACCTTCACTTCGCTGCGCATGCAAACTCCTTGCGAGACTGAACGCCGGGACGGCCTATTGTGGCAGCGCTGCCTACGGGGCCGCACTGCGCCAGCGCAAGACCGCGCGCTCGATGATCAGCCAGCCTTGCCCCGCGACGCACTCACTGCCTCGCTGAGCACATCCAGCACGGCGAGCGAATCATCCCAGCCCAGGCAGGCATCGGTGATGCTCTTGCCATATTCCAGCTTGGCCGGGTCATCCTTGCCCGGGGTGAACTTCTGCGCGCCGTCGTGCAGATGGCTCTCGACCATCACGCCGAAGATGCTCTTGCTGCCGGCCTTGAGCTGCGCGGCGATATCGCGCGCCACGTCCAGCTGGCGCTGATGCTGCTTGGAGCTGTTGGCATGCGAGCAATCGACCATGAGCGTGCCATCGAGCTTGGCCGCGGCCAGATCCTTGACGGCGACCGCCACGCTCTCGGCGTCGTAGTTCGGCGCCTTGCCGCCGCGCAGGATCACATGGCAGTCCTTGTTGCCCTTGGTCTCGACGATGGCCACCTGGCCATTTTTGTGCACCGAGAGGAAATGGTGCGGCCGGGCGGCAGCCTGGATCGCATCGGTGGCGATCTTGATATTGCCGTCGGTGCCGTTCTTGAAGCCGATCGGCGCCGACAGTCCCGAGGCCAGCTCGCGATGTACCTGGCTTTCGGTGGTGCGCGCGCCGATGGCGCCCCAGGAGATCAGATCGCCGATGTACTGCGGCGAGATCACATCGAGGAACTCCGAGCCGGCCGGCATGCCCAGCCGGTTGATCTCCAGCAGCAGCTGGCGGGCGATGCGCAGGCCCTCGTCGATGCGGTAGCTCTCGTCCAGATAGGGATCGTTGATCAGGCCCTTCCAGCCCACCGTCGTGCGTGGCTTCTCGAAGTAGACGCGCATGACGATTTCCAGCGTATCGGCGTACTTGTCGCGCTCCAGCTTCAAGCGGCGCGCGTATTCCAGCGCCGCAGCGGGATCGTGGATCGAGCAGGGGCCGATGATGACCAAGAGCCGGTCATCCTTGCGACGCATGATGCGGCGGATGTTCTCGCGTGTGCCGACAACCAGCTTTTCCATCGGTGTGCCACCAATCGGAAAGAAGCGGATCAGGTGCTCCGGCGGCGGCAGCGGCGTGATGTCGCGGATGCGCTCGTCATCGGTCTGGCTGGTCTTGTCCTGCGGCGAGTACCAGCGTTCGGCCTGGTGCTGCACGGGTTTGGCATTCATGGGCGTGACTCTTTCCGTTTGACGTGTTGCGGGCGGGGGCCGCGCGGGCGAAAAAAAACCGCCTGGGTGCTGGACCCGGCGGTTTCTTGAAGATTCGCTGCGCTTTGCTTAAGCGTTCGCCTCTCCTCCGCCGGTGCGGTGCGAGAACCAAAAGAAAGCAAAGTAAAACTTCGGCGAATGCATGAGGTCGAATGTAGCACGCGGCCCGCGGCGGCCGTCAAGCGGCCCGCTGTTGTCAGTCTGCGTCAGTGCATGCCGCAGCGCTAACGCTCAGGCGGTGCCGCCGACGGTCAGACCGTCGATGCGCAGCGTCGGCTGGCCCACGCCCACCGGCACGCTCTGGCCTTCCTTGCCACAGACGCCCACCCCAGTGTCCAGGCGCATATCGTTGCCGATCATGCTGACGCGGGTCAGCGCATCCGGGCCGTTACCGATGATGGTCGCGCCCTTGACCGGGTACTGGATCTTGCCGTCCTCGACCCAGAAGGCTTCGCTCGCCGAGAAGACGAACTTGCCCGATGTGATATCCACCTGGCCACCACCGAAGTTGGTCGCGTACAGGCCCTTCTTGATGCTGGCGATGATTTCCTGCGGGTCCTTGTCGCCGCCGAGCATATAGGTGTTGGTCATCCGCGGCATCGGCAGATGGGCATAACTCTCACGGCGGCCATTGCCGGTCGGCGCGACCTTCATCAGCCGGGCATTCATCGCATCCTGGATATAGCCCTTCAGGATGCCGTCCTCGATCAGCACATTGCGCTGCGAGGCGCAGCCTTCATCGTCGACGTTGAGCGAGCCGCGGCGATCCGGCAGCGTGCCATCGTCCAGCACGGTGACGCCCTTGGCGGCCACGCGCTGGCCGATGCGGCCGGCAAAGGTCGACGAGCCCTTGCGGTTGAAGTCGCCTTCCAGGCCGTGACCGACCGCCTCGTGCAGCAGCACGCCGGGCCAGCCGGGGCCCAGCACCACAGTCATCTCGCCGGCCGGCGCCGGCCGGGCATCGAGATTGGTCAGCGCGGCGCTGACGGCCTGCTCGACATAGCTGGCGATCATCTCGTCGCTGAAATAAGCCAGGCCGAAGCGGCCGCCGCCGCCGCCGCTGCCAATCTCGCGGCGGCCATTCTGCTCGGCAATCACCGTGATCGACAGGCGCACCAGTGGTCGCACATCGGCGGCCAGCGTGCCATCGGCACGGGCAATCAGCACCACATCGTGTTCAGCGGCCAGGCCCGCCATCACCTGGACGATGCGCGGGTCGCGGGCACGGGCCATGCGCTCGGCGCGTTCCAGCAGCGCCACCTTTTCGGTGCTGTCCAGGCTGGCGATCGGGTCGGCATCGCCATAGAGCGCGCGGCTGCCGGCCACCGTCGACTCGGAAGGCACCTTGACGCGGCGGCTCTGGCCGGCCGCGGCGATGGTGCGCACGGTGCGGGCGGCGTCGAGCAGCGCCGCCTCGGAGATATCGTCGGAGTAGGCAAACGCCGTCTTCTCACCGGCGACCGCTCGAACACCGACGCCCTGGTCGATGCTGAAGCTGCCGCTCTTGACGATGCCCTCTTCCAGGCTCCAGCCTTCGGCCCGGGTGGTCTGGAAGTAGAGGTCGGCATCGTCGACCCGGTGTTCGGTGATCAGCCGCAAGGCCTTGGCCAGACTGGCCTCGCTGAGACCAAAGGGTTCCAGCAGTTGAGAACGGGCCGTGGCCAGGCGAGCAAGAGTGGGTTCGCGCGAAATCATCGGACCATTGTAGGAGTCCGCCGTGCTGACTGTCTCAGCCACCGTGCGTGGGGTTTTCAGGGGGCTGACCAGGCCTCGGCGATGGTGTCGAAGACCAGGCGCAGCCGGGGCGTGTCGCGCAGTTCGCGATGGGCGGTCAACCACAGCGGCAAAGGGGGGATCGGCAGCTCTGGCAGCACCTGGACCAGCTCAGGGTCGCGTGCCGCCAGCGCCACCAGGCCCACGCCCAGCCCCAGCCCGGCACGCAAGGCTTCCCACAACACCGTCTGCTGATCGCAGCGCAGCGCAAAGAAGCTGGGCTCAACGGCGAAGCCCGCTGCCGCGAAACCACGCAGGAGCTGGTCGGAGCGGTCATAGCCCAGCCATTCATGCGCGGCCATGGTCTCGCGGGTCGGCATGCCGCGCCGCTGCAGATAGCGGCGGTGGGCGAACACGCCCAGCGGCCAATCGGCCAGCTTGCGCGCGACCAACATGCCCTGGGTCGGCCTGACCATGCGCAGCGCGATATCGGCACTGCGCTCCAGCAGGTTTTCGACCTCGTTGCTTGCCACCAGCTCGATCTGTATCTCCGGATGAGCCAGGCGCAGGCGCAGCAGCAGCTCGGGCAGGAAATAAGCGCTGACGACTTCGCTCGCGGTCAGGCGCACGGTGCCGGCCAACTGCTGCTCGCGGGCCGCCAGGGCCAGGGCCAGGTCTTGCGCGCCTTCACGCATACGCCGGGCAGCCGGCAACAGGGCACGGCCCGCTGCCGTGAGGCTCATGCCACGTGGATGACGCTCGAACAAGAGCTGCCCGGTTAGGCTCTCCAGCCTGGCCAACTGGCGGCTCAGGCTGGGCTGGCTGAGCCCCAGCAGCGGCGCTGCCTGGCTCAGCGAGCCGGACTCGGCCAGCACCAGAAAGCCCTGCAGCAGGGACCAGTCCAGCGGTGTAGCCATGGTCAGTTTCGATCCATTCAGAGAGTGCGCTGGGGCGGAGCTCGCCCAGCAATTCATTTTTGCATAGCAGCACTACAGATCCAAACATTCCGAAAACGACTTGCAGCGCTCACACTGACAGCCATTGCAAACGCTGCCCAGTCACCCATGCTGATCGATCTGCTACGCCACCAACAGCGTCACTACGCCCGCTTCCACCGTGATCGCAACAACCTGCGTCTGCATCTGTGCACCGTGCCGGTCTTTCAGGCTGGGCATCTGATGTTGATGCTGGCACCTGCCCTCGGGCCGTTCTGGCTGGCACCAATCGGCCTGGGAATGATGATGTTGGCATTGGCACTGCAGCGTCGCGGCCATGCGCTGGAGGTCGAGGCAGTGGAACCCTTCCGTGGCCCTGTCAATGCGGTGCTGCGCATCTGCTTTGAACAATGGCTGAGCTTTCCGCGCTTTGCGCTGACCGGCGGCTGGCGACTGGCCTTCCAGGCCCCCTCTAGAAAGTGACAGACATGAGCGAGACTGTTTTGATCCTTGGCGCCGCAGGGCGGCTCGGCCGCGAACTCTGCCTGGCCTTCTCCGGCGCCGGCTGGCGAACGTTGGCGCACAGCCGCAAGCCCTTGCCGGCGGAATTGCTGGCGCTGCCGGGCCTGCAGGCGGTCAGCGCCGATGCCCTCGATGTGAACACCTTGCTGGGCGAGGTGCGTGCCGCTGGCGGGGCTGGCGTGGTGATCAATGCGCTGAATCCGCCCTACACCCAGTGGCATCGGCTGGCGCTGCCGCTGGCCAGCGCCGCGCAAGACCTGGCCCTGGGGCTGGATGCCCTGCTGGTGTTGCCGGGCAATGTCTACAACTTCGGCAGCACGCTGCCACCGCTGCTGCGACGCAATAGCGCCGAGCACGGTGACCACGACAAGGCGCGCATCCGCATCGCCATTGAGGCGCAGATGGCCGCAGCCGACAAGCAGGGCCTGGATTCCGTGGTGCTGCGCGCGGGCGACTTCTTTGGCGGCGCGGGCAGAGGCTCATGGTTCGACCTCGCCATCGCCAGCCGACTTGCCAAGGGAGAGATGGTCTACCCCGGCTCGCTGGATCGCATCCATGCCTGGGCCTATCTGCCGGACCTGGCCCAGGCCTTTGTCCGCGTCGCCAGCCAGCGCGAGCGCCTGTATGGACACAGCCGGCTGCACTTCGCCGGCCACGCGGTCGAGGGTCAGGTCTTGCTGGACTGTTTGAATGCCTTGTGTGCACGGCCGCTGCGCGCCGCCAGCCTGCCCTGGGGCCTGATCAGGTTGGGGGCGCCGCTGGTGCCGAGCTGGCGGGCCATCGTCGAGATGCGCTACCTCTGGGAGCGCCCGCATCAGCTCGACGACAGCGACCTGCGCCAGCTGATCGGCCCGCCGCCGCGCACGGCCTTGGCGACGGCGCTACGGCAATCGCTGCAACAGCTCGGCTTGGGCGAACTGCTGCGCGACGGGCCCGCCATGCTGCAAGCCGCTTGACCATGCCGACACGATTCTTTACAGCACCACGGTCGTCACGGCCAGCACTGCCCGCGTTGTACCGGCAAGCCTGCACGGGCGGGCCGTTTCAGCCAACAAGGAGTCAGCATGACACGCAGCCACCAGATGATCGTCGCCCTCAGCCTCAGCGCCCTCAGTGCGCTTAGCTTTGCACAGACGCCCCCATCGCCGCAAATGCCGCGCGTCGACCAGCGTGAAGCGAACCAACAGGCACGCATCGCTCAGGGCGCTGCCTCTGGCAGCCTGACCGGCAAGGAAACCCTGCGCCTGGAACGTGAGCAGGCCGCCATCAACAACAGCGAAGCCAAGGCCAAGGCCGATGGCGTGGTCACCGCCCATGAGCGCCGCAAGCTGCACCGGATGCAGGATGCCGCCAGCAGGGACATCCATCACGCCAAGCACAACGCCAAGATGGCCAGCACCCCCGGCCAGTGAGCCGCCTTGACCGCGAGGCTCAGTCCTCGCGGGCCTTCTTCCAGGCCAGGCCGAGTTCGTACAGCTTGTTGCGCGAGGCGCCGCTGATTTCGGCGGCCAGCGCCACCGCCTGCTTCAGTGGCAGCTCGGCGGCCAGCAGTTTCAGCACCCGCTGCGCCTCGGCCGGCACTTCCTCGTCGATGGCGGCAACGGCCTGGGCATGAAGCACCAGCACGAACTCCCCCCTCTCCCGTTGCGCATCGGCGGCCAGCCAGGCCGGCAGCTCACCGGCCGGCGCGGTGTGGACGGTCTCGAACTGCTTGGTCAATTCGCGGCAGACGCTGACCTTCTGCGCCGGCGCCAGTTCGGCCAGCAGATCGATCAAGGCGACGATGCGATGCGGGGCTTCGAACAAGACCTGGCTGTAGGGCGCGCCCAGCAAGGCCTGCAGCGCCGCGCGACGCTCCTGGCCCTTGGCCGGCAGAAAGCCAACAAAGCGAAAACCCTGCGCCTGCGCGTCGCCGGCAGTGCTCAGCGCCGTGACGGCCGCGCTGGCCCCAGGCAGCGGCAGCACGCGCAGGCCGGCCGCCTGCACCGCCGCCACCAGCACCGCGCCGGGATCGGAGACCGCCGGCGTGCCGGCATCGCTGACATACGCGATCCGCTCGCCGGCCTGCAGGCGCTGCACCAGCTGTGCCGCGGCCTCATGCTCGTTGTGCTGATGCAGGCTGATGAAGGGCTTGTGCAGGCCGAGATGACGCAAGAGCCCGGCGGTGACACGCGTGTCCTCACAGGCCACCGCATCGACCAGGCTCAGCGCCTGGATGGCGCGCAGGCTGATATCGGCCAGGTTGCCGATCGGCGTGGCCACCACATACAGCGTCGCTTTGGGATACTGCTGGGTACCCGCCGCAGCGGCAGCGGCCTGCAGCAGCAGGGAGGCATCGATGTTCAAGTGGGGCTCCCCAAAAAAGCGCGAGATCAACAGCCCAGCGGCGGGCGGTGGCGGCAGCGATGGCATCGAGACGCCGGCTCGACGTCGGCCACGCAATACCAAGGCGCTGGGCGACCAGGCCGAGCTGCGCGCACTGCGTTATCTGCAGGCCCGCGGCTTGACGCTGGTGGAGCGCAATTATCGGGTCGCCGCCGGGCCGCATGCGCGAGGTGGCGAGATCGACTTGATCATGCGCGATCGCGATGGCACGCTGGTCTTTGTCGAGGTGCGCGGCCGGCGTGCTGGCAGCCATGGTGGCGCCGCGGCCAGCGTGACTTCAGCCAAGCAGCAGCGGCTGGTCTACGCTGCCCAGCACTATCTGCTGCGCTTCAACCAGGCGCCGCCCTGCCGCTTCGATGTGATCGCACTGGACGAGGACAAGATCGAATGGCTCAGCGCCGCATTCGATGCCGGCCCCCAGTGATGTCCATCGGCGCCGCAGCCGCGCCCCTTATGATCCGCCCTCATGCTTGAACAACGCATACAACAACAATTCTTCGAGAGTGCCGATCTGCAATACCAGGTCGCCGAAAGCCTCTCGCGCCCGATCTCCGACGCCGCGCAAATGCTGGTCGAGGCCATTACCGCGGGCGGCCGTGTGCTCTGCGCCGGCCTGGGCCTGGCCGAGCTCGATGCGCGCTATCTTGCCGCCCAGCTGATGGGGCGCTTCGAGCAGGACAGGCCAGGCCTGGCCGCACTGCACCTCGATGGTCGTGTCCAACAAGGCAGCGGCAGCATCGATGTCGCCGCAGCGCTGGCGCGCCAGGTTCAGACGCTGGGCCATCCCGGCGATCTGCTGCTCTTGCTGGATGCCTATGCCGGCAGCGAGCAGCAACTGCCGACGGTGCTGGACGCCGCGCGTGGTCAGGACATGAGTGTCATCCTGCTCAGCGGCAGCCAGGACGAAGCACTGCGCGCGGCGCTGCTGGACACCGACATCCAGATCCGCATCCCGCACAGCCGCGGCGCCCGCGTGGCCGAGGCCTTCCGCCTGGTGTCCCACTGCCTTTGTGATGCCATCGATGTGCAACTGCTGGGTGCGGCCGAGTAAGGCTGCAAGCAGCGCCTCCCCTGTGATTCCTTTCCCGAGAACGCCATGAGTTCAAAAGCCCTGTTTCGTCTGGCCCGCCGGGGCACCTTGATCGCTGCCCTGGCCGCGCTGTGCAGCGCCTGCGCCCCGCTGATCATGGGAGGCGCGATGGTGGGCGGCGCCCTGGTCGCCACCGACCGCCGCACCTCCGGCACCCAGCTGGAAGACCAGGGCATCGAGATGAAGGTGTCCAAGCAGCTGCGCGAGCAGCTGGGCGACAAGCTGCACTTCAATGTGAACAGCTACAACCGCTTTGTGCTGCTGACCGGTGAAGCCGATACCGACGCCGACCGCGCCGCGGCCGAGCGCATTGCCAGCCAGGTGGAAAACGTCAACCGCGTCGCCAACGAGATCGCCGTCACCTTCAAGAGCTCGCTGAGCGGGCGCTCCAACGATGTGCTGATCGCCACCAAGGTCAAGGCCAGCCTGGTTGATGCCCGCGACCTGATCTCGAATGCCTTCTACGTCGTCGTCGAGCGCGGCCAGGTCTATCTGATGGGCCGCGTGACCGAGCGCGAAGCCCACCGCGCCAGCGAGATTGCCCGCGGCGTGGCCGGCGTGCAGAAGGTGGTGCGCATGTTCGAGATCATCTCGGAAGAAGAGCTGGCGCGGATTACGCCGAAGCCAGCGAAGCAATGAGCCCCTCGCCCACGGCCTGCAGCCGTGGGCGGTCCCCCGAGGGGACGCCGATACGGTCGCGGAAACCCGCGACAGTACATCGGCTCAGGCCACAGCATGCATGAGCCCCTCGCATGCAGCGTGCGCCGCATGCGATCCCCCGAGGGGATGCCCACGCTGCGGCGGCTTTCCGCCACAGCCTGGGCTCAGGCCGCCCTTGGGAGCGGCCCGGCGGGCTGCCTGATGCCCAACTCTCCTTGGTGTGCGATCAGCGCAAGCGCTTGATCAGGCTGGAGGTGTCGAGCCGGTTGCCGCCGAGGGCCTGGACGTCGGCATAGAACTGGTCGACGAGGGCGGTCAGCGGCAGGCGGGCACCGTTGCGGCGGGCTTCGTCGAGCACCAGGCCGAGGTCCTTGCGCATCCAGTCGACGGCGAAACCGAAGTTGAACTGGTCGTCGACCATGGTCTTGCCGCGGTTGTCCATTTGCCAGCTTTGTGCGGCGCCTTTGCCGATCACCTCGAGCACCTGCTTCATGTCCAGGCCCGCCTTGTCGCCAAAGGCGATTGCCTCGGCCAGGCCTTGGACGATGCCGGCGATGCAGATCTGGTTGACCATCTTGGCCAACTGACCGGCACCGGAATTGCCAACGTGGGTGACGGCCTTGGCCATGCACAGCGCCACCGGCTGGATCTGCGCGAAGGGGGCCGCGTCGCCACCGCACATCACCGTCAGCGCTCCATTGACGGCGCCGGCCTGCCCGCCCGAGACCGGCGCGTCGACAAAGTGCAGCCCAAGACGCTGCGCTTCGCCATGCAGCTCGCGCGCCACCTCGGCCGAGGCGGTGGTGTGATCAACAAACACCGCACCGGCCTTCATGCCGGCAAAGGCACCGTTCTCACCGAGCACCACCGAGCGCAGGTCGTCATCGTTGCCAACGCAGGCAAAGACGATCTCAGCCCCGGCCGCCGCCTCGCGGGGCGTCGCCGCCGCGCTGCCGCCAAACTCGGCCACCCAGGCCGCCGCCTTGGCCGGCGTGCGGTTGTAGACGGTGACCTGGTGCCCGGCACGGGCCAGATGACCGGCCATCGGCAGGCCCATCACGCCCAGGCCCAGAAAGGCGACCCGGCGCGGCGTTTGCGGCTCGTAGCTGCGGCTGTTGATGCTGCTCATGGTGTTCAGAGAATGGTCATGTGTTCGGTGCCGGCGGCCAGATCACCGCTGCGCGCACGCTCGCTGTTGAGCTTGATCTGCAGGCGCAGGTCGTTGACGGAATCGGCATTGCGCAGCGCGTCTTCGTAGTTGACGCGGCCGAACTCGTAGAGGTCGAACAGCGCCTGGTCGAAGGTCTGCATGCCCTGCTCGCGCGAGCGCTTCATGATTTCCTTCACCTCGCCGACGTCGCCCTTGAAGATCAAGTCCGAGATCAGCGGCGTATTCAGCAGGATCTCCACCGCGGCGACGCGGCCCTTGCCTTCGCGGCGCGGCAAGAGGCGCTGTGACACGATGGAGCGCAGGTTCAGCGACAGGTCCATCAGCAGCTGGGCGCGGCGCTCTTCAGGGAAGAAGTTGATGATGCGGTCCAGCGCCTGATTGGCACTGTTCGCGTGCAGCGTGGCCATGCAGAGGTGGCCGGTCTCGGCAAAGGAGACGGCCAGCTCCATCGTCTCGCGATCGCGGATCTCGCCCATCAGGATCACGTCCGGTGCCTGACGCAGCGTGTTCTTCAGTGCCGCCTCCCAGCTGTCGGTATCGATGCCGACCTCACGCTGGCTGACGATGCAATTCTTGTGCGGGTGAACGAACTCGACCGGGTCCTCGATGGTGATGATGTGGCCGAAGGTGTTCTCGTTGCGATGGTCGACCAAGGCTGCCAACGTCGTGCTCTTGCCCGAGCCGGTCGCACCGACAACAATCACCAGGCCGCGCTTGGTCAGCACGATGTCCTTCAGGATGGGCGGCAAATCCAACGCATCAATCGTTGGCAACTGCTGCGGAATCGTCCGCATCACCAGGCCCACATGACCCTGCTGCACATAGGCGTTGCAGCGGAAACGGCCGATGCCCTGCGGCGAAATCGCGAAATTGCATTCCTTGTTGCGCTCGAACTCGGCCGCCTGCTTGTCGTTCATGATCGAACGCGCCAACTGCAGCGTGTGCTGGCCGGTGAGCGGCTGCGGCGACACCTTGGTCACCTTGCCATCGACCTTGATCGCCGGCGGAAAGTCCGCGGTGATGAACAGGTCGGAGCCCTTGCGCGACACCATCAAGCGCAGCAAGTCGTTAATGAATTTCGATGCCTGATCGCGTTCCATGTGCAACTTTCAAATTCAAGCACTGCAGGCGCCGAGCCTGCGTCGTGCCGCTGGATCCGAAGCGGGCGACCGCAGGTCCGCCCTCTTCCAGCAGAGCCTCAGGGTCCGGCTCCGCCGGCCCGAGAGGCTCGCCCCCTTGAGGGGGCGCGCACAGCGCGTAGGGGGTGGGCCATCAGCCAGGGAAATTCTCAGGGAATTTCGCCTTCGAGCGAGCTTCCGCCGGCGAGATGATGTTGCGCCGGACCAGATCGGTGAGGTTCTGGTCCAGCGTCTGCATGCCTTGCGAATTGCCGGTCTGGATGGCCGAGTACATCTGCGCCACCTTGTTCTCGCGGATCAGATTGCGAATCGCCGAGGTGCCGAGCATGATTTCGTGCGCCGCCACCCGGCCCGAGCCATCCTTGAGCTTGCACAGGCTTTGCGAGATCACCGCCACCAGCGATTCCGACACCATCGCACGCACCATCTCCTTCTCGGCCGCTGGGAACACGTCGACGATACGATCCACCGTCTTGGCCGCCGAGCTGGTGTGCAGCGTGCCAAAGACCAGGTGGCCGGTTTCGGCTGCAGTCAGCGCCAGGCGAATGGTTTCCAGATCGCGCATTTCGCCGACCAGCACCGCGTCCGGGTCTTCGCGCAGCGCCGAGCGCAGCGCGTTCGCGAAGCTCATCGTGTGCGGTCCGACCTCGCGCTGGTTGACCAGGCTCTTCTTTGATTCGTGAACGAATTCGATCGGGTCCTCGATGGTCAGGATGTGGCCGTACTCGTTCTCGTTCAGGTGATTGACCATGCCGGCCAGCGTGGTCGACTTGCCCGAGCCGGTCGGCCCGGTCACCAGCACCAGGCCGCGCGGCTTCATCGCCAACTCGGCAAAGACCTTGGGCGCGTTGAGCTGCTCCAGCGTCAGGATCTTGGACGGAATCGTGCGGAACACCGCGCCGGCGCCGCGGTTCTGGTTGAAGGCATTGACGCGGAAACGCGCCAGGCCCTGGATTTCGAAGGAGAAGTCAACTTCCAGCGTTTCCTCGTAAGCCTTGCGCTGCGAGTCGTTCATGATGTCGTAGACCATATCGTGCACCTGACGGTGCTCGAGCGCTTCGACATTGATACGGCGCACATCACCGTGCACGCGAATCATCGGCGGCAGGCCGGCCGAAAGGTGCAGGTCAGAGGCCTTGTTCTTGACCGAGAATGCCAGCAGTTGAGTGATGTCCATGGGTGGGCGTTTTTAGCGTGGGCCATTATGGCGACGATCTCCGAGAACATACAAGAACTGCACCGGCGCATGGCCGCGGCCTGCCTGCGCGCCGGCCGCGAGCAACAAACGCTTACCTTGTTGACGGTCAGCAAGACCTTCCCCGGCTCCGCCGTGCGCGAAGCCTTTGCCGCCGGCGAACGTCATTTCGGCGAAAACTATGTGCAGGAAGGCCTGGCAAAGATCGAGGAACTGGCCGATCTGCGTGAGCAGATCCAGTGGCATCTGATCGGCCCCTTGCAAAGCAACAAGACCAAGCCGGTCGCCGCGGCCTTTGATTGGGTGCACAGCGTGGACCGGCTGAAGATTGCCGAACGCCTGTCCGAGCAGCGCCCCGCCGGCCTCGCGCCGCTGCAGATCTGCCTGCAGGTCAATATCAGCGGCGAGGCCAGCAAGAGCGGGCTGGCGCCGGCCGAAGTGCCAGGTCTTGCCCGCGCGGTCGCGGCGCTGCCGCGGCTCAGGCTGCGCGGGCTGATGGCGATCCCCGAGCCGGCCAGCGATGCGGCCGCGCAGCGCCTGCCGCATCGCGCACTGCGCGAGCTGCTGCAGCGGGTCAACGCCGAGGCCGGGTTGCAGCTCGACACGCTGAGCATGGGCATGAGCGCCGACATGGAAGCTGCGATCGCCGAGGGTGCCACGATGGTGCGCGTGGGCTCGGCCATCTTTGGCCAACGGCATTACCCGAGCGCCTGATGCGCAAGCTGCTCTTGAGCCTGACGCTGCTGGCGCTGACGCCTATTCAGGCCGCGCCGTTCGAGGACAGCATCGCCCAGCGCGCGCTGGCCTGCACCCAATGCCATGGCAAGGAAGGCCGCGCCGGGCCCGATGGCTACTACCCGCGACTGGCTGGCAAGCCGCAAGGCTATCTCTACAACCAATTGCTCAACTTCCGCGATGGCCGCCGTCACTACGGGCTGATGACTGAGCTGATCGCGCCCCTGAGCGACGCCTATCTGCTCGAGCTGGCCAGCTACTTCGCCTCGCTCGATCTGCCCTACCCGGCCGCCCGGGGTGACGGCCGGCCCGCACCGGCCCTGCTGCTGCAAGGCGACCGGCAGCGCCAGCTGCCGGCTTGTGTGGCCTGCCATGGCCAGAAGCTGTCGGGCATGCAGCCGGCCATCCCCGGCCTCTTGGGCCTGCCGCGCGACTATCTGATCGGCCAACTCGGCGCCTGGCGCACTGGCCAACGGCGCGCCCAGGCGCCTGACTGCATGGGCGAGATCGCCCGTCGGCTGCGGCCCGAGGAAGTGGCCGAGCTGGCGCAATGGCTGGCCGCCCAGCCGGTCCCGGCCGACTACAAGCCCCAGCCATCGGCCCCGCTGCCGCAGCGCTGCGGCACGCAGCCATGAAGACGCGCCTTGTGCTTGGCGGGCTCGCGGCCGCGCTGGCCCTGGCCCTGGCCGCCTTGCTGCAGCTGAACCGGCTAGATGAAGGCAGTCCGAGCGCGACATCGGCCGCGCCAGGTGATGCGGCCACACAGCTGAGCCGCGGCGCCTATCTGGCCCGCGTCGGCAACTGCGCCGGCTGCCACACGGCCGCCGGTGGCGCTCCCTATGCAGGAGGACGTGGCGTACCGACGCCCTTTGGCACCGTCTTCGCGCCCAACTTGACGCCGGACGCCGCGACAGGCCTCGGCCGCTGGAGCGCCGACGAGTTCTGGCGCGCGCTGCACAACGGCCGCAGCCGTGATGGCCGCCTGCTCAGCCCGGCCTTTCCCTACGACAACTACACCTTGGTAAGGCGCGACGACGCTGATGCCCTGTTTGCCTATCTGCAGAGCCTGCCCGCCGTCGCGGCGCCGGCGCGCCCGCACCAGCTGCGCTGGCCCTTTGGCAGCCAGGCCGCGCTGGCGGTCTGGCGGGCGTTCAGCTTCCGCCCTGGCGTCTATCAAGACGATGCGCGCCAGGACGCCCGCTGGAACCGCGGCGCCTATCTGAGTCAGGGCCTGGCCCATTGCAGCGCCTGCCACGGCAGCCGCAATGCGCTGGGCGCCACGCCGGGGCCGGAACGATTCGACGGCGCCATGCTCACCGAGCTGGGCTGGTATGCGCCGTCCTTGCACGACCCACGCGAAGCCAGTGTGTCCGGCTGGAGCGAGGCCGATTTGCGCCAGTGGCTCCGCAGTGGCCGGCATGAGGGCGCCGCAGCACTCGGGCCGATGGCCGAGGTGGTGCTCGGCAGCACCCAGCATCTGCAGGACGATGATCTGGCAGCGATGGCGCGCTATCTGCGCAGCCTGCCGCAGCAGCAGAGCCGGCCGCCCGCGACCCGGCCCGAGCCGGCGCTGCGCCAAATCGGCGCCAAGCTCTATGAGCAACATTGCGCCGGCTGCCATGGCGCGCAGGGCCGGGGCCAGCGCGGCGCCTATCCGGCCTTGGCCGGCAATCGAACCGTGCTGATGGACGAGCCGGCCAACCTGCTGCGCATCATCCAGCGTGGTGGCTTCGCACCCGCCACCGCCGGCAATCCCCGGCCCTTTGGCATGCCGCCCTTTGCCGGGCTGCTCACTGAGCGCGAGCAGGCCGCCCTGGCCAGTTTCCTGCGCCATGCCTGGGGCAATGAGGCCGCCGATGTGCGTGAGCTGGACGTGCTGCGGCTGCAAAACCGCCGCGTCGACTGAGCCCCCTCGCTGGCAGCCGTGACGCCTCGGTGACACAAGCCCCCAGCCAGGGGGTGAAGACGATCACTCGCGCGCATTCCTTCACAGTGACGCGCACTTGCCATGGATCAAAACCGGGCGAACGCGCAGACACTGCCAGCGTTCTTCGGCGACACCGTTTCGCGCCGCTTCCGCAGCCCCGACATCTTTGTGCCAGCGATGAGAGATTTGTCACACAGCCCGGTCTTGCAAAGGGCTAACCCCCATCAAGTGCCGTGCCCCTCGGCCCGATATGCAGACATCAGGCGCCTCGTCGTTGGGGCCAGGTCTTGCCTGCTGCAGCGCTGAGCGCCTGCACCTGTACGGGTACCGACAACAACCATATCGCTCCGAGGATTTCGCCGATGAAGCTTCTCTCGCAACTGCGCATCGCTCAACGCCTGGGCCTGAGTTACGGCCTGCTGATCCTGCTGCTGATCATCATCGGCAGCTACGGTGCGCAAACCGCCAACCTATTGTCCAAGGACCTGGATCGCACCGCCAATTCCAGCCTGGTGAAGATCGCCGCCGCCAACGCGCTGGAAGGCAATGTCAACATCGTCGCCCGTGCCTCGCGCGACCTGCTGCTGCTCGACGAGGCGCGCCAGATCAAGAAGCAGAAGGCGGCCATCGATACCGCGCTGCAGGACAGCGAGAAGCAGCTGGCCAGCCTGGAGGCCACACTGGATGGCAGCAAGGAGAAAGACCTGATCGGCCAGGTGCGCGAGCGTCAGAGCAAGTTCTTCGCCTCGGTCGCCAAATTCCTCAAGGTGCAAGCCGACGGCTCCCCCGACGAAGCACGCGAGAGCCTGATCACCGATGTGCGCCCGGCCCAGCAAGCCTATCAGGACGGCCTCAAGGGACTGGTCGATCTGCAGTTTGAGAGCGCCCATGATCTGGCCGAAACCGGCTCGGCCTTGGCCAGCCGCTCGGTCGGCATCACCGTGGTGCTGGTCGTGCTGGCCGTCATCATCGGCGGCGGCGGCGGCCTGGCGATTGCCCGCTCCATCGTCAAGCCGGCCCAGCAAGCCAAGGACGCCGCCCAAGCGATCAGCGGCGGCGATCTCAGCCACCCCATCCACGTTGAAGGCAGCGACGAGCTGAGCCAGATGCTGCAGGCCATGCAGGAGATGCAGCTTGCGCTGTCCGGCGTTGTCAACAGCGTCAGCTCGGCCGCCGGCGAGGTGAACCAGAATTCCAGCGAGATCGCCAGCAGCAATGTCGACCTGTCCGATCGCACCGCGCGCTCGGCGGCCAGCCTGCAGAACACCGCCGCCTCGGTCGAGCAGATCGCCGCCAATCTGAACGGCGCCAGCGAACTGACCCGCAAGGCCGCCAGCATCGCCACCAAGGCTCGCCACTCGGCCTCCACCGGCGGCGCCGTGGTTTCGCAAGTCGTCTCGACGATGGAAGAGATCAGCACCAGCTCGCGCAAGATTGGCGACATCATCGGCGTCATCGATGGCATCGCCTTCCAGACCAATATCCTGGCGCTGAACGCCGCCGTCGAAGCCGCCCGCGCCGGCGAGCATGGCAAGGGCTTTGCTGTGGTGGCCTCGGAAGTCCGCGCGCTGGCGTCGCGTGCAGCTTCAGCCGCCAAGGAAATCAAGGTGCTGATCCAGGAGTCCTCGGTCAAGGTCGAGAACGGCACCGCCCTGGTCAACAACGCTGGCGCCACCATCCGCAGCGTCGTCGACGAAGTCAACAATATGGGCCAGTTGATCGAAGAGATCTCGCATTCGGCCCAGGAGCAGGCGGCCGGCGTTGGCGTCGTCAATAACGCAATGAATGAGCTGGACCGCACCACCCAACAGAACACCACCTTGGTGGACGAGCTCAGCCGCTCCACCGATGCCTTGAAAGCCAGCTCGTCGCGCCTGTTGCAGGCCGTCGGCTTCTTCCACAGCACCCAAGCTTCCTGAACCTCTAGTCGTACCTAAGGAGACCCCGCGATGAACAAGAACACCACCCTGAACAAGCTGATCCGTGCCGCCCTGCTGGGCTGTGGCGCCGTCGCGCTCGCGCTGAGCGCTCAGGCCTCGACACCGAAGATCATCAAGAAGGTGCCGCCGGAGTTCCCGCGCGAGGCCACCAGCAAGTCGATCACCTCGGGCACGGTCAAGGCCAAGGTGGCGATCGAGGCCGATGGCAAGGTCAGTGGCGTTGACATTCTCGAAGCCGAACCGCGCCGCGTGTTCGACAAGGCCGTGACCAACGCGCTGATGGACTGGCGCTTCGAAGCCAGCGGCGAAAAGCAGACCCACGAGGTCAAGCTGGTCTTCAAGAACGAAGACTGAGCTCCAGCACCGGCGCGGCCTGCTGCAAGCGACAGGGCGCCCATCGTGGCGCCCTTTTTCATGGCTCTTTTCGGGTTAAGTGTGGATGCTCTGGAAACAGCCAAAGGCAACCACAGAGGCTCGGAGTCACGGAGAAAAACAAGTCGAACTCTTGTCTTCCCTGTGCATCCCTCTGTGCCTCCCTGCCTCTGCGCTTGCGTTTCGAGTGTCAGCTGCCGAGCATCAACTAACGCGCAAAGAGCCTTTTTCTTGCCGCAGCTCAGGGCGCCGGACTGGCCAGCGGCTTGCCTTTCTCCACCACGTACACCCCCACCAGCTTGATCGGCGCGGCGCCGTCGTTGTGGGCATCGTGGATCACACCAGCCGGTATCACAAAGCTTTCACCGGCCTTGACGGTGCGCGGCGCCTGGCCATCGATCAGCAAGGTCGCCTCGCCTTCGAGCACATAGCTGATCTCGTCGCCCGGATGGGTGTGGCGGCCGGCCTTGGCGCCCGGGGCCACCTCCACCCGAGCCACCACAGCCTCTCGGCCGGGCACCGACACATCGGCGCGGCCAACCAGGGTGCGCGTCAGCCCCGAGGCCTGGGCCAGCAAGGCGCCGGCGGCAACCAGAGCGGCCAGCCCCAGCGTGGCCTTGATATAGCTGCGAGTTTGAGCCATGACAGCATCTCCTTGAATCGTTGGTGACCCGTGCCGACTGTCGGGCCACGCGGCCCGGCCTGACATCCGCACAAGCCCTAAACTGTGGCCATGCGCATTGATGTGCCCGCCCGCCTGCTGCTGATCTGCCTGCTCGCCCTGCTGCTGCCGCTGCAGGGCGTGGCTGCGAGCCTGTCGATGACCGCCGGTCTGCTGGCCCGCGCGGCGCCAACGGCATCAGCCCCCTCGCTGCCGCCGCCATCGGCTTCGACGGGCCGCAGCCACTGCGAGGAGCTGGTCGCCAACACGGATCAGCGCTCGGATCAGGACTGGGCTGACACCCACCACGCCACGGCACAGAAGCCTTCGCCCGGCTGTGGCAGCTGCGCGCATTGCTGCCTGGCGGCCCCGCCGCCGGCCGAGATCACGCGCACGCCGACGGTGTCGGTCAGACGTGCGCCGCACCGGCTCGCCGGGCCACTGCCCGAAGGCGTTATTGCGGCCACGCTGGAGCGGCCGCCTCGTCGTCTGGCGGCCTGATCGTGCCCCGGCTCGCCCGCCCCAGAGCGGCGAGCTGCCCCCGTGATCCGCGGCGCCTGGCGCCGCCTGCCTATCGAGGCATCCATGAAACAGAGATTTCCATCCATCGCCCTGCTGTTCAGTGCGATGGCTGCCCTGCTGGGCGGCTGCGCCAGCTTGCAGCCTGACGCAGCCCTGGCCCCCGTTCAAACCCACAGCCAACTCATCAGCGGCCAGCCCCTGCGCTGGATACGCAGCGAGCAGGAGCAACAGGCCGCCAACGCCGAGCTCCAGCAACGCCTCGGCGCACCGCTGGACCTGGCTGCCGCCCAGGCCGTCGCGCTGCTGGCTCACCATGGCCTGCAAGCCGAGTTGCACGAACTGGGCATCGCCGATGCCGAGCGGGTGCAGCTGGCCCGCCCGCCCAGCCCCAGCCTGGGCGTCACGCGCCTGAGCCGCGCCACCGAAACCGAGTGGGAGCTCGGCCTGCATCTCAATCTCTTGGCCTGGTTCCAGGGTGAACAGCGCGAACGCATCGGCAATGCACGGCTGGCACAGGCGCAACAGCAACTGGCCCTGCGCCTGCTGAGCCTGAGCAGCCGGGTACGCGTCGCCTGGGTCGAGGCCGTGGCGGCGCAGCAGCAGCTGCACTATGCCGAGCAGGTGCTCCATGCGGCCGAGGCCAGCGCCGAACTGGCGCGGCGCCTGCGCGAGGCAGGCAATTTCAGCGCGCTGCGCGAAGCGCGCGAGCAGAGCTTTCATGCCGAAGCCGAGCTGGGCCTGCTGCGTGCCCGCGAACAACTGCAGAGCCGGCGCGAAGCGCTGGTGCGTGCGCTGGGCTTGTCCGGTCCTGCCGCGCAAAACCTGACCCTCCCGGCGCGCTTGCCCGATTTACCTGAGCTTCCTGCGGCTTTGCCCTCGGGTGCAGACGAGCAACAGGCACTGGCACAGCGCATCGACCTGCAGGCGGCGCGCCGGCTGGTCGAGCTGCGCGCTGCCGAAGCCGGCCTGGGCCGCGCCAGCCGCTGGGTCGATATGCTGGACCTCGGTCTGCAGCGCAACAGCAGCAACGAACAGCCCACCCAGCGCGGCATCGGCCTGGACCTGACGCTGCCGCTGTTTGATAACGGCGAGGCCCGGCTGGCACGCGCCGAGCACCTGCATCTGCAGGCGGTGCAGCGCGCTGCGCAACAAGCCGTCACGGCGCGCTCCGAATTGCGCGAGGCCCAGAGCCGCCTGCAAAGTCGGCACCAGATGGCCAAGATCCACCTGCAGCAGCTGGTACCGCTGCGCCAACGCATCGCCGCCGAAAACCTGCTGCGCTACAACGGCATGCTGATCGGCGTGTTCGAGCTGCTGGCCGATGCGCGGGCGCAGGTCGCGGCCGTGTCGGCCAGCATTGCCGCCTTGCGCGACTTCTGGATCGCCGATGCCCAGTTGCAGCAGGCACTGCTCGGCCCGGTCGATGCCATCGCAGAAACCACCGCCACGACCGACATGTCGCCCGCTGCCGAAGCCGGCAGCCCTGGCCACTGAGCGCGCCTGATGTGCCGCCGCCACACCCAGAGGATTCCCCAATGATCACCCGTCGTCATCTTTTTGCCGGTGCTGCCGCCGTTTCGGCCAGCGCCGTTTCGCGCGTCGCGCTGGCCGCCATTCCCGAGGCCGTCGAGCAGACCAGCGCCGACACTGCCGCGCCCTTGCTGCCCCCCAATGGCCGGCCCTACAACCCAGTCGTCACGCTCAACGGCTGGACCTGCCCCTGGCGCATGCGCGAGGGCGTCAAGGAGTTTCATCTGGTCGCCGAGCCGGTCACCCGTGAGCTGGCGCCGGGCTACACCGCGCGGCTGTGGGGCTACAACGGCCAGTCGCCGGGGCCGACCATCGAGGTTGTCGAAGGCGACCGGGTGCGCATCTACGTGACCAACCGGCTGCCCGAACACACCAGCATGCATTGGCACGGGCAGCGCGTGCCCAATGGCATGGACGGTGTCGCCGGGCTGACCCAGCCGGCCATACAGCCCGGCCAGACCTATGTCTACGAGTTCACCGCGCGGCGCCCGGGCAGCTTCATGTACCACCCGCATGCGGACGAGATGACGCAGATGGCCATGGGCATGATGGGCCTTTGGATCACCCATCCCAAGGGCCGCCATCCGCAGATCGCCGAGGTGCAGCGCGACTTCTGCTTCCTGATGGCCGCCTATGACATCGACCCCGGCAGCTATCGCCCCCGGGTGATGACGATGACGGACTTCAATCTGTGGACCTGGAACAGTCGCATCTTTCCCGGCATTGCCTCGCTGAACGTGCGCCAGGGCGATCGGGTGCGCATACGCACCGGCAATCTGACGATGACCAATCACCCGCTGCATCTGCATGGCCATGAGTTCGAGGTCACTGGCACCGATGGTGGGCCGGTCCCTAAATCCGCGCGCTGGCCCGAGGTGACCACCGACATCGCTGTCGGTCAGATGCGGCAGATCGAGTTCATCGCCGATGAGCCGGGCGACTGGGCGCTGCACTGCCACAAGAGCCATCACACGATGAACGCGATGGGCCATCAGGTCGACACGTTGATCGGCGCCGATACGGCGGCGCTGACGCAGAAGATCCGCCAGCTGGTGCCCGGCTATATGGCCATGGGTGAACGCGGCATGGCCGAGATGGGCGAGATGCAGATGCCGCTGCCCGAGAACACCGCGCCGATGATGGGCGGCGAAGGCCCCTACGGCAGCCTGGAGATGGGCGGCATGTTCAGCGTGCTCAAGGTCAGGCGCGAGCAGAAACCGGGCGACTACAGCGACCCGGGCTGGTATGCCGCACCGGCCGGCACGGTCGCACGGCTGCAGGAGACCCACGCGGGCGCGGAAACCAGCCCCCACGGACGCCATCACATGCATCACCAGCAGATGCATGAGGGCAAGACCGAGCCGGCACCGACCGAGCAGCAGTTGCGTGTCCGCAAGCCGCAAGGACACGAAGGCCACTGACGTTGTGCCGCGACGAAAAAAAACGCCGGAGCGTGCTCCGGCGTTTCTTGCCTTGTGCCCGCTGCCGGCGCTAACCGGCAGGGGCTGAAAGCAAAGCAGCTCAGTACGTGGCCTTCAGGCTGGTGCTGCCAACGGTGGAGTAGGCATTCAGCAGAATGTAGTACTTGCCCGTCGCCGGCGAGGTGAAGGTGATGGTCTCGGTGTTGGTGCTGCCATCGGACTTCTTGGTGTAGGAAGTCGTGGTCGGCGCGGTGGTCATGCGGGCATAGATGTCGCCATCGCCCGTGCCACCCGACAGCTTGATCGTCAGGCTG
This sequence comes from Roseateles aquae, assembly GCF_032337115.1. NCBI lineage: Bacteria > Pseudomonadati > Pseudomonadota > Betaproteobacteria > Burkholderiales > Sphaerotilaceae > Roseateles > Roseateles aquae. The sequence continues at coordinate 132,149 of NZ_JAVXZY010000013.1, forward strand.
GCCTTGCCTGCGGGCACCGTGATGCTGAACAGCTTGGACGCGCCCTTAGCCAGGCTGATGCCGGTCACGGCCACGTTGTTGGTCAGCGGGGTTTCCGGGGGCGGCGTGGTGCTGCAGCTGACGCCGACCACGGAGAACGCTGCCGTCACGTCGGCGACGGTGTAGCCGCGGGCGCCCGCAGCCTTCTCGACACCGCAGGCACCGGCGTTGAAGGTGCTGTTGGCCGTCCAGTACAGGCGGTTGGCATCGGCGAACACTTCAAAGGCCTTGCGGGTATTCCAGCCTGCCTTGGTGGCCAGCGTGTAGAAGGCCTTGTTGTAGACACCTGAGGTCAGGTGAACGTCCATGCTGCTGGTGTACTTGGACGCATGGTCGATCGAACGGCCATCCTTGGTCGGGTTGTCCATGTAACGCAGCGCGCCCGATCCCTTGAAGATCTCGTAGCCAACCAGCCAGTCGTTGGTACCACGGTCGTAGTACTCGGCGGCTTCACCGGCCATGTCGGAGAAGGCTTCGTTCATGCCGCCGGACATGGCCGAATAGACCAGGCCCGAGTTCTGTTCGGTGAAGCCGTGGCTGACTTCGTGCGAAGCCACGTCCAGCGAGACCAGCGGGTAGAAGGTCGAGGCGCCGTCACCGAAGTGCATGGCCGTGCCGTCCCAGAAGGCATTCTCGTAGCTGCTGCTGTAGTGCACGCGCATCTGCAGCTTCTGGCTGATCGGGCGAACGCCCAGCCAGTTCTGGTACATATTGAAGACGACGTTGCCGAAGTGGTGTGCGTCGTTCATCGGCGAGAAGGCGCCGTTGATCGTCTTCACGGTATTGCGCGGGCAGGTGAAGCTGTGCGCCGTCGAGCCGCTGGTGCCACCGTTCAGGTTGACCGTGGTGACGTTGGTGCTGTCCAGCTTGCAGGTCGAGCCGCTTTGCGTGACATCCAGGTAAGGACGGTTGCCCGAGCCGTACTCGTACTGGCCAGTCTTCTGGTTGCCGCCAGGGCCGGTGCCGATCAGGGCATGGTTCAGGCCTTCCCAACGTTGCAGCACTTCGCCGCTGTTGGCATCCATGATGAAGTGGGGGCGCGAGGGTTCACCCTTGGCCGTGGTCGTCAGGAAAGACACCAGATAGACCAGGTGAGCCACGCCCTTGCCGTCCATCTTGACGTAGAGCTTGGCTTGCTCGTTTTCGGTCAGCGCGGCAGCGCTGCGGCCCTTGGCCAGTTGCAGTACGGCCTGCTGCGACAGCGCCGGGGTGGCCGTACCGAGATCCTGGGACAGGTTGCGCACCAGGGTGCCATGGAAAGTCGAGGCGGCGCTCAGGCCTTGGCCGTTGCGGTGTTCGACGATGGCTTCACCGAAGATGGGCACACCTTGGTAGCGCTGCTCATGGCGCACCACGGTCAGGCCGCTCGGGTAGCTTTGCCGGCGCAATTCCACCAGTTCGCCGCTGGCGAGGCCGAGGGCCGCCGCGGCCGACTGGGCGCCGCCAAGGGCCACGCGACCGGAGTTCGCGTTGACGACGCCGGACTGGCCGTCCAGCTCGATGCGATCAGCGGCCATCGCTTGGCAAGCAGCGCCAACGGCCGAGCTCAGCACGACCAGACGCAGCAGGGATTGAACAGTGCTCTTCATGACGATTTCTCTCTTTCCATCGTGACGGGGGTTGACCCCGAAGTTGCCAGACATCACCGCGTTGGTTCAGATCCGGCACCGCGCGACACCCGAATGGCGGTTTGTGCCGCGCCAGGCGTCTCTGACACAGTCCGCAGCGACCATGGCCCCTCAACGGCGGCGCGACCACATACGGTTCCAGCTTGCTGATCGGGGTCAGGACCTTCCGTGATCAGCATCGGAGGCCGAATGCTATTCGCACAACGAAAGCGAGTGACCTGTAATCCATGACATCCGCAAGAACCCTTTTTTGCGCATCTCCCTATTGGCAATTGCGTCGTGAAATGTCATGCAGTTGTCACGTTTTTGTCCTGCGCTTGTCGAATTTGGCGGTTTTTCGGCCATGCCGCTGGGTTGAGACGCCATTGCACTTGCAGTCGCGACCATGGCAATGCCGAAACCGCGGGATAACACCGGGGTCGCCTCAGCGTGGCGGGAAAGCAGCAGCCAGGGTTTACCAAGGAGCACTGGGCGCCACCGACGCGCTTCGTCGACCAGCGGCTTGCGCAGCTCAGGACGCGCGGTGCAGCCAGCGCGCCTCTTGTGCGCAGCGCAGCGTTTCGAGCGGCAGCTCAGGCTTGGCGATGCGGTGCGGGCTGTGCCGGAAAAACGGCGCTGCAGGAGGCACCGAGGTCTGGTGGCATCGGAGGCGAACGACCAGATGGGCCGGTCTGCTCGCCCTCGTCTTCTTCAACGCCGGCCAGGAAAAGGCTCTTTGCGCGTTAGTTGATGCTCGGCAACTGACACTCGAAACGCAAGCACAGAGGCCCGGAGGCACAGAGGGATTCACAGGGACGAAAAGAGTTCGACTTGCTTTTCTCCGTGACTCTGTGCCTCTGTGCTTGCCTTTGACTGCTTCCAGGGCATCCACACTTAACGCGAAAAGAGCCAAGGAAAAACGCCCTGCAAGCGAACTTGCAGGGCGTCGAAGACACACGCCGGCCATCAATCGGCCGAATCAGGCCAAACGTGCTTGAGGCTTTGATTTACTTGGGGAAGCTGTAGATCAGCTTGAAGCTGCCGCTACCCGAGTAAGAGTTGACCTCAACATAGTAGTAGCCAGCGCTACCGGTGTAGTTGATCGTCTCGCTTGAAGTTGCGCCGTCCGAGCGGGCCACGATCGACCAGTAGCTGCCGTTCCACTTGTAGAGATAGAGGTCGAAGTCGGCGTTGGCAGGGCCGGTCAGGGTGAGCTTGAAGGCCCCACCGCTGGTGCTTTGGTAGTAGCCTGGGCTGCCGCTGGGGTAGGTGGCCGAACCGCCATCGGTCAAGCTGCCCGTCACCGTGGTGCCGCCCGTGCCACCGCCATTGACAGTCAGCGTGGCATTGGCGCTGGTGGTGCTGCCGTTCGCATTGCTGACGATCACGCTGAAATTGGCCCCGTTATCCGCTGTGGTCGTGGCCGGCGTGGTGTAGCTGGATGCGGTCGCGCCAGCAATGCTGCTGCCATTCTTGCGCCACTGGTAGCTCATGGCACTGCTGCTGGTGGCACTGACCGAGAACGTCGCCGGGCTGCCGGCATTCACAGTCACGCTGGCCGGCTGGCTGGTGATCACCGGTACGGTGGCGTCGCTACTCTTCACAGTCAGCGTCGCGTTCGCACTGGTCACGCTGCCCTTGGCGTTGGTGACCACCACGCTGTAGAGCGCGCCGTTGTCGGCGGTCGTCGTCACTGGCGTGGTGTAGCTGGATGCGGTCGCGCCACTGATGTTGCTTCCGTTCTTGCGCCATTGGTAGCTCAGCGCCGAGTCACTGGTCGCGGACACGCTGAAAGTTGCCGTCGAACCCACAAGCACGGTCACGTTGGCCGGCTGGCTAGAGATGACCGGCACACTGTCAGCCGGCGGATTCGGGCAGGTCACGCCTACGGCACTGAAGGCACTGACCACATCGGCGATGGCATAGCCGCGGCTTTGCGCCGCCTTCATCACACCACAAGAACCGTTATTGAAGGTCTCGTTCTGCGTCCAGTACAGGCGGTTGGCGTCGGCAAAGATCTCAAAGGCCTTGCGCGTGTTCCAGTTGGCCTTCTTCGCCAGCGTGTAATAAGCCTTGTTGTAGACGCCTGAGGTCAGGTGCACGTCAAGTGAGTCGTTGTAGTTGCTGGCGTGGCTGATCGAACGACCATCTCGCGTTGGCTCGTCCATGTAGCGCAGCGCGCCCGAGGCCTTGTAGATTTCGGAGCCGACCAGCCAGTCGTTCGTGCCGCGGTCGTAGTACTCGGCAGCTTCACCGGCCATGTCGGAGAAGGCTTCGTTCATGCCACCGGACTGCCTGGAGTACACCAGGCCCGAGTTCTGCTCGGTGAAGCCATGGCTGACTTCGTGCGAAGCCACGTCCAGCGAGACCAGCGGGTAGAAGGTCGAGGCGCCGTCACCGAAGTGCATGGCCGTGCCGTCCCAGAAGGCATTCTCGTAGCTGCTGCTGTAGTGCACGCGCATCTGCAGCTTCTGGCTGATCGGGCGAACGCCCAGCCAGTTCTGGTACATATTGAAGACGACGTTGCCGAAGTGGTGTGCGTCGTTCATCGGCGAGAAGGCGCCGTTGATCGTCTTCACGGTATTGCGCGGGCAGGTGAAGCTGTGCGCCGTCGAGCCGCTGGTGCCGCCGTTCAGGTTGACCGTGGTGACGTTGGTGCTGTCCAGCTTGCAGGTCGAGCCACTCTGCGTCACGTCCAGGAAGGGCTTGCCATTGGAGCCGTACTCATACTGACCGGTCTTCTGGTTGCCACCAGGGCCGGTGCCAATCAGCGCATGGTTCAGGCCTTCCCAACGCTGCAGCACTTCGCCGCTGTTCGCGTCCATGATGTAGTGAGGGCGCGAAGGCTCGCCCTTGGCGTTGCTCGTCAAGAAGGAGACCAGGTAGACCAGATGGGCGATGCCCTTGCCGTCCAGCTTGACATAGAGCTTGGCTTGCTCGTTTTCGGTCAGCGCAGCGGTGCTGCGACCCTTGGCCAGTTGCAGAACGGCCTGTTCGGAGAGTGCTGGGCGCGCCGTCCCAAGATCCTGCGCGAGATCGCGAATGATGGCGCCGTGGTAGGTCGAAGCGGCTGTCAGCCCCTTGGCGTCCCGGTGCTCGACCACCGCTTCGCCAAATACCGGCACACCCTTGTAGCGCTGCTCATGACGGATGACGGTACGACCGTTCTCGTAAATCTGGCGACGCAATTCAACGAGTTCGTCAGTGGCCAGCCCCAGCGAGGCGGCCGCGCCCTGTGCGCCGCCCAAGGCCACGCGACCCGTGCTGGCGTTGGCAAGGCCTGGCTTGCCGTCCAGCGCAACGCGCTCTGCGGCCATGGCCTGACAGGCAGCGCCTACCGCGGAGCTCAGCACCATCAGGCGCACTAGGGTTTGAACGTTGTTCTTCATGACTGTCTCTCTCTCTTTCCATCGTGGCGGGGGTTGTCCCCGATGTAGCCATCCCTCACCGAGTAGGTTTGGATCTGGCGCGGCGCGACTCCCAATTGGCGGTTTGTGCCGCGTGAGGGCGTCTCTGACACAGGCCGCAGCAAGCTTGCCGCTCGACGAAAAGGGGCAGGCGCCAACGGCTCTTAGCTGCTGATCCGGAGAAACTACGAGCCGTCAGCAACGCCGCGGCATGCTATTCGCACAACGAAAGTAAGGAACCTGTAAGTCATGACATCCGCAAGAACCCTTTCCTGCGCATGTCCCTATTGGCAAATGGTCGCGGCGGCACGGTCAGAGCGCCATGACATCGACCCAGCCCGACCACGGCCGGGTCCCTGCCTCGGCAGCGGTTCAGCACAAACGCCGTCGCGATCCCGGCAATAACGCCAACATCCGGGACAATACGTTCGCCGCACTTTCTGGCGGCGAGGCAGTGGACAGAGGTTGGACGAGATGGCGATTCAGTGGTTTCCCGGGCATATGAACAGCACGCGCAATGCGATCCGGGACCGGGTGAAAGATGGCATCGACGTCGTCATCGAACTGCTCGATGCCCGCGTGCCGGGCTCCAGTGCCAACCCCCTGCTGGCCGCGCTGACCGATGGTCGCCCCTCGTTGAAGCTGCTCAACAAGCAGGACCTGGCCGATCCGGCTCGCACCGCTGAGTGGCTGGCCCATTACAACGCCCTGCCCGATACCCGCGCAATCGCGCTGGACACCAGCATGGTCGCCCCCGCCAAGGCGCTGGCCGCGGCCTGCCGAGAACTGGCGCCCAATCGTGGCGGCATGGCCAAGCCGATGCGGGTGCTGATCTGCGGCATCCCCAATGTCGGCAAATCGACGCTGATCAACACGCTGGCCGGCAAGCGCTCAGCAAAGACCGGTGACGAGCCCGGCATCACCAAGGTCGAACAGAAGATCGTGTTGGAAAGTGACTTCTATCTGTACGACACACCCGGGATGTTATGGCCACGGATTTCGGTTGAGCAAAGCGGCTACAACCTGGCCGCCAGTGGCGCGGTCGGCCGCAATGCCTTTGACGAAGAAGAAGTGGCGCTGGAGTTGCTGCACTATCTGCGCCAGCACTACGCCGGCCTGGTCGAGGCCCGCTACAAGCTGGGCGATACCAAGGAACTGGTCGACGCCGAACTGCTGGCTGCGATTGGTCGCAAGCGCGGCGCCATGCTCAGCGGCGGTCGCATCAATATGCAGAAGGCCGCGGAAGTGCTGATCTATGAGTTCCGCCAGGCTGTGTTGGGCCGCATCACGCTGGAAACACCGACTGAGTTTGCCCAATGGTGCAAGGCCGCCGAGGAAGCCGACGCGGCACGTGAAGCCAAGCTGGCCGCGCGTAAGGCCAAGCGTCGCTCGGACCGCGACGCCCCGCCGGCACAAGAGGACTGAGCAGGCTGCAGCGTGCGTTTGGCCTGATTCACTTGGCCTCATAATTTGCCGATGCTGTTGCGCCTATGTCTGTTCGTTGCCGGCCTGTTTGTGCAGTTTGCTGCAACTGCGCAGACGCCCGCGGGCGATGAATTGCTGATCGAATACCGCGACAAGCCGCCGCTGTCTTACACCGAGGCTCAGCGTCCCGCCGGCATCCTGATCGACAAGACCCGAGAGATCTTCAAACGCGCTGGCATTTCCATCCAACTCAGCGAAGTGCCTCTGAAGCGCATCGTCAAAGACATCCAGAACAATCAACAGCGTGTTTGCTCACCCGGCTGGTACAAGCTGGTTGAACGTGAGCAATACGCGCGCTTCTCGCTAGCCATCCACCAGGACGCCAAGCAGCGCGTGCTGGTGGCGCCCGGCGCGCTGGCGGTCGCTCGCAGCCATGCCAGCATCGTCAGTTTGCTTGCCGACCGCAGACTGCAGCTTGCCACCGTCAATGGCGTCTCCTATGGCGCAGAGCTGGATCAGCTGATAGTCGCCGCCGCACGGCCGGCGCTGGCCGTCAGCGTCACGCCGCAGCAGTTGGCGCGAATGATCAACGCCGGCCGTGCCGATTACATGTTCATCGATCAGGATGACTACGAATACCTGGAGCAACAGGGTGAGCTTGGTGGAAACCAGGCGCAGGCGCTGAGCTTCAGCGACATGCCCGCGGGCCTTTACCGCTATCTGATGTGCAGCAAGCAGGTCGACGACGGTACGCTACAGCGCATCAATGATGCGATTCGCCAGCTCGGCGACGGGCGCAAGCGCTGAAACCCGCTAGCCGCGTTCACGCATGAGCGCTACTAGCAGCAACATGCCCAACACCAGCACTGCTGCCGTCAGCAGCAGCGGCACGCGAAAGCTCCCAGTGCTTTGCACCAGCCAGCCGCTCAGCGCCGGTGCGCTGATCTGGGCCGCCCCATAGCCCAAGGTCAGACGCGCCATCGCCTTGCCTGGATTGGCCGGAGTACGGCGGCCGACCACCGCCAGCGTCAGGCTGACAATGCCGATGAAGGTTGCCCCATACAGCAAGGCACCCGCCAGCGCTGCAGCCAGACTCTCGGACAGCGCCGGCAACAGCACAGAAAGCACTTGCAGACCAAAGGCCAGCAGCAGCGCTTGCAGATCGCCGATCCGCCGCGCCACCCGATCCCACAAAAACACCGCCGGCACCGAAGCCAGACCGACCAGCAGCCAAGCCAGCGGCCCCTGCCCGGCCAGCAGCGGCTGACGCTCGACAATCGCCACGGTGAAGGTGGCATTGATGACAAAGCCCCAACCGGCGCAAAAGTACATGGCCAGCATCAGCCACAGCCAGCGCCGCGAGTCCAGCGCCGCCGCCTGCGCCGATGCCGAATTCGTCGGTACCGGCGGACGCCAGCGCCAGGCCGGCCACAACAGCGGAAGGCAGAGCAGACTCAGCCCCCACCACTGAGCCGCCCAGCCAAGCTGCCAGCGCGACAACAGCATCACCCCGAGCGCTGAGACGACGATGCCCAGGCCCAGGCCCATGAAATGCACCCCCAACTCGGGGCGCCGCCCGGCCCGCATCAGCCAGTTCAACACCAGCCCGGTGCCCAGCAGCATGGCCGCCGCGCCACACAAGCCGCCGGCAAATCGCAGCAAGGCCCACCACCACCAGTGGCTGGACAGACCCATGCCCGCAGCACTGAGCAGCGCCACAGGCAGGCCAGCGCTGTACAGGCGGTGGCGCCAGCGCGAATCATCAATCCACGAGGCCAGCAAGGCGCCGGCCATATAGCCGCCATAGTTGCAGGCGGCCAGCGCACCTGCCGCCACATCGCCCAGCCCGGCCTCGCGCTGCATCAGCGGCAGCAAGGGCGTGTAGGAAAAGCGCGCCAGGCCGATACACAGCACCAGTGCACAGATGCCGGAGATCGACACCTGCGTGGCACTGAAAGCACGTGACTCGGTGTTCATCTGCCTAGGCTAGCAGGCAAGACCTGACGCCGGCTGACGGTGTCGGGCCGAGCATGAAAAAGCACCGAGCGCCTCACGGCGGTCGGTGCTTCGGAAGGCGCCTAGAGCGGGCCTGGCCCGCTCCAGCAGCCCAGGATCAGAACTCGTAGCGCAGCGTCGCTTGAATCGCCCACTGCGACTGATTCGCCGTCTGCGCCGTGGTCAGCAGGTCAGCGTCGGTCACGCTGTAGATGTACTTGCCGTTCTGCATGCCAGCGTAGTTGACGAAGCTGCGGTAGTTACCACCGGTGTTGGTGCTGTTGACGCCGCCGAACGGCGCTTCGTCGATATGGCCCCAGTTCTTGTTCAGCAGATTGCCGACGTTCAGGATGTCGAACGTGAACACGCCCTTGTGCTTGGGACGCAGACCCGGCACTTCCTGGCTGAGACGCAGATCGAAGCTGTTCACAAACGGTGCAAAGCTGCCGTTGCGCGACACGGTGCGACCCTTTGCCGCGGCCAGCTCGGGGTTGGCGTTGACGATGCTCCAGAACTTCGCCTCGGCGTCGGCCGCGCTCAGCTTGTCCGAGGTCGGCGAGCGGAAGATCACCTCACCCGAACCCGGTGCGGTCGGGATGTACATCAGGTCATTGCCAGCAACGCCGTCGCCGTTCATGTCATTGCGGAAGGTCCAGCTGTAGGGACGACCCTTGCGGCCTTCGTAGAACAGACCGACGGTCGTCTTATAGCTGCCGACAAAGGCCTTGGACCAGTTCACCGCACCGTTGATGCGATCACGCACCAAGTAGGCCGAGTTCGCCAGCACTTCTTCGTTCGGATTGAATGCAGCACGGTTGTTGAAGCCGGAGTTCGACGTCGAAGAGGACAAATTGCTGACCTCCTTGGCGCTCATCCGCGAATAGGCGACTTGCCAGCCAAAACCGTCACGCGCAGGACGGCTCAGTGACAAGGTGATCGTGTCGCCACCGCCCTTGCCGGTCGCATCAGCGAGCAGCACGTTGCCGAAGGTCTTGTCGCGACCCGCCTTCGCCTGACCGGTGCAGCCGAGCGTGGTGCCGCCATCCTTCCAGCACTTCGTCGGATCCTGGGCGACTGCATCGTAGTAGAGCTCACGTCCATCGGGACCGGTAGCCTGCACCGCACCGAGATTCAGGTGACGGTAGTAGATCGCCTGCTTGTTCTTCGTGTGCAGCCACTCGGCGCCCGCGGTCAGTCCGTACCAGGGCAACTGGGTGTCGTAGGCCAGGTTGAACTTCCAAACCGAAGGCTGATTCAGGTTTGGCGAAATGAAGTCAACCGATGCAGCGGGCGGCACACCGGTCAAGGCCGTTTGCGTATCGGGGTTGGGGTTGAAAGTGAAACCTGCAGGGCACGGAGTCGTGCCGGTGCCGCAGCTGAACGAGGCAGTTGCCAGGCCCGTGTTCGAGTAGGGATTCGACAGCCAGACATTGGCGGCGTTGCCCTGGAACAGGCCGATACCGCCCCGCACCTGCGACTTCTGCTCAGCCTTCGGGTCCAGCTTGTAGTTGAAGCCAAAGCGCGGCTGCACCAGGCTCTTGCCGTCCAACGTCTGCGTGTTGTTGAAGCCGAACTTGTCCAGGGCCTTCTGATTGAGGGCCGGCGTGTCGTTGGTGCTGGCCTTGTCCAGGCGCACACCGGCGGTGATGTTCAGGCGGCTGTTGATCGTCCAGGTGTCCTGCATGAACAGGCCCAGATTCTTCAGCGTCCAACGCGCAATGCCATCGTCCAGGGTCTTGCCGGCCAGCGGGACTTGCACGGTATAGGTCGTTGGGATACCCGAGGCAAATACCGTCACAGGATCAACGCCAGCCGAAGTGCCCTTGAAGGTGTACACACCCTTGGTGTTCTGCAGGAAGGCGTTGTAGACCTCGTTGCTGCTGTAGTCGGCACCAAACTTCAGCTCATGATCGTCCTTGACCAGATTGCCGGCCAGGTACGCGTCCTGCGTCGTCGTGCGCAGCACGTTGTTGTGACGGCTGGCCTCGGTACCGAAACTCAGCGTGCGCTCAGTCTTGGAGCTCGAGTCCGGGAAGCCGGCCGGGTAGATCAGCTGGACCGACGGCAGGTTGGAGTTGGTGTCGAAGTACTTGTCGTACTTGCGATTCGAAACCTTCAGCTCGGTCGAAAAGTCAGGCGTCCAGTCGGCAAACCACTGGGCCACCGTCGTGTCCAGCTTTTTGATTTCGCGGTCCCAGTACGAGCTCAGCGACAGTGCGTTGGAACCAAAGCCGCGGAAGTTCGGGTCGGCCTGCTCGGTTCGCGCGAAGCGCACATTGACACGGTGGTCTTCGCTGACGTTCCAGTCCAGCTTCAGCAGTGAGTCCTTGACGGTCAGCTTCTGGCTGTCCGATGCAATCGGGCCACCGATATCAATGCCGTACTTGCTCTTGGCCACTTGCTGAACAGCAGCAAGTTGTTCGGGCGTGATATCCACATTGACCAGCGAGCTGCCCTTGGGGCCGAACGCGGGCGACGAGCGCGAACTGCTCATTTCTTCGTAGGTGCCGAAGAAGAACAGCTTGTCCTTGATGATGGGGCCGCCCAGCGTGAAACCCTTGGTGTACTCGCGGAAGCTCGGCGCCTCAGAGAAAACACCGGTCTTGTTGTCGAAGCGCTTGCCCGAGAACTGGTCGTCACGGTAGACCGCGTAGACGCTGCCCTTCAGCTCATTGGTACCCGACTTCGTGACGGCGTTGATGTTGGCGCCGGTGTAGCCCTGCTGGGTCACGTCGAAGTTCGACAGATTGACCTGCACGGCCTGGATCGCGTCGATCGAGATCGGCTGTTTCAGCGTCGGCAGGCCATTGCCTTCTAGGCCGAAGGTGTCATTGGTGCGCACGCCGTCAATCGTCACCGAGTTGAAGCGCGAGTTTTGACCCAGGGCCGAGATCTCGCCGCGCGACTTGTCGGTCTGCGCCAGACGAGGGTCGTTGCGCGCGTAGTCGGCCAGGCTGCGTGAGACCGACGCATAGGCGTCCAAATCCTTGCGGCTCAGGCTGGTGCCGGCGCCCATATTGCTGCTGCTGAAGGTGGCCACGTTTGCGGAGCCGGTCGTCACCACCTTTTCCAGCACATTGGCAGCAGCACCCAGGCGCAGGTCCAGGTTCAGCGTCTCGGCCAGTTGCAGATAGATGTCGTCGCGGACTTCACGGTCGCCGCCCTTGGCCACCGTCACGGTGTAGGGGCCGCCAACGCGCAGACCACGGATCGAGAAGCGGCCTTCGGCATCGCTGGTCAGCGTGTTGCTCGAGCCCGACTCGACGTGACGGATCACCACCTGGGCGCCAGCGACGGGCTTGCCGTCCGGGCTGACCACGCGGCCACCCACGGCGGCGGTGGTGTTTTGGGCCAGCGCCGGCGCTGCCGCCACGATGGCGACCGCGGCACTCAATGCCGTCCTGGAAAACCTCGACCAAGAATCGTTACTCATCCCGACAACTCCTCAAAAAGATGTGAAACCCGGGGTCACTGAATGCCCAAAAAATGTACCGCCAATTTGGCGCGCAAACGTTTTCGCAAACGTTTCCTCGCCCAAATCGCAACGCCAGCGCAAATACGACTTGAGCCTGACCCGGAAAAAGGTGTACGACCAGCCGCGCAAGTTCCATGCCCAGCGACCGCTATTCAAGCCCGAGATCATAGACAGGCGCTGCGCGCGCAAACGTATGCGCACGTCCACCTGATCTAGACGCGAAACTCCAGTTCTAGGCGCACAGTGTGTCGTGCGGATGTTGAAGATTCGTGACAAGCGGTGACAACGAGCGCAAGCGCCGCAATTCTCTCAGCGCGCCAAGTTTTACGGGTCAGTAAAAGCCCCGGGCTGGCCTGACTGTCGCAAATTTGCACGTCGGCCCCCCGGGATTGGCGCCCGTCAAAGCAAACCCTGCCCGCTCTTGTTTGGCGCCAGAACCGCCCCACTTGCAAGTCATCGTCCAATCAACGGGGCCCGCCATGGCGCTTGCTCTTGTCTTCCTGCTGGCCCTGGGCCTGATGGCCGCACTGGCACTTCAACCGGCCTGGCGCGCGCATCGCCGCCGCCAGTTGCAGGCCCGGCCCATGCCCGCCTCCTGGCGGCGCATCCTGCGCCATCGGGTGCCCATGGTGCAGCGCCTGCCGGCCGATCTGCAGCTGCGGCTCAAGCAGCTGATGCAGGTCTTTCTGGCCGAAAAGCAGTTCATTGGTTGCGCGGGACAGCCAATCACCGACGAAGTCCGCGTCACCATTGCCGCCCAGGCCTGCCTGCCCTTGCTGGGCGCGCCGAGGGATTTCTATCCCGCCCTGCGCCAGATCCTGGTCTATCCTGGTGCATTCGCGGTGCAACGCGTGCATCCGGGCACCGCCGGCGTGCTGATGGAGCAGCGTCAGGTGCTGGCCGGCGAATCCTGGAGTCAAGGCCAAGTCGTGCTGTCCTGGCAGGACGTGCTGGAGGGTGCGGCTCAGCCTGAAGACGGCCGCAATGTGGTCGTCCACGAGTTTGCCCATCAGCTTGATCAGGTCAAGGGCTTTGCCAATGGCGCTCCGCTGCTGGGCAGCCGGGCGGCCTATCGGCGCTGGTCAGCGACGATGCAGCAGCAGTTTGACGATTTGCGCGCTCGCGTCGATGCCGGCATCCCCGACATCCTGAGCGACTACGGCGCCACCGACCCGGCCGAGTTCTTTGCCGTGGCCAGCGAGGTCTTCTTCGAACAGCCCGAGCAACTGGCCTGGGCGCGCCCGGCGCTCTACCAGCTGCTGGCCGACTACTACAAGCTGGATCCGCTCAGCTGGCGTTGAGCCGGCCGCAAGCCATCACACACCATTGCCTCAGAAGCCGAGCGAAGCCAACAGGTCATCGACATCGTCCTGCTTCAGCGCCTTGTCCGGCGTCTGCACGCCCTCCAGGGCCTGCACCGAGCCATCGTGCTCCAGCGGTTGTTCTTCGCGTGGCGGCTCCGAATCGGCCAGAAGATGCTCCAGCGGCTTCTCGGCCTTCTCCAGCATGGCGATCACCTTGTTGATGACCTGGCCGGACAAATCCTGGAAGTCCTGCGACATCATCAGCTCGGTGTGCAGCGACCGCTCGCGGCCGGCAAAGGCGGCCGCGCTGGCCGCGTAGTCGGCGCAGAGCTTCATCATCGCGCGCGCGCGGACGATGCTGAGGTCTTCTGACTGCGCCAGGCGGCCCAGCGCCGACGCCAGGTCCATGCCCTTGCTGCGCACCTGTTCGGCGTCTTCCAGTGCGCCATCCACCAGACCCAGCACCTTGTTGGCGGCCTGCTCGGTCATTGACTGGACATAGCGCAGGCGCTCGCAGGCATCCGGCAGTTCCTCGACCACCTTGTGCAGGACCTGGATCGCTTCGGCGCTGAGCGCTTGATGGGGTGTCTCGGCTGTTTCGGGCGTGCTGGATTGTTCTGGCACTGCTTGCATGGCTGACCTTTGCTCTGCTGCACTCTCCCGCGACGCACCACCGCCAGGCGCGAACGCATCTGCTCAGGATGGTAGCCGCTGACTTGCCCGCCGTCAGCCACCAATCAACATGGTTTTTCGGCAGCAGATCGGCCCACTGAAGGCCAAAACCACTCTGATACTGACTGTTGGCGAGGGTGGTCAAGGCTGGCTACCATTGCCCCGAATCGCCGCCTGCCCCAATCACTCCCGCCCATGAACCCGCCCAGCGCGCCTCCACCTGCCCCTGAGAGCTGGTTGCGCCACCTGCTCGACGAGCTGCCGCTGCAGTACTTGCTGGTGCTGGACGGCAATGGCGCCCTGCAACTGTGCAGCCGCCCGCTGCGCCAACTGCTGCGTCTGGGGCCGCAAAGCCTGCCGCTGGACGCGCCCACCGTGCTGGCGGCCCTGCCCGAGGTCTTGTGTCAGCACCTGCAGGAAGAGTTGCTGAATCCGGCCCCCGCCAAGCCCGAAATCAGCTGGCAGATTGACCTGCAACATCCGGTGCCCGATGGCCAACACACGCTGGCCTGGCAGGTCAGGCGCATCCGAAGCGCCGGGCCGGCGCAGGGCCTGCTGCTGGCCAGTGCCATCGACATCAGCGACCGCCAGGCCGCCCATGCCCGTGAGGCCTTGCAGAGCCAGGTGCTGCACCACCTGGTCTATGAAGACGAGCTAACCGGTCTGACCAGTCGCTATGCCGCACGCGAGCGCATGCTCAGCCTGATCGAGCGCCAGGAGGACTTCGGCCTGCTGGCCGTCAAGCTGCGCGATTTCAGCCTGCTGCGCGACAACTTTGGCCCTGAGGGCGCCGACGAGGTGCTGCGCGCCGCGGCGCGGGCGCTGGAATCGGTCGTCGAGGCCCCGCTGCTCTTGGCCCGCTCCACGGGCGTCGAATTCACCATCGTCGTGCCCGGCGAACCTGATGTTGCCGCCCTGCAGCGACTGGGTCGCTCGGTGTTGAACCGCTTTGCCCAGCCGTTGAAACTCAGCCAGGCCGAGCTGGTGATCAGTGTGTCGGTTGGCATTGCCTGCTTCCCCCTGCATGGCGGCACACTGGAAGAGTTGATGCGCAATGTCGGCACCGCCCTGCATGCCGCGCAGGAGGAAGGTGGCCGCATTCAGCGCGTCTTCGATCCCAAGATGCAGCAGAAGGCCCGCGAGCGGCTCTGGCTCGACCATCATCTGCGCAAGGCGCTGGAATTGCAGCAGCTGGAGCTGCACTACCAGCCCAAACTCTCACTGCTGGGTGAACCCGGCCTCGCGGTTGAAGCGCTGCTGCGCTGGCGCCACCCCAAACGCGGCCTGATTCGCCCCGACCTCTTCATCGCCCGCGCCGAAGACAATGGCCAGATCAGTGCCATGGGCCGCTGGGTCATCGTCAGCGCCGCGGCGCAGGCGGCGCAGTGGCATCGGATGGGGCTGGAGGTGCGCATTGCCGTCAACATCAGCGCGCGCCAGCTCAGCGACCCTGACCTACTGCGCTGGCTGTCTGAATGCCAGCGCATCGCCCATGGCCTGCTCGACGTCGAGCTCACCGAGAGCAGCGTCATCGACGATGAGGCCGGCACCCACGCCTTCATGCAGGAATGCCGCAACCTCGGCTTCAAGGTCTATCTGGACGACTTTGGCACCGGCTTCTCCTCGCTGGCCCAGCTGGCGCGCCTGCCCATCGATGTGATCAAGCTGGACCGCTCTTTCCTGCGCCCCGGCAGCGAGCAACAACGCAGCGAGGCCTTGATGCGCTCGGTGGTCAGCGTGGCACGCGAACTCAAGCTCCGCGTGATCGCTGAAGGCGTTGAAAAGCCACAGCAGGAACAGTTCCTGCGCAATATCGGCGTCGACGGCGCCCAGGGCTGGCTCTACGCGGCGGCCATGCCGGCCGATGATTACGTCGGCTGGTTGCGCGGCAAGGGCCTGGCGCCGGCGGCCTGACTGACGGATCTTCCTTAGGGAAGGTCTGCATAAGTCGGCGCGGGCCGTGGCAAGCACCGGCCAAGGCCTGCCTAGGCGCGAGCCGCCGCTCAGGCTGGTGGCCTGCGCAAGGCTCGCAACACCGGCAGGGTTTGGCTGGTGCTTGCCCTGCGGGTTGGGAGAAA
>NZ_JAVXZY010000014.1:0-141082 GCF_032337115.1 Roseateles aquae
CTCTGCGCGGTGCTCCAGCACCATACGCACCGCGCGCTCGCGCACCTCAGGCGAAAACTTCGGGGACTTCTTCATGGCTCCATTCTCCAGAGTTGGAGCCTCCTCGAAATCCGGGGCGATTCAAGGCGGAAAGCGAGGCGGAGGCGAAGATCGGTAGGTCGTAGACCCCAGTTTTGTAGGGCGGGTCACCGACTCGCGCTGACCCATTAATTGCGCGTCCCGGCCATGCCAACATGCGCACCCCCGCCGGCGACACCACCACCGACAGCGCGCTGTACAGCAACGCCATCTACGGCCTGGACGGCCGGCTGGCGCAGCTGGAGGTGGGCAGCGCAAAGATGACACTGGCCTACGACGCACAAGGCCAGCGCGTGCGGCGCAGCATCAGGGGGGGCGGGCGGCACCTCAATGGTCGCAACACCTACTGCGCTTAAGGCCAGCAGGCCCAGCCGCGCGACGAGTACGGCCAGGGTTCCACGGGCGAGCCGATCGCGCTGATCGAATACGTCTGGTTCGATGGGCTGAAGGTGGCGGCACTCTGGAGGAATAGATCTGTAGCCCTGAGCTCGACGCTAGTCTCTGCGCAAGGCCACAATCGCCGCATCGCCCACTCCCGAACCCATCCATGGCCACAGTCCCTCGCAGCCCCCGGTCGCGCAAAGCCAGCAGTCGTGTGGCCGGCCGAAGCAACGGTGCCCGCTTGTCTGTCGACCTCGCTCTTCAAGGCGGCGGTTCGCATGGCGCCTTCACCTGGGGCGTGCTGGATGCGCTGCTGGAGGACGGCCGCCTGCAGTTCGATGGGGTCTCGGGCACCAGTGCCGGGGCGATGAATGCGGCGGTGCTGGCCAGTGGCTGGGCCAAGGGCGGGGCCGCTGGAGCGCGCCAGGCGCTGGCGGGTTTCTGGCATGCTGTGGGGGGCGCGGGCGGTTGCTGGGCGCCGCAGGCGCCGGGGATGTCCTCAGCGGCCTTGCCCGCCTGGGTGTTCAACCGCGATCAATGGCCGGGCTTCGCGCTGTGGGAGAGCTGGCTCAAGCTCTGGAGCCCGGCGCAGCTGAACCCCTTCAAGCTGGACCCGCTGCGCGAGCTCGTGACTGCCCATGTCGATATCGAGGCGATCAAGCAGGGGCCGATCAAGCTGTTCATCGCTGCCACCTCGGTGCGCACCGGCCAGCCGCGTATTTTTGATGCTAGCGATCTGAGCATTGACGCTCTGCTGGCCTCGGCCTGCCTGCCGCAGAGTGCGCAGACGGTGGTGATCGATGGCGAGCCCTTCTGGGACGGTGGCTTCTCCGGCAATCCTGCCCTGTGGCCGCTGACCTATGGCACGAGCAGCGACGATGTGCTGCTGGTGCAGATCAATCCCCGTGTCCACGAGGGAATTCCGCAGACCGCGGCCGAGATCAATGATCGCGTCAACGAGATCACCTTCAATGCCAGCCTGGTGGCCGAGCTGCGCGCCATCGCCTTCGTCAAGAAGCTGCTGAAGCACCAGCAGATCGATGCCACGCACTACAAGAACCTGCGCCTGCACCGCATTGCCGATGAAGCGGGCTTGGCGCCCTTCGATGCGTCCAGCAAGCTGAACACCGATCCGCGCTTGCTGCAGCAGCTGTTTGAACTGGGCCGCGCCGCAGCGGCACGTTGGCTGCGCGACGATCTGGCGTCCGTGGGCCAGCGCAGCAGCATGGATGTAGAGCATCTATTCCTGGCGCCGCGGGGAAGCTGACTCCGGCGCTCAGGCCAGCGGGCGAAACATTCAAGTCGCGACCGATAAAAAGCAAAGGCGTGAGCGGGCTCACACCTTCGTTCGCGCGGACGGTCAGCCTGTCGATGTTTGGCTGGCCGGCTGAGCTGCTGGTCAGCGGCAGCGACGCGCTGCCGCGCCCAATCCAAGTAGGCCAAGCAGCATCATGATATAGCTGCTGGGTTCAGGAACGGGGGCAGACAACTCGATGGCCTGCGCATAGCCCTGGACCATGAAATTGAAGGTCTTGTCGGTATCGCCGGTGTTCTGCAGCGTGTAGCTGACGTGCTGGTGATCAAGCTGCTTGTTCAACGCAGCCTTGTCCCACCAAGACGCGAAGGCACTATCAGTACCCCATTGCCAGTCATTGACGACCAAGGCGACGTTGTATGACAGCGAGGAAAAAGCTGGCACTGAAAAGCTGTCAGGCATCACCAGATGGCCCGTGAAGGCATCGCTGCGCAAGCTTCCGCTGTATTCCACGTCAAAGGTGACCTGGCTGTGTGCAGACAGCGTGAATGCCTGGAAGCTGCTAGCGAAGCTGGTGAAATTGGCACCGCCACTGACGGTATGGCTCAGCTGAATGCCGCTGAATCCTGCCCCTTGATTGCTGACCGACTGCTGGCCACCGCCCAGGTTGGTCGACAGGCTGCCGGCGCCAGGCCCCGAACTGCTTTGCCATTGTTGGCGGTCTTGCCAAACGGTGGAGTACTCAACGTAGTTCGGATGAAGCGTTGTCGTCCAGCCGGATTGCTGGTTACCCCAGCTTCTGGTTTGGAGATAGACGTTGCTGTCCCAAATCAGACTCGGGGTCACGCCGTCATGCGCGTCAAGGTCGCTCAAGCTGACGGTCACCGGCCCGATATTGAGCGTGGACTGAGTGCTTGCCTGCGCGGCAAAAACGGAAGAAGACAGCAGCAGTGCTGCCGACAGGTGTGCTGGATGCATGGGTTCCTCGCGAAGGTCGTTGAGTGTTCTTATCAGTCTCGCGGCGCCCCTTGCTTGGACGTTTGTTCCCCCTTAGACAAACGGCCCGCTGACGCCACGGATTGTTCCGAGCAGGGCGCTACGCGCACCATAGGGGTTAATGCTTCCCCTGAATGGGTGGGTCAGCGGGACCGCTGAGCTACCGCCGCGATGCCATCCGAAAAACGCCCCCACAGCGGCTCCGGCAGGTCGTGGCCCATCCCGGGGATCAGGTCCAGCGTGGCGCCTTGGATGCGGCGTGCCAGGTCTTGCCCGGCGGCGCTGGGCACCAGCGGGTCGGCGGCGCCGTGGATCACATGGGTGGGGGCCTGGATGCGCGGCAGCAGCGGCGTGCGGTCACCATCGGCGACGATGGCCATCAGTTGGCGGGCCATGCCTTGCGGGTGGTAGCTGCGCCGCAGCGCCAGATCGGCGCGAGCTTCCAGCCAGCCCGGTGGCGCCGGGTAGGCCGGGCTGCCAATCATCGTGTACAGCGCGGTGTAGTGGGCGAGGCGGCTGGCGTGTTCGTGGGGATTGGCCGGGCGCGACATCAGTGCGGCGCGCATTTGCAGATTCGGGCCGGGCAGTCGGCGCGAGCCGCTGCTGGTCATCATCAGCGTCAGGCTGTTGACGCGCTCAGGATGCCGCGCCGCCAGATGCTGGGCAATCATGCCGCCCATGCTGGCGCCGCAGACGTGGGCGCGAGCGAGGCCCAGGGCGTCGAGGATGCCGCGGGCGTCTTCGGCCATGTCGGCCAGGCTGTAGGCGCTTTGCACCGGCAGATGAAAGAGGTGCTTCATCGCAGCCAGGCCCAGCGCCGGGCGACCGTGCTCGTCGAAGTACTGGCTCAGGCCGACGTCGCGGTTGTCATAGCGGATGACGCGAAAGCCGCGTCGCACCAGCAGCGCGACGAAGTCCTCATGCCAGGCCAGCAGCTGCATGCCCAGGCCCATGATCAGCAGCAGCGGCTCGCCCGAGGCCGGCCCGTGGTCTTCAACTTCGAGGCGGATACCGTTGGCAGAGATTTGCATGGTGTGTGAAGTGCGCTGTTGCGCGGTTCTTTGCATTTGCGGGCCAAGCGCCGGGCCGCCCAAGGCAAGCCTTGGGCGAGGGGTCCATAGCTCAGGTTGTCTTGTAGAACCAGCGCCGCGCCCCGTGCGGATCGAACTTGTGCCAATGGCCGGCCGGCTGGGCCAGGCGGTCGGCCACGGCGTAGAGCGCCATCGGATTCATGCCCAGGCCCAGGTGGCTGGCGTGGACCTCGATGTTCTCGGCCTGCGGGCCGGGCTCCATCACGCTGCAGCGCCAGGACACAACGCCATCGCTGCGCGAATAGATGCTGGTGGTGGGCACCGGCGGCGTCTGGCGGATTTGATGCAGCAGCTCGTGATTGGTGACGCGCTGGCCGCTGACGAATTCGAAGAAGCGCCAGGCATTGGTGGCGCGCGGGTGGCCGGTGAAGGGTGTGCCCAGCGTGATCACGCAGCGCACATGGTCGGGCAGCTCCTTGGCCAGCTCGCGGGCATAGATGCCGCCCAGGCTCCAGCCAATCAGGCTGACCTTGCGCGCATGGTGCTTGAAGAGCCGCTGCACATCGGCATTGCACTGCTCCAGCACACCGTGGCGTGGCCCGAAATTGAAGCCCTGGCCCCAGGGGTGGCTGACGTAGCCGAGCTCGTCCAGAAAGCGGCGCAGCGCGAGCGTGGTGAAGTCGTTCGCGCCCAGGCCCGGAAAGACGATGACCGGATGACCATCGCCGCGCGGCAGCTTGCGCAGCCAGGGGGTGGCGGCCAGCAGCGCGGCTAGCTCCCAGGGCGCGCGGCCTTCCAGCATCATCAGCCAGGCATTGGGCGGCTGCAGATCGTCGTGATCGGCGGCGATGTCGTCGTCGGCAGGCAGCGGCTTGTTGCGGCTGGCCGCGCGTTTGCGGGGGGCGGTGGGCATGGGCGAAATGGTAGCGAAGCCGGATGACAGCGATTGGGGCATCTGCCCTAGTTGCCTGTCCCCTGGGCGACAGGCCGGTGCGGTCGAGCTGCTACGGGCTTGAGCGCCAGGAACTCGTCATAAGCGGCCTGCAGATGGGCGGCCAGCGCTTGGGTGTCGGGCAGGACCTCGGCGCAGGCCATCAGGCCGACTTCCAGCATGCCGTTGTAGCTCTGCACGGTGATGTTCAGCGCGATGCCGTGGACGACGATGGAGGCCGGCGCATTGGTCAGCATGCGGGCGCCGGCCAGGTACAGCGGCATGGCCGGGCCGGGCACATTGGAGATCACCAGATTGACCAGCGGCGGCACCCGCTCGGCCAGATGAGCGCGCCCATAGAGCTTGGCGGCGGCGGCCAGCAGCCAGGGCAGGCCCGGCGAGGGGAAGTCCTCGGGCATCAAGTCCTTGATCGCGCCCATGCCCTGCTTCATCGCCGCCGAGGCCTGCAGCAGCTGGGCCAGCCGGCGGCGCGGATCGGCGATATGGGTGGCCAGGCTGACGCGGGTCATCGACACCTGGTTGCTGGCCCGCGTGTCGCCGGCCTCGCGCAGCGAGATGGGCACGGCGGCGATCAGCGGCTTCTTGGGCAGCTCGCCCAATTCCAGCAGCAGGCGGCGCAGCGCCGAGCCGCACACCATCAGCACCGCATCGTTGAGGCTGGCGCCGTGGCGCTTGCGCGCCTCGTTCAGGCCGGCCAGCGGCAGGCTCAGCGACGCAAAGCTGCGCGCGGCCGAGATGCTCTGGTTGAAGCGCATGCGCGGTGCCAGCAAGTCGCTGCTGCCGGCGCCTGAGGCCTCGCCGCGCCAGCGCCCGGCCAGCGCACTGAGCGCCTCGCCCGCGCTTTGCGAGGCCAGCTGGCTCAGCGTGCCCACGCTGCCGGGCAGCGCCCGGGCCAGCTTCATCGTCTGCTGCCACTGGTGGGCCAGGGCGCCGCGCAGCAGGCCGACCGGCCCTAACGGCGTGCGTGCTGCCCTGGCCGGCTTGGCCGGCAGCTCGCGGGGCTCGGGGCTCAGGTCGAGGATGACACTGGCCAGCGCCACGGCGGCCTGGCCGTCGACCGCGGCGTGGTGCAGCTGGGTGTAGAGCGCCACATAGCGCTGGCCCTCGTTGCCGGGCGCCAGGTTCTCAAAGACATGAAACTTCCACAGCGGCCGCTCGCGGTCCAGCAGCTGGCCATGCAGCCGGCCTACGGCGTCCTGCAGCGCCCGCATCGCACTGCCCGGCGGCAGCTCGATGGCGACGATGTGCTGGGCCAGATCCGGTTCGGCGGCGACCCAGGCCGGGTTGAACAGATCCAGCGGCACGCTGGCCAGGCGGCGGCGCAGCGCCGGCAGATGGGGCAGTCGTGCAGCGATGTGGGCACGCAGCAGGTCCACAAAGCGGCCCTGGAAGCCGGCGGGCAGCTCCAGCACATGCAGCGCGCCCACATGCATGGGCATTTCGGGCGTCTCCAGATAGAGAAAGCCCGCGTCCAGTCCGGCCAGTTGTCTCATGTCGGGCTCCGATCTGCTTGCGGGATGCGTTGGCCCGCATGCTATGCCGAAACTGCCGCGCACCGGCATTCGCTGGCCCCTTGTCCAGCCCGGCGGCAAGACAGAGGCGCGTTTCGCGCGCCGCTGGCATGGCCAATCTGCCCGCCAACTGATGCAGATCACCGACAAGTCCGGAAAGTGCGCCTTTTGAACCTGACAGTGGGCGCCTTTTCTGTCTACGATGGGCCCGCAAGGCGTCCTGCCCGCCTGGCAAGTCACGGGAGTTCATCAATGGTTCAGTCCACCGCGTGGGCATTGCGCCAGCTCGAGGTTGAAAAGTCCGGGCTGGCGGGACGCCTGCATAGTCTGCATCTGATCATCCAGGCCCGTTTCCCGGCGATCAGCCGGATCGCGCTGGCCTTGTACGACCCGCTCAGCGACACGCTGAAGACCTTCGCCAGCAGCAATGACGATGGCGAGGCCTTGAAGCGTTATGAGGCCCTGCTCAAGGATGTGCCCTCGCTGCTGCAGCTCAAGCAGGAGCGCAAGGCCCGCGTCGTGCCCGATATCGACGCGGCCTTCGCCACGCCCAGTGCCCACACCGCCTGGCTGCGTACGCAAGGCTATCGCAGCAGCTACACATTGCCGATCTTCAATCGCACCGAACTGGCGGCCTTCTTGTTCTTTGACGCCAAGCAGCCAGAGGCCTTTGGCGCCGAGGTGACGGCCTTCCTCGATCTCTTTGCCGACATCGTCGGGCAACTCTACCTGCTGCGACTCGCCGCGGTGAACACGCTGGTGGGTGCGGTCGACATCGCGACCGGACTGGCGCGCATCCGCGATGTTGAAACCGGCCGCCATCTGGAGCGCATGGCAGCCTATGCGCGCCTGATCGCCAAATCGTTGCCGGCATCGCTGGGGCTGAGCGACGAGCAGATCGAATACGTCCATCTGTTTGCACCGCTGCACGATATCGGCAAGGTGGGCATCCCCGACAGCATCCTGCTCAAGCCCGGCAAGCTCGATGCCGAGGAATGGCGTCACATGCAGCGCCATGTGGAGATCGGCCTCAAGCTCGTCGACCACATCATTGACGATCTTGGCCTGCGCGGCGATCCGGTGGCTCAGGTGATGCGCGAGGTGGTCGGCGGCCACCATGAGCGCGGCGATGGCTCGGGCTACCCTCAAGGCCTGGCCATGGCGCAGATTCCGCTGGTGGCGCGCATCATTGCCGTGGCCGATGTCTACGATGCGCTATCGACCCCGCGGCCCTACAAGCCCGCCTGGGACGATGCCAGCAGCCTGCAGGAGCTGCAGCGCGAGGTTTCCCTCGGCCGCCTCGACGCCGATTGCGTGCGCGCACTGAGTGAGGCCGGCGCGCAGCGCGCAGAAATCAGGCAGCGGCTGGCGGATTGAGGGGCTTCCGACCGAGTCACGCGTGTTGATTGCGCCTGGCGAGACACCACACCGGGTGAGCATTCAATACAGCCAGGGAAGGGCTTCACCCTCGAAACGCCCTGGCGGCCACGACGTTGTGCGCTCCCGGCCCCATGTCTTGCCAAAAGGCCACTGCCCTTTTTGCCTAAAGGCCCGCCATTTCGAAACTTTGACCTGAACGCCCGGTCGGCCTTCCCCCAAGACTTCGATAATTTGCCAGTAACTTCGAAACTTTGTTCTCAGCCTCCTTTCACAAGGAACCTAATAACAAAGTTTCGAAGTGGCCGCTCTAGGGTCACGCGGCAGAGCAGCGCTCCCAACGTCGTGGCAAAGATTCGAAGTCTCCGCTCATCTCGGCGGTTCGAGCTGATAACACAAATGGCAATGTCTCGAAGGGCGTTGTCGGACAGAAGCTACTCGAGCAAATCGGCAGAGAGAGTGTGTGGCAACCCTCGGATGTCGCGCATGTCTGATAAGAGCAACTCGACCTGTCGTCTCAGATGCTTCTGGGACACCTCAATCCCCCCGGTCGAGCCATGTCGCATCGGACAGAGCCGCTCGGCGAAGTCCGGTGCCTGATTTCCGCCAGATCATTTGCTCTGGACAAAGTGACTGGGCAGTCAGGAGGGCTGCTGCGCAGCGGGTGCGGTCATCTGCGACCAGTCGCCCAGTTTTCGCTGCGTGGCATTAAGCAGTCGCCGGTGCACCTAGCAGGCTGACGGCTTCAACGACCGGTGTCGAGGGTGCTGCGCTCGTCCAACTCTGGCTGCCCGCGGCTGTCACCGTCAACTCGCGCCGGAATGTCTGCTGCTTGAAGCTTTGGAATGGCGCTACTGACCCGTTGGCGACATCCGCTGCCCCAATCGAGTCTCCATAAAGCCGCCGCTTGACCGCCTGCGCTCCGGCCGGCATGGGGCTCGGGAGCGGGCAGCGTGCATATATGCCGCTGACTGCGCACGCGTTTGATCCCTTTGACACTTGTAATTGCTGGTGTGTCGCCGCCAAGCGAACCAGGATGGAGAAGTCGGCGTCCTCAACTTTGAGCATGACGGCCCCCCCCCCTGCTCAGGCAAGATGCCGCAATAGCATTGCCCGACATGCGAAACCTCGGGTACCGATGTATCGGCCGGATGGACGCGCGTCCTTTCCTCCCCCCGGCAAGAGGTTAGCTGTCGCGCCGTCCCGGTCCGAGTGCCGAGGCGGCGAAACTCGACTGGCTGCATTCCGGTGCCCGGCCTAGCTTGAGCTCCCGGCCGGGAGCCGTCGGTGAAGGGGGCTTCTTTCGCCTACCCTAGTCGGGTCAAGCCCTACTTATCCCACTTGAGGAGCCATGATGTCTGACCTGACTCTCGCGCTCGAATGCGACTCGGACGCCTCCAGCAGCCTCTCTGCGGCACTTGCAGAGGCCACGCACGCCAATGTCATCGAGGCAGAGAAGAATAGTCTCGACGGTTCGTTGCCGACCATTCTGCAGATTGTGCAGGTGGCATCCTCGATCGCCGCGATCGTGACACCTATCGTGACGAGCTACATCGCGAGCAAGAAGGTCAAGAAGATTAAGTTCGGCGACATCGAGATCGAGAACCCGACGCAAGAACAGTGGGAACGCCTGTGGAGCGACTACCAGGCACGCGGCGTCGAGCCCGATAACAGAGGGTGAATGTGGCCAGCGCCACCTTGCGTCACCTCGTCGACCTGGCGCTCCCCAAGCCCTGCGAGTTCGGGGACGAGAATTTCGCCGGCGATCCGCTAGTGCGTGAGTTCTGTGATCGCTTGGCCCAGGCGCACGATCTCAATCTGCACTTCTTCGTGGCTTGGGCCTGTCCGCCAGATGTCACCATCGTTCGAAGCGCTGCGGGCAGCGCCATCATCCGTAGCGAACGCCTGGACACGCTGCTCATCGAGTACTTCAATCTTCAGAGCGTCCATTCGAAATGGTCGGACGACTTGGCCCGAGAGGTGACAACATCGGCCGTGCTGCGCTGGATGTCCGAATTGCTCATCGGATATCGCCACTCTGGCCTTGCGCTGCTTGCACAGCGTCTTCGACCGCCACTTCCGGGGCTTCGACTTACGAGTCCCTTTCGAGATCAAACACTTGCCTCGGTACCGGAACTCGAGAGAGTTGCTCTTCAATGCGCTTGCCTCGCTCACGAAGTTGGACACATCCTTAATCCCCGGCGGCCAGGGGTCACCGTCGACGAAAGTGTGGATGGTCTTCCCTTGGCTGCACACATTGCCTGGGGAGACCAAGCGTGCGGCTATTCTGAAGAGACTCTCTCTGCCCTGCAACAACACTGGCGGCAGCATCTCAACGGACCGGCGCTGCTTAGCGAAGTCGAGGCCGATCTTTTCGCGTTCTCGAGCGTGGTCGAGTTCTTGTGCAATGCGCTCTCATACACGTTGGAGGATTCCATTCGCGCAGCCCTCCGTGCTTTCGAAGCTCAACTATTCGTCTGCGCTTGCAAGAACACTTGTTCGCTGCTGACGACCAGCGTACTTCGTGGCACGAGCAAGGGCGACTTCGTGATTGAGGATTACCTCGTAGGTGCTCAGTACCTAGCGCGCGCACGGGCGCTCGTGAGACGTGCCGGCATCGTCTGGGCGATTGCCGAGCAACCGGATGCATCACCTGGGACGAGAGACTTCAACTCATACGTGCGGCGGATCGATTCCATGATCGTCGCGGTTCAGCCGTTCACAGCGCTTGCGGCGGAGACGCTGACGCATCACGCTCACATGCTGTTCGAGCAGGCCCACTTCCTAAGCCAGCAGCGTGACGGCGCATGGCTTGCTGCGGAGATAGCCAACCTTGAGAACAGTTCGGATCTGCGCGTCGAGCTTTTCGAGATGCTCGTGGCGTTTGGCTGTCCCGGAAGCGTCAACGTAGTCGAGTACCTCAGGAGCATGCAAATGTCCGCACAGGCGCTCTGAACCCGCGCCCGAGCGTTTTGGGTTGCCTCGGATCTATTCCAACGAGTATTACGTCTCAATGACCGTTGCTGTCGGTAGCAGGCATTGGATCGAGCAAGGCGGGTGAACGCAGTCAGCCTTGGACAGACATCGCGTTTGGGGTCGGCGGCTATGCAACGATAGGCGTCATTCGGCTTGACTCAGGCAATGACCGCTAGCGCTGCATTGCGGCCTTGACTGGCAGGATCGAGTGCTAGCGCGGCTCGCGAACCGGGAGCCAACATGTGGGATGTGTGCGGCGACAATGCCAGCCATGAGCCGCACCTCCGCTTTCGACTGGGATGACCTGCGTATTGCACTCGCCATTGTGGAGAGCGGCACATTGTCCGGTGCTGCAGCCGCGCTGCATGTGAGCCATCCAACACTATCGCGCCGTCTGCAGCTGATGGAACGGCGCCTCGGAACGCGGTTGTTTGAGCGCACCCCGGGCGGCCTTCGGCCGACGGAGGCGGGAGAAGAGGTCAGGACGCTTGCGCTTCGTTTTCGAGACGAGATCGCCGGTCTTGAGCGCCGCGTCTGTGGGCGCGACGATGGCCATGACGGGCCGGTGCGTGTCACAGCCCCTGATGCTGTCTCCGAGTACCTGCTTCCCGATGTGCTGGCCGCTGTGTGCCGAACGCACGATGGGTTGCGGCTTGAGCTTCATGTGTCCAACGATATCGTTTCGCTGGCGCGGCGCGAGGCCGACATTGCACTTCGCGTGACCCGAACACCACAAGAGACTTTGCGCGGACGCGAGGTCGGTACCGTTGCGATGGCGGTCTATGCACCGCGCCAATTGACCGAGGCGGGAGAGGCTTCGGCGCCGCCTACCCGCCTGCCATGGATCGGCTTCGACGCTGGCCTGGCGTGCAGTGCACCGGGAAGCTGGTTGGCGCGTAATGTCTCGCCCGACAACGTGCGGTTTCGCGCCAACACCCTGCTGGGCGCCGCGCAAGCCGCACGTGCGGGGATCGGCTGCGCCGTTCTGCCTTGCTTCGTCGGCGGCTCGATCCCAGAGCTCGTTCGCCTCGGTCCCCCGCTAGACGAGCTGGCGCAGCCGCTATGGCTGCTGATGCATGAGGACGTCGCGCGCGTGCCGCGCATGCGCCGCGCAAGCGCGGCGCTGTCTGAAGAGATCGCGAGATCGTCTCGGCTGATGTCAGGCCTCGACTGAGGTCGTGTCTGCGGCGGCTGCCGCGAGTCGAGCCATGTGGGAACCACGCCCGGCCAGATAACGCGTGAAGACCTGCCCGTAGTCGGGCACCACTGCCGTGCGCACGCTTGGCCGCTCTGCCAGATTGCGGCGATAGGCGGCAGTTGCCGGGAGCCCGTGAAGAAGGCGGAAGTCACCCAACTGGTCGAAGGTCTCCAGCAGCCGGAAGATCGGCGCAAACGCGGCGTCTACCAGACCGAAACGCTTGCCGCCGAAATACGGGCCCGCGCCCGCCAGCTGGCTCTCAAGCCGCGCAAAGCGTCCGGCAAGCTCCGACCGCTTGCGTTCGAACGTCGCCTCGTCCGGTGCCATGTAGAAGCCAAACACGTCTGCGATCACGGTCGAGGCAAACTCGGCCCACGCGCGGTGACGAGCGCGATCCAGGGCGTGGTCGGGCCACATCGGTGCCTGACCGACGGTTGCCTCTTCGATGTACTCGCAGATGACGGTGGTCTCGAACACGGCCGTGTCGCCCACGCGCAGCAGCGGCACCTTGCCCAGTGGCGACAGTTGGATGAACCAATCTGGTTTTTTTGCAAGGTCTATATAGGTTCGCCTGGCTTCCAGGCCCTTCTCGGCAAGCTGGATCGCTGCCCGCTGCGTGTACGGGCAAAGGATGTTGCTGATGAGTTCAAAGTCGTGCATGCCATTTCCTTGTGGAAGAGCACACGACGTTACGCACAGGCGGCAAGCGGCACCATCGAAAGCTTGTGCAGGCCGATGTGCAGGAATTTGTAGGTGCTGGCGTGCACTCACCTGCGCTGACTGGATTCGGTGCCCTCCCTTGGTGCCGCCTGCATCTGCTCTCTCCAGCAGAAGCGGTCATACGGTGAACGAGGGCGACTGGCCGCCCCCAGCCTCGAACGGTCGCCTAAGAGGGGCGCAGAGCATTGTTTTCTGGCCTGCTGTTGAGGGCATCAAACCGATTCGCGGTCGGCACTGCGACTAAAGGCTCATCCACTGATTCGGCCTCCTGCTCTGGCTTACGATTCGAGGCCGCCATGTGGCGGCCTAACGTGGAAGAACATGGCAGACGTTGATGTTGCGAAGCAATCCTATGCCGAGTTGATCTCGCTGAGGGCTAGGCTCGAGAAGGAGATTGAAGAGAAGCGAGATGAAGAGCTCAAAGTTTTAGCAGACGGCTATGCCAAGAAGCTGCAGGCCGCAGGATTCAGCGTAGAAGAAGGCATCAAGGCCATGCTTCCGTACACCGAGGCAAAGCTGCGCGGTAGCGCCGCTATATCGACGTCGCCTGCGCGTGTTCTCTATCGCGATCCCGCTAACCCTGAAAACACATGGAGCGGCCGCGGCCAGCCTGCTAGGTGGCTGAGCCAGTACATAGCCGCCGGCCGGCAGCGGGAGGAATTCCGGGTCGAGTCCTGACGGGCGTAGGCAGTCACGTGGAGTTTAGTTTCTCGTTTCGCACTGCCACTCGCTGACCGTGGCCTTTGAATTGGAATGGCTAGGCAGGAGCAACGGCGACAGGCGGTGCTTGCTGTGGCGCCGGAAGAAAAGGTTTGCAGCGATTGCTGCCAGTGGTCGCCGGCAAACGTTCTCACGCTGCCTGGCATCAAGCAGTCGTTGGGGGTGGCTATAGGGCGATGGCCGCAACGGCGGCTCTACGGAGCACTGCGGTCGTAGGACTATTACGAGGCGGTCTTCGGGTCTCCAGTGAGCGTTTCTCTGCTGGTCGACCGCGCAGTTTCGACCCGGAGCGGTCGGACGCCGGCCGAGAGAGCAGACGCTCGGCAGCTCGCCGTCAAGGTCGGTGGCGGGGACGAGGCGGTTACGGTGGTGTGCATGCCCTCTTGGAAGCCATGCAAAATGCTTCCGCCCTAAGAGCCGTAGGTGGCGCGCAGGCGAATCTGGCTGTTTACCTTGGTCGCAGAAACCATCGGGCCAGCCCGTGCATCGCCATGTCCGAGTACGAGCAGTCCATCAAGAGGGGCGGAGAAACAATGAAGATTCAGTCAGTTCGGATCAGGAATTTTCGCGCGTTGAATGACGTGACCATCCCCTTCGATTCCGTCACGACGTTCATCGGGCCAAACGGCGCCGGCAAGTCAACAGTGCTTCGTGCACTTGACTGGTTTTTCAACGGTAAGCCTGGCTCTCTCACGGAGAAGGACTGTTCGTTCGGCGCGACTACCGAGAACATCGAGGTTCAGGTTGCCTTCACCGCTCTGACCGACAAGGACCGCGAAGCACTTGGCAAGTACGCGCCGGAAGGCGTTGCGACATTCACAGCATGGAAGCGTCGGTCGCCTGACGGCACTGAGGCACTTTCTGCGAATGCAAAAGGACTCCCGGAGTTCAATGCGATCAAGGCAGCAGGCAATGCGACAGCGAAGAAGGAGATGTACGCTGCGCTTCGCAGCAGCCGGGCGGAGTTAAATCTGCCGGCTGCCAACACTGGGGCAGCGGTGGAGCAGGCGATGACTGCCTGGGAGTCCTCACACACTGATCAGCTTGTCGATGCTCCAGAAGCGCTACAGACCAACTTCTTCGGTTTCAACAGCGGCGGCAAGATGAGCGGCCTTTTCGACTTCGTCCTCGTCACCGCTGACCTGCGGGCAAGCGAGGAGTCGATTGACGGCAAGTCGAGCATCATTGGCCGAATCCTTGAGCGTTCGGTCGATCGCGCAGCCGCCGATGACGAGATCGAGAAGATCGTCGAGGAGTCGCGCGCCAAGCAGCAGCAAGTCTACGAAGCGAAGTTCAAGGCGCAGCTCGATGCGATTACGACGCAGCTGAATGAAGTCGTCAGTTCTTACTCCCCTGGTCGGGCGATCACGGTGTCTCCTGCTGAGGTAGAACTCAAGGCTGCTCGCACGACGTTCGATGTGACCGTGCTGGACGGAACAACCGCGACTCTCGTCGAGCGACAAGGGCATGGCTTTCAGCGCACGCTTCTGATCTCCGCGCTCCAGCTTTTGGCGCAGTCGGGCGCGGCCTCGGCGGAGGGCGTCATCTGCTTGGCGATCGAGGAACCAGAGCTCTTTCAGCACCCGATCCAGGCCCAGACCTTTGCAAAGGTGCTCCGGTCGCTTGCCGAAGACGCCGGCAAGCGCATCCAAGTGACCTACGCGACACACAGCCCGTACTTCCTTGAAGCTCGCCACTTCGATCAAGTCAGACGACTGACTCGATCGGCCGACAAGAAACCGGCGGTTGCCGTCCACTTTTCCACGGTCGACGGCGTGAAGGCGAAGCTCAGCGGGACGGTTGATGCTGATCAAGTTGCCCGTCAACTGGACGGCATTGTCACGAATCGGCTCGCAGTCACGCTGTTCGCGGCGCGTGCGCTGCTGGTCGAAGGGGATACGGAGGCGGCAGTGTTCTACGGAATCGGCGATCGGGATTCCGTGGGCCGGCTCGAATCCCAGGGGCTGTCGATTGTCTCGGCGTGCGGCAAGGGAGGTATCCCGCTTGCTCATGCCATCCTTGTGAGCCTTGGGATTCCGACCTACGTCCTCTTCGACGGAGACAGTGGCTTCGAGGCGCGTGCCAAGACCGTAGGTAAGACTCAGAGCGTCATAGACAGTGAGCGCACGAAGTTCTCGACGGAAAACCGTCGGCTTTTGAAATATCTCGGCGAGGCCGAAGTTGATTTTCCGCCCGAACGGGTTGGCGATCGCGTAGCGACCCTGAGCGACCACCTTGAGAGCTACCTTGAGTCCAACTGGACGGAGTGGGTCACGTCCTGTGCGGCGATTGAGGCCGCTTCCGGAATCCAGCTCTCAAAGAATCAGTATGCCTACCGGACGGCGACGCTTGAGGCGAAGGGAGCTACCCCAGATCTTCTCAAGCAGATTCTGGCCAAGGCGGGAGGAGCATAGACATGCGCGAGATCAAAGACCCAGACGCAGCTGACCCGGGTTGATCGCCGCAGCCAGCGCAGACCGCCTGTGCTGGCCGTGGTGAGCAGGGAGTAGCCGAAGGTCGGCTATGCGACGTGCATGCGTGAGACTCCTCCTGGCCGGCAGTATGTTTTCACCGAGACCCACGGAATCAGGTTGGGATCTGAATTGGATCACCCAGCAAGCGGCAGCTTCATGGCGCCGCGGCCTATGGCCCCATCCGGCCAGGAGCTGCCATTCGCGGACGTCCGCTGACTAGCGCATCTGATCCGAGCAGTTGATCGGTCTGTCTGATTAAATGTTGGGCAGCATTCTCTAATGTAATGATCAGCGCATCACCAAGTTGAACGTCATGAGCAACATCAGTGCGGCTACGCTACGAGCCTGCCTTAAAGCGTTTCTGGGAGAGCAGGAATACCGCAGGTTCCTGGAAGCCGGCGCGGCGGATCCAATGAAGTTTTGGCAGGAAAGGTCATGGGAAAAGTTCGTAACAGAGCATCCCGAGATGGCCATGCGTTCGGATGAACGAGCGTCTGCGCTAGATGTGTGCCCGGCGCATGAAGCCCCGTTGATGGCTGGCTTTACGGATTCACCAGAAGGACATACCTTCATGAATACCCCCGAAATGCGGCACGTTTTTCCGTGTGCGCCCTTGATGCCTCTGCTCCCGGCTGGGGTGTATCGCGTCAAGTATTGCCAACAGTGCATTTCAGCCAAGGCTGAGTACTTCGCAAGTCGCAAGCAGCAGAATGGCGCGCGTGCATGACGTTCAACTTTTCATTTCAGAGGGCCTGTGCCAGCTATGCTGGCTGGTCCACTGAATTCAAACGTTGAACTGCTGCTTCGGCGCTGCGGGTTCGGCGTATCTGGAGACAGCAACGGGTCGATCTGCGACGGTCGCTGAACCCCGAAGCCATCACTGGGACACCGCGACCGCAGCCAGCAGCACCGAACGGCTGCTCTTACCGTCGGACCAGTCGCCCGGAGCCTGTGCCGGCGAGCACCTGGATGACCGGTGCTGGCTCATGATCAGCCGGCAGACGGGCGCCGCGCAATGTCCGAGATCGCTGCAAAGCCGCCCTCACCCCTCCAACCCCCACCCCGCCCTCGTCAACGGCAGCCGCGTGATCGCCTTCGCCGGATCCTTGCCGCTCGCCGCAAACAGCGCATTCGCCAGCGCCGGGCCGATGGAGGCCGGGCCTTCTTCGCCGACGCCGCGCGGCGCTTCGCCGCTGCCCAGCACCACCAAGTCGATAGGCGGCGTCTGGGCCAGGGTCACCAGCGGGTAGCTGTCGAAGTTGGCTTGTTGCACCTGGCCGTCTTTGAGCGTGATTTCACCGGCCAGGGCGGCGCTGAGGCCGAAGAGGGTGCCGCCCATCAGCTGGGCGCGCACGGCGTCGGGGTTGAGGACGAGGCCCACGTCAACGGCCGCTGTGATGCGTTCGATGCGGAAGCGCCCCGGTGCCGGCACCGAGACCTGCACGATATGGGCGCTGCGTGCCGAGTTGCCGGAACTGAGCGCCAGTCCCTGGAAATGCCCGGGGGGCAAGACCTGGCCCCAGCCGGCGCGATCGGCCAGCGCACGCAAGAGCGCCTGGGTGTTTGGCTTTTTCTCCAGCAGGCGCAGGCGGTAGGCCAAGGGGTCGATGCCGGCCAGGGCGGCGGCGCGGTCGATGCTGCATTCGTAGAAAAAGGTGTTCTGCGAGGCGCCGACCGAGCGCCAGTAGCCGCAGGGCACGCCGGCGTCGACGCGGCTCCAGCCCAGCTGCATGGGGCCGACCTCGTAGTCGTGCCGCGTCCAGCCCATGCCGACCGACCAGTCGAAATCCTGGCTCGGCTCGCCGTTCGTCAGCCCGCTGTACTCCAGCAGCGAGGGGTTGGCGGCGTCTACGCGCAGCGCCTGGGGCCAGCCCTCGGCGTCCAGCGCCAGGCGAACACGGGCGGCGGCGGCGGGGCGGTAGCCGCCGGCCTGCATATCGGTCTCGCGCGACCAGATCAGCTGCACCGGCCGGCCCTTCATCTGCTTGGCGATCAAGGCGGCCTGCACGGCAAAGCCATGTTCGAGCCGGCGCCCGAAGCCGCCACCGGCCAGCATCGCGTTGACCTGCACCTGTTCGGGCTTGAGGTCCAGCGCACGGGCCACGCCGCGTTGGGTGTCGCCGGCGCATTGCGTGGAGAGCCACAGCGCGGCGCCCTCGGGGCCGACCTCGGCCAGCGCGTTCATTGGCTCCATCGTCGCGTGGGCGAGGAAGGGCACGTCGTAGCTGATGTCCAGCACGCTGGCACTCTGACTCATGGCCTGAGCCACAGCGGCAGCGTCAATGCGCGGATCGTCGCGCTGATCAAATGGCTTGCCCTCCCCGCGCGCGGCGGCGGCGAGCAGCTCGGCGCGCAGGGCCTCGCTGTTGGTGCTGGCATGCGGCCCGGCGCTCCAGCGTGGCTTCAGGGCTTGCAGGGCCTGGCGGGCGGTCCAGTAGCTGTCGGCCACCACCGCGAGCGCACCGGGCAGTCGCACGACGCGGCGCACGCCGGGCATGGCCTTGGCCGGCCGTTCATCCACGCTGAGCAGCTCGGCGCCGAAGCGCGGCGCGTGGATCAGCGTGGCGTAGAGCATGCCGGGGCGGCGCGCGTCGATGCCGAAGCGGGCGCTACCGTTCACCTTGGCCGGCAGGTCGATGCGCTGGGCGCCGTCCTTGCCAAGCAGGCGGCGTTCGGCGGCGGGCTTGCGCGCTGCGTCCTTGGGCGGGGTCAGCTGCGCGGCCTCGGCCAGCAGCGCGGCATAGGGCAGGCGCTGGCGGGCATCGGGATGCAAGACCTGACCCTCGCCATGCTGCTCGCTGGCCTGGGTGCGGCAGTCCGCCGCGGCCACACCCCAGCGCGTGGCGGCTGCCTGCACCAGCATGGCCCGCGCGCTGGCGCACAAGCCGCCAACTTCGCGCCAGGACATCGGCGTGCCAAAGCTGCCGAAGCTGGCGTAGTCCTTCAGCCGCTTGCTGAAGTAGCGCTGCTCGACCGGCGCCTGCTCGACGCGCACCCGCGCCAGCGGCAGGTCCAGCTCCTCGGCCGCCATCAGCTGCACGGCGCTGTGCGTGCCCTGGCCGAGTTCGGCCACATAGCTGAGCACGGTGAGGCCGTCCTGGGCATCAAAGCGCAGCCAGATGCCGAAGCCGGGCTCGGCCGTGGTGCCGGCCGGGGCAGGCGCTTGCGCCGCGCTGGGTGCGAGGCCCAGCGTCCACAGGCCGGCGGCCAGGCTGGAGTGCAGCAGCAGCGTACGGCGAGCGGGGTTGGCCAGGCGGCCAGCGTTGGTGCGCTCATTCAATCGGGTATTCATGCGGCGCTCCCGTCCTGCAGCGCCGCGGCGGCGCGGGCGATGGCGGCCTTGACGCGCGGATAGGTGCCGCAGCGGCACAGATTGCTCATCGCGGCCTTGACGTCTTCATCGCTGGGCTTGGCATGCTCGGCCAGCAGCGCGGCGGCGGCCATCAGCATGCCGCTTTGGCAGTAGCCGCATTGCGGCACCTGCTCGGCCAGCCAGGCGGCCTGCAGCGCGCGGCCGATGCGGCTCTGGTCCAGCGCCTCGATGGTGGTGATGCGCTTGCCTTTGAGCGCCTCGAAGGGCAGCACGCAGCAGCGGGTGGCTGCGCCGTCCACGTGCACGGTGCAGGCGCCGCACTGCGCGGCGCCGCAGCCGAACTTGGTGCCGGTGAGCGCCAGGTCTTCGCGCAGCAGCCAGAGCAAGGGCTTGCCGGCGGGGGCCTGGACGCGCTGCGTCTGGCCGTTGATCTGCAATTGCAGGGTGACAGGTTTCATGGGTGCGCTTTGCTCATTCAGGCCTTGTCAGGCAATTCGGAATTGACCACAGAGTCACGGAGGAATTCACAGAGGAAGTCGAAGAAGGCATCAAGGCTTGAAGGGCTTTCATCGCAGCCTTGGTCGATCAGGGCGTGGCGCTGGTGCTGGCTGTGGTGCTTGCCGGGAGGGCGGCGTAGTCGGCGGGCACCCAGATGTAGTGGCTGCCGAGGGCGCGCAGCCGGCCGATGCCGGGGAAGGCGAAATGGGCGCCGGCAATCAGCTCGCCGCTGCGCGCGCTGGCGGCGTATTCACGCTGGCGCATCGCGATGCCCTGGGCGGCGTCTTTCTCGCCGGGCGGCGCGGTGTCGGGCAGCTCCAGCTGCACCTTGTCGTTGACGACGAAATCGCCCCAGAACTGCAGGCGCTGGCCGCGGCTTTCGATGATGTAGAAGCTGTGGCCCTCGGTATGGCCGTAGCGGGCCACGGCGCGCAGCTCGGGCGAGAAACGGGTATCGCCGTCAAAGGGCTGGTAGCGCTTGGCGGCGATATAGGGCGCCAGCTTGGCCACGATGGCCTGCGCCGTCTTGTTGCCCTTGGCGGCGCCGGCCTGCCATTGCGGCAGTTCGTGCGCGTCGGCATGGACCACGGCGTTCGGGAAGGCGCGCTGCTCGCCGTCGAGCAGGCCGAATACGTGGTCGGGGTGCATATGGGTGATGTAGATGTCGTCGACCTGCTCCGGCGCATAGCCGGCCGCCTTCAGATTGCTGAACAGCTGGCCATAGCCGGGCTGGCTTTTGCCGCCGCCGGCGTCGATCAGGATCAGCTTCTTGCCGGTGTTGACCAGGAAGGCGATGGTCGAGAAATCGTTGCTGGGCTGCGCATGGGTGCGCTGGCGCAGGCTGTTTTTCTGCTCAGCGCTGAGGGCGGGGAAGAGCTCATCCATCGCCTCGGGCCAGGGGTCGACGGCATCGAGCAGCGCCGTCACCTCCAGCTCGCCGACCATCAGCCGGTAAAAGCCCGGCGCCTGGGTCTTGGCCAGCGGCGCGGCGGCGTGGGTCAGGGGCGAGGCGAAGGGCAGCGCGGCGGCCAGGGCCAGCATCGTCAGGGCGCGGCGGGGGTGCTCACAAAGATCACGAAAGATGCGCATGAAACAAAGGGTCGGGGCGGTCGGGTAGGGAGGGAGGGATGGCGGCAGTATGTGCAGCCAACAGGGCGCGAGCGAGGGCCGTGGTACGAGTGCGGTCGGGCGTGATGCGAATACGCCCGGGCTTGAGCGATCATCGCTATCTGCGCGCCCCGCCTGTTCCCACCCATGCATCCGATGAACCCAAGCACTGCCATGCAGAACGCCCCGACGATGGCCGTCCGCACGACGCAGCAGGCGCCATGGGCCGAGTTTGTGCGGGTGCTGCTGGTCAATCTGCTGGTCTGGGGGCTGATCTGTAGCCTGGGCGCGGCGGGGGACTATCGCGATGGCGTGTTGAGCGGTCGCTCGGCGGACCTGCTGCGTGTCTGGCGCGCCTGGCTCAACGGGCATGTGCCGCTGTTTGTGCTCAGCGTGGCGCTGATGCTGTGGCTGCCGCGCACGGGCGAGCGCTTCATCGGCGGGCACGCCATCGCCGGGCTGTATGCCGCGTTGGCGCTGCTGTTCTTTCCGCTGCACATGGCCTATACCGCGCTGCCGGGCTGGCTCGCACGCGGCGGCGGGCAGAGCCTGGTGAGCTATGTGCTACAGCGCGACAACTTCAGCTGGTTTCTCGAGTTCGCCTGGTTCAGCGGCACGTTTGCGGTGGTGATGGCGGTTCACATCTGGCGGCTGGGCCAGCAGCGTACCGCCGAGCTGCAGGCCTCACGCGAGGCCAATCTGGCGCTGGAACTGGCGCTGGAGCGGCAGCGCCTGCAGGGCATGCGCCAGCAGCTGGAGCCGCATTTCATCTTCAATGCGCTGAACAGCATCAGCGCGCTGGTGCGCAGCAATGAGCAGCCGGTGGCGCTGGAGGGCATTGCCAGCCTCTCCGCGCTGCTGCGCTATGCGCTGAAGGCCAGCGCGCAGGATGCCGTTCGCCTGGGCGACGAGATCGAGTTCTGCCAGGACTATCTGGACCTGCAACAAATGCGTTATGGCGCGCGGCTGCAGGCCGCCTTCGAGGGGCTCAGCCCGGCGGTCGAGCGCATCGAGGTGCCGCCGCTGCTGCTACAGCCGCTGATCGAGAACGCGCTGCGCCACGATCTGGACCGCCATGCCGGCACCACCCGGCTGGCGCTGCACTTCGCGCTGGACGGCGAGCGGCTGCGCCTACGCGTCTGGAACTCGCTGGGCGAGCGCGGCCCGGCCAATGCCGGCCTGGGCCTGGGCCTGGCCCATGCGCGCGAGCGGCTGGCGCTGCTGTACGGATCGCGAGCGCGGCTGGACACCGAAGAGAGCCCGTCGCATTTTGAAGTCCGCATCGACTTGCCGATCCGCATCAACGAATGACAAGCCCGCACGCCGCCCCAGCCGCTGGCCTCGAGCCGGCCATCCCTGCCCTCGTCGTTGACGACGAGGAACTCGGCCGGCGCAACCTCTGCCTGGCCCTGGCCGAGCAGCCGCGCTGGCAGGTGCTGGCCGAAGCGCCGAGCATGGCGGCGGCACTGGAGGCGCTGCGCGCGCAGCCGCAGATCGAGGTCGTGTTCCTGGACATCCGCATGCCGCATGGCTCGGGCCTGGATCTGGCGCGGGCGCTGGCCCAGCTGGAGCAGCCGCCCTGGATCGTCTTCGTCACCGCCTTTGACGAGCATGCGATCGAGGCCTTTGATCTGCATGCGCTGGACTACATCCTCAAGCCCTTCAGCAAGCGGCGGCTGGAGAAGGCGCTGGCCCATGTCGAGCAGATGGTGCGGCTGCGCCAGCAGAGCGGCTATGCCGGCGCGCTGCGCCGCTATGTTGACGACAGCCAGCCCGCTGAGCCACCGGCCAGCCCGTACTGGACAACGGTCAGCGTGCGCTCGGTGGGGCGCATTGATGTCGTGCCGCTGAGCGAGGTGCTGCACATCGAGGCCCAGGGCAATTACGCGGCCCTGCATCTGCCCGGCCGCGAGCTGCTGCTGCGCGCCTCGATGGCGCGGCTGGAACAGCATCTGGACCCGGCGGTGTTTCTGCGCGTGCATCGCGGCAGCATCGTGTGCCGGGCGCAGGTGCAGTCGCTGAAGCTGCTGGCCAGCGGCAGCCATGAGCTCACGCTGCGCGATGGGGCACGGGTGGCCGTCAGCGAACGCTATGTGGCCGCGGTAAAAGCGGCGCTGACGCAGGGCTGAGCGGCCGCAGCCAGCTTCAGCCGTTCAAGGCCTTGTTGCTGCGCAGCCGCTCGATCGCCAGATCCAGAAAGGCGCGGGCTTTCTGCGAGGCGTGGCGCCCTTCGCGGTGCACCAGATGCACCGGCAGCGGCGCGCTCTCATAGTCGCTCAGCACAATCTGCAGTCGGCCGGCCTGCACATGTTCGGCCACCTGGTAAGACATCAGCCGTGACAGCCCGAAGCCGCCCACGGCGGCGGCCACGGCCGAATCGTTGGTGGTGGTGACCATGCGCGGCTGCAGCTTGATGCTGCGCGGGCCGCCATCGGTATCGCGGAAGCGCCATTCCGGCGTTGGCGTCACGCCGCTGGCGGCAACGATGGTGTGGGCGCTCAAGTCCTCGGGCGTCTGCGGCACGCCCTGGCGTTGCAGATAGTCCGGTGCGGCCACGATCACCCGCCGCACCTGGCCCACGCGCACCGCCTGCAGGCTGGAATCGGCCAGCTCGCCGATGCGCAGCGCCACATCAACGCCCTCCTCCACCAGGTTGACGACCCGATCGAGAAACCAGCAGCTGGCATTGACCTCGGGATAACGCTGCAGATACTCGGCCACCACCGGCGTGATGAAGAGCGCGCCGAACAGCGCCGGGGCGGTGACGGTGAGCCGCCCGCGCGGCGTGGCATGCAGGCCGCTGACCGACTCATCGGCTTCGGCCAGCTCGGCCAGGATGCGCCGGCAGTCCTCCACATAGCGGGCGCCGGCCTCGGTCACGCGCACCACCCGGGTCGTGCGGGTGAACAGGCGCACGCCCAGGTGCGACTCCAGCTCGGCAATGGCGCGGGTCACCGCCGGCGGCGACAGATTCAGCTGCCGCGCGGCGCCGGCAAAGCCCTCGGCATCGACGACGGCGACAAAGACCTTGATCAGGTGAAAGCGGTCCATTGTTTCTCCACGCGTAACGGAGTCTTGGAATTGGCGGCGATTCTAAAGCTGAGCGTATTCAACGACAGTTCAGTCACTCGCTGAACACGAAACGCAGCGACGAAACGCGAAACCCACCCACCACTGAACTGGAGCCCACCATGTCCCGCCTGAGCATCCCCACCGTCGAACAATCGCACGAAGCCGCCAAGCCCCTGCTGGCTGCCGTCAACAAGCAACTGGGCGTCGTGCCCAATCTGATGAAGCTGGTTGGCCACAGCCCGGCCGCGCTGGAAGGCTATCTGTCGCTGAGCGGCGCGCTCGGCAAGGGCGAGCTGAGCGCCCAGCTGCGTGAACGCATCGCGCTGGCCGTGGCCGAGTTCAATGGCTGCGACTACTGCCTGTCGGCCCACGATTACATCGGCCGCAATCTGGCCAAGCTCAGCGGTGAAGACATCGCCGCCGCCCGCGACTTCCATTCGCCCGACGCTGCCAGCGCCGCCGCGCTGCGCTTTGCCCGCCGTGTCGTCGAGACGCGCGGCCAGGTCGACGCCGGTGATGTCACGACGCTGCGTGCCGCCGGCTTCAGCGAAGGCGCCGTCATCGAGATCGTGCTGAACGTCGCGCTGAACGTCCTGACCAACTACGTCAACAACGTCGCCCAGACCGAGGTCGATTTCCCCAAGGTTTCGGCCAAGAAGGCCTGAAGCACCGTACTCGCACTGAACTTTCCCACCCTGTACTGAAGCTCCACAAGGAACACACCATGAGCCACACCACCCTCTATCGCCGCAGCCTGCTGGCCGCCCTGATCTCCGCCGCCAGCCTGGTCACCCTGATGCCGCAACAGGCCCTGGCCTATGACGAGAACTCCGTCAGCGCACTGAACACCGATGCCAAGGGCATCGCCGTGCACGGCCATGACGTCGTCGCCTACTTCACCGACGGCGCTCCGCTGGCCGGCAAGGCCGAGTTCAAGGCCAGCCACGAAGGCGCCACCTACCTGTTCGCCACGGCCGCTCACCGCGATGCCTTCAAGGCCAACCCGGCCAAGTACGCACCGGCCTTCGGCGGCTTCTGCGCGATGGGCGTGGCCCTGGACAAGAAGCTCGATGGCGACCCGACCGCCTGGAAGATCGTTGACGGCAAGCTCTACCTGAACGTCAACAAGGACGTGCAGAAGAAGTGGCTGGAAGACGTGCCGGGCAACCTGGTCAAGGCCAATGGCAACTGGCCGCAGATCAAGGACAAGGCGCCCAAGGACCTCTGAGAGCCTCGGCCGCGCGCGCTGCTGCGCCAGCGCTCAGGCGCGCGGCCCTTCTACCTGCTGCCCTGATCCTCAACGATTGAAAGCCCGAGCCATGACCACGCCCCCGACCGCCAGCCGCCCGCCCCTGCCCCCGTTCAGCTACGAAACGGCGGTGCAGAAAGTCCGCCTGGCCGAAGACGCCTGGAACAGCCGCGACCCCGAGCGCGTGTCCCTGGCCTACACGCCCGACAGCCGCTGGCGCAATCGCGCCGAGTTCCCGCGTGGCCGGGCCGCCATCGTCGAGCTGCTCAAGCGCAAATGGGCGCGCGAGCTGGACTACCGCCTGATCAAGGAAATCTGGGCCTTCGACAGCCATCGCATCGCCGTGCGCTTTGCCTATGAATGGCACGACGACGCCGGCAACTGGTTCCGCTCCTATGGCAATGAGAACTGGGAATTCGACGCCCAGGGCCTGATGGACGTGCGCCACGCCAGCATCAACGACCTGCCCATCAAGGCCAGCGAGCGCCTGTTCCACTGGCCGCAAGGCCGCCGTCCCGACGACCACCCCGGCCTCACGGCGCTGGGCCTTTGAACCGCGAATGGAGATTGACACCATGAAACACAGCAAGACCGTTTCCGCCGCCCTGGCCTGCGTGCTGGCCCTGGGTACTGTTCAAACCGTGCAGGCCGCCGACGCCAACAAGGAAAAGTGCTACGGCGTGGCCAAGGCCGGCCAGAACGACTGCGCCAACCTCTCCGGCTCGCACTCCTGCGCCGGCCTGGCCAAGACCGACGGCGACCCGGGCGAATGGAAGCTGGTGCCCAAGGGCGAGTGCAAGCCGCAAGGCGGCCTCAGCCACGAGGAAGCCCGCGCCCGCTACAAGTCCCAACAAAAAGGATGAGCGCCATGAGCTCGAACGACACCATCACCATGTTTCACACCTCGACCTGCCCGTTCTGCGAGCGTGCCGAGGCCCTGCTGGAGCGCGAAGGCCTGGCCCAGCGTCTGAACAAGGTCAATATCGAACGCGACGACGCCTTGCGCGCCGAAATGATGAGCCGCAGCGGCCGCCGCACGGTCCCGCAGATCTTCATCGGCGATCGCCATATCGGCGGCTACGACGATCTGGTGCTGTTGCAGCGGCAGGGGGGCTTGGCAGCTGAGCTGCTGACTCAAGGCTAGACCTGCTCACGGACGGGCTGCAGCGCATCCCACTGCAGCCCGAACTTGAGCAGGTACTTGCGCAGGCGGTCGGAGTCGTTGACGACGCTGCGCTGGCTGCGCGAGTGGTTGAACAGCTTGCGGCCCGCTTCGGCCAGACTGCGCGATTCGCGGCAGACCTGGATCACGGCTTCGAGCTGCAGGCGGTCAAACAGGTCCAGGCTGTCGGCGTCGATCTGCGCCGGCAGCGCCTTGGAAGACAGGCGTTTTGTCGCTGTGCCACCCTCCTGCCAAAGCCAGCGCAGTCGCTCGATTTCAGCATCGACCAGCGCCGTCGAGATGCGTCCACCCTCCGCCAGTGTCGCCATCCGTGTGACGCTGGCCGAGAGGTCGCGGAAGTTGCCGCGCCAGGGCGCTGCTGCCGACTTGGCGAACTGCAGATAGCGTACCTTGGCCTCGGTGCTGAAGCGAACGGCGCGGCCCCCCTCGGCGGCCGCGCGACTCAGCAGATGCTCGACATTGGGCTCAATGTCCTCTGGCCGCTCGGCCAGCCCGGGCAGGGTGTAGGCCCAGAGGTTGATACGCGCGAACAGGTCGTCGCGGAATCGGCCCTCGGCCACGTCGATGCGCAGATCGCGGTTGGTACCGGCGATCAGCTGGAAGTCGCTGTTGACCTCGCGGTCGCTGCCCATGGGCAGGAAGCGCTTTTCTTCCACCGCCTTGAGCAGCATGGCCTGCTCGTCGAGCCCCAGTTCACCGATCTCATCGAGGAAGAGCACGCCTTGGTGGGCCGTGCGCAGCAGGCCGGCCCGATCGGCGGCCGCGCCGGTGAAGGCGCCCTTTTTGTGGCCGAACAGCGTGGACGCAGCTCCGTCGCCGCGCAGGGTGGCGCAGTTCACCTCGACAAAGTCGCCGTCAACCTGATGGCGCGCCTTCTTCAGCTCGTACATGCGGCGCGCCAGATGCGACTTGCCGGCGCCCGTCGGCCCGGTCAGCAGGATGGGTGCCGACGAGCGTACGGCCACATGTTCGATTTCCTCGATCAGGGCGTTGAAGCGCTTGTTGCGGGTGGCGATGCCGCTTTTCAAAAAGTCCAGCGCCTCCTTGTGCGCCTGGTCGAAGCGCTGGGCCAGGATGTCGTAGCGCGACAGGTCGAGGTCGATCAGCGTGTAGCTGCCGGGATCGCCCTGGCGCTGCTTTCGCGGCGGCGCGGTTTGCAGCAGCTGGCCCGGAATGAAGCGCGACTCCACCATCAGGAACATGCAGATCTGCGCCACGTGCGTGCCGGTGGTGATGTGCGCCCAGTACTGTTCGTGAGCGGGGTCGAAGCGATAGCCGCGTGCCCAGTCGTAGAGCGCCGCATACATCTCGCCGAAGTCCCAGGGGTTCTCAACGTCGACGGGCACCAGATTCACCTCGGTGCCGGGCGAGACGCTGGCAATGTCCCGCACCAGCACCTGCGCCAGCGCCAGGTATTTGGGCGCATAGAGCAGTTCCAGCCGGTCAACTAGCGTGTCCTCGTGCTGCATCAACGACACCGTGGGTCGCCACTTCTCCCAACGCCCGGCACCCTGCCCAGCGTCCAGCTGCGTGCCCATGAAGCCAATCACGACGGTCTTTTTACTCATATCTCAAATGATAGCTGGCTAGCAAAATGGATATGAATGAAAACAGGGCTCGGATGGTGGTCCGGCGTGGAGATGAGCGTCGAGATCATAAATATCTCCTTTTGAATCAAGGGTTTGCGATCAATGCCAGGGTAAGGCCAGCAGCGCTGGCACGGCTGTTGCAATAGACCATGCAGATAGAGACTGAATGCACGAGGGATAAGAAAATGGTCAACACGCAACTGTTCAAGACGCTCAAGGGCGCCTTGCTGCCCACAGCGGCGGCACGCAATGCGGCCGAGGCGCCGGCCTACGCTTTCAGCGCCAAGCATCAGCTGGCGCAGCTAGCAGCCACCGGCTGCCTGAGCCGCACCTTTTATGCAGACGCCGAACAGCAGCTCGAGCAGGTGCTGGCGCTGACGCAGAAGCTGGAGCCGGCCTTCGTCGCCAAGACAGCGATCTACGCTCGCCAGTCCGGCTACATGAAGGACATGCCGGCCCTGCTCGCCGCCAGCTTGGCCGTGCGTGATGTCGCGCTGCTGAGTACCGTGTTCTCTCGCGTCGTCGACAACGGCAAGATGCTGCGCAACTTCGTGCTGATCTTGCGTAGCGGGACGGTGGGGCGCAAGTCGCTGGGTTCGCGCCCCAAGAAGCTGGTGCAGCAATGGCTGCTGACCGCGACCGAGAAGCAACTGCTGAACGCCGCGGTGGGCAACACGCCCTCGCTCGCCGATGTGGTCAAGATGGTTCACCCCAAGCCTGCTGAGGCCTGGCGTGCCGCCTGGTTCGCGTGGTTGATCGGCCGGCCTTTCGATGAAGCGGCTTTGCCGCCGATCACCCAAGCGTTCGAATGCTTCAAGCGTGAGAGTGCTCAAGGTCTAGCGAGCGAGGTGCCGGAGGTGCCGTTCCAGATGTTGACGGCGCTGAACCTGACTTTGGTTCAGTGGGCGCAGATCGCTCGCAGCGGCTCATGGCAGATGGTGCGTCAGAACCTGAACACCTTTGCTCGCCACGGCGTGTTCGAGATCGACGGCATGGCTGATGTGCTGGCTGCCAAGTTGCGCGACCCACAGGCGGTGGCCAAGGCCCGGGTGATGCCGTACCAGCTGCTGTCCGCCTTCAAGGCGGCTGGCGACGCGGTGCCGGCTCAGGTTCGTGAGGCCTTGCAGGACGCGATGGAGCTGTCGCTGGCCAACGTGCCGGCGCTGGCAGGTCGGGTCGTGGTGTGCCCTGACGTGTCGGGCTCGATGAGCTCGTCGGTCACAGGTCACCGCGGTTCGGCGACGTCCAGCGTGCGCTGCATCGACGTGGCTGCCCTGGTGGCTGC
Organism: Roseateles aquae; assembly: GCF_032337115.1. Taxonomy (NCBI): domain Bacteria; kingdom Pseudomonadati; phylum Pseudomonadota; class Betaproteobacteria; order Burkholderiales; family Sphaerotilaceae; genus Roseateles; species Roseateles aquae. The sequence continues at coordinate 28,966 of NZ_JAVXZY010000014.1, forward strand.
GGCGGTGCTGCGCAAGAACCCGCAGGCCCGTGTGCTGCCGTTCGAGCAGGATGTGGTGAAGCTGCAGCTGAACGCTCGCGACTCGGTGATGACCAACGCGCAAGCGCTGGCCAAGATCGGGGGCGGCGGGACCAACTGCAGCGCGCCGCTGGCCATGCTGAACCGCGAGCGTGCGGCGGTCGATGTGGTGATCCTGGTCTCGGACAACGAGTCCTGGGTCGACGCCAACCGGCGCGGTGCGACGCAGACCTTGCGCGAGTGGGAAGTGCTGAAGCAGCGCAACCCGATGGCGCGCCTGGTGTGCATCGACATCCAGCCGATGTCGACCACACAGGCCGCGGAGCGGCACGACATCTTGAATGTCGGCGGCTTCTCGGACGCGGTGTTCACGATGGTGGCGAGCTTCGCCGCCGGCACCATGGACGCCGAGCATTGGGTCGGCGAAATCGACAAGGTGTCGCTGGCCGCGCAGTAAGGCCACGACAACAAGTTTTGGAAGGTGTCCCGGGCGAATGCCTGCAGGAGTACAGCACATACCCGGCCGCGCGGGCCGGCAAGCCCGCAACGGAGAACCCGTAGGCCGCTCTTGCAACTCTTGTCGCCCGGGGCACCAACTTTCACAACAACACGCGTCGTCGCGTGGCGAATGCAGGTGGGACTACATCCCAAACGTGTCTCACCGCCTGTTAGTCGCCACGCGAGGGCTTCGGTTTTGCGCGAATGCTGGCAGGACTACATCGGAACGCCGGGGGTTCAAGTCCTCAACTGGGAAACCAGTGTGGCTACGTCTTGCTTCACTTGTCGCGCTTCTTTTGAGATGTCTCGCTGCGAATGCAGGTGGAACTACAGCCTACAACGCTCGTGGTCGCGGGTTCGAGTCCCGCCGGTCCCAAATCAGGGGGACCGTAGCTCAGTGGAAGAGCACGACGTTTCACCGTCCCTTGTCGCAGCGGGGCATCACTGTTGATTTCGGGCGCGCTGGCACAGAAGGGAGCGCCACTGCCAAAAATGATTGACATGCCGGCAGCCTGGGTAACACCAGGTGCAGCAGGCAAGTTGGTCGGCGAGTACGGTTGAGGATGCAGGTGCCGGCTCCGATGACGGGTCGTCACTGGCGCGCGTTTCCAATCGCCGACGATGCCACTGGCCTAGAAACCGTGGTTGCTGCATTGATGCGGGTTCGAATCCCGTCGCGTCCACCAAAACTTCAAATAGACAAAACATCATGAACTACAAGATTGAACAACCCGAAGGCGGCGTGCCGATCAAGATGTGGACGCAGGGCGTCCCTGTCGAGGACGAGGCCATGCAGCAGCTGAGCAATACCGCGCGGCTGCCGGTGGTCTTCAAGCATGTCGCGGCCATGCCAGACGTGCACTTCGGCCTCGGAGCCACGATCGGCTCGGTGATCCCGACGATCAAGGCCATCATCCCGGCGGCTGTTGGCGTGGACATCGGCTGCGGCATGATGGCCGCGAAGACCACGCTGCGCGCCGAAGACCTGCCTGACAACCTCGGCCCGCTGCGCTCGGCCATCGAGAAGGCAGTGCCGCATGGCTCGGCGCCCAAGCATCGCGGCCGCGACCCCGGCAGCTGGGAGAACCCGCCCGAGACGGTGGACCAAATCTGGGCGACGCTGGTGGACGAGTTCGAGGCGCTGTGCGAGCTGCACCCGCGCCTGAAGAACACCAACAACCGCAAGCATCTGGGCACGCTGGGCACGGGCAATCACTTCATCGAGGTCTGCCTCGATGAAGCCGGCTTCGTCTGGTTCATGCTGCACTCGGGCTCGCGCGGTGTGGGTAACGCCATCGGCACGCACTTCATCGAGCTGGCCAAGAAGGACGCCGAGCGCCACCAGCGCAATCTGCCGGACAAGGACCTGGCCTACTTCGAAGAAGGCGCCCAGTACTTTGGCGACTATGTGCGCGGCGTGTCCTGGGCGCAGAAGTTCGCGATGAAGAATCGCGAGGTGATGATGGCCAACCTGATCGCCACCGTCCGCAAGGTGATTCCCAAGCCCTTCGAGGCCCATGTTGAGGCGGTGAACTGTCACCACAACTACGTGCAGCGCGAGCGCCACTTCGGCGAGGATGTGTTTGTGACGCGCAAGGGCGCCGTCAGTGCCAAGCGCGGCGAGATGGGCATCATCCCCGGCAGCATGGGGGCACGCAGCTACATCGTGCGCGGCCTGGGCAACCCGGAGAGCTTCGAGAGCTGCAGCCACGGCGCCGGCCGCGTGATGAGCCGTACCAAGGCCAAGAAGCTGTTCACGGTGGAGGACCAGGTCAAGGCCACGGCAGGCGTCGAGTGCCGCAAGGACGCCGATGTCATCGACGAGATCCCGATGGCCTACAAGGACATCGACGCGGTGATGGCCGCGCAGAGCGATCTGGTGGAAGTGGTGCACACGCTCAAGCAGGTGGTGTGCGTGAAGGGGTGAGCGGGCGAGGGCTTGATGCGCTCTCCCGCCCATCAGAAAAAGTGAGGGGGGAGAACATGAAAGAAGAACCCGTATTGAGCGCCCATCCGGTGTCGGCTGAGATGCGCGCCACCGTGCTGAAGAACCTGGCGGCGCTGGAACAGCAGCATCAGGTGAAGGTGCTGTTTGCCTGCGAATCGGGCAGCCGCGGCTGGGGTTTCGCGTCACCCGACAGCGACTATGACGTGCGCTTCGTCTACGTGAACAGGCTGCCCTGGTACCTCACTGTGGAGCCTGGTCGCGATGTGATCGAGCAGCCGATCAACGGCGACTTGGACATCAATGGCTGGGATCTGCGCAAGGCCCTGCAGCTCTTGAAGGAGTCCAACCCCACGCTGCTGGAGTGGCTGCGCTCGCCCATCGTCTATCAGCAGAACGACGATTGGGCCGCACGCCTGCGCACGCTGGCCGAGGACGGCTTCTCGCCGCTGCGCGGCTATCACCACTATGTGTCGATGGCCAAGAAGAACTTGCGAGAGCACCTCTATGGCGAGGTCGTGCGCTACAAGAAATACCTCTACGTGCTGCGGCCGCTGCTGGCGGCACGCTGGATACGCGAGGGCCGTGGTGTGCCGCCGATGCGCTTTGCCGAGCTGGCGAGCCAAACCCTGCGCGATCCCGCGCTGCTGGACGAGGTGAACGCACTGCTGGCGGTCAAGATGCGTGCCGGCGAGTCAGCCACCAGCCCACGCTGGGTGCGCATCCACGACTTCATCGAGGCAGAACTGGCCGAGGCCACGGCGCACGCGCCCGAGCAAGGCCTGCGAGCCGACACCCGGCCTCTGGATCACTATCTGCACGAGGCCGTGCTGCAATTTGGCACTTAAGACAAGAAGAGAACAAGAAGATGATCGAGATCGATGGCTCCGCCGGCGAGGGCGGCGGGCAAATCCTGCGTACCTCGCTGGCCCTTTCCATGTGCACGGGCCAGGCATTCGCGTTGACGAAGATCCGTGCCGGCCGTGCAAAGCCCGGGCTGATGCGCCAGCATCTGACCTGCGTGAACGCAGCCGCCGAAGTCAGCGGCGCCGAGCTTCGCGGGGCAGAGCTGAACTCACAGCTGTTGGAGTTCAGGCCAGGCGCGGTGCGCGCGGGCGACTACGTCTTCAACGTCGGCACGGCGGGCAGTTGCACTCTGGTGCTGCAAACCGTCTGGCCGGCCTTGCTGATGGCCGATGCGCCAAGCCGCCTGAAGCTCGGCGGCGGCACGCACAACCCGATGGCGCCGCCGTTTCACTTTCTGGAGCGAAGCTACGCGCCGCTGATGCGCCGCTTGGGCGCCCGGGCGGAACTGAAGCTGCGCCGGCTGGGCTTCTACCCTGCTGGTGGCGGTGAGATTGAGGCGACGATCTGGCCGGCGGCGAAGGAACTCAAGCCCTTCGATCTGCTCGAGCGAGGCGAGAAGCTGGAGGCGTTTGCGGAGTGCTTTGCACCTGCATTGCCGCGCTCGGTGGCACGGCGCGAGCTGGAGCAGCTGGGGCTGGCCATGGGCTGGAGTGACGAGCAGCTGCGCGAGGGCCCGTCTCGCCAGAACGAGGGGCCTGGCAACGCGCTGGTCGCCACCCTCGCCTATGAGCAGCTGAGCGAAGTCTTTACCAGCTTCGGTGAGAAAGGCGTCAGCGCAGAGCAAGTGGCAAAAGATGTGGTTCAGCAGCTGCGCGCCTACCAGCTCAGTGAGGCGGCCCTGGGGCCGCATCTGGCCGATCAATGGGCACTGCCTCTGGCACTGGCTGTCTGGCAACGTGGCGGTGAAGCCCGCTACAGCTGCAGCGAGCTGACGCCGCATGCGCGTACCAACTTCGAGGTGATTGAGAAGTTTCTGCCAGTGCGCTTCGAATCGAGTGCTGCGGGTTCGGGATGGCGGGTGAGCGTGCGAGCTTGAGCGGACGGTTCCCCTCCGTCAGCCCTGATCGATGATCACCAGCGTGCCGAAGCTGCCTTCGGCCACCGCATGCGCTTGGCCGGCGGGCACGACATAGACCTCACCGCTGCGCACCTCGTGCACGCGGCCGGCTATGGACAAGCGCATCAGCCCATCCAGCACCAGCAGCGCTTCCTCATACGCGTGGCTTTCGGCAGGATAGCTCGCGGCATCCATGCGCAGCACCTTGAGCTGCCTGTCGCCCAGCCGCGCGACGACGCTTGAGCGCCAGGCCTCGGGCAGGCTGCTGGCGAGCGGGATGAGTGCAGCTTTGGACACGGTCTTGTGGGTCTGATGACGGTTTGAGTTCGGGTGCTTACCTCGCGCTCGAGACTGCATGGGCGCTGTGTCTGCTTGCGTTGATGGCACGGCTGCTTGTGGCTGTGCGCCGAGGACTGCTAGGCAGCGATTGCCGTCTTTCGCGTCAAGAGATCGCCGTTCAGAAACGGTCAGTCAACGTCGGTGCTGAGCGCTAGCGTAGGCGTCGTGCCTGTGCCGCGTTACGGCTGATTGGCGCCAGCGCCTCGCGGCCCTGGTGCCATCACGGAGCGCGTTCGATCGAGCCAGTGCTTAGGCCACACGGTGGCGAATCTGAGATTGCATGAAACCGCGACTACCAACGCTCCGCGGGAATTTGGCTGGGTCGATCGCGTCACCAAGTCTCTTGCAGATGGACTGCTGGGAAGCGTGAGCCTGAACCGAGCAGCTGTTAAAAAACTTCCACACCAATTCCGATATCGCCCCGCTTTCCGCACGCTTGCACCTAATGTAGAGCGAAATCAAGTCCAGCTGATCCTCGGGTTCGCTGTACGCATCGATCGCCAGCACGGCACTCGAATCGTTGCCAAGCTCAAAAACATGGACATCACCGCGACCTGCGCGCGCAGTGTCTTCGAAGTACGCCTTGACCAAGGGTGTGAGCTCGATTCTTGCGCCCAGCGCATCAAGCACTGCCTGGAACTGCGGGTGATGACCCATGGGGCCGTCGCTCGCGTCGGACCAAAGGACGAGATCTCCCATAGCAACGACAAGTTCAAACTCGGTAGCTGGAATCTGGATCTCCATGGCGTGAAGCCTCTTCCAATGCTGCAAGACGATAGAGGCGACCACTAGGGGGGCGGCTATGAAAGCGCCGAACAAGATAGCAACGTAAACGCCTCCGAGTTCACCGAATACGAGCGCAATGGCTAAGTTTGCAGAACCTGCACATTGACCCAGCCCGTACGGATTCGGATTGCATCCTGGAATGAGCCAAGCCAGCACCAGTGAAAAGAGCGAAACGCAAAGCGGAACGCCCATGGCCAGTGAAATTCGGGGTCAAGTCTTAAATGTTAATTCCCAGCACTCCTAGACGGACGCCCACTAGCGCATCCAAAGTGCCAACTTAACATTTAAGACTTGACCCCGATCACCGCGATCACCGTGTGACCCCGATCACCCGATCACGTGCCGATCATCGCTCTTCAATGAGTGCCACTTCGGGCGGCTGAATGAAGATTTGCGCGAAAATGAGCTTCGCGGCGATCTCTGCTTTCCAAAAGCCGGCTATCCGTCGCTTGAGCTGATCTAACTCCGCCTCGGTGATGCTCGTTTGATTCCGAACGTGCCAGCTCGCGGGAATCACGACCTCCAGGGCGCCAATCTTCAGATCGCGGAACAACCGCAGTTTGCGCCGGGTATTCACGTGGGTGTCGGTGATTTCGATGGCGAGACGATCGCCAAACGTTGGCCGGGAAGTGCAATTTGGCGCAAGAGTGAGCATCACGTCCGTGAAGATTTGTCGACTCGAGTCGTTTGGATCCTGGATATGGACTTCGTCGTCGGCCTGCGCCACTGACGCGATGAACGAATTCCCAAACATCTTGAACCTGACTTCCGTCTGTTTGCATAGGAACTGTTGCGCCAATTCGTGGGCAATTCCTTTTGAGCCGCGCCCATGTCCACCGCCAGCCTTGCCCTTATAGGTAAAACTGCTGCTGTCCTTCTTGTCGCGCACGCGCTTAACCGGGAACATGGGCTTAGAGCGGACGATGTCGTAGTAAATCCAGTTTTCCCAGACATCGGGATCCCTGTCTTTGCGGCGCAGCGCCTCATACACCGTGATGAGTTCGCCTTTGAAGTCGGGTTTCGTATACGCAAGTAGTTTCACGTCGGCTTAGCAGGCTAATGGGCGCCAGCCGGCGCCCAGGTTGGTCATAAGAATGGGATCAGCCCCGCGCCTTGGCGACATCCTTCACCCGCTTGTCGAGCAGGTCGCGCCACTTGGCCAGGCGCTCGATGTCGTCGCTGAGTTCGACGGGCACGGGCACGGGCAGCCGGCCGACAGCCGCCGCAGCGTCGTGCTCGAACTTCGAGCACTTGGTCATGCCCGCGTAGATCTCGCTGTAGTCGTTGTCGGTGACCGTGACGCCCTTCAGCCGCAGCGTCGCGACGCCCTCGCCGAAGCGTTGCACCGCCCCGTTGAGTAGTACTTCCTCGATGCACCGCTCCCAAGCAAGCCGGAGGTGGCCATAGCACTTGGCCGTCAGCTGGCGCTGAGCTTCTTCGTCGCCCTCCTTCGCGGCCTTGCGCACGATGACGAGCATCTGCCTCAGCCGGCCCAGGCGATCCTTGGTACCCAGCACATCGAACGGCAGATCTTCCGAATGCACGCCATAGCCCCGCGCGGTACGGCGGATGTAGTTCTTAGTCAGGTCCGCGCCCACCTCTTGCGCCTTCTGTTCCAAGATGAGCAGAAAGTAGATGTCATGGGTGAAGACGATCACCTGCCGCGTCAACGACTCCTCAGCCAGCCGCTCCGCGACCTCCCAGCGCCGACGATGGTCTAGCGAAGAGACAGGGTCGTCGAGCACGATGCCGCCGCGCCCCTTGCCCAGCCGGATCTCCGCCATGAAGGACGCGATGGCGATCGCCCGCTGTTCACCCTCGCTGAGAATGGCAGCGGGGGCACCGCCGCCCGGCAACTGCAGCGTGAGCTTGAACTGTGTCCTGCCGCCCGGTGACTCGGGCTTCATCACGACCCGCAGGTGATGGACCTTGAGCAGCTTGAGCTCCTCGTTGAGGGCGTCTGCAAGCTCCTGGCTGGCCGTCGTACGCGAAAGCTCGGTGGACTTCCGCGAGATGCCCCGCGTCTCCATACCGTCAATGCACGCCTGAAGCTTGCGGCAGTATTCGTGTTTGGTCATCGCCTCCAGCACGGCGACCTTGACCTCGCCGAGCCGGCGCCGGGCATCGAGCTCGGCCCGCTCCGCGACCATGGCCGCCCTCAGCTTTTCATCGGCGGTGGCGTCGAGCGCGTTGGCCTGGCTCAGCAAGCCGTCGACGACGCCCATGAGGCCAGGCTGCGGATCGACCGAGAACTTCGGCAGCGCGTCCCAGCCTTGTTTGCCGGCAGCCGACTGGACCACCGCCTGTTGGCGCGCCTTCAGGACTTCCTGCAGGACCGCGCAGGCCTCGGCAACCGCCGGCGCAATCTCGGTCAGCTCCTCGACCAGGGCGTCGCGGAACATCAGGTCGAGGTTCGCTTGCTTGATCGCCAGGAACGGTGCCGCCGCCGCGTAGTGCGCCTCCTTCGCCGCCTTCTCGGCCGCGGCCTGGATGAAGGCGTCGAAGCGCAGCAGTCGCGCGGCGCCCTCCTCGCCGAGGACGTTCTGGCACAGGGGGCAGGCGGCGTCCGCGGGCAGGCCCGGGAACGCGTGTTCCGCGTGGCTGGCCGCCGAAAACATGCGCGCCGCATCGAAGAGGGCCTTCCACTCTTCGCCGCCGGTGCCCGGCAACTGGCCGGGTGTCGCCCTGAACTCCTTGGCCGCCAGTTCTGCCGCTGCCTTGGCGAGGTTCGATTTCTGGACGAGCCCCTGCAATGAAATGACCCGCTCGTCGCTCACAGCGTCTGCCGCAGCGGTGGCACGCGCCTTCAGATCACCCAGACGACTGGCCTTCTGCCGCAGCGCCAGGGCCTTCTGCTTCGGGTCGGCCTCGGCCAAGGTCTTGGTGAGCAGCTCGAGCCGCGCCACCTCAGCTTCGCTGAGCGTCGCCAGCGCTTCGATGTCCTCGGCCTTGGTCCTCGCTGGAATGCCGAGCAGCTTCTTGGCGACCTCGGTCTGCTCGCGCGCGAGCACCGCGTAGGCGGCGTCGCTCGGCGCGGTGGCGCCCTTCTCGGCGAGTGCGCGGGCCTTCAGCTTGTTGCAGGCCCCCACCAGGCCTTCCAGGATGTCCAGCCCATAGGGGGCATAGGCAAAGTCTCCCTGGTTGTCGATGTAGGCGCGGGCGCAGTGCGAATCGAATATCGAGATGTCCGACAGCGGCGCCGGCGGCTCGGCCCCGTCTTGCCAGGGCAGATCGATGGCCACCCCGTCGACATCGGCCTCGAATACGGCCCGCGCCGGCCCGCACTTGCCAGGCTCAAGGTTGGCGTCGGGGAGGATGGGCTCACGGCGATCGCGAGCCCGGCAGGCGTGTTTGAACACGCGCGAATAGCCGGACTTCCCGGCGCCGTTTTCACCGTAGATGACGGTCATGCCCGTTCGGGCAATCGGCAGGCGCGCCTCGCTGGCCAGCGCGTTGACGTTCGCCAGTTCCTTGATGGCCCCGAGCACCACGTGGCGAACAGGATCGGCCTTCGGCGCGACCTGTGCGTCTTCAAGCCGTCTTGGCCTGCGCCCTTCGGCATCCTGTATGCCCGCCTCAGTCTTGGCCAGGGCGTAGAGGTCGTCCAGATCGCCGGCGCTGAGCGTGCGATCGCCATAGAGCCTAGCAATGGCATCTTGCTGCCAGGGCGCGAGGTCCTTGGACCACGCATGGATCTCCTGCAGGATCGTCACCAGCTTCCTCCTTGTCAGCGGGTCCTGCCGAAGATGGGATTGACTTGTGGTCTTCGGCTTGATCGAGAGAGTCCAACTGTATGGGAGTTAGGCCGGCGGTGATGCTGCTCCCCCTCGCGCCAGGGAGGCGTACGCTGCAACTGTTGAGCCGGCACAACAGGAACCCATACGCCGCCTGAATTTGCCTGATGGAAGCCAACGAATCGGTGGGCTGGGATTGCGGGATCAGGACAGCGTATGTCTCTCTTCAGGGTCGAAAGCTGTCAGCGATCAGCCCTGCGTGAACGCCTGGACTCAGCCTAAAGAAGCCTTCCCCGCCAACACAGTGAAAGCCCATACAAACAAGCAAAGCGAGCAGCGGGAACCGGCAATGACGCTCAACGAGACCGGACGCCACACTCGCCTTGCGCCGATTCCAGGCGATCAGCGCCTCGCCATCAGCGCCCCTTGGCATGGCCGGAGCTGCCGGGCTCGCTGTCCACCCTCAGCACCGGATAACGCTGAAAGCGAACGTCCCAAGCCGGGTGGCGGCGGTAGAAGAAGTCGAGGCGTTCCCTGGGGTTGGCGGCGAAGGCGGGATCGTCGGCCAGGCGCTGCTGGAACGCAGCGGCCAGGGCGGGGTCGGCGGCGAGTTGTTCGCGGGCGACCTGCTCGGCCACATAGCCTTCCATGTATTCCTTGCGCTCGAAGGCCGTGTTGAACTGGCCCCAGGCCAGCAGGGAGTCAGGCGCTTGCGGCTCCAGCAGGGCCACCAGCAGCCGCGCGCGCGGCTGGGCGATGGGCACGAAGAGGGCGCCGGCGGCCAGCTCGCCGGTGCCCCGCTCGTCCAGCTGCCACTGGCCGCTCACTTCTAGCCGCTGCCGGCCCTCAAAGCTGGCCGGCGCGGCGCGCACCTGGCTGGGCAGGAAAACCTCGCGTGGCGCTGCGGGCAAGGCCTGCTTGAGGCGGCGAAAGGCGATGCCGTGCAGGCGCAGCAGCGGCGCCAGGCGATCGGCCTCGGCGGCGGGTACCAGATAGCCGGCCTTGGGCGCCTGGATGCTGAGGGCCGGCAGCAGCTCGTCGCGCAGCGGCACGCGCCAGAGTTGCGGCCGGCTTTCGTCGTAGCGCGTCATCAGCGCGCCGGACACCTCCGAGGGCGTTCGCGTGTAGGCATAGCCGCGGAACTCGATCTCGCGGCTGCGTTCGCTGGCCTTCCAGCTCAGCGGCAGCGGCTGGCCGGCCAGCTGCGTGGCGGCCGCATCGGCTTGCAGGGCCTGGCGCTGCCAGGTCTTGCCCTGGGCGGCGGTGTGCTGCAGCACATCGACGATGGTGTTGCGGGTGATGCGCACGCGGGTCGGGTAGTCCTTCCACGAGTGCGTTTCGACCAGCATGCCGAAGCGGTTGCGCAGCGCAAAGTAGCCATGCGAGAAGCGCGGCGGCGGCACGCTGTCTTCGAAGCCGGAGGCCGGGTCGTCCTCATGGGCGAAGCTCATGTAGAAGGGCTGCGGCAGCGAGCCCTGTGTGGCCAGCTGTGCGATCACGCCGTCGCGCAGCTGCCGGCCGCTGGACTGCAGTGTGGCGTCGCCGGTGTGCAGCGGCTCGACCTGGATGGAAATGTCGTGCTCGAACTGCGCGCCGTCGGTGACGTGCAGGTCAACCGTCAGCAGCGGGTCCCAGCGCTGCACCAGGCCCAGCATGGCGCGCATCTCGGGCGCATCGGCCTTCATATAGTCGCGGTTCAGGTTGTAGTTCTGCGCCGTCGTGCGCCAGCCCATTTCCTCGGGGCCGCGCTGGTTGGGGCGCTGCCAGGCACCAAAGCGTCCATGGCCGTCGATATTGAAGACCGGCACGAAGACGAAGACCTGCTGCTTCAGCGCGCCGGGCGCGGTATGGCCATCGAGCAGCTCGCGCAGGGCCAGAAAGCCGGCGTCCTTGCCATCGATCTCGCCGGCATGGATGCCGCCCTGCATCAGCACCACGGGCAGGCCGCGGCGGCGTGCGGCTTCCGGGCTGAGTGCGCCGCTGTGCGAGGCCACCAGCGCCAGCATGGGCCGGCCTTCCGGCGTCGTGCCAAAGCGCTCGCAGCGCACGGCCTTGGGGTAGGCGCGGGCGAAATCGCGGCACAGCGCGATCACTTCTTCGTAGCGGCCGGTCTTCTTGAAGCCGCTGGCCTCGGCCAAGGTCTGCAGCGCCGGGGCGGCGACGGCGGCCCGTGGCGCTTGCAGTGCGAACAGGGCGAGCAACGCGATGAGGGCGAGCAAAGGCAGAGAGGGCAGCAGCGTCTTGCGCATCGTCGGGGCAGGGTGGCCGGGGAGCTGCGCAGCATAGCGGCGGCGGTGGGGCCGACCTATGCAGACCTTCCCTGGGGCTGTGAGTGGGCTGTGAGGGGGCGGCGCGGGGACGGCGAGCGTCCGGCGTTAGCGGCTGTGCAGCGCGGCCGGCTGGGTGTGCTCCAGCAGCTCGTCCTCGCTGACCAGCAGCGAGCGGGTGATGCGCCGGTCTTCGCGGATTTGCAGCAGCAGGCGCTGCTCGAGGTTGTGGCGGATCGAGGGGCAGGGCGTGCCGCGGCTGTTTTCCCACTGCTCGGCCGTGGCGCCGCCGCAGACCGGCAGCAGATGGCAGCTGCGACAAGGGGTGTCGGCCTCGGCGCTGGCAACCAGATGGGCGGCCAGCGCCGGCAGCAAGGCGGGCTTGTGGCCCAGCTCGGCCAGGCGGCGCAGCACCGTTACTTCGAAGGCGGCGAACTCGGGGGCCGACATCGCCGTGCCGCAGCGCGAGGGCGCCAGCGTCAGCCGCAGCTTGGCCAGCAGACCTTGTTCATCCAGGTGTTCGATCAGCTGCAGCAGATCGGGTTGGCCGCGGGCGTCGAGCTCGCAGCGCAGCTGCAGCGACAGGCGCTGCTGGGCGAACTGCGGATCCTCGATGATGGCGTGCAGCATCTGCAGCGAACGGGCGAGGCGCTGTTCGGCCGCGGCGCCGCTGCCGTGCAGGCGCAGCCGCAGCTCGACGGCGCGCACGCCACAGCGGGCCCGCCAGGCGAAGAAGGCCTTGGGGCTCAGGCCCTCGGCGTCGAGCAGCAGGGCCGGTCGGGCCTCGGCGGCGGCGGCCTCGCTGCGCTCCAGGTCGAGCACGCGGGCGAGTTCGTCTTCATCGCGGCTGACGGCGATGCGCCGAGCGATCAGCTGGGCCAGCTCCGGCACGCTCATGGCGGCAAAGGTGCCGGCCACCAGCTTGCCGTAAAGGGCTTCGTCCAGCATCGTCAGCTCGGCGCGCCGGGTCGAGAACACGGCGCGGAAGCGGCCGCCAAACAGCGCCGGGCTGACCACCAGGTAATGGCTCTGGCGCAATTCCTCGCGGCTCATGGGCACCCTCCCGGCTGGCGATCGGCGGCGGCACGGAGCGCAACAAGGTGAGGGGCGAGACGGCTGACTTGCATTGCGGTCAGTGTGCCGCCGCGCCTGCAAATTTGCGTCTGTAAGACCTGACAGGCTGGTGTCTTCCCTAGCCTCGGCTGGGCACTAATCGCCCAGTTTGAAACGCTGCAACAAACGCAGCGGCGTGCCGGGCCGGGCTTCGACAAAGACGCTCACTTCCTCAAGCATCAGCGGCTGCGCCAGAGCGGCCGCAAAAGCCGCCTCGGCGCGCTGCTGCAGCGCAGCAGGCTCGGGCGGTAATCGATCACTGAGGGTCATGTGGAAACGCCAGTGCTGCAACACATGGGGATAGCCCCAGCGCTGCAGCGCGGCGAGCTGTGCTTCAGCGAGCCCGGCGGCGCGGCGCGCCAACTCCGGTGCGCCCATAGTCGCGCGAAACTCGTCCAGCGAGGTCACGCAGGCATCGGCCAGCTGGCGCAGCGGGTGAGCGGCAGCCGGCGGCTGCTCAGGTCGCAGCGCCAGAAAGCCGTCCAGCCAGTCGACCCGCAGCGCGGGCATGGCGAAGCGGGCTTGCCGGGCCGCCAGCTTCGCCACGGCAGCGCAGAAGGCCGCCTCGCTGCAGCCCTCGCGCAGGCGCAGCGGCGCCTTCAGCGTGGCATGGAATCCATAACGCCACGGTTCAGCGCCCCAAGCCGGCGCCGTACCTGCCTCGCCAAGCTCCGGGTCCCGCCCCAGCCAGGCGCAGCCAGCGGCCCAGAGCGGGTGGGCGCGGGCCGGCACCCAGTAGACGGCGTAGCGGGCGGTGGGCTCGAAGCCGCTGCTCATGGCTGGCCCCAGTCCGCCGCGTTGACGCTCAGCTGCACCGCATCGGCAGCAAACACGGTGCGCCCGGCCTCGACCGGCCGGCCTTGCGCATCGACATTGAGATAGACCACCTCCAGCAGCGGCTGCGTCGGCGCGCGGGCCAGCGCATCGGCCTCATGCGCTTCGGGCAGCCTGGCGCTGACGACGCTGCGCTGGCGCGTGTAGTCGGCCACGCCCAGCGACTGCAGCGCGGCGGTGATGCTGCCCAGCCGGGCAAAGGCCTCGGCCATGCCGGCCAGCCTCGGCAACGGATAGGCGGCGGTGCTGACCCCGACCGGTCGGCCGCGCACCGAGGAGCGGGTGATCAGCAGCTCGATGCTGTCGCTGCGCGCCAGGCCCAGCTCGGCAGCCCAGGCGCCGGCGGGCTCGATGCGGCTGGCCAGCAGCTCGCGCTTGGCCTGCTCGCCGGCGGCGGCCAGGCTTTGCGTCAGCCGGGTGCGGCGCTGCAGCGCGTAGTCCAGCACCAACTCGCGCACATAGGTGCCGCTGCCCTGGCGGGCCTGCACAAAGCCCTGGCGGGCGAGCGCCTGCAAGGCCTGGCGCAGCGTGTGGCGGTTGACGCCGAAGCGTTCGGCCAGCTGCGCTTCGTTGGGCAGGCGCTGGCCCGGCGCCAGGCGGCCGGCACTGATGTCGGCGCCGAGCTCGTCGGCAATCAGCTGCCAGCGCGGTGCGGCGCTGCCAGTCGGGCTTGGGGAGGGGTGGGGATGTGCGGTCAAGAAACTGTCACCGTTGCTGGACATACTGGCGCCATCCTAAAGTCATCTAGATGACATCAGCATGACCACTGCTTCAATGTCCCCGTCCAGCACAGCCAGCCAGGCCCGCCGCGACTGGCTGGCCGTGCTGGCCCAGGCGCCGCGCGAGGCGCTGCTGCGCGCGGCGGCGCCCTGGCGCGCCGGCCAGCCCTTCGAGCTCATGCGCGCTCCTGAGACCGGCCTGGCCATGCTGCGCGGCCGAGTCGCCGGTGCCGGCGAGCGCTTCAATGTGGGCGAGGCCACACTGACCCGCTGCGTCGTTCGCCTGCAGCGCGAAGGCTGCACCACGCTGGGCCTGGGCTACCGCCTGGGCCGCGATGCCGAACGGGTGCGCTGCATGGCCGAGATCGATGCGCTCTTGCAGCAGCCCAGCAGCCAGGCCGATCTGCTGGCCGCGCTGATCGAGCCGCTGCGCGAACAGATCGCCGCGGCGCGCGCCGCCGAGCAGGCGCGCAGTGCCAGCAGCCGGGTGCGCTTCTTCACACTGGCGCCGGAGACCACGACATGAATGCCTTGCTGAAAATGCCGCCGCTGGCCGAGACCGGCAACCTGGCCACCGCGGTGATGCTGGGCCTGCGCGAGCCGGTGCACGGCGCCCAGGCCTGCTTCCGGGCGCTGCTGACGGCGCTGTCCTACCCCGGCCGCCTGCAGACCCTGCCGCCCGATGTGCTGGCCGCCGAGCTGCAGCGGGGCTTGCGCGAGCAGGCCGCGCTGCTGGCACCGGCCAGCGCCGCCCTGCTGCTGACGCTGCTGGACCAGGACAGCACGCTGCAGCTGGCCGGCGCCCATGGGGCCGATGCCACACGCCGCGCCGCGCTGCTGCGCTGGCTGCGTTTTCACACCGGCGTGCGCGAAGCCGGCATCGATGCTGGCGGCGACTTTGTGCTTTGCGATGCGGCCGGCGCGCGCGCGCTGACGCTCAGCCAGCTGCCGCTGGGCAGCGATGAGGAGCCCCAGCAGGGCTGCACGCTGATCATCGAGGTCGAGGGTCTGCAGGCCGGGGCTGGCGCCGCGCTGCCTGGTGGCACCGGGGGTCAGGTCTTGCGCCTGCGTGGCCCCGGCATTGCCGGCGAGCAGTGTGTTCGCGTGCTGGGCCTGGACGCCGCCTTCTGGCAGCAGCGCATCGCCTTGCAGGCCGAGTTCCCGCGCGGGCTGGAGTTGGTGCTGGTCTGCGGCGAGCAGCTGCTGGCCCTGCCGCGCAGCAGCCGCATCGAATTGATGGTGACGGAGGGCTGAGCCATGTATATCGCAGTCAAAGGCGGCGAGCAGGCCATCGAGGCCTCGCGCGCGCTGCTGGCGGCCGCCCGCCGTGGTGACGAGGCGGTGGCCGAGCTGAGCGTCGAACAGCTGGCCGGCCAGCAGCGCTTGGCCGTCAGCCGGGTGATGGCCGAAGGCTCGCTCTACGACCCCGAGCTGGCCGCGCTGGCGCTCAAGCAGGCCCAGGGCGATGCGGTGGAGGCGGCCTTCCTGCTGCGCGCCTACCGCACCACGCTGCCGCGCCTGGCATTCAGCGAGCCGCTGGACACCGATGCGATGCGCCTGCAGCGCCGCGTCTCGGCCATCTTCAAGGACCTGCCCGGCGGCCAGCTGCTCGGCCCCAGCGTCGACTACACCCAGCGCCTGCTGGACTTTGCGCTGCTGACGCCGGGGGCGCCACTGCCCGCGCTGCCGCAAGCTGCCGAAGCCGCCCCCGAAGCTGAGTCTGGCAACGCGCTTGCCGCGCTGGCCGCCCAGGGCCTGATCGAGCCGGCGGTGCCGCCGGCCGGCGATCCCGAGCCGCCGGACATCACCCGCGATCCGCCGCGCTACCCGCTCAACCGCGCCGGCCGCCTGCAGATGATGGCCCGCGCCGACGAGGGCTGGCTGCTCGGCATGGGCTATTCCACCCAGCGTGGCTATGCCCACACCCATCCCTTTGGCGGCGAGATCCGGCTGGGCCATGTCGTCGTCGAGCTGGTGCCCGATGAGCTGGACTTCGCGATCGAGGTCGGCGAGATCGAGCTGACCGAGTGCCAGATGATCAATCAGTTCGTCGGCAGCGCCAGCGCGCCGCCGCAGTTCACCCGCGGCTACGGCTTGGTGTTCGGCCATGGTGAGCGCAAGGCGATGGCGATGGCCCTGGTCGACCGCGTGCTGCGCGCCGACGAGTTCGGCGAGTTGAAGACCAGCCCGGCGCAGGACCAGGAGTTCGTGCTGCCGCAGGGCGATAGCGTCGAGGCCTCGGGCTTTGTCCAGCATCTGAAGCTGCCGCATTACGTGACCTTTGAATCCGAGCTGCAGCTGATCCGCACGCTACGTGAAGAGCAGGCCGCCCGCGCCGCGGGCGCGCCGCAGGAAAGCAGGCCATGAGCACGACCGTTTCACACCCCGCCCACAGCGGCATCACCCCGGCCAGCGGCGAACGCCTGGCCGGCTACAACTTCGCCTACCTGGACGAGCGCAGCAAGCGCATGATCCGCCGCGCCATCCTGAAGGCGGTGGCCCTGCCCGGCCACCAGGTGCCGTTTGGCTCGCGCGAGATGCCGCTGGCCTATGGCTGGGGCACCGGCGGCATCCAGGTCACGGCGGCGCTGATCGGTGCCGACGATGTGTTGAAGGTGATCGACCAGGGCGCCGACGACACCACCAATGCCGTCAACATCCGTCAGTTCTTCCGCCGCTGCACCGGTGTGGCCACGACCGAGCACACCGCGCTGGCCACGCTGATCCAGACCCGCCACCGCATCCCCGAGCGCGCGCTGAGCGAGGCGCAGGTGCTGGTCTACCAGGTGCCGCAGCCCGAGCCGCTGTACAAGCTGGAGCCGCGCCGCGCCGAGACGCTGAAGCTGCACGCGGCGCAGGAGTACGGCCTGGTCAATGTGCGCCTGTATGAGGACATCGCCCATTGGGGCCGCATCGAGGCCAGCTACGACCACCCGGTGCGCGTCAACGGCCACTATGTGATGTCGCCCTCGCCCATCCCCAGTTTCGATAACCCCAAGATGCACCAGATGGCCGCGCTGCAGCTGTTCGGCGCCGGCCGCGAGAAGCGCATCTACGCGATTCCGCCCTACACCGATGTGCAGAGCCTGGACTTCGAAGACCACCCCTTCCAGGTGCCCGCCCAGCCGCAGGCCTGCGCGATCTGCGGCTGCACCACGAGCTTTCTGGATGAGCTGCCGCAGCCCGCGGGCCCGAGCGTCTACGCCTGTTCCGACAGCGACTGGTGCCGCGAACAGCTGGAGGCCCGCGCATGAACGCGATCCCGTCCTTTTTCGCGCCGCCCGTTCCGCTGCTCAAGGTGAGCGGCCTGTCGCACCGTTTCGAGGGCGCCAGCGATGGCCGCTATGCGCTGCGCGAGGCCAGCTTCGAGCTGTACCCCGGTGAGGTGCTGGCCATCGTCGGCGAGTCTGGCTCGGGCAAGAGCACGCTCTTGAACTGCCTGGCCGGCCGCCTGATGCCCAGCGCCGGCGAGCTGCTCTATCTGGACGCCGAGCAGCGCTGGCGCGATGTGCTCGCCTTGAGCGAGCGCGAACGCCGCGTGCTGGCGCGCACCGAGTGGGGCTTTGTCGAGCAGCACGCGGCCGAGGGCCTGCGCATGGACGTCAGCGCCGGCGCCAATATCGTCGAGCGCCTGATGGGCCAGGGCCAGCGCCATTACGGCCAGCTGCGCGAAACGGCACTGCAATGGATGCGCCGCGTCGAGCTCGATGCCAGCCGCGCCGACGACGCGCCGCGCGCCTTCTCCGGCGGCATGCGCCAGCGCCTGCAGATCGCCCGCAATCTGGTCACCCATCCGCGCCTGGTGCTGATGGATGAACCGACCTCGGGCCTGGACGTGTCGGTGCAGGCGCGGCTGCTGGACCTGATCCGCCTGCTCAGCAGCCGGCTGCAGCTCTCGGCCATCATCGTCACCCACGATCTCGGTGTGGCGCGGCTGCTGGCCCAGCGCACCCTGGTGATGCGCGAGGGCCGCATCGTCGAGCATGGCCTGACCGACCGCGTGCTGGACGATCCCCAGCATCCCTACACCCAGTTGCTCGTCTCCTCCATGGTGGCCCCATGAATATGGCAAGACCTGACCCCCAACAGCCGCTGGCCGGCGAGCCGGTGCTGCGCCTGCGCGGCCTGAGCAAGCATTTCACGCTGCATCTGCGCGGCGGTGTGGCGCTGCCGGTGCTCAGCGACTTCTCGCTCGACGTGCATGCCGGCGAATGCGTGGCCCTGGTCGGCCCCTCGGGCCGCGGCAAGAGCACGCTGATGAAATGCCTGTACGGCAATTACGCGCTCGATGCCGGCGAGGCCTGGTTCGCGTCCAGCGCCGGCGCTATCGATCTGGCCCAGGCCACGCCGCAGCAGCTGCTGGCGCTGCGCCGCAGCGAGATCGCCTATGTCAGCCAGTTCCTGCGTGCGGTGCCGCGGGTGCCGGCGCTGGACGTGGTGGCCGAGCGCGCGCTGGCCGCCCGTGCCACGACACCCGCCCTCAACGATCTGGACCAGCCCGACCCCGGCGAGGCCGCAGCCCGCGAACGCGCCGCCGCCCTGCTGGCGCGGTTGAACCTGCCGCGCTCGCTGTGGCAGCTGCCGCCGGCCACCTTCTCCGGCGGCGAGCAGCAGCGCGTCAATATCGCCCGCGGCTTCATCACCCCGGCGCGCCTGCTGCTGCTTGACGAACCGACCGCCTCGCTGGACGCCGCCAACCGCCGCGTCGTCGTGCAGCTGATCCAGGAAGCCAAGGCGGCCGGCAGCGCCATCGTCGGCATCTTCCACGACGAGGAAGTGCGCGATGCCGTGGCCGACCGCAAGATTGAAATGGAACCCTTGAAGGAGCCAGCGTGAGTCCGCTGAATTCCACCTTTGCCGGCGCTGACGCCGACGAGCTGCTGCTCAGCAACGCCCGCGTGGTGCTGGCCGACCGCGTGCTGGAAAACGCCAGCGTGCTGTGCCGCGGCGGCCGCATCGTCGATGTCTCGGCCGGCGCCAGCACGGCGCCTGGTGCGATCGATCTGCAAGGCGACTGGCTGCTGCCCGGCCTGGTCGAGATGCATACCGACAATCTGGAGCGGCATGTGCAGCCGCGGCCCAAGACCAGCTTTCCGATGAGCGCTGCCGTGTTGGCGCACGATGCCGAGGTGGCTGCCGCCGGCATCAGCACCGTGTTCGATGCCATCGGCGTCGGCGATCCCTATGGCGACGGCTTCCGCGCCCGCGACCAAAGCGAGCTGCTCAACGTGCTCGATCGCATGGACGCCGCCGGCGTGCTGCGCGCCGATCACCTGATCCATGTGCGCTGCGAGCTGCCGGCCGAGAACGCGCAGGCGCTGTTCCAGCCCTTTGCCGGCCATGCCCGGCTGGCGCTGATCTCCTTGATGGATCACACGCCGGGCCAGCGCCAGTGGACCGATATCGAGCAGGCCCGCACCTACTACACCGGCAAGAAGGGCTGGAGCCACGCCACCTTTGACGAAGAGGTGCGCATCGCGCCCGAACGTCAGGCGCGCCACGCGCGGCCCAACGAGGCCTGGTTCGCCACCTTTGCCCGCGAGCACCGCATCGTGCTGGCCAGCCATGACGACACCACGCCGGCCCACGCCGAGCACGCCCAGGCGCTGGGCGCCGCGATGAGCGAGTTCCCGACCACGCTGGCCGCCGCCCGCCGCGCCCGCGAGCTGGGCCTGGCCACGGTGGCCGGTGCGCCGAATGTCGTGCGTGGCGGCTCGCACTCGGGCAATGTGGCGGCGCTGGATCTGGCCCGCGAGGGCCTGCTCGATGTGCTGTCCAGCGACTATGTGCCGGCCAGCCTGCTGCTGGCCGCCTGGACGCTGATGCGCGACGCCGGCTACTCGCCGGCCGAGGCGCTGGCGGTGGTCAGCCTGAACCCGGCGCGGGCCTGCGGCCTGGCCGATCGGGGTCAGATCTTGCCTGGCTTGCGTGCCGATCTGGTGCGCGTCCGCGAAGTGGCCGGCCAGCCGGTCGTGCGCCAGCTGTGGCGCCAGCAGCAGCGGGTGCTCTGAGCGGGCAAGGAGAACCGACCACAGAGACACGGAGACACAGAGGAATACGAAGGCCTTGAGTTCTCTTTGCTTTCTCCGTGGCGCTGTGACTCTGTGGTGTGCTGCAAGACTGGTCAACCGACCACTGACACACGGAGACACTGAGGAATGCGGAGGCCTTGGGTTCTCTGTGCTTTCTCCGCGTCTATGTGACTCTGTGGTGTGTTACAGGACTGTTGAACCGACCACAGAGACACGGAGACACAGAGAAATTCAGAGGCATCGGGTTCTCTGTGCTTTCTCCGTGGCGCTGTGACTCTGTGGTGTGCTGCAGGACTGGTCAACCGACCACAGAGACACGGAGACACAGAGGAATACGAAGGCCTTGAGTTCTCTGTGCTTTCTCCGCGTCTATGTGACTCTGTGGTGTGTTGCAGGACTGTTGAACCGACCACAGAGACACGGAGACACAGAGAAATTCAGAGGCATCGGGTTCTCTGTGCTTTCTCCGTGGCTCCGTGTCTCTGTGGTTTGTTCGGGTTTGAAAGGAGCGATGGGAATGAAAAGAGCGCATGTGTTGGTCAGTCAGCCGGTGTTCCCGGCCGTCGCCGAACGGCTGGCTGAGCGGGCCACGCTGGACATCAACCCCGGCCCCGAACCCTGGTCGGCGGCCGAGTTCGCCGAGCGCTTGCAAAAGGCCGACGCGATGATGGGCTTCATGACCGACCGCATCGACGCCGCCACGCTGGCCGGCGCGCCGCGGCTGCGCATGATTGCCTGCGCCCTGAAGGGCTACGACAGCTACGACCTCGCCGCCTGCCGCGCCGCCGGCGTGCGCGTCTCTATCGTGCCGGACCTG
Source organism: Roseateles aquae (assembly GCF_032337115.1). Taxonomy (NCBI): domain Bacteria; kingdom Pseudomonadati; phylum Pseudomonadota; class Betaproteobacteria; order Burkholderiales; family Sphaerotilaceae; genus Roseateles; species Roseateles aquae. Next base: position 49,992 of record NZ_JAVXZY010000014.1, read on the forward strand.
CTCACCGCGCCGACCGCCGAGCTGGCCGTCGGCCTGGCGATTGCGCTGGCCCGCCATCTGCGCGCCGGCGACGAACGGGTGCGCAGCGGCGCCTTCCAGGGCTGGCGGCCCACGCTTTACGGCCGCGGCCTCGACGGCGCCTGTGTCGCCATCCTCGGCGTCGGTGCGGTCGGCCGGGCGATCGCCCAGCGCCTCGGTGGCTTTGGCTGCCGGCTGCTCGGTGTTGACAGCGCCGTTGCCGCCGACTGGCCGGCCGCCGTGCAGCGCTGCAGCCTGGACGAAGCGCTGGCCCAGGCCGATTACGTCTTCGTCGCCCTGCCGCTGAACCCGGCCACGCTGGGCCTGATCGATCAGCGCCGTATCACCCAGGCAAGACCTGGCACCCTGTGGATCAATATCGGCCGCGGCTCGGTGGTCGACGAAGCGGCGATGGCCGCCGCGCTGGCGAACGGTCAGGCCGGCGGCTACGCGGCCGATGTCTTTGCCTTCGAGGACTGGTCGCTGCCCGAGCGTCCGAACGCCGTGCCCGAGGCGCTGCGCCGCCAGCCCAACACCGTGTTCTGCCCGCACCTCGGATCGGCCGTGCGCGAGGTGCGGCTGGCGATCGAGCAGCGTGCCGCTGACAACCTGCTGGCCTTCCTGGCCGGCGAGGATTTGCCTGACGGGGTGGCCTGAAGTCGGGGCAGCGGCCCAGCGCTGTGTGAATGCCGTGCCGGTAGCGGCCAGCTGCTATCGTTCGCGCCCATGCATCCCCAAGCCCTGCCCCTTCTCGACGCTGGCCTGCGTGGCGCCGTGGTGGCCACGCTGCTGCTGTTCGCGGGCGCCTTGTGGCGCGAGCGCCGCACCGGCTTGGGAGCCGCCGGACGGCTGGCAGGCGCACTGGCGCTGGGCCTGGTGGTGCAGGCGATCAGCTCCCTGCCGCTGATCGAGGCCGAGCTCAGCCCGGCCTGGCAGGCGCCCTGGGTGGCGATCTCGGTAGGCAATGGCGTGCTGTTCTGGCTGTTCGCCCAGGCCTTGTTCGACGACGAATTCCGGCTGCGCCGCTGGCATGGCGGGCTCTGGCTGGCGGTGCTGGGCGGCGTCTGGCTCAACTGTGCCTTGGCGTTTCCGCTGGGCCTCGTCAGCCTGGCGTTTCAACGCGCCGTGCCGGTGCTGACGGCACTGGCCGCCGCCTGGCCGCTGCTGCGCCACTGGCGCGGCGATCTGCTCGAATGGCGCCGCCATCTGCGTGGCTTCATCGTCGTGGCCGGCAGTGCCTATGCGCTCTTGATGGCCGCGCTGCGGTTGACGGCGCCGGGCGGGCGGCTCAGCCAAGCCGCGGCATTGCTGGACATGGGCTGCCAGATCGCAATCGGCATCGTCGTGGCGCGGCAGTTGTTCAGCATCGGCCTGCGCGGCTGGATTGGCCTGCAGGCCCCACCCGCCGTGGGCTGCCAGGCTGGCACAGGGCCGGCCGCCCCGCCTGTGACAGCCGCTCGGCAAGACCTGGCCCCGCCTGTTGATGCCGCGCCGGCGCCCGAGCCAGCCGAGGTCCAGGCCCAGGTGCAAGCACTGCAGCAGGCGATGCGCGAGCAGCGCCTCTACCGCGAAGAAGCGATGAGCCTGGCCGCGCTGGCCCTGCGGCTCAAGCTGCCCGAATACCGCTTGCGGCGGCTGATCAACCAGCAGCTGGGCTATCGCAACTTCAATGCCTATCTGAACGACTGGCGCCTGGCCGATGCCCGCCAGATGCTGGCCGACCCCGCCCGGCGCGAGCTGCCGGTGTTGACGATTGCGCTGGAGGCCGGCTTCCAGTCCATCGGCCCCTTCAACCGCGCCTTCAAGGCCGACACCGGGCTGACGCCGACGGAGTTCAGGCAGCGGGCCTTGGAGAACTGACTCACCAAGAAGAAAGAGGAGACGGAGATGAAAAACACCCTGTTGGCGCTGGCGCTCCTTGCCGCCGTTGCAGGGCCGGCGCATGCAGATAGCGATGGCGTTCGCGTCGAGGCCCATGCGCAGGCCTCGGGCTATCGCCTCGTGGCGCGCGGGCGGCCCGGGCAAGCGGACGAGCGTTTGCTGGCGGCCATGAAAGTCGAAGCTGGCAGGCTCTGTGCCGGTGGGACCCTCACCGAGCCAGCGGCCAGCGGCAGCTACGAGTATCTGAACGGCGGCAATCAATTCCTGATGCCTGCCGGGCGGGTGCTGATGCCAATGGCCAGCTACCACCAGCTTGAGGTGGCACCCTTGCTGAGCAGCATGCTGGCCTGCCCGGCAGAGCCGGGCAGCCCGAAGAACGAGGCAGCGCTGCGCCTGCGCATTGACAGCGAGTTGCCTGAGCATGTGAACTACATCGACCTCGGCTTTGGCAGCAGCATCCGGGCCCGTCTGGAAGTGCCGCTGTCTGGCAAGCGCTATGCAGACCTGGTGGCCGAAGCGGCCGCCGAGGCACTGCGCGCGCGCGGCTACGCGCTGGCGCTGGAGCCAGCCGGGCAGGCCGTGGCAGGCGCTGCACAGCTGCGCGTGGCCGGCGCCGAAGTCGCCTATGAGAACTTCTACGGCATGGCGATGGTCACCAAGATTGGCCTGCTGGGCCTGTCCAACCAGAGCGCGGCCTTCTGCAGCATCAGCTTGAACCTGGCGCTTGGCGGCACGCCCTTGAGTGCCGGCATGGTCAGCACCCGCGAGATGCTCCCGGCCATCTATTCCGACTGGGGCCGCGACATGGCCCAAGGCCCGGCGCCGGCCGTCCATCAATCGAGCACCGAACGGCTGGGCAAGACCTTGCAAGCCAATGTCAGGGCCGCCGTCCATGCGATGCCAAGTGCTGCATTGCAGAGCTGGTTGGAGCTGGCGGCAAGCTCGAGTCCCTGAGTCGCCGCTGGCCGATTCCTGAAATCGGCCAGGCCGAAAGCTCAAATCCTGGCGCTGCGCAGCTTTCGGCGAGACGCCGCCGCGCGCCGCACGCATCGTTCGCCTCCAGACGCCGGCATGGGGCCGGCGCCGCAGGAGCGAGACGATGACGAGCAAGACGAACAACACCAAAGCCACCAAAACAACCACCACCACCACCGCCGGGCGGAGCACGGCCGCGAGCCGCCCGCTCATGCGCTGGCTGGCCGGCGGCCTGGCCCTGCTGCTGGCCGCGCCGGCCTGGGCCGGCCTGGGCTTCACGACGCTGGCAGCGACCGAGCAGGACGGGCCGGTCAGCGTCTACTACCCGAGCGCTGCGGGCGAGTCGGCTGAGGCAGCGGCACCGCTGGGCCTGATGCTGGCCTTTGATGCACCGCCGCAGCGCGGCAACGGCCGGCTGGTGATGATCTCGCACGGCTCGGGCGGGTCGCCCTGGGTGCACGCAGGACTGGCGCGCGCCTTGGTGGATGCCGGCTTTGTCGTCGCCATGCCCGAGCATCGTGATGACAACTACAGACATGGCAGCCGCCCTGGGCCGGACAGCTGGAAGCTGCGCCCGGCCGAGGTCACGCGGGCGATTGACGCGATCGGCCGCGACGCCCGCTTTGCGCCGCTGCTGCAGCTGGACAAGGTGGGCGTGTTCGGCATGTCGGCCGGCGGGCACACGGCCCTGGTGCTGGCCGGCGGGCGCTGGTCACCGAGCCGCTTTCGCGATCAGTGCCTGGCCCATCTGGGCGAAGACTTCCAGTCCTGCGTCGGCCTGATTACCAGCCTCAAGGGCAATGGCCTGGACGGCCTCAAGCAATGGCTGGCGCGGCGCATCCTCAGCTGGCGCTTCGACGATGAGACGCTGCATGGCCACACCGATCCGCGCATTGCCGCCGTGGTGGCTGCCGTACCTTCCGCCGCGCATTTCGAGATGAGCAGCTTCGAGCAGCTGGCCGCCCCGCTGGCGCTGATGACTGCCCGCCAGGATGCCTGGCTGCACCCGCAGTTCCACAGCGACCGGGTGCTGGCCGCCTGCCCGCGCTGCGAGCTGCTGGCCGAGCTGAAGACCGGCGGCCATGGCGCCTACCTGTCGCCGCTGCCGCCGGGCCTCAGCGGCCTGATCGGCGCCATGATCAATGACCCGCCGGGCTTTGATCGCAGCACCGAAGTGCCGGCCGTCAATCGCAAGGTGCTGGCCTACTTTGACCGGCTGCTGCGGAACAACTGAAACCCGTCGTTGCTGCCAAGCCGGCTACCATCGCGCGTTTCCGTGGTCTGCATCTAAGCGAAGGAGCGCGTATGTCCGAAGCGAGCAAGCCAGAAGCCAGTGAGGGTGGGGCGCGAGTCCTCGCCTGGCTGGCCGCCCTCAATCCGCTGCTGCTCTTGCTGGTGGGCTATTGGCTCAACCACGGCATCGACAAGGCGCGCCTGGGTATCGAGCGGCAGAAAGCCGAGATCGAGGCGCTGAAGGCCGCGGCGGACACGTCCAGCGTCTACACCAAGACGCAGGTCGACAAGGTCAAGGTGATCGGCGACTTCCTCAACGACCTGACCGGCAAGGACGAAACCCGACGCTCGGTGGCGATGGAGGCGATCAACATCGTGCTGCCGCCGAACGAGGCGCGGCGCATCCTCAACGCGGTGCAGCAATCGGGCGGCGACGGCAATGCCAATGCCAAGGCTGCCAAATCGCTGCTGGAGCGCGATCGCCAGCGCCTGCTCAGCGATATGTTTGCCGACGACAAGGCGCGGCGCAGCAGTGCGCTGCATACGCTCAGCCAGGGCTGGGCCGACGACGAGGCGACGATCGCCGCGCTGATTGATCGCGTGATGCTCGATGTGCAGGCGCGCGACCAGGGCGGCTGGGCCGAGCCGGCGACGCCGATTGCGCAGCAGCAGCGTGCCAGCATCTACAACACCGCCAAGTTCCTGAGCCTGGCCAGCATCGTCGACCCCGGCTTGCGCGAGAAGGCGCTGAAGTTCGCCGAGCAGGCGGCGCGCAACAGCGCCGACAGCGCTGCGCTGGCCGAGGTGATCAAGCAGCGCTATCGCTGAGGCTGCGCCACGGCGCAGCCTGCGGGCTTACAGTGGCGCCTTGGTCGTGCGCAGATAAGGCAGCTTCACATCGATGGCGCCGAACTTCTCGCGCGCCTGATCGTCGTTCAGCGACAGCGCGACGATCACGTCCTGCCCGGTGCTCCAGTTGGCCGGCGTGGCCAGGGGCACGTTGTAGGTCAGCTGCAGCGCATCCAGCGCGCGCAGCACCTCGGCGAAGTTACGGCCGACCGACATCGGATAGGTCATCGATAGCTTGAGCTTCTTGTCCGGGCCGATGATGAAGACCGAGCGCACGGTGGCGGTGTCGTTGGCGGTGCGGCCATCGGGCAGATAGGCCTCGGCGGGCAACATGTCAAAGGCCTTGGACACGGCCAGGCCCTCGTCGGCAATGATGGGGAAGCCGGCGGCGGCACCGGCAAAGCGCTCGATGTCGCCCTTCCACTTCTTGTGCGCCTCGACGCCATCGACCGACACGCCGATCACGCGGGTGTTGCGCTTGGCCCATTCCTCGGCCAGCTGCGCCACCGCGCCGAACTCGGTCGTGCAGACGGGCGTGAAATCCTTGGGGTGCGAAAACAGGATGGCCCAGCCGGAGCCGATCCAGTCGTGGAAATTGATCGTGCCTTGGTCGGTCTCGGCGGTGAAATTGGGGACCAGATCGTTGATGCGCAGGGCCATGGCTTGCTCCTCAGGGGTGGGACGGGGTCTTGGGATGGGGGACTGCTACAGGGCTCGCAGCCTAACAGCGTGCACCTGCAGCGGCATGCCAGAGCCCTGTTCGTCACCGGGTCTTGGCCGGCACCTATGATCCGGCTTCCTCAGCCAAGTTCAAACTGCGATGAGCGAAGAAGCACAGATCCGTTTCGATGATGGCGCCAGCTACGAGCGCCTGATGGGCCGCTGGAGCCGTCTGGCCGGCGTGCAGTTCCTGGACTGGCTGGCCGCGCCGGCGGGCCGACACTGGGTCGACGTTGGCTGCGGCAATGGCGCCTTTACCGAGCTGCTGGTCGAACGTTGCGCGCCGGCCGGCGTGCATGCTTTTGATCCGGCACCGGCGCAGATCGCTTATGCCAGCCAACGCCTGGCGCCCGGCGCCCCGGTGAACTGGGCCGAGGGCAATGCAATGGCGCTGCCGCTGGCCGATGCCAGCTGCGATGCCGCAACGATGGCGCTGGTGCTGTTCTTCGTGCCCGAGCCGGCCCGCGGTGTGGCCGAGATGCTGCGCGTGGTGCGCCCCGGCGGCCTCGTCGCCGCCTACCACTGGGACATGCTGGCCGGCGGCTATCCGCTCGCACCCATCGGTGCCGAGATGAAGAAGCTCGGCCATGAATCGGTGATGCCGCCCAGCGTCCAGGTCTCCACGCTGGAGGCGACCACCGCGCTCTGGCAAGACGCCGGCCTGCAGGACGTGCAGACCCGCCAGATCACCGTGCAGCGCACCTTCGACAACTTCGACGACTACTGGGACAGCGCCGCCAGCAGCAATACGCTGCGCGCGATGTTCGCCAAGCTGTCGGCCGAGGAGCAAGCGACGCTCAAAGCGATGGTGCGCGGCCGGCTCGATGGCAGCGATGCGCCGCTGACCGTCAGCGCGCGGGCCAATGCGGTGAAGGGCCTCAAGCCGGCCTGAGCCTTGAGCCAGCCCGGCTTGCCTAAGGCCTTGGTGCCAGAGCCTGATCGCAGGAGACGCGGCGCATCGGGAAGTCGCGCTGGCGCTCGACGCCCTTGAGCCGACCTTCGATGCGCGCCAGCAGTGCGTCCGCGCCCTCGGCGCGGTAGCTGATGCGTTGCGGAAAATCGTGGGCCGGGTTCTCGAAGCTCACCGCGCCCTCATCGAGCGTCGTTGCGGTGAATGAGGCCGCGGGCTGGCCCGAGGGGCGGGCTGTGTAGACGGCGCGGCCCTCAGCGTCGAGATGAATGCTGAGGAATTCGTATTCGATCGTGCGGCCCTGGCGCACGATGCGGCTGAGCCCCAGCATCAGGCCGCCGGCGGGCGGCAGCCAATGCTCGACCGAACCCGGCTCGCCCGCCCCCTGAGCCCAGCAGCCGGCCAACCAGCTCAGGCGCTGCAGATCGGCCGGTTCTGCCATGGCCGTCGGGCAAAGGCAGGCCAGCGTCAGGCCTAGGCTTGCCGCGCTGCGCTTGATTCGTTTCATCGAGGGCTCCTTGGGATGAGTGGGCTCAGGCGGCGGCCGCACGACGCCACAGCACGTAGGCCAGCAGCATGAACCAGGGGATCTGACCCAGCCCGAAGACATAGACCGCATCGGCGAGCGCCGGCACGGCCGTCAACACGCCGGCCAGACCGACCAGGACGCTCAGCACCAGCAGGCTCTTGGGCATCAGACCCTGGCCCAGGCTGGCTTGCGCCAGCAGCAGCACCCAACAGCCGCCCAAGAGTTCAACGCCGCCGCCCAGTCCTTCCAGCATGAGGTTGAGCGCCCGCCAGAGCTGCAAGGCCTGGGCGGGGTCCTTCGCATGCAACCTGGCCACCGACTCCAGACCGACCTGGGCGATCATGCCCGCCGCCAGCAGCACGGCGGCCCAGATGTAGCCCAGCGGCGTGGCCAGCTTCATCCAGTCGCGCGCGCCAGGCTTGAGAAAGTCATCGGTGGCTGCCGTCAGTACCAGCAGCGCCAGGCCGGACACAATGTAGAGCGCGCCATTCAGCAGCCAGACCAGTGTCTTGCGCTGCAGCGCCGCCGCCAGTTGCTGTTCCGGACCCAGGCCGGCGCTTTGACCCGCCAGATTGGCCATCAGTGCGAAACCCGCCAGATAGACCAGCGCCAGTACCAGCGCAGCCAGGCTGCCCGCTCTCATCGTGTTGAACATCTGGACTCCCCGCTTGAAGGGCCACAACCAAACCAAGGACCACGTCCGGCATCGTCCATTGCCCTGCAGCGCTGACTCAGTGTTGGAAGTCACGGGCCTGCCTCGGGACTGACCTGCCTGCGTCAGCGCCTCTGGCGCGGCCGGTGTGGTGCTGGAGGCCATCAGCAGGTCCGGCAGGGTCGCCACACCTGCGTCGACCCAGGCGGCCGGCGTTCGACAAGCGCGACGCATCTTCGCCGCAAAGCCGCCTGGTGCGAACCGGCTCGCCACCGGTCAGGGCTCGATCGCGTCCAGCCGATGGCGCCGCAGCAGCGCCGCGTACTCCGGCGTCTTGCGGTACTCGCCGAGCGCCGCCGCAAAGCGCTGCGCCCTCTCCTGTGCGTCGGGCCGAGCACGCGAGAAGGCCAGGTAGGCGCTGATGCTATGCAGCGCCGGCTTCAGCGGCACGACCTGTTGGAACTCCGGCTTGTCCCCATAGGCGCCGACGAAATCGTTCCAGTTCAGCGCCGCCACGTCGGAGAAGCCTTCGCGCAGCAGGCGCAGTGCATCGGCCATGTTGAGCGCCTCGATCTTTGGGGCGGCATCGACGAGGGGCAGGCCGAATTTGAAGCCACGCAACGCGATCAGCTTGCGCGTGGCCAGAAAGCGCGACAGATCACCATCGAAGTCCGGCACCGCGCCCCTCAGCACCACCAGACGTAGCTCCGAGGTCGACAGCCGGTTGCCCTCCAGGAACAGCGCGAAGCGTTCGCGCTCGGGTGTTGGCGAGACATAGCTGGCCGCGGCCACGCGCCCCTGCTCCAGCTCCAGCAGCACACGCTTCCAGGGCAGGCTACGCCAGCGCACGCTCCAACCCAGACGCGCGGCCGCGGCCTCGATCATCTCGCCATGCAGGCCGGCGACCCGGCCCTGTACCTTCATCTCGAAGGGTGGATAGTCCGCATCGCCACAGGCGACGTCCAGCACCGTTTGCGCCTGCGCGACCGAACTCAGCACCAGGCCGGCCAGTGCCAGCAAGCCAGCGATGCCCATCCGGCGCAGGCATGCAGGCGGGAATCGGTTGCGGCGCTCGGTCTGGGTGTTGCGCATCGTGGCCATCGCCTGCCTCTGAGAGGGGGAAGTCTGCCCCAGTTTACGACTCAGGCTCGCAGCACCGTCACCCGCGGCCAGCGTTGCAGATAGCGCTTGCCCGCGACGCGCAGCCGGTAGGTCTCGACGCTGACCCGCGCCGGGTTGCGCCGCACGACCATGGCGAACAAATCATCGAGGCCGTGCGGTGCGATCACCTCGATGGCGCCTTCGCGCGTCAGCGTCAGGCCGACAGCGGTGGCGCACTCGGGCCAGGACGCCACCGCGTCTTCCAGCGAGGTCAAAGGCGCGACCGCATGACCGAAGCAGGCCTCGAACCACAAATGCACGCCGGCCTGGTTGGTAACCTCCCAGGGCAGCGCGGGCAGGCGTTGCTGCAACTGGGCTTGCAAGCGTGCATCGCGCTCGGGCGAGACATCGTCAGCATCGAAAAAGGCCACGTCCACATCGCTGAGCGGCGTTGGCGTTTCATGTCCATGCAGCGCATCCCAGACCAGATTGCGCACTGCCCCGGCACCTATGCACCATTGCGGCAGGCCGAGCTGCTGGACGGCGCACAAGGCCGTCCTCAACCAGGGGCTGGCCTGCGCGAGTGCGGCGAGTTGGGCTTTGTGATCAAGGTGTCGGGTCATTGATTTGGGTTCTTTTGGCGTTAAGTGTGGATGCTCTGGAAACGGCAAAAGGCAAGCACAGAGGCACGGAGTCACAGAGAAAAACTCGTCGAACTCTGGCCCTTTCTGTGAATTCCACCGTGTCGCCGTGCCTCTGTGCTTGCGTTTCGAGCGCCAGTGGCCAGGCATCAAACAACGCGCACAGAGCCTTGATTTGAGTGGAGCGTGGTGTCCAGGCCTTGCCCCGAAGCCACCGAACGGGTAGAGATCGGACGGTAGCGCGTCGAGTGCCTCGGCGGAGTCAGGCGGTCCAGCCTTGCCGGCCGCCGCGCGGGCCTTCGATGCGCGCCAGCAGCGTTGACGCGTCGCTGGCACGGAAGCTGATGCATTGCCGATAGTCGTGGCCCAGATTCTCGACGGTCACCACCCTGGCCTCGACCGAGATCGCGGTAGCGGCCGCCGGCTGCTGCCCCGAGGGCCTGGCGGTATAGACCGCGCGCCCGCGCTCATCGGGGTGGATGCCGAGGACTTCATGCTCGATGGTGCGTCCCTGCCGCCCGCCCCGGCGCAAGGCAGACCGGCACAATGAAACGAGGCCTTGCCTATCGGGCTCCAGTTGATCCGACGGCAGCACCTGCAAGGCCTGACCGAGCACCGTGACGACAGCTGGTGCACAGCCGCGTGCCCTAGCTCCCTTTGAGAGCCTTGCGGAAGAACACCACCCGCTCGGTCTCCTCGAAGCCCAGGCCGGCATGCACCGCATGGCTGAGGCGATTGCCCAGTGCCGCGTCGGAAGCCAATTCGCTGCAGCCATGTTCGAGGGCCCAGGCCTCGACCGCCCGCATCAGCGCGGTCGCTACGCCTTGCTGGCGATGGTCGGGGCGCACATACATCCCTTCGGCAAAGGCTACCGGCGAGCCGTCGGTGCCATTGACGTAGTCGTGGCGGATGGACGCTTCGATCAGACCCAAGGCCCGCTCTTGATCGTCCAGCGCGAGGAACTGGCCGAAGCGAGCGGGTTCGTTCAGCAGCCCAGCGATCTCGTCGCCGTGCTCATCGGCATGAGCCTCGGGCCACAGCGCCTGACGCAGCTCCAGCCAGGCTGCTCTATCGTTGGCGGTGCAAGGGCGTATGGTCGGCATGCGGCGGCAGGGCAAGGTGGTAGAACTTTGAATCAACGGCCATGACGGGAAACGACGTAGGCAGCGCGGTGCGGCCCAGCGCTTCGAAGCCGTGCTTCTCGTAGAAGCGATGGGCGGCCAGGAACTTGTCGGTGGTGCCCAGGAAGATGTCCGACAGGCGCTGGCGCCGGGCCCAGCTGAGCAACTCATCCAGCAGTGATGCAGCGACACCAAAGTCGCGGCCCCGGAACGGCCCGGCCACAAACATCTTGCGCAGCGCCGCCTGCTGATTGCCGATATCAAGCAGCGCAATGCTGCCAACAACCTGGCCGTCCAGTTCGGCGAGCCAGAAATTGCCGGCGCCATGCTGATAGAACTGTTGGATGTTGCCGAGGTCGGGCTGTGCCTCCAGGGTGATAGGAATACCGAACTCCTGCTGTTGAATGGGCAAGATCAGTGCCGTGATGGCATCGGTGTCAGCGGGTGTCGCGGTGCGAATCTTCAGCATGAGTTTTCGTGATCCTGATTAAGCCAGCGCTCGCGGTCTCTGAATGCTGGCGAAGGTCCGCGCAAGTCGGCGTGGGTCATCGTCGAAAGACTGGCGCAGGCCACCAGCCTGAGAAGCGTCTCGCGCCTTGCCAGGGCCCACGCCGACTGACGCAAACCTTCCCTAGGTTTTCAATGTAGCAGCCATGAGAGTGCGTTTTCTCTATGCACAGGACGACAGTGCGCACAGCGCCGCAGGGTCGAGCCGCCAACTCAGTCTGTCCTCCACCTGTCTGGCGCCCAAGCTGGCATAGAAGGCCAGCCCCTGCCTATTGCCCGCCTGCACCGGCCAGTCGATCCGCTGGCAGCCCTGGGCCAGTGCGCGGCGGGCCGGCTCGGCCATCAGCGCCCGGGCAAGACCCTGTCCGCGGCTTTCGGCGCTGACGAACAACTCCTTCAACTGGCACTGCTGGCGCCGCTCGGGCTCCGGTGATACCAGCGAGTACGTCCAGGCATAGGCGGCCAGACCCTTGAGACGGCCCGCGGCGTCGCTGGCGACCAGCAGTTGCAAGGGCGCGCTCGGTGCCAGCAGGTGCAACATCGCATGCTCGCGCACCAGCGCCCGCGCCGCCGGCGCCTCTGGGTGGTAGTGGGCGTTCAGCTCGCAGAGCAGGTCAATCAGGGGCTCGCGCTGTGCTTCGGAAACCAGGGTGATATGCAGGCTTGGCGACATGATGGCCGGTCGGGCGGGACTTGGAATGTTCTGTGATTTGGGACGGTCTGAGTCAGCCGGCGTACTGCGGCCGATCCAGTTCGGCCATCGACGTCCGGCTGGACGCTGACATCGTCAAGCAAGGACGCGCCTGTATCAGCGCCCAAGTCCACCGATGACTCTGGGACGCTCAGCGCTGATTGACTGGCCTCTCCTTGCCTCGCCGTGTTGACCTGCGCCTTCGCGCGGGCGCACCTCAGTTCGTCCTTGATGAGCGTCAGGCTGGGCAACAGCGACTCACCCCAGCGTTCACACCTTGGATAGCGGTGCTTGAAGTCGGTAAAACCACAGCCGTGGCTTTTGGGAGGAGAGCAAGACGCGGTCATGTGGTTTTCAGCGCCCTACTGCCGGCCGCTGAGCCTTGCTGATCTTGCCTGGCCTCTCGGACATCAGCAAATGTCCTTGCCCATCGGGCCATGCATGCTGCGCCACGCCTGCTGTCGCTCCTCCTTGCCGGTGTTGATGCACATATCGCTGACGCTGGCTCCCCAATTCACGGCGAGGGCTTCCAGAATCAGCGCCTCACCGACCAGGGTGTCCGGCAAGACCAGCAGGCGCCGTTGGATGTCCACACAGAAATAGAGGTCCACCACACCGGGTGTTTCGCCTGGCGCCGTTCGCTCGCGCAAGGACGTGATCGTGTAGCCCATCTCGGCAAGCAGCCAGGCCACTCTCTCGGCGCGCTCCCTGTCCAAGGTGCTCAGACTCCATGACACCGGGTAGAGCACACCCCAGGGAACCCCGCCTCCGTAGCCGCTGGTGGCCCAGTCGCTCAGCTGGCTCTCCACCTGCGTCCTTACGTTGGCGGCCTCTTCGGCTGTCAGTGATCTCAGTTCCAAGCGGCTCGCTCCCCTCTCAGTTGATGGCGCCGTTGCTGGCCTGTCGGCGCCTTCTGCCGACCATCATCAAGTTGCAGGCTCAGCTTGCCTCTGCTGCCAGCTGCTGGGTCTCGTTCCAGGCATAGCGGAACATGGGCACCCGGCTGCCCTCCGGCGCTTCCCAGACATCGCCGCCCGCTTCTCGGCCAGCCAAGCGTGCATAGAAGCCCTGGGCCTGGACATTGGCTTGCACCACCCAGAGATACAAACCATTGGATTGCGCAGCCTCGCAGGCCTTGGCCGCGGCTTGCATCAGCAGCCGGCCCAGGCCTCTGCCCTGGGCAGATCGGGCCACGTGGAGGTTGTTCAGCTCTGAGCCCCAGACAGCATCCTCGTCCAGCAGCACGCAGGCGAAGCCAAGCGCCTCGCCCTGCTCCTCCAGCAACAAGACTCGCTGGTTTGGCGCCGGCGTGCCCAGTCGCGCTGACCAGTGCTGGCGGCGGCTGGCGTCCACTTGCTGGTCCAGGTAGAGGTCGCCGAGCACGCCGCGGTAGCTGTGCTTCCAGCTAGCCGCATGCAGGGCGGCGACGGTGGGGATGTCGGTCACGGAGGCTTGGCGTATCAGCATGCTGGAATCATGTCGTGCAGGCGTTCAGGCAGCTTCCTTGGCCGCCAGTGCCGCAGCCATTATGGTGGAGCGCGCTCTGCTGGACGGGGCGAGGATATGAAAGGCTTGCGCCAGGCGCACCAGCGCGTCGTGGTGCCGAGGGCCTTGGGGCAGGCGCAATGAAACGGTGCCGCTGGATCGCTGTAGCATCGGGCGCCTTCAGACCCTGCGCAGCCTCGCCATGCCTTTCTCCGTGCCTCCCGACGACGACGAAGACCACGAGCACAGCCCTGCCGAGCGCTCGGCGGCGGCGTCGCGCAGCACCTGGGTCAGCGTGGCCGTCAATCTCGTTCTGACGACGGTGCAGATCACGGTCGGCCTGCTGGCCAAGTCGCAGGGCCTGGTGGCCGATGGCATTCATTCGCTGTCTGATCTGGTGGCCGATTTTGTGGTGCTGGTTGCCAACCACCACAGCCAGAAGGACGCCGATACCGACCATCCCTATGGCCACCAGCGCTTCGAGACGGCCGCCAGCCTGGTGCTGGGCGCCCTGCTGCTGGCGGTGGGCCTGGGCATGCTGTGGTCGGCGTTTTTGAAGCTGGAACAGCCGGAGACGGTGGCGCAGGTGCATGCGGTGGCGCTGTGGGTGGCGGCGGGTGCGCTGCTGGCCAAGGAGCTGCTGTTTCGCTACATGCTGGCGGTGGCCAAGCGCATCAAGTCGAGCATGCTGGTCGCCAATGCCTGGCATGCGCGCTCGGATGCGGCGTCCTCCTTGGTCGTGGGCATCGGCATTGCCGGCAATCTGGCCGGCTATCCCATCCTGGACCCGATCGCAGCGGCCATCGTCGGCTTCATGGTCGCCAAGATGGGCTGGGAGTTCGGCTGGGACGCGCTGCACGATCTGATGGACCGCGCGATTGACGACGCCGAAGTCGACGCCATCCGCCAGACGCTGCAAGGCACGCCCGGCATCCAGGGCGTGCACGACATCCGCACCCGCAAGATGGGCGACATGATTGTGGTGGACGCTCATATCGAGGTCGACGCCACGCTGAGCGTCGAGGCCGGGCACGATATCGCCGTCGAGGCCCGCAAGCGGGTGATGCAGCGCCACCGTGTGCTCAATCTGATGACCCATGTGGACCCCTGGCGCCGGCCGGATCTGGATCATGAGGCAGATCAGGCGGCGGCCAGCCCGCGGAGCTGATCGATCACGGCCACGACGATTGCCGCCTTTCCAAGCGCCCATGCGCCTTCAAGGCCTTGAGCTGGTGTTGTGCGGGCAAGGCGGGCGCCGCATCTCTGCGGCCATCACTGGCACGCCGTTGTATTCGGTTTCGAATTCACGGACGACCGCGAAGCCATGCCGCTGGTACAACTCCCGGGCGGGCGCGTTGCTGAGAGCCACATACAGGCGAGCCTCGCCAGGCACGAGCCCGAGCAGGTGCATGAGCAAGGCCCGGCCGATGCCGCGGCCGCGGTGCTCTGGATGCACAAACAGGCCGCGGATCTCGGCACCATGCAGCGAGGAAAAACCCAGGCTGTGCTTTCCCTGCTCGGCGATGAAGAGTTCACCTTCGCACAGGGCCTGATGGCGCCTGGCGTCGTCTGGCAGTGGCAGCAAGACAAAGCTGCGTGCCTCGAAACGCAATTCGTCGAGCTTGGAGCAGCCATAGATGTCGTAGACGGCACGCAGGTCGGCTGCGGTAGCTAGGCGGATCTGCAAGGTTTTACTTCGTGCCAAGTTCAAGGCGGCGGCTGAAGCGGGTGATTAGCGTGTGGGCCAACGTTTCGGCTTCCTGACGCTCTGCGCTGGACATGCTGGGGCTGAGTGCAGCCAGCGCGCCGCGTGCGTCTTTCTCAATGCTGGCCTCGGTGTCATCGCTCTTGCTGAGCAGGCTGGCAGTCGCTACCGCGCAGCGATACCAGGCGTAGGCAGTGAGTGGTTGGCGGCTGACACCCTTGCCTGCTTCATAGGCTTGGCCCAGGTGCAGCTGGGCTTCGGACACCGCCAGCATCGCACCCTTGCGCCACAACTCGACAGCCCGGGCTGGCTCTGCCGGTCCCCCCAGCCCTTGGTAGAGAAGGAAGGCCAGGTTGTTCAGCGCCTCGTCCGGGCCGCCCTCGGCGAGCGACTGCTGCCATTGCTTGCGCGCTTCCGCGTAGTCTTTGGCGCGCCAGGCATCAACGCCCTTGTTGTAGGGCGATCGGTCGGAGGCCCACGCAGATCCCGACAGGACAGAGGTGGCGATGAGCAAAAGGAGAATGTGGAATCGCATGGGCTGGGCTCAGGGCGACAGACGCGGCTTTGGCGTGGCAGGCTAACACGGACTCGGCCGCTCTCGTGAACCCGACAGAGGCTCAATAGACGCCAGTGGATCTGCTGCGCCAGTGCAGTCAAACACTGCGCTCGGCAACCGCTTCCGCCACCCGCAACAAAGCCTGCCGCAACACCGGCAGCTCGACCGATCCCAGCGCCAGGCGAATCGCATGGGGCACGGTCTTGCCGGTCGCATAGGGCTCGGCGGTGCTGACGGCGATGCCCTGCTGCATCAGGGCCAGCGCGAGCTGGTCGGCGCGCACGCCCTCGGGCAGCGGCAGCCAGAGGAAGTAGGAGGCCGGATGGCCGATGCGCGGCAGGGGCTTGAGCAGGACGGCGGCCAGGGTCTGGCGCAGCCGGGCATCGGCGCGCTTTTCAGCTTCGAGCCGGGCAACGCTGCCATCGTCCAGCCAGCCGCAGGCCAGTGCCGTCATCACGCCGGCGGTGTTCCAGGTGGTGGCGCGGATGGCGCGTTCGATCGCCGGCACCCAGGCCGATGGCGCGACCAGATAGCCGACGCGCAGGCCGGCCGCCACGTTCTTGGAGAAGCCACTGACATAGACCGTCAGCTCCGGCGCCAGCGCGGCCAGCGGCGGCGGCGCCGGTTCGGCCAGATAGGCATAGGCCGCGTCCTCGATCAGCATCAGGCCGTGCTGGCGGGCAAGGGCGACGAGCGCGCGGCGGCGCTTCAGCCCGGTGACCCAGCCCAGCGGGTTCTGCAGCGTGGGCATGGTGTAGACCGCGCGGACGCGGCGGCGCCGGCACAGTCGCTCCAGCACGTCCAGATCGGGCCCCGGGCCATCGGCCGGCAGTGCCAGCAGCTCCAGCCGGAAGGCCTCAGCGACCAGCTTGAAGCCGGGATAGCTCAGCGCATCGATGGCGACCACATCACCCGGCTGCAGCAGGGCCATCGCCGTCAGCGCGAGGCCGTGCTGGGCGCCGTCCACCAGCATCAGCTGCTCGGGCGGCACGCTGAGCCCGCGGGCGCGCAGATAGTGCGCCACGCTGGCACGGTCGCGCAGCCGGCCGCCATGGGGCTGATAGCGCAGCAGCGCCTCGAGATCGCCGGCCTGGGCCAGTCGGCGCAGCGCCTGGCGCAGCAGCTCGGCCTGGCCGGGCAGGGCCGGGTAGTTGAAGCTGAGGTCGACGGCATCGGGCGCCGCCGCCGTCAGATCGACGCCCTGGCCCGGCGGCAGCGCCGTCTCCTTGACGAAGGTGCCGCGGCCAGTCTCGCCGCTGACCAGGCCCATGGCCGCCAGCTCGGCGTAGACGCGGCTGGCCGTGACCAGGGCCAGGCCTTCGCGCGCCGCCAGTGCGCGGTGCGTGGGCAGCCGGCTACCGGGCGACAGGCGGCCGCTGCGGATCTCATCGGCCAGGCGATCCAGCAGCTGTTTGTAGCGGGCCTTGGGCATCTGTATCCATGACAATGATTTGATCGTCATGATTGTGCGGCCTAGCATGGGCGCTCGCAATGTGCAGCTTGATGCGCAGACAGGGCAGAGATGATTCGAATTTCAGCAGCGCCAGCCGTGGCGGGTATTCAAACGGTCAGCAAAACACCGGGCGCCGATGGCGAGGGCGGCAGACACCAGGCACGCGCCGGCTGGATCAATGGCGCGCTTGGTGTGTTGATCTTCAGCGGCTCGCTGCCGGCCACCCGGCTGGCGGTGCGCGACTTCGAGCCGCTGTTCCTGACAGCAGCGCGTGCCTGTATCGCCGCTGCCGTGGCGCTGGCCCTACTCCTGCTGCTGCGCCAGCCGCGGCCCACACTGACGCAGCTGCGCGCCCTGGCCGGCGTGGCGCTGGGCGTTGTGCTGGGTTTTCCGCTGCTGACGGCGCTGGCGCTGCGCCAGGTCGACGCGGCCCATTCCATCGTCTTTCTCGGCCTGCTGCCGCTGGTCACGGCGGCCTGCGGCGTCTGGCGCGGCGGCGAGCGCCCTCGCCCGGCCTTTTGGGCCTTCTCGGCGCTGGGCAGTGCGCTGCTGCTGGCCTTTGCGCTGAGCCGTGGTGCCGGCGGGCTGTTGGCGGGGGACGGCTTGATGCTGCTGGCGATCCTGGTCTGCGGCTATGGCTATGCCGAGGGCGCGCAGCTGACGCGACAGCTGGGCGGCTGGCAGGTCATCAGCTGGGCCCTGGTGCTGGCGCTGCCGGCGATGGCGGGGCTTGCGTTCTGGCAGTGGCCGGCCAGCGTGGCTGGCGTTCATCTGAGCGCCTGGCTGAGCCTGGGCTATGTGTCGCTGTTCAGCATGCTGATCGGCTTTGTGTTCTGGTACCGCGGCCTGCAGCAGGGCGGTGTGGCGGCGGTCAGCCAGCTGCAGCTGCTGCAGCCCTTGCTTGGCCTGGCACTGGCCGCGCTGCTGCTGAACGAGACGGTCAGCGCCGGGCTGCTCGCGCTGGCGCTGGCCCTGCTGGCCTGCGTGCTGGGCGCGCGGCGATTTGCTTGAGCGGCGCCGACTGACGCTGCCTTAAGGATATTTGTCCTTGGGCAGCTCGTAGTGCGGGCCGTCGATGAAGGCCTTCAGTCCCAGCTTCTTGCGCCTTGCGACATAGGCCGTCACCAGATCTTCGGGCGGCTCGGTCGAGGCGGTGAAGTCAATGTCCCAGGCGCCACCCCAGCGTATCGGGGTGCCGAGCTGGCGGGCGGCCATGCGCACGGCGTCGGCAATCACATAGATGGGCGGCCACTCCCAGCGCAGCTTGCCATTGATATAGGGCACCAGATCAACCGCGTGGCCGCTGATGTGGCGCGAGTCCATGGTCTGCGAGGCCCCGGCGGCGACCAGCTGCTGCTGTTCGGCCTGCGTGCGTATGCCGTCGTGCACGGAAAAATCCTGGATGCTGATCGTGATGGCCCGCTGAACCACCGCCACCAGGTCGGGATGCACCCCTTGCAGTTCCTTCAAGGACGAGGGGCCAAGTACGAATTGGGCCATGGCTGTGCTCCTGTCTGCCGTGCGCCGACTGTGCCTGTGCCGGCGCCCTGTGTGCATCCCTAGCGTTGAGGAGGGCCACCAGCAGCGCCGCGCGGCCACGCTGGTTTGCTCTGGGCAGCCGCTTGCGCGCTTGCGATGACAATGCGCGCCATGCGAATCAGCCCTCGTCCTCAGAGCCAGACCGTGGAGGTCTGCGTTTGAGCCTTGCCACCGAGCCAAGCCCGAGGCCAGACGATGGCCTGCCACGCTGGGTTTCGCGCCGCCTGAGCCCGCGCGCCGCCCGCTGGCGCGAGGCGCGGGCCTGGGGTGTTTCCTTGCTGGTGCACGGGCTGCTGCTGAGCCTGTTCATCGGCGCGGACGGTGATGGCTTGCCGGGCCTTGGCCTGCCCTGGCAGAGCCGCCGGGTCCAGGTGCCGGATCTGCAGCTGCGCCTGTTGCCGACGCCGCCTGCCCCTGCCGCCGTAGCGCCGGAGCCCCCTGCCGTACTGCCGGCAGAGCCGGCGCCGAGTGCACCGCTGGCCACCGCGGCCAGCCTGGAGGCGCTCGCGCCGCCTGACGCCAGCCGGCCTGCGGCGGAGGCGGCGCCCCCGCCGCGGCCAGCAGCCGGCATCGTCGCTGCTCCCGCCCCTGCTCCCGCCGCCGTTCCCGCCGCCGTTCCCGCAGTCGACCCCGAGCCCGCCGATCCGCTGGCGCTGATCGCGCTGGCTCAGTTCGAGCCCGCGCTGTGGCGAACAGCCGCCGAGCCGGACGAGGGCGTGCTGCCGCTGGAGCCACGGCTGGCCCGTGCTGCCGCCCAGCAACCGTCGCAGGCCGCGGCGACTCCGGCAGCGCCGGCGGCCAGCGCAGTCAGCCTGGCCAGCGAGCCCGCCCTGTCAAATGTCCTGCCAGAAGTCCTGCAGGCGCGCGCCGCGCTGCGGACCTGGGAACGCCAGCTGGAGCAGCAGCTGCTGCGCTCACAAGCAGAGCAGGCGGCTGAGCGTGTGGCCCAGCAGCAGCAACAACAGCAGCAACAACAGGACGCCGCACACCAGGAAGTCGAGCGCCTGGCCGCCCGCTGGCAGCTGCGCCAACAGCAGTTGCAGCAGCTCCATCAGGAAATTGCCCGCCAGCAGGCCGTGCAGGCCGAAGCGGCACGGCTGGAGGCCGAGCGCCAGGAGGCGGCGCGGCAGGCGGCCGCACGCTTGGAAGCACTGCGCCAGCAGGCCGCCGCCAGGCTGGCCGAGCAGGCGGCGGCACAAGCGGCGGCACAGGCCGCCAGCCAGGCCGAGGTGCTGCGTCTGGAGGCCGCCCGCGCTGAAGCCGCCAGACAGGAAGCGGCGCGGGCCGAAGCGCAGCGCCAGGAGGCACAGCGGCTGGCGGCGGCCCACCAAGAAGCCGAACGTGCCGAAGCCGCGCGGCTGGCCGCGG
The DNA here is from genome assembly GCF_032337115.1 of Roseateles aquae. Taxonomy (NCBI): domain Bacteria; kingdom Pseudomonadati; phylum Pseudomonadota; class Betaproteobacteria; order Burkholderiales; family Sphaerotilaceae; genus Roseateles; species Roseateles aquae. The sequence continues at coordinate 69,926 of NZ_JAVXZY010000014.1, forward strand.
CCCGTGCGGAAGCGGCCCGCCTGGAAGCAGCGCGGGTCGAGGCTGCACGGCTTGAGGCCCTGCGGCAGGTGGCGGAGCGCCAAGAGGCTGACCGCCAGCTGGCAGCTCGACTGGAGGCGCAACGCCTGGAAGCGGCACGCGCCGAGGCCGTCAGGCAGGAAGCCGCTCGGCAGGCCGCCGTGCGGGCGGCGGCGCTGGCCGAGGCCGAGGCCCGCGAGGCCAAGCTGCGCGCCATCGGCCGGCAGCTGAATGAGGAGGCGGCGCAGCGCGAGGCCGCTGCTGCTCAGGCCAATGCCGCCACCCGCGCCAACTCGCCACTGCTGCCCGCCGCCAGCGCGCTGCGCCGTGGCCGCCTGCTCGGGCGCAGCGACCCGAATGGCGAGCTGGTCGCCTATGCCGAGGCGATGGCCCGCAAGATCCAGCTGAACATGACGATGGAGCTGGTGCGCGAGGCGGCCAAGCAGCCCTATACCGACGCGATGGTGATGATGGCCATACGCAGCGACGGCTCGGTGGAATCGATCAGCTTCATCCGCTCCAGCGGTGTGCCGGCCTTGGACGAATCGATCCGCCGGGTGATCCAGAGCCAGGCCGCCTATCCGGCCTTCCCGCCAGCGCTGGCGCGCGATTACGACGTGATTGAGATCCGCCGCAGCTGGCATATCGACAGCGCGATCCGGCTGTACTGACAAAATACGCCGATGGCACAAGGCAAACGCATTTCCTCCGAGCTCGGCGAGCACACCCTGCAGGCGATACGCGCGCTCGGCGCGGCGGCCAAGGCGGCCCGGCTGCGGGCGGGCGAAGGCCAGGCGGCCGCGGCCGAACGGCTGGGCGTGCATGTGCAGACCATAGGGCGCATCGAGGCCGGCGAGCCCGGCGTGGCCATCGGCCATGTGCTGGGCCTGCTGGCGCTGTATGGGCTGACGGCCGCCGCGCAGCCCGCCGCCACCGAGGGCTTGCCCTGAGGAGTCAGCGCCAGCGCTGCAGCCAGCCCAGGCCCGCCGAGGTGGCGGCGCGCGGGCGGTACTCGCAGCCTATCCAGCCCGTGTAGCCCAGTTCGTCGATCAGCGCGAACAGATAGTCGTAGTTCAGCTCGCCGCGGTCGGGCTCCTGCCGCTCGGGCACGCCGGCAATCTGGATATGGCCGACCCGCCCGCCGGGCAGGTACTGCCGCAGCCGCGTGCTGACATCGCCCTCGACGATCTGCAGATGATAGAGATCCATCTGCACGCTCAGATTCGCCGCGCCAACGGCGGCCAGCACCTCATGCGCCTGCTGCTGGCGCTGCAGAAAATAGCCGGGCATATCGCGGCCATTGATCGGCTCGATCAGCAGCGTGACGCCCTGGCGCGCCGCCTGCGCGGCGGCCCAGGCTAGATTGGCCTGATAGGCGGCCTGCAGTGGCTCCCATGGCATGCCGGCCGGCGCAATGCCGGCCATCACATGCAGGCGCGGGCAGGCCAGCGCGGCGGCATAGGCGAGCGCCTCGGTGATGCCGGCGCGGAACTCGGCCTCACGCCCCGGCAGGCAGGCCAGGCCGCGCTCGCCGGCCGCCCAGTCGCCCGGCGGCGCGTTGAACAGGACCTGCTGCAGGCCGTGCTCGGCCAATCGTCTCGTCAGCACTTCGGCCGGATAGGCATAGGGGAACAGGTATTCGACGGCGCTGAAGCCATCGGCCGCGGCGGCGGCAAAACGGTCGAGGAAGTCATGCTCCGGATAGAGCATCGACAGATTGGCGGCAAAGCGAGGCATGGCGCGGGCTTTCAGCGGCCGTTGGCGGCCCGGCAGCGCGCGATGTCGCAGGCGGTGGGCAGCACGGCGCGGTACTCGGGGCTGGCCTTGACCAGGGCGGGGTCACGGGCCAGGCAGTGATGGCCCTGGCCATCGTGGTAGTAGCTGGTGACGTCGACACAGCGGCGTGAATGCGCCATCAGGCCGAAGAAATGGCCCATCTCGTGCGAGATCACCATCTGCAGCGTCTGCCGGGCATCGTGACGCGGATTGCGCTGGCGCAGCAGCGCAAAGCTGTCGGGGTTCAGGCTCAGCGTGCGCTGGCCGAGGTTGGCCAGTCCGAAGGTGTCGCGCGCCGCGGCGGCATTCCACTGCACGCGCACGGCGCCCGCCGTGGCGGAAGCGCCGGGCGGCAGCAGCTCGGCGGCCACGCCACAGGCTGCCCAGGCATGGGCCGCGCGAGCCAGCATGCTGCGCAGCTCGGCGCTGGCGAACCAGGCCGGCGCACCGGCATGCTCGTAGGCCAGACGCAGCGGCGTGGCCAGCGCCGGGCGGTCGACGCCATCACCCCAGGTGGCGATCTCGCCGGGGCGGCATTCGGCGATCTCTTCGCTGCGCACATCGGCCTGGGCAGTGCCGGTCATGCCGGCCAGCACCACCAGCACAGCAGCGATTCGACCGGGGGTCAGGCCTTGCCTCGGCCGGGAAAACTGTGCATTCCTTGTCCACATCGGCCGTATTGTCTGCGCAGGCTTTGCTATGCTGGCCCGCAGATTGCATGGATTCACCGAAGCGGCAGCTCCTGCCGTGCAGCGGAGGCGGGTGAAGATGGGTTCTGGCGCGCGCGGCCGCTATATCGTGTCGGTCACGGTTGGCTATCTCTTGCTGGCTCTGGCGTGGATATTCCTGTCCGACCAGCTGCTGGGGCAATTCGTTCCTGGCGAGCAGGCGCGCTGGATAGGAACGGCCAAGGGCGTCTTTTTCGTGCTCAGCACCGCGCTGTTGTTTGCGCTGGCCTTGCGCGCCGTGCCCGCTCATGATCCCACCGAAATTGACAAGCTGGTTTCCCAGCGTGGTCGCCGCCGCCGCTGGTGGGCGTATGGCTTGGCTGTCGTGTTGAGTGTGCTCATGCTGGCGCTTCATCGGGCATTGATCCACAGCCTGGGCGACCGCCCGATGCTGATTCTGTTCATGCTGCCCATCACCGTCAGCGCACTGCTGGGGGGCTGGCTGCCGGGGCTGTCGGCCACTCTGTTCACGACGCTGGGCGTGATCGCCCTGTCGGTGGCTGAACCGAACCGCAGCCTGGGCCTGGCTGCGCAACATGACTTGGTTCAGTGGGTCTTTCTGCTGCTCAATGGCGTGGCCGTCAGCCTGCTCAGCGAGCAGCTGGGCCGGGCGCTGGTGCGCGCCGAATTCAGCCGCGGCCTGCTGCAGGCGGTGGTGTCGGGGACCTCGGATGCCGTCTTCGTCAAGGATGTGCAGGGCCGCTATCTGTACGCCAACGAGGCGGCGGCGCGGTTTGTCGGGCGACCGGTCAAGGACATCATTGGTGCCGACGACGGCGCGATCTTTCCAAACGCCACGGCTGAATTCGTCCGCGCGCGCGATCGGGCGGTGCTTGCTTCGGGACTGACCCAAACACATGAGGAGCTGGTGCGTACCGCGGATGGCCGCCAGTTGAATTTCCTGGTCACCAAGGGTGTGATCCGCGATGGCGACGAGGCCATCACCGGCCTGTTCGGCATCTCGCGCGACATCACCGCGCGCAGCGAGGCCGAGGCCCGGGTGCAGCGCAGCGAGGCGGCGATGCTGGCGGCGCAGCGGCTGGCCCATGTCGGTAACTGGTCGTGGCAGCTTGAGACCGGGGCGCATTTCTGGTCAGCCGAGCTGTTCGCAATCTTCGGGCTCGACCCCGCGCAAGCGCCGCCCGAGTTGTCTGAGCTGGACCGCCACTTCCTCCCGGCCAGCTGGCAGCTGATCTCTCAGTCCCTGCAACAGCTGCGTGACCATGGCGGCAGCTTTCAGCATGACGCCCAGCTGCGCCGCGCCGATAGCGGCGAGCTGCGCTGGGTGACGGCGCGTGGTCAGGCGCTGCTGGATGAGCAGGGGCGATGCGTCCAGCTGATCGGCACGCTGCAGGACATCACGGAGCGCAAGCGCCTGGATGACGATCTGCACTTTGTGCTGCAGGAGGCGGTCGACGGCATCTGGATTGCCGACGAACAGGGGCGTTATCTCTACGCCAACCCGGCCGCCTGCCGCTTGACCGGCCACAGCCTGGAGCAGCTGCAGGCAATGCATATCAGCGAGATGCTCAGCGCCGATGAGCTGCAGCATCTACAGCCGCATTTGCAGCAGCTTGAGCTGGAGCGCTTCATCCGTCGCGAATGGCGCTTGCGCCGCGATGATGGCAGCGAGGTCTGCGTTGAGCTGACGACGACGCGGATGGAAGACGGCCGCTATATGGCCTTCGGCCGTGACCTGAGCGAACGCAAGCGCGCCGAGGCCGCGCTGCGCGAGAACGAGCACCGGCTGGCGCGGGTGCTGGAGGGCTCAGACCAGGGCTACTGGGACTGGGACCTGATCGGTCAGGTCTTCCACGTCAGCCCGCGCTTCGAAACCATGCTGGGCTACGATCCCGGCGAGATGCGGGTGCAGCAGGACAACTGGCCCGAGCTGGTGCATCCCGAGGATCTGGCCGCGGCGATGCGCTCGATCGACGCTCATCTTGCCGGCGTGAACGAGCAGCACGATGTCGAGATCCGCTGTCGCAACAAGAACGGCCACTGGCGCTGGATACATTCGCGCGGCCGCGTCGTCGAATGGACCGAGGACGGCCGACCGCGGACGATGTCGGGCACGCACACCGACATCACCGAGCGCAAGAACTACGAGCTGGCGCAGCGCGAGGCGGCCACCGTGTTCAGCAGCAGCTACGAAGGCATCATGGTGGTCAGCACCGAGCGGCTGATCACCAAGGTCAACCCGGCGTTTGAACGGATCACCGGCTACAGTGCCGCCGAGGTGGTGGGCCAGTCGCCGCGCATCCTGGCATCAGGCCAGCACAGCTTGGCCTTCTACGCCGAGATGTGGGATTCGGTGCGCCAGCACGACTTCTGGCGCGGCGAAATCTGGAACCGGCGCAAGAGCGGCGAGATCTATGCCGAGATGCTGTCGATCTCGGTGGTGCGCAATGAGGCCGGCGTGCTGCAGCACTACATCGGCGTGTTCACCGACATCAGCCAGCAAAAAACCCACGAGGCCGAGCTGGACCGCATCGCCCATTTCGACGCGCTGACCGGCATGCCCAACCGCCGCCTGCTCAGCGACCGGCTGAACACCGGCCTGCTCAATGCGCGGCGCAATGCCAAGTCGCTGGCGGTCTGCTATCTGGACCTGGACGGTTTCAAGAGCATCAACGACCAGCACGGCCACAGCATCGGCGACCAGCTGCTGGTGCAGATCGCCGAGCGCATTGCCGGCGTGCTGCGCAGCCATGACACCATCGCGCGGCTGGGTGGCGACGAGTTTGTGCTGCTGCTGGCCGAGCTGGAGCGCAGCAATCAGTGCCAGCCGTTGCTGGAGCGGGTGCTCAGCGCGATCCAGGCGCCCTTGCAGGTGGGCAGCCTGCAGCTGCAGATCACCGCCAGCATCGGCGTGACGCTGTTCCCCGAAGACGGCGCCGATGCCGACACGCTGTTGCGCCATGCCGACCAGGCCATGTACATGGCCAAGGACGCGGGCAAGAATCGTTACTACCTGTTCGACCCGGTGCACGACCGCCAGGTCCAGGTGCTGCGCGAGCAGCAAGGCCGGCTGCGCCAGGCGCTGAACCAGGACGAGTTCGTGCTGTACTACCAGCCCAAGGTCGATCTGGCCGATGGTCGGGTCATCGGCATGGAGGCGCTGATACGCTGGCAGCATCCGGAACAGGGCCTGCTACCGCCGGGCCGCTTCTTGCACCATGTCGACGGCAGCGAGCTGGAGGTGGCGCTGGGCGAATGGGTGCTGGACAGCGCGATGCGTCAGGTGCTGGCCTGGCAGCAGCAGGGCCTGGATTTGCACGTCAGCGTCAACATCAGCGCCCTGCATCTGCTGCAGAACAGCTTTGTCGAGGAACTGGCGGCAGCGCTGCAGCGCCATCCGGCGCTCGACCCGTCGCGACTCGAACTGGAGATCCTCGAGACGGCCGGCCTGTCGGACCTGAGCCGGGCGGTGCAGGTGTTGACGCAGTGCCAGGCCTTGGGCGTGAGCTTTGCGCTCGACGACTTCGGCACCGGCTATTCCTCGCTGGCCTATTTCCGCGCGCTGCCGGTGCAGCTGATCAAGATCGACCAGAGCTTTGTTCGCGACATGCTCAGCGACGCCAGCGACTTCGGCATCGTCGACAGCGTGGTGCGCCTGGCCCGCGCCTTCAACCGGCCGGTGATTGCCGAAGGCGTCGAGACCCTGGCCCACGGCGCGGCCCTGCTCCAGCTCGGCTGCCGGATGGCTCAGGGCTATGGCATTGCCCGCCCGATGCCGGCCGAGCAGGTGCCGGTCTGGGTGGCGCAGTGGCAGGACGAACGGGTCTGGACGACGCTGGCCGAGCCACCAGCTGGCCCGGGCTTGCCCCAGGTCATGAGCGAAACGGTCAACAGGGCCTAGAGTGGGGCGATGGACAAGCATTACCTCAGCCCGCTGTTTGCGCCGCAATCGATCGTCGTCTTCGCCGGGCGACCCGGTGCCGGCAGCGAGAGTCAAGACCTGACCCCGCAGGCGCGGCTCCTTCACGAAGCCCTGCGCGCCCAGCGCTACAGCGGCGAACTGCAGTTCCTCGACATCCACACCAGCGGCACGCTGGCCGATCTGGCCCAGGCGCGGGCCGATCTGGCCATCATCGCGCTGCCGGCGGCCGATGTGGCGGCGGCGCTGGAGGTGGCTGGGCGCATGACCTGCCGCGCGGCGCTGATCCTCTCCAGCGGCATAGGCGCCGAACAGGCCGCTGAGCTCAAGCGCATCGCCCGCCGCGAGGGCGTGCAGCTGCTCGGGCCCAACAGCCTCGGTCTGCAGCGGCCGCGGCTGCAGCTCAACGCCAGCGCCGCCGGGCCGCTGGCCGCGCCTGGGCCGCTGGCCCTGGTGTCGCAGTCGGGCGCGCTGACAACGGCGATGCTGGACTGGGCCAGCAACAACGGCGTTGGCTTCTCCTCGGTGGTCTCGCTGGGCCCGCACACCGCGGTCGATATCGCCGAGGTGCTGGACTTCCTCGCCAACGACGGCCAGACGCACAGCATCGTCGTCTACCTGGAGGGCATTGCGCAGTCGCGCCGCTTCATGAGCGCGCTGCGCATGGCCGCCAATGCCAAGCCGGTGATCGTGCTCAAGGGCGGTCGCCAGGCGGCCGGCACGACGGCGGCGCAGACGCACAGCGGCGCCATCGTGGGCAGCGACGAGGTCTTCGACGCTGCGCTGCGCCGCGCCGGTGCGGTGCGGGTGCGCAGCTTTGTCGAGCTGTTCTCGGCCTCCAAATGCCTGGCCTCGCGCTACCGCCCGGTGGGCCGGCGCCTGGCCATCGTCACCAATGGCGGCGGCCCCGGCGTGCTGGCGGCCGACCGCCTGCCGCAAGTCGGCCTGCAGCTGGGCCAGCTGGGCAGCGAGGCGCGGGCGGCGCTGCAGCCCTTGCTGCCGGCGCAGGCCAGCTTGTCCGATCTGATCGATCTTTCGGAAGAAGCCACACCGGCGCAGTACCGCGCGGCCATCGAGGCGGCCGGCCGCGACGCCCAGATTGACGGCGTGCTGGCCATCCATTCACCGAAGCCCGGCGGCGATGCGGCGGCGGTGTCGCGGGCGCTGGCCGAGATCAAGAGCGGCCTGGCCAAGCCGCTGCTGTGCTGCTGGATGGGCGACAGCCCGGAGCTGCAGGCCGCCCGCGGCCTGCTCAACGAGGCACAGATCCCGAGCTTTCGCACGCCCGAGGCGGCCGTCGGCGCCTTCGGCCATATCGCCGCCTTCTATGCCAACCAGCGCCTGCTGCAGCAGACGCCGCCGCCGCTGTCCTCGCTGGCCAAGCCCGATCTGGAAGGCGCGCGGCTGGTGATCGACAGCGTGCTGGCCGAGCGCCGCAAGGTGCTGACCGAGATGGAGAGCAAGACCCTGCTGTCGGCCTTCCACATCCCGGTGACGCAGACGCTGCTGGCGCGCACGGCCAACGAGGCGATGATGATCGCCACCCAGCTCGGCTTCCCGGTGGCGCTGAAGATCGATTCGCCGGACATCAGCCACAAGTCCGATGTGCAGGGCGTGGAGCTGAACCTCGGCAGCGGCCTGGCGGTGCGCGATGCCTACAAGGCGATGATGGAGCGGGTGGCTCGCGCCCAGCCCACGGCGCGGCTCAATGGCGTGACGGTGCAGAAGATGGCCGGCGCCGAGCGCGGCCGCGAGATCTATGTGGGCCTGACCACCGATGTGCCCTTCGGCCCGGTGCTGGTGTTTGGCGCCGGCGGCACGATGATCGAGCTGATACGCGATCGCGCGATGGAGCTGCCGCCGCTGAACCAGTTCCTTGCCCGCCGGCTGATCGAGCGCTCGCGGGTGGCCGAGACACTGGGCGAATGGCGCGGCGCGCCGGCCGCCGATGTCGATGCGCTGGAGCAGATCCTCTTGCGCGTGTCCGAGATGGTCTGCGAGCTGCCACAGCTGCGCGAGATGGACATCAATCCCATCATCGTCGACGAGCACGGTGCGGTCGCCGTCGATGCGCGCATCGTCATCGACAGCGCGCCGCAGGCGCTGTCCGGCAGCTCGAGCAACTACCAGCACCTGGCCATCCTGCCCTACCCGGCCCGCTACGAGCAGCTCTGGCCGCTGCGCGGCGGCGGCGAGGTGCTGGTGCGGCCGGTGCATCCGGACGACGCGCAGATGCTGCAGCGCCTGGTGCAGGAGCTGTCGGCCGAGAGCCGCTACTTCCGCTTTGTCTCGCACATGAAGGAGCTGCCGCCGGCGATGCTGGCCCGCTTCACGCTGATCGACTACGACCGCGAGATGGCCCTGGTGGCCGTGCACCGCGAGCGTCAGCCGGGGCCGGATGGCGAGATCGTCGAGAGCGAGCGCATCGTCGGCGTGTCACGCTACATCACCAACCCGGACCCGAGCAGCTGCGAGTTTTCGCTGGTCGTCGCCGATGATTTCAACGGCCGCGGCCTGGGCTCACGGCTGATGGAAAGCATCATGGATGTGGCCCGCGACAAGGGCCTGGCCGAGATCGAAGGCCTGGTGCTGGCCAACAACCCCGGCATGCTGAAGCTGATGCGCGGCCTGGGCTTTGCGATCAAGCCCTTCCCGGATGATCCGGACTTCAAGCTGGTGACGCACGGGCTGTGAGCGCGGCGGCTGGGGCAGGTCTGGCGACAGCGCCCCAGCTCAGGCGCCAGACAAGCGCACGGCCAACAGATTCAAGGGGCCTTGCGGGGCGTTGCTGTGGTCGAAATCAAGCTGCACCTCCTGTCTGGTGCTCTGCGCCTTGGCCAGCGAAAGGCAGATCGCCGTGCTGCAGCTCAACGGCAGGCCGAGCAGGCGCCAGCTGCCGTCGTTCGCCAGTTCAAGCGAGTATTGCGGCTGACGGATCTTGATCGTGAAGGCTGTCTTGCTGGGCTGCGGCGTGTCTGACTGCAGCTGCAGCAGCTCGTAAGTGACCTGCGTGCTTGGCGCGTCAGGTATGGGAGGCACCGCGCGTTCGGTCACGCGAATCCGCAGGCTGTAGCGATGACCCCATTCAAACTTGAAGCCCTGGATGGCATTGCCGATGGGCGCCCAGTCGGCGGTATCGCTGCTGCGCGCACGCAGGCACAGGTACTCGAACATCCCATTGCAACCGTCCATGTAGTGGTCCAGCTGCAGCGTGGTTTCATAGCTGCTGGTCTGCGACGCTGAGCCCCCACCCCCGCCACAGCTGCTGAGCAGGCTGCCGATCACCAGGCCGAGCAGGCCCTTGTGAAAAATGCGTGTGTTCATGTGTCCCCCTTTGCCGTACTGGCTATGGGCAAATGATAACCACGCAATTCAGTGCAAATAGATCACCCGGATTGGGGGCTATGCAGGAGCACGACCTCAGAACAGCGCCCAGCCTGCCTGCAGCCACAGCAGCACCAGCACCACGTTGCTGAGCACGAAGACGGCAAAGCGGTGCAGCACCTTGTTGTAGCTGAGGTGGATCAGGCTGTGAACGATGCGCAGCGCCACGTAGAGCCACGCGGTGGTCACGAGCGCGGCCGTGGCGGTCTGGGCGGCGAACAGCATCAGGCAGGCCACATAGAACAGCAGCGGCAGCTCCAGCAGGTTCATGTAGTTGCGGTTCGGAATGCTCACATGGGCCGGCACTGCGCTTGATTCGCCGTACTTGAAATCGTCGATGCGCAGCTCGCGCCGGCGCGCGGCGCCGACGCGGCGCAGCGGGATCATCAGCAGCACCAGGCCGGTCCAGCCGGCCAACGCAAAGACCGGCTGCAGGATGGCGTTGTTCATCATGCTTGCGGCGTCAGCACGTACTGGGTGCCATCGTGCCAGGCATCCTGCAGCGGCGACACGGTGACGGCAGCGACCTCGCTGCGGGCACGGAACCAGGCGGCCACGGCCTCGCGGTCGGCCTCGGTGGCCGAGCCACGACCCAGCTTGGCGACGAAGCCGCCGCTGGCGCCGCCGCCGAAGTCCAGGCCGCGGGGCAGGATCAGCTGCAGCAGCAGCTCGTCGATGAAGCGCTCCTGCGCGGCGTCGTCAAGCTCGGCCTTCAACGTCGCGTGCACATCGAAGGCCAGTTCTTGGAATTCACCGATGCGCAGCTTCTTGCGCTGGCGGCGGCTGCGCTGGCGGGCCTGGGGCGGGTTCTGCTTCATCGGCGGGCTCCTGCTGGGGGATGGCTGGCACTGTAGCGCCAAAGGTGTCGCCCGGGCGCGGGCGCCCCGCACGGGCCTCACTCCAGTCGGGTGCGCGGCAGCAGCTCGCTCAGCAGCGCCAGGTAGTAGTCCAGCGGCGGGGTGGCCTGGCCCGGGGTCTTGGCCAGATCGTCCCAGCGGCGCAGCGCCAGCGCCTCGGTGGCATAGGGCCGAGCCGCGAAGGCGCTGAGTTCGCCCTCGTTCATCGGCCCGCCCTGCAGCCGCAGCGAATGCCGCGAGGCCGGGCTCAGGCCCTGGGCATAGGCCGGATCGGTGGCGACCAGATAGCGCTTGGCCTGCACATGCAGGCGTATCGGTTCGGTCAGGGCTGCGCTGAAGTGGTTCTCCAGCAGAGGCAGCGCGCGCAGCTCGTGCAGATCGTCGCTGATGTCGTCGCAGCGCTCGACGAAATGGCCGATGTCGTGCAGCAGCGCGGCGCCGACCAGCGTCGCGTCGGCATGGGCCCACTCGGCCAACTGCGCACATTGCAGCGCATGTTCCAGCGCGCTGATGGGCTCGGCGCGCAGGCCCTCGTAGGGCTGGCGGCCGTGGGCTTCAAACAAGGCGTCAATCCGTTCGATGATGTCCATGGCCGCGGCTCCCAAAGCATCAAACCAATCGCTTGCGAACCTGCGAGGAGATCAGGTCGATCAGTGCCACCGAGATCACCAGCAGGATCAGCACCGCGGCGGTCTGGCCATACTGGAAGCCGCGGATCACATCCCACAGCACCATGCCGATGCCGCCGGCGCCGACCATGCCGACCACCGAGGCCGAGCGCACATTCGATTCAAAGCGGTACAAGGCATAGGACACCCACAGCGGCATCACCTGCGGGATGACGCCGTAGAGCACCTCGGCCAGCGGATGGGCGCCGGTGGCGCGCAGGCCCTCGACCGGCTGCGGATCGATGGCCTCGACGGCCTCCGAGAACAGCTTGGCCAGCACGCCGGTGGTGTGCACGAACAGCGCCAGCACGCCGGCAAACGGCCCCAGGCCGACGGCGACGACGAAGAGCAGCGCGAACACCATCTCGTTGATGGCGCGGCAGGCATCGAGGAAGCGGCGCACCGGCTGGTGCACCCAGGCCGGCGTCAAGTTGCCGGCCGCCAGCAGGGCCAGCGGCACCGAGGCCACGATGGCCAGCGCCGTGCCCCACAGCGCGATCTGCAGCGTGATCAGCAGTTCCTGCAGGTAGTAGCGCCATTCGCCGAAATCCGGCGGGAAGAAACCGGCGGCGTAGCTGGCGATATTGCCGGCGTCGCGGATCAGGTCCAGCGGCCGCATATCGGCGCCGCGCCAGCTGCCGGCCAGCAAGGCCAGCAACAAGGCCCAGGCGATCAGCAGCCAGCTGCGCATCGGCGGCCGTGGCGGCACAGCCTGGCTCCCAGGCGCAGGCAAGACCTGACCCTGTGGCGCGTTGATCGGTGTCGCGGCGCTCACGGGCATCACTGCAGCTTGGCCTGCTGCTTGTTCAGCTCGGCCAGGCGGGTGTCGATATCGGCCAGCTTCTTGCTCTTTTCGTCGGCCGCCAGTGCGGCGTCGTTCTCGATCTTGGCGCGTTCACGGGCCAGTTCGAGCAGGCGCACCGGGCCCAGCTGGGCATTGCTGGAGGCACGGAATGCGCTGTAGCTGAGCTTTTCCAGGATCTCGCGCTCGGCCGGCTTCTTGCCGTAGCTGAGCAGGAAGTCGCGCAGCTTGGCCTTGGTGCCTTCGTCCAGGTCCTTGCGCCAGACGATGGGGTCGCTGGCGATCAGCGGCGAGCGCCAGATTTCGCGCAGCTGGCCGAGCTTGTCGCCATTGGTGATCGAGAAGCGGTGCCAGTTCTCGGTGTTGTTGGTGGCCACATCGACCTGCTTGTTGACGACGGCCAGCAGATTGGTCTCGTGGTTGGCGCGCACCATGCGCTTGAAGTCGCGCGTCGGCTCGACCTTGTTCTGCGCAAAGGCGAAGTAGCCGGGCACCAGGGTGCCGCTGGTCGAGTTCGGATCGCCAAAGCCCAGCGTCAGGTTGGCGCGCGCCTTCAACACATCGTCCAGCGACTTGTAGGGGCTGTCCGCATGGACAACGAGGATCGAGTAATAGCCTTCGTTGCCGTCCTTGCCGACGGTCTTGGCGAACACTTCACCCTGGGCACGGTCGACGGCCTCGATGGCCGACTTGTTGCCGAACCAGCCGATCTGCACCTTGTTGAAGCGCATCGCCTCGATGACGCCGGAGTAGTCGGTGGCGAAGAAGGCATTGACCTTCAGGCCGGTGGCCCGGCTCATATCGTCCAGCAGCGGCTGCCAGGCGCCCTTCAGATGGGCGGACGATTCGGTCGTGATCATGCCGAAGTTGATTTCCTTGACAGCCTGGGCCTGGACATTGCCCAGCCAGCAGGCGGCGGTGGTGGCCAGCAGGGCCAGAACGTTACGGCGTTGCATAGGGGTCTCGCTCTTGAAAAAGTGAAAGCAGGGATCGTTCTTGTGGGTGTTCTCAGGCCGCCTGCAGCACCGGCTCGGGGTGCAGGGCGGGCACGGGCTTCTTCAGGCCGGGCAGTTGGGCGGGCAGCAGCAGCTCTTCGCTCTGCGTGCCATAGAGCTGTTGCAGTCGCTCATTGCTGAGCGCGGTGGTCGGGCCGTCGTAGACGACCTCGCCATGGCGCAGCGCGATGGTGCGCGGGCAGAAGGCAAAGGCGTAGTCGATCTGATGCAGCGACACCATCACGGTGACACCCAGCTCGCGGTTCAGCTCGGCCAGCAGCTGCATCACGCGGCGGCTCGATTCGGGGTCCAGCGAGGCGATCGGTTCGTCGGCCAGGATGATCTCGGCGCCCTGCACCAGGGCCCGCGAGATGGCGGCGCGCTGCTGCTGGCCGCCGGACAGCGTCGAGGCGCGCTGCCAGGCACAGGCGCCGATGCCCACACGCTCCAGCGCCGCGAAGGCCCGCGCCAGCTCGGCCTCGGTGAAGCGGCCCAGCGCCCAGCGCCAGGCCGGCATCCGGTGCAAGGCGCCGGCCAGCACATTGCTCAGCACCGGCAGGCGGTCGACCAGATTGAACTGCTGAAAAATCATCGCCACGCGGGCGCGGGTGGCGCGCACATCCGCGGCGATGCGGCCATCGGCTTGCACCTCGCGGTCGAGCAGGTGCACGCTGCCAGCGTCGCCGCGATGTAGGCCGTTCAGATGGCGCAGCAGCGTCGATTTGCCGGAACCCGAGGCGCCCAGCAGGGCGACCATCTCACCACGCTCGACCTGCAGCGAGACCTCGCGCAAGGCGGGCTTGGCGCCGAAGCGCTTGCTCAGCTTGTCTACCTCGATCACCACCATCGCGCATCTCCGGCACTGCCCCCGGGGGCAGCCCGGGATGTCAGCCCGCGATGGTGATCAAGTGCCGTGACGCCGCGATGACAGCGGCGCGCCTGCTCCGTTCAGCTGCCCGACTTGGCCTTCTCGCGCTTCTTCTCGTAGCTGTCGTAGCTGTCGCTGTTGCGCTTCATGCAGTCGCGGTAGGCGACGTTGTCGGTCAGCCGGCTGCAGTCTCGCTGGGCCTGATCCTGGGCAGCCTCGTAGATGACGTCGCAGCCGGCCAGCGGCAACAGGGCCAGCAGGCCGGCAAGCATCAGGCAGTTCTTCATGGCAGCGGTCTCCCGAGGTTTCACTGTTCAACCAATTGCTCGCGCAGCAGCTTCTGCATCAGGGCGAAATAGCGGTCGTAGAACTCGCCGGCGGGAATGGTCTCGGACGCCACCTTGACCATTGAATCCTGGCTGGACGACAGCGGCACCGAGATCGAGCCGATGGCACTGACACCGATGCTGGTGGCGTTGCTGCTCTTCTTGATGGCGTACCGGTCCTGCTGGGCCGAGACATAGGCGGTCGCGATCTGGGCGTTCTTGCCGTCGGGCACGCAGACGACATTGAAGCTGATTTCCACATGCACCTCGCCATCGGGCTGGAAGCGCTTGCTGCCATTGACCAGGCCGGACTTGGCGCTGTTGATCACATAGCCCTGGCTCAGCAGCGCCCGGCGTGCCGCCTCGCAAGTCTCGTCGACGCTGCCGTCGAACAGCCGTGAGAAGGTCTCGTCGGAGTTGAAGCGCTCGTTCTGGTAGACCGAGGTCTTGCGCGGCGTGGGGCTGCTCTGCGGCAGCGCGCAACCACCCAGCAGGGCAGCAGTGAGCATCACAAGGGGCCAGCGCGGGGGCAGTGTCAGGGTCAGCATCGGGGAGCGGGCGGGATCTGGGCGCTGAGGAACGCAGCGTGAACGCATTATCCCGGTTCAGCCGGCCTCGGTGCTGTGCGCTTGGGCATGGGTGGGGTGAGACTGGCGCATCGCGCGTTGCAGCTCGACCAGGGCATCTTCGGCCTCGGCGAAGCTGAAATCCAGCACCAGGCGCACAAACTGCTGGCCGCGTTCGCCGAGCGCCTGCACCAGCGCCGCCTGCTCCTGCTCGACCAGATCGGCGGCGGCGGTGTCATAGCTGATCAGCAGCGGTTGCAACCTGTCCAGCAGCCGCTGCAGCGCCGCCCAATCGATGGGCGCCAGTTCGCCAGCGACGCTCGCGTCTGACTCGGCCTCGCCGGGCAACCAGCGCAGCAGGCATTGCTTCAGCGCCGCTGGGTCGACCGGCTTGGCCAGGTAGTCGCTCATGCCCGCGGCCAGGCATTGCGCGCGGTCTTCGGCGAAGGCATTGGCTGTCATGGCCACGATGGGCAGGCCAGCCAGCGCCGGAATCTGACGCATCGCCCGTGTGGCCTGCAGCCCGTCCATTTCAGGCATCTGAACATCCATCAGCACCAGATCGTAGGTGCCCTGCTGCGCCATGCGCAGCGCCATCGCACCATCGTCGGCCACGTCAACGGCGACCTGCAGCTCCTCCAGCAGCGCCATCGCCACTTCCTGGTTGATCGGGTTGTCCTCGGCCAGCAGCACCCGGGCCGGACGCAGCCTTTGCGATTGGCTGGCAGGCCCGCCGCTGGCGGCCACCGTGCCGCGGCCCAGCGCGGCAGGCAGAGGCAGGTCCAACCAGAAGCTGCTGCCACGGCCGGGTTCGCTGCGAACGCCAATATCCCCATGCATCAGCTGGGCCAGGCGGCGGCTGATGGCCAGGCCCAGGCCGGTGCCGCCAAAGCGTCGGGTGATCGAGGCATCGGCCTGCTGAAAGGCTTCAAACAGGTGTTCCATCTGGCGCGGCGACATGCCAATGCCGCTGTCGTCGACCAGAAAACGCAGCCGCGCCCCGTCGAGCGGCTGCACGGTCAGGCGCACCTCGCCCTGCTCGGTGAACTTGACCGCATTGCTGAGCAGGTTCAGCAGGATCTGCTCCAGCCGCAGCCGGTCGCCGTGGACGAGGGCCGGGCAGCTGGGCGCCAACTCCAGCCGCAGCGCGATGCGCTTGGCCTCGGCACGGTCGGCGAGCATCGCGCGGACGCGCTCGACGCAGGCGCGCAGCTCGAAGTCAATCGGTTCCAGGCTGATCTTGTGCGCCTCAATCTTGGAAAAGTCGAGGATGTCGTTGATCACCTGCAGCAGATGCTGGCTGGCATCGGCGATCTTGTTCAGGTGTTCCTGCTGCGCGGCACTCAGCGGCTCACGGCGCAGCAGGTGGGCAAAGCCCAGCACGGCATTCATCGGCGTACGGATCTCGTGGCTCATATTGGCCAGGAACGCACTCTTGGCCTGGTTGGCAGCGTCGGCAGCCAGCTTGGCCTCGTGCAGATCAAGCTCGATGCGGCGGCGCTCGACGATGGACCAGAGATCGCCTGCCAGTTGCAGCAACTCGCGCTCGTCGGCGTCGTCGTAGGGGCTCGGCTTGTTGGCCACACACAGCACCAGCCGCAGCCGGCCCTGGCCGAGCACCGGCAGGGCAAGGGCCCGCTCCACGCCCGGTGGGCAAGCGATTGCAACGTCGTTGCTGTGAGCAGACTGAAGCTTCACAGCGCAGCCGCGCTCGGCCGCCAACTCCCACAGCCGCGCCGGGCTGCCGGGAGCTGCCACACGCTCCGCCATGGTCTGGATGGTGGCTGGTGTGCCGCGCGTCCAGGCCCCGGCAACGGTGCGCAACGCAGCGCCTTCGCCGGCTTGCTCGAGCAGGTGCAGCGCGGCCACCGGGCTGCCACTGAGCCGGGCAATCTCTTCGATGGCCGTTTCCAACAGTTGCTGTTCGCCCAGCTGACTGGCCTGCTGGCTCAGCGCCAGCATGGCGCGCAGCCTTTGATCCTCGCGGCTGAGCCTGGCATTGGCGGCCTCCAGCTCGGCGGTGCGGGTGGCGACCAGCTCTTCGAGGTGGATGCGATAGCGGTCCAGTTCCTGGGCCGAGCGCACGCGGTCGGAGATGTCGATACCGGTGCCCACCATCAGCGGTTGGCTGCCCTCAAGCCGACGCACGACGAAAAGGCAAGGCGTTCGCCCGCCATCCTGACGCAGCAGACTGGCCTCAACACTGGCCTCGCCCTGCGCAAAGGCGTCGGCCAGGCGGCGCCTGATCAGCGGTTTCTCCGCGTCGGAGAAAAAGTCGGGTGCCCGTTTGCCGGCGATGGTGGCGCTGTCGTAGCCGCTCATTTCCTCCAGGCGGCGGTTCCACTGCCGGAGCTGGCCCTGTGCGTCGAGCACGAAGAAGGCGCCGGCCACCGATTCGATCAGTTGCTTGTTGAAGCTCTGTTCCTTGCGCTGGCCGGCCTCGGCGGCATCCACCGCGAGGGCCAGGCCGATGTCCTGCGCCAGGCGCAGCATCAGCTCCACCTGCTCGGCATCGAAGTGGCCGACATCGACCGAATAAACCATCAACGCATGCTGGATCTGGCCGCCGCTGCTGATCGGGAAGGCCGCCGAAGAGCGGTAGCCTCGTGCCAGCGCCGCATCGCGCCAGAAGGCCATCAGCGGGTCGCCGGCGATATCGTTGGCCAGCATGGGCTGGCCGCTGCGCATGGCCCGCGCTGTGGGACCGGCGGAGGTTTCCAGCGGGATGCGCAGGGTGTCAAGATAACCATCAACATGACCGGCATGGCTGCACGGAACGACCAACTGGCAGGCCTCGTCCAGCCGCCCAATCCAGGCCATCCGGAAGCCGCCCACCTGCACCGCGATCCGGCAGACTTCGGCGAACAACTGCCCGGTGTCGCGCAAGCGCACGATGGCCTCGTTGACGCCGCTGAGCAGCGCATAGGAGCGATTCAGCCTATGGATACGCGCCTCGCGGCGGCGGATTTCGGTGATGTCACGCGCCACGCCGACGATGCCCACCGGCTCGCCCTGCTCGTTCAGCAGCGGCGTCTTGACGATGTCGTACAGCGCGCGCTGCTCGGCGCGGGCCCCTTGCAGCCAGCGCTCGTCGGGCTGGGGCCGGCGGGTTTCGATCACCAGCGCGTCGCTGCGCCGCACCCGTTCGGCCTCGGCCTCGTCGCCAAAGGCCTGCTCGGTGACGCCGCGCAGCTCGGCCTCGCTGCGGTCTACCCAACGCTCGAAGGCGGCATTGCAGGCCATATAGCGCCCCTGGGCATCCTTGAGCCAGACCAGGTCAGGCAGGGCGCCGAGGATGCTGCGCAGCCGTTGCTCGCTGCGGCGCAGCTGATCGGTGGTGTCGCCCTGCATGATGGCCGTGGCGGCCAGCTGTACCGAGAAGGCCTGGTGCTCGAGTTCCTCTTCGCTGGGCGTGCCCGGGCTGCGCCGGTAGATGGCGAAAGAGCCCAGCACACGGCCTTGCGGGCCGATGATGGGCTCGCTCCAGCAGGCCGCCAGGCCCGCGCGGGCCGCAAGCTCCCTGAAGGGGATCCAATTTGGGTGGCTGGCGATGTCGGCCACGATGACGCGCTGGCCGGTCGCCGCGGCGGCGCCACAGCTGCCCACCGTCGGCCCGATCGCCAAGCCCTCGATGGCGGCGTTGTAAAAGTCCGGCAGGTGTGGAGCGGCGCCGCCGGTCAGGTGCTGGCCGCTGGCGTCGAGCAGCAGGATGGAGCACAGGCTGTCGGGGAACAGCGCTTCGTGGGCCAGCACCAGCTGGGTCAGCAGGGCCGCTTGGCTGGCGCCCATGGCGAGGCTTTCCATCAGTGCGACCCGGCTGCGGTCGCGCTGCTGGCTGCGGCGCAAGGCGGTGATGTCGGTGACGATGGTCAGCCGGCAGGCCAGGCCCTGATACAACACCGGCTGCGAATGCGTCATCACGTTCAGCGTGGCGCCCAGCTTGCTCAGATGGCGCCACTCGCCGACGCGCACCGCACCCTCCAGGCTGCGAGCCAGCGCCGCGGCGTTGTCGCGCTCCTCGGCGATGAAGAGATCGCTGGCCGGCAGGCCGTCGATCTCGCTGCGCTCATAGCCGTAGAGCGCGCAGAAGGCGGCGTTGGCGGCACACAGTCGCAGGGTGTCGATACGGTAGATCACCATCGGCGCCGGGTTGTGCGCGAACAGCACCCCCAGTTCCAGCTCGCTCAACACGGACTGCAGCACCATCAGTCGCTCAGCCGCGCGGCGATGGCGCGGAACTCGGCCTGGATGTTGACGAAGGCGGCAACGATGGTGGGATCGAAGTGCTTGCCGGCCTCGGCCTCGATATGGGCGATCGCCTTCTCGACCGGCCAGGGCTCCTTGTAGACGCGGCGCATCGTCAGTGCATCAAACACATCGGCCAGCGCCATCAGCCGCGCCGCCAGCGGGATGGCAGTGCCGCTCAGGCCGTCCGGGTAGCCGCTGCCGTCCCAGCGCTCATGGTGGTGATTGGCAATCGTGCGCGCCACTTCCAGGAAGCGGATCGACTCGGGCAGCGGCTGGCTGTCATCGTCACCGCCAGCCTGGTGCATCTGGCGCACCTTGCTCAGCGCGCGTTCGATGGCCTGCCCACCGATGCGCGCATGGGTCTTCATGATTTCGAACTCTTCCGGCGTCAGCCGCCCGGGCTTGAGCAGGATGTGGTCCTGGATGCCGATCTTGCCGATGTCATGCATCGGCGCGGCCTTGACAATGCGCAGCAATTGGGCCTCATTGAGCTCCTCGGCAAAGCCGGACAGCGGCTGGAGCTGGCGCGCCAGCGCCTCAACATAGCCTTGCGTGCGCAGGATGTGATTGCCGGTCTCGTTGTCGCGCGTCTCGGCCAGCTCGGCCAGCGCGCACAGGGTCAGGTCTTGTGCGATCAGGCTTTCGTGGGTGCGCCGCGCCACCTCGGCCTCCAACCAGCTGTTCTGGTCGGCCAGGCGGTCGCGTGAGCGCTTCAGCTCCAGCTGGGTGCGCACCCGGGCCAGCGCCACCGCCGGCTTGATCGGCTTGACGATGTAGTCGACCGCGCCCTCGGCAAAACCGCGTTCCTCATCCTGCTCGGCGCCCAGCGCGGTGACGAAGATCACCGGCAGCTCGCAGGTGCGCGGGTCGGCCTTGAGCTTGGCCAGCATCGCGTAGCCATCGACCTCGGGCATCATGATGTCCAGCAGGATCAGATCGGGCAGCTCGCTGGACAGCAGGGCCAACGCACTGGCAGCCGAGCGGGCACCCAGCACCCGGTACTGCGGATTGAGCAGCTTGGACAGAACCGCCAGATTGAGCGGCTCATCATCAACCACCAGAACCGTCGGCCTGTGCATCAGCGCGTCTTCCTGTGGAGGGCAACGCTTTGAGCTTACTGGAGAATGCCCGCTTTGGGTGCGTGCTGTGGGGCTTCTGCCGCGATGCCCTTGTCGCAACTCAAATCGGCGGCGCTGACGGCATCACGTTAATTTGTGCCTGGCGGCCGGAAAAGCCAGGGTGCTAAGCTGAAGCGCCCTGTTCTGGCCCGCACAGAACTGCTCGCCTACCCGTTTTTGCCCCGCCGTGATGAAGCTCCCCGCGCTGCCTTCCCTGCTCGCCGCCGCCTGGCTGCTAGCCGCTGGTGTGGCCGCGGCGCAGCCTCGCGAGCTGGAACGCGCGGCGCGCGCCGAGGGGCAGGTCAACAGTGCCGGCATGCCCGACCGCTGGGCCAACTGGGGCGAGACCTGGGCCGATCTGAAGCGCCTCTACGGGCTGCAGCATCAGGACGAGAACATGAACAGCGGCGACGAGATCGCCGCGATGGAGCAGCCCGGGCGCCGCCCCGGCATCGATATCGGCGATGTCGGCTTCGAGTTCGGTGCGCTGGCCCGCAGCCGCGGCGTCACCCGGGCGCACAAGCCGGCGAACTGGGCGCAAATCCCCGATTGGGCCAAAGACCCCGACGGCCATTGGGCGCTGGCCTACACCGGCACGATTGCCTTCATGGTCAATACCCGCCGCGTGGCCAGCGTGCCGCGCAGCTGGAAGGCGGTGTTCGACGGCGATTACAAGCTGCTGATCGGCGCCGTTGGCCCGACCGCGCAGGCCAATGCCGGCGTGCTGGCCGCGGCGATTGCACTCGGCGGCGCCGAGACGCGGCTGCAGCCGGCGCTGGAGAAGTTCGCCCAGCTGGCCCGCCAGGGCCGGCTGCTGACCGACAACCCCGGCGCCGCCCAGATCGAGAAGCTGGACGCCGACGTGTTCGTGATGTGGGACTTCATCGCGCTGGACAAGCGGGCGCGGATGCGCCGCCCGGAAGACTATGAAATCCTGATCCCCAGCGATGGCTCGGTGACCAGCGGCTACACGCCCATCATCAACAAGCACGCCGCCCACCCGAATGCGGCGCAGCTGGCGCGCGAGTACATCTTCAGCGATGCCGGGCAGATCAACCTGGCCCGCGGTCATGCGCGGCCGATACGGATCGAGCACCTGAACCTGCCGGAATCGGTGCGCGGCCAGCTGCTCGACAGTGCCCAGTACCAAAGCGCTCGCGTCGTCTACCCGGCCATCTGGGCCTGGGAAGTGAAGAAGCTGCCGGCGCTGTGGCAGCGCGAGGTCTTGGGCGCCGCGCGTTGATCCCTGTCTGACGCTGGGGTTTGCCCGCGCATTCCAGTTTGCTGCGGCGGGCGTAGACTGCAACGCACAGCGGGGCTGCAAACCGGTGCGCCATGCACCACAAGGCGGTTCGGCTGGGTCAGCACAGGAGGACGCCCCAGGTGCAACGCAGCGATACCGCCGATCCGGCCTATTTCCACAAGGTTGTTGATTGCCAGTGGGCCTGCCCGGCCCATACCCCCGTCCCCGAATACATCCGCCTGATTGCCCAGGGTCGTTACGACGAGGCCTATATGGTCAACTGGGTGTCCAACGTCTTCCCCGGCGTGCTCGGCCGCACCTGCGACCGG
Organism: Roseateles aquae; assembly: GCF_032337115.1. Lineage (NCBI taxonomy): Bacteria > Pseudomonadati > Pseudomonadota > Betaproteobacteria > Burkholderiales > Sphaerotilaceae > Roseateles > Roseateles aquae. The sequence goes on from NZ_JAVXZY010000014.1 coordinate 91,732, forward strand.
CCCTGCGAGCCGGCCTGCCGGCGCGGCCGCGTCGAGGAGAAGAACGTTGGCGACAAAAAGCCCGAGGCGGTGGCCATCTGCCGCCTGAAGCGGGTGGCGGCCGATCACAAGAGCGAGGAGCTGCGCGCACTGCTGCCCCAGCCGCTGCCGCGCAATGGCCGGCGCGTCGCCTGTGTCGGCGCCGGGCCGGCCTCGCTGACCGTGGCTCGCGACCTGGCGACCCAGGGCTATGCGGTGACGGTGTTCGATGGCGAGGCCAAGGCCGGCGGCTTCATCCGCAGCCAGATTCCGCGCTTTCGCCTGCCCGAGCAGGTGATCGACGAGGAATGCGGCTACATCCTCGGCCTCGGTGTCGAGTTCCGCGCCGGCCAGCGCATCGACTCGATGAAGCAGCTGCTGGCCGAGGGCTTTGATGCCGTCTTCGTCGGCTGCGGCGCGCCGCGTGGCCGCGACCTGGCGCTGCCGGGCCGGAGCGAGGCCGCGGCGCAGATCCGCATCGGCATCGACTGGTTGGCCTCGGTGTCCTTCGGCCATGTGACGAGCGTGCAGCCGCGCGTCATCGTGCTGGGCGGCGGCAATACCGCGATGGACTGCTGCCGCTCGGCGCGCCGGCTCGGCGCCGACAGCGTTACCGTGGCGGTGCGCAGCGGCTATGCGCAGATGAAGGCCTCGCCCTGGGAAAAGGAAGACGCCGAGCACGAGGGCATCCCCATCCTCGACTTCCATGTGCCGTTGGCCTTCGAGCATGACGGCGGTCGGCTCACCGGCATGCGCTTCAAGCGGGCGCAGACCGGTGACGAGATCGTCATTCCCTGCGACGAGGTGCTGATCGCCGTCGGCCAGGAGAATGCCTTTCCCTGGATAGAACGCGATGCGGGTATCGCCTTCAACGAGCACGGCCTGCCGGTGCTCGATGCGCAGAGCTTTCAGTCCAGCCTGCCCCAGGTCTTCTTCGGCGGCGATGCGGCCTTCGGCCCCAAGAACATCATCACCGCCGTGGCCCAGGGCCATGAGGCCGCCGTGTCGATCGACCGCTTCCTGCACGGCGAAGCGCTCACACAGCGGCCGGCGCCGCATGTCAATCTGCTGTCGCAGAAGATGGGCATACACGAATGGAGTTATGACAATGCCGTGGCCCCGGAGCTGCGCCACAAGGTGCCCTGGGCGGCGGCAGAGCGGGCGCTGGCCAGCATCCGTGTCGAGGTTGAGCTGGGCTTTGACGCCGCCACCGCTTTCAAGGAGGCGCAGCGCTGCCTGAACTGCGATGTGCAGACGGTGTTCAGCGACAAGCTCTGCATCGAATGCGATGCCTGTGCCGACATCTGCCCGATGGACAGCATCAGCTTTGTGCCCAATGGCGAGGAGGCCGAGCTGCGCGAACGGCTGCGCGCACCGGCGCTGAACGCCGAGCAGGCGCTCTACGTCAGCGGCGCGCTGAAGACCACGCGGGTGATGGTCAAGGACGAAGACGTCTGCCTGCACTGCGGCCTGTGCGCCGAACGTTGCCCGACCGGCGCCTGGGACATGCAGAAATTCCTGCTGCAGACGACCAAGGCCGGCCCGGGCTGCAGAGACCAGCAGACCAGGAGGGCGACATAGCATGAGCCGAATAGAAGCCGTCAACGACTTCGTCGTCAAGTTCGCCAATGTGAACGGGTCTGGTTCGGCCTCGGCCAACGAGCTGTTCGCCAAGGCGATTCTGCGCATGGGCGTGCCGGTCAGCCCGCGCAATATCTTCCCGAGCAATATCCAGGGCCTGCCGACCTGGTACGAGGTGCGCGTCAGCGAGGCCGGTTGGCTGGGCCGGCGCGGCGGCGTCGACATGATGGTGGCGATGAACCCGCAGACCTGGGACCAGGACCTGAAGGAAATCAGCCCCGGCGGCTATCTGTTCTACGACTCGACCCGGCCGTTGCCCCCCAGCGCCTTTCGCAGCGACATCCATGTGATCGCGATGCCGGTCACGGCGATCTGCAACGCCACCTATGAGGACTCGCGGCAGCGCCAGCTGTTCAAGAACATCATGGTGCTGGGCGCGCTGTCGCAGCTGATGGACATGGACCCGGCCGAGATCGAACGGCTGTTCGCCGAGCAGTACCGCGGCAAGGAGCGGCTGCTGGACTCCAATGTGCGCGCCCTGCATGCCGGCCGCGAGTTTGCTCGCGATCATTTGCAGCCGCCGCAGGGCGAGGGCCTGGGCCTGAAGGTGCGGCGGGCCGATCGCATCGGCGAGCGCATCTTTGTCGATGGCAATAGCGCGGCGGCGCTGGGCTGCGTTTATGGCGGCGCCACCGTCTGCGCCTGGTATCCGATCACGCCCTCGTCCTCGGTGGCCGAGGCCTTCGAGAAATACTGTGCCAAGTACCGCGTCGATCCGGCCACGGGACAAAAACGTTATGCCATCGTCCAGGCCGAGGACGAGATCGCCTCCATCGGCATGATCACCGGCGCCGGCTGGAACGGCGCGCGTGCCTTCACCGCCACCTCGGGGCCGGGCGTCTCGCTGATGACCGAGTTCCTCGGCCTGGCCTATTTCGCCGAGATCCCGCTGACCATCATCGATGTGCAGCGCGGCGGTCCGTCCACCGGCATGCCCACGCGCACCCAGCAGGCCGATCTGCTGTCCAGCGCCTATGCCTCGCATGGCGACACCAAGCATGTGCTGCTGCTGCCCGAGGACCCGAAGGAATGCTTCGAGCACGCGGCCGCGGCGCTGGACCTGGCCGACCGGCTGCAGACCCCCGTCTTTGTGCTGACCGATCTGGACATCGGCATGAACCAGCGCCTGTGCGAGCCGCTGCAGTGGGACGACAGCCGCCGCTACGACCGCGGCAAGGTGATGACGGCCGAGGAGCTCGAAGCCGGCCGCGACTTCGGTCGCTACAAGGATGTGGACGGTGATGGCATTCCCTGGCGCACGCTGCCCGGCACCCATCCGAGCAAGGGCGCCTACTTCACCCGTGGCACCACCCGCGATGCCTATGCGCGCTACTCGGAGGCCGGCGCCGACTACCTCTACAACGTCGAGCGCCTGCTGAAGAAATTCGCCACCGCGGCGACGCTGGTGCCGCAGCCGCTGCTGCAGCCGGCGGCGCAGAAGACGCGGCTGGGCGTGATCTATTTCGGTTCGACCTCACCGGCCATGGCTGAGGCGCTGGCGGCGCTGGCCGAGGCCGGCATCCACCTCGATGCGTTGCGCCTGCGCGCCTTCCCCTTCCCGGACAGCGTGCGCGAGTTCTGCGCCGCGCATGACCAGGTCTTCGTCGTCGAGCAGAACCGCGATGCGCAGATGCGCACGTTGCTGATCAACGAGCTGGAGCTGGCGCCGGCGCGGCTGACCAAGCTGCTGCATTTCGATGGCACGCCGATCACCGCGCGCTTCATCACCCAGGCCATCACCCAGCATGTGCACCAGCTGGCCACGCTACCCAGAGAAGAGGGCACCCGCGCATGACCTATATCGCCAAGCCCCGGCTGCACCATCCCAGCCTGCAGAAGAACGCGGTCGGCTACACGCGGCGCGATTACGAGGGCAAGGTCTCCACCCTGTGTGCCGGCTGCGGACACGATTCGGTGTCGGCCGCCATCGTGCAGGCCTGCTGGCAGCTCGATATCGAGCCGCACCGCGTTGCCAAGCTCAGCGGCATCGGTTGTTCCAGCAAAACGCCGGACTACTTCCTTGGCGCCAGCCATGGTTTCAACACCGTGCATGGCCGCATGCCTAGCGTGCTGACCGGCGCCAATCTGGCCAATCGCGAGCTGCTCTACCTGGGCATCTCCGGCGATGGCGATTCGGCCTCCATCGGCCTGGGCCAGTTCGCCCATGCGATGCGGCGCGGCGTGCGCATGGTCTATATCGTCGAGAACAACGGCGTCTACGGCCTGACCAAGGGGCAATTCAGCGCCACCGCCGACCGCGGCTCGGTGGCCAAGAAGGGCGCGGTCAACCACGATGCGGCGATCGATCTGGTCGGCCTGGCGCTGCAGCTGGGCGCGACTTACGTGGCGCGCGGTTTCAGCGGCGACAAGACCCAGCTGGTGCCGCTGATCGAAGGCGCCATCCGCCATGGTGGCGCCGCCTTCATCGATGTGATCAGCCCCTGCGTCGCGTTCAACAACCATGCCGGCAGCACGCGCAGCTACGACCATGTGCGCGAGCACAACGAGGCGCTGAACCGGATCGACTTCATCGATCTGGCCGCCGAGCAGACCGCCCCCGCCGATGCCGCGCTGATCGAAGTGCCGCAGCACGACGGCAGCACCCTGCGCCTGCGCCGCCTGCACGCCGGCTACGACCCGACCGACCGGCTGGCAGCGATGAACCAGCTGCAGACGCTGCAGGCCGCCGGCGAGATCCCGACCGGGCTGCTCTATCTGGACCCAGCCGCCAGCGATCTGCACCAGGCGCTCAACACCGTCGCCGCGCCGCTGAACCGGCTGGCCGAGGCCGAGCTCTGCCCGGGCAGCGCGCTGCTGGCCAAGCTCAACGCCCAGCTGCGCTGAAGCGGCTGTCTGCAGGGGCAGGACCCATGTCATTTGGGCGCGAGCCCACGCTGAGCCAGAATGCGCGTTTCGCATTCAACGAAGCCAAGACCATGTCCCTCCTGCGCCCCGCATCGAGCCAGCCGCTGCTGGCTTCCCTGGCCCTGTTCTGCAGCCTGGCCTGGCCCACGGCCCAAGCCGCCGAGCCGGCACCGTCGGCCGCCAAGGAAGGCCCGCTGGCGGCGCTGCCCTACACGCCGGCGCTGGACCTGCCCTCGATGGACCGCACGGTCGACCCCTGCGAAGACTTCTACCAGTTCGCCTGCGGCGGCTGGATGACCAACAACCCGGTGCCGGACGATCAGTCGCGCTGGTCGGTCTACGCCAAGATGGCCAATGAAAACCAGCGCTATCTGTGGGGCACGCTGGAGCGCCTGGCTGGTGAGCGCAAGGCCGGTGCGGCCCTGAACGCCAACCAGGCCAAGATGGCCGATTACTGGGGCGCCTGCATGAACGAGGAGGCCGCCAATGCCGCCGGCCTCGCGCCGCTGCAGCCGCTGCTGGCGCAGATCCAGGGCCTGAGCAGCAAGAAGCAGCTGCCGGTGCTGATCGCCGCGCTGCACCTGCAGCTGGGCAATGAGCGCGTGCTGTTCGGCTTCGGCGCCAACCAGGATTTCGCCAACGCGAACCAGGTGATCGCCTTCGCGATGGCCGGCGGCATCAGCCTGCCGGACCGCGATATGTACCTGAAGGGCGACGAGAAGTCGGTGCAGCTGCGCCAGCAGTACGAGCGCCACATCGCCCGTGTCTTCGAGGTACTGGGCGACAGGCCCGAGGCGGCCGCGGCGGCCGCCAAGCTGGTGCTGGCCACCGAGACCGGCCTGGCCCAGCAAATGCTCAGCCGTGTCGACAAGCGCGACCCCTACAAGACCTTCCACAAGATGAACGCCCGCGGCCTGCAGGCGCTGACCCCCGGCTTCGACTGGGCCGCCTACCGCCAGGCGCTGGCCGTGCCGGCCAAGCTGAACACCTACAACGTCACCGAGCCGGCCTTCTTCAAGGCGCTGGACAAGCGCCTGCAGCAGATGAGTCTGGACGAGATCAAGACCTATCTGCGCTGGCAGGCCGCCAGCAGCATGGCGCCCTATCTGAACAACGAGCTGGTGCAGCTGAACTTCGACTTCTTCGGCCAGGCGCTTAACGGCGTGCCGCAGCTGAAGGCGCGCTGGAAGCGCTGCGTCGAGCTGGTTGACGCGCAGCTGGGCGAGGCGCTGGGTCAGGAGTTCGTGGCCAAGAACTTCAGCCCCGAGTTGAAAAAAGCCACCCAGCAGATGACCACCGAGATCGAGCAGGCGATGGCCGACAGCGTCAAGCATCTGCCCTGGATGAGCGAGGCGACCAAGGCGCGCGCGATGCAGAAGCTGCACAGCATCGTCAACAAGATCGGCTACCCGGACCAGTGGCGCGACTACAGCGCCTTCGCCGTCAAAGCCGGCGATTTTGTCGGTAATGTGCAGCGCGGCAATGCCTTCGAGGCACGCCGCCAACTGGCCAAGATCGGCAAGCCGCTGGACCGCGGCGAATGGGGCATGACGCCGCAGACCGTCAACGCCTACTACAGCGCGCAGATGAACGATATGAACTTCCCGGCCGCCGTGCTGCAGCCGCCGCTGTTCGATGCCAGCATCGACATCGCGCCCAGCTATGGCAACACCGGCGGCACGATCGGCCATGAGTTGATCCACGGCTTCGACGACGAGGGCCGCCAGTTCGATGCCAAGGGCAATCTGAAGGACTGGTGGACCAAGAAGGACGCCAAGGCTTTTGAGCAACGCGCCGCCTGCGTGGTTGACCAGTACGCCCAGTACACCATCGTTGACGACATCAAGATCAACAGCAAGCTGACGCTGGGCGAGGACCTGGCCGACCTCGGCGGCATGGTGCTGGCGCTGGCCGCCTGGCGCAAGCACACCGAAACGATGAAGCTGGAGCCGCGCGACGGCTTCACGCCCGAGCAGCGCTTCTTCATCGGCTTCGCGCAATGGGACTGCAACACCGCCCGCCCCGAGGCGCTGCGTGTGCAGGCGCTGACCAACCCGCACTCGCCGGGCCGCTACCGCATCAATGGCGTGGCCGTGAACATGCCCGAGTTCGCAAAGGCCTTTGCCTGCAAGCCGGGGCAGAAGATGGTCAAGCCGGACGCCGAGCGTTGCAAGGTCTGGTAAGCGGCCTGGTGCTTGCGCTTGTCGCTCAGACCTGAAAGACTGCAGCCACGATGCGCAACACCCTGAGTCGCCGCCAAGCCGCGGCGCTGCTGCTGGCCTGGCCGGCGCTGAGCCACGCGGCGTCAGCGGAATTGCGCATTGGTGCCTCGGCCGCGCTGAGTGGGCCGGCGGCGGCGCTGGGCGCCCGCTTCCATGCCGGGGTCAGGGCTTGCCTGGCGCAGCAGAACCACCAGGGTGGCATCCATGGCCGGCCCCTGCGCCTGCTGCTGCTGGACGATGGCTATGAACCCAGCCGCGCCGAGGCCAATACCCGGCAGCTGATCGAAGACGGTGACGTGCTGGCGCTGTTCGGCTATGTCGGCACGCCCACCAGCAAGGCCGCCCTGCCCTTTGTGCGGCGGGCGCAGATTCCCTTTGTCGGCGCCTTCACCGGCGCGGCCCTGCTGCGTGAGCCCGGCGAGACCCTGGTCTTCAATCTACGCGCCGGCTACGAGGAAGAAACTGATGCGCTGGCCCGGGCGATGCAGGCGGCCGGGGTGCGCACGCTGGACGTGCTGATGCAGGCCGATCTGTTTGGCCGTGTCGGCCTGGAGGCCATGCGCGCGGCGGCCGGCAGCCAAGGCATACAGCTGCGCCACAGCGCCATGGTCAAGCGCAACAGTGCCGATGTCAGCGTAGCGCTGGCCAGCCTGCTGCGCCAAGCCGAGCCAGCCGATGCCATCTTCATGGCCACCCCCTATGCGCCGGCGGCGGCCTTCATGCTGCAGGCCCGCAAGCAGGGCTTTCGTGGCGGCTTCTATGCCCTGTCCTTCACCGGGCTGGAGCCGCTGATGGACGCGCTGGGCCACAAGCTCAGCGGGCTCAGTGTGGCCCAGGTCGTGCCCGATGCCAGCGATGCCACGCTGCCGGTGGTGGCGGCCTATCAGCAGGCCATGCGCGACAGTGGCGAGCGCCAGTTCGACTCAATCAGTCTCGAAGGCTATCTGGCCACCCGGCTGCTGATCGAAGGCCTGCAGCGCGCCCAGGTGCCGCTCAGCCGCGCCAGCCTGGCCCAGGCCCTGCGCACGCTGGGCCATCTGGACTTCGGCGGCTTCACGCTCGATTACCGCCCCGGTGCGCTGCAAGGCTCGCATTTCGTGGCGGTGCGGGCGCTGCGCTGAGTGGCTGCCTGACGCCGGGGTCAGGTCTTGCCAAGCGTCTGCTCCTTGCTGCGGGGCGCCACAAAGCCAAAGCCCCAGCGCACTTGTGGTGGCTGGGGCTTGTCGGGCTGCTCGGGCGGGCCTGGATGGGCTGTCGCGCTGACCGGCTCTTGGCCGGCGGGGCTGGTGTTTGCTTGACTCCAGTGTAGAAAGCCGGGTTGAGCAGAAAATTGCGAAGATGGCATGAGATTAAGATTATTTGGCAAAAAATTGCGCAAGACGGCGATGAATTGAATTTATGGGCCGATGAATAAGGCCTGGGCGCCATGGCTGTGCTCAAACTGCGCCCGCTTGGCCAGCCCATCCTGAGCCTCCGGCGGCGCATTTCGTCGCAGCGCGCTTGGGCGCATGGGGCTGAGCCGGAACACTGCGGCTGCCCGGGCTGTCTTGCCGGCGCTTCACTGCAATCAGCTCCACATTCCAAGGCCCCAGCCATGAAAAAAAAGTCCACCCGCCCCTTCCGCCTTGCGGCCGTCGCCAGCCTGTTGGTCTGCGCGTCCGCGATGGCAGTGCCAACCCTGCCGCTGGACAGCCCGGCCATCGACCAGGTCTTCAAGGCATTCACTGCCGAGACGCCTGGCTGCGCGCTGGGCCTGTACCAGGAAGGCAAGCTGCTCTACGCCAAGGGCTATGGCCTGGCGGATCTGAACCATCAGGTGCCGATCAGGCCGGACACCGTGTTCGACATCGGCTCGACCTCCAAGCAGTTCACCGCGCTGGCGGTGTTGATGCTGCAGGCCGAGGGCAAGCTCAGCCTGCAGGACGAGGTGAGCAAGCATCTGCCCGAGCTGAAGGGCCTGAAGCCGGCGATCACGCTGGAGCAGATGCTGCACCACACGGCCGGCCTGCGCGACTACAACGAGCTGCTGATGCTGGCCGGCCATTTTGGTGAAGACGTCACCACCGCCGACGATGCGCTGCAAAGGCTGGCGGCTCAGCGCGGCCTGAACTTCACACCCGGCGCGCGCTTCAGCTACAGCAACAGCGGCTACTTCCTGGCGGCACTGATCGTCGAGCGCGTCAGCGGTCAGAGTCTGGACGCCTTTCTTCAGGCCCGGGTGTTTCAGCCCTTAGGCATGAAGGCCACCCATGTGCGCAGCGATCACAACCAGGTCGTCGCCCACCGCGCCAGCGCCTACAGCCCGACCGAGCACGGCTTTGCCATCGACATGTCCAACTGGGACCAGGTCGGCGACGGTGCGGTGCAGACCACGGTGCAAGACCTGGCCCTGTGGGACGGCGAGCTGGCCCGGCCGCGGGTGGTTGACGCCAAGCTCTTGCAGGCGATGCAGCAGCCCGGTCGGCTCAACGATGGCCAGGCCACTCAATATGGCCTTGGCCTGGGGGTGGACAACTACCGCGGCCTGCCGCGCATTCAGCACTCCGGCGCCTGGGGCGGCTACCGCGCGATGTTCATGCGCTTCCCCGCGCAGCAGCTGGGCCTGGCGCTGACCTGCAATGCGGGGCAGGCCAATCCGCTGGCCCTGTCGCAGCAGGTCGTCGATATCGTGCTGGCCGATCAGCTCGCCAAGCCGGCTGAGCTCAAGCGGCCCGCGGTGGCGGACGCAGCGCCGGCCGGTTTCGAGCCGCAACGTTTCGAAGGCGTCTTCTTCGATGCCGAGAACAGCCAGCTCTTGAAGATCAAGCGCGGCGGCGACGGGCAGCTGAAGCTGCAGCGCGGGGGCAGCGGCGGGGTGCTGATGGCGCTGTCGGCGCAGGCCGTGCAGACCAAGACCGGCATCACCACACTGACGCTGTCCGATGACGCTCAGTCGCTCAGCGTCCAGCGCCGGGACGAAGCGGCGCCACGCCCGTTCAAGCGCCTGCCGGCGTATCAGCCCCAGGCCGCCGATCTGGCGGCGCTGGTCGGCCACTACCGCAGCGCGGAGCTGGACACGCAGTGGCAGATCCGCTTGCAGGGTCAGGAGTTGCAGATGAAGGCGCGCAACGGCCAATCGTCGCTGACGCTGCAGGGGCGCGATCTCATCGAGGGCGAGAACGCGGTGCTGACGCTGCGCCGCGATGCTAAGGGCGCACTGCAGGGCTTCGTCTACGACAGTGATCGCAGCCGCGGCATCGTGTTCGAGCGTCGCTGATGGCGATGCCGGGGGGCTGGTGGCTGACAATGCGGGCTCCGCCGCTCGCCTGAGCGCTGTCGCACAGCCCCTAGCTTCAGCCCCTCCCTGCCCATGGAACTCGACCGCATCGACCGCCAGATTCTCGACGTCCTGCAGCAGGACGGCCGCATCGCCAACCAGGATCTGGCCGATCGCGTCGGGCTTTCGCCCTCGCCCTGCCTGCGCCGCGTGCGCGGGCTGGAGGAGGCTGGGCTGATTGCCGGCTACCGGGCGCTGCTCGATGCCAAGAAGCTCGGCCTGAGCCTGATGGCTTTGGTGCACATCTCGATGGACCAGCACACGCCCGAGCGCTTTGCGAATTTCGAGGCCTCGGTGCGGGTGCTGCCCGAGGTGCTGGAATGCCTGCTGATTACCGGCCAGGCGGCCGACTACCAGCTGAAGATCGTGGTCCGCGATATGGACCATTTCCAAAGCCTGCTGCTGGGCAAGCTGACGCGCATTCAGGGTGTTACCGGGGTGCACTCCAGTTTTGTGCTCCAGCATGTGCTGAGCCGAACGGCGCTGCCGCTGGACGCGGCACAAGCCTGAGGGGCTGGGGCCGCGGCGCTTCGATGCGCTGGGCCAGTGCTGCCACCTCGTCGTACCAGTAGGCAGCCGGCTGTTCGCTGCTCGTCAGCGCGGCCCAGGTGTCGGCGCAGGCTTGCACCAGGCCCGCCGGGGCGGGGCCGGCGAGCCAGCGGGCCGCCAGGGCCAGCAGGCCCTGTTCATGCAAGGAGCCGAGCCAGAGCGAGCGGGGCAGCTCATGCGTCAGCGGCAGCACCTGGCCATCGGCCTGCAGCACCAGCACAGGCGCCAGTGTGCTCAGCGTGGGGCCGGGCGGCTCGGCCGGCCAGGCCGGTACCAGCCGCTCGCGGTAGGCGCGCAGCTGGCGCTGGCTGAGCGCATCGACATGCACCTGCACGCCATGGCTGGCGCTCAGGGCTATGGCCAGGCGCTGCGCCTCGATCAGCGCGGCCAGCAACTCCATCGCATCAGGCCGGGCATCGGCCAGCGTCTGCGTGGCGCGGCCGTGCAGCGTCAGTGGGTGCACCTGCACGCTGTCGGCGCCGGCCTCGGCGGCCAGCTGGACCACGTCTTCCAGCTCGTCGATGTTGTACTGCGTCAGCGTGAAGATGAAGCCGAACGGCGTGCCGCTGGCGCGTGGCAGGGCCAGCTTGTTCAGGGTCTTGTCCAGCGCGCCGGGCTGACCGCGCAGCCGGTCGTGGCTGGCGGCGCGGCCGTCCACCGAGATGGCCAGCCGGCTCAGCCAGGGTGCCAGCGGCTCCCAGCGTGCCGGCGTGAGCAGCAGGCCGTTGCTGGTGACGCTGGTCAGCATCCCCAGCCGGCGCGCCTGGCGCAGCAGCAGCGGCAGCGCCTCGTACAGCAGCGGCTCGCCGCCAGACAGCGCCAGCTGCCCGTAGCCCAGTGCGGCGGCATCGTCCAACGCCCCCTGCATCAGCGGCAGCGGCAGCGTCTCGGCCACCTGCGGGCCGGAGCTGGTGTAGCAATGGGCGCAGGCGAGGTTGCAGCGCCGTGTCGGGTGCAGCTGCACGATGGGGGCCACGCCGGTGGGGCTGGCATGGCTGGCCGGCTGACGCAGAACGTCTGTCGCGGGCAGAAGCTGGCGCAAGGGCGTGGCCATCATGATGCTGGGCTCGCCGGGTTCAGCCGCCGAAGCCGTTGATCCCACCGCCCTGGCCGAGGCGGCCGGGCAGGTTCTCGATCTCGGCCGGTTGCACGACATGGCCGAAGTCCAGTTGCATGCGCAGCACGTCGGGGAAGGGGATGCCGTCGATCAGGATGCGCGGCGGCTTGACCTCACCGCCGTGAACCCGGTGCCACTTCAGCCAGAACAGCAGGTCGTTGCCGCACATCGGCACGTCGTCGCCGCTGTAGGCCAGGCCCAGGCGCATGCCGGTGGCGTTGGCGCCGCCATAGACGGTGGCGGTTTCCACCTTGGCCGGCGAGCGGTCCAGCGCGACGGCGATCTCCTTGACCGATTCCTCGCTCAGCGTGCGTGCCTTCCAGGCGGCCAGCAGCTTTTCAGAACCGCGTTGCTTGTTGTCTGTTCCCATGATCGAGCTCCCTGTGACTAGCGTTGAAGGATGCGTCCGCAGCGATCGCGCGGGGTGGCCAGTCAACTGTGGGCGCTGTGGGTGGTGCGCGCACACCAAGAGCTAGGGGGACGGCGCTCAAGGCGCGGTTCAAGCTAGGGGTGGTCTGCCTCAGTCGGCGTGGGCCATGGGGCAAATCCCCCGGTCGGCCGGGCTCAGGCCTGGGGCATTTGCCCCGCCCGCCTGGATCTGCCCCAGCGTCCGCCCCCTTCAATCATCGCTAAGTGATTGATCGATATGGAAATGCCGGGCTGGCACGCGATTCGCATAGAGAGTGTGCGCGTCGCTCATCCCGGGTGGCGCCAGCTTCCTCCCCGCATCCACAAGGAGTACCTGCCATGAACACCACTTCCCTGATCGCCCGCGCCGTCCGTGGTCTGAGCCTGCTGGCCCTGGTTGCACCGATGGCCTTTGCCCCTGGTGTCGCCGCCGCCCGTGAAGGCGCCGGCAGCATCGGCCATGGCATCAAGTGCTACAACTGGTTCAACCCGGTGACGCAGCAATGGCAGCGCGTTTGCTACAAGGGCGTCTGAGCTTCTGAGCCGCTGTTCGCGCGCTGCCACTCACCCCGCCTGCGCGGGCGCCTGGGCGCAGGCAAAGCGGGGGTGCTTGTCGCCAAGCACCCCCGCCGCATGCGCTCTCCTCCTCGCTTATCTATTCGATCTATTTGGGGAAGACGTAGCTCAGCGTGTAGCTGCCCGAACCCGAGTAGGACTTGAGCAGCACGTAGTAGTTGCCGGCCGTGCCCCGGTAGCTGATGGACTCGGTGGACGTCGGGCCCTCTGACTTGGCCACCACGCTCCAGCCGCTGCCGCTCTGCTTGTAGAGATAGATGTCGTAGTCAGCCGTGCTCGGGCCGCTGAGCTTCAACGTGAAGGTGCCGCTGGCGCTGCTCGTGTAGTAGCCGGGCGCGCTGCTGGGGAAGCGAGCCGAGCTGCCGGCGCCGGCAAGGCTGCCCGTCCAGCTGCCGCTACCGCCGCCACCGGCCGCCGTGACGGTGATGGTGGCCAGCGCCGACTTGCTGCTGTCGGCCTGGCTGGTCGCCTTCACGTGGTAGGTGCCTGCCGTGGCCGGGGCGGTGTAGACGCCGCTGCTGCTGACGCTGCCGCCGCCGGCTTCCTGCACGCTCCAGCTGACGGCCGTGTTGCTGCTGCCGCTGACGCTGGCGCTGAAGGTCTGCGTACCGCCGGCCTGCAGGCTGACGCTGGCCGGCGTGACGCTGATCGTCACCGCCGCCGGGTTGACCACCAGCGTGGCCGTGGCGCTGAGCACCGAGCCGGCCGCATTGCTGACCTGCACGCTGTAGGCGCCGGCATCGCCGGGCTGCACCGCCGGGATCGAGTAGCTGGTCGCATTGGCCGCGCCGGGAATGGCACTGCCGTTCTTGCGCCACTGGTAGGCCAGATTGGTACCGCTGGCTTGCACCGCGAAGCTGACCGCCTGGCCGATGCTGGCCGTCACGCTGGCCGGCTGGCTGCTGATCTGCGGCGCGCCGCTGCTGGCGCCGCCCATGCAGGCGTCACCGGGCTGGCGGGGGAACTTGTAGCCGCTGAACTCTTCGAGGATGGCCAGGTTTTCCGGCGCATAGACGCGGGCCTTCAGCGCCGCCACCTTGCTGCTGCCCAGCTTGGCCGCATGGGGCTCGGACTGCTGGATGAAGTAAGCGGTGCGCAGGAACTCGATCAGCACGAACTTGCGCCAGGCGGCGTCGCTCTTGAGCTTGTTGAAGTAGCCGACGTGATTGGCCTTGGCGGTGCGCAGATAGAGCTGCAGATAGCTCAGATTGGTCAGCGCGATATCGCGTGAGTTGCTGGCGCCGATGCCGTCGATGTACTCGGCCACTGCCAGCGCGGCCGGCAGGCCCATCAGGCCGGCGTTCATCTCGGCGGTGATGCCCTGCATGTGATAGTCGCCCTGCGCAGCATCCTTCAGGTAGATGTCGTCCATGCTGGACGAGGCATCGTCCTTGATCAGCGCCAGGATCTCCTTGCGCGGGAAGCCGCCGTCGCTGTCGTACAGCGGCAGCTGCAGCACCTGGTAGCTGTCGTCGATCCAGGCCGCGGTATAGCTGTTCCATTGGGTGCGGCTGCCGGCCAGGTCCCACATATGGGTTTCCTCATGGATGGCCACCATCAGCGACTCGGCCAGCTTGTTGAAGCTGCTGGTGTCGACAAAGCCCTTGAAGTACTGGTCATTGGCCTGCGCCTGGGCCAGCGCCTTGCCACTGGGCCAGCGCCGGCCGTAGACGCCGGTGATCGTGGCCAGCCAGTTGTTGGCGTTGAAGGACGACTTCAGATCGCTGACGTCGGCATTCAGCGCCAACGGCTCGGCGTAGCAGAAAGTGCCCTTGTCGATATCGCCCACCGGCAGCACCGTGGCGGCCAGCGGCGTGCTGGCCGCCTGGGCATGGCGCAGCGGCGTGGCCGCGGCGCTCAGCGTGGCCTGCGGCGCCGGTGTGGCGTCTGTGCCGCCGCCGCCGCCGCAGCCGCCCAGCAGGGAGGCGAGGCCGAGGCTGATGCCCAGGCTCAAGGCGCTCAGTCCGGTCCGCGCCGCGCGAGCGGCACGGGTGAAGGGGGCCGCAGCCGCGGCGCCGGGTAGCGCAGGCGTGGCGGGTTTGGAAAGCAGGGATTGCATCGTGTGACCTTCCTGGCCGGCCGCTGCGCTTGCCTTGTGAGTGCGCGCCGCAGCCCGTGCCGCAAGTGGGTTGTGACTTGGGAGCGCAGATGGTCGATCCAGCGGGCCTGTGCCGGCTTGTATGGAAATCCGCCAATTTGTGCGAATAGCGACGATTCAGCCTCAGGGTGAACCCGCGCCGCGGGCCGCTGGCTTGTCATCTTCGAACGCAGATGACACGCCGCCGCCCCGCGCCGCCGAGCATGGCGGCGCCGCTGCAAGGCCGCGGCCTCGCCTGACACTCTTCACGAAAGACCTCACGATGAACGCACCGTCCTTCCTGTTTCCCGCCGCCGGCCGCCTGGCCAGCGCCCTGCTCGCCAGCTGCATGGGCGCCACGCTGCTGATGGCCTGCGCCGCCCAGGCCGATCCCGCGCCGCAGGCCCTGCAGCTGCACGAGGCGCTGGCCCGCCACGAACTGGTGGGCCTGGACCTGAATCTGCAGATCGAGAAAACCAGCCCGGTCAACGGCCAGCCCAGCCAGGGCGTGATCGTCAAGCGCTACCTGCCGCGCGGCCAGTGGAGCTCGCAGGGCGCCGGCGGCCCGGGCCACCGTGTCGCCAGCGGCAGCTACCAGATGCGCCATCTGGGCGGCAAGCGCATCGAGGAACGCTCGCTGGAAACCGGCAGCCAGACGCCCTCGATCACCATCTACAGCTTCGACACTGCCGACAGTGGCACATGGGTGCAGACCACCGGCACCTTGCAGCTCAGCGGCCATTTCAGCAGCACACCGAGCCAGCCCAAGCCCGAGCAGGTGCTGGCCCCGGTCACGAACGCCGGTCTGCATGTGGCGCTGATCATCAAGAGCGCCGTGGCACCCCAGCTGCCGCCGGGCGTCTACCCCACGGCCGGCCTGGTGCTGCAAAGCTATGCGACCGATGGCACGCTCATCTTCCAGGGCTTCGGGCCGGGCAATATCAACTCCAAGGGCACCTACGTCTACAAGCGCCTGTCGGCCAACACCGCCGTTGAGGAAACCCGCCAGATCAGCGATTTCTTCGACGAGCCCTATACGATGGTCTACACCTTCAAGACGCCCACCTCCGGCACCTGGTACCAGAGCTTTTCCAATGGCCTGATCCGTTTCTCCGGTACCTTCGACACCTTCCCGCGCTGAACCACCAGCTCCGCCTCGCCCCGCCATGCCGCTTGCCTTAGAAGTCCAGAAAGCCTGCTACCTGTTCTCCTTCAGCCTGGGCTGCTGGACGCTGCTGACCCTGCTGCTGGGCCGGCGGGGCGAGCGCGGCGGGCGCTGGGCGATGGCGGCTTTTGTGGCCCTGCTGCTGCTGCCACCGCTCAATGCTTATGTGAGCCTGGCCCGCAGCGGCGAGCCGCTGGCGGCGCTGCAGGCGCTCAGCATCCGGCTGACCTGGGCCTATGGCCCGCTGCTGCTGCTGTGCCTGCGTCAGGCGCTGTGCCAGCCGCTGCCACGCGTGCCTGCGCTGCTGCCGCATGCGCTGCCGCTGGCGCTTGTGTGGGCCGCCACGCTGGCCGGGCTTGATCAGCTGCTGGCCAGCCCGGGGCTGCTGCTGGCGCTCATCCTTCAGGTGATGGCCTATGCCACGGCCGGCCTGCTGCTGCTGCGCCGCCATCGCGGCCGCCTGCAAAGGCTGCGCCTGGCGCACCGCAACAGCAGCTACTACTGGCTGCTCTTTCTGGCCAGCGGCCTGTTCGCCGCCGGCGCCTACGACCTGCTGATCCACGCCTTGGCCCGCCTTGGCCAGCTGCCGCCGCAGGCGCTGCTGCAAGCCGCCGCCAGCGCCCTGGCGCTCTACGTGGATGTGATTGCGCTCTTGGCCGTCTACCAGCCGGCCTGGCTGACGCTCGGTGACGAGGTCGAGCCGGTTCCATCGCCGGAGCCGCAGGCCGTGACACTCGAGGAAGTGCCCACAGCAACGCCCACAGAAGTGCCAGCAGAAACACCCGAGTCGCGCCCCAACGTGCGCATCGTTGAACTCTCGCCCCAGGCGGCGCGCGAACTCGCCGAACGGCTTCAGCAGCTGGTGCACGAGCACAAACCGCATCTGGACGAAGACATGTCCCTGGCCCGCCTGGCCGCGCTGCTGGACGTGACGCCGCACCAGCTCTCCGAGCTGCTCAATCTGCACCTGGGCAGCAGCTTCTACGACTACCTGAACGAGCTGCGCTTTCAGGACGCCCGCCAGCTGCTCGAACAAGAGGGGCGCGGCGCAGGCGAGACGCTCACGGTGGCCGATATCGCCTACCGCGCCGGCTTCAACAACCGCAACAGCTTCTACAAGGTGTTCAAGGACAAGACCGGCCTGACCCCGGCCGAGTACCGCCGCACGGCGGCGAGAAAGAGCGCCTGAGGAGTTCGGCGCCTTGGCCCGCTGATCAGCCGCTGATCAACCCGTCAGCAGCCGCATCAAGGCCGCCGGCTCGGCGGGGGCCAGCGCGCGTTCGTCCTGCTCGTCCTTCAGCGCCACGCCGCTGAGCTGTCGGCGTCTGGCCTCGCGCAGCAGCGCATGCAGCTTGGCGGCCGCAGCGGGCGGTGGCAAGCCTTCGGGACGCACATTCGAGATGCAATTGCGCTCGGCATCAACGAGGCCCACGCGCGGCGCCCAGCTGAAGTAGATGCCCAGGCTGTCCGGCGCCGAGAGGCCCGGCCGCTCGCCAATCAGCACCACCACGCAGCGGGCCTTCAGCCGCGCGCCGATCTCGTCACCAATCGCCACGCGGGCCTGGACGGCCAGCACCGGCGGCGCCCAGTGCCAGCCGCCCTCGGCCAGCAGCCGCTCGCGCAGCGCGGCAAACAAGGGCAGGGCCTGGCGTTGCAGCGCCAGCGCCGACAGGCCGTCGGCCAGCACAAAGGCGAGGTCCGGGGCATCGTCGGTCTGTGGTGCGGCCTGTGCGTCCAGCAACGCGGCGCTGGCGGCATCGAGCGCGCGGCCGAGATCGGGGCGCTGCAGATAACGGGCACGATGATCGGCCTGGCTGTGCACCTGCAGCGGCGCTTCGCCGAGGGCGCGCAGGCCGGCCAGCAAGGCCTCGGCGTCCAGCGGCGTGTGCACGGCATCGCGGGCCTCGGCATGGGCCTGCTGAAAGGCGAGGTGCGCAGTGGTGGGCACGCTGGCGCCGGCACGGCCCAGGCCGATGCGGGCGGCGGTGTAACGGCCGAGGCGGGCCCAGGGCTGCGCGGTGACAGAGGGTTTGGGTGCAGGCTTGGCGCTCATGCCCGCTCCAGCAGCGCGGCAAAGCCGGCCGGCAGCGCCTCGGCCAGGCGCGGCGCGCCACCGGGTTCGAACACGCCCATGCGCTGCAGCCAGGCCTCGAACTCCGGCGCCGGCCGCAGGCCGAGCAGGCGGCGCATCGCCAGCGCGTCGTGAAAGCTGGTGCTCTGGTAGCCGAGCATGATGTCGTCCGAGCCGGGCACGCCCATGATGTAGTTGCAGCCGGCGGCGCAGAGCATCGTCAGCAGGGCGTCGACATCGTCGACATCGGCCTCGGCATGGTTGGTGAAGCACACATCCACGCCCATCGGCAGGCCCAGCAGCTTGCCGCAGCAATGGTCTTCCAGCCCGGCGCGCAGGATCTGCTTGCCGTCGAACAGATACTCCGGCCCGATGAAGCCAACCACGCTGTTGACCAAGAGCGGCTCGAAGCGCCGCGCCACCGCATAGGCGCGGCATTCCAGCGTCTGCTGATCGCAGCCCGCGTGCGTGCCGCTGGACAGCGCGCTGCCCTGGCCGGTTTCAAAGTACATCACCTGGCGCCCGCCGCGCTGCAGCGCCAGCGCCGCCGCCTGTGCCTCGGCCAGCAGCTCCAGCGTGATGCCGAAGCCGCGGTTGGCGCCCTCTGTGCCGGCGATGGACTGAAACACCAGGTCCACCGGCGCGCCGCGATCAATGGCCTCCAGCGTCGTCGTCACATGGGTCAGCACGCAGCTCTGCGTGGGGATCTGGTGGCGGCTGATCACCGCATCCAGCATCAGCAGCAGGCGCATCACCTGGGGCAGGTTGTCGGTGGCCGGGTTGATGCCGATGACGGCATCGCCGGCGCCCATCAGCAGCCCGTCCAGCAGGCTGGCGGCGATGCCGGCCTCGTCGTCGGTCGGGTGATTCGGCTGCAGCCGCGTGGCCAGCCGCCCGCGCAGGCCCAGCGTCGAGCGAAAGCGGCTGACGACCTCGCAGCGCTGCGCGATCAGCAGCAGATCTTGCGCACGGCACAGCTTGCTCAGCGCGGCCACCATTTCGGGCGTTAGCCCTGGCGCGATGGCCGCGGTGTCCAGCGCCTCGGCCAGCAGCGCATCGCGCAGGCCGCCCACGGTGAGGTGCGCAATCGGCGCAAAGGCCGCGGCATCGTGGCTGTCGATGATCAGCCGCGTGACCTCGTCGCTCTCGTAAGGCACGACGGCCTCGTTCAGAAACGCCTTCAGCGGCAGATCGGCCAGCGCCAGCTGCGCCGCCACCCGCTCCCGCGCATCGGCCGCCGCCACGCCGGCCAGCTCATCGCCCGAGCGCCGCGGGCTCGCCTTGGCCAGCAAGCTGCGCAGGTCCGCAAAGTGAAAGCGCTCAGCGCCAAGACGGTGGACATAGGCCATGGCGCGAGTATGCGACGGCGTGAGGGCGGCAGCATGACGGGCCTGTGACGAATCCTGGCAGCTTGCGGCGCGCTGGCCTTTCGCAGCACGCTACTCAGCCGGCTTCGCCGCCACCCCCTGCTGCACCCACAGCCTTATCCGCGCCACCGTGGCCTCCACCGGCTCCTCGCGCGACACCGCCAGCCCCAGCGCCGCCGCGATCTGGTTGACCTTGGCCGGATGCAGGGGAATGCCGCCGGCGTCGATGGCGGCGAGGAGGGCGTTGGCTTGGGCGAGGGCCGGGGTGGCCGGCGCGGCTGGGGTCGAGGCCGCTGCGCGTTGGGCGGCGAGGCGGCGCAGGGGGGAGGGTTTCATGTGGAGGCGGGTTGCAGTCGCAATGTGATGGCAAGCCCTTGTCAGCAAAGGACTTCTTCGAGTTTTCCGGATTGGCGTGTGATAAAGCCTGAACCTGAAGACGAAGGATGCAGCGTCGGCCTCGATATGGCCAGCATGAGGCATTTGCCGGCCCTGATCAAAGAACTTCTCAGCCCAAGCGAGAGATCA
The DNA here is from genome assembly GCF_032337115.1 of Roseateles aquae. Classification (NCBI taxonomy): domain Bacteria; kingdom Pseudomonadati; phylum Pseudomonadota; class Betaproteobacteria; order Burkholderiales; family Sphaerotilaceae; genus Roseateles; species Roseateles aquae. The sequence goes on from NZ_JAVXZY010000014.1 coordinate 111,649, forward strand.
CGGTGCAATAGCCCCTGCCTGTGATCGCCCCTCATAGGCCTCTGCAATAAAGGGCTTGGCAGCTTCGAGGTCGGCAAGCGAAGCAAGGGACACCTCCACATCGCCGGTGCCCCAGTGACCCTTTTGCGAGACGTCCTTCGCAATCGGCAGCAGCTTGGTCACGGTGGCGGGATCGAGGTGCAGGTAGAGCAGCAAGCGGCTGCGCTGCGGCACCAGGGTGGCGAAGTTCTTCAGCCGCTTGAAGGCCACATAGAGGCGCAGTTCCTTGCGCTGCACATCGTCGCCCAGCGACAAGGTGTAGTCCTCCAGCGAAGCGAGCAGATCGCTGAGCGCCAATGGCAAGCTGGCAACGATTTCGGAATATGGCTTGTCAGGCCCCACCGTTTTTTCAGCGGGTGTTTCGTTTGCCCCCTTGGCCGGCTTGCTGGCCTTGTGAGCGCTCGCGCCACTCTTCGACGCAGACGCCGAGGACGCGTTGGCCAGCTCGAACAACAGCAGATCGTCGCCAAAGCGGCGATAGCGGATCAGCTCGATATTGCGGTTGATCTGCTGCACCGCATGGCCGTCGTACTTGGTGAAGTCCGCCGCTATGCACACCAGGCGCGGCGCGCTCCAGTCGATGGCATCGGCCGCCGCCTTGCCAAACTTCTCCAGCACCAGCAGCTTGAACTCGGCCTGGTGGTCCATCAGCCAGTCCAGGTAGAACAGGCCCTGGTTGATGACGTTCTCGCCCACCGAGCGCTTGTATTCCAGGATCACCGGGCAGTGGTTCTCGTCCAGGCCCAGCGTGTCGATACGCCCGCCATGTGTTGGCCCGGTGGAGTACTCGGTGGCCAGGAAGCGGATGCCGAGCACCACGTCCAGGTTGGCCTCGATCAGCGTCTGCAGCGGCTTCTCCAGATCGGAGGCCTCGCCTTGCAGCTCGGTGGCGCGGCCGGATTGGAGGCGGAAGAGTTTGATGTCGCTCATGGTCAAACCTCCTCCGCTTGCATTGCAAGATGCGCGAGCTCATCCCGTCGAGCGAACTCTTTTAGTCCATTGGCAATCAAGAAACAGCGAACGGCTGCTGCAAATTCGCCGGAAGGTGACGCCATTGCCAGTAGTAGCGCGCGAGCTTGCTCAGCGTTTCTGATGTCCCTTTCGGTACGCTGCCCTTTGGGCAATTTTTGTACATCTTTGTACTGAATTAATGCCCGACGACATTTGTTCAATGTACTGGCCCTTGCCTTATTCAGCTTGGTCTGTCGCAACCCAAGTTGAATGATTGCTTGCTCCACGAGGTTTTGCGTCGTCTCGTCCAGATCCGGGTCGGGTACCACATTGCCGTCATCGTTGAACCACAATTTATAGGGATCTTCAGGGTCACAAGGGTCTAGCAATACTGGTGACTCCGAAGCCGTATCCCTATGCTGCCGTGTTGCCCTCTTTTCGGGCTCGACCAAAGGGAACCAATCACCTTTCCCCACAGTTTCTTCGGAATGCTCTTTATTGGTCCTGTTGCACAGCTGCCCGGCGAGTCTAAAGTTATCTCGCTTAAAGGCCAGCCAACAGTAGCCTTCTGCGAAAGTCTTACTCGCCTGCTTTGCACGCCCATGCGGTCTGAAATGGTCGACTTCGTATCGGGATACTCGTTCACTAGCCTCGGAGTACCAGCACTTCTCATGGGACATAGACCCTAGATATTTGCGGAGAGGGCTCCAAGCTTCGCAGTTCTTTTCAATGAAGGCTTTACGCTCTTTTTCGTCAGAAATCGCCTCTAGCTCCGCATCAACCTTGGCGAGAGCATCCCTAACTTCGTTGGGTACTAGGTCCCAGTTCCTACGGATGTAAATCATTTTTGCGAAATCAGTTGCGCAATTATTTGTTTAACCATTTCATCTCGCGCGCGAAGCTGCCGAGGTGTGCGTGGAGTGGTATCTCGCATTTCAACGTCATCCACCTCTCGCAGAACGGCGCGGTATAGCGCGTCTCGCTCTTCGTACATGAATCCGAGCTCACGAAGTTGCTCATTGATTCGCTCCAGCGCCTGTGCTTGCCCCTCATCCAGCTCGGCAAACCGGGCCAATTTATTTCTTGCAATGATGAGTTCTTGTGTGGGCTGATCTAGGGGTGAATACATGCCGAAAATATCGGTGAGCACCCCGCCAATACCAAGTCCGCGAGGGTCGACGAAAGGTTCCTCGGCCACAGTAACTTCTGATCCCTCCTCGCTGAAAAGTACACGCACCTCGCTCTTGGTGAGTCCACAAATTGTTAAGGGATTGTGCGAAGAAAGAACGATATGGCAGTTCGTCGCATCCGCGGCGTTGCCCGTCCACCTCTCGATCAGCCTCAAATAGCTGAGTTGCCAGTGCGGGTTGAGATGAGTGTCTGGTTCGTCCAGCAAAAACAGCACTCGCTTGCCCCGTGAAACGCGCAGCAAGCCCATCACCATCAGTAGCTGCCGCTCGCCATCCGAGAGGTCCGAATACTCGATATCTCCGCTGGCATCGTTCTCCCGAGTGACCCAGATATTCAAGTTGCGAATCAGGTCGGAGACATCCAAGGCCTCCAGGGCGTAGAACATGTCCGCGTCATCGCTGAATGCTTCTCGCAAGCGCTGGATGACCGACTGATCTCGCAGGAACGTCGCGAACTGGGCCTCGTCTTTTAGCTTGTCGCGGTAGTCGTCAACGGCGTTGCCGTTCAGACCAAATGGATGAAAGGCTATGGACTGAAGTAGCCGGGCAGCGCGCCCCGCCGGGCCTTCTGCCCCCCAGAAGTCCTGAGCGTCTTCAAGCTTTTTGCTGCGCCCTCCCTTGGCATACCAAGGCTCGCGGAACAAAGTCAGCGCCGAATGAAAACCCGTGACACGAACGATTTCCTTGAGCAGCATGTCCGCGTCTTGGTCTGGAAACGCGAACTGTGCCAACAATGCCATCACGCCATGCACGTGGCGGCAGTAAAACAGTCGGCGAGCCAGCAGTGCCTGGTAACAGGCCTCCTCATCGTTGTTGCGTGCAATTGCCTTGTAGTAGTTGGCCTGGTGCTTATCGAACACCCGCTCCAGACGCCGCCCACTGCCGGAGTAGTAACCCAGGATCAGGTCAGGGAACCACTCCGACTTGTTCCGCTCGAACTCGGCGCGGGAGACTGCCTTGCCGTCCACCACGAAGGGGGCTTCGCCAGCCATATTGCTCAACACCACCTGCGTGAGTTCGCCGGGCTTAGCCTTACGCGCTTGAATTCGGTATGTCACGCGATAGTGGAATCGCAGCGAGGCGCTTCGCAAGTCCACATGACTGAAAACCAGGGCGAGCGCCTCGATCAGATTGGACTTGCCGGCCCCGTTCTGTCCGATCAACACGGTGGTCAGCCGCGTTTCGTCAAAGTCGAGGTCCAGTTGCTTCAGATTCTTGAAGCCATCGATGTAAACGCGATCAAGCCGCATGGCGGGCGGGCTCCAGCAATGGGTCGGCGTCTTTCACATGGCCCTCGGCAATTTCCCAGGCCAGCTGCTTGTAGAAGTCGGCCACCGGCAGTTCGGAGGCTTCGTACAAGGTCTTGGCATCTACCGGCTGGCCCAGGCGGCGCAGGTGGCCGGCGAGATAGGGCTGGCCTTTCACGTCTTCGTCTTGGCGGCTTTTGTTGGGCATGGCTTGGCTGGGGAATGACGTGGACGGGAGCGCACGCTCGGCGCGCGGGGCACGGGCTTTGCGCGCTTTGGGGGCGGCACTGGCTTGATTGCGCTCCTCAGCGAGGCGAGCAAGCAGGGCGCTGGCGGGTTCGTCGTTGGGGTCTTGAGGGAGAAGATCTCCGCGGAAGGCCTTGGCCAGACTTTGGGGGGCTAGACGATTTGCCAGGGATTTCGCAGCTAAGTAGCGAACTTCAATTCGGTCTGCGATACCGAACAAGGTTTCGACGCATCGAACTATTTCCTTCTGCTCTTCAGGTGAAGGGAGCGAAATGGGCAACGCCTCCAACATCGTCTTGTTGATCGAGGCTAGATTTGTCGTTTGCTTTCCGGATCGAATGAAGTAATCGAGCCCTCTGGAATTGCCCCACCAGCTGATGAACTTGGGCTCGTTCCGAGGATCAAGCAGCCGCGCCCGAAAAACGTGGTTTTGGAACGTGCAACGAGTGATCTGCCCCTCCCAAATCCAACCGCGGCCCAGCTTGTCCAAATCGCCACCCTCGTTGAACAAGATGTCTCCGGGCTGAAGCAAGAGGCTTTCCAGCTTGGCTTTCGGCACCCTGATCGTCTTTATTTCAGCTAAGTCCAAATAACCTCGCTGAACGTTCGCCACGCGAAGATAGGGCACCTCTTCGTCTGCAACCGACTGCTTCTTGGAATCCTTCGTTACGCCACCGATCACTTGAGCGATGTCGCGCAATGAGACCGGAGTCCAAGGTTCGCTGCAGTTAACCTCCCGCCAATCAGCCGTCAGGTTACCCAGCGTTGCAGCATCCAGCACCGCCTGCCGAAACCGCTTGAGCAGCCCCGGGATGGCATCAAGGTGATCGTTGCAGGCCTTGATGCGGGCCAGCAAGGTGTCGAGGTGGTCGGCAATGCGGGTTTGTTCTGCCGGTGGCGCGATTAGCAACTCAAGCGCTCCAAGCGCCTTCAAATAGATGCCCTTTTGGGCGGTCCCCTTTGCAGTATCCAGAAAATGCTGCTGTACGTTCGGAGACGCCAATGCATACGCAAGGTAGCGTGTCGAAACGCCTTGCATAGGCCGCAGGACAGCGACACTGCGTTGGAGTGCGAACGGCGGCGCGTCTTTGGGCACCACTGCCACACGACCGATCGTGCCAACGATTGTGAGCAAGAGATCGTTGGCCTCTACCTGAGTTCGTTTGTTCTCCAGATCAAAGTCCGCTTGCGATATGAATCGGTAGTTGTCGAAGTGGATCAGTCCGTTGTTGATATTTCGTGCACTCAGCATCGGCATGCCTGCCTCTACGGCAGGCGGGGGGTTGTGCGAGCCATCTACGATTCGTTTGCACAGACTCGACAAAGTCGCTTGCGCCCAACCACGCGGTAACTCACTCATCCCCATCCCCCTCCAACATCACCCCCCGCCTCGCCATCGTCTCCCTCGCTTCCAGCAGCGCCTGATGCAGGCGCTGCTCCAGCTCCGCCTTGGGCGGCAGCTCGGTCCAGTACTCGGCCACGGTGATGCCGTCCTTGTGCATTTGCAGTAGCTCCACCTGTTCGCGGCTGGATTCGGCGCAGAGGATCAGGCCGATGGGCGCTTCTTCGCCGGGCTGGCGCTCGTGCTTGTCCAGCCACTTGAGGTAGAGCTCCATCTGGCCCTTGTGCGCGGCCTTGAAGCGGCCGAGTTTCAATTCGATGGCCACCAGGCGGCGCAGGCGGCGGTGGAAGAAGAGCAAATCCAGGTAGAAGTCATCGCCGTCGATGACCATGCGCTTTTGCCGTTCCACAAAGGCAAAGCCGCGGCCCAGCTCCAGGATGAAGGCTTCGAGCTGGCGCAGGATGGCGGCTTCGAGGTCGGCTTCGTCGTGGCCCTGGCGCAGGCCAAGAAAGTCCAGGAAATAGGGGTCTTTGAAGACCTGGGCCGGCGGCGCGAGGGCGACAGCACCCTCGGCGGCTTCGGCGGCCGTGTGGGCCGTGGTCAGCGGTGCCATGCCGAGCTGAGCGCTGGCGATCTCGCTGCGCTCGAAGGCCTTGCGTTCGATCTGGCGGCGCAGCTCGCGCACGCTCCATGCCTGATCGGCGCACTGCGTGGCGTAGAACTGCCGGGCGGCGGCGCTCTTGAGGGGCAGCAGGCCCAGGATATGGCTCCAGCTCAATTGTCGTGACAGCGTTGCGACTATCTCGGTCTCGGGGAAGGCCTGGGCGAACTGGCGCATGCGCTGCAGGTTCTTGGCCTCGAAGCCGCGACCAAACTCACTGGACAGCTGGGCGCCCAGCTCAGCAATGAGGCGCGCGCCGTAAGCGGCCCGTTCGCCTTGCAGGAGCTCCATGTGGATGCGCTGGCCCACGGTCCAGTACAGGCGGGTGAGCTCGGCATTCACCGCGCCGGCCAGGCGCTGGCGGCTGCTGGCGATCAGCGCGCGCAGCTCGGCGTGCAGGTCTGCGCTCAGGCCGCCACCGGCCAGCTGATTCAGCTCCGGCTGACTCACGCGCCGGCTCCTTCGCTGGCGCTTTCATCGGCCGCCTCGTCGGTCAGCAGCAACTCGTCCAGGTCCAGGTCGGGGTCTTCGCCCAAGGCTTCCACCAGGGCGCGCAGTTCGGTGAGCGCGGCGTTCATCTCGCGCATAGCCAGGCGGGCCAGCAGGGCGGGATCTTCGCGTTGTTGCTCGGCGCTGGCGGCGCTGTCGTCCTTGAGCCAGGCGAGGTCGAGGTTGTCGCCACGCCCGGCGATCTGCTGGCGTGAAAAACAGCGCCAGCGGCCGGTCTCGCCGGTGTCCACACGTTGGGCCAGGGCGGCGGGGCCGCCTTTGGGGTCGGGGCCGAAGACGTCTTCGAACTTGTCGCGTGGCACATCAGCCGGGGCATCGGCGGCGGTGCGGAAGTAGTCGCGGGTGAAGGGGGTGCGCTTGCCGAACTGCGGCATATTGGCGCGCATGTCGTAGACCCAGACCTCTTGGGTGTTGCCCTTGTCGGTCTTCTCACCTTTGGTGAAGAAGAGCACATTGGTCTTCACGCCCTGGGCGTAGAAGATGCCGGTGGGCAGGCGCAGGATGGTGTGCAGATTGCACTTGTCCATCAGGTCGCGGCGCACGCTGGTGCCGACATTGCTTTCGAACAGCACGTTGTCGGGCAGCACCACGGCGGCGCGGCCGCCGGGCGCGAGGTTGCGGTAGATGTGCTGCAGAAAGGCGAACTGCTTGTTGCTGGTTTCGTAAGTGAGGTCTTTGCGGGTGGGCAGCCCGCCGCCCTTCTTGGTGCCGAAGGGTGGGTTGGACAGGATGAGCGTGGCGGCGCGCAGCTGGGTGCCTTCTTCGCCCAGGGTGTCGCCATAGCTCACGCCGCCTTCGATGCCATGCAGCAGCATGTTCATCAGCGCCAGGCGGTGGGTGTCTTGCACCAGCTCCATGCCGTAGAAGGTGCTGTGGCGGTAACGGCGCTGGTCTTCCTCGGGCAGGCTGTCGAAATCGTTGTGGGCACGCAGGTAGTTGTTGGCGGCGATCAGGAAGCCGCAGGTGCCGGCTGCAGGGTCCTGAATGACATCGCCGAGTTGCGGCTGCATCACCGTGACGATGCTGTCGATCAGATGGCGGGGCGTGAAGTACTGGCCCGCACCGCTCTTCTTTTCGGTGGCATTGCGCTCAAGCAGGTCTTCGTACAGATCGCCCAGATCGTCGCGCTGCACGCTGTACCAATCGAGCGCATCGATGTCGGTGACGAGCTTGCTCAGCGTCGCGGGCTTGGTGATGAAGGTGTTGGCGTTGGCGTAGATCTGCTGCACCGCGCCGCGGCCGTGGAGGCCGTAGTCCAGCAGCATTTCCTTGTACAGGTCCAGCCGGTCGGGGGCGGAGGCGGACTTGAGGTCATCCCACCGGGTGCCGGCCATCTGAGCCTTGGGGCCGGTTTTCTTCTTCGGGTCTTCGGGTTTCCAGACCTGGAGCCGCTCCTCCTGGCCGGTCTCCTTCATCATCTTCAGGAAGAGCAGGTAGGTGAGCTCGCTCAGGTATTGGTGGTAGGTGACGCCGTCGTCACGCAGCACATGGCACAGCGACCAGAGCTTGGCGCCGATGTCATGCGCGATTTGGGGGGAGTGAGCCATAGAGGTACTGCGTCGTCAGGCACTGCGGGCCGGCGGGGCCCAGAGTGCATCGTTGAAAGCGTCCAGCACCGGTTGGAGCTGGCCGTTGAAGAGCTTGTCTAGCCGGGAGAAGCCACCGCCTTCGCGCTTGAAGAGCAGGTCGGGGTCGTCCAGCGCCTCGCGGTCGACCAGCAGATTGGCCTTGGTCTGCGCCGCGATGCGCTTGAGCCAATTGCGCTGCGGTTCGGTCCAGGGCTTGCCGGTGGGCGGATTCGCCAGCAGCGCCTGCAGGGCGTGGTCCACTCGCTCGTTGTAGGGCAGCAGCGCGTCGCCCACGGCGGCCTGGCGAATGTAGCCGACGATGCGGGCGGCAATGTCCTGATTGCTCATCTCGCGCCAGGCGGCCGCCAGCTGCGTTTCGCTGAAGCCCGCCACGTCGAGGGCGAGCATCAGCTCACGCAGCTGTTTGCGGGTCAGGTCGCGCGGCTTGGTGATCACGGCCATCAGCGCAGGGAGTTCGTTGCTGTGGCTGGTGATGTAGGCCTTGAATTCGTCCAGATAGGCCTGCGGCTTCTTGCCTTTGCCGTAGCCTCGCTCCGCGCGCACAAAAGCATCGGGGTGCTCTGAGACATACAGCGGCCGGCTCTGCCCCGCTGATTTGCGATCAAGCAGTTCACCCAGGCCTGGCCGCTGCGTGAACCAGGAGGCGACGTCGGCCAGCGTCAAGGTCTTCAATTGCTTGATAAAGGCCTCGGGGCTCATGCCGGCCTTGGTCTCGAAGTCCTGCACATCCTTGCTCTTGAGGTGGCGCTTCTTGACCTGCAGCTTGGCGAGAAACTGGTCGCGTACCAAGGCCCGGGCGGCATCGGTCGGGGCGCTCAGAAGCTCAGCTTCCAGCTGCGAAAAGCTGATCTTCGGGTTGACGACCACGGGCTTCATGTCCGTCATGTCGCCCACCGCTTCGAAGGCGCGCACGGCGTCGAACACGCGGAAGCTGTCTTTGGCCTCACCATCAAACGAACACAGGCGCGTGGCTCGGCCCAACATTTGGTCAAACAGAATGCGGCTGTTGACCTGGCGCAGAAAGACCAGATTGCAGATTTCTGGCACGTCGACACCGGTGGTGAGCAGATCCACGGTGACCGCCACATTGGGGAGGCGCTCGTTCTTGAAGCGGCGGATCAGCTCAAGGGGCTTGTCGGCATCGCCCGTGATCTTGATGACGGCATCGTCTTCCACGCTGCCGTACTGGGCTTCGAAGCAGTCTTTCAGCACCTCGACCACCATGTCCGCATGCTCTTTGCTGACGCAGTAAATCAGCGTCTTTCGCTTGCTGCCGGGGTCGATCTCCTGTGCCAGATAGCTGCATACGGCGGCATTGAAGGGGCGTGTGATGACGTCCCGGTTGAATGCCTTGATCGTCAGCTTGATCTCGTCGGGCGCCTTGAACAGCTCGATCTGGCTGCGCTCGGCATTAAAGACTTTGACCTCTTCACCCAGCTTCCAGGTGATGCCGGCCTCGCTGCGTTCGGTGTGAATCTGGATGGGCGGCTCGTAATCGACCAGGAAACCGTCGATCACCGCCTCGCGATAGCTGTAGTTGAAGACGGGCGGGCCGAAGATCTCGGTGGTGTGCAAGGCTGGCGTGGCCGTCAGGCCGATCTTGACGGCATCAAAGTAGTCCAGCACGCGGCGGTACTTGGAGACGTAGTCGTCAAAGTCCCGGAAGCTCAGCTCCGTGTCGGACATCTCGCGGTCCAGCGTGTAGCCGCGATGGCATTCGTCAATGACGATGCAGTCGTACTGGTCCACCGTTGGCGGCGCGACGCCATCGGCCGGGAAGAGCACGCGGCGCATCATGCCCTGCACGGTTGCGATATGCACGGCCGTATCGGCATCAGGCGTCTTTGCGTCCAGCTCTTTGATCCCAAAGGTGTCGGCAAAGGTACGCTGCAGCTCCATGCGCGTGTCTTTGAAGGCATTGGCTGCTTGCTCGCCCAAGGCAGAACGATCCACCAGAAAGAGAATGCGCCGGAAGCGTTGTGCTTTGAGCAGGCGGTAGATCAGCGCAATGCAGGTTTTTGTCTTGCCCGTTCCGGTTGCCATGGCCAGCAGCAGCTCACGCCGACCCTCCTCGATACAGGCTTCCGCCCTTTGGATGGCCGACGACTGGTAGTGCCGCAAGGGGAAGCCGTAGTCGAACGGCATGCTGCGCAAGTCTTCGTGCGCGCGATCCTCGTTGGCTTCCAGCAGCGCGCGCAAACCTTCGGGCCGGTACCAGCCATCAAGTGCTGTGCTGCGGTTCTCAGGCCGGCGCAGGTCACAAAACCAGATGCCGCTCTTGGTCGCGAGCTGACGCAGATACGGCCGGCCATTGGTCGCGAAAACGAAAGGGATTCGAAACTCTGCATCTGTTCCCCAGTTTTGGGCGTGTAGCTGGGTTTCGGCGCTGGGCGAAAAATGGCGGCTGTAGCGTTTGCTTTGCTGCAGGGCGCCGGATACGTCTTTCTTCTCGCGCTTGGCCTCGACAACGGCGAGTGGGGTGAGCCCTTGGAAGAGTACGTAATCGGCGAAGTAGCCATCGCAGGGCCACTCGGCAATGGCGAGGTTGCGTCCGCGTTGTGGGCGCACACCTTGGCGGAAAGAGAGCTTGCTGGTGTCAACCTCCCAGCCGGCCTGTCGAAGCTGCTCGTCAATGATTCGACGGGTTTGGGTCTCATCCAGCTCGACGAGATCGGCGGCCTGGCTGGCGGAGAGCACTACCTTGTTAAATGACTCTCTCGGTTCAGCCTGCGCTTGGGCTTGCAGCGTCGCCAGTCTTTCCGCCAACTGCGCCTTTGCCTGGTCAGATTCAGTGGCGATTTGCTCCCAGACTGAGCGCTCTTCGCCAATCGCTGAGAGCTGGCTCAATGCGTCCTGGAGTTCCTCTTTGGCTTGCTGGTGCAAGGCCTGGTGCTTGGCGACCTCCTCGCGCAGGCTTGCCAGTTCTTTGGTCAATTCTGCCGACTGATCTTCTGGCGGCGTGGGCGGAATGAACGGTCCCGACCGATAGTCGGCTTGCTTAAAAGTGCGATGGAACCAGAGGCACAGCTGCCAGGCCAGCTTGAGCGTTGTGAGCGCCTGCCCGTGGTTGCCTTCGAGCGCGTGGTTCGCCGCATTGCCGGTCAAACGAATCTGATCGAGAACCTGTTTGACCTCATTGGGCAGCAGGCCCTCGGCGCGAAGGCGACGAATCAACTCGTACTGGCTTTCCGCCTGCGTCGAATACAGGCCGCCTCGGGCGGCGAGCGACTGAGCAAGCAGCTCGGCCAACTGCCTGAGTTTCAGCAGGCAGGTATTGGGGTCTTCCGCGAAATAGCGTTCCGCTAGCGCACCAAGGCGCCAAAGCTGAGCCTCATAGGGCTTCAGCATGTCGAAGTTCGAGCGAATGTTCTGCTGCATTCCTGACCTCGTCCTGGCTATCTGACCGCTTCAATGCCTCCCAGCTAAGCGATCCATAGCAATTGCGACATTGCTGTGGCCCCGTTCAAGCGGGGCCGGCGCGTAACTCAAACGTCAATATTCCCCGCCCTCAGCGCATTCGTCTCAATGAAATCCCGCCGCGGCTCGACCTCGTCGCCCATCAGCATGGTGAACACGCGGTCGGCTTCGATGGCGTCGTCGATCTGGACGCGGAGCAGGCGGCGGACGGTGGGGTCCATTGTGGTTTCCCAGAGCTGCTCGGGGTTCATTTCGCCCAGGCCCTTGTAGCGCTGGCGGCCGACGGAGTTTTCGGCTTGTTGCATCAGCCAGTCCATCGCGTCGCGGAAATCGGCCACCTTGGATTCCTTGGCCTTTTCGCCTTCGCCCTTGACGACGCGGGCGCCTTCGCCGATCAGGCCCTTGAAGGTGGCGCCGGCGGTGGCGAGCACTTCGTAGTCGGCGCCGTGCACGAAGTCGGCATTGATGATGCTGGAGCGGGTGTTGCCGTGGTGCTTGCGGCTGATGCGCAGGAAGAGCTTGTCGGTACGGGCGTCGTATTCGCTGGTGACTTCAGCGGCGTGCAGCGCGGCTTGCATCGCGGCGGCGGCGGCTTCGGCGGCTTCCTTGGTGTCGAGGTTGATGGCCAGGCCGCTGGCGAGCACGCGCAGCGCTTCAAAGTCCATCCAGTTGGCCAGGCGAGTGATCACGCTTTCGGCCAGCACGTACTGGCGGGCCAGTGACTCGAAGGCGTCGCCGCTGAGCACGGTGGCGCTGCCATCGGCGTTGTTGCGGCCGGTGTGCAGATGGGCGTCTTGCAGGGCGACCTTGAGCAGGAAGGCGTCGAGGTCGTGCGCGTCTTTCAGGTATTGCTCGTGCTTGCCGACCTTCACCTTGTACAGCGGCGGCTGGGCGATGTAGATGTGGCCGCGCTCCACCAGCTCGGGCATCTGGCGATAGAAGAAGGTGAGCAGCAGGGTGCGGATGTGGGCGCCGTCAACGTCCGCATCGGTCATGATGATGATGCGGTGGTAGCGCAGCTTGTCGGGGTTGAAATCGTCGCCGCCGGCGCCGCGGCCGATGCCGGTACCCAGGGCGGTGATCAGCGTCAGGATTTCGTTAGAGGTGAGCAGCTTTTCGTAGCGGGCTTTCTCGACGTTCAGGATCTTGCCGCGCAGCGGCAGGATGGCCTGGAACTTACGGTCGCGGCCTTGCTTGGCGGAGCCACCGGCGGAGTCGCCCTCCACGATGTAGATCTCGCACAGCGCGGGGTCTTTTTCCTGGCAGTCGGCCAGCTTGCCGGGCAGGCCCAGGCCGTCGAGCACGCCCTTGCGGCGGGTCATTTCGCGGGCCTTGCGGGCGGCTTCGCGGGCGCGGGCGGCGTCGAGGATCTTGCCGCAGATGATCTTGGCATCGGCCGGGTTTTCCAGCAGCCAGTCATTCAGCTTGTTAGCCACGATTTCTTCGACCGGGCCGCGCACTTCGCTGGAGACCAGCTTGTCCTTGGTCTGGCTGGAGAACTTGGGCTCGGGCACCTTGACGGAGACCACGCAGGCCAGGCCTTCGCGCATATCGTCGCCGGCCACTTCGACCTTGGCCTTCTTGGCGAGGTCGTTGTCGGTGATGTACTTGTTCAGCACCCGGGTCATGGCGGCGCGCAGGCCGGTGAGGTGGGTGCCGCCGTCGCGCTGCGGGATGTTGTTGGTGAAGCAGAGCACGTTTTCGTTGAAGCCGTCGTTCCACTGCATGGAGACTTCAACGCCAATATTGGTGCCTTGGTCCGAGGTCTTGTCGCCCTGGGCGTGGAAGATGTTCGGATGCAGGGTGCTCTTGCCCTTGTTGATGAACTCCACAAAGCCGCGCACGCCGCCGGCGTAGGCGAAGTTGTCTTCCTTGTTGTTGCGCTCGTCGACCAGGCGGATCTTGACGCCGTTGTTCAGGAAGGAGAGCTCGCGCAGGCGCTTGGCCAGGATGTCGTAGTGGAAGTCGTTGTTCTGCTGGAAGATCTCGGTGTCCGGCAGGAAATGGACTTCGGTGCCGCGCTTGTCGGTGTCGCCAATCACGCGCATCGGGCTGGTCTCGACGCCGTCGACGATTTCGATCAGGCGGTCTTGCGGAATGCCTTGCTTGAACTCGATCTGGTGCACCTTGCCGTCGCGGCGCACGGTCAGGCGCAGCCACTTCGAGAGGCCGTTCACGCAGCTGACGCCCACGCCGTGCAGGCCGCCCGAGACCTTGTAGGAGTTCTGGTTGAACTTGCCGCCGGCGTGCAGCTCGGTCAGCGCGATTTCGGCGGCCGAGCGCTTGGGCTCGTGCTTGTCGTCCATCTTCACGCCGGTGGGGATGCCGCGGCCGTTGTCGATCACCGAGATCGAGTTGTCGGTGTGGATGGTGACGATGATGTCGTCGCAATGGCCGGCCAGCGATTCGTCGATGGAGTTGTCCACCACTTCGAACACGAGGTGGTGCAGGCCGGTGCCGTCGGAGGTGTCGCCGATGTACATGCCGGGGCGCTTGCGCACGGCTTCCAGGCCTTCGAGGATCTGGATCGAGTCCGCACCGTAGACCGCGCCCGAGGCGGCTTCCGCGCTGACGGCGGCTTGCTGCTTGTCAGTCAGACCGTCGGGATTCTGTTCGTTGCTCGGCACATCACTCATCGCAAACTCTCTCAAGGCCGCGGCGCGGCCGGTACAACTCTCAAACTAGAACCCCCGCTTGGCGGGGGCAGGGGGTGCGAAACATTCACCGCACAGCGGATCTGAGGCCTCGGCCTCAGATCCGCATCGGCATCACGACGTACTTGAAGCCGGTCTGTTCGGGGATGGTGATCAGCGCGCTGGAGGCGCTGTCGTTCAGATCGATGCTGACCATGTCCTGGCTCATGTTCGACAGCGCATCCATCAGGTAGGTGACGTTGAAGCCGGTCTCGATCAGGTCGCCGCCGTAGTCGATTTCGATTTCTTCCTTGGCCTCTTCCTGCTCGGCATTGCTGGAGGCAATCGACAGCAGGCCCGGCTCGAAGGACAGGCGCACCGCCTTGAACTTCTCGCTGGTCAGGATGGCGGCACGCTGCAAGCTGGCCAGCAGCGGCGCGCGGCCCAGCGTGACGCGGAACTTGTGGTTCTTGGGGATGACGCGGTTGTAGTCAGGGAACTTGCCCTCGACCAGCTTGGTGACGAACTCCATGCCCGAGAAGCTGAACTTGGCCTGGTTGCCGGCAAAGCGCATCTCGATGGGCTGGTTTTCTTCCTCACCCTTGCCACCGTCTTTCAACAGGCGCATCAGCTCCAGCACCGTCTTGCGCGGCAGGATCACTTCCTGCTTGGGGATTTCAGTTTCCAGCTCGGCCTGGGCCAGGGCCAGGCGGTGGCCGTCGGTGGCCACGAGCGTGAGGTTCTTGCCTTCGGCGACGAAGAGGATGCCGTTCAGGTAGTAGCGGATGTCGTGCACCGCCATCGAGAAGTGCACCTGGTTGATCAGGTGCTTGAGCGTCTTTTGCGGCACGCTGAAGGCGGGGCCGAAGTCGGCGGCTTCCTGCACCAGCGGGAAGTCGTCGGCCGGCAGGGTTTGCAGCGTGAAGCGGCTTTTGCCGCCTTGCAGCGTCATCTTGCTGGCGTTGCTCGTCAGGCTGACGGTCTGATCCGAGGGCATGGAGCGCAGGATGTCGATCAGCTTGCGCGCGCCCACGGTGCTGGAGAAGTTGCCGGCGTCGCCGTCGAACTCGACCGTGGTGCGCACCTGGATTTCCAGATCGCTGGTGGTGAGCTCGACCTGCGAGCCCTGCTTGCGTATCAGCACATTGGCCAGGATGGGCAGGGTGTGGCGGCGTTCCACGATGCCGGAAACGGCTTGCAGGGCGCCCAGCACCTTGTCCTGGGTGGCTTTCAACACAATCATGTCTACCTCTCTCCGCTTGTACTGGGGTGCGCACGACGGCCCGGCATGTTCAATGCAAGACGCGCGCGCGTAGAACAGCGCGCATTGTCACTCAGGAATGGGGTGTTTCCCGGCGGGATAAGTACCACCCCCTACGCGCTTCGCGCGCCTTGCAGGCCGCGCCGTGCCAGTGGCCCGGCCCTTCGGCAGGCGACGAAAGCTCCACCGGAGCTTTCGTGTCCAGCCTCAGCCCCTCAAGGGGGCGAGCCCATTGGGCCGGCAAAGCCGGACCCTCGGGCTCCGCTGGAGGGGCGGCCTGCGCTGCGCGCGGCCGCTTCCGAGGTAGTGAGCTGCATAAGCTGGCGCACGGGCGCACGGCTCTTGCCCCTGGGGCGGAACTTGGTGCCTGGCCTCAGCCTTTGAGCGTTTGCTCGAGGACGTGCAGCTGCTGGTTCAGCTCGGTGTTCTTCTGCCGTTCGCCGCCGATCTTGCGCACGGCGTGCAGCACGGTCGTGTGGTCGCGGCCGCCGAACAGCTCGCCGATCTCGGGCAGGCTCTTCTGGGTCAGCTCCTTGGCCAGGTACATGGCAATCTGGCGCGGCCGGGCGATGCTGGCCGGGCGCTTCTTGCTGTACATGTCGGCGACCTTGATCTTGTAGAAGTCGGCCACCGTCTTCTGGATGTTTTCCACAGAGATCTGCCGGTTCTGGATCGAGAGCAGGTCTTTCAGCGCTTCGCGGGCCAGCTGGATGTTGATTTCCTTGTGGCTGAAGCGGCTGTAGGCCAGCACCTTGCGCAGCGCGCCTTCGAGCTCGCGCACATTGGCGCGCACGTTCTTGGCGATGAAGAAGGCGACGTCCTCGGGCATCGGCGTCTGTTCAGCCTCGGCCTTCTTGATCAGGATGGCGACGCGCATCTCCAGCTCGGGCGGCTCAATGGCGACGGTCAGGCCGGCGTCAAAGCGGCTGGTCAGGCGCTCATCGATGTCCACCAGGCCCTTGGGATAGGTATCCGAGGTCATGATGATGTGAGCGCGCTTGGCCAGCAGGGCCTCGAAGGCGTTGAAGAACTCCTCCTGCGTGCGCTCCTTGCCGGCGAAGAACTGCACATCGTCGATCAGCAGCAGGTCCAGCGAGTGGTACTTGGCCTTCAGCTCGTCGAAGGTCTTGCGCTGGTAGTTCTTCACCACATCGGAGATGAACTGCTCGGCGTGCAGGTAGAGCACGCGGGCGTCGGGTTTGTCCTTCAGCAGTGCATTGCCGACGGCGTGGATCAAATGGGTCTTGCCCAGGCCAACGCCGCCGTAAATGAACAGCGGGTTGTACATCGCACCGGGCGCGCCGGCCACATGCAGCGCCGCGGTGCGGGCCATCTGGTTGGCACGGCCGGGCACCAGGGTGTCAAAGGTGAGCGCCGGGTTGATGCGGTGGCGGGTGCTGCTGGGCGCCGGGGTGGCAGCGCTGGCCGCGGCGCTGCCGGCCTGGGCCGGTGCTGCCGATGTTGCCGACTGGCCGGGCACATGAATGCCAACGACTGCTGGCTGCTCGACGCCGCCTTGCTGCGCCGGGGCGGCTGCATTGATGGGCACCGGCCGCAGGCCGTTGTGCAGTACCTGGCCAACGGCCATGGGCTTGTTGGCCGGCAGCGCGGCGCGCTGCAGCGGCTCGCGGGCGGCCAGGGCGAGGTCCAGGCGGGCGGGCCGGCCGGCCAGTTCGCTGAGGATGGATTCGATGCGCCCGGCGTACTGGTTGCGGATCCAGTCGAGCTTGAAACGGTTCGGGACGCGCAGCGAAACGATCACGCCATCGGCCCCGCCATCGGCCACTTCAGCCGGGGGGAGCGGGCGTATCCAGGTGTTGAATTGTTGTTCGGGCAACTCCGCGGCGAGTCGTTCACAGCCGCGTTGCCAGAGATCTGCGCTCATTGTGGAAAACTTGTTCTTGAGCGGCCAGATTGTACGGATTCGGGGCCGCAAAATGGAGGTTATCCACAGATTTTTTGCCCGGGTCAAGCGCAGTGGGGAAGGTCTGAAGCGGCCGTCGCGGGCCGTGGCAAGCACCAGCCACGCCCTGCCTAGGCGCGAGCCGCAGCTCAGGCTGGTGGCCTGCGCAAGGCTCGCAACACCGGCAGGGCGTGGCTGGTGCTTGCCCTGCGGGTTGAGAGAAAAGGGGCCCCCACGGGTGTTGCGCTGCTCGGCTGTCGGGCTAGCAGCCCGACCTTCGCAGCGCGCCTACGTGGCCGCCCCTTTTCTCTCAACCACGGCCCACGCCGGCCACTTCAGACCTTCCCAAATCCCCAGGCCTACTTGTGGCTTCATTGACCGCGGCGCAAATCTTTGGTGTAATCGCGGGTTTTCCGGACGCCGGATGTATTTGCTTGGGCGCGTGGCCTGGTGCATGCCAGACCAAACCCCCTGCGGTACATCCAAGCGCTGCAACGATCGAAGTTGTGCGGGCGGGCTTGAAGTCTTGATGGCTTCACCCCAGCTTGTGTGGCTTGGGCCGGGGTGGCGCACGCAGCAGCGGCGCACCGGCGCGGCGCACATCAAAGCTGGCTCGCACAGTCTCTTCAGGAGGCGGCGCGGGGCGGCCAGGATGCCAACCGCAACAGGTCTGCATCTTTTTTGATTTGCCCACGACAGCTTACGCGTCACCCGACGTCCACTGAGGTTCCATCATGAAACGCACTTACCAAGGCTCCAAGACCCGTCGCGCCCGTACCCACGGCTTCCTCGTCCGCATGAAGACTCGTGGCGGCCGTGCCGTGATCGCTGCGCGCCGCGCCAAGGGCCGCAAGCGCCTGGCTGTCTAAGCCGAAAGCGTCAAGACCGTGATCGGCCGCATCGTGCGATCGGCCGACTATGAGCGCGTGCTGGGAGCGTCCAGCCGTGCTCGCAGCAGCCACTTCGCGGTGCATCATCTCGCGGCCAAGCCAAGTCTGCCGGGCAAGAAACCGTCCACAGCCGAAGCGAAGTTATCAACAGCCGATGCACCGTCCATCCACAGCCCTGTGGATGAAAAGCCGGCTGCCGGCCCCGACAACAGCGCTGCCACCGTTCTTGAAGGACGCTGGCTGGGCTGTGTGGTGCCCAAGCGCCATGCGCGCCGCTCCGTGACTCGCTCCCTGCTCAAGCGCCAGATCCGTGCCGTCTTTGATGGCGTGGAGGCGCAGGGCTTGCCGGCGGGTTTGTGGGTGGTGCGCCTGCGCTCGCCGTTTGACCGCAAGCAGTTCCTCAGCGCCTCGTCCGATGCGCTGCGTGCCGCTGCGCGCGCCGAACTGATGCAGCTGGTGGCCAAGCTGACGCGGCCGTCGCGTGCCGCTGCCCCCGCCGCAGCCGCCGTAGCCGCATCAGCGCCTGCCGGCCCCAGCGCTGTGCCGCCGCAAGGCTGAAGCTTCGCGCACGCCATGGCTGCCGATCGCACGCTTGCGCAACGTCTGCTGATGGGCCTGGTTCGTGGCTATCAGCTGCTGCTGAGCCCATGGCTGGCCACCGGCTGCCGCTACCAGCCCAGCTGCTCCGGCTACGCGATGCAGGCCTTGGCTCGCCATGGCGCCTGCGCCGGCACCTATCTTGCTGCAGCGAGAATCCTGCGCTGCAACCCCTTTTGCCGGGGCGGGCATGATCCCGTGCCCGACAATCCGCCCGGCTTGTTCACCCGCCTCGGGTGCGCGAAACCCCTTTCCTCCAAATCAGAAGCTTCCCCATGACTGATATACGCCGCACCGTGCTGTGGGTGGTGTTCACCATGTCGCTCGTCCTGCTCTGGGACGGCTGGCAAAAGCACAACGGTCATCCTTCGATGTTCAGCCCGGCCGCGACCAAGCCGGTCGCCGCGGCGGCCCCCGGTGCAGCCAGTGCGCCGCTGGCCGCCGGTGCGCCTGCTGCTGCCACCGCCGCTGCCGCGGGTGCCAGCGCGCCGCTGGTCAGCGAGCTGGTGACCATCAGCACCGACGTGCTGAAGGTGATGGTGGACAGCAAGGGCGGCGATGTCGTCCGCGTCGAGCTGCCCAAGTACAAGGCCACCAACGATGCTGGCGTCATCGACACGATGAAGCAGCTGGTCGGTCTGCAGGCCAAGCCGGTGGACGAAGACAAGCCCATCGTGTTGCTGGACCCGCTGCATGGCTACAAGGCGCAGTCGGGCCTGGTCGGTGCCAACGGCGAACAGCTGCCCAACCACGCCACGCTGATGACGGTGGTGGCCGGTGAGCGCGAGCTGAAGGACGGCCAGAATGAGCTGAGCCTGCGCCTTGAGTCGCCGGAAGTTGGCGGCGTCAAGCTGGTCAAGACCTACACCTTCAAGCGCGGCGAGTACCTCATCGGCGTCAAGCATGAGCTGGTGAACGCCGGCGCGGCCGCGGTGACGCCGCAGGTCTATGTGCAGCTGGTTCGCGACGGCGCACCGGCGCCGGGCGCCAACGGCTTCTACGCGACCTTCAACGGCCCGGCCGTCTACACGGACAAGAGCAAGTTCCGCAAGGTCGAGTTCGCCGACATCGATAAGGACAACGTCGATATCGAGAAGCGCGCCAATGAAGGCTGGGCGGCGATGGTGCAGCACTACTTCACCAGCGCCTGGCTGCACACCGAGGCGGCCCAGCGCGACTTCTTCGTGCGCAAGCTGCCTTCGGCCGGCACGCCGCTTTATGCCACCGGCATGGTCTTCACGCTGCCGCCTTTGGCTGCAGGTGCCAGCACGCAGCACCAGGATCAGCTCTACGTTGGCCCGCAGGAAGAAAAGCGCCTGGCCGAGCTGGCCCCGGGCCTGGAACTGGTCAAGGACTATGGCTGGTTCACCATCATCTCCAAGCCGCTGTTCTGGCTGCTGGACCAGCTGCACACGCTGATCGGCAACTGGGGCTGGGCCATCATCGCGCTGGTCGTGCTGCTGAAGGTGGCGCTGTACGGCCTGAACGCCAGCGCCTATCGCAGCATGGCCAAGATGAAGGCCATCAACCCGAAGATCATGGAAATGCGCGAGCGGCTGAAGGACAAGCCGCAGGAGATGCAGCAGGAGATGATGCGCATCTACCGCGAGGAGAAGGTCAACCCGATCGGCAGCTGCCTGCCGATGCTGCTGCAGATGCCGATCTTCATCGCGCTGTACTACGTGCTGTTGTCCAGCGTCGAGATGCGTGGCGCACCGTGGCTGGGCTGGATCGTCGATCTGTCGGTCAAGGACCCCTTCTTCATCCTGCCCATCCTGATGACGATCTCCAGCCTGTTCCAGGTCTGGCTGAACCCGGCCCCGGCCGATCCGACCCAGGCCAAGATGATGTGGATCATGCCGCTGGCCTTCAGCTTCATGTTCTTCGCCTTCCCGGCCGGTCTGACGCTGTACTACGTGGTCAACAACGTGCTGTCGATTGCGCAGCAGTGGGTGATCAACAAACACATGGGCGTGCAGAACTGACCACCCCCTACGGGCTGCGCCCGGCCTTGCAGGCCGCGCCGAGCCAGTGGCTCGGCCCTTCGGCAGGCGACGAAAGCTCCACCGGAGCTTTCGTGTCCGGCCTCAGCCCCTCGAGGGGGGCGAGATGGGACAGTGGCAGTCCCTGCGGACTGCCACTCGCCAGTCGAGCGCCCATCGGCATGCTTGCCGATGGGCACGCCCGTAGGACCGGCGAAGCCGGATCCTCGAGCGTTGCTGGGGTGGCCGGGCTGACGCCGGCCAGTTGAATGGCAACAGCAGATTGAGCGAGACAAAGTTCACGTGAATCGCAAGGCCCCCGCATCCGGGGGCTTTTTTTCGTCGGCGCGGGCGCCTTTAATGCGACTCATGCGGGGCAGAGTTCTTCAGACGGTGACTCCACCACCGGGCTGAACTACCAGGCTCGAGTTCGGGGCTCATGCGAGCGGCCCGTGCCGGCCTCCCCCGCGCCATCTTCCGGTGCACGGCCAATCGCTGTGCACATTGGCAGCATCGCGGACAATCGTCACCATGCTGTCGCGCTTCCAAGACCCGATCTGTGCCATTGCCACCGCCCCCGGTCGGGGTGCCGTGGGCATCGTGCGGCTGTCCTCCGGGCAAGACCTGACCCCCTTGATCGCCGGCCTCTGCGGCCGCTCGCTGAACCCGCGCGAGGCGCATTACCTGGCGTTTCGCGATGCCGATGGCCAGGCCATTGACCATGGCCTGGCGCTGCTGTTTCCCGCCCCGCACTCCTACACCGGCGAGCATGTGCTGGAGCTGCAGGCGCATGGCGGGCCGGTGGTGCTGCAGCTGCTGCTGGCGCGCTGCCTGGCGCTGGCGCGTGAGCATCAGTCCTTGCAGGCAATGCGTCTGGCCGAGCCGGGTGAATTCACCCAGCGGGCCTTTCTGAACGGCAAGCTCGATCTGGCGCAGGCCGAGGCCGTCAGTGATCTGATCGATGCCAGCACCGAGGCCGCGGCGCGCAGCGCCAGCCGGGCGCTGGCCGGTGCGCTGTCCGGCGAGGTGGGCGAGTTGCGCGACGCCTTGATCAAGCTGCGCATGCTGGTCGAGGCCACGCTGGACTTTCCCGAAGAAGACATCGACTTTCTGCAGCAGGCCGATGCGCTGGGCCGCCTGACGCGGCTGCAGGCCCAGCTCGACGCCGTGCTCGACCGCACCCGCCAGGGCGCGCTGCTGCGCGAAGGCATCAAGGTGGTGCTGGCCGGCCAGCCCAATGTAGGCAAGAGCTCGCTGCTCAACGCGCTGGCCGGTGCCGAGCTGGCCATCGTCACGCCGATTCCCGGCACCACGCGTGACAAGGTCAGCCAGACGATACAGATCGAGGGCGTGCCGCTGCACATCAGCGATACCGCCGGCCTGCGCGACACCAGCGACGAGGTCGAGCGCATCGGCGTGGCGCGCAGCTGGGATGCAATCGAAGAGGCCGATGTGGTGCTGTTCCTGCACGACCTCGGCCGCATTGGCGAGGCCGCCTACGAGGCCGGCGATGCCGAGATCCGCGAGCGCCTGGCCCGCGTCGACCCGGCGCGCCTGCTGCAGGTCTACAACAAGGCCGACACGCCGGCCAATGAGCGTGCCCGGCAAGACCTGACCCTGCCCGCCGATGCCGTGCAGCTCTCGGCCAAGACCGGTGCCGGCCTGGCCGGCTTGCGCGCGGCGCTGCTGCAGCATGCCGGCTGGCATGCGGTGCCCGAAGGCCTGTTCATCGCCCGCGAGCGCCATGTGCAGGCGCTGCGCCGCACCGCCGAGCACATGGAGCTGGCCCAAGCGGTGGCGCGCCAGGACCCGCCGGCGCTGGACCTGCTCGCGGAAGAGCTGCGCCTGGCCCACGACGCGCTCGGTGAGATCACCGGCGCCTTCTCGGCCGACGATCTGCTCGGCGAGATCTTCAGCAAGTTCTGCATCGGCAAGTAGGGCCGAGGCGATCAGCCGGGCATCGGCGTGTGGTCCTTGCAGGGCGGCTTGCCAAAGGCGTCGATGACGCTGGCAATGCCGGTCGGGTCGATCGCCGTGATGATGATGATGTCGAGGTCCTTGATCAGGTCGGCGATGTAGAACAGCAGCTGCCGCGCCGCCCACTCCCGGGCAATATGCCTGTAGTCGGCCGAGTCGCGCGGGTACTTGCGGGCGATCTGCGCCTCGATGTCGACGCTCGAAATGGTCGCCAGATTCTTCTCGGACAGCTTCAGGAAGTTGTTGATGTCGTTCGCCAGGATCACCATGGCCTGTGCCAGCTCATCGGCTGTCCTGGCGGCCTCGACGCCCTTCTTGGCGGCCTGCATCGCGATCTTGGCCTCGCCGACTTCGCCCGCCGTGGCGATGGAGGCAAACATCAGCGCCGAGCTAACGACCATATTGGCGATGGTGCTGGCACATTGATTGGCGTTGCTGGCGCAGGCCGCGGGCCCGCAATCGACGACGCCTGCGGCGCAGCGTTGGTTGCAGCTGGTGACGTTGCACTGGTAGCCGTCGCGCGGCTTGAGGTAGCACAGGCCGGCCTGCATCACGCGATTGGAGTTGCAGGAATTCGCCGCGCTGCCCGCGCCATTGCCATAGGAGGCCTTGGTCAGCCAGCACACGCCGCCCACACCGGTGTAGCCGTCGCGGCAACTGTCCGGGGCCGTGGCCACGCAAACGCCGCCAATCTTTGCGGTGCAATGCCAGCCGGGCGTGTAGGACAGCGACTGGTCGCTCCAGCACACCGGGCCGACCGGATGGAAGCCGCTGCGGCAATTGCTGTAGCACAGCGCACCATCCTTGTACTGGCCGTCGGCACAGCCGGGCAGGATGCCGGCGCCGCGGTCGTAGGCGGCGGTCTTGTAGCAGAACGGCGTGCTGGTGATCGAGGTTTCGCCCTGTATCCAGTTGACGATGGTATTGACCTGGCCGGCGCTCAAGCTCTGGCCCGGCACATAGGTGCTGGGCTTGTCGGGCAGGCCCTGTGGCCAGTTGCTCGCCACGATGCCGCTGGTGCTCCAGTACTGGGCCAAATTGCCGGCATCGCAGGGCTCCAGCTCGACGCCGGTCTTGGTC
The DNA here is from genome assembly GCF_032337115.1 of Roseateles aquae. Taxonomy (NCBI): domain Bacteria; kingdom Pseudomonadati; phylum Pseudomonadota; class Betaproteobacteria; order Burkholderiales; family Sphaerotilaceae; genus Roseateles; species Roseateles aquae. The sequence goes on from NZ_JAVXZY010000014.1 coordinate 135,164, forward strand.
TGGGCCAGGCACAGGCCGCTGCTGAGCGACACGATGCTCGAGCCGCTGCCCCGCTTCCACTGCTGATTGGTGGCGGGCGGCACCCCTGTGTCGCCGCAAGAGCCCAGGCCCACCGCCGCACCAGCGCCCCCCGAAGGCGTGAGGCAATAACCGTTCAAGACGATGGCGCCCTGGTTGGTGAAGCGGAAGTATTCGCTCTTGACCGCCCCCGCACAGGCCGCCACGCTCAGCTTGCTGGCTGACAGCGGGGATGTGAAGTCGGTCTGCTGCAGGCAGCTGCGCGTGCTGTTCCTGACTTGCGTTTTGCTGGGGTCAGCCAACTCGACGGGCGAGGGGTTGGACAAGGTCCACTTCTGGTTGTCGGCCGTGGCCGAACACAGGGCGAGTTCAGCGCTCAGCACGCCCGGGTTCCCGGTACCGGGGCCTGGCTTCACATAACCCACCAACTGCCAGGACAGGCACATCGCCGATACCGCTCGGCTCTGGCTGAGCTGAATGCGGTCGCCGCCGGGGCGGCTCCAATAGGTGCTGGCATTGCCGGTGGCCAGTGCGCCGCTGAGGCTGACGGTCTTTCTCGCAAACAGATTGCCCTGCAGATAGCGCTTGGGATCGCTGCCGGCCAGATAGACCGAGCCGTCCGCAGCGAAGCCGAAGCGCTGCTCCGCCCCGCCGCAGTTGCTGAGCTGGCCGCTGCTGTCCAGGCATTTGCCGTTGCTGCCGACGAGGTTGTAGGAGACATCGGCGGCCTGCGCCGGCACGAGGGCCGTTGCTGCGAGCACCGAGAGGAGGAGCTGAGTAAGGCATGTCATGGCGATGACTCCGTTGAAAGCGCTGCGTTGAGGGGGGCGCCAGATCTGTCGCTTCGCGCCAGGCCCCCCAAGGGTGACGAGGAAGCGCGGGAGCCGCCCGTCGTTGCTGCGTGAGCGGCCGGTGTGGGCCTGCGGGCGGCCGCAGCTGCTGCCGCCGCCGCCGTCCTTGCACGCCGCGCCGCCGCGATCGCTGCGGCGAGTTCCTCGGTGCCGACGGCACCCCGGAACATCACGTCGCCGACGATGAGGGCCGGCGTGCCCTGGATGCCCAAACGCTCGGACAGCACGCGCACTTCGCCGAGCTGGCGGTTCACCGCCACCACATCCACGGGCTGCAGACCGAACTGGCGGCTGATGGCCTGCAGGCTGGCGGCGTCGATGGCATTGGCGCTCAGCAAGGCCTTGTGCAGCTGCTGCGCCGCGGCGCCCTGGCCCGCAGACAAGGCCAGCTGCGCCGCCGCAATCGACTCCGGCCCCAGAATGGGCAGGTGCTTGACCAGCACGCGCAGCTGGCTATCGCGCTGAATCAGCGTCTCGATGGCGGGGGCGAGCCGCTTGCAATAGCCGCAGTGGTAGTCGATGAACTCGACCAGGGTCACGTCGCCGAGCGGATTGCCCAGCACCGTTGCGTCGCTGCTGTCGTAGAGGGCCTTTGCGGCAGCGGCGAGCGCCAGACCTTGCTGGCGCGTTTGAGCCGCCTGCTCGCGGCGCTGCAACTCATCCAGCGCCTCGCGAACCAGCTCGGGCCGGCGCTGCAGCAGCTGAATGACGAGCTGTTCGATGCTCGGCGGCGCCGGCGCCGGCGCCCCGCTCGCTGCGCTGGCCGGGCCTGGCAAGCCGACGCTCACAGCGGCGAGTAGCGCGCTGCTCAGGCCGAGGCTTGCGGGGCAGAGGCGCGCCAGGAGGGGGCGGGCGCGGTGGCGGGCCGTCAATGGATGCGAGGGCATGAGGGCCTCCTTGATGGCAAGTGGGGGCTGCGCCGAGCTGGTGGCCGAGTCGGTGGCCAAGCTGCGCGCTTCATGACGTTTCGGCCGAGTTCTTGCGCCGGCGCCAGGCCAGCAGGCCGATGCCGGCCAGCATCAGCGCATAGCTGTGCGGCTCGGGCACGGCGGTCACGCGGATCTCGCCATGGGTGTAGAGCTGGCTGTAGTCCAGCTGGGTGCCGGCGGCGTGCATGAAGCCCGTGGCGTCGATGCTCTTGAAGCTGCCGCTGGCCGAACCCCAATCGAGCAGATCAAAGCTCTGGCCGGCCTGCGCGACAAAGCCGTTCCAGGAGGTGAGGACGAGCGTGCCGCCCAGCTTCAGCTTGCCACCCACCACCAGCTTGTCAAAGCTGCTGTCCAGCAATGGCGCCCCGGCAGCGCAGCTCAGGGCCGTGCACGGGTCAACGCCGCCGATCTCCGCGAAATACTTGTTGCTGGAGGCGAAGGTGACCGAGCCCTGGATATAGCCATAGCCGGGCGAGTTGCCAATGCTCAGGCCGCCCTCGTAGTACATCTTGCCGTCGCCGTTGACGTCCGCCCCGTTGCGCTGCTTCACCGCCGCCGCAAAGGTGGCCACCGAGCCCTCGGAGACGCGCAGTTCGGCGCCGTTCTTCACCTCCACGGTGCCGTAGAAGGTGGTGTTGCTATTGCCCGAAAGAATGATCTGGCTGTCGGCGTTGGCGACCACGTCTGCGTACACGGCCGACACACCGCCACTCAGCAGCACCAGGCCGCTGTTGCTGAGCGCGCCGCTGCGCAGATCACCGTAGCCGCTGATCACCGCCCCAGCCTGGTTGATCAGGGCCCGGCCGTTGTTGTCGAAGGTGCCGCCGGCGAGCTGGATCTTGCCGGTGTTCGGCTGCAGGCCTTGGGTGAGGAGCAGGGTCGCGTCGCGGCCCACGGTCAGCGTGCCGCTGTTGCCCACCGAAGCGGCCAGCGTCAAGGTGCCGCCCTTGGCGCTGATCATGCCCTGGTTGTTGATCGTATTGCCGATCTGGCCCAGGCCCTCGATGCGGCCGCTGTTGGCGATGGTCCCGCCACTCAGGGTGGCGATCGCAGAGGTCAGCTGGATCTGGCCGCCGTTGCTAAAGCCCTTGTCGATGCTGAGCTTGCCGCCATCGACGATCACGGTACCCTGGTTGGCAAACTTGGCACTGATGGTGCCGTTGCCGCTGATGCTGCCATTGGCCCCATTGCTCAGGGTGCTGTTGGCATCAAAGGCCGCGATGCTGGCTCCCGCCAAGGTCATCGAGCCCTGGTTGTTCAAGTTGCTGGAATTCAGTTGCAGAACGCCGCCCTTGCCCAGGGTCCAAACGCCGCTATTGGTGTTGCTGGCTGAATTGGCCAGCTCCACATAGTCGCCCTGGTCAAACCGGCCGCCGTTGTTGAAGCCGCCCTGACCCAGGTTGGCGCGGAGATAGCCCGAGCCGCTCATGGTGCCGGCGTTGACCAGGCTGCCGTTGACCGAGCCGCCATCCATCACCAGGCGCCCGTTGTTCTGGATGTTGGTGGCCGTCAGGCTGCTGGAGCGGCCCACGGTGGCGGAACCATTCGCATCGGTGAGGAAGCCATTGGCCTGCAGCACGCCGCCGGCGAAGCTGAGGCTGTCGCCCGCGCCCACACGGATTTGTGCGTCACCCTTGAGGATCTGGCCGGCGCTGAGCACCATGTCATGGCCCAGAAAGTCGCCGGTGGCGTAGTTCGCCTTGAAATTCAGCGTGCCGGAGTCCCAGTTGAGCGTCCCGGACAGCTTGCCGGTCGTCATCCTCAAGGTGCCGCCCTGCAGATTAACGACGCCCGACGATCCGATCACCAGTTGCCCGACATCCAGCGTGCCGTCACCCAGAATATCCACCCGGCCGGCGCCGGCCGAGCCCACGCTGAGGGCGTTGGCCACGCTCAAGAGCGCGCCGCTGCCGCCCACCGAGGCCGCAAAGCTGGCGTCGCCCGCCTGCCCGAGGGTCATCCAGTTCGACACCTGAAACTGGGCACCGCTGGCCACGTTCAAAAGGCCGGCCCTGGCGTTGACGACCTGCGCCTTCAAGGTCGACCCGACGCCGCTGACCTCAAGCACGCCAACGCCGCCGTTTCCGTTGTCCCCGATAAAGAGGTTGGGCGTTTCAGCCGCGGCACCATTGCTGACCTGCATCAGTCCGTTGCCGCGGATGCCCAGATAGAAGCCGGTGAGGGCCTTGAACAGCGTGCCCGTGTCCTTGACCGTGACGCTGGAGTTCACATTGGGTACGAAGCCGGGGCCCATATTGCCGGTGGCGGTGAACTTGCCGCCGCCCGAGACGATCACATCGCTGTTGTTGTAGGTCGCGTCAACCACGTTGAAGCTGGAACCGGCGCCGTCCACCGTCAGCTTGGCGGTCCCGCTCTTGCCCATCACCAGGCTCTTGCTGGTGGCGCTGGCGCCAGCGTCGATCAGCAGGGTGCCGCTGCCCACATCGCCCAGGTTCAGGTCGGTGCCGACGCTGAAGCTGCTGCCCACGCCGTGCACATTGATGATGCCGCTGCTGGTCGGGGAGACGCCGCCGACGGTGACAGCGGCAGCGGTGCTGTGGCTGCTGCCGGAATTGATCGTCAGGGTGACGGGCGAACCGGGGACGTAGCCGACGGCGGTGGCGCCGAGTTGCTTGTAGGCGACCTTGTTGGACAGGGTCAGATCATGCTGCTGGTCCATGCCACCGGTGATGCTCATACCGGCCGTGCCGCCGTCCCAGGTCTGGTTGGCGCTGATGACGAAGCCAGCCGTCAAGCCCCAATCGAGCAGCTGCACATTGCTGCTCTTGTTGACGATGCCATTGGTGAGCCCGATGTTGTTGCCCACACCCTGCAGCGTGTAGGCACTCGCACCGGCCTCGAAGGAAAGCTGGTTGTAGATCCGGTAGCCCAGATCGTTCGTGACCGTCGTGTAGCTGGAGCTGCCGAAGTGCAGGGTGTCGCCCGGCGCAGGCTGGGCGTTTTGGTTCCAGTTCGCGCCGATGCTCATGCGGCCGGTGAGGCTGTCGCTGCCGTTGGTCTTGCCTCCCTTCCAGCTCAAATCAGCGGCATCGGCGAGGCCGGCGCTGCACAGCACGGCGATGGCCAGGCACAGCGGCCGCAGCGGCGAGCGCGGCCCGGTGGGTTGACGATGTGGCGACGCAGATGGCTTGTTCATGTTGACTCCCTGGATAGAAACGACTGGATGAGCGGGCGGCGTGCGGCTTCTTGGGGCATGGACGCCATGCGGTGTTGAAGGCGTTGGGGCTGAGGGCCTGGCGCAGTGCAGCCTTGCGGAGGCTGCTCGTCCCTGGGCGTGGGCATGCACTCGACAAATCCGCTTTCTTCAATGAGCGCGAGTATTTGTTGCCGCTTCTGCATGCACAATCCGCCCTTGGCCCCGGGACCTGGTCTCGGGCCCTGCCTGCTGACGCTCGCGCCAAGCCGCTCTCGATGCCGCCGCCACTGCTGCCTGATGTGCCCGGTTTCGCTGGCTTTGCCGGGCGTAGTGGGAGGCGGCGCGGGCGCGGCAGCGGCTCAGGCGCAGCGTGTGGCGAGCAGCTGACTCCGGTCTATGCGATCCGATCCCCCCCTGACTGAGGGGCCAGCCCATATAGCGTTAGCGACATGCCCGCACAAGACCTCGCTGCGCCCGGTGCTGCCACTGCTGCTGCTGCGTCCATTCAGCGTGACGCGCTGGTGGTGGCCGATCTGGCCCGACACCTGAAACGCAGCGAGCCCTTGCGCCTGCTTGGCCATGTCGGTGTGGCGTTGGCGGTGCTGGTGCTGATGCGGGACTCGGCGCCGCCGGGCTGGCTCGCACTCTGGGCGCTGCTGTTGCTGAGCCACGCGGCCTTCAATGGCTGGGCAGCCTGGCGCGTCTGGTCGCGCCCGACCCGCACCGAGAACGCCCCGCGGCGCTTGCGTGCGGTGCTGCGCATGGAGGCGGTCAATGGCCTGCTCTGGATGGCGGCCGAGCTGATCATCCTGCCGAGCAGCGACTACACCCACCGCGGCCTCTTGAAGTCAACTTTGAAGTGCAACACCGCTAGTACCGAGAGAAGGCCTCCCTCGGTGTCCTGAAGCCCAGCCGCTCACGTGGCCGGTCGTTGAGTTCAGCTGCGATGTGGTCGCAGTCGTTC
>NZ_JAVXZY010000015.1:0-41412 GCF_032337115.1 Roseateles aquae
CCACAGTGAGACCTGCAAGTTCAAAACCCCCGACTTCGTACGAAGCGGGGGTTTTTGCATTTGGGTTCACCGCGGAGAGCTGTGCCGAATGAGACCGATACAGCGCAACACTCGACTAGGCAGCGATTCGGATCACTTCACCTTCGGCCTTCAATTGCCCGCCAGCCAGAAGTTGTTCAACCACTTGCTCGCTCCAGCTGGCCAGGCTCTGCGCAGGTGCAAAAAAGCGCTTCCACATCGCTTGATGAACCGGCGTACTCATCTGCCAATGTTGCAAGGTATCGCGTGGCTGCCGCCGGTGCTCCAGCATGTGAAACATCACCAGCGCCTTGGCCGCATGCTGGGCATGACGCTCGGGCTGTTGCTTGAAGAAGCTCAGACGCGAGCGTGCTTCGGCCAGCGCCAGAGCAAGGCCGCTGAAGGGAGCGCCATGGCCGGGAATGACGACGGCCGGCTGCAGCGCTTCGATCAGATCCAGGCTCGCGGCGACGGCCTCAAAGGCATGCTCGCCATCGAGTTCCGGAAAGACGATGCCGAAACCGTGCTCCCACAGCGCATCGCCGGCAATCAAGACGCCAGATTTCGGATCGAACATCAGCACAGCATCAGGATCATGACCTGGTGCGGCATGAATTTGCCATTCGCGCCCAGACTGTTGGTAAACCTCACCCGGCGTGAGCGCCGCGGTGGGTATGAACCTGGGGCACTCTTGTCCGGTGGCCCGGTAGCTCAGGGCACTTTCGTCCCAGTCTTTCGCCGCCCAAAACTGGCCCGGTGGAATCCTGATGGGGCTTGAATAGCGCTGCTGCAAGGCCGCATTGCCGCCGCAATGGTCGGAATGCAAATGGGTGTTGAGAATTTCGCGCGGCAGCTCTTCACCTAAGGCGCCCGCGATCAGCACCAGCGTTTGCGAAGCATGGCTGCAATAGCCGGTGTCAACAATCACCGGACCGCGAGCATCGCCGCGCAGCAATACGGTATTGGCTGACAGCCACCCGCGTTCAAGCACTTGAATATCGTCCGGCAGCATGTTCGGCGCCAAAGGCTCTGTCAGAGGCTCCGCTCAAGTTGAGCGCAACTCGCGCCGCAGTATCTTGCCGACGTTGCTCTTGGGCAGTTCGTCGCGGAACTCGATATAGCGTGGCCGCTTGTAGGCGGTCAGCTGCGCGTGGCAGAACTGCGCGAGATCCTCTTCCGCCAGCGTGACATCCTTCTTCACCACATAGAGCTTCACCGCCTCGCCCGACTTGGCATCGGGAATGCCAACTGCCGCGCACTCGAGCACGCCCGGGTGCATATTGACCACCTGCTCGATCTCGGTCGGATAGACGTTGAAGCCAGAGACCAGAATCATGTCCTTCTTGCGGTCGACGATGCGCACATAGCCGGCTTGGTCCATCACGCCAATGTCGCCGCTTTTGAAGAAGCCGTCGGGGTACATGACGTTGGCCGTCTCCTCCGGGCGGTTCCAGTAGCCGGCCATCACCTGAGGACCGCGGATGCAGATTTCGCCGCGTTCGCCAATGGGCATGTCGCGGCCGTCGTCGTCGCGGATCGCAATCTCGGTGTTGGGTACCGGCAAGCCGATCGAGCCGGTGAAATCATGCACGTCGAGCCGGTTGACCGTGGCCACCGGTGAAGTTTCCGACAAGCCATAGCCCTCCACGACCGGGCAGCCGGTGATCTTCAACCACTTCTCGGCAGTGGCCTGCTGGACGGCCATGCCGCCGCCGTTGGAAATCACCAGCTCCGAGAAATCCAGTCGCGCGAAGGCGGCCTCGTTGGCCAAGGCATTGAAGAGCGTGTTCACCGCTGGGAACATATGGACGCGGTAGCGCTGCAAGGTGCTGATGAAGCCGGGGATGTCACGCGGATTGGTGATCAGCAGGTTCTTCATGCCCAGCCGGGCGCCGAGCATGTAGCAGGCCGTCAGCGCAAAGATGTGATACAGCGGCAGCGCGCAAACGGTGGTCATCTGCTTGTTGCCGATCTTGGCCAGCATCGGCGCGAACCAAGCCTCGCTTTGCAGAATATTGGCCACGACATTGCGGTGCAAGAGCATGGCGCCCTTGCTCAGCCCCGTGGTGCCGCCGGTGTACTGCAGAAACGCGAGGTCGTCCGGCCCGAGGTCGACCGGCGCCAGTCGCATGGACTGCCCCTGACGCAGCGCCTCGTTGAAGCGCAGCACGCTGCGATCTGGCCCCAGCGGGAGACGGAATTCAGGCACCAGCTTGCGGACATGGCGAACAACGAAATTGACCAGCGGGCCTCGCCACCAGTTCAGCAAATCACCCAGCGAGGCCAGCACCACATGGCGCACCGGCGTGTTGGCAATGACATCTTCCAGCGTGCAGGCAAAGTTCTCCAGCACGATGATGGCTTCGGCACCGGAATCCTTGAGCTGATGCTCCAACTCGCGTGGCGTGTACAAGGGGTTGACGTTGACCACCACAAAGCCGGCCCGCAGGATGGCCGCGATCGCCACCATGTACTGCAGCACATTGGGCATCATGATGGCGACACGCGCCCCGCGCTGCAGCCCCTGAGCTTGCAGCCAGGCGCCTAGCGCAGCGGACATCTCATCGATCTGCCGGTAGCTGATCGGCTGATCCATGCAGACGGCGGCTTCGCGATCGGCGTACTTGCGGAAGGCCTCTTCCAGCAGGGCCACCAGCGAGCGGTAGCTATCGACCGGCACCTGCGCCGGCACCGTGTCGGGGTAACTCTTCAACCAGGGTTTGTCGGCAAGAACAGCAGCCATGAGAGTCCAGCGGGTCAGGGGACTTTCATGGTCGGCGCTGCAGCCGCCTCAGGGCTAGGGGAGTTGCCCTAGGAGTTCGTCACCTGGGGGACATGTGGTGATGCAATCCGGCTGTGCGGCGAACAGCGCTGCGGCCAATCGCTCCTCACGCGACTTCACCGTCGCAAGAAACTCGCGCGCGCCCGCCATCGCCTTGAAGGTGTCGAAGCCGGTTTCTAGGAAGTGCTGCAGGGCCGACAGGCCTGCGGCTTGCGCTGGCCCACGCATCATCCGCAAGGCTTGGCGCAGCAACGGTTTGCGGGTGAAGGCATCCAGCTGTTCGCCCACCTGCAGGGTCAGCTCGATCTGCCGCTGGCGCAGCGCCGGCTGGCCGACCTGCTGCCAGGCTCGCACATAGAGCGTCGCGTTCAGGGTCTCGCTGTTCAGCGCGGCGCCCATCTGGCCGTCCAGCATTTCGGAGATGGCATGCAGCTCGGCGAGCCAGCGCACGGTTCGTACGACATCTTGGGGAAAGAGCTTGACCAGCGCCGGCACCACGCGAGCAAACTGCGCATCGCGTTGCGAGAAGTCATCCGGCCCATACAGCTCGTTCAAAAAGAAACCGGCGGCCTGGCCGTAGCGCGGGCTGGCCAGCAGATCGGCGTAGCTGCGCGAGAAGCGTTGCTGCTGATAGCGCTTCAGCGCCAGCACGCGAGCCTGCAGGGAGGCGTCGGCAGCGCGGCGGCTGCGCTCGGTCTCGACCTGCTGAAGGAATTGCAAGATCTGCTGGTCCATGGCGAATGAAGTGAACCCTCCAGATTCTGCCCGCAGCCGCCCCCTACACTGGGCTGGCAGCTGGAGACGCCTGCCTAAATCGCCTGAACAGGCTGATCTTGAGCTAAGTGCCCCTCATGGAACACCGACGATGAATGCCTCATGAATGCGATCTGGCAGCGCGCATTGCTGCTCCTGCGCTTGTTGCTGGCGCTGGTCGTCGGCGTCGTGGTCTGGCAGGCCGATGGGCTTCTGCCAGCCCTCGCCTGGGCCGCCTTGCTGTTCTGGTTCTGGGTCCCGCCGCTGATGCTGGGAACGCTGATGCTTAGAGGCCTGGCGCCAGGGCGAACAACGCCGCGCCCCGCATGGCTGGCTTTGCTGGGCGCCGCGCTGCACGAGGCCTGGGTCTGTGAGTGGGTGTTCAGTTGGCGCCAGCCCTGGGCTGCATCCACGGAGCCGGACTGGCTGCCCGCGCAGAGCCGTGCGCGAGGCGTGCTCCTGCTGCATGGCTTCTGCTGCAACCGCGGCTTATGGAATCGCTGGTTGAGTCGGCTGCGCCAACGCGGCCACCCGGTCATGGCCTTGACGTTGGAGCCGGCCTTTGGCTCGATAGACCGCTATGCGCCCGCGATCGATCAGGCGATTGCTGCCTTGACGCACAGCGCCGGTGGACTCGCGCCTGTGGTGGTGGCGCACAGCATGGGCGGCCTGGCGATACGGGCTTGGTGGCGCTACGCACAGCAGCGCAGCAGCGGCACTCATGTGGCTCGCGTCATCACCCTGGGAACGCCGCACCAGGGCACCTTGACCGCAGAGCTGGCCTTGGCTCGCAATGCCCGTGAGATGCGCCGGCAGTCCGCCTGGTTGAAGCAGTTGGCCGCTGACGAGCAGAGCCGGGCTGAAGCAATGGCAGCGCAGTTCGAGTGCTATTACAGCCACGCCGACCAGGTCGTCTGCCCCGCCGAGACGGCGCTATTGCCTGGCGCCGCAGCGCACCATCTGCCCGCCTGCGGCCATCTGGCGCTGCTCGAACGGCCGGAGCCCTGGGCGGCTTTGTTGGCGGCGCTGAATGAAAAAAGCGCCCCCACCTGAGCGGTAGAGGCGCTTGATCACGCGGGCCGTGGTCGTGCAGACCTTGACCCAGCAGTCTTACTCGGCCTTCAGCACGCCGCGGCGGATCTGGTCGAGTTCGATGCTTTCGAACAAGGCCTTGAAGTTGCCTTCGCCGAAGCCTTCGTTGCCCTTGCGCTGGATGATCTCGAAGAAGATCGGTCCGATCACTTCCTTGGTGAAGATCTGCAGCAGCAATTCGTTCGGCGCGTCCAGGTGAGCGGCGCCGTCGATCAGGATGCGCAGGCGGCGCAGTTCCTCGACCGGCTCGCCATGGCCAGGCAGGCGCTTGTCGATCAGGTCGAAGTAGGTGTTGATCGTGTCCTGGAACACAACGCCGGTGCCCTTCATGCCTTCGACGGTGCCGTAGATGTTGTCGGTGCCCAGCGCCACGTGCTGGATGCCTTCACCGTGATAGAGGTCCAGGTACTCGGCGATCTGGCTCTTGTCGTCGCTGCTCTCGTTGATCGGGATGCGGATCTTGCCGCAGGGGCTGGTCATGGCCTTGGACTTCAGGCCGGTCAGCTTGCCTTCGATGTCGAAGTAGCGCACTTCGCGGAAGTTGAACAGGCGCTCGTAGAAATCCGCCCATTCCTTCATGCGACCGCGGAAGACGTTGTGCGTCAGGTGGTCGATATAGGTCAGGCCATGGCCGACCGGGTTGGACTCCACCGGCTTGCCTTCGGCATCCAGCAGCGGCACGAAGTCGACGTCGTAGATGCTGATATTGCCGATGGCGCCGGCCGGGGCGCCGTCCTTGCCTTGCCAGCGGTCAACGAAATAGATCAGCGAATCGCCAATGCCCTTGATCGCCGGGATGTTCAGCTCCATCGGGCCGGCCTTGTTGTCAAAGCCCCAGGCGCCGAGTTCCAGCGCGCGTTGGTAGGCGTAGGCGGCATCCTTGACGCGGAAGGCGATGGCGCAGATCGACGGGCCATGCAGACGCGCAAAGCGCTGGGCGAACGAGTCGGTCTCGGCATTGATGATGAAGTTCACGCCGCCCTGGCGGTACAGCGTGACGTTCTTCTGGCGATGCTTGGCCACCGCGGTGAAACCCATGGTTTCGAACAGCTGGCCCAGTGCCGCTGGATCGGGGGCGGCGAATTCGATGAATTCAAAACCGTCGGTGCCCATCGGGTTGTCCCAGGGGGTAAAGCTCATACCTGTCTCCGGAAAAGGAAGTCTTGCGATAGCTCAACACTGTAGAAGGACGGGCCCGCAGGATTCATGCGATCTCTGGCGTGACATGGCTCAAGCGCGCAGGATTCCTGCAAGAATGGCGGCATGGACGGTTCAACACAGCTTGATGTCATCGATAGACGCATCTTGAGGGCGCTGCAGGCCGATGGCCGCGTGACTTATGACGCACTCGCGGCCCAGGTCAATCTGTCGGCATCGGCGGTGCTCAGGCGCGTCAAGCGCTTGGAGGAGAGCGGCGTCATCGCCGCCTATGTGGCGCTGGTGCGGCCGGAGAAGGTGGGTCTGGGGCTGACGGCCTATATCAATGTGCGGCTGGAAAAGCACACCGAGTCGCACAAGCGCAACCCGATGGACCTGTTTCGCGCCGCCGTACAGACCTGGCCCGAGGTGGTGGAGTGTGCGGCGCTGACCGGCGAAATGGACTATGTGCTGCGCGTGCTGGTCGAGGACATGGCGCATTACTCGCGCTTCATCACCGAGACCCTGCTCAAGCACCCCAGCGTGCAGGATTGCAAGACCAGCTTTGTGCTGGAGCGGCTGAAGAACACGACGGCCGTGCCGGTGTGAGTGCCTTCATGGCGCGTTCTCGGCGCGCTCCGGCATGGAAACGGCGCCGTCGAGATTCAGCGACCGCTGTCCAGATCCTGAACCAGGATCAGCGTGTGTTCGGCGCTCAGGTTCAGCAGGGCGCCGATGTCCTGCAGATCGTCGGGCACGGCCGGGTTGCCCCAGCTGTCCGCCGTGTGGCGGGCAAGCCGTACGGCCAGCCGCACGCTTTGCACCTGGGGATCGTTGCCCCGCTTGTCGTCGGTGATGTGGGTCAGCAACTCGGGCAGGCGCCAGGCTTTCATCAGCGACTGTTCGAGATCACCGAGCTCGATATTGAGCACCGCCCGCTGTGCCACGGTGCTGCGCAGATTGGGGTCGACCCGCTGCGCATGCTGGATGCGCAGCGCCAGCTGCGGCGCATAGCACCACAGCAGCATCTCGGCGAAGTCATGCAGCAGTGCGGCGCTGTGAAGCACCTCGGCATCGGGGTCGGTGCGGTGAACGGCAAAGCCCAGCGCAAACCGCGCCGCGCGTTCGGCGCGGCGCAGCACACGCTGCAGTCCGCCAAAAGCCTCGGGTTGGTCGCCCAAGCGCTGCTCAATCGTCGGCTGCGGGCCAAAGGCATTGAAGAAGGGCGTGATGCCCAAGAGCACCAGCGCCGCCGTCACCGTCTCGGCATCGGCCAGCAGACGACTCGATCGCTGCGACGACGCAAAGCTGAGCACTTTCAGCGTCATCAACGGATCGCTGGCCACAGCCTCGCCGATCACATGCGCATCCACCGCGTCCTCATTGGCGCGCCATTCCTCAAGCAAGGCCGCGCTCGAAGCCAGCACCGGAATCTCCGCGTCGCGGAAATACGCGGTCCAGCGGCTCAGGTCGGGCAGGGCCTGGGTCAAGGGCGCATGGGCATGGGGCGCAGACATGGGCGGCATGGCAGGGGCGGGTTTCTGGTTCTTCAGTTATCGGCATCGCCGCGCCGAGCTTGAGCCCCAGGCCCAGCACGGCGATGCAGCCCCAGAGTGGCGCCGATTTCATCGCAGGCCGCGCAGCTGCGCCTGCGCATCACGTCGCGCTTTCGGCAAGTGCCAGGCGCCTTCCGGCGCGCAGGATTCCAGGCCACGCTCTGCGCCGGCCTGGGCGCGGCGAGGTGCCAGCGCGCGGCCGAGAGCCCGCTTGAGTCTGCGCTTCAGCGCCAGCAGGCGCCGCCGCCAGGCTTGGTCAACGGCCGCTTCATCACCTGGGCCGCGCAATTCATCGAATCTCAACATCGTCGTTCTCCCACAGGGCCGCTCGGGCCCGTCTGTTCATGGGCTGCGTTCAAGCCTGTCCAGGCTTTGCAGCTGCTGTTCGAGCTCACGCCGTTGGGCGTGGCGTTGGTTGCCGCCCTGATGGCGACCTGACTTGCGCATCAAGCTGGGCGCAACCAGCGGATTGCGCGGTTTGAGCAGGCCACGGTTCTGGGCGCGGGGCGCGGTGTACTGAGGCATGAGAACTCCTTGGCAAGCAGGGCTTGCAGCGTTTCGGGCATGCGGCGGCGCCACTGGGGCACGGGCCACGGTGATAAAGGTTTTTCAATCAGCCATGCAGCGGCTGAACCTGGGCCAAAAGCTCAGGCGAGACGGGGACGGTGGCAGCGCCGGCACGGGGCAGGCGCTTGAGTCAAGGGCAAGAGAGCGGGCGCGCTGTTTGGCGATGTCGCCGCTTGGACCGTGAACAAGGGTGGGCTGGGTTCAAGCCGTCTTGTCGGGCTGGCGGCGGTCGCTGGCGACCGGTTGAAGCTGGGCATCCCGGAGAAGGGGCCTCACCACAGTGAACCAGGCTGTGGCTTGCGCAAATGATAAACGATTGATTATCTTGTGCAAGTACTTTTTATCATTGACGATAAACAAATTCAGCGCACGGCAAAGCCGCACAGCTCGGCCCAGGGAGGGGCCGGCGTCTTGCAAGGCTCATTGCGCGCAAACTTTTGATGCCCCGAAAGCCAGGCAAACGCAGACCACAGAGTCACGGAGACACAGAGGAAGTTGCATCAGAGCATCGTTCCCTTTATGAATCGCACTGCGACGTTGTGGCGCTGTGGTTTGCTCTGGCTGCTCAATACTCAACGAGCAAAGCGCGCCTGGCGAAGCCATCCAGTAGTTGGCCGCTGGGCGACCGGCGTCGGCAGAGTTGCGTTTCGGTTTGCGCCTCTCGCGCTCCGCGCTTGGCCGCGGCCGGGCGGGCGTCAGCGCTTTTTGGGCTTCAGCGGTGCGATGCCTTGCTGAAGCCGGCGCCATTCGTCCAGCTCGGCGGCACCGCCCGGCTTGGGCGCCGCGGCGCTGGCGGGCTTGCTGGGCGGCAACTGGGTGCTGGCCGTCGGGCGGGCCACAGCAGCCGGCGCGGGTGCCGCGCTGGGCGGGGTCAGCACCTCGCCGAGCAGGTCGAGCAGGCGGGTGCGGGCGCGCTGTGGGTGGCGGCGGTAGTAGGTCAGCACCAGGCCGACGATGAAGCGTTCGTCGTCATCCTGAGGCACGCTGGGGGTGTCGGCGCTGCTGGGCTCGGCAGCTGTGGCAGTGCCGTGCTCCTGATCCATCCAGCCCATGGGCTTGTGAAACAGCTGCTCGAACTGGCGCGCCAGCCGCTCGCCGATCTGGCGCGAACGGCTCTTGATCTGGCTCCAGTAGCTGGGCTGGATCTGCAAGCGCTCGGCAAAGCGCCGCTCCAGGCCGCGCAGGGTGGCGGCATCGGCGTGCTTGACGGTGGCGGCGACGAACTCTTCGAACAGGCGCATCGCATTGTCCAAGCGGATCTGTGCGACGTCCCGGATAGCGGAACACATCTGCGTATGATAAAGCTTCGTTCATCGTCGACCGTCCAGGCGCCACCGCCGGCAGGAGATAAACATGGCTCTACCGTCCAGGTTCACAACGATAGCGCTTGCCCAGACGCTGGGCTTATCGCTAGCTCTGCCGTTTGGAGCGGCGCAGGCCCAGGAGCGCAGTCTTGATAAAGAAGTGATCATCAAGGCAACGCTGGACCAGGCCTGGCAGAGCTGGACCACGCGCGAGGGCATCACCAGCTTCTTTGCGCCCGACGCGCGCATCGAGGCCCGCGTTGGCGGCGCTTTTCAGATCTACATCGACCCCGGCGCCGAGCCCGGCATGCGAGGTGCCGACGACATGCGTTTCATGGCGCTGCAGCCCAAGAAGATGCTCAGCTTCGACTGGAACGCGCCGCCCTCGCTGCCCGAGGCGCGGGCGCAGCGCAGTTTCGTCGTCGTGCGTTTCGAACCGGTTGATGCCGAGCACACCCGCGTGCGCCTGCATCACACCGGCTGGGGCGATGGCGGCGAATGGGACAAGGCCTACACCTATTTCGACCGCGCCTGGGGCTTTGTGCTGGGCAATCTGAAGACCCGATTCGATAGCGGCCCGCGCGACTGGAGCGAGTGGCTGGCACAGCTGGAGCGTGCACGCGCGGCCCAGGCTGCCGCGCGCCCCGCTGCGCCTGCGGCCAGCGCAGCGACCGCGGGCCGTTGAGCGGCGCGCTGCGCTGCCAAGCTTCAGTCGTCCTCGTCGCCGACCTGATGCGCCGCGACCAGCTGGGCCTGTGTATTCGGCGGCACCGCCTCGTAATGCGATAACGCTATCGTGTAGCGGCCCTGGCCGCTGGTCATCGCGTTCAGCCGGGTCTGGTAGCTGGACAGCTCGGCCAGCGGCGCCTGGCCTTGCACGGTGATGATGCCCGGCACCAGGCTGCTGGTGCCGTTGACCTGGCCGCGCCGGGCGGCCAGATCGCCGGTGATATCGCCCATCGCCGCCTCCGGCGCGGCAATCTCGATCTGCACAATCGGTTCCAGCACCAGCGCACGGGCCTCGCGCACGGCCGCCATCAGCGCCCGCTTGCCGGCGGTGACGAAGGCGACCTCCTTGGAGTCGACCGAGTGGTGCTTGCCGTCGAACACGACGACGCGCAGATCAACCAGTGGGTAGCCGGCGATCACGCCACTGTCCAGCGCCGCACGCACGCCTTTCTCCACCGCCGGCATGAACTGGCCGGGGATGGTGCCGCCCTTGACCTCATCGCGGAACTCGAAGCCGCTGCCGCGCGGCAGCGGTTCCACACGCAGATAGACCTCGCCGAACTGCCCGGCGCCGCCGCTCTGCTTCTTGTGCCGGTAGTGGCCCTCGGCGGCGGCCGAGATCGTCTCGCGGTAGGCCACCCGTGGCGGCTGGGTCAGCACCTCGGCCTTGTAGCTTTCGCGCAGCCGCTCCAGCATCACCCGCAGATGCAGCTCACCGAGGCCATAGACCAGGGTCTCGTTGGTCTGCGCCACATGGGTCAGCTTCAGGCAGGGGTCTTCATCGACCAGCCGGTTGAGCAGGTCCCAGAGCCGTTGTTCGTCGCCATGGCGGGCCGGAGCAATGGCCAGGCCGTGCACCGGCGTCGGAAAGTCCAGCGGCGCCAGGTGCAGGTGCTCGTCTTCCTGGGCATCGTGCAGCACGGCGTCGTAGTGGAGTTCGTCGACCTTGGCAATGGCGCAGATGTCGCCGGGCAGGGCCTCGTCGACCTCGACATGGCTCTTGCCGCACAGCATGAACAGATGGCTGACGCGGATCGGCTTGCGCGCATGCCCAACGAAGAGCTGGCTGTTCTTGCGCAGCGTGCCCTGGTGGACCCGCATCACGCCCATCTTGCCCAGATAGGGGTCGACATTGAGCTTGAAGACCTGCGCGATCACATGGGCGGCGGCGTCGGGGCTGGCCTGCAGCGGCCGGGCGTCGGCGCCTTCGCCCTCCAGGAGCTGCTGCGGATTGGCCTCCAGCGGATTGGGCAGCAGGCGCTCGAACACCTCGAGCAGCTCGGGCACGCCGGCGCCGCTCTTGGCCGAGGTGAAGCAGACCGGAATCAGATGGCCTTCGCGCAGCGCCTGTTCCAGCGGTGCATGCAGCTCGCTGGCGTCGACATCGCCCTCGTTCAGATAGCGTTCGACGAAGTCGCCGTCGACCTCGACCACCTGCTCGACCAGTGCCCGGTGCGCCGCCTCGACCGGGCCGAAGTCCGACTGGCCCTCGCGATTGAAGAAGCAGTCGATCACCCGGCGCCCGCCCTCGGCCGGCAGGTTCAGTGGCAGGCATTCGCGGCCGAACACGCTCTGGATCTGCGCCAGCAGCGCGGCCAGATCGATATCCGGCGCATCGATCTTGTTGATCA
Source organism: Roseateles aquae (assembly GCF_032337115.1). Classification (NCBI taxonomy): domain Bacteria; kingdom Pseudomonadati; phylum Pseudomonadota; class Betaproteobacteria; order Burkholderiales; family Sphaerotilaceae; genus Roseateles; species Roseateles aquae. Next base: position 11,570 of record NZ_JAVXZY010000015.1, read on the forward strand.
CGATCAGCCGGGTGCGGCCGCGCGCCGCGGCCGTTTCCATCATCCGCTTGGCCATCAGCTCGATGCCGTTTTGCGCATTGAGCACCAGCACCGCGCTTTCCACCGCCTCGAGCGCGGGCAGCGACTGACCGATGAAATCAGCGGCACCCGGGGTGTCGAGCAGATGCAGGCGCAGGCCCTGATGCTGGAACTGCAGCACCGTGGTCTGCAGCGAATGCTGCATGCGGCGCTCGAGCAGCTCGTGGTCGCTGACGGTATTGCCCTTTTCGACCGAGCCGGCCTGGCTGATCACGCCGGCCTGCAGCAGCATGGCCTCCGCCAGAGTCGTCTTGCCAGCGCCGGCGGGGCCGACCAGGGCCAGCGTGCGAATCGCTGCGATCCCTGGATGCGCCCCGACGGCGCTGCCTGGGCTGCCGGAGGCTGCGCCTCCCTCGTTCTGCGTCGATGGGTGTGCGGCCATGGCGTGCTCCTTGCTGTCGCTGTGCTGAGCCCAGCGTAGAGGAAGCCGGGGCCGGACACAAGGGCCCCGGCCGGCCGGGCATTGGCGCCGAGGCAACGCTTTCGTCGGAGCTCAGGCAGCGAATTTGGGCTGCATCAAGGCCGACTGCTGCGTGGCCGCCGTGAAGGCGTAGTCCAGCTCCGGGCGGCGGCCGTCGACGAGATCGGCCAGCGCCGCGGCCGAACCGCAGGCGTGGGTCCAGCCCAGCGTGCCATGGCCGGTGTTCAGGTACAGATTGGCGACCGCACTCTGGCCGATATAGGGCAGGTTGGACGGCGTGGCCGGCCGCAGCCCGGTCCAGAACTGGGCGCCCTGGCCATCGGTCATCTGCGGGAACAGCTCGCGGGTGCGGCGCACGATGGCCTCGCAGCGCACCAGGTTCAGCGCCGTGTCGTAGCCGTTCAGCTCGGCCGTGCCGGCAATGCGCAGCCGGTCGCCCAGGCGCGAGAACACCAGCTTGTATTCGTCATCGGTCAGCGAGACCTGGTAGCTGTGCTGGGGCGCAATCACCGGCAGCGTGACCGAGTAGCCCTTGGCCGGATAGATGTTCAGCGAGACGCCCAGGTCGCGGGCCAGCGCGCGACTGAACGAGCCCATGCAGAGCACAAAGCGATCGGCCGCCAGGCGGCTGACGACGCCATCGGCGTTGGCGGTGATGACGCGGCTGATGGCGCCGCCCTCGCGTTCCAGCCCGAGGATGCGGGTGTCGTAGCGAAAGCGCACGCCGGCGGCGGCGCAGCGCGCGGCCAGGGCCTGGGTGAACTTGTGCGCGTCGCCGGACTCGTCGCTGGGCGTCATGCTGCCGCCGACGATTTGCGCGCGGCATTGCGCCAGTGCCGGCTCGATGGCCACGCATTCGTCGGGCGTTTTCATATCGAGTTCGCAGCCCTGCTCGCGCATGATGCGCGCCGGCTCCTGCGCGGCCTCGTACTCGGCCTCGCTGGTGTAGAAGTGCAGGATGCCCTGCGTGCGCTGGTCGTAGTCCAGCCCCAGATCGCGGCGCAGCGCGCGCAGCTTGGCGCGGCTGTACAGCCCGAGGCTGACGATGTTGCGGATGTTGTGGGCGGTGCGGCCGGGCGTGCATTCACGCAGGAATTGCAAGCCCCAGCGCCACTGGGCGGCGTCGGCGCGCAGGCGGAACAGCAGCGGCGCGTCTTCGCGCATCAGCCACTTCAGCACCTTCAGCGGGGCGCCGGGATTGGCCCAGGGCTCGGCATGCGAGACGGAGATCTGGCCGCCATTGGCAAAGCTGGTTTCCAGCCCGGCCGCCGGCTGGCGATCGATGACGGTGACCTCGTGGCCGGCCTGACGCAGATACCAGGCGGTGCTGATGCCGGTGACGCCGGCGCCGAGAACGATGATGTGCATGGAGCACTCCCAAGGGTGGGTCGTGCAGGCGCATGCCTTCGCCATGGACAGACAAGCCATGAGCAAGGGAGAGCGTGCGCCTGACGCGCGCCGCTCCCGCTGTCCTTTGTACCTGAGAGATTCAGCGACGGGCCTCCTGCCCCTCGCCTTGCTCCTTCGGCGGGTGCTGCAAAAGCTTGCGGCACCGCTCTCCAGCATTCGGCTTGTTGACGGATCCAGTACGGGGCCTGAGCGAGTATGGGAGCTTGCGCCTTCGGCGGCGGCTCGCCGGGGCGGGCCGCACTCTCCTGAATCCGGCCGCCAGTGTAGCCGCAGGCCGGCGCCGCGGGGGGATGAGGCGAGATGACTTTGTGCACCAGGGGAAATCGCGCAGGCGGGGCCGCCGCTGCAGGCGGCAAGATGCCGGCATTGGCGTGACGGGAGTGGACGATGCAGCAAGGGTTTCGACGCTGGGGTGTGATGGCGGGCTTGTTGGCGGGCCTCGGCCTGTTGCTGGCGGGCGCGGTGCGCGCCGAGTGTCCGCCGGCCGGCATGGTGGCGCAGTCCGCTCCGCCCCGGGGACAGTTGCAGGCGCTGGATGCCCAAGCCCGCGAGGCGCTACAGCCCGCGGCGCTGGCGCTGCTGGACTGCCTGGCCGATCCCCGACCCGAGTTGCGCGATGAGTTCGCGTTCGAAACCCTGTCGGCCTGGCTGCGTGCCGGCCTGCTGACGCCCGCCACCCAACTGGCGCTGCGCACCGCGTTGCTGCGCAGCCTGGCCGAGCCGGCCGATGCCGGCGGCTTTCGCCAGCCCTTTGCGGCGCTGAGCCTGGCCGAACTGGCACGTGCCGACCGGCTGGCGCCGGTGCAGGATGCTGCGCAGCGCGAGGCCTTGCTGGACGCCGCCACGCGCTATCTGGCCGGCGTCAACGATCGGCGCGGCTTCACGCCCGCCGAGGGCTGGCGGCACGGTGTCGCCCACGGCGCCGATCTGCTCTACCAGCTGAGCATGAACCCGGCGCTGACGCCTGCACAGCAGCGCCAGATCCTGCGCGCGCTGCAAAGCCAGGTGCTGGGCGGAGGCACGGAGTTCTACCGTTATGGCGAAGGTCAGCGCCTGGCCGCGCCGGCGCTGCATGCCTTGCTGCGCAGCGAGCTCGACGCGCAGGCTTGGGCCGACTGGCTGGATCAGACGCTGGCACCACTGCGCAGCCCGGCCGCGTTGGACGAGCCACGGCTGCTGCTGATGCACAACGCCCGCGAGTTCCTCTGGCCGCTCTATGTGGCGCTGGCCGAGCAGCCGGACGTTGAGCGCCGCAACACGCTGATCGCACCGGTGCGGCGCTGGCTCAAGCAGCTGCGCTGAGCGGCAGCAGGGTCTTGTAGAAACCCGTGCGCCGTGCGCGGCCGGAATTTATTTCTGCGCCGCTGAATCCTTTTGGAATTTTGCTCACTCTATGTCTGTGTCAGCCACTTTCAGACAGGATTCTCACCATGTTCTTCATCAAGCGTAATCTGCCCATTTGGGAACGCGTGCTGCGTATTGCCGCCGGTGCGGCCATCGGTGCCGCCATGTTCAAGGGCGCACTCAGCCCCGGCCTGACGAGCTATGGGGCTCTGGCCGCCGCCGCCACTTTGGTGCTGACCGCCTTTGTCGGCTTCTGCCCGGCCTGCGCCATGCTTGGCCGGCGCTACTTGGAGAAGTGAAGCCATGATCCGCGCCGAAACGCAATTGATCGAGGCCGCCACGCGCGGCGAGTCCGGCGCGGTGCAGCGCTTGCTCAGCGTTTGTCAGCCCGACCTGAAGCGCTTCGCGCGGCGCACTTGCGCAAGCACCGAGGACGCCGAAGACGCGGTGCAGATCGCGCTTTGGCAGCTCTATCGCAAGATCGGCGCGCTGCGCACCGTGGCGACGTTCGCGACCTGGATGTTTCGCATCGTCGAGCGCGAGTGCTACCGCCTGCTGCGCCTGCGCAGCAAGGCCGAAGACCTGGACGAATTGGCGCCGCAAGACATGCCTCAGGCGCCGGAGTTGCCGACCGATCTGCGTATGGACCTGGTGCGTGCCATGGAGCGTCTGACGCCGCCGTACCGCGAGGTGCTGATCTTGCGCGATGTGCATGAACTGACGGCGCCTGAGGTGGCCGCGCAACTCGGGCTCAGCCTGGAGGCGGTGAAAAGCCGCTTGCACCGAGCTCGTGCCCAGGTCCGCGAACAGCTGCTGGCCAGCGGCTATTGGCTCAAGGACGGCGTACCAGAGTCCGTGGAGCCATGAGCCCTCCAAGGATCAGCGTTGAAGAAACCCGTTTCCTTGCACAAATCCGAGACACCCTTCAGCAGGGACTCTTCGATGCAAACGTCAAGATTGAAGGCCGGTGAGAGTCCTAGCGTGTGCGCCTCACCTTGGAGTCACCATGATGCCCGTGAAAGGCTAGGTGCTTGCTGTGCTGGCTTGCCGTGAGATGCCGCAGTGCTTTGACGACGGCCTGGCCGTGCGGGTGAGCGAGGCGCCAGAGCATCCTGAATTCGCGCAGGTGGGCCGTGGCGGCTTGCTGGCGTTGGTCGGGCAGTTGAACGCGGGCAATTGAACGCGGGCGCGATTTTCTTGGAGACCTGCGCAAAAAGATGAACCCTTTTGCACCCGCTGTGCCTCTAGGGAAGGTCTGCATAAGTCGGCGTGGGCCGTGGCAAGCACCGGCCAAGGCCTGCCTAGGCGCGAGCCGCAGCTCAGGCTGGTGGCCTGCGCAAGGCTCGCAACACCGGCAGGGTTTGGCTGGTGCTTGCCCTGCGGGTTGGGAGAAATGGGGCCCCCACGGGCGTTGCGCTGCTCGGCTGTCGGGCCACCAGCCCGACCTTCGCAGCGCGCCTACGTGGCCGCCCCAGTTCTCCCAACCACGGCCCACGCCGACTTATGCAGACCTTCCCTGGGTCGGAGTGATCCACTCTTCAGCAGGTATCCATCATGTTTTGCAGCAGTTCAGTGTCGCTTCATCTCCTGCGCGGTGCCGCCGCCTTGGGTTTGATGTTCGCGGCCATTTACCTGGGCAGCCATGGCGTCTTTTGGTCTGCGCTTGCGGGCGTTGGCGCCGTCGTGCTGCTGCGCGGTTGCCCCATGTGCTGGTTGATGGGCCTGTTTGAAACGGTCGCCCAAGGGCGCGGTCGCGAGGCCGGCTAGCCCACGGCGCGTCGCCCGCCGAGGCAGCTCATGCCGACGCTTGGGCGCTGCGTCGCTCTGTCTCGGCCTGGACGCCTGCGCCTGGCGACACTGCCCAGCCCTTCCCCTTGAAACCGACTCTCACCAAGATGAAAAACCTAACGAGCATGACCCTGGCCGCGCGTGCTGCCCTCCTGTGTGTGGGAATGGCGACGACCACGGTTTGGGCTGGCGAAGTGGCCGCCGAGACTGCAAAGTCCGCTGCTTCCGCCCAGCCTGCCGCTCCCTCCCTGGACGCCTCACTGCAGGCCGCCATGGCGGAATACCAGCTGCCCGCCATGGGCGCGGTGCTGATACGCAAGGGGCTGGTGAGCGAGCTTGCCGTGCTGGGCCGGCGCGCCAGCGGCTCGGCCGATCCGGTGCAGATCGACGATGTCTGGCACCTCGGATCCAATGGCAAGGCCATGACCGCGGTGATGGTCGCACGCCTGGTCGAACGCGGCCTGCTGTCCTGGGAAGCGCCACTGAGCCAGCTGCTGCCAGAGTTGGCCGCCGAGATGCAGGCGGGCTACCGGGAGGCGACCTTGCGCGATCTGTTCGCCCATCAGTCCGGCCTGCAGCCGAATATCGACGAGTCCTGGGAGGCGGCATTCCAGAAAGACACCCGCAGCCTGCATGAGCAGCGCCTGGCTTTTGCGCGCCTCGCCCTGGCCCAGGCGCCGGCCTTTGCCCGCGGCAGCGCCGATGGCTACTCCAACAACGGCGTGCTGATCGCCGGCCTGGTGGCCGAGCGTGCCAGCGGCCTGCCCTATGAGACGCTGATGCGTGGCGAGGTCTTTGAGCCGCTGGGTCTGGCCAGCGCCGGCTTTGGCGCCACGCACCGCGGCCAGCCTCTGGGGCACAAGGCCGGTGCGCCGGTCGAGGGCGCCTTGGCGGATAACCCGGCCGTGCTGGCGCCGGCCGGCGGCATCCATATGTCGCTTCAGGACTGGGCCCGCTTTGCGATCGACCAGATGGCCGGCGAGCAGGGCCGGGGCCGGCTGCTGAAGGCCGAGAGCTATCGCCTGCTGCACCAGCCGGCCCGCGAGGGCGGAAAGTTCGCGCTCGGCTGGCGGGTGCAAAGCAGCATGGCGGGCGTGAATGCGCGCCACCTGGCCCACACCGGCAGCAACGAGCGTTGGTTTGCGCTGATCGCGATGCGCCCCGACAGCGAAGACGCGGTGCTGGTGAGCTGCAATGCCGGTGAGGACATGAAGGCCGACAAGGCGGTGCGCGAGGTGGCGGTGCGCCTGCTCAAGGGCATGGCGCCCTGAGCAGCTTGAAGTAGAGCGCCGTCGGGTGCAGCGTGCCGTGCGGGCTGCGCGCAAAGTCCGGGATGTTGCCGGCGTGCTGCCAGCCCAGATGACGGTAGACCTGCTCGGCCTTGGAGCCGCTCTCGGTATCCAGCACCAGCAGGCTGATGCCTTGTGCGGCGGCGAAGCGCTCGGCCTCGGCCATCAGCAGCGAGGCCAGGCCGCGGCCGCGTGCGCGGCTGTGCACGAAGAGCTTCTGGATCTCGCCGCGATGGCGGCCATTGGGCTTGCCACAGCGATCGAGCTGCACCGTTCCCAGCAGTGCCTGGCCCTCGCGCAGCAGCCAGAGCTGATGCTGGCTGCCCAGCGAAGCGGCCACGCCCTGCCAATAACGATCCGCCTCGGCGTCCGCCAGCGGGTGCATGAAGCCGATGGAGGCGCCGTGGGCCACGCTGTCGATCAGCAAGTCGGACAAGGCCGCACGCGTTGCGTCGTCGATTGTCGTCAACTGCTCGATCTCCATCTCGCTGGCGGCACGCGGCAGCGCCTTGCCCAGGCAGATGGCGTCGGCACGCTGCGCATAGCTGCCGAAATTGGCGATCTCGGCAAAGCCGTGGCGGCGGTAGAAGGCCACGGCGCGCAGATTGATGCGCCGCGTTTCCAACCACAGTTCGCGGTGGCCCAGCCGGCTGGCCAGTGCCTCCATATGGCGCAGCAGGGCGCCGCCCACGCCGGCCGTGCCAGGGCGGGCAAACATCCGCTTCAGCTCGACGATGCCCTCTGCGCCCCCATCAGCGCTGGCGTCAGCGGCGGCGAGGGGCCGCAGCGCCGCACAGCCCAGCGGCTCGCCATCGTCGGCCAGGGCCAGCACAAAGGCGGCACCGGGCTGGCGCACCTGGGCGGGGTCGAAGCTGCTGCGGCCGCTGTCGCCGCTGATCTGCGTCAGCGCCTCGTTCAGCGACGCCATCAGCGCCAGTGCCCGCGGGTCCTCGGGGTCGACGCTGATCAGGCGCGCGGCGGTTTTTGCCGGCAAGTCCTGCGCGGCGAGCGGGTTCTGTGGCATGGTTGGGGCTGCAGCAGATTGCTGGTCAAAAAATTAACAACGATCAAATACTAACCAATGGTTAGCAAAAACACAAATCCTTCGCCGCGGCCAACCGGACCCAAGGGCTTGCACCGCAGCAGCGGCGTGGTGGCCGAGGAGGCCGCTGGCCCGGCTGCCAAGCCGACGGCCAAGCCGGTGCCGCGCACCCGGCAAAAGCTCAGCAAGCCCGAAGGGCCGCTGAAAAAACGCCAGGCGGCGGCCGAGGCGGGCGGCAAGGCGGTGGCGGCCCCCAGCGTGTCGCAGCTGCGCCGGGCGGCGCACAAGGCCTCGCTGGAAGAGGGCATCCTGGCGGTGGCGCGGCAGATGCTGGTGGAGCAGGGGCCTGAGGCCTTGACCCTGCGCGAGGTGGCGGCGGCGGTGGGCTATTCGCACGCCACGCTGTATGCCTTCTTCGCCGACAAGAATGCGCTGCTGGCCCGCTTGGGCGCCGACGCCAGGCTGGCCCTGGAGGACACGCTGGCCGCCCAGAGCGCCTCGATGACGCCGGATGCCGCCGAGCGGCGCGACCCGCTGCTGCCGCTGGGCCGGGTGCTGGCCGCCTATGTGCGCTGGGCCCAGGCCCATGCTCATCTGTTTCGCCTGCTGGCCGCTGGCGACGAGTTGCAGCAGCTGATGCCGCCGCTGCTGGCCGAGCGGCTGGCCGCCGTGCCGCTGGCGCCGCGCTGGCGTGATCCGGGCCTGCTGGCGCAGACGCTCTGGGCTGCCGCCCACGGCGTGGCCTTGCTGGCGCTGCAGCAGCCGGGGCTGAGCGATCTCGATGCGCGGATTGACGCCTTGCTGGCGCTGTGCCGGGCCGGTGTCAGCCAGGCCGAGTGAGGGACTGCGGCTGCCGGAATTCCATCAGCCCAGCTGCTTGTACATCAGCACGGTGTCGTGCAGCCGGCCTTCGGCGCAGGCGCCATAGCCGGGGATCTCGCCGGCACGTTGCCAGCCCAGGTGCTGATAGACGGCTTCGGCCTGCGAATCGGCCGGCACATCGAGCACCAGCAGCTTGCGTGCATGCTTGAGCGCGGCGCACTCCAGGCTGGCGATCAGTTGGCTGGCGATGCCGCGGCCGCGCTCCTGGCTGTGCACCATCAGGCGTTGCACCTCACCGCGGTGGTGCGCATTGCCCTGTGTTGGCAAGGCCAGCTGAACCGCGCCATGCAAGGGGCCGTGGCCATCGCCTTCGCAGGCAATCCACAGGCTGTGCTGCTGGCCGAGCCGGGCGTAGACGCTGTGCCAGTAGTCCAGCGCCGCATAGCGCGACAGCGGGGCCAGAAAGCCCAGCGAAGCGCCCTGGTGGACGCTGTCGATTAGCAGATCGGCCAGCGCCGGCAGCCATTGCAGATCCCGGGAGCTCAGCTGGCGCACCTGCACCGGCGGGCGCACGCCGCTGGGCAGCGCGTCCTGGGCGGCCGCGCCGCGGGCGAACAGGTGGTGCAGGCTGGTGGGGCTTGTAAGGGCTTGCATGATCGGGCTCCCGGCTCAGGTGAATCTGCCGCCTTGTGGACGGCTCCTGAGAAACCCTGATGCAAGCGGCGTGCCAGCTCAATCGCGCCGCCGACGCAGGCGGGTGACAAGGCCCCACACCAGATAGAGCAGCAGACTCGGGGCGGCACAGATGAAGGCGGCCAGAGCGGCATCGATACCAGACTGCAGCAGCGCGGCCAGCGGGATCAGCACACTGGTCGCCGAAATCGCGGCGGCCAGCAGGGCGCTTGCGCGCTGATCGGCCCAGCAGGAGGCGGCGCGCAAGGCCCAGCACCAGGGGCCGAGCAGGGCCCAGATCAGCAAGATCGGCAGCAGTGCAAAGGGGAACCAGCCAATCCCCATCATTGCGGGCTTTCTAGGCGGCCAGTTGGTAGCCCAGCGCCAGCGCCCCGAGCAGGCCCAGCAAGACCACGGCACCCAGCCGGTGTTGCCAGCGATCCAGCGCGGCAAAGCCAACGCTATCGCCGCGCTCGGCGCACTGCAGGCGGCGCCACACCAGCACGACGCAGACCAGATTGGCCAGCACGGCCACCGCGGCCATGCCGAGTTTGAGCGCCAGCACCGTGCTGCCGCTGGCCTGGTGCAGCAGCAGCCAACCGCTGAGCACAACGCCGCTGAAAGCCGGGATCTCAACGAACAAGTCAACGCGCCAGTGCAGTCGGGCCAGCCAGAGTTCGGCCGCCGGCCCACGCCCCAGCAGGGCGCGCTCGAACAGGGCCTCGGTCAACACACATCCCAGCCAGAGCCCGATCAGCAGCAGATGGGTGAGCAGCGTCAGACGATTCATGAGGCCTCCACCTCAAACAGGAATTCACGGCACCGCTGGGCCACCTCGGCGGCGGCTTCGACCATGGGCACATGGCCCTGCTGAGGCAGCACGGTGATGCGGCTGTTGGCGATGCCGCTGGCCAGTGTGGCGGCGTCAGCGACGTGGACGACGCGATCCAGCTCGCCCCAGAGTAGCAGCGTTGGCGCCTTGACCTGGCCGAGCAGGGCGCGTTGATCCTGGTCGCGCGCCAGGTCGCGCAGCAGCTTGCGCTCGGTCGTGCGGCGTGGCTGCTTCTGTGCCAACAGCCAGCGCTGCACAAAGCCGGGCAAGTAGGGCGGCTTGGCCATGCCCCAGGCCAGCATGGCGCGATAGTCCGGCAGGCTGTCGACCTCGACCATCGGATGCGGGTGGCCGCGCTCGACGTGGCGGCGCAGCTCGCTTGGCTGCGTCTCGGCGCCCGCGCTGCTGATCAGGGTCAAGGAGCGCACCAGCGCCGGCCGCAGTGCCGCGAGGCGGATGGCGATCGCGCCGCCCATCGAATGCGCGATCAGATGGACATGCCGAACTGCCAGGCTGTCGAGCCAATCGAGCATGCGCTCGGTCTGCGCGCTGATGCCCAGGTCGGCGTCAGGCGGCACCGTGCTCTCCCCATGCCCGGGCAAGTCGGGCACCAGCACGGGTCCGCGCCAGCGCAGGGCTGCCAGCCAGGCCAGCCAGCTGCTGTGGTCGGCGCAGGCCCCATGCAGCAGCAGCAGGGGCGTGCCCTCGCGGCCTTCACCGGCTGAGTGATAGACCAGCCGGCCCCAGGGTAGCGTCTGCAAGCGCTGGTTCAGCCCGGCGCGGCGGCGTGCGGCGCGGAGTGCCTGGCGCATCAGCCAATCTCTCATGGCCCGTTCTCGCCCGGCCGGACGCTGGCGGCCAGCGCCAGTGCAAACATCTGGCCATTGAAGCGGGCCAGACGATCGAGAAAGGCATCGTCCATGGTCCGTTCCATCTGGGCTTCGAGGTTGTCGCGCAGCAGCATCGGCATCATTGCCAGGCTGGTGAAGGACAGGCGCAGCACGTCGGCGTCCAGCTCTGGGTCGAGCAGGCCGGCCTGCTGCATGTCCTGCAGGCGCTGCGCACCGCGCTGCTGGCCGCGCTCCAGCAACTGCTGGACAAAGCGCCGGCCGGGCCCGGCGTTCAGTGCGACGACCTTGAACAGCAGCTTGGGCAGCTCCGGCGTCGCCGCCATCGTGCGGTAGTAGACGCGCAGGTAGTTGATATAGCCTTCCGGGCCGTTCAGTGACAGCTGATCCAGCGCGTCGAGGATGGGCTGCAGCGCCTGGCGGATCATCTCTTCGTACAGGCCTTCCTTGCTGCCAAAGTAGTAGCGGATCATCGCCGTGTTGACCTGGGCAGCATCGGCAATCCGGCGGGTGCTGACGGCGTGGTATTCGTCGGCCAGGAAAAACTCTTTGGCGGCCTGCAGCAGGCGCTCGGCGACGCTGTCGGTGGCGGCGGTGCTGGCAGCGGTCATGGCGTTGGCGTCCGTTTGAAGCCCTGGCCGGCCGAGCCCATGGCCGCCAGCTGTGCTTCCATGCGCTCGCACAGCAGCTGCGGCGCCTGGCATTGCGCGAAGTGCGCTGCGGCGCGGGCGCAGTGCTGGGGCACCGCGGGGTCCTCCAGCAAATCCCGCAAGCGGCTTGCCAGCCGACGCGGATTCAAGCGCGTGGCCGGCAGCACTCGGGCCACGCCCAGCCGGGCCAGGCGCGCGCCATTGTCGAACTGGTCCCAGGCAAACGGGGTGATCAGCTGGGGAGTGCCCTGGCGCAACGCCTCGGCGCTGGTGCCGATACCGCCATGGTGAACGATGGCGTCCACCTGACCCAGCAGCTGGGCCAGCGGCACATAGGGCTGCCAGCAGGCCCAGTCAGGGAGCTGGGCTGGTAGTTGCTGCCGGTCCTGGCTGAGCAGCAAGGCGCGCCGGCCCAGCGCAGCGCAGGCGGCCAGCGCATGGGCAAAGAAGGCCTTGGCATGGCGATTGCCGGTGCCGGCGGTGAACAGCAAGGGCTTCGGTCCAGTGGCAAGAAAACGCGACAGTGCCGGCTCCAGCGGCTTGGCGGCGCTGGCTTCAAAGAGCTGAAAGTCACCACCGATGCGTGGCTGCGGCCAGTCCGGCGCATCGGCAGCGAACCAGGCCGGGAAAAGCAGCAGCGACAGGTCCGGCGCTTCAGCAATATGACCCAGGAAGGAGTTCACCGGGGCCAGGCCCTGCGCCGCGCGCAAGGGGTTGATCTGTGCCAGCGCCACCGGGTCGATCCAGCCGCGCTCGACAAAGCGCCAGTAGGCCCGCCGCCAGCTCATGGGCACCCAGCTTGGCACGGCCACCGGGCCGATGGTCAGCGGATCGGCGCAGCTCTTCAGGTTCGACGGCGCCAGATAGGCCGCCACCACGCGCTCGACCTGTCCGGCCGCTCTGGCCATCGCGGCGCCGGGAACAAGAAAGGGGTGGCTGATGACGATGTGGCGCCGCCGCGCGGGCAGGCCTCGAAAGAAAGCGGCCAGCTCGGTCAGCCCCTCGCGGTAGCCGCTGCCCATCAGCGCGGCGAAGGACTTGCGCGCGTCCCAGATGTCCGGGTTGCGCAGCAGGGCTTCGTAGTCCTCCTCACGCCCCAAGCCGACAAAGGGCAGGCCGAGCTGCGCCACGCGCGGGCCGTGGATGCTGTGGCTGAGCACGGTGACCGGCCTGCCCATCGCTTGCAGCGCTTGGGCAAGGCTGAGCATGGGATGGAGGTCGCCGGTGGTGCCCACCGTGAGGATCAGGTAGTGCGGGGTCTCGGTCATGGTGTCTGGCTCGGGGCAGGCCCAGAGAGCGGGTAGCGGAGTGAGCTGGGCAGGGCACCTGGAGGGCATGGGCTCGCTGCGCGCCGGCGCTCAGGCACTTGTTTCATCAGCCCGCATTTTTAGGCCCGCTGCCGCCAGCGGCCAGCAATTTCGCTACTCAAAATCGCGGTTCTGAATAAGGGCGGCTGATCGCCCGGCGCAGCCGGGCCGGTTCAGTCCTCGACGCCGGGCTCCGCGTACAGCCGGCCGCTGCCGCTGCGCTTGGCCTCGTAAAGCGCCGCCTCGGCGCGGCGCAGCAGGTCTTCGATATTGCGGTCGCCATGGCGCAGCTTGGCCCAGCCGGCGCTGAAATCGAGGGCGAAGCCGAGCTCCTTCGGGGCACGGTCGGCCAGCGCGCTGCGCAGCCGGGCGTCCAGGGCCTGCGGGCCCTGGCCATCGCTGCGTGCCAGCAGCACGGCGAACTCCTCGCCGCCGACGCGGCCGACGACATCGCCGATCCGCTGCACCTGAGTCAGGCAGGCGGCAAACAGCGCCAGCGCCTGATCGCCTGCGACCTGGCCGTGCTGCTCGTTGACGGCTTTCAAGCCATGCAGGTCCAGCATCATCAGGGCCAACGGTTCGTCGTAGCGGCGTGCCATCGACATCATCTCGGCGGCGCGGCCGACCAGCGCGCGGCGATTGGCCAGGCCGGTCAACGCATCAGTCTGTGACATGCGCTGCAGCGCCGCCTCGGTTTCGCCGCGCCAGGCCACCAGCACCGCCAGCATGCTGATCATCACCGCGATATGGGCCAGCACCAGGGCGCTGATGTTGACCGGGTGCGGGCTGGCCAGCGTCGGGTAGCTGGCTGGATCGAGCGCGCCGACGGCACCGCGCCACAGCGTGGCCAGCGCCAGCGCCGCCATGCTGACGAGCAGCAGCAGGCGCCAGCGTTGGCTCTCGGCTTGAGCCAGCGGCGCACCGCCGCCTGGGGGCAGCCCGCAGGCCAGCGCCAGCAGCGCCAATTGCAGGCCCAGGCCGGCGTTGGCCAGGCCGACGCGAATGGGGTAGTTGTCAGCGGCCAGCAGATAGCCCAGCGGCAGCAGTAACGGCAGCGCCGGCATCAGCCAGCGGCCGGGCCGCTCGCCCAGCCAGGTGCGCAGCGCCCACCACAGCGCCGACAGGCCGCCGCTGAGCAGGCCCAGGGCCAGCGCGGCCAGCCAGGGCTCCAGCAGCGAACCGGCCAGCGGCGAAAGCAGCAGCGCCAGCCAGCCGGCGGCCTGCAAGGCGGTGGCGCCCTGGGCGCAACGCGCCGCGCGGCTGACTTTCCAGCCCATCAAGACCGGCAGCACCAGGGCCAAGACCAGCACCTGGATCAGCAAGAGGCTCAGCAGCGTCGGGATGTCAAAGCGCATCGGCGGTCGTTGAAGATGGGTCTGGCCGATTGTGGTGTGTTTTGGCCCTTACTGGAACGCCACTTCGGCAAAACTGCGCAGCTTGCGGCTGTGCAGCTGGCCGGCGGCGGCGCGGCGCAGATGCTCGATGGCCCGCAGCCCGATGCGCAGATGCTGGTCGACCCGCTCGCGGTAGAACTGATTGGCCATGCCGGGCAGCTTGATCTCGCCGTGCAGCGGCTTGTCGCTGACGCACAGCAGCGTGCCGTAGGGCACCCGGAAGCGGAAGCCGTTGGCGGCGATGGTGGCGCTCTCCATGTCCAGCGCGATGGCGCGGCTCTGGCTGAAACGGCGTTCCGGCCCGCCGTGGGGCAGCAGCTCCCAGTTGCGGTTGTCGGTCGAGGCCACGGTGCCGGTGCGCAGGATGCGTTTGAGCTCGAAGCCCTGCAGCTGCGTCACCTCGGCCACCGCGCGCTCCAGCGCCACCTGGATCTCGGCCAGCGGCGGGATGGGCACCCACAGCGGCAACTCTTCGTCCAGCACATGGTCCTCGCGCACATAGGCATGGGCCAGCACATAGTCGCCCAGCTGCTGGCTGTTGCGCAGGCCGGCGCAGTGGCCCAGCATCAGCCAGGCATGCGGGCGCAGCACGGCGACATGGTCGGTCATCGTCTTTGCATTGGCCGGGCCGACGCCGATATTGATCATCGTGATGCCGCTGCGGTCGCGCCGCACCAGGTGGTAGGCCGGCATCTGCGGCAGCCGGGCCAGGGCGGTGCCCAGGGCGTCCGCCTCCTCGGCGGCCAGGCCGGCGCGGCGCAGCACGCGGTTGCCGGGTTCGACGAAGGCGATGCAGTCGTCCAGCTCGCTGGGCGTGGCCGGGTCGGGCGCCGCGGCCATCAGCGTCTGGCCCAGGCGCACGAACTCGTCGATATAGAACTGGTAGTTGGTGAACAGCACGAAGTTCTGGAAATGCTCGGGCGAGCAGCCGGTGTAGTGGCGCAGCCGGTGCAGCGAGTAGTCGACCCGCGGCGCGGTGAACAGCGACAGCGGCTGGGCTTCGCCCGGGGCCAGGTCTTGCGTGCCGTTGGCGATGCCGTCGTCCATCGCGGCGAGATCGGGCAGGTCGAAGAGATCGCGCAGCAGCCGGCGGCGTTCGGCACTCAGCTCGCCCTCGATGTGCTCATGCTCGCTGAGCGCGAAGTGCAGCGGTATCGGCTCGCTGCTGCTGCCGATCTCCAGCGCCACGCCGTGGTTTTGCAGCAGCAGGCGGAACTGTTCCAGGTAATAGGGGCCGAACAGATCGGGCCGGGTCAGCGTGGTCTCGAAGCTGCCGGGCCCGGCGACGAAACCATAGGCCAGGCGCGAATCGGCCCGTGCCACCGTCTGCGTGCGCAGCCGCACAAAGGGGTAGCAGGCGCGCACGCGGCCGGGTTCGCCGCCGGCGACGAAATCCTGCAAGGCCTGGCGCAGATGGCGCACGCCGGCGGCATAGATGGCCTGGGCCTGCAGCAGTGCGGCGGCCGGGTCCTCAAAGGCCTGCGGAGCAAAGAAGGGCGCACTGGACGGCGCACCGGCACCCTGCGGCGCGGATGCGGAAGGGCTGGGCGGCTTGCGCGGGCTGCGTGTCATCGATAAGGCCTGTGTCAACACCAGGGGGCCGATGCGAGGGCGGCGCAGGCTGCGCCGTTCGCGGTGGCGATCAGCGGATTCTGCGTCATGGCGATGACGGCCGGTCGATGGTGACGGTGCAGGCTCAGGCGGCGGGGGGCAGGCCGAAACGGACATCGACCCGCAGGCCGCGCCGGCCCTCGGGCGCCGCGGGGTCGGCGTCGCCGAGTGTGAGCGTGGCGCCATGCAGCGCCGCGGCCCGCTCGACAATGGCCAGGCCCAGGCCGCTGCCGGGCTGTTCCTGGCCGGGCAGGCGGTAGAAGCGCTCGAAGACGCGGCCGCGCAATGCGGCAGGAATGCCGGGCCCCTGGTCGCTGACACTGAGTGTCAGCGCCTCGCTGCCGGACGTGATGCTCACCTGCAGCAGGCTGCCGTCCGGCGCGTACTTGATCGCGTTGTCGAGCAGGTTGTCGATCAGCGAGGCCATCGCCTCGCGGTGCAGTGGCAGCCAGGCCTGCTCGGGCGCAATCAGCTCCAGCTCGATATCGCGGCGCAGCGCCAGCTGGCTGGCCAGCACCAGGCGGTCGCGGCACAGCGTCACCAGGTCCTGCTCACGCCGCTCCAGCGCACTGGTGCCAGCCGCCGAGCGGGACAGCGAGAGCAGCTGGTGCACCGTATGGGTGGCGCGCTTGACGCCCTCGTCCAGCCGTTGGCGAGCCTCTTGCGCGCGGGCGGTGTCCGGCCGCGCCTGGCCAAGGATCTCCGCGTTCAGCTGGATCACCGCCAGCGGCGTCTTCAGCTCATGGGCAGCGTCGAGCAGGAAGTCGCGCTCGCGTTGCTGGTGCTCACGCAGCTGGCTCAGCAGGCTGTTGACGCCATCGACCACCGGCGCCAGCTCGACGTAATCGGACGCCGGCAGCGGGGCCAGGTCTTGCGCCGGCCGCTGGGCGATCTGGCGGCCGATGCGGCGCAGCGGCCGAAAGCCGCGGCGCAGCAGCAGCCAGGCCAGGCCCATCACCAGCGGCACGCTGTAGAACAGCGGCCGGGCGTAGTAGGCCAGGCCGTTCAGGCCCAGATGCCAGTCGCCGGGCACCTCCTGCCAGCGGCGCACGCGCAGGCCCCGTTCGGCGTCGCCGAGTTCGACATAGAGCCAGACGCCGTCGCTGGCCTTTTGTGCCTGGTCGGGCGGCGGGCGGCGGCCGATGTCGGCCGAGGCAAAGCGGTGGATCAGCCGCTCGTGTTGCCAGAGTTGCAGGAGGATGGTCGGCGGGTCGTAACCCATCTGCTGCCATTCCTGGGCGCGCAGCCGCTCCAGCTCGGCCAGCACCTGCTGCAGGCGCTCGGGCTGATCGGACCACAGCCGCGCCTGCAGCCGCACATGCTCGGCCCAGACCTGGTTCCAGGCCTGGCCGTTGCGGGCCTGGACGATCTTGACGTCGTAAATCTCGCTGATGAGCATGGCCAGCCAGGCCCCGAGCACAACGGCATAGAAGGCCAGCAGGGCGCGCCGGAACAGCGATTTGCTGGCCGCCGCCGCGCCGCTGCTGCTCATTGCCGCTCGACCAGAAAGCCGACGCCGCGCACGGTGCGGATATAGCCATCGCCGATCTTGCGGCGCAGATTGAACATATGGACGTCCAGCGCGTGGCCTTCGCTGTGCGGCAGTGCGCGCGATTCCAGTTCGCGCCGGGTCAGCACCCGGTCGGCAAACTTCATCAGCGTCAGCAAGAGTGTGAATTCGGTCTTGGACAACGCCACCGCCTGCCCGGCCCGGCTCAGCTGCATCCGCGCCTCGTCCAGCGTCAGATCTTTGACCGTCCAGATGCCGGCCTCGGCGGCATCGCCGGACTGACCGGCACGGCGCGTCACCGCGCGCAGCCGGGCCAGCAATTCGGCGCCGACAAAGGGCTTGACCAGATAGTCGTCGGCGCCGCTGTCCAGGCCGTGCAGGCGATCCTCGATGCTGTCGCGGGCGGTGATCAGCAGCACCGGCAGCTGGCGTCGGTCGCGGCGAATCTCGTGCAGCAACTCCATGCCATTGCCGTCGGGCAGACCCAGATCGAGCAGCAGCGCGTCAAAGGCCTGCTCGGCCAGCCAGTGGCGGGCGTCGGCGATGCGGCGTAGCCAGAGCGTCTCGTGGCCGGCGTCCTGCAGCACGGTCTGCAAAGACCGCCCTAGTACCAGATCATCCTCGAGCAGACACACTTTCATGGCCGCACTCTAGCCTGAGGGGCCGTGCATTCCCGCTGCTTCTCCACTGTGGCTAACCCTGATGCGGGCGATGCAACATTGATGAAATCTTGAGCTTGGCCTGATCGCAGTTCGTCGATATTTGATACCAGTTAAAAACCAGCGAGAGTCGCTGGACCACAACAAGGAGACGGCGATGAAGCGCAATGCGATCAAGCAACTGCCCCTGTGCCTGGCCCTGGCGGCAGCGATGCCGGTGCTGGCCCAGCAGGCCGGCAGCGGCACAACGGACAAGGTCAAGAACGAATTGCCCCAGGTGCAGGTGACGGCGACCCGCAGCAGCACCGATTTGCTGAAGACCCCGGTGTCGGTCACGGCGCTGAAGGCCGACGACCTGGTCCGCGACAACGTCAAGGAACTGCTGGACCTGAGCGCCTTGGTGCCCAATCTGCAGCTGGGCCTGTCCAATGGTGACTCCGGCGTGCTGGCTTCCATCCGCGGCGTGACCTCGACCAACTTCACCGAGATCGGCGACCCGGCCGTCGGCATTCATATCGACGGCATCTATTCGCCGCGGCCGCAGGGTTCTCTGGCGCTGATGTTCGACCTCGACCAGGTCGAGGTGCTGCGCGGCGCCCAGGGCACGCTGTTCGGCCGCAACTCGACGGCCGGCGTCGTCAACATCATTCCTGCCAAGCCCGACTTCAAGTCCAACTATGGCTGGACCAGCGTACAGGCCGGCAACTACAACAGCCGCCAGCTGCGCTCGGCCTACAACCTGTCGTTGGGCGACAGCTTCGCGCTGCGCGCGGCGGTGATGGTCGACAAGCGCGACAGCTACCTGAACCAGGAGCAAGATCTGCGCGACCGCGGCATCAAGAAGCCCGACGGCACGTTCAGCCCCGATGGCAAGCCCGATACCGACCAGCGGCTGAATCGCAAGCTCGATCCGTCGGAGTACTACAACAACAGCAATGAATGGGCGGCGCGGCTCAGCGCACGCTGGGCGGTGAACCGCGATGTTGAATGGCAGCTCGGCTTTGAGTACTTCAAGAACAAGGGCGCTGGCGATATCGGCCTGAAGGACTGCGAGATGGCCTCAGGCACCCGCTATGCCTGCGGCCCTGAGGGCCAGTGGCATGCGGTGATCAATGTGCCGGGCAAGATCGATATGTCGATCGCCACCGTGCGCAGCAACCTGAGCTGGAAACTCGGTGAGGGCACCGAGCTGGGCTACAAGCTCGCCTATGCCAAGCAGCAGCGTTACCAGCAGCACGACGACGATGGCGGCCAGAGCTATATCAATGCCGAGGTTGACCCGATGCAGGAATGGGGCAACTGGGGCCGCCAGCACGCGATCGACCAGGCCAGCTACACGCTGGACTCCAACTACCGCTCGTGGGTCCATGAGCTGCAGCTGAAGCAAAACGGCAAGGGCTGGCGCTATGTCGCCGGGCTGTTCTCGCTGGCCGAGAAGAACCAGATCAACTTTGCGCAGGACAATCTGGTCGCCGCACCCTATGCGATGCCGCAGGGCCAGTTCTATGCCCAGCCCGATCGCCGCGTCGATTCGCAGGCGATCTTCGCTCAGGGCGATCTGCAACTGGCCGACAAGCTGACCGGCACCGCGGGCTTTCGCTACAGCCGCGACAGCCGTAGCGACAACGGCGGCATCAGCGCCGGGCTCTGGGATGCCTCGACGCCCTGGTACTACAACGGCAAGTACACGCCACCCTGCACGCCGGGCCTGTGCACGCCGCACAACGGGACGGACCTGAGCACGGCCATGGGCCCCTTCGCCGGCCTCGGCGTCTATCCGACGCCGGTCGTCAATACGCACAGCGCCAAGTGGTCCAAGGCGACCTGGCGCCTGGGCCTGCAATACGACCTGAGCAAGACGCAGATGGTCTTCAGCTCGTTGGCGACCGGTTACCGTCCCGGCGGTTTCGGCGACAAGTTCGACACCTGCGGCGGCGGCGAATGCACCGACGGCAGCAAGCAGAAGTTCAGCTTCCTCGAATACGGCCCGGAGTCGACGACCAATTTCGAGCTCGGCTACAAGGGCCGGCATTACGACAACAAGCTGGACTTCAGCGCCACCTACTTCAAGACCAAATACAAGGACATGCACGTCACCGGCATGAACGCCGTTGGTGTGAAGAAGCTGCGCCCGGGCGAGACCTGCCCCGACTGGAACCCGGCCTGCGACATCGTCACCGCTTGGAAGACCGAGAACATCGGCAATGCCGACATCCAGGGCCTGGAGCTGGAGTTCAAGGTCTTGCCCTGGCAGGGTGGCACCTTCTCGGGTTACGCCTCCTGGCTGGACACCAAGGTGGCGTCCTACCCGACCTATGACGACAACTGGATCTGTGGCTTCCGCGAGGAGTTTGGCGCGCCCAAGTGTGCCGACATCTACCTGGGCACCGATCCTGCCAAGCGTGGCCGCGCCATTCTCGATGTGACCGGCCACCAACTTCCCTATGCGCCCAAGTACTCGTTTGCGCTGAACTATGGCCATGACTTTGCTCTGGGCAATGGCATGACGCTGTCGCCTAACATCGGCATGCGCTGGCAGAGCAAGATGTACTTCAGCGTGCGCAATCTCGACAACCCGGTGATCGGCGACTATCAAAAGGCCTACACCAATTGGAACGCCTCGGTGAAATTGGCTGCCGCCGATGGCAAGTGGGATGTCGAGCTGTGGGGCACCAATCTGAGCAACAACATCGTCAAGAACTGGATGGGCCAGGGCCTGGCCGGCGGCTATACCTTCAACAGCTATAACCCGCCGCGGATGGTGGGGCTGCGTGCGACGTTGAACTACTGAGCGTCACCCGCCTTGGCCTAGGAAGGGCATGCGCCGGTGCGCCGGTGGCATGCCCTTCTTGTGCTGCTGCAGTGCCGTTGCATTTGGCGTTTTGCGCGCTACTTGTTGCTCGGTCGCTGGCGCTCGAAACGCAAGCACAGAGGCACGGAGGCGCAGAGGAATTCACAGGGAGTGCCAGGATTCGAAAGGCTTTTCTCTGTGACTCAGTGCCTCCGTGCTTGCCATTTGGCGTGTTTTGAGCATCAACAATTGACGCCAATGAGGCCTCGTTTTTTGAACTCCACTGTCCCGATGAGCGATTCCCCCCGCGGCCGCAGCGCCGCCATCGACGCCTTCCGTGCGCTGACGGTGCTGGCGATGATCACCGTCAATGAATGGCACGGCATCGCCGGCCTGCCGGCCTGGATGAAGCATTACCCGGCCGACGCCGACGCGATGAGCTTCGTCGACATGGTGTTCCCGGCCTTTCTCTTTATCGTCGGCATGTCCATCCCGCTGGCGCTGGCAGCGCGGCAGGCGCAGGGCGTGCTGCGCAGCCTCGCGCACATCGGCTGGCGGACGGCGGGCCTGCTCATCGTCGGCCTGTTCATGGTCAATGCCGAGGGTGGTTTTCTGGCCAGCGCGATGCCTCTGCCCATCGCCGCCTGGGCGCTGCTGAGCTACCTGGCCACTTTTCTGGTCTGGGGCTCGCTGCGCGGCGGCCCGCCGCTGGCCTGGCCCTGGCGCCTGGCCGGCGGCCTGCTGTTCCTGGCGCTGGCCTGGTGCTACCGCGGCGGTGCCGATGGCAGCCTGGGCCTGCAGCCGCAGTGGTGGGGCATCCTGGGCCTGATCGGCTGGGCCTACCTGATCGGCTGCCTGGTTCATTTGCTGGCGGCCGGGCGGCTCTGGCCGCAGCTGCTGGCGATGGGCCTGCTGCTGGCCTACTATGCCGTGGCGCGGCGCCAGCCCGAGGGGCAGGCCGGCGTGCTGGCCCTGCTGCTGGGGCAGAGCGGCCATGCGGTGCATGCCCTGCTGGTCATCGCCGGCATGCTGTGCCAGCGCCTGGTGCTTGGCGCCGCGCAGCCGCGGCGCGGCCTGCAGCAAGCACTGCTGTTCGCCCTGCTGCTGGCGCTGGTCGGCCTGGCACTGCGCCCGGCCTATGGCATCTCCAAGATCTACGCCACGCCGAGCTGGGCTCTGTTCAGTGCTGCCGCCTGTGTGCTGCTGTTTGTCGCCTTGCAGCGCTGGATGGGGGCGGGCGAAGCAGGCGGTGCGCGGGCCCTCCAGCGTGGATTGCAGCGTGGGCTGCAGCCGTTTGCCGCCCACCCGCTGCTGGCCTACATGATTCCCTTCGTCGTCTTCCAGACCCTGGCCTTGGTCGGCCTGCAGCTGCCGGCGGCCTTGCGCCAGCCTTGGCCGGGCCTGCTTTGGGGGCCTGTCTATGCGCTGCTGGTGCTGGCCCTGGTGCGCCGGCTGGCCGCACGTGGCTGGCGCTTGCGGCTGTGAGTGCCGTGCCACTGCCGCGCCGCCGAGGCCTGATACTGGCGGCCCTTTTTGCCTCATCGGCGCGCCTGGCGCGCGCCACAGCCGCCATGGTCGAGCCTTTGCCCAGCCCCATAACCGCCGATGCACTGGATGCCTATGTGGGCAGCTATGGGCCGAGCGGCTTGAGCCGCCTGCGCCTGGCGCAGGGCCACTGGCAGGCCTTGGCCGGCCAGCCCGGCCCTGGCGACCCGAGCTGGCTGAGCGCCCATGCCGGCGGGCGGCGCCTCTATGCGGCGCTGGAGGGGGCCAACGAATTGCGCGTCTATGACCGCGAGCCGGATGGTGGGCTCCAACTGCTACAGCAGCGCGCCAGCGGTGGCAGCGGCCCGGTGCACATCAGCCTCGACACGGCTGGTCGCCATGCGCTGGTGGCGCACTACGGCAGCGGCGAGCTGGCCTTGTGGGCGCTGGACGAGCAGGGCCTGCTGGCCGAGCGTCTGGCGCTGCGCCGCACCGGCGAGGCGCAGGGGCAGGTCTTGCCCCATGCTCATATGGCGCAGTGGGACCCGAGCGGCCGCTTTGTGCTGTGCAGCGATCTGGGCCTGGACAGCCTGTTTTGCTGGCGCTTCGACGCCGCCGCTGCCCCGACCCAGCGCCTGGCCGAGACCTCGCAGCGCTGGCGTTCGGCCAGCGGCGCCGGCCCGCGCCATTTCCGCTTCCATCCGCGCCTGCTGCAGCAGCTCTATCTGCTCAATGAGCTGGACTCGACCCTGGTCTGGCTGCGGCTCGACCCCGACAGCGGCGCGCTGCAGGCGCAGCTGCGCTTGAGCAGCCTGCCGGCCGGCCACCGCGACACCAGCTATGCGTCCGACTTGCTGATCAGCGCCGATGGCCGCCGGCTCTACGCCCTGAACCGGCTGCACGATTCGATCGCCGTGTTTGCGCTCGCGCCCGACGGGGCGCCGCAGCTGCTCGGCCATGAGCCTACGCGTGGCAGCTTTCCGCGCAGCGCCAGTTTCTCGCCCGACGGCCGCTGGCTGTTCACGTGCAACCAGCGTGGCAACAGCATCAGCCGCTTTGCGCTGGATGAGTCGGGCTGGCCGCGCTTCCAGGACCAGCTGACAGTCGATGCTCCGGCCAGCCTGCTCCTGCTGCCGGCCCTGCCAGGTTGAGGCGACGCTGGCTCAGGTCCAGTAATCGATCTCGCCGCGGCCCAGGCCCAGATCGCGCAGTTCGCGTTCATCCATCTGCTGCAGCGCGCGGCGTGCCGTGCCGGCCTGGCGCCGCTGCACCGCCTGCTCGATGAGGGCGTAGAACGGCGCCAGCAGCAGCTCGATGCCGGTGGGGGAGGGCGCGCTGTCGCGGGCCGCTTCGGGGGGGCAGATTGCGTTGTTCATGCCGCCATGGTCGTGGCGACGGTTGGTTTTGAAAAGTTGAATGATCTGATTGCTGAGGTCAGAAAAGCTGAATCAAACCGATAATCGCCGCCATGCGAGCCCTCAACCTGGATCAGCTGCGAACGCTGGTGGCGATTGCCGACTTAGGTACTTTTGCTGCCGCCGCGCAGGCCCTGCACCTGGCTGCGCCCACGGTCAGCCTGCACATCAGCGAGTTGGAGTCGCGGCTGGGCGCGGCGCTGCTGCTGCGCAGCAAGCGTGTGGTGGCGCTCACGGCCGCCGGCGCGGCGCTGCTGCCGCGAGCCCGCCAGCTGCTGCTGGACGCCGATGAGGCGGTGCGCCAGATCGGCCTGCACGCCAAGGGCCTGACCGGCCGGGTGCGGCTGGTCGCCAGCACCGGCCCGCTGGTGCATCTGCTGCCGCCGGTCCTGGAGCAGATGGCCGCTGAACATCCTGAGGTCGAGATCGAGCTGCGCATCCTCGGCACGCACCATGCGCGCGAGCGGCTGCTGGCCGGTACGGCCGATGTGGCCCTGGTCTCGCTGCCGCTGGAGGAGTCGGCCGAACTGCAGGTGGCACGCTGGCGCAGCGATCCGGTGATGGCACTGCTGCCGCCGCAGTGGAAGGCGCCGCGGCGCATCACGCCCGCCTGGTTGGCCGACAAGCCCTTGATCCTCAACGAACCCGGCTCGCAGATCTACCGCCAGACCATGGCCTGGTTCGGCGCTGCCGGCCTCCATCCGCGTGCCCGCATCGAGCTCAACTACACCGAGGCGATGAAGAGCCTGGTGGCCACCGGCTATGGCGCCGCCGTGCTGCCGCTGGACGGCGATGCCGAGCCCCACCAACTGGCCTTGCATGAACGCATACAGCTGCGTCCGCTGGACCCGCCGCTGCACCGCGAGTTGGCGATTGCGCACCGACGCAGCAAGGCGCTGGCGCCCAGCGTTAGGCAGCTGCTGGCGGTGCTGGCTGAGCACCGCCAAAAGCGTTGATCACTTCACTGGAATGACGGTGGCGCGATCAACCGGCACCGCGGTCACGCTGTTCTGCGGCGAGCCCTCGATGACGCGGTCGGAGTAGGTCAGATAGACCAGGGTGTTGCGCTTGGCATCGACCATGCGGACGATGCGCAGCTTCTTGAACACCAGCGAGATCCGCTCGGTGAACACGTCTTCCTGGCGCGGCAGCGGCTTGGTGAAGCTGATCGGGCCGGTCTGGCGGCAGGCGATCGACGCCTCGCTCTTGTCCTCGGCAATGCCCAGTGCGCCCTTGATGCCGCCGGTCTTGGCGCGCGAGACATAGCAGGTCACGCCCTGCACCTTGGGGTCGTCATGCGCATCGACGACGATCTTGTGATCCGGCCCGATGAACTTGAACACGGTGTCGACTTCGCCGATGGGCTCGGCATGCAGGCTTGTTGTGGTGAAGGCCAGGCTGAGAGGCAGGGCGAGGGACAGAAGGGCGCGCATCAGGAACTCCGGACTGTGGATGGAGCGATTATTGAGCGCGGATCATGTCAGCTTGGGCGCTCTTCGTGCGGGCGCTCAAGCACCGTTTTCTTTGTATGAGCAGCTACTCGCTGAGAGGTTTGCTGTTTGGGTGAGAGCCCGCCGGGATTCCGCCCCGGCTGGCGGGTAACTTTCTTCTGCTGGCTCAGAAGAAAGTCACCAAAGAAGTGAGCCCGAAATTCAAACGTGCGACTTGACCGAGCGGCACGCTCGCTACCGCTCGGGGCAAGCTCAGGCACGAAGGGGCAGCTGATCACCGCTAGACGGCTCAACGGGCGGTTCGGCATGTTGGTCTCTGGCAGAACAGCCAACAGCCGTAGCGCTGGCCACCAAATGTTTCGGCTGTTTGGTATGCGGTCTTCTTCCAGAGCCCAGCATGCCGAACCAGCGGTGTAGCCGTTTGGCGGTGATCAGCTGCCCCTTGTGTCGCTACCTCGGTCCGAGCGCGAGCGAGCAACTCGCTCGGTCAAGTCGCACGTTCAGGCGTTCTTCTTTGGTGACTTTCTTCTGAGCCAGCAGAAGAAAGTTACTCGCCCTGCCGGGGCGACAACCCGGCGGGCTCTCTCCCAAACAGCAAGCCTCTCAGCGAGTAACTGCTACGTCCCTGCCGGCGGGAAAATACGCCGTCCATGTGCAGAAGCCGAACGGAAGCCGAACGGAAGCCGAATATGCCAGTAAATCTCCAGGCCGCAGTGCTAACGGCGAAACGGACTTCCCCACCATCGGCATGATCGCCGCCGGTCAGCCAGAGAACCACGATTCATTTCGCGTCACTCCGCCTCATGGCAAACCGCCTCGATATTGTGGCCGTCCGGGTCCAGCACAAAAGCGCCGTAGTAGTGCGGGTGATAGTGCGGGCGCAGGCCCGGCGCGCCGTTGTCCGTACCGCCGGCCGCCAGCGCCGCGCGATGGAAGGCGTCCACGGCGGCGCGGTTCGGTACGCGAAAGGCGATGTGCAGCGGCGGCTGCACCGGCTGACCCTGGCGTATCCAGAGGTCGCTGCCGTCCTCATGGCAGAAGCCGGCACTGGGCGAAGCTGCGCCTGCTGCGGTAGGCAGTTCGACAATGCGCGCATGGCCCGTCGGCGCCAAGGCCTGCTGGTAAAAGGTCTTGCTGCGCGCGTAGTTGCTGACCAGCAGGCTCAGGTGGTCAATCATCGGCTTTCCCCCGTGGCTGAATCGCTCTGTCTACCTTAGCATCCGTTTCTTGATCAAGCCGCTAATGGCTAAAAGATGCGTCCCATCGAGAAGAAGGTATCAGCCCAGAGTTGCAAGGCCGACTCCGCCACGTCGGGCCGCGATTCGCTGCGTGGCGGGCTGTTGCGCGCGCGGCTCGCCACTGCTGGGCTGGCACTTCTTGGCGCACTGATGCAGGGCTGCGCAAGCCATTCGCCGACCGTGACTACCGCCGTCACGGCGCCAGTTGCAGTCGAGTGCGCCGAGGGGGTTAACGAAGCGATCAGTGAGGAAATTGGAAAGCGCCATCGCAAGCTCTTGCATGCATTGAACGCCGGGAACATCGATGAGGCCCTGACGATCTACGCGCCGAGCGCCATCGTCCTTGCGCCAAGCCGGGAACAGCATGCCTACCGAGGCCAGGCATGGGTGCGCCTGTATCTGCAAGAGCAACTGATTGCTCACGGCGCACGCTTCGCGACCGAAGACCTGTTCAACGGTATTGCCAGCCACTGTGGCATCGAGGTGTATGGCGGCCAGTACCGCTTGACACTCGATGGCGTGACACAGATGCGGCCCTATCTGATAGTTTGGCGGCACATCAACTCGGAGTGGATGGTGATTGCGCAGCATGTGGACTTGGGATTGCCGGCGGCGCGGTGAAGCGGTGGCGACATCGACTGAGTCCGTGGAGAGTGGGTAAACTGTTAGGTGTGCGGCATCAAGAGGGAAGGCGGATTGTGCCTGTGGGCAAGCCGGCCGATATGTCTAAGTCAGCCAAAATGGCGCGAACAGCGCGCGACACGATGCATCCGTCATTGAGTGTTGGTTTTCCGCTGTCAGGCGAGTGGTACGTGGCTGCCGATGGAACTGAAGCCGGGCATGAGCTTGCACTTGACTTCATTCGTCTGGACAAGCACTTCAAGGCGACGCGCCGCTCGGCATGGCGAGAACTGCTGACCGCTGTTCCCTATGAGCAATACCATGGTTGGGGGCAGGCGATACTCAGCCCCTTCGATGGGCGGGTTGTCGCGGCCGTTGATGGCTGCCCCGAGCATCCGCAAAGCTTTCTGATGAAACTGTGGGGCCTGGCGAAGGCGTCTTTTCTGTCGCCTGGCCAGCGGCGTCGCCTTGCCAATCTGCTGGCCAATGGTGGCGGCGACATCCGTGAGTTTGCAGGCAATCATCTCATCATCGAATCGGTCGAATTTGCGGGCATCTATGCCTTCCTGGCCCATGCCCGGCGCGGTTCGCTGAAGGTCAAGGCCGGGGATATGGTTCGCTGCATGCAGCCGATCGCCGAAGTCGGTGACAGTGGGCAGTCCATTGGTCCTCATCTGCACTTTCAGCTGATGTCCAGCCCGAATCCGCTGACCCAGCAGTTGGTCCCCTTCAGCTTTTCGGTCTACGAAGCTCAGGTGGATGGACACTGGTTGATCCAGAGGCAGGCACTGCCCCCGCGTGGGCAGAGGATTCGAAGCCTTGGGCCTGATGGCACGACGTCTAGCCCTCCGAGTGGGGTTCCAAGCGACCCCCTCTAGGCGGACGACGACATGCAGGCTGGGGCAGCCTGGGCGCGGTGTTCACCAACGAGACGGGCTCTTGGATCCCCTCTCCAGAAGAGGGATCGTCAATCGCCGATTGCGTCGCCGCAAAGCTTGAAGGGGAGTCGGCAGAGCGGGGTGATTGAGCCGTGCGGACTCTCGAAATGCCACCATCGGTGGATTGAAGAACCAATGAGTAGCTGTTTGGTGACCTGCCGCGCATGAAAGGCTAAGCCGGCCTACGTTCCCGCAGCAGCGCCTCGGCCAGCGCCAGCCCGCTGAGCCAGGCGCCTTCGACCTTGCCGCCATGCAGCCAGTCGCCACACAGGCCCAGGCCCGCTTCTGCGTTCCAGTCGCAGCCGGCATCCAAGGCAGGAGCACTGTCGGCATAGCTCCAGCGGTGCAGGGTCCAGTGTTCAGGCGCCTGGCCGCCGTGCTCGGCAAAGGCCCGCAACATCAGCGCGGCGACCTGCTCGGAGGCCTGTTCCAGATGCGCTTCGCTCCATTCCGCCTCGGCATGCAAGAGCCAGGTCTCGGCGCCGCCGCGGCCGGGCTTGCTGCTGTTGCGGGCGATCCAGCGCAGCGGGCCGCGGTTGACGAAAGCGGCGTCGAAGGGCAGTTCAAGCGGCTCGCGGTACTGCAGCATCAGCGCCCAGCAGCCACGCATGCGCACGGCCGAGCAGCGTTCGCTCAGCGCCGGGGCATGCAGCTCCAAGAGCGCCGCTGCCTGCGGGGCCGGCAGGGCCAGCAGCACGGCGCTGAAATGCTGAGGCAGCCAGCCTTGCTCGGCGGTGTGCAGTTGCCAGCTGGGGGCCCTCTCACCATCGCTGCTGCGGCGCAGCGCAGTCACGGTCGCATTCAGTGTCACGTGCAGCTGTGCGGCCAGCCAACGCGCCGGTGCCGTCATCTGCGGCAGGCCGACCCAGCGCTCGATGCCGGCATCGGGCCGGTGCTCGCCCAGGCCGCCCAGCACCTGCAGCCGTGGCGCCCAGCGCGCCGCCACGCCGGCCTCCAGCCAGCGCGCCAGCTCGGCCTGAAAGCGCGGGTCGCGGGCGGTGAAGTACTGCGCGCCATGGTCGCAGGCCCAACCCTCACCACGGCGCGTGCTCATCCGCCCGGCAGGGCCGCGGCTCTTGTCGAACAGCTGCACGGGCATGCCGGCCTGCTGCAGGGCCGTGGTGCAGCTTAGGCCGGCGATGCCGGCGCCGATCACGGCGATGGGGGCGGGGGTATGCATGGCGCTGTAGGCGAAGAAAGCGGAGCGTCATTGTGCCTAGCGATGCCGCACCACGCGGGATGGTGTGCCATGGCCGTCGAGCGAGGCAGTTCTTTCACCATCAGCTCTGCAGGGCGGCCGCGCCTCGGCTAAGGTGCGCGGCATGAACGCGGTGCACCCGAAGAAACTGTTGCTGAGCAAGTGGACGGCCGTGCGGCCCGAGGGTCGAGAGAAGCATTTCCTGGTGTCTGCCCTGGTGCTGCCCGACGCGCCCGGTGAGGCGCTGGAGTGGGTTGAGATCGAAGCCGTGCATTCGAGGTGCAGTCAGCGCATCCAATGGCGCGAACTGCGTGATGCGGAGCGCTGGCGGCAAGGGTGGGTATGAGTGCCGGGAGGGCCGTTGGACTGGCGCGGGCTGTCTCAGTTCGGGCGGCGTTCGCGATGCCAGCGCCAGGCGTGGGCGATGCGCTATCTTTGCCTCGTCAGTTTGAAACGTCCCAATTCTGAGTTTCTCCCCAGCCCAAATCCGACGTAGTGGCCTGTCGCGCTTCCCTGCGCCAGCGTCCCCCGCAGCAGCAAATAGCCATCGCAAACATCGACGCGTCCCATGGTCAAGTCTTTGCCGTCGAGTGCAAATGCGATGCGTGAATCGCCCCGGGTATCGAGGAGGCTCCAACTCTGGAGAATGGAGCCATGAAGAAGTCCCCGAAGTTTTCGCCCGAGGTGCGTGAGCGCGCGGTGCGTATGGTGCTGGAGCACCGAACAGAGCATCCGTCGCAGTGGGCGGCCATTGAGTCCATTGCCGGCAAGATCGGCTGCGTACCGCAGACCTTGCACACCTGGGTGAAGCAGCACGAGGTCGACTCCGGCCAGCGCGATGGCGTCTCCACGGCGGAGGCGCAGCGCATCAAGGATCTGGAGCGGGAGGTGCGCGAGCTACGCAAGGCCAACGAGATTCTGAAACTGGCCAGCGCGTTTTTCGCCCAGGCGGAGCTCGACCGCCGCATCAAGTCCTGAAGGCCTTCATCGACCAGCACCGCCAGCAGCTTGGGGTCGAGTCGATCTGCC
>NZ_JAVXZY010000016.1:0-28714 GCF_032337115.1 Roseateles aquae
GGGGCCGCTCGATCACGTCCCGCCTGCCGAGTTCGAAGCCAATTACCATCGTCAACGCGCTGGTCAGGCCGCGACCGTCTGACTTAAACCAACTGGCCTCCGCGGAACCCGGGGCGTTTCACCTCGTGTATGAAGGGCATGCTCAATGGGCTGGATGAGCGGTCCAAGTATATAGACAAGGAGGAGTTCGAAGACTTCTTTCAAGTGCCTTCGAAAGACGTTGTCGGAGTCGGTCTTGAGATTGCCTTTCGTGCTGGATTGCCCACTGTGGTCGCAGCCGTTGATGGCTCCTCTGCGGATCGAGCTGGGTTGCGCCCGAAGGACTACATATTGGCGATCGATGGTCACTCAATGGAGGAAAGCGAGATTCAAGATGCTGTGAAGAGGCTTCGAGGCAAGCCGGGTACAGCGGTCATCCTGGCGATCAGGCGGCCCGGTGAGACGGAGAACCGATCGTTCACGTTGGTTCGAGAGCAGACATACGCCAAACCAGTGGTCGGACAACGGGCACCGTTTGCCATCGGCTATCTACGCATTCGTATAGTCAACGAAAGCACTCCAGCGGATGTGCGCGCTGAATTTCGCAAGATGCAAGCCGCAGGGCCCTTGCGTGGTCTTGTGCTCGACTTGAGAAGCTCTCCGGGAGGCTTGCTCCTGTCATCCATCGAGCTGGCGGCAATGTTTTTGCCACCCAATGCCGCAGTTGTGAGCAGCGTGGGCCGATTGCCCGAATCAAATCAGGCTTGGACAGCGAACAGTGACGAAATCTTGAAGGGCAAAAATGCAAAACATGACGAATGGCCCGAGGCCATGAAGTCCGTACCCCTGGTTGTTCTCGTCAACGCGGGCACCGCGTCTGGCGCTGAGATCATCGCTGCCGCATTGAGGGACAACGGTCGGGCCAAGCTGATCGGAAGCAAGACCTTTGGCCAGGGAACGATTCAGACAGTCAGGAAATTGTCGAAGGATGCGGCGATCAAGCTGACCACGGCGTACTACAAGACTCCAAGCGGACTTCAGTTGCAGGGAAACGGACTCGAGCCTGACTTGCAGGCCCCCGACCCAGCGCGAATGGAAGATGCGGGGACGGACCAAGATCCAGGTTTGAGCAAGGCAATTGCTTCGTTTCGTTCCTCATCGTGATGAAGTGAATCGCCAGTGCTTTCGCTATCGTTGAACTGCCATTGAGGCGCACTATGCAGTGCTGCCTCGCAAGCATCCGCCCAGAGTGACAGTGATTGGCGGGCTCCGACGGCGACTGTCGTCCATCCACACAATCTAACCGCGACTAGTGACAGGCTATACGGACAATGGCTTTGCAGCGGTAGGCTGCGTGGCGAGTGGTACGTCTGGCGCATCGCCAAAGGTGACCGGCTTGGTGCAGAGCCCACCGAGCGTCTTCGTTGTAGCAATGCACCCAATCGCCTGAACTTCACCTTTGGGTCGATAGCTGCCGTTGAATGGCAGTGACTTGATTGGCTACTCCCAGCCTTGAGCCGCCCCTCACCCCTTCGCCTTGAACACACTCCCCAACCACCCCAGATACCAATCCAGCAGCCGCTGGAATCGCCCCTTGCCGGCCGCAGAATCAGGGTGTTGATCTGCATCGTTAGCCACCTCAGCCGCCGCCACCGGATATTTCGCCGCCAAGCCCGCGTTGAAGGCGGCGAAAAAATCGCCGGCCATTTTTTGGGCGGCCATGTCGACCAGGCGCGAGCCGATCTGGGCGATCTTGCCGCCGACGCTGGCTTGCACCTCGTAGTGCAGCAGCGTGCTGGCCGGGCCTTTGGGCTCCAGCCGCACCTGAGCACTGCCCTTGCCATGGCCAGCGGCGCCACCCTGGCCTTCGAAGGCGAGCTGATAGCTCTCGGGCGGGTTCAGTTCGGAGAGCTTGAGCCGGCCCTTGAACTTGGCCTTGACCGGGCCGATGGACACGGCGATCAGCAGCTCGTAGGCGTGTTCCTGCTCGGGCACGGGCGTCAGCGACTCGCAGCCGGTGATGGCGGCCTTGAGCATCTCGGTGTCGTTCAGCGCTGCCCAGGCCTGAGCCTGGGACACGGGCAGCAGTTCTTGTCCGCTCAGATTCATGGTGTGCGTTCAGACAGGATGGCAGCCAGCTGTTCAAGGCTGGCCAAGTTGTGGACGGGCAGGTGCAGGCTGACCTCGGGCAAGAGCGCGCGCACGCCGGCGGCGCGCGGCTCGAAGCCCTGGTAGCGCAGCAGGGGATTCAACCAGATCAGGCGCCGGCAGCTCAGCCGCAGACGGCGGGCCTCGGCGGCAAGGTCGGGGCGCCCGGCTACACCATCGTCTTCATCACCGCGCTCCAGCCCATCGGTGATCAGCAGCACCGTCGCGTCGCTGCGCAGCTCGCGGCGGGCCCAGCGCTGGTTGAACTCGTGCAGGCAGGCGCTGATGCGGGTGCCGCCGGACCAATCCTGCACCTGGCGCGACACGGCGGCCAGGGCCTGATCGGGGTCGCGCTGGCGCAGCGCCCGGGTGATGGGCGTGAGCCGGGTGCCGAACACATGGCAGCTGATGCGCGGCCGCGGGCCGGCCGAGCAGGCCGACGGCGCCGGGTTCATCAGCCCATGGGCCAGGTGCAGGAGCACGCGGGAATAGCGGCTCATCGAGCCGGAGATATCGGCCAGGATGATGAGCGGCGCCACCCGCTCGCGCGGCGCCTCGTGGCGGATGGCAAGACCTGGCCCCCGGCCCAGCGTGCGCAGGCTGGCCCGCCAGGCCACCGTGCCGTGGGCGGCCGGCTGGCGCCGCCGCGTGAGCAGGCGCGGGAACAGCGGCTGCAGCCGGCGCAGCTGCAAGCGGGCAGCGGCCCATTCCTCGACCGTCATGGTGTCGAAATCGCGCTGGCGCAGCTGCTCGCGCTGGCTGAAGCTCAGCGCGGCGTCGAGTTCGATGCGCTGCTCCGGTGGCGGCGCGGCCTGGGGCAGCTCGGCCGCGCGGGGAAACAAGGCCTCGGCCAGGCGGCGGTTCTGTGCCGGCGGCGTGCCGCTGCGGCCTTCAGCACGAGACTCCACACTCGGCAGCATCATCGCCATCACCCGGCCCATCAGGTCGGGGTCTTGCCAGAAGATGTGAAAGGCCTGGTCAAACAGCAGGCGGTGATCGGCGCGGTCAAGCAGGCAGGCGGCCAGCGTGGCCTTGAAATCGCGCCGCGAGGCCAGGCCGCCCTGCTGCAGCGCCTGCAGGGCCAGCGCGATGCGATCGCTGCCGATGCGCAGGCCGGCATCGCGCAGCACGCGGCCGAAGTGCATGACGTTCTCAGCCAGATGATGGGCATCGGCCTCGGCCCGGCCTGCCAGCGGCTCAGCCATGGGCTTCGGCCTGGATCTGCGCCAGCAGCCGGGCCGCCTCTGAGCCCTGCACGCGGGCGATATCGTCCTGGTACTTGAGCAGGAGGCCCAGGGTGTCGTGCACGGTTTGCGGGTCCAGCACCAGGGCGTTGAGTTCCAGCAGCGCGCGCGACCATTCGATCGTCTCGGCCACGCCGGGCAGCTTGTAGAGATCGATGCCGCGCAGGCCCTGCACAAAGCCGACGATCTGCGCCGCCAGCGCCGCGCTGGCGCCGGGCACGCGCTGGCGCAGGATGGCGGCCTCGCGCTCGGCCGAGGGGAAGCCGACCCAGTGGTAGAGGCAGCGGCGCTTGACGGCGTCGTGGATCTCGCGGGTGCGGTTGGAGGTGATGATCACGACAGGTGGCTGGCGCGCCTTGATCGTGCCCAGCTCGGGAATGCTGATCTGGAAATCGGACAGCAGCTCGAGCAAAAAGGCCTCGAAGGGCTCGTCGGCGCGGTCCAGCTCATCGATCAGCAGCACCGGGGCCAGGTCTTGCTTCGGATCAATGGCGCGCAGCAAGGCCCGCGGAATCAGAAAGCGCTCGCCGAACAGATCGCGCGACAAGGCCTCGCGGTCCACCCGCTGATCACCCTGCTCCTGCCCGTTCAGGCCCTGAGCCTGGAGCTGGATCTCCAGCATCTGCCGGGCGTAGTTCCACTCATAGGCGGCGCCGGCCATGTCCAGGCCCTCGTAGCACTGCAGCCGTATCAGCGGCCGGCCCAGCATGGCGGCCAGGGTCTTGGCGATCTCGGTCTTGCCGGTGCCCGGCTCGCCCTCCAGAAACAGCGGCCGCTGCAGCCGCAGCGCCAGAAACACTGCGCAAGCCAGCTCGCGCTCGGCCACATAGCCCTGCGCCAGCAGGGCCTGCTGGGTGTCGTCAATGCTGCTGGGTTCAGTCGACATCAGTCATCACAGCCATCAGTGCCCGCGCAGCGCGACAGCCCCAGCAGGCAGCGCCGATCCGGCTTTGCCGATCGGCCGCTGCTGCTCAGCGAGGGCGCGCAATGCGCGTCTGGGAATCAAGCTACAGCACGGCTGGCCAAGACCGGAATCAAGGCCGCCCGGTAGGCCGCCGAGCCGTGCAGATCGCTGTTCAAGCCCTCGGGGCTGATGGTCACCGCGCTGGCGCTGGCAGCGCTCCATTGCGCCGTTAGCGCCTGCTCGATGGCCGTGGCGCGGAACACACCCGGCCCCGCGCCGGTGACGGCCACGCGCACGCCGGCCGGCCCGCGCGAGACGAACACGCCGACGATGGAAAAGCGCGAGGCCGGCTGCTTGAACTTCTGCCAGCCGGCCTTCTCGGGCACCGGGAAGCTGACCGAGCTGATGATCTCGCCGTCCTGCAGCGCGGTTTCGTACAGGCCCTTGAAGAAGTCGTCGGCGGCGATGCTGCGGCGGTCGGTGTGGATGGTGGCGCCCAGGCCCAGCACGGCGGCGGGATAGCAGGCGGCCGGGTCGTTATTGGCCAGGCTGCCGCCCAGCGTGCCGCGGTTGCGCACCTGGCGGTCGCCGATCTGATCGGCCAGCGCGGCCAGCGCGGGAATCGCGGCCTGCACCTCCTTGGACGCCGCCACCGTCGCATGGGTGCTCATCGCACCGATGACGAGGCGGCCGTTGTCCAGCCGTATGCCTTTGAGATCGAGCACGGTGCTCAGGTCGATCAGCGCCTCGGGGGCCGACAGGCCCAGCTTGATGGCGCCAAGCAGCGATTGGCCGCCGGCGATCACTTTGGCATCGGGCTGGGCCGCGGCGCGCGCGGCATCGGCCAGCGTGGCCGCATGGGTGTAGCTGAAGCTCATGGCCGGGCCTCCTTCTATGCCTTGGATTGGGTTTGCAGAACTGACCACACCGCGTGCGGACTGGCTGGCATCGGCACGTCCTTGACGCCCAGCGCGTTGCAGATCGCGTTGATCACCGCCGGCGGCGAGCCGATGGCACCGGCCTCGCCGCAGCCCTTCACGCCCAGCGGGTTGTGGGTGCAGGGTGTGCCCTTGGAGGTCTTGATCTGGAAGCTGGGCAGATCGTCGGCGCGCGGCATCGCGTAGTCCATATAGCTGCCGGTGAGCAGCTGGCCGGAGTCCTTGTCGTAGATGCCATGTTCGAGCAGCGCCTGGCCGATGCCCTGCGCGATGCCGCCCTGCACCTGGCCTTCGACAATCATCGGGTTGACGATATTGCCGAAGTCGTCCACGGCGCTGAAGCGGTCGACGCGCACCACGCCGGTCAGCGGATCGACCTCGACCTCGCAGACATAGCTGCCGGCCGGGTAGGTGAAGTTGGTCGGGTCGTAGAAGGCGTTTTCGTTGAGACCAGGCTCCAGCTTGTCCAGCGGGTAGTTGTGCGGCACATAGGCGGTCAGCGCGATGGAGGCGAAGGGCAGGCTCTTGTCGGTGCCGGCCACCTTGAATTGCCCCCCCTCGAACTCGATGTCGCCATCGGCCGCTTCGAGCAGATGGGCGGCGATCTTCTTGCCCTTGGCGATCACCTTGTCCACCGCCTTGACGATGGCCGTGCCGCCGACCGACAGCGAGCGGCTGCCATAGGTGCCCATGCCGAACAGCACCTTGCCGGTGTCGCCATGCTGGATGTCGACATCGTCGATGGGAATGCCCAGCCGGTCGGCCACCACCTGGGCGAAGGTGGTTTCATGGCCCTGGCCGTGCGAGTGGCTGCCGGTGAAGATGGTCACCTTGCCGGTTGGGTGCACACGCACCTCGCCGGCCTCGAACAGGCCGGCCCGTGCGCCCAGCGCGCCGGCGATGTTTGACGGCGCCAGGCCGCAGGCCTCGATATAGGTCGAGTAGCCGATGCCGCGCTTCAGGCCCTTGGATTCGCTGACCGCCTTGCGTGCCGCAAAGCCGGCCACATCGGCCAGCTCGATCACCTCGCGCAGCGTGGCCTCGTAGTCGCCGGTGTCGTAGGTCAGGCCTACCGGCGTGGCGTAGGGGAAGCTCTTGATGAAGTTGCGCCGGCGGATCTCGGCCGGGTCCAGGCCCAGCTCATGGGCCGCAGTTTCCACCAGGCGCTCGACCACATAGGTGGCCTCCGGCCGGCCGGCGCCGCGGTAGGCATCGACCGGCGCGGTGTTGGTGAACACGCCGGTGACCTCGGCATAGATCTTGGGCGTGGTGTACTGGCCGGCCAGCAGCGTGGCGTACAGAATCGTCGGCACACTGGACGCGAAGGTGGACAGGTAGGCGCCCAGATTCGCCGTGGTGTGCACACGCATGCCGAGGAAGCGGCCGTCGCGGTCGCAAGCCAGCTCGGCCACAGTGGCGTGGTCGCGGCCATGGGCATCGGCGAGGAAGCTCTCGCTGCGCTCGGCGGTCCATTTGATCGGGCGGCCGAGCTGCTTGCTGGCCCAGGTCAGCGCGGTCTCCTCGGCATAGAGAAAGATCTTGGAGCCGAAGCCGCCGCCCACATCGGGCGCCACCACCCGCACCTTGTGCTCGGGAATGCCCAGCACAAAGGCGCACATCAACAGCCGCTCGACATGCGGGTTCTGGTTGGCGACATACAGCGTCCAGCTCTCGTCGGCCGGGTTGTAGCTGGCGTTGGCAGCGCGCGGCTCGATGGCGTTAGGAATCAGCCGGTTGTTGCGGAACTCAAGCCGGGTGATGTGCGGCGCGCCGGCAAACACTGCATCGGTGGCGGCCTTGTCGCCGCAGCCCCAGGTGTAGCAGACGTTGTCCGGCGCTTCATCGTGAACGCTGGAGGGCGCCCCTTTGGCCGCCGCGGCATCGACGACCGGGCTCAGCTCCTCATAGTCGACCTCGATCAGCGCCGCCGCGGCCTTGGCCTCGGCATAGCTTTCGGCCACCACCAGGGCCAGCTGGTCGCCGACATGGCGCACCTTGCCATCGGCCAGGATGGGGTGCTTGGGCTCCTTCATCGGCGAGCCATCGAGGCTGTTGATCAGCCAGCCGCAGGGCAGGCCGCCGATGGTGCGGAAATGCTCGCCGGTGTACACGTCCAGCACGCCAGGCGCGGCCTTGGCCGCAGCGGTGTCTATGCTTTTGATGCGGGCATGGGCATAGGGGCTGCGCAGGAAGTAGGCATAGGTCTGGCGCGGCAGCACGATGTCGTCGGTGTACTGACCGCGGCCGGTCAGGAAGCGCGCATCTTCGCGGCGCTTGACGCTCTGGCCGATCAGGCCACTGCTGACCGCTTTGTCGGGTGCGTTCATCTCAGGCTCCCTTCTGCTTCATGGCCGCCGCGCCGCACTGCACGGCACGCACGATGTTCTGATAGCCGGTGCAGCGGCAGAAGTTGCCTTCCAGCCCGGCGCGAATCTCGGCCTCGGAGCCATGCGCGTGGTGCTGCACCAGATCGACGGCGCTCATCACCATGCCCGGCGTGCAGAAGCCGCATTGCAGGCCGTGGCATTCCTTGAAGGCGGCCTGCATCGGATGCAGCTCGCCGCCCGCGGCGGCCAGGCCTTCGATCGTCGTCACCTCGGCGCCCTGGACCTGCAGCGCCAGCACATTGCAGGACTTCACCGCGCGGCCGTTGATGTGCACGGTGCAGGCGCCGCACTGCGCGGTGTCGCAGCCCACATGGGTGCCGGTCAGCGCGAGGTCCTCACGCAGGAACTGCACCAGCAAACGGTCGGGCGCGACCTCGCGCGTGACCGTCTTGCCGTTGACCTTGAGCGATAGTTTTTGGCTCATCTTGTCTCCTTGTAGTCGCAGCAGGACAAGAAGCATGGTCGCGGCAGCCGGCCGCGCTGACTGCCCCCGTTATCCCTGCTGTATGCGCATACATAGGCGCCAAGGCACCCGGGTTGCCTGCATCAGGCTGGCACAGCTGAGCGTACTTCGCGGCCGCTCACAGGCCACTCACAGCCCGTAATGCCGCTTCAAGGCCTCCACGCGGCCCAGGCTCTGCAGCTGCTCCAGCGCATGCTGCAGCCGGGCAGCCAGCACATCGTCCTGTGGAGATACGCCGTACCAGTAGAACCCCGTTGCGTCGAGCACGGCCACGCTGCTCAGCGTTTCCGGCGGCAGCCCCAGCTGACGCAGATTCCAGCTGGCGGCCAGCTCGTTCATCGCCAGATAGTCGGTGCGGCCGGCCAGCAGCATCTTCAGCGCGCTGGCATAGCTGTTGGCCACCTCCAGCTGGGCCATCGGATGCAGGCCGCTGTCGAGCAGCTTCTTGTGCGTGCCGGTGCCGCGGTTGACGCCGATCTTGCGGTTGCCCAGCAGGGCCAGGCCCTGGAAATCGAGATCCTGGCGCTGGCTGAGGCGGTAGATCAGCACCCGGCGCGGCAGCACCGGGCCAATCCAGCGGTAGCCGCCTTCGCGTTCGCTCTGCCGGTCCAGCGGAAAAACGATGAAGCCATGCCCACGGGTCTTCAGCGCCCGGCTCAGCGGCTGCAACTCCAGCCGCAGCGGCAGCTCCAGCAGATTGCAGACATCCTGCAGCAACTCGACGAACAGGCCGTGCAGCTGTTTGCCCTCGCCGTAGCTCAGCGGCGCCAGCTGGTGGGCATAGGCCAGCAGTTCACGCGGCTCGCCCAGCAGCGGCGGGCCGGCCAGGCCAAGACCGGGAGCAAAGCCAGCGAGCACCGCACGACGCCTGATCATCGGGCGACTCTAGCAGAGTGGCCCCCACGAGCCCAGCGCGGCCCTTGCTGTCAAGACAGCGGCTTGCAAGCACAATGGCCGCATGGACAACGTCGACTTGAACGTCTTGCGCCAGGTGGCGCAGTGGCAGCACGAGGGCCGGGCCGTGGTGCTGGGCACCATCACCCGCACCTGGGGCTCGGCGCCGCGCCCGGTGGGCTCGGTGGTGGCGGTGCGTGACGACGGGCAGATTGCCGGCTCGGTGTCGGGCGGCTGCATCGAGGACGACCTGATCGCCCGCATCCGCGACGGCGCGCTGCAGCTGGCCGCGCCCAGCGTGGTGCGCTATGGCGTTGGCGCCGAGGAAGCGACGCGCTTCGGCCTGCCCTGCGGCGGCACGCTGGAGCTGGTGCTGGAACCCCTGCAGCCGGCCTCGCAGATCGATGAGCTGCTGCGCCGGCTCGATGCCGGCGAGCGCGTGCAGCGCGAGCTGCGCCTGGCCGACGGCGCCGTGCAGCTGC
This sequence comes from Roseateles aquae, assembly GCF_032337115.1. Lineage (NCBI taxonomy): Bacteria > Pseudomonadati > Pseudomonadota > Betaproteobacteria > Burkholderiales > Sphaerotilaceae > Roseateles > Roseateles aquae. The sequence goes on from NZ_JAVXZY010000016.1 coordinate 9,440, forward strand.
GTGCGCCGCAGGCCGGTGCCGACGTCGTACAGCTGAGCGAAGACCGGCTGATCACCCACCACGGCCCGCAGTGGCGGCTGCTGATCATCGGCGCCGGCCAGCTGACCCAGTACCTGGCGCAGATGGCGCTGGCGCTGGACTACCAGGTGCTGATCTGTGATCCGCGCAGCGAGTACGAGCTGCACGTGCCCGGCACCACGCTGACCCGCGAGATGCCCGACGACACCGTGCTCTCCTTTGCGCCGGACGGCCACAGCGCCATCGTCGCGCTGACCCACGATCCCAAGCTCGACGATCTGGCGCTGATGGAAGCGCTGAAGAGCCCGGCGTTTTACGTCGGCGCCATTGGCTCGCGGGTCAACCAGGCCAAGCGCCGCGCCCGGCTGGCCGAGCATTTCGACGTCAGCCAGGCCCAGCTGGCGCGGCTGCACGGGCCGGTGGGCCTGCACATCGGCGCCCGTACGCCGCCCGAGATCGCGCTGGCCATCCTGGCGCACATGACGGCGGAACGCTACGGCGTGCAGCTGAGCAGTTCACAGCTGGGTTCGGGTGCCGAAAGCGGCTGTGCCATTTAAGCGGTATTGACCCGACCTTTGCTCAATCAGGCGAGAAGATCTGCTCGATGGGCAGCTCGAACACGCGGGCGATGTCGAAGGCCAGCGGCAGGCTGGGGTCGTAGCGCTGGTTCTCGATCGCATTGATGGTCTGGCGCGAGACCTTCAGCCGCTCGGCCAGCTCGGTTTGCGACCAGCCCCGCTGGGCGCGCAGTTCACGCAGCTGGTTGTTCACCGGTAGCGCCTCGCAGCCAGCTGCAGGCCGATGATCCACAGCCCGCACATCAGGCCCCAGACGACGAACATGCTCAGCCGCGGATAGCCCACGCCCTCCAGAAAGCCGTAGCCCAGGCTCACAAAGGCGGTGCAGGCAAAGGCAAAGCCAAAGGCCTCCATCTGCACGCGGGCCTGCAGCTCATCGAGCCGGCGCAGATGGCGAAGGATGACCCACAGGCCCAGCGCGGCCGGCAGCATCGGGCTCAGCGCAATCAGGTCGCGCAGCGGGCCGTTGACGTCTTCATGGCCTTGCAGGAACAGGATGGAAGCCACCAGCACGGCTGCATACGCCACCATCGCGCCCCCCAGTTCACGGACATAGACCTTGGGCGCAAAGCTGCCCCGAATTGCTTTTTGGTTCACTTCGTCACTCCTCGATGTGTAAAGGATGCTTTCCAATGTAGGGCAGAGCGAGCGCGATGTAAAGCCTCCTTTCCATTCGCTGGTACGGCGTGGCAAAAACGACAAAGCCCGCCACGTGTTGCCACGGGCGGGCTGTACTGGGAGCGGTGGGCCGGCGGGTTCAGCGCATCGTGTATCCGCGGCCATCCATGCAGGCGGCCACGGCGCGGTTGAAGACGCTGCTGTCCTGCATCGCCGCTTGCTGAGTGGTGGCCCAGCGGTTGCATTCCTGGCGATCGGCCTCGGTCTGCCAGGCGCCCTGACCGTTGCGCGGGTAGATGATGGGATCGGCACGGCTGGGCACCGGCGCGGGCACCGGCTCATAGCTGCGCCACTGCACCGGCGGCGGCGGCGCGGGCACCGGCTGATACACCGGTTGGTAGACAACGTCCGGCTGCCGATCACGCTCGGCCTGCGAAGCCAGTGCGATCAAGGGCACAGCCACGGCCAAGCCCAGCAGCAGGCCCCCGACGCCAACACCACCGTGGTGATGATGATGATGGCGCGGTGGCTCCCAGCGGCCATGCCCACCATGGGGGCCGGCCATGGCCACGCCCTGCGCCAGCACGAGTCCGCTGATGATCAGCGCGCGGGTCAGTGATTTCTGGTTCAGCATCGACATCTGCAGCCTCGATTGGCGGTGGGGTGGCTGCTCAACGCGGTCAAGGCGCCGGCGGTGGACAGCCGTCGCTTCGATTGTGCGCTCAGCGCATGCTGTAGCCGCGGCCGTCCATGCAGGCCTCGACGGCGCGGTTGAACACGCCGGCGTCATTCATCGCCGCCGGCTGGCTGGTCGCCCAGCGGTTGCACTCCTGGCGGTCGGCCTCGGTCTGCTGGGCCGTCTGACCATTGCGCGGGTAGATGATCGGGTCAGGCCTGGCAGGCGCGGGAGCCGGCGCTGGCGCGGCGGTCTCGGCGCCGGCCGGCGGCTGCACCACCACATAGCCGGGCGCGCCGACGGCCGGCGCGTAATAGATGCCATTGGCGTAGTAATAGGGCATGCCGCCGACGCGCAGCGTGACATAGGCCGGCGGCAGGATCGGGATGATCACGCCGACGGGCGGCATGATGACCCGATAGCCGCGACTCCAGGGCCGGTACCAGACACCACCATGGAAGTAGTAGCGATCGGCATGGTGGGCCACCACGACGGCGCCGGGCGGCAGCACGCGCTCCACATAGCCGGGGCCAGGGTAGTAGTGGTCGTGGTGATAGCGGTTGTCGAAGTTCAGCTGCACGCCGACGCTGACATGATCGCGGGCGGCGGCCAGGCCGCTGAACAGCAGCGCGGCGCAGGCGGCCGCAATGCGCATCGTCATTGATCCGTTCATGATGGGATTCGCCTCCAAGGCAGAGTATCCCCAGCACAACGCCCCGCCATCACCGACGGTCGACAAAGCGCTTGTTAAGCCTCGGTAAAGCTGGCGCCTGGCGCGCGCGCGGTACGCAGCTCGCCCAGGCGCTGCTGCAGACCGGCATAGATGCCATCGAGCAGCGCCGCCTTTTTCTTTGCCTCGGAGCGCTTCTTCGACGCGATTGCGTTGAAGTCAATCTGCTGCTCGGCCTGCGGCGCGATATGGAAGTAGCCGTCGCCGCCGGCCACGGCACCCAGCTCTTCCCAGGTCTGGTCGTAGTTGGCGGTGATATGCCAGCGCCGCCACAGATTCAGCGCAATGCGCTGGCGGTTGCCGATCAGCAGCACCTCGCTGCAGCCCAGTACCTGGGCCAGTTGGCGGGCAGCCGTCAGCAGCAGCGTGGCCGGCCGGCAGGCGTGGAAGTCGCGCGTGGCCTGGCGCACCCGCTCGCGCGCCTGCCCGTCGGCGACGCCTTGCAGCCGGCCAATCACCAGGCGCATACGGCCCGGCTCACCCTGCAGCACAAAGGTCAGGTTGAACAGCAGCTCGCCCTTGAGCAGCACGCGCAGGCATTGCTCGCCCTCGCGGTGGCCGTCGTGCACGGCGGTCAGGTCGATCTGAAACGGCTCCTCGGCCTTGCTCAGGCCCTCGTGCAGCAGCTGCGGTTCGCGTGCCGCGGCGCAAATCAGCGGCGTCAACCCCAGGCGTTCGATCAGCTGATAGTTGTTGATCAGCGCGTCAACACGCTGCCGGCAGCTCAGGCTGCTGGCCATATAGGGGCGGTAGATCTTGGTCAACAGCACCGGACGCAGCCGGGCCGTTTCGGCCAGCGGCGGCAAGGTCTGCAAATAGACGAGCCAGCGTTGCGTCTGCCGCGGATGCAGCAACGCGCCCAGGACCAGCTTTGTGCGGTCCTTAGGTGCCATTGGAGTTTGGGCCAGCGTGGCCCTCAGCAGTGCAAACAAGGCTGGCATGCGCGGGTGCCGCACCGGGGACAGGCTGCGCCGGTCCGGGCCCGGTACAGTCGCTCAGTCGCTGAGTGGGTGACGGGAGGAGGATTCTAGGGCCCCGCCCTGCCCGGCCCCCAGCTTTGACACCGTGCACCAAGGAGACGCGCTTGATCGAACTGCATTACTACCCGAGCAACGCCAGCTTCGCCCCGCATGTGGTGCTGGAGGAACTGGGCACGCCCTTCCAGCTGCGCCTGGTCGACCGCAACCAGGGCGCGCACAAATCGCCCGCCTACCTGAAGCTCAATCCCAATGGCCTGATCCCGGCCTATGTCGACGGCGATCTGGTGCTGTACGAGTCCGCGGCCATCCTGCTGCACCTGGCCGATACCCACCCCGAGGCCGGCCTGATGCCGCCGCTGGCGACGGCCGAACGCGCCCAGGCCTACAAATGGCTGATGTGGCTGACCAACACGCTGCAGCCGCTGCTGATCAGCTACTACTACCCGGAGCGCTGGGTCGACGAGGGCAATGCGCCCGGCGTGGCCCAGGTCAAGGCCCACGCCGAGGCGCGCATTGCGCCGCTGCTGGACCAGCTCGAGGCCGAGCTGCAGGGCCATGGCGGCCCCTGGCTGCTGGGCGAGCGCTACACGGTGCTCGACCCCTTTGCCTTCATGCTGTGCCGCTGGACGCGCAATTTCGCCCGCCCGGCGCGCAGCCTGCCGGCACTGGGCCACTATCTGCAGGCGATGGCCGAACGGCCGGCGCTGCAACGCGCCGTGGCCACCGAGCAGTTGCCCGCCCCCCTCTACTGAGCACCATGACCGAGCTGATCCTGATCCGCCATGGCGAGACCGACTGGAACCGCCGCCAGTGCTTCCAGGGCCAGATCGATGTGCCGCTGAACGAGCGCGGGCTGACCCAGGCGGCGCGGCTGGGCCAGCGCCTGGCCGAGGAACGACAACGCGGCACGCTGGGCCCGGTGGCCCGGCTGATCAGCAGCGATCTCGGCCGCGCCCGCCAGACCGCCGGCCCGGCCGCTGAAGCGCTGGGCCTGGCGCTGGAGCAGGACGCCCGGCTGCGCGAGCAGGCCTTTGGGATTCTGGAAGGCCTGAGCTTTGCCGACATCCGCGAGCGCCATCCGGCCGAATTCGAGCGCTGGGCCAGCCATGACCCGGCCTACGCCCTGCCCGGTGGCGCCGAGAGCCGCCAGGTCTTTCATGCCCGCGTGACCAGCGCCCTGCTGGAGCTGGCCGCGGCGCACGAGGGTCAGGTCTTGCTGGTGGTGACCCACGGCGGCGTGCTCGATATGGTCTGGCGCAGCGCCCTCGGTCACAGCCTGCATGGCCCGCGCGACTGTGCGATTCCCAACGCCGGCATCAACCGGCTGCGCGTGCATGAGCGGCGCTTTGAAGTGCTGAGCTGGGCCGAGGACGAGCACCTGATCGACCTCGATTGAAAGGCGGGCAGCGGCAGCCGCTGTCACGCCCCGGTCACGGCCACCCCCTATGGTGCGGCGCTTTCAAGCATCACCGGGAGTGCCTCGTGCAAGACAAGAAATCCACCACCCTGCTCCAGCGCCATCCGCTGGCCCTGGCCGCCATGCTGGCTGCCGCACCGGCCGCCTTCCTGGCCGGCTGTGGAAGCAATGGCGACAAGCCCGCCATCCCCGAGGGCAGCACGATGGAAGTGGCCGTGCTGGCCACCACCGATCTGCACCAGAACGTGTTGAGCTACAACTACTACGCGCTGGCCGCCGACACCTCGCTGGGCCTGGAGCGCACCGCGGCGCTGATCAAGAGCGCCCGCGCCGAGAGCCCCAACAACGTGCTGCTGGACGACGGCGATGCCACGCAGGGCACGCTGCTGGGCGATTATCAAGCTCAGGCGCAAACGATTGCCTGCGCCAGCACCCTGGCCATCTACAAGGCCATGAACAGCCTCGGCTACGACGCCGCCGGCCTCGGCAATCACGAGTTCAACTACGGCCTGCCCTTCCTGTCGCAAACGCTGAACGCCGATCTGGGCGTGGCCGGCGTCAGCAAGCCCGCCCCGGATTGCGGCGCGCCCAAGTTCCCGGTCGTCATCAGCAATGTCTACAGCGCCAGCAGCAAGGCGCCGCTGCTCAAGCCCTACACCCTGATCAACAAGACCTTTGCGGCCAAGGGCCCGAATGGCGAGGCGCTCAGCGTGCCGCTGAACATCGGCGTGATGAGCGTGGTGCCGCCGCAGATCATGGACTGGGACGCCAAGAACCTGGCCGACAAGGTCTATGTCAACGGCGTGGTCGAAACCGCCACCCAGTTCGTGCCCGAGATGCGCAGCAAGGGTGCCGATCTGGTCGTCGCCTTGTCGCACGGCGGCCTGGACGCCTCGGCCTACAGCCCGAAGATGGAAAACGGCAGCTACCACCTGAGCAAGGTGCCCGGCATTGACGCCCTGGTGGCCGGCCACTCGCACCTGATCTTCCCGGCCGCCCGCGAAGCCGGCGCCCCGGCGCTGGACGGCTCGCTGAAGGGCCTGCCCGGCGTCGATGCCGACAAGGGCTTCGTCAACGGCGTGCCGACGGTGATGCCGCAAAGCTGGGGCCGCCGCCTGGGCATCATCAAGCTGAGCCTGGTCTACCAGGGCGGCAAGTGGGTGGTGAACAAGGACAAGACCCAGGTCGAGGCCCGCGGCTTCAAGTACAGCGACGGCAAGACCATCGTTGACGCCGAGCCCAGCGTCGCCCCGCTGATCGATGCCGAACACCAGGCCGCCGTCGCCTACGCCAAGCAGCCGCTGGGCACGACAACGGACTTCCAGATGTCGGCCTACTTCTCGCTGGTCGGTGATGTCAGCGCGATCCAGATCGTCAACCAGGCCCAGATCGCCTATGTAAAGAACTTCCTGGCCACGACGACCGACGCCACGCTGAAGTCCTACCAAAACATCCCGGTGATCTCCTGCAGTGCGCCCTTCAAGGCCGGCCGCAACGGCCCGACCGACTTCACCGATGTCGCCCCCGGCGCCAGCGCCGCCGCGCCGGTCGCGCTGCAGGTGCGCAACCCCGGCGATCTCTACCTCTACGGCAACAACAATATCCAGGCCGTGAAGATCAAGGGCAAGGACTTGCGCGCCTGGCTGGAAGCCGCCGCCAAGCAGTTCGGCCAGATCGACCCCAGCAAGACCGCCGAGCAGGACCTGGTGCCCAGCTACGCGACGATCTTCAACTTCGACGTGTTCTATGCCGAGGACAACGCGCTGACCTACCAGATCGACGTCAGCAAGCCGGCCGGCTCACGGGTCGTCAACGTGCTCTACAAGGGCCAGCCGCTGGCTGACGATGCCGACTTCATCGTCGCCACCAACGACTATCGCGCCGGCGGCGGCGGCAGCGTGCCGGGCATCGATGGCAGCAAGACCATCATCAAGTCGCCCGACGCCAACCAGACTGTGGTGGCCGAGTACCTGAAGCGTCAGCCCAAGCTGCAACGCGCCAGCAACGGCGCCGCGCGGGCCTGGAGCTTCGTCAAGCTCAACACCGCCGGTCCGGTGATCCTGCGCAGCACGGCGGGCAAGCTGGCCATCGCGCAGAGCCTGGGCCTGCCGCAGGTGGCCGCCGAACTCGGCATCGACGCCGCCGGCTACGGCCGTTACAGCATCGACCTGAGCAAGTGATGCTGGACGCGCGCTGGCAGACCCTGGCCGCGCTGGCCCTGCTCGGGCCGGCGCTGTGGCTGCTGCAGGGCTGCGTGCCCGATGCGGCCCCGGCGAGTGCGGCGATCGAGTCGCTGGGCCTGCGCGCCCAGCAGACCGCCGCCCCCGAGGCACTGGCGCGGCTCTCGCACTGGGCCGAGCAGGGCAGCGCGGTGGCGCAGCGCGAGCTGGCCCTGGCGCTGTTGCAGCGGCCCGGGCGTGAGGCCGAGGGGCTGGCGGCCCTGCAGGCGGCGGGGCGCGGTGGCGACGCCCAAGCCGCCTGGCGCTATGGCGAGGCCCAGCGCCTCGGCCAGCACGGCCTCAGGCCCGATGCCGCCGCCGCGCGCCCCTGGCTGGCGCGCGCTGCTGAGCTGCACCACGCCGAGGCCGCTTTGGCATTGGCGCGGATGGCCCGCAACGGCGATGCCGGCCCGCAAGACCTGAGCCTGGCGCTGCACTGGCTGCAAGAGGCCAGCGCCGCCGGCAGCGCGCCGGCGATGTTTCTGCTGGCCAATGCCTATGCCCAGGGCGAGGGCACGCCTGTTGACCCCACGGCCGCCAGGCTCTGGCTGGAACGCGCCGCCGACCACCACTACCCGCCCGCGCTGCAGGGTCTGGCCCTGGCGCTGGAGAACGGCGAGCTGGGCCTGGCCCGTGACCCGCAGCAGGCCCGCGAGCTGCTGAAGGAGGCCAGCGAGGAACGGCGCAACCGCTGGCAAATGTGAGTTCAGACTGAGGCGGCCAAAAGTCACCCCATATTCGCCCTCTGGTTACGCGCAGACAGGCTTGCTATGGTCTGCCGCCATGACTACCCCGATGACACGACGGCGCTGGTTGCAGCGCCTGGGCCGCCACGGCGGCAGCGCGGCCGTGCTGGCGGCGCTCAACAGCCTGGGCCTGGCCCAGGCCTCGCCGGCCAGCGCTGATTTCAAGCTCGGCCCCGCCCCCACGCGAGGCCGGCGCGTGCTGGTGCTGGGCGCCGGTGTGGCCGGCCTGGTCTCGGCGCTGGAACTGCAGCGCGCCGGCTACCAGGTCCAGTTGCTCGAGTACAACCAGCGCCCCGGCGGCCGCTGCTGGACGCTGCGTGGCGGCGACCGCTACACCGAGCTGGGCGGCGCCAGCCAGCTGTGCCAGTTTGACCGTGGCCAGTACTTCAACCCCGGCCCCTGGCGCATCCCCTTCAACCATCACGGCGTGCTGTCCTACTGCCGCCAGCTGGGCGTGGCGCTGCAGCCCTTTGTGCAGATCAATGACAACGCCTATCTGCACAGTCGGCGCGCCTTTGGCGGCAAGCCGCAACGGCGCCGCGAGCTGCAGGCCGATTTCAGCGGCGAGGTCGATGAGCTGCTCGCCAAGGTCCTGCAGCAGCACCAGCTCGATGCCCAGCTCAGCAACGAAGACCAGGCCCGGCTGCTCGAGACGCTGCGCCACCAGGGCGCGCTGGACCGCGAGTACCGCTACCGCGCCAGCGATGCTGTCGCCGAGCGGCGTGGCTTCGAGCCCTTTGCCGGTCGCGGCGTCAGCAGCAAGCCACCGCTGGACAGCCCTCGCCCCCTGACCGAGCTGCTCGGCTCCGGCCTGTTGCATCAGCTGGAGCAACTGCCCGACTTCGAGTACCAGAGCCCGCTGTTCCAGCCGGTCGGTGGCATGGACATGATTGCCCAGGCGCTGGCCCGCGCCGTGGGGCCGCGCATCCGCTACGGTGCGCGCGTCAGCGCGATCAGCCAGGACGAGCGCGGCGTCAGCGTCGCTTATGAAGACCTCGGCCAGCCCGGCCGCCAGCACACGGCCAGCGCCGACTGGTGCGTCTGCACGCTGCCGCTGTCGGTGCTCTCGCAAACCGAGATGCGCATCAGCCCCGCGCTTCGCGAGGCCATCGACGCCGCGCCCTATTTCTCGGCCCTCAAGGTGGGCCTGCAGTTCAAGCGCCGCTTCTGGGAAGAGGACGAAGGCATCTACGGCGGCATCACAAGCACCGACATGCCTAACCGGCTGATTGCCTACCCGAGCCACGACTTTCACGGCAAGAAGGGCGTGCTGCTGGGCGCCTATGCCTTTGGCACCCAGGCGCTGGAATTCACCGCACTGCCGCCGGCCAAGCGCATCCAGGCGGCGCTGCGCTTTGGCGCCCAGATCCACCCGCAATACCCCGCCGAGTTCGAGACCGGCATGGCCGTCGGCTGGCACCGCTCGCCAACCACGCTGGGCTGCTTTGCGTTCTGGTCGCAAGCCAACCGAGAACGCCATTACCCGACGCTGCTGAAGATGGATGGCCGGCTGATCCTGGCCGGCGAACACGCCTCGCTGCTGCCGGCCTGGCAGGAGGGCGCCGTGCTCTCGGCCCGTCACGCGGTCACGCAACTGCACGCGGCGGCCAGCAGCCAAACCGCCAAATGACGCCTAATGACGCCGGACGAAGCCGGATGAAACCGATGAGCACACCCGCCTCACGCCTTCTCGCCGCCCTGCTGCTGGCCCTGGCCGCTGGCCGCGCCAGCGCCGCCGACGCGCCGGCCGTCAGCGAGCCGCAGTTCTCCTCCGGCTGGCGCTTCGAGCAGCGCAGCGGCGCGGCCATCTACGGCGCGCTTTGCGCCGCCTGCCACATGCCCGATGGCCGCGGTGCCCGTGGCGCAGCCGCCTATCCGGCGCTGCAGGGCAATGCCAAGCTGGCCAGCGCGCCCTATCTGCTGCACATGATCGTGAACGGCAACCGCGCCATGCCCGGCTTCGGCAGCCAGCTCAGCAATGAACAGATTGCCGCCGTGGCCAGCCATGTGCGCCAGCGTTTCGCCAGCCTGCCCACCGGCGAACCGGCCATCAACCCTGCCGACGTCCAGGCATTGCGCCCGGCGCCGCAGTCCAGCTCCCCGAGCACCCCGGCCGCCTCGGCGGTCGCCCACTAACGCTGAAAATCACCACCATGATCAAGACACTGTTCAGCTGCGCCCTGCTGCTCACTTCGCTCAGCAGCGCGTTGGCGCAAACCCCAGGCGCCACGCCAGCTGCCGCCGCCGGCAAGCCCGCTGATGTCATTCGCCACCGACCGGCCGGTTCGACCTTCCCGATCGCCAGCGCCGTCGAGGTGCCCGCCGGGCGCACGCTGGTGTTCCTGAGCGGCGCGGTGCCGCCCGTCGTTGACGACAAGGCCGAGCGCGGCAGCCTGGCCGCCTATGGCGATACCCGCACCCAGACCCGCGGCGTGCTCGCCGCCATCGAACGCTCGCTGAAAGGCCTGGGCCTCGGCATGGGCGATGTGGTCAAGATGCAGGTCTTTCTGGTCGGCGACCCGGCGCTGGGCGGCAAGATGGATTTCGACGGCTTCATGGCCGCCTACCGCGAGCAGTTCGGCGGCGCCACCCAGCCCAATCTGCCGGCCCGCTCGGTGATGCAGGTGGCCGGCCTGGTGGCGCCGGGCTGGCTGGTCGAGATCGAAGTCACCGCGGTGCGCTGACCCATGGAGCGTCTTGCATGAGCAGCTTCCACACCGCGCGCGAGTTCGCGTTTTCAGCGAGCCAGGTCTACGCCGCCTTCGCCGCGCCCGAACGGCTGGCCCGTTGGTGGGGCCCGGCCGGCTTCAGCAATCGCTTCGAGCACTGTGAATTTGTCCCCGGCGGGCGCTGGCGGTTCGTGATGATCGGGCCGGATGGGCACGAGTACCCGAACGAGAGCCGCTTTGCCGAGCTGATCACGAACGAGCTGATCGTCATCGACCATGTCGTGGCCCCGATGTTTCGGCTCACGGTGCGGCTGACGGCCTTGCCCGACGACCCGGGCCACTGCCGGCTCGACTGGGAACAGGCCTTTGCCGACGCGGCCGTGGCCGAGCAGGTGCGCCACATCGTCGTGCCGGCCAATGAGCAGAACCTCGACCGGCTGGGCGCCGAGCTGGCGCGCGGCCTCAATCAAGGCCTGCAAACTGATTGACGGTTTCGCTGGCCTCGCGCCGGCCGCGGCGGCAATATGGCCGCATGAACACCGCCACCACCGCCGATGCAGGCCCGGCCTCGATCCGGGACCGCCTGCTGCAGGCCGCCAAGACCTGCTTTCTTGCCGACGACTACCACGCCGTCAGCACCCGCCGGATCGCTGATCTGGCGGGCGCCAATCAATCGATGATCCGCTATTACTTCGGCAGCAAGGAGGGGCTGTACGAAGAAATGCTGCGCAGCACCCTGCAGCCCCTGCTCGACGTGCTGGACAGCGAGATGCTCGCCACGCCGGCCGGCTTTGCCGACTACCTGCGCCTGTACTACCGCACCATGCTGGGCGCGCCGGAGTTCCCGCGGCTGATCATCAAGGTGCTGGCGCTGCGCGCCGGCCCGGGGCGGCGTTTCATCCAGCAGTTGCTGGAGCGCGGCCGCAGCCGTGGCGCCCAGCGCGTCGAACAGCTGAAGGCCGAGGGGCAGGCCGCCGCCACGCTTGATCCCGACGTGCTGCGCATGAGTTTCGTCAGCCTGGCGATGACGCCGCTGCTGCTCAAGGAGGTGTTCGAGGAACAGATGGAGCGCGAGATGGACGCGAGCTTCCTCGACACGCTGGCGCAATTCAACGGCCAGCTGATCAGCGCCGGCCTGGCCGCGCTGCGGCAGGAGGCGGCATGAGCAGCTTGCAGAAACAGAGCCTGCAGGCGTGGGCCTTTGGCTGGGCCGCGGCACTGGCCAATCGCCTGCAGCGCCTGCCCAATCGGCTGGCCCCGCCGCCGTTCCGGCTGATCCAGATCGGCTCGGCCTTCTGGCAATCGCGGGCCCTGCATGCCGCGGCCGAGCTGGATATCGCCACCCTGCTGGGCGAGCAGACGCTTGCCATCGACACCCTGGCCGAGCGCGCCGGCGCGCAAGCCGACGGCCTGCAGCGCCTGCTGCGTTTCCTCGCCGCGATCGGCATTTTCGAGCTGGTGGCGCCGGGCCAGGTGCGCAACAACCGGCTGTCGCAGCCGCTGCGCCGCGATCGGCCCGGCAGCGTGCGCAGCATGGTGCTGATGCACAACTCGCCGGCCATGAGCCGCCCCTGGTACGAATCGCTCAGCGCCAGCCTGCGTGACGGCAGCGTGCCCTTCGAGCGCTGCCATGGCCAGTCGCTCTACAGCCATATGGACGCCAAGCCCGAGATGGCGGCGCTGTTCGCGCGCGCGATGGACGAGGTCGAGGCGCTCAGCGGCGACAGCTTTGCCACCGCCTTCGACTGGTCGAGGTTTCGCCGGCTGATCGATGTCGGTGGCAGCCGCGGCGCCAAATCAGCGGCGATTCTGCGCCGCCATCCGCAGCTGCAGGCGCTGGTGATCGACCGCCCGGTCGTCGTGCAGCAGGCGCGCGACTGGTGGGCCGCCCAGCCCGGCTCCAGCTGCCGCGAGCGTCTGCAGTTCGAGCCCGGCGACCTGCTCAGCGGCCCCTTGCCTGGCGCGCGAGACGCCGGCGATGTCTATCTGCTCAGTGCCGTGCTGCATGGCCTGGACGACGGCGGCGCCGAGGCCTTGCTGCGCCGCCTGGCCCATGCCGTGGGCAGCAGCGGCGCCACCGTGGTGCTGATGGAATTGCTGATGCCCGAGCAGGGCGGCGACATCAGTGCCTGCAGCTTCGATATGCAGATGCTGATGGGCACCCGCGGACGCATTCGCACGCCCAGCCAATGGCGCTCGCTGCTGGCACGTGCCGGCATGCAGTGGCAGCAAACGGTACAGCTGGCCTCGTTTGCGCAGATGCTGGTGTTGCGGCCGCAGGCTTGAGGCCAGGCAGTGCTTGCGGGCGGCCGGGCTCAGGGGCGGTTCATCCAGCTGTCGTAGATGCGCTGGGCCGTGCCGTCCTCGACCATGGCCTTGAACACTGCGCCAACGGCATTGGCCTGCGCATAGCCAACGCCACGCTTGGAGAAGGCGGCCGTCAAGGGCACGGTGCGCAGCAGGAGCGTATCGCCAAACTGCTCTTCCAGCCGGTTCTTGCGGATGATGGCATTGATGGTCGACAGCGAGCCGGCCACCGCCTGCGAATCATGGCCGGCCACCGTCTTGCGGATGCCAGTGCTGTAGTCCAGCACGTAGTCCTTGCGCACCGTCTCGTCGACGTCAAAGCGCGGGTCTATGCGCAGCCCGCGGGTGGCGCTGGTGATGATCTCGCGCAGGTCTTCGTAGCGCTTGATCGGCACGCCCTTGCGGGCGCGCACGCCAAATTCCAGCTGCACCAGGGTGACGCCCTTGTCGGCATAGCGGGCGCGGATCTCGCCCCAGGCCATGATGGCGAAATCGACCATGCCGTTTTCCAGATCCAGCTCGACGCGGGCATAGGGCGTCAGCGTGCGGCGGGTCTTGAAGCTGCTGCGCCGCTCCAGCTCGTCGAGCAGATCGGGCACGATGCCGACATACTGCACCGGGCTGTTGGCGTCGGGGTTCTTGATCGTCCAGGGGTCGAGCTGGATCATCGCGACCTTGAGCTCCTGAGCGGCGGCAGCCGTCGACCACGCCAGCATCAAGGCGAGCAAGCAGCGCAAGCCGCACAGCGGAAAAAACATCGCGAACACTTGGCTATACCTGGCTACAACTAACAAGCTCAAGCGCTACCGCTGCGCCTGGCAAGACAGCATCTTAGTCGCGGGAAGGCTCAAGGTTTCAGCGGCAGGGCACGCAGGTACTCATGCAGCTGACGGGTGATGCGCTCACGCTCGGCCAGCGGCAGGCTGTCGGGCAAGGCCGGCATTGCCGTGCCGGGGCGCAGCGATTGCGGGCTGATCAACCACTGGCGCCAGCTCGGCGCGTCCAGCAGCCGGGCCCGCTCGGCCAGGTTCAGCGGCATCTTGTCGCCGCCATAGCCATTGATCTGGTGGCAGCTCAGGCAGTACTGCTGGGCCAGCGCGGCCTGGGCCTTGAAATCGCCCACCAGGCCTGGCGGCAGCAAGGCGGTGCGGCTGGACGGCGTCAGGCGCAGCTGCGCGACCTGGTAGGGCCAGACGCTGCCGCCTTCCTTGATCAGCTCGGGATGACCGACGTTGTCCCAGACCAGATAGAAGGGCCCCAGCGGCACCGCCTTTTCCTGCTGGGCCAGGTTGTCGACCTCAAAGGGGCCGCCATCGGCGCGGGCAAACACCAGCCATGCCTTGTAGCGGGCGAAGCGCTGCGTTGGCACCCGCGAGACATAGCCGTCCAGCGCGCGGAACTCGATCTCGGTATCGGCCGACAGCCAGCCCTTGCCCAGCAGCTGATCCAGCAGCGCCCGCGCCGGGTAGCCACGGTAGCTGCGCCGCACCGGCTTGCCGGCCTTGCTCAGATGCGGCTCGACGACGGTGACCTGCTCCTCCTTCAGCGTCGCGGCCAGCTCGGTCGGCGTGGGCAGCGGCGCCGCCGGTACGGGTCGAGCTCCGAAACCAAGCAGCAGCACAGACAGGGACAAAGCGGCAAGACGCAATGAGTTCATGAAAACCTCGAAAACAATACGGAATCCACCACAGAGCCACTGAGACACAGAGGAAAACGCCGCAGCGCTTCGTGTCCTCTGTGATTCCCTCTGTGTCTCAGTGACTCTGTGGTTTGTTCTGGTTGATTCACTAGGGCCTGTTAACACTACGTCTGCCTGATGCGTTGCCACACCAATCGCCGTGAACGAGGCGCCCAAGCTTTCAATGAGCGAAGCCGGGGCCATTCCCCCGGCGAGGCTTTGCAACGACGTGCACGGCGATTTGTGTGGCAACCCTCCGGGAGAGGGGCTCCAAGGGCCCCACTCGATGTTGAACTCCTAGCCCAGGCGGCCAGCCTGGGCGTCGTCGTCCGCCTAGATTGGGGCCCTTGGAGCCCCTCTCGCACAGGCAGACGTAGTGTTAACAGGCCCTAGAGCCAAATGAAAACGGCTAGCGCGGGTTCAGCAGCAGCGTGCTGCGGGTATGCGCGGCCACATCGGCCTCGTCAAGCCATTGGCCGCGGAAGCGCCCCTCGACATGGGCGCGGGCTTGATCCTTGTAATGCGCATCGCCCCAGACGCCGCTCTGGCCGACCGGGTTGCTGCCCTGGGCCTGGCCGGGGGCGGCGAAGTCAATGGTGCGCCGGGTCGAGGGCCCGTAGACCACCTCCCAGGGCGCCGGCCCGATGCGCTGCGCCAGATTGTTAGGCACCTCATT
Source organism: Roseateles aquae (assembly GCF_032337115.1). Lineage (NCBI taxonomy): Bacteria > Pseudomonadati > Pseudomonadota > Betaproteobacteria > Burkholderiales > Sphaerotilaceae > Roseateles > Roseateles aquae. The sequence goes on from NZ_JAVXZY010000016.1 coordinate 24,752, forward strand.
GGCGCCAGGTGCCGGCAGCGGGCCGATGTTGAAGATCTGATCCAGCGGTTTCTGCTGGCCCAGCGGGTGCTTGTGCGTCAGCGTGTGGGCATCGCCCCAGCGCCAGCGGCCGGCGTCCTGGCCCAGCGTGGCGCGCAGATGCTTGAGCGCGGCCGTCCAGGCCAGCTTGACGATATCGGCCTCGGTTTCGCGCTGCGGCGTGGCGCGCTTGTCCCACCAGGGCGAGTTGGCGTCGGCAAACAGATGGGGCAGCGCCTGGTCCAGCGCGCGGGTGCGTGTCAGGCTCTCGAACAGCTTGGCGTCCATCTTGTCGCCCAGCGCCTCGCGCACCAGCTCATAGACCAGCTGATGGAAGAGCACCGGCGCGCGGTCGTCGAGCTGGTGGCGGCCCTGCCACTGTGCCAGCTCGGCCACCAGCGCCTGGTCCTCCTCGCCCTGCGCAGCCTGGCGCAGCAGCGGCAGCAGCGGTTTCAACATGCGCGGGCCATAGCCGGTCTGCACATCGAGCTGCAGCTGCTGCGAGGCCGCCATATTCCAGCGCTTGCCGTCCTGGCGCAGCGCTTCGTCCAGGCGCTGGGCGCGGTCCCAGAGGTTGTAATAGCCCGGCACATCGCCGGCCGGCTGGTGATTGGCCGACATGATGTAGCCGCGCGCCGGGTTCTCCTCCTGCGGGTTGGCGCTGAAGGGCAGGAAGCCCAGCTTGTCGGACTCGGGCTTGCTGCCATCGAGGATGAAGCTGGGGTTCACGCCGGCCGGGCGCTGCGGCAGCCGTGCGGCGGCCCACCAGCCGATATCACCACCGGCATTGGCCCAGACGATGTTCAGCCCCGGCGCATGGATCATGCTGGCCGCCTCGCGGGCCTTGGCCAGGGTGTCGGCCCGGGCCAGGCGGTAGAAGGCGTCCAGCGCCGGGTTCTCGGTTTCCAGAAAGGCCCACCACATGGCAATCGGCTTGTCGTAGCGGGCGCCGGGAATCGCGTCGTTGATGATGGGGCCGTGCGGCGAGCGGCGCAGCTTGAGCACAACATCGGCCGCGCCCTTGACCTTGATGGTTTCCTCACGCGTCTGCAGCGGCTGCCACTGGCCCTGGACAAAGACCTGATCGGGATGGGCCGCATCGGTCTGCTCGGCGATCAGATCGATATCGTCGTTCTGGAACATCGTCAGGCTCCAGCCGGCCTGATGGTTATGGCCCAGCAACGCCATCGGATTGAGCACCTGGTGGTGGCCGTAGAGCTCGAAGCCCGGCGCCTTCAGATGGGCCTCCCACCACACCGCCGGCGCCGAGAAGGCGATATGCGGGTCGCCCGACAGCAGCGGCTTGCCACTCTGGCTGCGCCCGCCGCTGATCGCCCAGGCATTGCTGCCTTCGTACAGCGGCAGGCCGGCCTGCTCCAGCGCCTGCTGGCTGATCTGCGCCAGCTGGGCCAGATGCTGCCAGTCGCGGCTCTGCAGGCCCACGCTCGGCGCTGCGTCGCTCTCGCCGGCACGCCGCACCGCGCCGCCGGGGCGGTTCTGCAGATCGAAGATCTTCAGGTACTCGGGGCCGAGCTGGTCGCGGACATAGGTCAGCGCCGGCTCGGTGCGAAAGGCGGCGGCAAAGCTGTAGGCCATATAGCCGGCCACGGCCATGGTGTCCTCGGTCGTGAAGGGCCGTTTCTTGATGCCGAGGATGTCGAACTCCAGCGGCGCCGGTCGCGTCGCCTGGTACTCGTTGACGCCGTCCAGATAGGCCTGCAGCGCTTCCCAGGCCGGTCCGGGCGGCACGATGCCCTGGGTCTGGCGCTTCACATAGGCCGTCGCATGCTCGCGCAGGCCCAGGGTGCGGAACAAGCGGTCGGTGTCGAGCAGCTTGGGGCCCAGCACCTCGGCCAGCTCGCCACGGGCCAGCCGGCGCACCATCTCCATCTGGAACAGCCGGTCCTGTGCGTGCAGGTAGCCGAGTGCTCGATAGAGATCACGTTCGTGCTGCGCCTGCAGATGGGGCACGCCGACCTCGTCCCAACGCACCTGCACCGGCGCCGAGAGGCCGCTCAGCGCCAGCGCGCCGCTGCGCTCGGGCAGCTTGGATCGCACATGCCAGGTGGCCGCTGCGCCACCAAGCACCAGGGCCGCCGCGACGCCGAGGGCCAGGGTTTTGACTGCTTTGTTCATGGGCCGATTGCAGCACAGCCAGCGGTGCCATGGGGCGCGGGATTCACCGCAGCTACGGGCATCGCCCCGCCGAGCGTCGCCGCGCAGCGCCCGGCCACGCCAGAACGATCAGGCCGCTTGGGCCGGCGCCGGGCGGCGCAGCGACACCAGGGCCTCGACACGCTTGAGCAGATCGCGGTCGTTCCAAGGCTTCTTGAAGATGCCGTAAATGCCTTGCACCTGGTGCACGCGGCCCTGCAGTTCCTCGTGGCCTGTGATGGCAATGATGGGCAGATCCTCGGTGTCCAGGCTGCCCTGCACATCGGCAATCAGCTCGAAGCCATCCTTGTTGGGCATTTCCAGATCCGTGATCAGCAGCGCCACATGCTGCTGGCCCAGCAGGTCCAGCGCCTCGACGCCATCGCGGGCCACCACGACCTGGTAGCCGGCGCTTTGCAGCAGCTTGCCCAGCTTGGCGCGCACCACCGCCGAATCATCGACCACCATCACCGGCAGCGGCGCCTTGGGCTGCACCGGCACCGGCATCGCCGGCACGCGCTGCACGATCATGCCGGCGGCGGCGGGCGGCAGCTGGGTGGGCTCGAAGCGCGAGGGCAGGAATTCGCTGCGGTGGTATTCGTCGCCACGACGGATGCTGATCAGGATCACCAGAATGGCCAGAGGCACGGCGATCAGCAGAGGCAGCAGATAGGGGCGCAGCAGTTCGGGCAGGTCAAAGGGCATGATGTTCTCCTCGCAGTGGCAGCCTGTGGGGCCGTCCAGCGCCTGCGGGACAGGTCGGTAAGCCTGCAATCTATCACCGACCTGACACCGACCGTGTGCGGAATTGCGCGCAGTCCCCCCACGAAAGGGCGGCGCTTACAGCTGGCTACAACTGCGCGCCGCCGAAGCCGCTGATGACGCTCAGGCCGGCGGCCAATGACGCGCAAACAGCGCGGCCAGCCGCGGATGGCGTTCCACCCGCAGCAGCAACGCATGAAATTCCGGCCGCTGCTGCTGCAGATAGGGCCGGCTGCCCGACCACTTGGACACCACCGTGGCCAGCAGGTCCAAGGCCGCCGGTGCATCGCCATGGAGAAAGGCCTGGCCCCGCGTCGGCGCATAGAACTGGTCGGCAAACAAGGCCCAGGCAGCATGCAGGCGCAGCCGGGCACCGAGCCGCAGGGCCTCGTTCTGCAAGGGGCCGGCCGGCTCGCACCAGCGTTCCGGATAATCGATCAGGCCGATGGCCGCATAGCAATTGGCGGCGATATAGACCAGCCCACGCAGCGCCTGCGCCAGATCGGCCGGCGCATCTGGCAACAGACCGGCACCCGGGTGTTGCAGTCCCAGATGAATCAGGATGGCCGCGCTCTCGCTCATCACCGTGCCGTCAGGCAGTTGCAGCGTCGGGATCTGCTTGAGCGGATTGAGCAGGGCCAATTCCTCCAGCCCCGGCCCGGGTTCCCAGCTGGCCGCCTGCACCAGGCGGTAGCGCTGCCCTGCCAATTCAAGCGCCGCCTCGATGGCGGCCGACCCTGAGCCCTTACTACCGTAAAGCGTGTACATGGACTGCGCCTCCCTGCAGCTGGTGTCCGCCGTCTGGCCATGAGTGGCGTCTCTCAAAAGCGCCCCTTCATCACCATGGTTAGGGAAGGTCTGCATAAGTCGGCGCGGGCCGTGGCAAGCACCAACCATGGCCTGCCTAGGCGCGAGCCGCAGCTCAGGCTGGTGGCCTGCGCAAGGCTCGCAACACCGGCAGGGCTTGGCTGGTGCTTGCCCTGCGGGTTGAGAGAAAAGGGGCCCCCACGGGCGTTGCGCTGCTCGGCT
>NZ_JAVXZY010000017.1:0-21927 GCF_032337115.1 Roseateles aquae
GTGGCTTGGTTCAACCATCACCGACTGATGGGGCCGCTCGATCACGTCCCGCCTGCCGAGTTCGAAGCCAATTACCATCGTCAACGCGCTGGTCAGGCCGCGACCGTCTGACTTAAACCAACTAGCCTCCGCGGAAGCCGGAGCGATTCAGCGTTCTGACGCAGGGAAGAATCGATCATCGACCATTGACCGATGTTCAACCGTCACGCTGCGCCACTGCAACTCCCCCTTGTCGTTGCCGAGCGCCAGGCAAGATGGCGCCGGCGTTTCGGTGAATCGAACAGAAAGCCTGATGCGGGTTTTTTGCTTGCTGTCTTGAACTTCCAGAAGCCAGTGTCCGGCAAGGTCCTGCGCCAGGGCAGTGCTGAACATGCAGGCGCTGATGGCCATGGCGAAACAGGTGAGCAGCGGTGCGCGCATGTTGGTCGCTCGCGGTTGTGACGTGCAGATCGGCTGATCGGGATAGATAGATGCAACGCTTTCGGCGTGTGTTGGCGACTCCGCTCAATCTCGAGCCTGCCAATGGAAAGGCGGGTTACGCTTGCGGCCAACCCGGCCAACCCGGCCAACCCGGCCAACCCGGCCAACCCGGCCAACCCGGCCAACCCGGCCGAGCGCCGGATGGTGCTTCGATCAGCGGATCTGTCCCTGCATCACTCGCAGTGCAAGCATCGCTTGCTGTTCCTCGACTTGCTCAGCGGTCTTCTTGAAGCCGGGCGTCTCGCAGCCTTCAGCATTGATGACAAGTTGTGCGGCATGGGCTTGTGCCACAAGTTTCGTGGCCTTGAGCACTGGGTCAAGCGCGGCGGAAATTTCCTTGCTCGCCTTGCGCAGTTCAGCGATGAAAGCACCGTTGGATGGCAGCGATGGCTTGTAGGTGGTGCAGCGCGACTGCAATGCTTCGAAGACGTTGTCTTGGAACGCCAAGCCAATAGCAAACTCAACCACCTGTTGTGAGCTCGGCGCTTGAGCGTGACTTGGTGCGGTGACAGTGACGAGACTGAGCGCCAGGAGGCAGTTCATTTGCGGGGTCATAGCAGAGGCTGTGTAAGTGATTCAGATCGATAGGGGAAGTGCGAGGGGCGCACTATATCGACGTCGAGCCAGGTAGGGCGTGGCGTTTGGCCCGCGGACTCATGGAATGCCAGCGACGGTGGAATCGCAACCCGGTGCTGAACGGTTTGGTGATGTGCCACCGTTGCAAGGCGGGTTACGCCTGTGGCTAACCCGGCCTACGTGCTGCATTGGCTGGAGGCAGGCCCAGGCGCTTATTGCCTCGCCTTCAACACCCCGCTGTCCAGCCGCTCGGGCAGCTCGGCCAGGCGCTGCAGGCGCGGGTAGCGCAGGCCGTCGCGGTAGTCGATCTTGAGGTGGCGGTAGCTGTCGCCATCGCGCACCAGCAGGTCCAGCGGGGCCTGGCCACCGGGGCTGTCCCTGCCGGCCTGATTGGCCTTGATGGCGGCGCTCAGGCGTTCGGCCTTGTAGCTGCGGCCGTTGACGGCCACCACCTGCAGCGAAGGGCTCATGCCGGCCTTGAAGGCGGGGCTGTCCCACAGCACCTGGGCGACCTTGCCGTCGGACTTGATGTTCAGGCCGATCGAGTAGGCGAAGTCGTCGGTCTTCCATTCGGAGTCGTCAGCCTTGGCGAATTCGCTGGGCGTGTCGGCCCAGGTCAGTTGCCAGCCGGCGCGGCTCAGGCCGTCCAGCGGGGCGCCGGGGCCGTGGCTGTCTAGCCGGCTGCGCAGGAAGGCGCGCCAGTCGTGCGGCTGCACCTGGTTGAGCGTGGCGACGATGTCTTCGAAGCGGTAGGTCAGCGGCGCGACGCGGCCATCCTCGACGCCGAAGAACAGCCGCGCGAAATCGTCAAGGCTGCGCTGGCCGCCGCTCTTCTCGCGGATCAGGGTGTCGGCATCGAGCCAGATCAGCGCGGCTTCGGCGTAGTAGTCGGCGCCGCGCTGCCAGTTCGGCCACTCGGCATCGCCGCGCGAGCGGGCCATCGCGCCTTCGTTGGTGGTGTCTTGCAGATTGCGCCAGAGGCGGCCGGCGCGGTGGCTGAGCATGGCGGCAATCTCGGCCCAGCTGTCGCGCGACTGCTCGGGCGAGATCAGGCCGGAGCGCACCGCCAGCACGCGGCCCCAGTAATCGGTCTGGCCCTCGTAGAGCCAGAGCAGGCTGTCCTGCATCGGTTGGTTGTAGTTGGCCGTCCAGAGATCGGCCGGGCGGCGGAACTTGCCGTTCCAGGAGTGGGCGAACTCATGCGGCAGCAGGCCGCGGGCGCCGGTTTGCTTGCTCCAGTCCTTGCTGAAGTAGCCGGGGCGCACGCCGTTCTCGCTGCTCTGATGGTGTTCCAGGCCGATGAAGCCTTGCTTGTCGGAGATCGCCAGCAGGAAGTCGTAGTGCGCGAAATGGCGCGAGGCAAAGAGCTTGTCGGCCTGCTGGACCAGGCGCTTGTGGGCCTCGATCTGGGCCGGGCTGGCTTGCAACTGGGCCTCGTCGTCGGCCAACACATTCAGCGCCACGGGCCGGGCGCGGCCTGGCTCGTCCAGCTCGAAGCGGCGCAGATGGCGGCCGGCGAACAGCGGCGAGTCGACCAGGGTCTCGAGGCTGACGGTCTGGAAGCGCAGACGCTCATCGGCGTTGCCAGAGGTGGCGACAGGGCGCAAGGCGCTGGCCTGTTGCCAGCCGGCAGGCAGCTTGACCTCGGGCCGCACCTGGATCGCGCTGGCATGATGGCCGGCCGGGTAGAGCACCATGCTGATCCATTGCAGGTTGAGCATCTCGGGCGTCATGACGACGCGGCCCTTGTCCTTGTGCACGGCGCTGAGGAATTGAAAGCTCAGGCGCAGCTCGCGCGCACCGCTCGGCACTTCGACGTGGAAGGCATAGGGGTCGACGGTGTCGCGCTGCCAGTCCAGCCGGCGGCCCTGGGCCTCAATCTGCAGCCCGGCAAGCCGCTCCACCGTGCCGTAAGGGCCGTGGGCGCCGGGTAGGTAACGCGGGTAGAGCAGGGTCAGCCGCCCGGGCTTGCTGACCGGCAGGATCTCGGTGACGCTGAAGAGGTGGTGGTCCAGGTCGGTGGCGTCGACGCTGAGCTGGATCTGGCCCGGGTAGGGCTCGTCGCGCGGCGCTGGAATCGGGTGCTGTGCTTGCGCCCAGCTGCTCAAGGCCAGCAGCAGTGCTGCCGTTCCGTGACAAATGGCAGGGGGGCGCCAGGCTGAACGCGCACGCCGTTCTTGCTGCTTTGGATCTGCATTCACATGGGTCTCCCTGGCCTCTGTCGGACTCGGGCAGACGATAGCGAGGTGCCAGGTCTTGCGTCAGGTGGATGTCCCGGGTGTCAATCGTCATGGTGGGCGCGCCGACTGTCCGCTGGCGCCTCCTCGCGCTGACGAAGTCCGTAGTCGCGGCTGACGGTGGCGACGCGCAGTCGGTAGTCGGCAAACACGCCGGCGCGGCCGGCCGCCTGCGCGGCGCGGTGCGCTTCTAGCTGCCGCCATTGCTGGACGGCGGCCTCGTCGCGCCAGAACGAGAGCGAGAGCAGCTTGCCCGGCGTGCTGAGGCTCTCAAAGCGCTCGATGCTGATGAAGCCGTCGATCTGCCGCAGCTGCTCGCGCAGTGCGGCGGCGAGATCGAGGTAGGCGGCGTGCTGGCCGGCAGCCGGCTGGACTTCGAAGATGACGGCGATCATGCGGGGCAGGCCTCCTGGGGAATAGGCGTCTCGGCGCGGAAGTTGGCACCCAGCGGCGCGCTGGTGCTGCAGTAATGGCGGAACACATAGAGCAGGGGCTGCCAGGCGGCGGTGTCGATGTGCTCGCTGCCGGGCAGGCAGATGCGTTCATGGGCGTGGACCTGCAGCACCTCGGCCTCCAGGATCAGAAAGCCGCGCTGGCGCGCCTGCTGCAGCGCCAGTTCAAGCGCCTGGCCCTCGGGCAGCAGCGCCCGCGCCTGCAGCTGCGCCGGGCATTCACGCACCCGTGCGGCGCGCACCTGCTCGCTGGCCAGCGGCTGCAGGCCGGCGGCGGCGAATTTGTCGGCGCAGTGCTGGTAGCCCGTCGCCGCCTTGTGGGCGGGCACCTCGGCCACGCCGGTCAGGCGGCCCAGTTTCTCGACCGCGCGCCACTGCGCCGCTTCGGGCAGGTTCAGCACCAGGCCGGGATCGCGCTGCAGATTGGCCCAGGCCTGGCCGTCGAGGCCCAGGCCCAGCACCAGGCGGCGGCCCAGCGCCCAGCAGGACGAGATTGGCGACAGATTGCTGCTGCCATCGGGGTTCAGCGTGCTGAGCAGCGCGACTGGCTGGCCGAAGTAGAGCACCGAGGGGTGGATGGTTCGAATCGGGATTGTCATCATGGCGCTCACAGCACGGGGATGCGGGCATTGGGTAGCGGCCAGTGGTGGCGGGCGCCTGCCGCCTCGGTATCGGTATCGGTATCGGGAACGGGAACGGGAACGGGAACGGGAACGGGTGCCGCTGGCGCATGGCGCAAAGCCTCGGCGGCGATGGCCAGCGCCAGATCGCGGCCCGGGCAGCGGTGTGCGCCATGGCCCCAGGCCAGATCGGGCTCGGCCAGCAGCAGCAGGAGCACCGGGCTGCCTGCAGGCAAGACCTGGCCCCCGATTTGCAGCGGTTCATGCGCCCAGCGCCGGGTGTGATGCACCGGCGCTTGCAGCGGGCCCAGCCGGGCCAGCGCCTCGGGCAGGCGGGCCTCCAGCCAGGCCTGGCCCAGCAGCGCCGCGCCGGCCTCATAGGCCTGCCAGAGCAGGGCGATGTCTTGCGGCGCCAGGGCCGCAGACAAGGCTTCGCAGGCGGCGTCGGCCGCGCTGAGCGCCTCTGGCTCGGCATCGGCCTTCAGCGCCCGGGCGAAGCCGGCCAGCTGGCCGAGCAGCTGCTGTTGGGCAGCCAGGCTGTCCATGGTCAGCCCCAGCAAGGCGGCCACGGTGCAGGGCAGGCTGGCCCATTGCCAGTGAGCCAGACCGCCGCTAGCGGCCACGGCGCAGCAGCGGGCCGCTTCGCTGCGCAGCCGCTCGGCGGGCCAGGCGCCCAGCGCGGCCTGCAGCGCTTGCTTCTCGGGGGCGTGAGCGGCGTCGTCGCGCATGCGCAGCCACTGGCTGAACAGGCGGCCCAAGGGACGCTCGCGCAGGGCCGGCGGTACCGGCGCCTCGGGCGGGCGCACGCCCAGCCGCGGGTCGGCGAGCAGCTGGCGCACCGTCGGCGCGTCGCCGGCCCACCAGAGCTGCAGGCTCGGGTCGTGATGCAGGCCGGGGCCTTGCAGGCGTTCGGCATAGAAAGGCCAAGGGTCGGCGGCATGGGCGGCCGTCAGCAGGGTCAGGGGAGCGTGTTTTGTCAACATGGCGGCATCGTCGCGCCGGCGCCGGGCCGATGCTTCGATGGCGACCGAAGCGTCGCCGCCTGCCCGGCCGCACAATGCCGCATGGCCCATGACATCCATGACACCGATGACACCCGCCCGCGCGCCGACGCCGCGCTGGCCGAGATTGCCCAATGCATCGCCGAGCCAGTGCGCGCGCGGATGCTGTGCTGCCTGCTCGATGGCCATGCACGCACGGCCACCGAATTGGCGGCGGTGGGCGAGGTGGCCGCCTCGACGGCCAGCAGCCACCTGGCACGGATGCTGGCGCAGGGCCTGATCGCCTGCCAGAGCCAGGGCCGCCATCGCTACTACCGGCTGGCCGGCGGCGAGGTGGGGGCGGCGCTGGAGGCCTTGCTGGTGGTGGCGGCGCGCGTGGCGCCTGCGCCCGCGTTCAAACCCAGTACCCCCGAGCCGCTGCGTGAAGCGCGCCGCTGCTACGACCACATGGCCGGCCACTGGGCGGTGCGCCTGCATGACCATGCGCTGCGCCAAGGCTGGATCGCACCCGAACCGGCGCCACCGCGCGCCTATGGCCTGAGCCCGCGCGGCCGCGCGGCCTTCGCGCAGCTCGGCGTCGATGTCGATGCGCTGCCGGCCCGGCGTCGCCTGGCCTGCGCCTGCATGGACTGGAGCGAACGCCGCCCGCACCTGGGTGGCGCGCTCGGGGCCGCCTGGCTAACGCTGCTGCTGCAAAGGCGTTGGGTCGAGGGCGAGCTGGACAGCCGCGCGCTGCGGCTCACGCATGGTGGGCGGCAGGGGCTGGAGCGGCTGCTGGCAGCTTGAGAAAAAGACTGTCTTTTGGCACGGGTTCGTTGTGCTGGCCTGGGTGATGATCAAAGGCGTTATCACCGGGAGGCTTGAATGGCTGTCTTGCGCTGGATCGGGGTGGCCGCGATGGCGACACCGTTGTGGTTCACTGCCGTGTACCTGGCCGTTTCGGGATTGAGACCGGAGTTTCGGCATTTCAATCAGGCAGTCAGCGAGCTGGGTGCGCTGGATGCGCCTTATCGATGGTGGTGGAACACCTTGGGCTATCTGCTGCCTGGCCTGGTGGTGGTCGCTCTGGCGCTGGCACTGCGGCAGCTATTGGCGCCGCGCGGCCTGGCGACGTTGCCCTTTTATGCGCTGTTGGCCTCAGGCTTGTTCCTGTCGATGTCGGGCCTCTTCCCTGGCGACTTCGAGCATCGCGGCGCTTTGACGATGCGTCTGCACAGCATCGGCGCCTATGGCTCCGGGCTGTGCTTCGTGGTGGCGGCATTCTGGCTGCCGCTGCGCTTCAGAGTCGTGGCCGCCTGGCGCAGCCTGAGCCTGCCGACCATGGCGCTGGCCGTCCTCCTGCTGCTGAGCGCAGTGCTTCGCGACGGTGCGCTGCCGGGGCTCGGGCAGCGGCTCAGCTTTGCCTGCCTGTTTTGCTGGGTTGCGGTGGTGGGCTGGGGGGTGTTTCGCGAGTCCAATGCTGGTACGCCTGGCGCTGGGCCGGCATGCATCAGCTGCTGATCCCGGCCACCCGGCAGGGAGCGCTGGCGCTGTGCTCAGCCCGACCGCGGGCCGCCTGGCTGCCGCGCCTGCCAGCATCGACTGCCTTGCTGCCGCAGTGAAGGCGCTATTTGGCGTGACACTGCTGCAGCGCGCGGGGCTGTTGCGCCCGTGCTCGACCTGGCCCCGCCTCCGCGGCTGATCGGTTTGTCCGCGACATTTGACACTCTGTCGCTTGGCCGCAGCCGGGCTTGCGCGCCAAGCATACAAACAGGCCGTCAACCATTTTGGAGGCCTTTGCATGCACCCCCTGTTCCAATACCTGAACGGCCTTGCACTCTGCGCCGCTTTGCTTGCGCCGCTGGCCAGCCACGCTGCGGCAGCGGAGGGCGCCGAGCCCGCTCGCGTGCTGATACTTGGCAGTTTCCACTTCAACGACGCGGGCCTGGACGCTGTCAAGTCCTCGCACAAGGACGTGATGCAGCCGGCCGAGCAGCAGTACCTGCAGGCACTGGCGCAACGCCTGGCCAGCTTCAAGCCCACCCATGTGCTGCTGGAGTTCCCCGAGGCAGCGCACGGACGCGTCAATGCCGAATACCGTGCCTACAGCGAGGGCCGTCAGCCCTTGGGGCGCAACGAGATCGATCAAATCGGCTACCGCGTGGCCAAGCTGGCCGGCTTGGCTCAGGTGCATGGCATCGATGTGGCCGCGCCCGAGTTGCCCAACCCCGTTTGGGAGCGGCAGCCGGACATCGCGCCGACGATGCAGCTGGTGCAGAAGCTGACGGAGCGCACCAACGAGGAGCATCGCCGGCTGAGCCTGCAGCAGCTGCTGGAAAAGCTCAACAGCCCCGAGTCCGACCGCGAGAACAAGAGCATCTATATGAGCTTCAACGCGGTTGGCGCGGCGGATCGCAGCTTCTCCGGCGCGGACTCGGCGGCCAACTGGTGGCAGCGCAACTTCCGCATTTACGCCCAGGTGCAGCGGCATGCGCAGCCGGGTGCCCGCGTGCTGTTGTTGGTAGGGGCCGGGCATGCCGCCATCCTGCGTGATCTGCTGCGCATTGACGAGGCTCGCCGCGAAGAGCCGACGCTGCCGTATTTGCGCTGACGCAAGGCATCGGGGCAGCTCTTGCCACGGCGTGGATGCGCCAGCCACACGCAGCGTGCCCCACAATCCGGCGCTTGCCTACAGCCGGATTCATCCCGTCAATGCACACCGCCAGTAGCCGCTATCTCGATCAATGCCGCGCCGCCATGCAGGCCGAGCAAGCCAGTTCCTTGGCGCAAACCCAGCACTGGGCCCATGTGGACCGCGCCCAGGTGCATGCCGACTGGGATGCCTTGTACAAGCGGCTGGCGCTGCTCGTCGATCAGTGCAACGCCGATTCGGCCGAGGTGCAGCAGCTGGTGGGAGAACACCATGCCATTGCTTGCCGCTTCTATCTGCCGTCGCGAGAGGCCTATATCGGCATGAGCCTGTTCTATCAAGACAATGCCGATATGCGCAGCTTTCATAACGCCTATCATCCGCGCATGGTCGAGTTTCTGGCCGATGCGATCTTCGTCTTTGCGCAGCAGCGCCTCTAAGGCTGCGCCTGCAGCTGAACCGTTCTTGGCCCATGGGCTTGAGCCTGCTTGCCGGGTCAGCGGCGGCTTGAAACGATTGCTGCTGGCAGGTGCGCCTTGAACCGCGTGGCCCTTTGATGCGCTGAAGTGCGCGCTGCGACCGCCGCACCAGCGCTTCATCCCGTACGCCTGTGCGCCGGCCGAATGGGCGGCCTGTGGGGATGGCGTGGAGATGCTGAGCGGCCCTGAGGTCGTTCGCCAGCTCGCCGCGCCCGCCGCGGCCCTGCGCCCGCGCAGAAAACTGCTGCTCGTGCAGCCCTGAATCGCGGCAAGGCGCGGCGCCCTGGGACTTACCCGCGCCGCGGCCGTTTGTGCCGATTTCCGCAGCCGCGGCGGCGGCCCGCATCAAGACGCATCAGCGCCCGATTCCTAAGCTCCGGTCTCTCTCAAAAAGCAATGACGAGGAGACCCGTGAGCAAGTTCCATCTGATTCCCCTGACCCCGCTGGCCCTGGCGGCGGCCCTGTGTGCGGCGTCTGCCCAGGCCGAGGAGGCGCCGGCCGCCGCAGGCAGTCCGCAGACGCTGAACCGCGTCGTCGTCACCGGCTCCAACATCAAGCGCACCGATGCCGAGACCTCGCAGCCGCTGCAGACCGTCACCCGCGATGAAATCAAGGCCATGGGCGCGCTGACCGTTGGCGACATCCTCGGCAATCTGACGAACAACGACGGCAGCGCCATCAGCGATCTGGGTGGCGCCAATTCCTGGGCCAGCGGTGCCTCGGGCATTTCGCTGCGCAATCTGGGCACCGGCGGCACGCTGACGCTGCTCAATGGCCGGCGCCTGTCCAGCTACGGCTTTGCCGATGGCCTGCAGCTGAACTTCACCAATATCGATGCGATTCCCGCCAACATCATCGAGCGCGTCGAGGTCTTGAAGGATGGCGCTTCGGCGATCTACGGTTCCGATGCCATCGGCGGTGTGATCAATGTGATCACCAGCAAGGACTTCCAGGGCGTGGCGCTGAACGTCAGCGGCCAGCAGTCGATTGCGCACCGCTTCCTGGCGCGCGACCGCCAGGGCTCGGTGACGGTGGGTCGTGGCGATCTGGAGCGCGACGGCTTCAACGTCTACGGCCATCTGGAGCTGTACCGCCGCGGCAGCTACAAGGACAGCGATGTGCGCCCCTTGCTGCCGGACTGGTACCTTGAGCAGAACCCCAGCCGCGGCCAGCGCTCGGCCGGCTCCTTCCCGGGCAACTACAGCGGCAGCTACCCGGCCGATTACAAGGACCCGGCGCTGGCCGGCAAGCGCATCAACACGCCGGCACCGGGCTGTGCGGCCGAGAACCTGATTGGCGGCGTTTGTCAGTACGACTACTGGAAGGACAGCGATGCCCGGCCGGCCACCGATCGCGTCACCATGCTGGCCGGCGCGCGGCTGAAGCTGAACCAGGACTTCAATGCCTTCGCCGAATTCCAGGGCGCCGACATCCGGGCCAAGTACTACACCAACATCCCGCGCAGCAATCCCGGCGTGGTGTCGACCTGGTACGACTCGATCAAGGGCCAGCTGCTGCGCTTCACCGATCCGATGCTGCCGGCCGGCCATCCCAACAATCCTTATGGTTTCCCCATCGGCCTGAACTATCGCTTTGTCGACAACCCGGAGCTGTTCAAGAACGTCGGCGCCTCGCGCGACTACCGGCTGATGACCGGCATCGAGGGCAGTGCCTGGGGCTGGGACATCGACAGCGCCATCGGCACGATGCGCTCGCATGCCACGCAGCGCCAGCATCTCTACAAGGATGCCATCGGCTACGCCAGCGCGATCACCAGTGGCGAGTACAAGTTCGGCCAGCAGAACCCCGACAGCGTGCTGCTGAAAATGTTCCCCGAGATGGGCTCCAGCGGCACCTACAGCCAGCAGTTCGCCGACTTCAAGGGCTCGCGCGAGATCGGCCGGCTGCCCGGTGGCGCGGTGATGATGGCGCTGGGCGCCGAGCTGCGCCACGAGCGATTTGAGCACCGCAGCATGGACAACATCCTGGAAGGCCGCATCGTCGGCTTCTCCGGCGTGGCCATCGAGGGCAAGCGCAACACCGGAGCGCTGTTCACCGAGTTCAGCCTGCCGCTGAACAAGCAGCTCGAAGCGACGCTGGCCCTGCGCGGCGACAAGGTCTTCAATGGTTTCGGCGCGGTGACGCCCAAGGCCTCGCTGGCCTGGCGCCCGACCAGCTTGCTGCTGCTGCGCGGCACGTTAACGCAAGGCTTCCGTGCGCCCAGCCTGCCCGAGACCGGCAATGGCGGCGCGTCCTGGTTCAACAATGGCTATCTCGATCCGAAGCGCTGCGATACCGCGCGCAAGCTGCGCGACATCCTCAAGACCGGCAACGAGAACGACAAGCTCGACGCGACGGCGGCCTACAACTCGGGCTGCTCGGTCAGCTTCCCCTCGTCGGTCACGCCGAATCCTGATCTCAAGCCCGAGCATTCGAACAATGCCTCGGTGGGCATGGTGTTCCAGCTCAGCCGCGAGGCCAGCGTCTCGCTGGACTATTACGACATCCGTCGCCGCGACGAGATCGGCACCCGCGACATCAACGACACGCTGGCCAACGAAGACAAGAACCCCGGCCTGGTGCCGCGTGATCCGCTGACCGTGCAGGACAAGGACTACGCCCGCCGCGCCAAGGAACTCTCCGGCCAGGACCTTGGTTTTGCCGTCGGCCCGGTGCGCTCGATCGCGGCGCAATACCAGAACCTGAACCGGACCCGCGTGTCGGGCCTGGACCTGGATCTGCGCGGCCGCTGGAAGCTCGGTGCATGGGGCGATCTGGATGCAGGCATTGAGGCCAATCACCAGATCAGGCTGCTCTACTGGGACAGCTTCAAGAACGACTACACCGAGAACCGCGTCGGCTACCGGGGCGTGCCCAAGGACCATCTGGTCTTCAAGGCCAACTGGTCGCGCGGCGATTGGAAGATCGGCGGACGCACCAGCTACTACACCGCCACCAAGCTGGCCGCCGCCGATTGGGACAGCGACAACCTGCCCGAGGGCTGCGCGGCGCGCGATGTGGCCGAAGCCGATTGCAAGGTGCGTGCCTCGGCCTACACCGACCTCTGGCTGCAGTACAGCGGCTTCAAGCATCTGACGCTGTCGGCCAATCTGTTCAACGTCTTCAACGAGCAGACGCCGATCGAGCTGCGGCCCAACTCGGCGCTGCCGCTCAGTGGTCGCGCAATCAAGCTGGGGCTGGAAGCGAAGTTCTAAGCCTTGTCATCACCGGGTGTCTCGGGGGAGGGGGAGGCGTTGGGGTCGGGCGCAAGGCGATGGCTTTGCGCCCGACAGTCAGCGCCGCGCCGGCCTGAGCTGATGCATCCGGCGCATGGCGGCTGCCGCATGGTGCGCTCAGCAGGCGCGCTTCGTTGGGGTGCTCAGTTGGGGCGCTGCGCCTGCAAGCTGCGGAAGCGGCTGGGCGTCAGGCCGGTGACGGCCTTGAACTGGCGGGTGAAGGCGCTTTGATCGCTGTAGCCACAGGCGGCGGCGATGTCGGCAATGCTCGGGCCATCGGGCGCGGCCAGCAGGCGCCGGGCCGCGTCCAGCCGGGCCTGCAGCAGCATCTCGCGCGGGCTGAGGTGGAAGATGCGCTGGAACAGGCGTTCGATGCGGTCCAGCGACAAGCCGGCCTGCCGCGCCATGACGCCGAAATTCAGCGGCTCATCGAAATGGGCGCGGATATGCTCGGCCAAGGCGGCCACCTGCGCATAGACCGGGTGGCCCTGGTCTGGCAGGCCGAGGTCGCGCGAGATGCCGGCCACGCCGATCACCTCGCCGTCTTCGTGCAACGGCAGCTTGTGCGTCAGGCACCAGCCGGCGCCGCCATCGGCATACAGATGCAGCTCCAGCTGGCGCGGCAGCTCGCGGCCGCTGGCCAGCACCGTGGCGTCCTGCGCGGCAAAGGCCTCGCCCATCGCCCCGGGGAAGACCTCGCGCGGCGTACGCCCCAGCAGCGCCGATTTGCTGCGCAGCGCGCTGCGCCGCACCAGCGTCTGGTTGACACGCAGATAGCGGCCGGCGCGGTCCTTGACGAAGAACACCACGTCCGGCAGCGGGTCGAACAGTGCCTCGACCAGGCTCAGCTGGCACAGCTGCAGCGTGTGCATCAGCGCCTCGCCGCGGCGGGCCGCTGCTGTTGATTCGGGATGCTGCTGTACATCTGGCATCGCTGGGCGGGCTGTCGGATGGGTAATTCAAAAAGTATATGACTAATATATTGAAAGCGAGTGCGGGATCGCCCTAGGAGCGGCGCAGGGCGCTGCCAGGCTCTGGCAAGGTGGATGTAGGCCAAAGGCGGCCGAGGCGTGCCGGCATGTCGATGCCGGCGTGGACGGCAGTGAGGCGCCCATCGCGTGGCAGCGGGCTGTCGCCGCGCCTCAGCAGTTCTTGTACTTCCAGTTGCGGCTCTTGCCTTCGCTGAGCCACTCCAGCGTCTGGGCCAGCCGCTTGGCGCGGGTCTCTTCGCGCTTGGCTTCGTCCAGCCATTCGGTGTACTCACGCTGATGGCTGGGCGGCAGGGACTGGAAGAACGCGGCGGCCTGCTCGTTGGCGGCCAGCGCCTGGGCCAGATCGGCGGGCAGCGGTGGTGGCGGGCGTTTTGCGGCCGTGCGCTGCTGGCGTGCCGGCTTGACCCCGGCCTCGATCAGCGCGCGGGCCCGGTCCAGCATCGCATCGAGTTCGGCCGCGGGTGGCAGGTCGGCGGCGCTGCGCAGCTTGCCCAGTTCGCCCATGCCCTCGCGCCGCTCGCTGCTGCCGCTGACGGCCTCGCCATGCCAGAAACCGATGCTGCAGTGCGCCTTGAAGGCAGCCATGCTGCTGAGGATCTTGCCCTGGTAGACGAAATGCGGGAAGCCCCACTTGATGGTTTCCTCGGCGCCCGGGCAGCGGCGGTGCACGCGGGCGCGCCAGTCGCGCAGCAGCGGCTGGGCGAAATCGGCGGCGGCTTCCAGATAGGCGTCGACGCGGGCATCGGTATGCGGCATGGCAGCAGGGCTCGGGCAGCTGAGCGGCCAGCATAGCCGCGCGCAGGGCTCAGCGACAGCCTTGCAGCAGATAGGCGGCGTCCAGGCAACGGCGCTCCAACTGGCTCACGCGCAGCGCCGCGGCCAGATGCCGCCAGGGCTGGGCCAGGCCGTCCAGCGAGGCCACCGAGTACAGCGCCGCGCCGAGCACAAAGGCATTGCTCCAGGGCTGCCAGGGCGGCGCCCAGCACAGGCCGACGGCCACGACGCGCGCGCCGGGCTTGAGCGCCCGGGCCAGCAGCGCGGGCAGGGCGCTGGCCTGCTGCAGCAGATCGTGGGTGAAGAAGAACAGCGCCGCATCGGCCGTGCGCTTGAGCACCGTCTGCTCGGCCGACGCCAGCTGCAGTTCGACATTGCGCCAGCCGGCCTCGGCCACCCGTTGCTGCGCCCGCACCAGCATCGCCGGGCAGAGCTCGACACCGATCACCCTGCCGCGGCTACCCACCGCCTGGCGCAGCGCCGGCAGGCTCAGGCCGGTGCCGCAGCCGAGATCCAGCACGGTCCGCCCGGGCTGGAGTTGCAGCGCGGCTATCGCCTCGTCGCGCAGCGTGGCAAACGGCGCCAGCTCTAGGTCGTAACGGGCGGCACGGGCGCTGTAGAGCTGCTGCAGCTTGTCTTGCAGCGGGCCGTCGGGCGAGCTGGCAGGCCCATTGTCCGGTGGGCTGTCCGGTGGGCTGTGGCCAGGGCTGGAGCTGGTGCGCATGAGGGAAGGCATCGAAGTCTGCTGCCCATCATGACCCCGCCGCTGCCCGGCGGCAACTGCTATTTCTGACGCGTCATTGCGCTGCTAGTGCGGCCGCGCAGCCCAGCCATCGGCCTCAGTGCGACTCGTCCTGCAGCCGGCTTTCGATGCGCCGGTCCGGCACCAGCCAGATCAGCGCCACCACCATGTACAGCGCGATCGCCAGCCAGACATGGACAAAGGCCAGCGGCAGCGCGCACACATAGATCGCCAGCGAGGCCTTGCCCTTGCGGTCGCGGCCCAGGGCCTGGGCCAGCAGCGAGTCGCGGCCGTGGGTCTTGAGCAGGCTCAGCGTCAGCAGCGTGTAGGCGATCGCGCACATCAGCAGCACGCCGCCATACAGCGCCACCGGCAGCGGCTGCCAGTGGTTCTCGCCCATCCAGCCGGTGACGAAGGGAATCAGCGACAGCCAGAACAGCAGGTGCAGATTGGCCCACAGCGTGGCGCCGGACACCTGCTTGACCGTGTGCAGCAGGTGGTGATGGTTGTTCCAGTAGATGCCGACATAGATGAAGCTCAGCACATAGCTGAGCAGCACCGGCGTCAGCGGTAAGAGCGCGGCCAGATCGGCGCCGTGCGGCACCTTCAATTCCAGCACCATGATGGTGATGATGATGGCGATCACGCCATCGCTGAATGCTTCGAGTCGGCCCTTGCCCATGGCACTGTGTCCTTGTTGAAGTTGCTGTTGTGAGTTGGAACGCACTCTACGTGCGCAAGCGCGGGCGGCGGCCCGGGCTTGTACCGATCGGGGCCAGCGCTGCGACCGCCTGGCGGATTTCCTCGGGCGTCAGCGCCGCATAGCCGAGCAGCCAGCCGTCCTGCGCTGGCGTGCCGGCATAGAGCGCGCTGAGGCTGGGCGTGGCGATGCCGCGGGCGGCGGCGGCGCGGCTGTAGGCGGCTTCCTGGCCTTGGGGCAGCAGGGCGGCCAGCTGCAGGCCGCCGGCGCTGGGCTGCGCGCTCAGCCAGCCCAGGCTGCTCAGGGCCTCTTGCAGCACCGCGCGGCGCTCGCGGTAGAGCTGGCGCATCAGGCGCAGATGGGCGGCGAAATGGCCCTGGCTGATGAAGTCGGCCGCCACCGCCTGCGGCAGCTGGGCGCTGTGGCCGTCCTGCACGCTGCGCGCCACGGTGAAGGGCTGCACCAGCGCCTCGGGCAGCACCAGATAGGCCAGGCGCAGCGAAGGAAACAAGACCTTGGAGAAGGTGCCCACATAAAGCACCCGCCCGGCCTCGTCCAAGCCCTGCAGCGCCGGCATCGGCCGGCCCTCGTAGTGGAACTCGCTGTCGTAGTCGTCCTCGATGATGAAGCAGCGTGAGTCCTGGCGGGCCAATCCCAGCAGGGCCAGCCGGCGTGGCAGGCTCAAGGCCATGCCGCAGGGGTATTGATGCGAGGGCGTCAGGTAGATCAGCCGGGGTGCTGCGGCGCCGGCCGGCGGGCACAGCCCCTCGGCATCGAGCGGCACCGGCACGATGGCCGCGCCGGCCGCGGCGAAGGCGGTGCGCGCACCGCGGTAGCCGGGCTCTTCCATCCACAGCGCGTCGCCGGCATCGAGCAGCAGCGTGGCGCACAGCTGCAGGGCCTGCTGCGAGCTGGTCAGCACCAGCACCTGCTCGGCGCGGCAGCGCAGGCCGCGCGATTGGCACAGATAGCCGGCAATGGCCTCGCGCAGCGCCGGGTGGCCCTGCGGGTCGCCATAGCCCAGCAGCGCGGCATCGCTGCGCAAGCGGCGGTTCAGCAATTGGCGCCACAGCGCCAGCGGGAAGGCGCGCAGATCGGGGCTGCCGGCGGCAAAGGCGCGCGGCTGCAAGGGGTCTTCACAGCCGCCGGTGGCGGTGATCAGCTGGCCGCGCCGGGACAAGGGGGCGATCCGGGGCGCGGCCGGCGACGGGCGCTTGCGCTGGCCGCCCGCCCCCGATGCAATGGCCACAAAGCTGCCGCGGCCGACCGCGCGGTTCACATACCCTTCGGCCTCCAGCTGCCCATAGGCCGCCTCGACGGTGACGCGCGACAGGCCCAGATCGGCTGCCAGCACGCGACTGGCCGGCAGCCGTTCGCCGAGCTCCAGCTCACCGGCCCGCATCGCCTGACGCAGGCTGGCGCAAAGCTGCTCGCGCCGGCCCAGGCCACGGCCGGCCTCACGTTCGAAGAGCTGCAGCCACAGGCGCGGTTTGCTCATTGGTCTTATTGATACGCACGAATTGGCATCAATGGTAAGGCCGCAAGGGCTGACACTGCCTGCATCGTTCAGCCCAGAAGGAATCGCCATGAGTCACCCCCCCGCCCACCGCAGCTCGTCCGTCTTGTCCTTTCCCGCGCCCAGCCCGGCCGAGAGCGCCGATTACATGCGTGCCAAGCTCGGCTTTCACACCGATGCCTGGGACGTCGCCGAAGACCTGCTGGCCGGCTGCGACGACATCGTCGTGCTCGATACCCGTGCCGAGGCCGCCTATCTCGAAGCCCATGTGCCGGGCGCCTTGAGCCTGAAGCGGCTGCTGCAGCAGGACCCCAGCCTGGTGGGCCTGGACCGCAGCAAGGTCTACGTGACCTACTGCGATGGCATCGGCTGCAATGGGTCGACCAAGGGTGCTTATGCGCTGGCCTCGCGCGGCTTCCAGGTCAAGGAAATGCTCGGCGGCCTGGATTTCTGGAAGCGCGACGGCTTCCCCTTGGCCCAGGGCAGCGCGCCTGGCCGCCTGCAGGGTGAATCGCTGATCGCCTGCAGCTGTGCCTGAGCACGCCGGCATTCGCATTCAGCGCGCCGGCCCGGCCGATGCGGCCCGGCTGCTGCCGCTGTGCATGGCCCACGCCCAGTACGAGCGCTACGCGCTGTGCTTTGACGCGCAGTGGAGCGCCCGCACCGCCGAGGCCTTGCGCAGCGGCCGCCTGCGTGCCTGGCTGCTGCTGGCCGGTGAGGCCGCGCTCGGCTATGCCAGCGCGACGCTGGACCATGCCACGCTGAATGCTGCCCCGTTTCTGCACATGGACTGCCTCTACCTGCAGGAAAGCGCACGCGGCCAGGGGCACGGCGCGCGGCTGCTGCAGGCGGTGTGCGCCGAAGCGCTGGCCTGCGGCTGCACCCAGCTGCAATGGCAAACACCGGCTTGGAACGAATCCGCGCAGCGTTTCTACCGGCGCGAGGGAGCGCTGATGCAACTGAAGCAGCGCTTCGCTTTGGCGCTGGTCTGAGCTCGATCCTGAGCCGTGGCGCTCAGCGCAGCCGCGCGTCGGCCAGTTTCAGCAAGCGCTTGCGCATTGGCTTGTACTGCTTCTCGAGCACGCAGACGATGATGGGCGCCGGCCAGTCCGGTGCCACCAGGCGTTCGACGATGGCTTGCTGCTTGCCGCGCAGGCGCTGCCACAGCGTCAATTCGACGGCCAGCAGATAGCAGGGCAGGGCCGGGTCGGCGGCCAGCACGCGACGCAGGAAGAAGGCCGCGGCCACGCCCTGGCCTTGCTGGGCCAGTACCTGGCGGGCAAAGCCCTGCAGCTCGGGGGTATCGCCGGCGGCGCGCAGCTCTTCGGTGGCGCTCAGCGTGTTCAGCTGCGCGCGGCGCAGCGCTTCCCATTGCAGCCGTTCCTGCGCCCGGCGGGCATAGCCGGCGGCACGGGCGTCCTGGCGGGCCTGCAGGCGCGCATGCACTTGCTCGCAGATCAGGATGGTGGCCTCCGGATCGAGTTGCATGACGCGGTCCAGCAGGCCGAGTGCTGTTTCCAGATCCTCAGCTGCACCGCTGCCCAGCATCGCCAAGGCCAGTTCGTACAGGCCGACCTCGTCGTCGGGATAGCGGGCCGTGAAATCGCTGAAGGCCTGGCGGGCATCGAAGTCGGGCTGCAGCTCGCGCTGCAGGCGCAGGCGCTTGAGCAGCTCGGCCTGGCTGGGTTCGGCGATGGCCAGCAGCGTCTCCAGTTCCTGCTGCTGTTCTTGCAGATGCAGATGGCGCGCCTTCCAGGGCTCGGCCACCTGGGCCTGCCAGCTGCAGCCGAATTCGCTGCGCAGCGCGTCCAGCCCCTGGCCCAGCCAGGCCTGCGCAGCCGTCTGCGCCAGCTCCAGCGTCGGCAGCGTGGCGGTGTCGGTCTGGCCCAGGGCGCGCAGGCGCTCGGCCAGGGCCGGGTGGGTGTCGTGCAGCTGCGGCTGGCGGGACAGGGCCTCGTTCAGCCAGGCAGAGGCAGCGTTGCTGTCTGGCGCCTGCCTGCTGTGCTCGGCCCAGCGCAGGGCCAGGTCTTGCGGCGGCGTGGCCTGCCAGCGGATCTGCGCCAGCTGTTCGCCCATGAAGGCCTCGTGGCGCGGAATCGCCAGGTTGACGCGCTTGAGCGCGTCGGCCGCCACCGCGGCGCCGACCAGATCGGCACTGGCCCGATCAGCCTGGTATTCATTGGCACGCGCCAGCACAAAGCTGTAGGCGTTGAAGTAGGGCGCGTACCAGTCCACCAGCGCCTGCAGCCGGCGACCGGCCCAGCCCTGCCACTGGCGCGACAGCTGCTGTATCGTGCCCCAGCTCAGGCGCAGCCGGTAGATGAAGGCGCCAAAGCGGCCATGCGAGCCGGCCAAATGGCCGTACTCGTGCGCCACCACGGCCACCGCTTCCACCGGGCTCAGGCTTTCCAGCAGCGGCAGGCCGAGGATCAGGTAGTTGCGTGGCCAGCCGATCAGGCCGAACAGCGGGCGTTGCACGACGGCGGCGTTCAGCTCGTCGGTCAGCAACACATGATGAAAGCGCGGGCCCTTCAGTTGCTGGCGCAGCTGCTCGATGGCGCGGAACAGCTCTGGCGCCTCGTCGCGCTGCAGTTCGCGGCCGGCCGGCGCCTGCAGGCGCACGAACAAGGCCTTGAACGAGGCGCTCAGCAGCATCCACAGCGGCACCGCAGCCAGTATCAACAACTTGCCCAGCTTGAGCAGGAGCAGCAGCGCCTTGCCGCCGCTGAACACCAGCAAGGCCGCGATGCCCAGCAGCAAGAGCAAACCCAGCCCGGCAAAGCCGACCAGCAGGGCCAGCAGCGCAAAGCCCAGCAGCGCCAGCAACGCCACCCGGAGCTGGTATTCGCCGGGCTTGTCCTGGCTGAGCTGTTCCAGCCGCCGCACCATGCCCTCGAAACGGGCGTCATCCATGGCCATCACTCCTCCCTCTGTGGCTGTCTACTGTTCTTTTTGGTGGCTTTTCGCCTCTGTTTACTGTGTACCGTGCCCTGCGCGATGCCTTGGCACGGCGCCATATTGTCGGCGTCGGTGTGGCGCCTGCATCTCCGCGCTGACCCTGAGTGCAGCGCTCGCTGCCGCTCGGCGGCGCTGCGGCGGGTGACAGGCTGTTGAGCAGGCCGCACAATGGTCGC
The DNA here is from genome assembly GCF_032337115.1 of Roseateles aquae. Classification (NCBI taxonomy): domain Bacteria; kingdom Pseudomonadati; phylum Pseudomonadota; class Betaproteobacteria; order Burkholderiales; family Sphaerotilaceae; genus Roseateles; species Roseateles aquae. The sequence continues at coordinate 19,570 of NZ_JAVXZY010000017.1, forward strand.
CACGATCATGCAGTTTCAGATTCAACGACGTTGCTTGCTGTTGGGCTTGTTGCCTGTTGGTGCCGATGGTGCATGGGCGGGCTCGGAGCGTGTCATCGTCTACCCCGTCTTTGGCGGTAGCGACGATCCCTTTGGACGCTTCTGTGTCGACGCCTTGCGCCTGGCCGTCGAACGCTGTGGCGAGGCCTACAGCTGGAAACCGATGGCCCACCCGATTGGCCAGAGTCGCGCGATCCGCGAGCTGGCGGAAGGGCTGGCCGGTTTCAACCTGATGCGTGCGATGACCAGCGCAGAGCGCGAGCGGCAGCTGCTGCCCGTGCGGCTACCCTTGGACCGCGGGCTGATGGGCTGGCGCCTGCTGCTGGTGCGCCGCGCCGATCAGCAACGCTTTGCCAAGCTGCGCAGCTTTGACGATTTGCGTGAACTCACGGCTGGCCAGATCTATGACTGGCCCGACACGACCATCCTGCGCGCCAATGGACTGCAGGTTGGCACGGCCAGCCAGTACTACAACATGTTCACGATGCTGCAGCGTGGGCGTATCGACTACTTTCCGCGCTCGGTGTTGGAGATCGAAGACGAGCTGGCCCAGTTTGGCTCCAGCCATGAACTGGCCATTGCACCGGGACTGATGCTGCGCTACCCAACGGCGATGTATTTCTTCGTCAGCCCGCGCGAACCCAAGCTTGCAGACGATTTGCGCCGTGGCCTGGAACGCGCTCTTGCGGACGGCAGTCTGCGTGCGCTGTTCCTGGCGCAGATGCGGCCGCTGCTCAGGCGACTCGGCCTGGGCGAACGGACCGTGCTGAGCTTGAAGAATCCACTGCTGCCAGAGGCCACACCGCTCGGTCGCGCGGAACTCTGGGAGGAGCCCGGCCGCCAGGGCTGAGTGCGCGCATCGCGCTGGCAGGTGCCACCACCCGGCGTGGACTTTTGCCGCTGATCGGCCGCCGCTGGCGCTCGACCAGACTCAGCAACGCCGGCCTGACTACACTTTGCCGCCGTGAGAACCCTATCGCCCGTTGTTCTGTTGCTCGCAGCGCTGCTGCAGGGCCTGCCTCTTGTTGCCGCCTGGGCGCAAGCGGCCGCGCCTGCTGGCAGCTCGGCGCCCCTGTTGACGCTCGATCAACTGCCCCGGCCCAGTGGCCCAGCGCCAGAACGGGGCCTGGTCGTGCCCTCGCAGGTGCTGCGCTGGCGCGAGGAGGCGCGGGCGCTCGAGCATGGCGATGGCGGACTGGCTCGCGACGCCGCTGCTGCGGCCGCGCTGTACTGTCGGGCGTCGCGTTATGGCGATGCCGAGTCGCAGTACAGCCTGGCCTGGATGCTGACCAACGCGCGTGGCATCGCCCGCAATGATGCCGAAGCCGCCCACCTGTTCGCAGCGGCCGCCGAGCAAGGCATCGCACAAGCCCAGCGCATGCTTGACGCGATGGGCGGGACGCCGCTGGGCGAGCCTCCACCATGCCTGCGCCCGCCTGAGGCCGAGCGCAGTACGGTGCCTGCGCCGCCGATAGCGAAGTCCCGCAATGCGACCTGGCCGCCGCAGCCGGCCCCCAGTCAGGCGCCGGTGGCCATCGTGAACTTCGTGCAGCAGGTGGCGCCGGAATACCAGCTGTCGCCAGCGCTGGTGCTGGCGGTGATGCAGACCGAGTCGAACTTCGACCCGCTCGCCCGCTCGCCCAAGCAGGCGCAAGGGCTGATGCAGCTGATGCCGGACACCGCGCGCCGCTTCAAGGCCGTGCTGATCAGCGATCCGACCCAAAACATCCGCGCCGGCATGGCCTATCTGCGCTGGCTGCTGGCCTACTTCGAGGGCGATGTGGCGCTGGCGCTGGCCGGCTACAACGCCGGTGAAAAGGCGGTGGAACGCTACCGCGGCGTCCCGCCCTACGCTGAGACTCGCGCCTATGTGCGACGCATTCTCGGCAATCTGGGCTGGCGCACCTACCACCCCTTCGACGCCAGCGCGACGCCGCCATCGGCGGTGCTGCCGCTGCTACGAAAGGGACCTTAGCTTGCTGTGCCGGTGTTGAATTTCTCGTGAAACGGGCATCCAAGTCAAGCCACGAACAAGCCTTCGATCAGTGAAAAATTAGGCGGCCTAAGCTTCCGCGAGCATCCCCCAAAGGGAGGGCAAACTTGGGTGTTTTCGATTGACTGTTCGAGGCCAAAATCCGCACCAATCGAAATCTGCATGCACAGCCTAATTTTTGTGGAGTGTGTTTGCACAATTAACGTTGAGGCTGTAAAAAATCTCCTCAACATCCCCAATTCACAGATAGAGCGCTAGCGGTTCAACTACGCAGACATCCCAGGAGGTCTGCATGCCGCGCTACAAGCCCCAGGTCCGCGATTCGA
>NZ_JAVXZY010000018.1:0-19316 GCF_032337115.1 Roseateles aquae
TGGGGCCGCTCGATCACGTCCCGCCTGCCGAGTTCGAAGCCAATTACCATCGTCAACGCGCTGGTCAGGCCGCGACCGTCTGACTTAAACCAACTGGCCTCCGCGGAACCCGGGGCGTTTCAAACTGCCGCTTGTTGACGCGCTACGCGGCCTCGCAATGCTTCAACAGGAGTTCTTACGGCTAGCACTCTTCGTTGCTTCCGAAGGGCCCGCAGAGTTCGAGGGTGAGACTCTTACTTGCAGTCTCGCGGACGCCCAGCGTCGCACAAGTACTTTGCTGGCAATGGGCGCTGGCCAGTCAGTGGAGTCCCTGCTGCGTATCGCCAAGCAGAGAGGAATTCCTGCCCGTGACGCATATCCAATTGCTCGCTCCGCAATTGAATCATTCGTCAATGCGAGTTACCTGCTATGCGAGGGGAACGACGTAGCAAATAGAGCCATCCGGTACATCGACTATGCCGCGTGGCGTCATCACAACCGGAAGTTTGGAAGCGGCGAGTTCTCGATCGAAGTTCGTTCAGACCCAGATCCTGAATCAACACTTGCCACGAAGTTTCCCGAGTTCGCCGGCAAGGGAAACGGTAGTTGGACCAACTTGGATGTGCCAAGTCGAATCAGACGGGTTGGTGAACTAGCAGGCCGGAAAGCGGGCTATCGCTTACTTGCTGGCTACGGTCTAATCTACTCGCTGTCGTCAGAGGTCATCCATGGCTCCCCGTTTGGAGCGAGCTACTTCTACTCCGCATACAAGAACGAAGAGGCGAGTACTGAGGCATTCATCGCCGGCAACGTTAGGCAGCTAGAGGAAATCTTCGTTGCAGTCCTTCATGCAGGTTGTGGTTACCTGGCAGCATTCTTTGGGCTACAAAACATGGTGGCGCCAGTCGCAGCCGAAGAAAAGCTATTCAATCGGCTCTTGGCACTTAGTACCATGCCGCAGTCAGCCTTTCCTCTGAATTCGCCGCCTCAAGGCAAACATGACACTCACGACACCAAATAAGACCACATTTGAGCCAGCGCGGAGGGGTGCGCGGCCTAACTGGGCGGTCAAGCGGACGCCAACAAGGGCAAGGCCTTCGGCATTTTCATGGCCCTTGTTGGTGCCCTCCGCCTTCGGCTCCGGCGCCGCTTGCCTGTGGCGTTAGGCACTTACCAATGGCTGCGAATAAACCTCCGTCCGTCATTGAGCGAGTCTCAGGCAGTCTCGTGACTGAGTCTGCACTGACTGCGGTCGCTGCTGCGGCTGGTACCCCACTTGCAGCATTACTCCCAGTGCTTAGCAAGTCACTTGCCGCGGAGCGGCAGAAGCTGCGAGTCGAAGCGACTCTTCGGGAGATGAATGATCTGCTCGAGAGGCACGAGGAGCAGCTTGAGAATTTGACTGATCAACAGTTCAAATTAATTAACGAAACCGTTCTCGCACTCCTTCACACAACAAGCGAAGAGAAGATGGCGCTGCTCAGAAACGCAGTGCAGAACGGAATGACTGCGGCTGAGCTCCCTTCACAGGAGGCTGTCTTCCTCAGTCGAATCATCCGAGACATTTCGTTTGAAGAAGCGGACTTTCTTCTGCGAAATTTCGAGTACGACCGAATTTGGTTAAATGAGACTACTCATGCCGGCGATGAGCGGAACACGCTTGTTGTAAAGCCCAGCACGACTGATGGGCATGTTGTCCTTGGCCTGGTTACCCTGGGGCTCATTACAACCGCTGAACCTACATATGACGATAGCGGCCACCTAAAGTTCTCTCCGCTTGTCGCCAAGCTAATTGCGCTGCTTGAGGCACCGCGTGCCTGACCAGCCGCTCGCCCGAACCCGCAACGACCTGCCGCCGCGGGCCGATTCGCTCAAACTTTGGACTGCCGTTTCAGCGATGCGGGGTCGTTGCATCCGAGGGCCGCAATGGGTCGATCTGCGACGGTCGCGTGACGCGATAGCGGGCACTGGACCAGTTCGCGTGTGAGCGTCAGGCCCGACGACCGGTTCCAGGGGCGAAGCCGCCAGTCAGGCCGCGCCAAGTCGGTCGACCGCTTCTGACAGCAGCAGTCATCCGGCGTCCATGGTCGAACGACCGAGATCAGCCTAAAGCAGCCCTAACGTCCACTGTCTTAGCCGCCTAGCGATACTCCCCGAACCTCGCCAATTCGCCAGAAGGGCACTTTGCCATGCACCAGCCACGCCAGCCCCAAGCCTCTGCGCTGCAAAGCCACGCTGCCGCACAGCGCTCAAGTTCCGGCCACTCCACCGCGCCATCCCAGCAAGACCTGACCCTCCAGCGCCACGCCGCCGGGCCGCGGATGGCAACGCAGCGGCAGCAGCTTGCGCAACTCAGGGCGGCAGCGAGTGAGCCTGTGGTGCAGCGTGCGGCTAGCGTCAATGATTTCGACAAAAGGCCCACCCAACGTGCCGGAGCGCTGTGGGCCCAGTGTGCCGACATGATCCGCGGCTTTGTCGAAGGCTCGGGCTTCAGGGATTTGGATAAGGTCAACTGCGTCCTTCAGCCAGTCTCCACCGGGCCGGGCACCAGCCTGGGTTCAACGTCCGTCTATCAGCTGGATGACGGCGATGTCTGGCAACCGGTCAGGCTGCCGCATCAGTTCGATAGCAATGAGTTCTACTGCGTTTACCTCACGCTGAATTTGAATGAGAAGAACGCCGATCCCGCCGAGATCTATGCCACCTTCTTGCATGAGTGGCATGCCCATGCACTGCCGGCGCTGGCAATGATCCAGGGCAATGTGAACCAGACGATCAGCGATGGCGAACTGGAAGACGCGGAACATCGCGCCTATGCCCGGACCAGCGAAGAAGCGCTTAGAGGCTACGCCACTGGCTTTGGCCTGGAGGATGAATTGCATGCCGATGTCACTCGCCGGCTGGTCGCCGATCACAATCGCTACAGCACCGATACCGGCAAGTTAATTCCAAAGCAAGGGCTTTGAAGCCGGCGCGGCTTGCGTCTAGGCAAGGCTTGGAGCGTGTTTTCCACGTCCCCATCGACTCAAGCGGACCTGCCCAAGCCATCCGCTCCGCCATATCTTTTTAGAGGGAGAACCATGCATCAGCTGTTTTGTACTCGCGTCCTGTTCACGTTCCTTGCAATTGCAGTTATCGATGCATCGGCTGAAGTGCGCCCTTTGAAAATAGAAGAAGTCGGTCGTGGCGAATCGATTGCCTACGATATGAATGCTGCCGGTCAGGTTGCGGTGGTGTTGAAAGACGCAAACGGCGGACATCACGCTGCGTATTGGGAAAACGGTCAATTGATTCGGTTGGGCACGCTCGGCGGCATCGAGAGTGAAAGCAAAGGCATCAATGATCATGGCGAGATCATTGGCTCAGCACAAAAGGCAAATGGCAGCTGGGCGGCTTTTGTTTACAGCCGCGCCAAAGGTATGCGCGAACTCGGCACGCTGGGTGGCTTCAGTACCAATGGGACGGGATTGAACAATCGCGGTGAGGCGGTTGGCTTTGCCGACACGCCGGACGGGCAGTGGCATGCATTCCTGTCTCAGCCCGGCAAGGCTATGCAAGACCTGGGCACCTTGGGCGGCAAGATCAGCTATGCCAGCGGCATCAACAATCATGGCCAAGTCGTGGGCACAGCGATGGACCGTGGCGGTTTTCGACATGCGTTTTTCTATGACGCCAAACGCGGCATGATCGACTTGGGCACGCTGGGCGGACGCTTCAGTTCTGCCGCCGCGATCAATGACGATGGCTGGGTGGTCGGCACCTCTGAAATGAAGGATCGCAGCTGGCATGCCTTTTTATTCGATGGCAAGGAGATGAAGGATCTCGGCGCGATCATCGGTCATGGCGATAGTTATGCCACCGGCATCAATAACGCTGGCCATGTCGTGGGCACGGTAAAACTCGCTGGCGAGCGCTTGGGCGATCGCCGCCTGGCCTTTGTGTGGCGTGATCAGAAAATGAATCTGCATCCAAGCGGCAAAGCGCTGTATGTGACCAATGCAATCAATAACCAAGGGCAGGTCGTTGGTGCGAATTACGATCGCGGCTTTCATGCCGCGACGATGTCTTCGAACATGACGCCATTTGTCGATCACGATGGCGAGAAAATTCTCTCCTTTAATTTGCTCATGCCGCTGCTGGCGGGCACCTTGGTGCTCTTCCGTAAACGTTGGAAGGGCTTGTTGTTTAATCGTTATTCTGTTTAGTTGCCGATGCAGCGGCCGGGGGCATCGAGGCGAATTCGGGGCGTGTGTTTGCGACTTGACGGGGGCGGCGAATGCGTGACCCCGTGGCCTGAGCGCGCGCCCCACGCTCTAGCCTTGTCGCCACACCGGGCCATCGTGCCCCGGGCGCCTCACATTTCCTTGAAGAGGTGCAGGTAGCTCCTGCTCACCCCGAGGCGCTCGTTGCGGCCTTTGAGCTCGATGTCGGCAGTCTCGTTCTCGCCCCGCGTGACGCGACGGATCGAGCGCAGATTGACGATCACCGAACGGTGCACCTGGGCGAAGTGCGCGGGGTCGAGCTGGGCAAGCAGCTCCTTGAGCGGCGTGCGGATCAATGCCTCGGCCGGCTGGCCTTCGTCTCGATAGGCCACCAAGGTGTACTTGGTGTCGCTCTTGAGGTAGTCGATATCGTCAATCGGGATCATGCGCAGCGATGAGCCCACGGTGGCACGGATCCAGTCCAGCGGCTTGGGCTGGTCCAGCTTGAGCCGCGCCGCCAATTGGCTCAGCAACTGCTCGCTGTGCACGGCCGGTTGGGCCTGCTGCAGGCGCGCCTTCAGGCGCTCCACCGTTTCGGCCAGGCGCTCCGCCGTGACCGGCTTGACCAGGTAGTCCAGCACGCCATGTTGAAAGGCTTCCAGCGCGTACTGGTCGAAGGCGGTGACGAACACCAGGTGGGCGCGCTTGCCCACTTGCCGCGCGACCTCGACGCCGCTCAGGCCCGGCATGTGCACGTCCAGAAAGCAGATGGCCGGCTGGTGCTGCTCGAACAGCTCAATGGCCTGGCGGCCATTGCGGGCCTGCGCCACGATTTGCAATTCCGGCCAGGCGGCTGCCAATCGGGCTTCAAGAATCTCGCGCAGCAGCGGCTCGTCGTCGGCGATCAGGGCGGTAGGCTTCATGGCTTCTCGGAAAACTCGATCGTTGCTTGCACACCGTGCGGGGTGACCTCGCTCAGCGTCAGGGTCGCGCTGCCGCCGTAGGCCCACAGCAGGCGTTCACGCAGGGCCGCCAGTCCGGTGCCCAGACCGCCGCCGCTGGCTTGCAGGCCCACGCCGGTATCAACCACGCGCAGGCGGCAGCGCCGCGCCTCCAGCAACTCGGCATGGACGTCGATGCGGCCGCCCTCCTCGCTGGGATCGATGCCATGCTGGACGGCATTCTCGACCAGGGTCAGCAGCGTCATCGGCGGGCAGCTCAGCAGGTGAACCCCGGGGCCGACATGCAGTGCAAAGGTCAGCCGGTCGGGCATGCGCATCTGCATCAGTTCCAGGTAGGCGCGCACCAGCTCCAGCTCCTGGCCCAGGGTGTTGGCCGACCCATCCAGGCGCGGCACAGCGGCGCGCAGATACCCGGTCAGGCTTTGCAGCAGTTTGGGCGCGCGCGGCGAGCCGCCTTCCACCAGGGCCTGCACATTGGCCAGGGTGTTGAAGAGGAAATGCGGCTGGGCCTGCGCGGTAAGCAGGCGCATGCGCGCGTCGAGCGCCTGCCGGGCCATCTCGCTGCGCTCCAGCTCGAAGTCGATCGCCTGCTTTTCCACTTTGGCCTCGCGTTGACGCAGCAGGGCCGCCAGCGCCGTCCAGGGCGCTACCAGCATGCCCAGGAAGGTGAAGGTCATGTAGCCTTCCAGGCGAGCGGTCTTCCAGAATGGCAGCGCGCCGGGTGCATTGCTCAAGAGAAAGGCCAGGAACAAGGCCAGCGGCACGGTTGCCCCGACGGCCGCCACCTGCAGGGCCCAGCGCGCCAGCCATCTGGGCAGGCGGCGCGGCCATTGCTCGAACAGGCCGAAGACCAGCAGCAGCGCCAGGCCCACGCCAAACACCCGCGCCACCAGATGCCACATCGAGCCATTCCAACCGAAGCTGAACAGCAGCACAAAGAGTGCGCAGATGATGGTGACGGTGCGCACGCGCCGCCAACTGAATACGGCGCGCCAGTTGGATGTCGGCTCGGCTAGCGCCTTGAGCTGGGCGTAGGGGCTGGAAGTCATCTGGACTGGATATTAGGGGGCTTTGGCAGCCGTGGTCTTAACAGGCCCTAGCGAAAGCGTTCGGCTGGCTTGCGGAAATAGTGGTGCGCGATGTAGCGCCAGGGCAGCACCAGGGGCGTGAGCACCACGCCCATCAAGCAGGCTTCAGCGGTGCCTTGCACAGCTGGTGTGATGGCGCCGGCTCGCCACAGCGGGTAGGCAATCGCCGCGAGCCAGACCGTCTTCCAGATCAGCTCAAAGATCAGCAGGGGCAAGAGTTGCAGCGGATAGCGCAGACCCCAGACGCAGAGGATGGCCAGGCCGCTCAGCAGCGCCGCTGTCTCACCCTTGCGCTGGGCCCAGAGATCGCTGTGTTGAAACATCGAGGGGCCGAAGCTGAGCGCCAGACCGACGGTGACCAGCAGATAAAAGGCGCGCAGCAGATTCAAGCGCCAGAGAGGAACATCGTTCATGGGAGTGATCTCAGTATTGGGTTGCGGGGCTTGGCTCAGCCAAGCTTGGCCAGGCTCTTGCGCACGGTTTCGACATTGGCCGGCTTGGCGCGCTTGTTGGCGATGAAACGCTCATAGACCGCCTTGGCCTGCGCCTTGTCGCCCTTGGCGAGGAGGGCGTCGCCAAGGCGGTGGTCGATCGGGTAGTCGTCCGCGCCGGCGAGCGTCCTGGCGCGCTCGAACAGGCGAATGGCTTCGTCCAGCTGCCCCAGGGCGGCCTGCACACGCGCCGCGCCGTAAAAGCCGGCGGCCCGGCTGGGTTGTTCGCGCTGCAGGAACTCATACAGACTCCTGGCCTTGGCCAGGTCCTTGCCGTCCTTCAGGTAGACGAGGGCGAGCTCCATGGTGGCATCGCGCACTTCCTCGAGCAGGGCGGAGTCCTTGGCGCCCTTGAGCGCCAGCAACTCGGTTTCCATCTCGCCCCACTTCTTGGCCTCGGCCGCGATGTGCACGCGAATGATGCGCGCCGTCTCGGGCTGGCTGTTGCGCACGGCCGCCTCCAGCTCCATCGCCTTGGCGGTGCTGCCGCCCATCATGCCGGGCAGCGTGATGTAGAGCTTGGCCAGCTGCACCCGGGCCGTGACGCTGGTCGGCTCCAACTCCAGGGTGCGAATCCATGCGTCCTTCAAGCTGCCCACGCTGCGCATCGCCTTGGCCATGCCCATATTGAGCATCTGCAGGCTGAGGTTCTGCGCTGCCGCCAGATGGCAGACGGCCACGTTCGGGTGCTGCTGGATGCAGAGCCTGGCCTGCTGCGCCGCGGCCTCCAGGCGCTGGGCGTTGGCGGGGTCTGCCAAGCTTTGGCCCAACACCAGAGCGGCGCTGGCCTCGGCATCGGCAGGGTTGGCCTTCAGGCGGGTTTGGGCCTGCTGTTCAAGTTCTGCGAACTTGCCGGCCTCGTGCAGTGACTCCAGCTGGGCGTCCTTGAAGACGGCGGCTTGCGCACTGTCCATCGAGGCGCCAACGCTCAGCACGGCAAGGAGGGCGGTGATCAAACGGGTGCTGCGGGTGTGGGGCATTTTCATCTTGGAGGGCTTTCTGGGAGGATCTTGGCGGTTTGGACTTCTAAGGAAGGTCTGGACCAGCGACGGGGGCAATTGTTTTGGGTCGCTCGACCGCCTTCCCGGCGGCTCCGACGAGACACGCCGTGCCGGTTCTCAACGACGACGGGCCGGGACGAAAGGCGCTGCAGGCGGCCTGGCCAGCACTGGCGTCGTTGGTCCTGGCCCGCCGTGGTTCGTCAACGCCGCGGCGTGCTTGATCGGTTGAAGTCCGGTGGCAGGCCGGCATCAGTCACAGTGGCGACCTCGCCGCATACACCGCACCGCCATGAAAAGAATTCCGCGCCTTCTTTTGATCAGCCTGATCAGCCTGCTTGCCCTGGTGCTGAGCGGGGCGGCCCTGTTTGCCTATTTCCTCTACACCCCTGCGCCCGAACTGCCGCAGCTCTCCGGCACGCTCAGCAAGGGCAGCATCGAGGTGGCCGGCATCCAGCGCAGCTACCGCAGCTATGTGCCCAGGAATCTGCCCAAAGGCGCGCCGCTGGTGCTGGTGATGCACGGCTCGGGTGAGGGCCCGCAGGCCATCCGTGTGGGCACCGGCTATGGCTTCGAACGCCTGGCCGACCAGCATGGCTTTGCCGTGGTCTACCCCAAGTCCTTCGGTTTCGACTGGAACGATTGCAGCTCCATCGGCGACACCGCCGTGAACGGCGTGCGCGCCGACGATGCCGGCTTCCTGGCGGCGCTGGTGGAGAAGCTGGTCGGCGAGCTCGGCGTCGATCCCGAGCGCGTGTTTGCGGCCGGGGTGTCGAACGGGGGCTCGATGGCGCTGCGCCTGGCGCTGGAGCAGCCGAAGCGCTTCCGCGCTGTGGCCGCCGCACTGGCCAATGTGCCGGCGCCGCAGAACTTCCAATGTCAGCCCGTCGGGCAGCCGCCCTCGGTCATGCTCCTGAACGGCACCGAGGACCCACTGGTGCCCTATGCCGGCGGCGAGATCAATCTGCTCGGGCTGTTCTACAAGGGGGGGGATGTCATCTCCGCCACCGCCTCGGCCCAGTACTTCGCGGACCGCAAGGCCATCACCGGCAAACCGCAACTCAGCCTGACGCCAACGACCCACGGCACCCGTGTCGAGCACGCGCGCTGGCAAGCGGCCGACGGCCGTGGCGAGGTCGAGCTGGTCACCCTGCATGGCGCCGGCCACGGGCTGCCCCAGCCCTGGGCGCGTCGCCCCCGCCTGCTGGGCCCGTCGCCCATGGAGCCCAACGGTCCGGCCCTGATCTGGTCCTTCTTTTCGAGGCAATCGCAATGAGTGTGCTGGAAGTCTCTTCGGCCAGTCCGGCGCTGGTGCACGCCGCCGCGGCGGTGGTGCTGTACCTGCACATCGGTGCTGGCACGGTGGGCCTGCTGGCCGGCGCGGCCGTCTTTGTGTTTCGCAAGGGATCGCGTTGGCATCGCCGGCTCGGCAATGTCTTCGTCGTCGCCATGCTGCTCATGTCCGCCATCGGTGCCACCGTGGCCCCGTTCCTGCCCAAACCCGAGCGGGCCTCGGTCATTGCCGGCGTGCTGACCTTCTACCTGGTGCTCAGCAGCTGGGCGGCCGTCAAACGCAAGCCGGGTCAGTTCGGCGCGTTTGACTACGGCCTGCTGCTGACCGCGCTTGGCGTCGTCGGCTTCAGCGCCTACCTTGGAGTCCTGGCCGCCGAGAGCCCGAACGGCAAGCTCGACGGTCAGCCGGCCGCCGCCTTCGTGCTGTTCATCATCATCGGCACCCTGGCGGCCCTGGGGGATTTGCGCTTGATCCTGGCGCGCGGCGTCAGTGGTGCGACACGCCTGGCGCGCCACCTGTGGCGCATGACCGCGGCCTTCTTCATTGCAGCCAACGCGCTGTTCCTGGGCCAGCCTCAGGTGTTCCCGAAGACGCTGCGCGGCTTCCTGTTCCTGCCGGCCCCGCTCATCCTGGGACTGCTGCTCTATTGGCTCGGCCATGTGGGCTACGGCGCCTACCGGCGCCGGAAAACGCGACCGACCGCATCGATGCCCTGACCAGCGAAGCAAGACCAAGCCGAGATGCCTCGGTCTTGGGCCCGGGAAAGGCCTGCCCAGGGATCTTCCTTGGCCACATCTTTGGCCACTTCTTTGGACACAACGCGCGCCATTGCAGAATCCCAGCTCTTCGATCCACAAGCGATAAAGAGCGAGACGCACAGCAATGAACGAGGGAAAGCCGGCAAGTTTTGCATCGGTCGATGAGGCCATGAAGGAGGCCGCGGCGTTCGCCGTGGCCGACGCGGCGGCCGAGGGCCTGGTGCTCGACTATTCCTGGAGCAGCGTCCAGCAGCTGGAGGCGGCCTTCGATCGGCTGTTCGACGAGAAGCAGCAGCCGGGATTGCTTGGCCGGCTGATCGGCAAGAAGCCCCCGGCTTCACGGCGCAGCACGCGCTACGCCTACGCCTATGGCGGCTATCTGGCCGAGGTGGTTCGCCGGCGCCATGCGGGCGAGTGGGGGCGGCACAGCCGCATGCAGCCCGAACAGGAGAAGCTGACCTTCACCACCGGCGCCGGCATCGAGATGTGGCCGCATGAGCGGATCATGAAGCGGGCGCTCAATGGGCCGGAAGACAATCTCTACGACTATCTCTGTGCGCTGGATCGCATGATCAGCGAGCGCAGCCATGGCGCATGATCGGGGACCCAAGGCGCGGCCCGCTTTCGGGTAGGCTCAGGGCCTGAGCCCGACCGGGTCGGGTAGGGTCGGGCTCTAGAGCTTTCAGCAAACAGAGGTTCCCCATGAAGCAGTACCTTGTCCCCATGCTCGGGCTGGCCATCGCTGCCGGCGCCGCGCAGGCCGCCGATATCGGTGTCTCCATCCAGGTTGGACAGCCGGGCTTTTATGGCCGGATCGACATCGGCAATGCCGCTCCGCCGCCAGTGGTGCTGGCCGAGCCGGTGTGGGTGCAGCGGGCGGCGGTACGCCCGCAGCCCATCTACCTGCGCGTGCCGCCGGGCCATCAGAAGCATTGGGACAAGCACTGCGGCGAATACCGGGCCTGCGGTGTGCCGGTCTACTTCATCAGGGAGGAGTGGTACCAGGAGCGCTACGGCCGGGGCGATGAGGGTCGCCGTGGCGGCGACGACCACGACCACGAGCGCGGCAAGGGTCATGGCAAGGGCCACGGCAAGGGCCGCGACTGAAGCCTTGGCGGTCGGCGTGCTGAAAAGTGCAACGAGCCGGTCGTGGCGCGAAAAAAAGCCGGCTCATCGGAGCCGGCTCTCATCAACAGCGGGGCGCTGCTGGTTTCAGTAGCGGCCACCGCCAAAGCCACCGGTGCCGTAGCCCACATCTTTGCGCTTGGTCGCGGTGTAGCCGGCCGGACTGTAGCCGTCAGAGCGCTTGTTGTCTTCGCGAGGGCGTGCCAGGGTCACGACGATGGATCGTCCGTCCACCGACACGCCGTGCAGGGCGGCGATCGCGGCCTCGGCCATCTCGGCGCTGGCCATTTCCACAAAGCCGAAGCCCTTGGAGGTGCCGGTGTCGCGGTCCATCATGACCCGGGCGGAAGTCACGCTGCCGAACTCGGAAAAATTGCTCTTCAGGCTGGCGTCAGTGACGGAATAGGGCAGATTGCCGACGTAGATTTTGCTGCTCATGGCGGAGTCTTTCGAAAAAGGTGTTGCACGTTCGATGTGCAGAGGCGTGGGGTGATGATCCCGTCGCCGATGGGATGAAAGGCTGGATGCGCTCGGTGACGAGCACGCCGACTTATGCAGACCTTCCCTAACACTCAGGAGGATGTTGCATCGAGGTCTGCAACCAGCCTTGCGTGACCGCAAACAGCCGGGCGGCGTTGTGCGACGCAAAGGTCTTGTCGAACCTGAACACACGGCAGTAGCTGCCGTTGCCCTGGGATCGCTGGACTGAAAACGACGCGAGGAAGCGGCCGCCGTCAGTCTTGTGTGTCGCGGGCGAAACGACAAATCGGCCCATGGAGATGGAGGTGTTGGAGATAGGGGTCAATCAGTACCGCGAGAAGCGTTCTCTCGCGGGAGCACCGGATGGCTCGGTTGGCTGCTGCTCTGCAAACCAAAAGGGCATTTTGTGCCGCAAGGCGCGGCGACTGGAGTGCGTGCGCGTCAAGCTTCACCCCATGTATGCGAGGCCGAGTATACCGGTGCCGCCTGCGACGCTGCTGAGCGGCCGCGGGGCGCATATGCTGTTGCTCGTCACGCGATGTCGATCTCGCCTGCCCTCGTTCGTCGATCAGCTGCGAGCCGCCCTCCTCAGGCGGACGCGCGACCATTCCACTTCACAGGGGTGAACCCATGTCTTACATCGATGGTTTTGTGATCGCGGTTCCCACCGCCAACAAGCTGCAGTTCATCGAGCACGCGCGCCATTTCGACGCGCTGTTCATCGAGCTGGGCGCGATACGGGTGCTTGAAAGCTGGGGGACCGACGTGCCCGACGGCAAGCTCACCGACTTCCGCCGCGCCGTTCAGGCCACGGCCGAAGAGACGGTGGCCTTCTCCTGGGTGGAATGGCCCGACAAGGCCACACGCGACGCCGGCATGAAGAAGATGCTCGAAGACCCGCGCATGGACCCGAACAACCCCAACAACCCGCCGATGCCCTTTGACGGCAAACGGATGATCTTCGGCGGCTTCGAAACGGTGGTGGAGGTGAAGGCCTGAGCCTTGCGGCCAGCGCCCCCGACCTGCGGCTACGCCAGCGCCAGCACCAGATCCTCCCCGCCCGACACGCACAGGCAGAGCCGGCCGGCCGCGCGTTCGGCGGGGCTGAGGGCGCTGTCGCGATGCTCGGGCCGCCCTGAGAGAACCTGCACCGCGCACTGGCCGCAGCTGCCGGCGCGGCAGCCGGATTGGGCCGGCAGGCCGGCGGCTTCAACGGCGTCGAGCAAGCTCTGCCCCGCGGCGACCGGCACGTCCACGGCCTCGGTGCCGTTCTGGCCGACGCGCCGGCGATGAACGGTGATGCGGCTGGGCTGCAGGGCGCCAGCCGCCTGCTCGACCGCGCTGAAGCGCTCGGCATGGAACTGCCCGGCCATGCCGGCCGCACCGGCGGCGGCGCGCACCGCCTCGATCAGCCGGGCCGGGCCGCAGACGTAGATCTCGGTGTCGGGCGTGGCGGCAGCGATCAAGGCGGCGGGGTCCAGCCGTTCGTACTGATCGGCGGCATAACGCTTCAGCTGCGCGCTGCCAAACTCGCGCTGCAGGCGGTCCAGATAGGCGGCCTCACGGGCCGAGCGCATCGCGTAGTGCAACACGAAGCGGCGCCCGGCGGCTTGCAGCTGCTGGGCCATGGCCTTGATCGGTGTGATGCCGATGCCGCCGGCAATCAGCAGCACCGGTGCCTGGCTGTCGGCGCGCAGCGAAAAATCGTTGCCGGGTAGCGCGCAGTGCAGCGTCATGTCCAGCTGATACTGCTCGTGAACCGCCAACGAGCCGCCGCTGCCCTGCTCTTCACGCAGCACGGCGATTTCGTAGGCATCGCGGCGGCGCGGATTGGAGCTGATCGAATAGCGGCGCTGGCTGGGCAGCAGCCGGCCATCGGGCGATCTCAGCAGCACCGGCACATCGAGATGCGCGCCGGCCTGCACCGGCGGCAGCTCGCCGCCATCGAGCGCGCGCAGTTCGTAGGCGCGCACTCGGGGCGTCAACTGGCGCACGGCGGAGATGCGCAGCGCCAGCGGGCCTTGGCCGAGCGTCTGCGCTGTGGCTGGCGGCGGAGCAGCGTCAGCCGCCTTGGACTTCAACGCCTGCAGCTCGGCCCGCGCCTTTTCCAGCGCCTCACGCAGCGGGGTGACGGCCTCCTCGACCTCGGCCTCGGTGTAGCGCGGCGTGATGTGCTTGGGGCAGTTCCAGTCGTAGGCTTCAACGGTGATGATGAAGCCGCGCTCGACCGGCGCGCGGTAATGCGGCAGCTCCAGCCGGGCAATCAGCGCCGGGTCTTCGGCCTCGCTGACCAGGTGCACGCGGCCGAGTATCTTCAGCCGGCGCTGGTTGGCGTAGTCCATCAGGATGATGGAGATGCGGTCGTTGCCCTGCAGATTGCCGACGCTGATGTACTGCACATTGCCGCGAAAGTCGGCAAAGCCCAGCGTCTTTTCGTCCAGCACCTTCAGAAAGCCCGCCGGGCCGCCGCGGAACTGCACATAGGGCCAGCCGGTCTCGCTGACGGTGGCCTGGTAGAAGCCGTCGCGCGCGTGAATGAACTCGGCCTCGCGCTCGCCGAGGCGGTCGCGGCGGTCGTCGGTGTGGTCCAGCGGCGCATAGGCGGCACGGCTGCCCATGCGGGTCTGCATGGCGCGGACGGTGGGCGTGAAGGCGATGTCCGAGTAGGCGCGGCTCATGGCGGGCTCCAAATGCGAGAGGGTGAAGTCAGCGCGGCCAGCACCGCGAGGGCGCTGGCCTATCAGGCGTCAGTCAGTGTGGACTCAGACGCTGTGCAGCGCGACCTTGGGGAAGTCGATCTCGACGCGGCTGGCCTTGCCCAGGATATTGGTCAGCAGATTCATGCCCACGTGGGTGATGATCTCGACGATATCGGCATCGCTGTAGCCGGCTTCGCGGGCTTCCAGCAGTTCGGCGGTGGTGATCTCGCCCTTGTGCTCGGCCAGGCTGCGCGCCAGCTTCACCGCGACGGCGGCCTTGGCGTCCTCGCTGGCGCCGGCGCGGTTGGCGGCGATCTCGTCGTTGCTCAGCCCGGCCTTGCGGCCGATGGCCGTGTGGGCCGACAGGCAGTATTCGCAGCTGCTTTGCTGGGCCAGCGCCAGAGCGATGCGTTCGCGGGTCAGCGGGCTCAGCGAGCCGGCATTGGCCACGCCATGCAGGCCCAGAAACGCTTGCAGCGCGACCGGCGAGTTGGCGAAGACCTTGAGGAAGTTGGGCACCATGCCGAGCTGGCCCTGGATGGCGTCCAGCAGCGTGCGTTGTTCGGCGTTGGCGTTGTGGTGATCGATGACGGTGATGCGGCTCATGATTTCAGTCCTGGTGGTGAGCGCGGGGATCGCGCTGCATGGACTGAACTATGTTTGCTGCGGTGAAAAAATAGAATTACCGTCAAATTCAATGCACTGATGCGCCAAATGGAACAATTGGCGTATCAGGCCCGCGGGAGCAGGATGTCAGCCGGCTTGGTCTGAACGGCGGCGCCGCGCGATGTAGCCGATCACGCCCATGCCGGCCAGCATCAGCAGATAGGTCTGCGGCTCGGGCACCGCCGAGGGCGCAAAGCCGGCGGCGTTGTCACCAATGCCATCCAGCAGACCGAAGCTGCCCGGCACATAGCTGCGTGCCGAGGTGCGGATGATCTGCGTGAAGCTGGTCGTGCCGGGGTTGATCTTGGACAAGCCATTCGGTACGAAGCTGAAGCCAATCACGCCAAGATTGCTGCGATCGGCGTAGTCGGACGACTCGGTGCCGGTCGAGAAGATGCCGAAGGCCTGGTTGGTCTGGTAGACCTGCAGCACGGTGCCCGAACCAACGCTGCTGAAGTCATAAGCACTGAAGCGCTCGATGCCGTTCTTGGAGCTGATGTCGTTGCTGAACTGATAGTAGAAATCCAGGCCGCTGCCGGTGTCATAGACAGCGGTTCGCGCGATGCCGTTATAGCTGGAATTGCTGATGAAGGTCACGGCGCTGTCGAGCAGGGTGCCGCCGAAGAAGCTGTTGAAGCCGACCGAGCTGGTGATGCTTTCAGAGGGCAGGTCGGTGGCCAGAGCGCCGCCGCCGATGGCGGCCAGCGCCAGCGCGATGGCGCCGGACTTGAGGTGCAGAGTCATGATGGGTGATCCTTCTTGAAGTGGCTCGCGCCCGACAACACCGGATGTGCTGGCACGCGCCAGCGCAGGGTCGCGGCTGGCGCCGCGACGGTCTGTTCGCTGCAGCACCAAGGGGCCCTATCAAGCAGGAAGCGCGGCTGTCAGGCTTTCAGCTGCGCCGCTCGCTGACGCATCAGCCGCGCTTCGGCCTCGTTGCGGCTCAAGTCAGCGGCCAGCTCGAAGGCGGCTGCGGCCTCGCTGGCGCGGCCCAGCCGGGCCAGCAGATCGCCGCGCACGCTGGCCAGCCAGGGATAGCGCTGCAGCGCCGGTTCGGCGGCCAGTTCGTCAACGATGGCCAGCGCCGCCGCCGGTCCCAGGCCCGGGCCGCTGGCCATGCTGAGCGCAACGGCGCGGTTGAGCTCGACCACCGGCGAGGGCTGCAGCTCGGCCAGTGCGTCGTACAGCGCCAGGATGGCCAGCCAGTCGGTGTCTTCGGCGCGCGGCGCGCGGGCGTGACAGGCGGCAATGGCGGCCTGCAGCGCATAGGGCCCCAGGCTCTCGCCGCGCGCACGGGCCTGCTGCTGGGCCTGGGCCAGCGCGGTCAGGCCGCGGCGGATCAGCAGGTGGTCCCAGCGGCCGCGATCCTGGGCCAGCAGCAGCACCGGTTCGCCGCGCGCGTCGAGCCGTGCCGCGCTGCGCGAAGCCTGGATCTCCATCAAGGCGACCAGGCCCAGTACCTCGGCCTCATCCGGCATCAGCGCGGCCAGCACGCGGCCCAGGCGCAACGCCTCGTCGCACAGCGCCGGGCGCATCCAGTCGGCGCCGGCGGTGGCGGTATAGCCCTCGTTGAAGATCAGGTAAATCACCTCCAGCACCGAGGCCAGGCGCTGCTGGCGCTCCTGCGCCTGCGGCACCTCAAAGGGCACTTGTGCGGCCTGTAGCGTGCGCTTGGCGCGAACGATGCGCTGGGCGATGGTGGCCTCGTTGGCCAGAAAGCCGCGGGCGATGTCCTCGGTGCTGAGCCCGCCGAGCAGGCGCAGCGTCAGCGCCACGCGGGCATCGCGCGAGAGCAGCGGATGGCAGGCGGTGAAGATCAGGCGCAGCAGGTCGTCGCCGATATCGTCGGCACGGGCGGCATCGAGGCCGTCGACGAAATCGGGCACCACCGCATCGCCGCGGGCCAGCATGTCCTGGCCTAACTCTTCATGTTTGCGCGCCTGCATCGCCTCGGCACGCAGGCGGTCCAGCGCGCGGTGCTTGGCCGTGGTCATCAGCCAGGCGGCCGGTTTGTCGGGCAAGCCGTCAACAGGCCAATGCTCAAGCGCGGCCAGCAGCGCGTCCTGCGCCAACTCCTCGGCCAGGCCGACGTCGCGCAGCATCCGCGCCAGCACCGCGATGATCTTGGCCGACTCCAGCCGCCAGACCGCCGCGATGCTGCGTTCGACCTCGCTGCGTGTGGCGGCCGAATTGCCGCTGCTCATATCCTGTATCAAAGTCTCAATCGGGACACCGACGATGCCTGCGATTCGCGGGCCGCGCGCCGGGCCGCTCCCAAGCCGGCCCGCACTGGCGATGTGCTTGCCGGTCGATCCCGGCAAGCATCGCCGTCCCCTCGGGGGACCGGCCAAGTTTCAACTTGGACGAGGGGTGCCATCTCAGACCTTGGGTTCGACCAGATGGATCAGATTGCCGCAGCCATCGGCGAACATGATGGCGCGGATCGGCCCCATGTCGGCGATCTCGCCGCGGAACTGCAGGCCACGTTCGCGCAGGCGCGCAACCTCGGCGTCCAGCGCATCGGTCACAAACGCAGTGGCTGGGATGCCGGCCTCGAACAGGGCTTTCTGAAAGACCCGTGCCGGGGGGAAGGCCATGGGCTCCAGTGCCAGTTCCACGCCTTCGATGCCGTCGGGCGAGACGACGGTCAGCCAGCGATAGGTCTCGCCCATCGGGATGTCGGCCATCTTGGTGAAGCCCAGCACCTCGGTATAGAACTTCAGCGCCTGTTCCTGGTCCTCGACCATCACGCTGGCGATCTTGATCTTCATGGTTGCTGTCCTTGTTCAGTGTGTTCGGCGAGCTGCTTCAGTTCGGCCAGGCCCGCCTCGAAATCGCTGCCGACCATGCGGTCCATATTGAAGACCAGGCCCATCAGCTTGCCGATGAAATTGTTCTTGCCGCTCATCGCCCAGACCAGGCGCTGGCCCTGCCCCTCGGGGCTCAGGCTGAAGACCACCTGGTTGTGCGCCTCGAAGGGGCGGATGAAGTCCAGCTTCATCTCGATCCGTGTGCTGGGCTGGCTGGCGCTGATCTCCATGCTGCCAACGCCGATCTCGCGGCTTTCCCAGGCGTAGAAAGCGCCCACGCCGGCGCGCTTGTCGCCATAGCGTTGCACCGTCTTCGGGTCCTTGCGCAGCCAGGGGTTCCAGCGGTTGAACTGTTCGAGGTCGTTGACCATGGTGAACACGCGCTCGGCCGGGGCCTGCACGACGATGCTGCGCTCGACCTTGAAGTCATCGGGCCGGGTGCTGGCATAGGCCACGAGCAGCAGCAGGGCGGCGAGCAGGATCAGGGCAATCAGTTTGAACATGCTTTTGTCTTTCTACGGGTGGAAGCTGCCACGCCCTCAGCGGGGCTGCTCGAAGTCTTCCGGTTCGTACAGCTCGCGGACCTCGATCTCGCCGCCGTCACCGGTCTTGCCAAAGGGCGCCGGAAAGCGCCGCGCCCATTCCATCGCCTCTTCGCGCGAACGCACCTGGATCAGCGTGTAGCCGGCGATCAGCTCCTTGGTCTCGGCAAAAGGGCCGTCGCGCAAGCTCCGCTGGTCGTCCTGGTAGCGAATGCGCCAGCCGCGGCTGCTGGGCTTGAGGCCATTGCCATCGAGCAGCACGCCGGCACGGGCCAGCTCCTCGTGATAGGCGTGCATATCAGCAAAAAGCGGATCGTCGGGGGGCGGCATCACGCCGCTTTCGCTGCGCGCATTGGCGCGAACAATGATCATGAATCGCATGGCAGTCTCCAGCTCGTTGCGGGCCGCAGTCCCGGCCCATGAAAGCCACGACGAAGCAGCGGGCGCCGTTTCGACAGCCGCGGCAAACAATTGGCTGGTGTGGCGTTAGTTGTTGACGGACCGAAGGCAAGCAGAAGCACACCACAGAGCCACTGAGACACAGAGTAAACAGCCCCAGCGCTTGGCTTGCTCCGTGTATTCCTCTATGTCTCTGTGGCTCTGTGGTTTGTTTTGGCTGAGCAACGAGCAGCGCCAAAAAGTTTCGCTCAGTCTTCGAAGCAGGGCCCGGTGCCACGCACCTCGACCGTGGCCCACTCGGCGGCCGGGCAGCGGGCGGCAATCGCCAGCGCCTCCTCACGGGTCGGCACATCGATCCAGAAGAAGCCGCCGACCATCTCCTTGGCCTCGGCAAAGGGGCCGTCGATCAGCTGGGTCTGCCCGGCGCGGCGCTGCAGGCGCTGGCTGCGCGCGCCCAGCGAGCTGACGCCACGCAAGATCCCTTGAGCCTCCAGCTCGGCACTGAAATCCAGCATGCGCTGATAGACCTGCTCGCCGGCCTCACGCCCGCGCTCGGCACGCTGGCCCAGCGGTTCAACGATCAACAACACGAATGACATGGGCGGACTCACGGCTTGCTGGCAACGGCGGCGATTGTGGGTCGATTCCGCTCGGCAGGCACCCTGGGGCTTGCCCGCTGGTCCGCAACAGAATCCTGTTATTGGTATTAGACTGGTGCTAAGGAAGGTCTGCATAAGTCGGCGTGGGCCGTGGTTGGGAGAAATGGGGCTGCCACGTAGGCGCGCTGCGAAGGTCGGGCTGGTGGCCCGACAGCCGAGCAGCG
>NZ_JAVXZY010000019.1:0-12731 GCF_032337115.1 Roseateles aquae
GTGGCGGCACGTGCGTACGAGGCGCCGCAGGGCGAGGTCGAGCAGACGCTGGCAGCGATCTGGGGCGAGTTGCTCAAGCTGCAGCGCATCGGCCGTCGCGACAACTTCTTCGAGCTCGGCGGCTCCTCGCTGCTGGCCACGCAGGTGATGCTGCAAATGCGCAAAGCCTTCGAGATCGACATGCCGCTGATCCAGCTTTTCCAGACGCCGGTGCTTTCCGACCTGGCCGAGCTTGTCGTGACCGCCGTGGTCCAGCGTTTCGAAAGCAGCGATGTCGAGGCGCTCAGCGCTGAACTTGGCGATCTGAGCGAAGACGAAATCGAAGCCTTGCTACAGCAGGAACGTGCACTGGCGCAGCAGGGTCGGGATGCCGACACCCGCGACACCCCCACATCAAACGACGCGTCGCTGAACGCCAAGTGAAGCAGTAAGAACGAGAGATAACTAGAAATGACAACGCAGCTCCCCCAGGACACAGCGAAGAATCTGACCACGCTGCAGCGTGAACTGCTGATGCTCAGACTCAAGCGAACGGCCAAGGCACAGGCATCGAATGTCGAGGCCCTCGCAACGATTCCATCGGCAGACCGTGGGCAGCCCATGCCACTGTCCTGGGCCCAGCAGCGGCTGTGGTTCCTGGCTCAGCTCGATGCGGCGGCGGGTGCGGCTTACCGGATGCCTGCGGCGTTACGCCTGCGCGGCAAGCTCGATCGAGCGGCGCTCAAGGCCACGCTCGATCGAATCGTTGCGCGCCACGAGAACCTGCGTACACACTTCATCGAGCGTGGCGGTGAGGCCGTGCAAGTGATCGCGGCTGACGATCTCGGCTTTGCGCTGGACGAGCTTGAACTTGCGGCTGGCTCTGGAGAGGATCTGGCCCGGCATCGGGAGGCGTTCTTCGCGCGCGGCTTCGATCTCGCGGCGGGGCCGCTGATCCGCGGCTGCCTGATCCGCATCGCCGATGACGAGCATGTGCTTCTGGTCGATCAGCATCACATCGTCACCGATGGCTGGTCGCTCGGCGTCTTCATGCGTGAAGTGGGGCAGCTGTATGCAGCATTCAGCCAGGGCTTGCCTGATCCCTTGCCGCCATTGGCGATTCAGTATGCGGATTACGCGGCCTGGCAACGTGCCTGGCTGCAGGGCAAGCGCCTGCAGACGCAGCTCGACTACTGGCGCGAGCGCCTCGCTGGCGCACCGGAACTGCTGGCGCTGCCGACAGACCGGCCGAGGCCGGCGCAGCAGAGCTATGCCGGTGCGGCGCTGGCGTTCGAGTTCGACGCTGGGCTGAGCGCGGAGCTCAAGGTATTGGCGAACCGGCATGGTGCGACGCTGTACATGGTGCTGCTGGCGGGCTGGGCGGTGCTGATGGCGCGGTTGTCGGGGCAGGAAGATGTGGTGATCGGCAGCCCGATTGCGAACCGCCAGCGCGGCGAAGTGGAAGGGCTGATCGGTTTCTTCGCGAACACCTTGGCGATGCGGGTGAAGGCGAGTGCCGAACTCGATGTGCAAGCGCTGTTGGCGGCGGTCAAGCGGGACACGCTGGACGCCTATGCGCATCAGGATCTGCCCTTTGAGCAGGTGGTTGATGCCGTCAAGCCGCAGCGCAGCCTCGGCCACAGCCCGCTGTTCCAAACCGTGCTGACACTCAATAATGCGCCCGGCGGCGGCAGCGCACCGAGCATCGCAGGCCTGCGCCTGGAGAGCCTCGATCTGGCGCATACCAGCGCGCATTTTGATCTGTCTGTGTCACTCGGCGAGGCCGCGGCAGACGCGACACTGGCCGGGACGCTGGAGTACGCGACGGACCTGTTCGACGAGGCGACGGTGAGACGCTGGATCGGCATGTACGAGCGAGTGCTGAGGGGGATGGTTGGGGAGGCTGGAGAGCGAGTGGGGGCGATAGCGCTGCTCGACGAAGGCGAGCGCCAGCTGGTGCTGGAGCGGTTCAACGACACGGCGGTGGCGTACGCGGGCAGGCAGGCGCAGGGGACGATACACGGGCTGGTGCAAGCGTGGGCGCGTGAGCGCGGCGAGGCGCTGGCGGTGGTGTTCGAGGGGCAGGGGCTGAGCTATGCGCAGCTCAACGAGAGAGCCAACCGACTGGCGCATGTGCTGATCGAAGCCGGCGTGCGCCCGGACGATCGGGTTGCGATCTGCCTGGAGCGAGGGCTGTGGCAGATCGTTGCGCAGCTGGCGGTGCTCAAGGCCGGTGGCGGCTATGTGCCGCTGGACGCCCACTACCCGGCCGAGCGGCTGGCATTCATCTGCACGGACTGCGAGCCCAAGCTGCTGCTGACGCAGCAGACGCTGCTGGCGTCGGTAGAGGGCTGGCGCCCGCAGACGCTGGGCTGCCTGGCGATAGATACGCCGGAGGCGATGCAAGGCCTGCAAGCCAGGCCGGCGCAAGACCCCGAGGTGGCGGAGCTCGGGCCGCGGCATCTGGCCTATGTGATCTACACCTCAGGCTCGACCGGTACCCCCAAGGGCGTGATGGTGGAGCACCGCAATGTGCTGCGCCTGGTGCACCACAGCAGCTTCGCGCCGCTGACCCCCGAAGACTGCGTCGCCCACGGAGCCAGCGTGGCCTTTGACGCGGCGACGTGGGAAGTCTGGGCAGCGCTGAGCAGCGGAGCGCGCGTGCTGGCGCTGTCGCATGAGACGATGCTGGATCCGGCGCGGCTCAGCGCGGCGCTGATCGAAGGCGGGGCGAGCGCGATGTGGCTGACGGCGGGGCTGTTCAACCAGTATGTCGATGCGCTGCAAGCTGCGTTCGCGCAACTGCGCTACCTGCTGATCGGGGGCGATGTGCTGGATGTGAGCGTGGTGCGGCGGCTGCTGGCGCGCCAGCAGCGGCCGGCGCAGCTGATCAACGGCTACGGACCGACCGAGACGACGACGTTTGCGAGCACGCACGCCATCAGCTGGAGCGACGCCCAGCAACGCAGCATCCCGATCGGCAAGCCCATCGCGAACACGCAGATCTACATCCTTGATGCGCAGCGCGAGCCGGTGCCACTGGGCGTGGCGGGTGAGCTCTACATCGGCGGGGACGGCGTGGCGCGCGGCTACCTCAAGCGCGACGAGCTGACGGCCGAGCGCTTTGTTGCCGACCCGTTCAGCACCGAACCCGCAGCGCGGCTGTACAAGACCGGAGACCTCGGACGCTGGAGGTCTGACGGGACGATCGAGTACCTGGGACGCAACGACTTCCAGGTCAAGATCCGGGGCTTCCGGATCGAACTTGGGGAAATCGAGAGCCGGCTGGCGGGTTGCGCGGGCGTGCGCGAGGCGGTGGTGCTGGCCCGGGGCGATGAGGGGCAGGAGAAGCGGCTGGTGGCCTATGTGGTGGCGCAAGCGACGCAGCCGTGCGAGCTGGACATTGCAGCGCTGCGCGGCACGCTGTCGCGCGAGCTGCCGCAGTACATGGTGCCCAGCGCCTTCGTGGTGCTGGAGGCCTTGCCGCTGACGGCCAACGGCAAGCTGGACCGGGCAGCGCTGCCGGCGCCGGATGCGTCGGCCGTGGTGGCGCGCGAGTACGAGGCGCCGCAAGGCGAGCTGGAAGCGGCGATTGCGCAGATCTGGGCAGAGCTGCTCAAGCTTGAGCGAGTGGGGCGGCGGGATCACTTCTTCGAGCTGGGCGGGCATTCGCTGCTGGCGGTGCAGCTGAACTCGCGGCTGCGCGAGCAGCTGGGCGTGGAAGTGGCGCTGCGCACCTTGTTCGCGCAGCCGGTACTGGCGGACTTTGCGGAACAGGTGGGACAGGCGGCCCCGGTAGGAGCGAGCGAACAAGGCGTGATCGCGCGCGCTGATCGCGCTCAAGCCCTGCCCCTGTCGTGGGCGCAGCAGCGGCTGTGGTTCCTGGTCCAGCTCGACCCGGCGGCCAGTGCCGCATACCACATGCCGGCAGCGCTGCGGCTGCAAGGCAAGCTCGACCGGGCGGCGCTCCAGGCCACGCTGGACCGCATCGTGCAGCGCCACGAGAGCCTGCGCACGCGCTTCGTCGCCCAAGCCGGGCAGGCGCTGCAGCTGATCGACGCTGAAGCGAGCTTTGCCCTGGAAGTGCGGGAGGCGCTGGATCTGCCGGCGCAGCAACGCGCCTTCTTTGCGCAAGGCTTTGACTTCGCCAGCGGGCCCCTGATCCGGGGACAGCTGCTGCGAGTGGCAGAAGAAGAACACGTGCTGCTGATTGACCAGCACCACATCATCACCGACGGCTGGTCGGTGGGCGTGCTCGTGCGCGAGGTGAGCGAACTCTATGCGGCCTTCAGCCAGGGGCGCAGCGATCCGCTGCCCGAGCTGGCGATCCAGTACGCGGACTATGCGGTGTGGCAGCGCCAGTGGCTGCAGGGCGAGCGCCTGCAGCAGCAGCTGGACTACTGGCGAGCACGCCTGAGCGGAGCGCCCGAGCTGCTGGCCCTGCCGACCGATCGGCCGCGGCCGGCGCTGCAAAGCTACTCTGGCACGACGAAGGGCTTTGCGCTGGATGCGCAGCTGACGGGAGCGCTCAAGCTGCTGAGCCAGCGCCACGGGACAACGCTGTTCATGACGCTGCTGGCGGGCTGGGCGGTGCTGATGGCGAGGCTGTCGGGGCAGGACGATGTGGTGATAGGCAGCCCGATCGCGGGACGCCAGCGAGGTGAGCTCGAAGGCCTGATCGGGTTCTTTGCCAACACGCTGGCGCTGCGAGTGAGCCTTGCCCAGGGCATGGACGTAGCGGGGCTGCTCAGCGCGGTCAAGCAAGACACGCTGGATGCGTATGCGCATCAGGATCTGCCGTTTGAGCAGGTCGTCGATGCGCTCAAGCCGCAGCGCAGCCTGGCCCACAGCCCGCTGTTCCAGACCATGCTGACGCTGAACAACCGCGGCCTGGACGCTGACGGCCTGACCCTGCAGGGGCTCAACCTGGCTGAGCGGCTTGACACGGGCGCATCGAGTTCGACGCAGTTCGACTTGGCGCTGTCGATCAGCGAGCGAGAGGAGTCCATCACCGCGTCGCTGGTCTACGCGAATGCGCTGTTTGATGCCGCGACAATTGAGCGTTGGCTTGGTGCCTATGAGCGCGTTTTGCGCGCCTTTGTGCACGATGCGCGAGCGGCGATCCATCGCATCGATATTGTCGGCGCCGAGGAACGCCGTTTGCTGCTCGAAGGCTTCAATGCGAGCGGGCGCGTCTACCAGGAGCGCGGCTCGGTGTTGCGGCTGTTTGACGCTCAGGTGCGTGATCGCGGCGATGCAATCGCGCTGCGCGCCGTCGCAGTCGGTGTTCAGCAGCTCAGCTACGCGCAGCTCGATGCCCGCGCGAACCGCCTGGCACACGCACTGATCGCACACGGTGTGCGCGTCGACGACCGCGTGGCGATTTGCATGGAGCGTGGCATCAACCAGGTGGTCGCCCAGCTCGCGGTGTTGAAGTCTGGTGCTGGCTATGTGCCGCTGGACGCCCGTCATCCCGCAGCACGCCTGGGCTTCATGATCTCGGACAGCCAGCCGGTGCTGCTGCTCACCGAGTGCGCGCTTGAAGCCATGCTGACGGCCTGCTGCCAAGGAGTACCGTGCCTGCTCGTCGATGCACCCGGCGCGTTTGACGCGCGACCGGACCACAGTCCTGTACCGCAGGAGTTGAGCGCTTCGAGTCTGGCCTATGTGATTTACACCTCGGGGTCGACCGGCGAGCCCAAGGGTGTGCTGAATACCCATGGCGGTCTGGCCAATCTTGCGCAGGCACAGATCGAGTTGTTCGCTGTCGGCCCAAACAGCCGCGTGCTGCAGTTCGCCTCGACAAGCTTCGATGCGAGCGTGTCCGAGCTGGTGATGGCCTTGTGTGCCGGTGCGACGCTGGTCATCGCCGCACAGGAACAGCTCATGCCCGGCGCACCGCTGCTGACACTGCTGCGGGAGCAGGAGGTCACCCACGCAACCCTGCCGTCATCGGCCGTCATGGTGTTTCCTGATGATGCCGAACTGCCGCTCGAGTGCCTGGTGATGGCCGGGGAGGCCTGTCCGCCTCAGCTTGCGCGGCGTTGGGCGCGACGCCTGGCGGTATTCAACGCCTATGGGCCAAGCGAGGCCACCGTTTGCGCCAGTGCCTGGCGCTGCACCGGCGACGAGCTCGACACCGTGCCCATCGGTGCGCCGATTGCCAATGTGCGTATCTACATCCTTGATGCGCAGCGCGAGCCGGTGCCACTGGGCGTGGCGGGTGAGCTCTACATCGGCGGGGACGGCGTGGCGCGCGGCTACCTCAAGCGCGACGAGCTGACGGCCGAGCGCTTTGTTGCCGACCCGTTCAGCACCGAACCCGCAGCGCGGTTGTACAAGACCGGAGACCTCGGACGCTGGAGGTCTGACGGGACGATCGAGTACCTGGGACGCAACGACTTCCAGGTCAAGATCCGGGGCTTCCGGATCGAACTTGGGGAAATCGAGAGCCGGCTGGCGGGCTGCGCGGGCGTGCGCGAGGCGGTGGTGCTGGCCCGGGGCGATGAGGGGCAGGAGAAGCGGCTGGTGGCCTATGTGGTGGCGCAAGCGACGCAGCCGGGCGAGCTGGACATTGCAGCGCTGCGCGGCACGCTGTCGCGCGAGCTGCCGCAGTACATGGTGCCCAGCGCCTTCGTGGTGCTGGAGGCCTTGCCGCTGACGGCCAACGGCAAGCTGGACCGGGCAGCGCTGCCGGCGCCGGATGCGTCGGCCGTGGTGGCGCGCGAGTACGAGGCGCCGCAAGGCGAGCTGGAAGCGGCGATTGCGCAGATCTGGGCAGAGCTGCTCAAGCTTGAGCGAGTGGGGCGGCGGGATCACTTCTTCGAGCTGGGCGGGCATTCGCTGCTGGCGGTGCAGCTGAACTCGCGGCTGCGCGAGCAGCTGGGCGTGGAAGTGGCGCTGCGCACGCTGTTCGAGCAGCCGGTGCTGATGGCTTTCGCGGCGCAGGTGGCTGGTGCAGAGCGCGGCTGGCTGGATCTGATTCAGCCGGTTGATCGGGCACAAGACTTGCCCCTGTCATGGGCGCAGCAACGGCTGTGGTTCCTGGCCCAGCTCGATGGTGCCGCAAGCTCGGCATACAACATGCCCGCGGCCTTGCGGCTGCAGGGGCCCCTGGATTCCGCGGCACTCAAGGCGACGCTTGACCGCATCGTTGCCCGTCACGAAATCTTGCGCACGCGCTTCCTGCAGCGTGGCGGCGAGGCAGTCCAAGTGATCGACCGTTCCGAGGCTGGCTTCGCACTCGCCGAGCGGGATCTGCGGGCCCTGCAGGGGCATGAGCTGGACGCCGCCGTCCAGCGTCTCTCGCTCGATCACGGCGCCTCGGCATTTGACCTGGCTGGCGGCCCGCTGATCCATGGCCTGTTGCTCAAGCTCGCAGATGAGGAGCACGTGCTCCTGATCAACCAGCACCACATCATCTCCGATGGTTGGTCGGTGGGGGTGCTGGTGCGCGAGGTCGGCGAGCTCTACGCGGCCTTCAGCCAGGGGCGGGTCGATCCGCTGCCCGAGCTGGCGATCCAGTACGCGGACTATGCGGTGTGGCAGCGCCAGTGGCTGCAGGGTGAGCGCCTGCAGCGGCAGCTTGACTACTGGCGAACTCGCCTGAGCGGAGCGCCCGAGCTGCTGGCCCTGCCGACCGATCGGCCGCGGCCGGCACGACAGAGCTATGCCGGTGCGTCGATCGCCATGGAACTCGACGCGCCGACGACGCAGGGCTTGAGGTCGCTCAGCCATCGCCACGGCACGACCTTGTACATGACGCTGCTGGCGGGCTGGGCGGTGCTGATGGCGCGGCTGTCGGGGCAGGACGATGTCGTGATCGGCAGTCCGATCGCCAATCGCCAGCATGGCCAGCTCGAAGGCCTGATCGGCTTCTTTGCCAACACGCTGGCGCTGCGTGTCGAGTTTGGCGAACAAGCTGATCCGAGCGTTGCCGAGTTGCTCGCTATGGTCAGGCGCAACACGCTGGATGCCTATGCGCACCAGGATCTGCCGTTTGAGCAGGTCGTCGATGCGCTCAAGCCGCAGCGCAGCCTGGCCCACAGCCCGCTGTTCCAGACCCTGCTGACACTGGACTCCAGCGGCACGAACGAGCACTGGGAGCTGGCAGGACTGGCGCTTTCGCGTATCGATCCACCGCTGCGCACCGCGCAGTTCGATCTGAGTCTTTCCGCCATCGACAAGGCGCAGACCCTGCATTTCGATCTGCTTTACGCGACCGATCTTTTTGACGATGTGACGATGCGGCGCTGGCTGGCCTGCTTCGCCACTGTGCTTGCCGCCATGGCTGCTGATGATGGGGCGCGAGTCAGCCAGCTGCGTTTGCTTGATGCGCCGCAGCAACAAGCGTTGCTGCAGGCGGCCTTCGGCAACTATCGCGAGTTCCCGAGCGAGCGCCTGATTCACGAGCTCGTCGCTGGCCAGGCGGCTGTACGCCCCGATGCGACGGCGCTGGTGTTCGAATCGCGGCGCCTGAGCTATCGCGAGCTGGACGAGGGCGCAAACCAGGTCGCGCATCGGCTGCTCGCTCTGGGTGTGCGTGCCCACGACCGTGTTGCGGTGTGCATGAACCGCGGTATCGAACTCGTTGTCGGGCTGTTGGCAGTGCTGAAGTGTGGTGCTGCCTATGTGCCGCTGGATCCGGTTCATCCGGCCGATCGGCTGGCGATGATGCTCGACGACAGCAGCCCCACCGCGCTGTTGACGCAGCAAGACCTGCAAGGGGCGCTGCCGGATCGAGCGCTGGCGCAGCTTCTGCTCGATGATCTGCATGCTTTTGCCGATCTGCCGCGCACCGCGCCCGAGATCGTGCTCGGCGGCGACGCCCTCGCTTACATCATCTACACCTCGGGATCAACCGGGCGGCCCAAGGGTGTGATGGTCGAGCACCGCCAGGTGGCACGGCTGCTGACGGCCACTGACCCCTGGTTCCGCTTTGGCGCGCAAGACGTCTGGACCCTGTTCCATTCCTACGCCTTCGACTTCACGGTTTGGGAGATCTGGGGCTCCTTGGGTTTCGGTGGTCGACTCGTCGTCGTGCCCAGCCTCTGTGCGCGCTCCGCCGATGACTTCTACGAACTGCTGTGTCGTGAGCATGTGACGGTGCTCAATCAGACGCCGAGTGCCTTCCGGCAGTTGATAGCGGCACAGGCGCGCAGCAGCAGCGAACACCAGCTGCGCGAGGTGATCTTTGGTGGCGAAGCGCTTGACTTCAGCAGTCTGCGCCCGTGGGTGCGTCGAAACCCGCTGGCTCGGACCCGGCTGGTCAATATGTACGGCATCACCGAGACCACGGTGCACGTGACTTTCCACGTCTTGGATCAGACCGACATCGAGCTCGGCAGCAGCAGCGTGATCGGTGTGCCAATACCCGACCTGCGGCTCTACATCCTTGATCGCCATCTTCAGCCGGTGCCCTTTGGCGTGGTGGGTGAAATGTATGTCGGTGGGGCGGGTGTGGCGCGTGGCTATCTGAACCGCGACGCGCTGACCGCGGAACGTTTCCTGCACGATCCCTTTGCTGAGGCGTCCGCGCTTGGCAAGGCGCGGATGTATCGAACGGGCGATCTCGCACGTCGGCTGTCCGATGGCAGGATCGAGTACCTGGGCCGCAATGATCACCAGGTGAAGATCCGCGGCTTCCGGATAGAACTTGGCGAGATCGAGACCAGGCTTGCCAGCTGCGATGGGGTGCGCGAGGCTGTTGTTCTGGCTAGGCAGGATGACGCGACGGACAAGCGGCTGGTTGCCTACCTGGTCACCGACACGGCGCTTGACTTGGCTGCGCTGCGCGCGCAGCTGAGTCGCGACCTGCCGGAGTACATGGTGCCGACAGCGTTTGTGCCGCTCCCTGCGTTCCCGCTGACAGCCAATGGCAAGCTGGACCGCGCCGCTCTGCCTGTGCCCGAGCAGGCTGCGCTGGTGACACATGCCTATGAGGCGCCGCAAGGCGAGGTCGAACAGGCCTTCGCCGCGGTATGGGCCGAGTTGCTGAAGCTGGAACGGGTTGGCCGCCACGATCACTTCTTCGAGCTCGGTGGTCACTCGCTGATGGTCATCGAGATGGTCGAGCGGCTGCGTCGCCGCGGCTTTCAGCTGCAGGTCCAGCAGGTCTTCATCGACGCGACGTTGGCGGCCCTGGCTGCTCACGTTGAGCGGGCCGGTGCGTCCGTCAACGAGCCGGCAGTCATCGAGGCGCTGCCGCGCATCCCGCTTGGCGCGCAGCGTCTCACGCCGGCGATGCTGCCGCATCTGTCGCTGGACGAGGGGGCGCTCGATGCGCTGGTCGCCCGGGTGCCGGGCGGCGTTGGCAATATCGAACAGGTTTTTGCGCTCTCCGCGCTGCAGCAAGGGATGTTGTTTCATTCCCTGCTGGAGACCGTGGGCGACCCCTATCTGCTGCGCTCCATCCTGGCTTTCGACGCCCGTGCGCGGCTCGACGCTTTCGTGAGTGCGCTTTCGCAGGTCGTGGCGCGGCACGACAGCCTGCGCAGCGCTGTCTTCTGGGAGGGGCTCGAGCAGCCGCTGCAAGTGGTTTGCCGGGCGGTCGAACTGCCTGTTTACGAGCAGCAGTTGACGACGGGCGAGGGTGAAGCGTTTGAACAGCTGGAACGGCTGACCGACCCGCGTCACCAGCGCCTTGATCTGAGCCGGGCGCCCTTGCTTGCTTGCCATGTCATGCAAGACCCGGCCAACGGCGAATGGCTGCTGGCCATTCTGAATCATCATCTGATCTCCGATCATGTGTCGCTAGAGGCGATGCTTGACGAGATCGAACTCATCCTGGCCGGCCGCGCGCAGGAACTGGCTCCGGCCCGGCAGTTCGGTGACCACATGGCGATGAGCTATGGCCACGATCGTGCAGCGACAGAGGCAGCCCAGCGTGCCTACTTTGCAAAGCAGCTCGCCGATGTCGACGCGCCGACGGCACCGTTCGGAGTGCTTGGCACGCAGGGCGGTGGCGCAGATGTGGAGCAAGCTGAGCATAGGCTGGCGCTGCCCATGGCCCGTCAGTTGCGCGACCTGGCGCGTGCCCAAGGTGTGACGCCGGCGGTGTTATTCCACCTGGCGTGGGCGCAGGTGCTGTCCTTGTGCACCGGGCAGGACGAGGTTGTCTTTGGCACCGTTCTGTCGGGACGCATGCGCAGTCAGGCGGGGCTAGCCGAGGTGGTCGGCATGCTGGTCAACACCTTGCCGCTGCGCATCAATGCCCGCGAAGCGGACCCCATGCAGGTCTACGCGCAGCTGCGTGAGTTGGTCAGCCATGAACAGACCCCCCTGACGTTGGCACAGCAATGCAGCAACGTAGCGCCCGGGCTGCCGCTTTTCACCAGCACCCTCAACCACCGCCACAGCAAGGCCAATGCGCGTGGTGCCGGCAGTGCTGTCGCAACAGGCATGCGTTACTTGCTCAGCGATGAAAGGACGAACTTTCCGATCCGCGCGGTGGTCG
Organism: Roseateles aquae; assembly: GCF_032337115.1. NCBI lineage: Bacteria > Pseudomonadati > Pseudomonadota > Betaproteobacteria > Burkholderiales > Sphaerotilaceae > Roseateles > Roseateles aquae. The sequence goes on from NZ_JAVXZY010000019.1 coordinate 11,435, forward strand.
ATGACTTTGGCGATGTCTTCTCACTGAGTCTGCACTGCCGTCAGGTTGACCCTGAACGCCTGCTCAGCTACTGGATCAATGCGCTGCGTGCGCTGCTCGACGGGAAACGCTCGACGACCGGCCTGTTGCCGGCGGACGAGCAGCGGATGCTGCTCGACGTCTTCAATCGCCATGCGGTGCGCGTTCGAGACAGCACTCAGCCGGCCTTGCTCCACCGCCGCATCGAAGCCCAGGCACGGCACAGGCCGGACGCGGCAGCGCTGGTGTACGAAGGCGAGCAGCTCAGCTACCGCGAGCTCAACGCGCGGGCCAACGGACTGGCGCATGCGCTGATCGATGCCGGCGTGCGGCCCGACGACCGGGTCGCGATCTGCATGGAGCGCAGCGTCGGGCTTGTTGTGGGCCTGCTGGCGATCCTCAAGGCCGGTGCTGGCTATGTGCCGCTGGACCCGCTGCAGCCGGCCGAGCGGCTGAAGTTCATGCTGGAGGACTGCGCGCCGAAGGCACTGCTGAGCGAGCGCGACGGCCCGGCCGCGGGGCTGCTGGATGTGCCCACCCTGGCGGTCGACGACGGTGCCGTGCCCGGACTGCCCTTTGACATTGCCGATCCGGTCGTTCCCGGCCTGAGCCCGCAGCATCTGGCCTATGTGATCTACACCTCGGGCTCGACCGGGATGCCCAAGGGCGTGATGGTGGAGCACCACTCGGTCGTCAATCTGTTCGAGGCTCTCGCCTGCACGGCCTATGCGCATTTGGCGCCGGGCAGCCGTATTGCGCTGAACGCCTCGGTGTCCTTCGATGCGTCAGTCAAGGGCCTCGTGCAGCTGCTGGCAGGGCATTGCCTGGAGCTGATCCCGCAGGCGCTGCGCGGCGATGGGCCGCGACTGCTGGGGTGGCTCAAGCAGCGCCGCATTGATGCGTTCGACTGCACGCCGATGCAGCTGGACATGCTGATCCAGGCGGGCCTGCTGGAAGTGCCCGAGCTGGCGCATCTGAGCGTTGTCATCGGCGGGGAGGCGATCGCGCCAGCGAGCTGGAACGCGCTGCGCGGCTCGACGCTGAAGGCCTTCAATGTCTACGGGCCGACCGAGTGCACGGTGGACGCCACGATCGCGGCGATCCATGAAAGCGGCGAACAGGTGCAGATCGGTCGGCCAGTGGCCAACGCAAGGATCTACATCCTGGACCGCCACGGCGAGCCGGTGCCGCTGGGGGTGGCCGCAGAGCTGTACATCGGCGGAGCGGGCGTGGGCAGAGGGTATCTGAACCGAGAGGAGCTGACGGCAGAGCGCTTCCT
>NZ_JAVXZY010000020.1:0-10000 GCF_032337115.1 Roseateles aquae
CTGCCTAGTCGAGTGTTGCGCTGTATCGGTCTCATTCGGCACAGCTCTCCGCGGTGAACCCAAATGCAAAAACCCCCGCTTCGTACGAAGTCGGGGGTTTTGAACTTGCAGGTCTCACTGTGGGTGAGTACCGAGATATTAGCCTGACGATGACCTACTTTCACACGGGAATCCGCACTATCATCGGCGCTGAGTCATTTCACTGTCCTGTTCGGGATGGGAAGGAGTGGGACCAACTCGCTATGGTCATCAGGCTTAACTGGTTGGCAAGTTGTTGCTTGAGCGAACAACTTACCCAATTCGTAGAGTCTGCAGTATAGCTTGGCTTACTGCTTGAATCAGCTTTGATTTTGATTGCGTTCAAGTGTTCAAGTGAATGAACAGACTTCTGAAGAACAGCATAACTTGTTTACCTCAATAAGCTCTGACGCGTTCTGATGATTGCTCATCTGATCGAACTGTCAAAGTTATAGGGTCAAGCCTCACGGGCAATTAGTACTGGTTAGCTTAACGCATTACTGCGCTTCCACACCCAGCCTATCAACGTCCTGGTCTCGAACGACCCTTCAGGGGGCTCTAGGCCCCGGCAAGACTCATCTTGAGACGAGTTTCCCGCTTAGATGCTTTCAGCGGTTATCTCTTCCGCACTTAGCTACTCGGCAATGCCACTGGCGTGACAACCGATACACCAGAGGTGCGTCCACTCCGGTCCTCTCGTACTAGGAGCAGGCTCTCTCAATCTTGCAGCGCCCACGGAAGATAGGGACCAAACTGTCTCACGACGTTTTAAACCCAGCTCACGTACCTCTTTAAATGGCGAACAGCCATACCCTTGGGACCGGCTACAGCCCCAGGATGAGATGAGCCGACATCGAGGTGCCAAACACCGCCGTCGATATGAACTCTTGGGCGGTATCAGCCTGTTATCCCCAGAGTACCTTTTATCCGTTGAGCGATGGCCCTTCCATACAGAACCACCGGATCACTTTGTCCTACTTTCGTACCTGCTCGACTTGTCAGTCTCGCAGTCAAGCACGCTTATGCCAATGCACTATCAACACGATTTCCGACCGTATTTAGCGTACCTTCGAACTCCTCCGTTACACTTTGGGAGGAGACCGCCCCAGTCAAACTGCCCACCATACACTGTCCCCAATCCCGATAAGGGACCAAGGTTAGAACCTCAAACACACCAGGGTGGTATTTCAACGTTGGCTCCATAGAAACTAGCGTCCCTACTTCAAAGCCTCCCACCTATCCTACACAGATCTGTTCAAAGTCCAATGTAAAGCTACAGTAAAGGTTCATGGGGTCTTTCCGTCTTTCCGCGGGGAGATTGCATCATCACAAACATTTCAACTTCGCTGAGTCTCTGGAGGAGACAGTGTGGCCATCGTTACGCCATTCGTGCAGGTCGGAACTTACCCGACAAGGAATTTCGCTACCTTAGGACCGTTATAGTTACGGCCGCCGTTTACTGGGACTTCAGTCAAGAGCTTGCACCCCATCATTTAATCTTCCAGCACCGGGCAGGCGTCACACCCTATACGTCGACTTTCGTCTTTGCAGAGTGCTGTGTTTTTAATAAACAGTCGCAGCCACCGATTCTCTGCGGCCTCATTCTGCTTCTGGAGTAAATCCATACACATACTAAAGGCACACCTTCTTCCGAAGTTACGGTGTCAATTTGCCGAGTTCCTTCTCCAGAGTTCTCTCAAGCGCCTTAGAATACTCATCTCGCGCACCAGTGTCGGTTTGCGGTACGGTCGCTCTGTAGCTGAAGCTTAGTGGCTTTTCTTGGAAGCAGGGTATCACTCACTTCGTCTGCAAGCAGACTCGTTATCACGCCTCATCTTAGCTCTCCGGATTTGCCTAAAGAGCACGACTACACGCTTGAACCGGGACATCCAACACCCGGCTGAGCTAACCTTCTCCGTCCCCACATCGCACTACAGTTCGGTACAGGAATATTTACCTGTTTCCCATCAGCTACGCATCTCTGCCTCGCCTTAGGGGCCGACTCACCCTACGCCGATGAACGTTGCGTAGGAAACCTTGCGCTTTCGGCGAGGGGGCTTTTCACCCCCTTTAACGCTACTCATGTCAGCATTCGCACTTCTGATACCTCCAGCAGGCTTCACAACCCACCTTCTCAGGCTTACAGAACGCTCTCCTACCACGTGCAATAAATTGCACATCCGCAGCTTCGGTAACTGGCTTAGCCCCGTTACATCTTCCGCGCAGGACGACTCGATCAGTGAGCTATTACGCTTTCTTTAAATGATGGCTGCTTCTAAGCCAACATCCTGACTGTTTTAGCCTTCCCACTTCGTTTCCCACTTAGCCAATTTTAGGGACCTTAGCTGGCGGTCTGGGTTGTTTCCCTCTTGAGTCCGGACGTTAGCACCCGGTGCTCTGTCTCCCAAGCTGTACTCATCGGTATTCGGAGTTTGCATAGGTTTGGTAAGTCGCCATGACCCCCTAGCCTAAACAGTGCTCTACCCCCGATGGTAATACTTGAGGCACTACCTAAATAGTTTTCGGAGAGAACCAGCTATTTCCAAGTTTGTTTAGCCTTTCACCCCTATCCACAGCTCATCCGCTAGTTTTGCAACACTAGTCGGTTCGGACCTCCAGCACCTGTTACGGTACCTTCATCCTGGCCATGGATAGATCACTTGGTTTCGGGTCTACACCCAGCGACTAATTCGCCCTATTCGGACTCGATTTCTCTACGGCTTCCCTATTCGGTTAACCTCGCCACTGAATGTAAGTCGCTGACCCATTATACAAAAGGTACGCAGTCACCCTTGCGGGCTCCTACTTTTTGTATGCATGCGGTTTCAGGATCTATTTCACTCCCCTCCCGGGGTTCTTTTCGCCTTTCCCTCACGGTACTTGTTCACTATCGGTCGATTACGAGTATTTAGCCTTGGAGGATGGTCCCCCCATATTCAGACAGGATTTCACGTGTCCCGCCCTACTCTATTCGCGCCTAGTTCCACAATCTGCATTTCTCATACGGGGCTATCACCCACTATGGCCGGACTTTCCATTCCGTTTTGATATGCAAACTGCTAAAACGCGAGGGCTACTCCGATTTCGCTCGCCACTACTTTCGGAATCTCGGTTGATGTCTTTTCCTCGAGCTACTGAGATGTTTCAGTTCACCCGGTTCGCCACAATGACCTATGTATTCAGTCAGAGTTACCTCTTGCGAGGTGGGTTTCCCCATTCGGATATCTCCGGATCAAAGCTAATTTGCCAGCTCCCCGAAGCTTTTCGCAGGCTATCACGTCCTTCGTCGCCTGTAATCGCCAAGGCATCCACCACATGCACTTAGTCACTTGACCCTATAACTTTGACAGCGCTGACTGCACTGTCGTCAAGGACTCGTACAGACTATCGTTCAGTCCATACGTTTATTGAGTATTCACGCGTTACGCCGTTCTTCATACCTAATTAACTTAACAAATACCTCGCGGCATTCGCTAACTTGCTTAGCTGAAGTCTATGTTGACGCAATCAAAATGTTGCCGACGGCACGGTGTCCAGCCCCCTTTACGAAGAAACTGAACTTTCCGTCGACAACGCTGATTCGACTCTACAAATTGTTAAAGAACAACAGCCGACATTTGAATGTCTAAGACTGGCAAACCACAGTAGCCTTTAGCCACTGTGGTTTGCCAACCCGATGAGTGTTTTGGTGGAGGATGACGGGATCGAACCGACGACCCCCTGCTTGCAAAGCAGGTGCTCTCCCAGCTGAGCTAATCCCCCGGGACTTTTCTCAAATCCGTGGTGGGTCTGGCTGGATTCGAACCAGCGACCCCCGCCTTATCAAGACGGTGCTCTAACCGACTGAGCTACAGACCCACGCGTTAATCTCGCGTGCCCCTGTCTCAGTAACGCTCGCCTTGGAGGCCAGCTCGGCAGGCTCACGCATTATTCACTCACTGTTGTGATACAGCCGATAAGTGTGGGCGCTTGAATTAGAGTCATTTGGATCTCGCTGGCTTGCTACTGCATGCAGTAACTCGCTGCTCGACCATTTTCTAGAAAGGAGGTGATCCAGCCGCACCTTCCGATACGGCTACCTTGTTACGACTTCACCCCAGTCACGAACCCTGCCGTGGTAATCGCCCTCCTTGCGGTTAGGCTAACTACTTCTGGCAGAACCCGCTCCCATGGTGTGACGGGCGGTGTGTACAAGACCCGGGAACGTATTCACCGCGGCAAGCTGATCCGCGATTACTAGCGATTCCGACTTCACGCAGTCGAGTTGCAGACTACGATCCGGACTACGACCGGTTTTCTGGGATTAGCTCCCCCTCGCGGGTTGGCAGCCCTCTGTACCGGCCATTGTATGACGTGTGTAGCCCTACCCATAAGGGCCATGATGACCTGACGTCATCCCCACCTTCCTCCGGTTTGTCACCGGCAGTCTCATTAGAGTGCCCTTTCGTAGCAACTAATGACAAGGGTTGCGCTCGTTGCGGGACTTAACCCAACATCTCACGACACGAGCTGACGACGGCCATGCAGCACCTGTGTCCAGGTTCTCTTTCGAGCACTCCCAAATCTCTTCAGGATTCCTGGCATGTCAAGGGTAGGTAAGGTTTTTCGCGTTGCATCGAATTAAACCACATCATCCACCGCTTGTGCGGGTCCCCGTCAATTCCTTTGAGTTTCAACCTTGCGGCCGTACTCCCCAGGCGGTCAACTTCACGCGTTAGCTACGTTACTGAGAAGAAACCCTCCCAACAACCAGTTGACATCGTTTAGGGCGTGGACTACCAGGGTATCTAATCCTGTTTGCTCCCCACGCTTTCGTGCATGAGCGTCAGTACAGGTCCAGGGGATTGCCTTCGCCATCGGTGTTCCTCCGCATATCTACGCATTTCACTGCTACACGCGGAATTCCATCCCCCTCTACCGTACTCTAGCCATGCAGTCACAAAGGCAGTTCCCAGGTTGAGCCCGGGGATTTCACCTCTGTCTTGCATAACCGCCTGCGCACGCTTTACGCCCAGTAATTCCGATTAACGCTTGCACCCTACGTATTACCGCGGCTGCTGGCACGTAGTTAGCCGGTGCTTATTCTTCAGGTACCGTCATTAAGCATCTGTATTAGAGACGCTCGTTTCTTCCCTGACAAAAGCGGTTTACAACCCGAAGGCCTTCTTCCCGCACGCGGCATGGCTGGATCAGACTTGCGTCCATTGTCCAAAATTCCCCACTGCTGCCTCCCGTAGGAGTCTGGGCCGTGTCTCAGTCCCAGTGTGGCTGGTCGTCCTCTCAGACCAGCTACAGATCGTCGGCTTGGTGAGCCTTTACCCCACCAACTACCTAATCTGATATCGGCCGCTCCAATCGCGCGAGGCCTTACGGTCCCCCGCTTTCACCCTCAGGTCGTATGCGGTATTAGCCACTCTTTCGAGTAGTTATCCCCCACGACTGGGCACGTTCCGATACATTACTCACCCGTTCGCCACTCGTCAGCTTAACCTGTTACCGTTCGACTTGCATGTGTAAGGCATGCCGCCAGCGTTCAATCTGAGCCAGGATCAAACTCTACAGTTCGATCTTGATTTACTCAACGGAATCGACTTAAACCATTTGCATAGTTCAAATCTAATTTCCGTGAGCGTTTAAAGTCTAAGAGACTTGATACTCGTCACCGAGCATCAAAACTCACCTTCAAACGCCCACGCTTATCGGCTGTGAATTCTTAAAGAACATCCGCTTAACTCAGATCCAGCAGCTCTCGCCACCTGCCTTCGTCTTGCGTCGCTGACCGTTGTCAGCGCAGAGGCGAGATTATGATCGAAGTCTTCACTATCGTCAACCCTTATTGCAGAAGATTTTCATCTCGCTGCCATCAAGGCTCTCGCTGCACACCAGGCCGAACATCTCGATGCTGCGCATCAATCTACCCACCGGCGCCATCTGCAGATGCAAGCGCTGCGCGCAAGGCTTGCATCTGGAGACAGAGATAAAAACGCCCGGTCGGTTGACCGGGCGTTTTCCTTAATATTAGCCTGACGATGACCTACTTTCACACGGGAATCCGCACTATCATCGGCGCTGAGTCATTTCACTGTCCTGTTCGGGATGGGAAGGAGTGGGACCAACTCGCTATGGTCATCAGGCTTAACTGGTTGGCAAGTTGTTGCTTGAGCGAACAACTTACCCAATTCGTAGAGTCTGCAGTATAGCTTGGCTTACTGCTTGAATCAGCTTTGATTTTGATTGCGTTCAAGTGTTCAAGTGAATGAACAGACTTCTGAAGAACAGCATAACTTGTTTACCTCAATAAGCTCTGACGCGTTCTGATGATTGCTCATCTGATCGAACTGTCAAAGTTATAGGGTCAAGCCTCACGGGCAATTAGTACTGGTTAGCTTAACGCATTACTGCGCTTCCACACCCAGCCTATCAACGTCCTGGTCTCGAACGACCCTTCAGGGGGCTCTAGGCCCCGGCAAGACTCATCTTGAGACGAGTTTCCCGCTTAGATGCTTTCAGCGGTTATCTCTTCCGCACTTAGCTACTCGGCAATGCCACTGGCGTGACAACCGATACACCAGAGGTGCGTCCACTCCGGTCCTCTCGTACTAGGAGCAGGCTCTCTCAATCTTGCAGCGCCCACGGAAGATAGGGACCAAACTGTCTCACGACGTTTTAAACCCAGCTCACGTACCTCTTTAAATGGCGAACAGCCATACCCTTGGGACCGGCTACAGCCCCAGGATGAGATGAGCCGACATCGAGGTGCCAAACACCGCCGTCGATATGAACTCTTGGGCGGTATCAGCCTGTTATCCCCAGAGTACCTTTTATCCGTTGAGCGATGGCCCTTCCATACAGAACCACCGGATCACTTTGTCCTACTTTCGTACCTGCTCGACTTGTCAGTCTCGCAGTCAAGCACGCTTATGCCAATGCACTATCAACACGATTTCCGACCGTATTTAGCGTACCTTCGAACTCCTCCGTTACACTTTGGGAGGAGACCGCCCCAGTCAAACTGCCCACCATACACTGTCCCCAATCCCGATAAGGGACCAAGGTTAGAACCTCAAACACACCAGGGTGGTATTTCAACGTTGGCTCCATAGAAACTAGCGTCCCTACTTCAAAGCCTCCCACCTATCCTACACAGATCTGTTCAAAGTCCAATGTAAAGCTACAGTAAAGGTTCATGGGGTCTTTCCGTCTTTCCGCGGGGAGATTGCATCATCACAAACATTTCAACTTCGCTGAGTCTCTGGAGGAGACAGTGTGGCCATCGTTACGCCATTCGTGCAGGTCGGAACTTACCCGACAAGGAATTTCGCTACCTTAGGACCGTTATAGTTACGGCCGCCGTTTACTGGGACTTCAGTCAAGAGCTTGCACCCCATCATTTAATCTTCCAGCACCGGGCAGGCGTCACACCCTATACGTCGACTTTCGTCTTTGCAGAGTGCTGTGTTTTTAATAAACAGTCGCAGCCACCGATTCTCTGCGGCCTCATTCTGCTTCTGGAGTAAATCCATACACATACTAAAGGCACACCTTCTTCCGAAGTTACGGTGTCAATTTGCCGAGTTCCTTCTCCAGAGTTCTCTCAAGCGCCTTAGAATACTCATCTCGCGCACCAGTGTCGGTTTGCGGTACGGTCGCTCTGTAGCTGAAGCTTAGTGGCTTTTCTTGGAAGCAGGGTATCACTCACTTCGTCTGCAAGCAGACTCGTTATCACGCCTCATCTTAGCTCTCCGGATTTGCCTAAAGAGCACGACTACACGCTTGAACCGGGACATCCAACACCCGGCTGAGCTAACCTTCTCCGTCCCCACATCGCACTACAGTTCGGTACAGGAATATTTACCTGTTTCCCATCAGCTACGCATCTCTGCCTCGCCTTAGGGGCCGACTCACCCTACGCCGATGAACGTTGCGTAGGAAACCTTGCGCTTTCGGCGAGGGGGCTTTTCACCCCCTTTAACGCTACTCATGTCAGCATTCGCACTTCTGATACCTCCAGCAGGCTTCACAACCCACCTTCTCAGGCTTACAGAACGCTCTCCTACCACGTGCAATAAATTGCACATCCGCAGCTTCGGTAACTGGCTTAGCCCCGTTACATCTTCCGCGCAGGACGACTCGATCAGTGAGCTATTACGCTTTCTTTAAATGATGGCTGCTTCTAAGCCAACATCCTGACTGTTTTAGCCTTCCCACTTCGTTTCCCACTTAGCCAATTTTAGGGACCTTAGCTGGCGGTCTGGGTTGTTTCCCTCTTGAGTCCGGACGTTAGCACCCGGTGCTCTGTCTCCCAAGCTGTACTCATCGGTATTCGGAGTTTGCATAGGTTTGGTAAGTCGCCATGACCCCCTAGCCTAAACAGTGCTCTACCCCCGATGGTAATACTTGAGGCACTACCTAAATAGTTTTCGGAGAGAACCAGCTATTTCCAAGTTTGTTTAGCCTTTCACCCCTATCCACAGCTCATCCGCTAGTTTTGCAACACTAGTCGGTTCGGACCTCCAGCACCTGTTACGGTACCTTCATCCTGGCCATGGATAGATCACTTGGTTTCGGGTCTACACCCAGCGACTAATTCGCCCTATTCGGACTCGATTTCTCTACGGCTTCCCTATTCGGTTAACCTCGCCACTGAATGTAAGTCGCTGACCCATTATACAAAAGGTACGCAGTCACCCTTGCGGGCTCCTACTTTTTGTATGCATGCGGTTTCAGGATCTATTTCACTCCCCTCCCGGGGTTCTTTTCGCCTTTCCCTCACGGTACTTGTTCACTATCGGTCGATTACGAGTATTTAGCCTTGGAGGATGGTCCCCCCATATTCAGACAGGATTTCACGTGTCCCGCCCTACTCTATTCGCGCCTAGTTCCACAATCTGCATTTCTCATACGGGGCTATCACCCACTATGGCCGGACTTTCCATTCCGTTTTGATATGCAAACTGCTAAAACGCGAGGGCTACTCCGATTTCGCTCGCCACTACTTTCGGAATCTCGGTTGATGTCTTTTCCTCGAGCTACTGAGATGTTTCAGTTCACCCGGTTCGCCACAATGACCTATGTATTCAGTCAGAGTTACCTCTTGCGAGGTGGGTTTCCCCATTCGGATATCTCCGGATCAAAGCTAATTTGCCAGCTCCCCGAAGCTTTTCGCAGGCTATCACGTCCTTCGTCGCCTGTAATCGCCAAGGCATCCACCACATGCACTTAGTCACTTGACCCTATAACTTTGACAGCGCTGACTGCACTGTCGTCAAGGACTCGTACAGACTATCGTTCAGTCCATACGTTTATTGAGTATTCACGCGTTACGCCGTTCTTCATACCTAATTAACTTAACAAATACCTCGCGGCATTCGCTAACTTGCTTAGCTGAAGTCTATGTTGACGCAATCAAAATGTTGCCGACGGCACGGTGTCCAGCCCCCTTTACGAAGAAACTGAACTTTCCGTCGACAACGCTGATTCGACTCTACAAATTGTTAAAGAACAACAGCCGACATTTGAATGTCTAAGACTGGCAAACCACAGTAGCCTTTAGCCACTGTGGTTTGCCAACCCGATGAGTGTTTTGGTGGAGGATGACGGGATCGAACCGACGACCCCCTGCTTGCAAAGCAGGTGCTCTCCCAGCTGAGCTAATCCCCCGGGACTTTTCTCAAATCCGTGGTGGGTCTGGCTGGATTCGAACCAGCGACCCCCGCCTTATCAAGACGGTGCTCTAACCGACTGAGCTACAGACCCACGCGTTAATCTCGCGTGCCCCTGTCTCAGTAACGCTCGCCTTGGAGGCCAGCTCGGCAGGCTCACGCATTATTCACTCACTGTTGTGATACAGCCGATAAGTGTGGGCGCTTGAATTAGAGTCATTTGGATCTCGCTGGCTTGCTACTGCATGCAGTAACTCGCTGCTCGACCATTTTCTAGAAAGGAGGTGATCCAGCCGCACCTTCCGATACGGCTACCTTGT
>NZ_JAVXZY010000021.1:0-5978 GCF_032337115.1 Roseateles aquae
GGGATCGCAGAAGCGGCTGGTGGCCTATGTGGTGGCGCAGCAAGCGGGAGCGGGAGAGCTGGACATTGGGGAGCTGCGGGGGCGGCTGGCGCGCGAGCTGCCGGAGTACATGGTGCCCAGCGCGTTCGTGCAGTTGGAGGGCTGGCCGCTGACGGCCAACGGCAAGCTGGACCGTCGGGCGCTGCCGGCGCCGGATGAGGCGGCGGTGGTGAAGCGGGAGTACGAGGCGCCGCAGGGAGAGGTTGAGGAGGCGATTGCGGCGATCTGGGCGGAGCTGCTGAAGCTGCAGCGGGTCGGCCGGCGCGACCACTTCTTCGAGCTGGGCGGGCATTCGCTGCTCGTCATCCAGATGGTCGACCGCTTGCACAGGCAGGGCTGGGTGCTGCAGGTGCAGCAGGTCTTCATTGATGGCAGCTTGGCGGCACTGGCGGCATCGGTACAGGCCGCCGGCGGCGGGCTCACTGAAAAACTGCTCCGCCTACCGGCTGGCACGGCGCGCATCACGCCCGAGATGGTGCCGCTGATCCAGGCCGACCAGGCACAGCTGGATGCCTTGGTCGCCAAGCTGCCCGGTGGCGCCGGCAATATCGAGCTGATCTATCCCTTGACGGCCTTGCAGCAGGGATTGCTGTTCCATTCGTTGCTCGACACCGAGGGTGATCCCTATTTGCTGCGCTCTATCCTCGCCTTCGACACGCGCGCCCGGCTTGACGCCTTTGTTGCAGCGCTGGGTCAGGTCGTTGCGCGCCATGACAGCCTGCGCAGCGCGGTGTTCTGGGAGGGGCTCGCTGAGCCCGTGCAAGTGGTCTGTCGCGACGTTGTCGTGCCCGTGTTTGAGCATGAGGCCCGGCCTGAGCGGGACGGCGATGCAGCCGGCGGCGAGAGTGCCTACCTGCAGATTGAGCGGCTGACCGATCCGCGCCGCCAACGCCTGGACCTGCATCGCGCGCCGCTGCTGGCCTGCCACGTGATGCGTGACCCTGCCACCGGTGAATGGTTGTTGGCCGTGCTGAACCATCACCTGGTTTCCGACCATGTGTCGCTTGAGGTGATGCTTGACGAGATCGGCAAGATCCTTGCCGGCCGGGCGCAAGATCTGGCTGAGGTGCAGCAGTTTGGCACCTATGTTGCGCGGGCCCATGGCAAAGCGGCACAGGAGACGGAAGCCGCCCAACGTGCCCACTTCAGCGCGCAGCTGGGCAGCATCGATACGCCAACGGCGCCCTTCGGATTGCTTGACACCCAGCGCAGCAATGCGCGTGTCGAGCAATGCTCGATCGCACTCGATCCCGCGCAGGCCAGCCGGCTGCGCGAGCTGGCGCGCGCCAACGGCGTCACACCTGCGGTGCTGTTCCATCTGGCCTGGGCGCAGGTTCTCGCCCTGTGCACCGGCCAGGAGGAGGTGGTGTTCGGGACGGTGCTTTCCGGCCGTATGCGCAACGAGCAGGGTATCTCGGAGGTGGTCGGCATGCTGCTGAACACCCTGCCCGTGCGTATCTCGCTGCAGGACATTGGCACTGCACAGGCCATCCGACATGTTCATCAGCAGCTCGTCGAGCTCAGCCGCTACGAGCAGACTCCGTTGACGCTGGCACAGCAATGCAGTGGCGTGGCGCCGGGCCAGCCTCTGTTCACAAGCTTGCTGAACTACCGACATAGCGCCGCAGCAGCCGATACCACCGGTGCTGTGGCCGAACGCACGCCGGCCGGCTGGGACGGGGTGCGGTCTCTGCATAGCGAGGAGCGCAGCAACTATCCCTTGAGCGCGTCGGTGACCGACAACGGCAGCGGCTTCACCTTGAGCCTGCACACGATAGAAGTCGAGGCCGCGCGGCTGGGTAGCTACTTCATCTGCGCTGTTGAGAACCTGATCAAGCTGCTGGCCGAGCACCCGCAGGCGCCGATTTCGATGGCCCGCGGACTTCCGGAAGCCGAGCGTCACCAGGTGCTGGAGGCCTTCAATGCGACGACCGTCGATTACGCCGGCAATCGCGATGACGCCACCTTGCATGGGCTTTTCGAGCAGCAGGTCGCCCTGCGCCCGCAGGCGATTGCGCTGGAGTATGAATCGCAGCGCCTGAGCTACGCCGAACTCAATTTGAAAGCGAATCGACTGGCTCACGCGCTGATTGAGGCTGGAGTGCAGCCGGATGATCGAGTCGCGATCTGCCTTGAGCGCGGACCTTGGCAGGTGGTCGCGCAGCTGGCCGCACTGAAGGCTGGCGGCGCATATGTGGCGCTTGACGCACGCTACCCGCAGGAACGCCTGGCGTTCATCGTTGCCGATAGCAGGCCGCGCTTGCTGCTGACCGAGCGTTCGTTGCTTGACGCTGTCAGCCAGTGGGGGCAGGGCCTGCCCTTGCTGGTGATCGATGACGCTGCGGCATTCGAGCATCGGCCGGTTCAGAATCCGCTCGTGCCGGGGCTTCGCGCCCACCACATGGGTTGTTTGATCTACACCTCGGGTTCGACCGGCCTCCCCAAGGGGGTAGTGATCGAGCATCGCAGCCTGCTGCGTCTGGTGCACAACTCTGGCTACGTTCAGCTGAGCGCTGATGACTGCATCGCGCATGGTGCCAGCGTGTCCTTCGATGCGGCCACATGGGAAGTCTGGGCTCCGCTGACCATCGGTGCGCGGCTGCTGGCGCTGTCCCATGAGACCATGCTTGAGCCGCAGCGTCTGCAACAGGCTCTGCTGGACGGCGGCGTGACGGTGCTGTTCCTGACGATTGGCCTGTTCCATCAGTACGTCGACCAACTGCAGCCCGCGTTCAGGCGCTTGCGCTACCTGCTGACCGGTGGCGATGTCATCGATGCCGGCATGGTCCGTCGCCTGCTTGACAGTGACGGCCGGCCGCAGCATTTCCTGGCTTGCTACGGTCCGACGGAGGCGACGACTTACGCCACCGTCCATGAAGTCACCCGGATCGACGAACAGCAGCGCAGCATCCCGATTGGCAAGCCGATCGACAACACGCGCATCTACATCCTTGACGCGAGGCTGGAGCCCCTGCCCATCGGTGTACCCGGCGAAATCTGGATCGGTGGCCCCGGCGTGGCGCGCGGCTACCTCGATCGCGAAGAGTTGACGGCCGAACGCTTCCGCGCGGATCCGTTCGTGGGCGGCGATGCGCGGATGTACAAGACCGGTGATCTTGGCAAGTGGTTGCCGGAGGGCACGGTCGAGTTTCTCGGCCGCAACGACTTCCAGGTCAAGATTCGCGGCTTCCGCGTTGAACCTGGCGAGATCGAAGTGCGTCTGAAGGCCTTCGACTGCGTTCGCGAGGCTGTGGTCGTCGCGCGTCAGGACGACGGCAACAAGCGGCTGGTTGCCTATCTGATCGCGGCGACTGACGCTGCGGTAGATATTGCGGCCCTGCGTGCCGCAATGGCGGGCTTGCTGCCCGACTATATGGTGCCAAGTGCCTTTGTGTTGCTGGAGCGCTTCCCGCTGACAGGCAGCGGCAAGATCGACCGCAAGGCGCTGCCTGCACCTGACCTGGCTGCCGTTGTCCTGCGTGACTACGTTGCGCCGCAGGGGGCTATGGAGACGGCGTGCGCTGAAATCTGGGCCGAGCTACTGAAACTTGAGCGCGTCGGCCGTGACGACCATTTCTTCGAACTCGGTGGCCACTCGCTGTTTGCCGTGCAGCTCAACTCACGCTTGCGCGAGCGACTCGGCGTCAACGTGCCGCTGCGCGTCGTGTTCGAACACCCGGTGCTGGCGGATTTCGCCTCGCAGCTGGCCAGCGCCGAGCCCAGCACCGGGTCCCTGCATGGCGACATCCCTCGCGCGGACCGCGGCCGCCCGCTGCCACTGTCCTGGGCGCAGCAGCGTCTGTGGTTTACCGACCAGCTCGACCATGCGGCGAGCGTGATGTACAACCTGCCGATCGCGCTCAAGCTGAGCGGTACGCTGGACGAGCAGCGTTTGCGCAAGACGCTCGCCATGGTCGTCGCGCGCCATGAGAGCTTGCGCACGACCTTTGTTGCGATCGATGGCCAGGCCAGCCAGCGCATCGCGCCGGCCGACATCGGCTTCACGCTTGCCGCCTATGACCTGTCCGGGTTGTGCGAAGGTGAACGTGAAACGGCGCTGAATGCACACCGCCGTGCCGAAGAGACCACGCTGTTCGACCTGGCAACTGGCCCTCTCATTCGCGGTCGCCTGCTGCGGTTGGCGCCGACCGAGCATCTGCTGATCGTCACGCAGCATCACATCATCTCGGACGGCTGGTCGATCGGCGTGCTGGTGCGCGAGGTCAACGCGATCTATGGCGCGCTGCTGGCTGACCTCCCGCCTGCGCTTGCGCAGCCATCCATTCAATATCCAGACTATGCCCAATGGCAGCGCGAGCGCCTGAGTGGCGCGGTGCTGGACCAGCAGCTCGGCTACTGGCGCGGGCAACTCGGGCATGCACCTGCACTGCTGACACTGCCCTTGGATCGACCGCGCCCGGCGACGCAGAGCTTTGCCGCGGCGACGCTCGAGCTGCGTTTGACGGCGGAACTCAGTGAGGCGCTACGTCAGCTCGCCCGCCGCCATGGTTGCACCATCTTCATGGTCCTGCTGGCCGGCTGGTCGGTGATGCTGTCGCGCCTGTCCTCGCAGCGCAGCGTCGTCATCGGCTCAGGCATCGCCAATCGAGAGCACCGTCAGACCGAGGACCTGATCGGCTTCTTCGTCAACACGCTGTGCTTCCACATAGACGCTGAGGCCAGCCACACCGTCGCCGAGTTGTTGGCGCAGGTGCGTCGGACCGCGCTGGAGGCCTACGCCCACCAGGAATTGCCTTTCGACCAGGTCGTCGAGGCACTCAACCCGGCGCGCAGTCTGAGCCACAACGCGGTCTTCCAGACCATGCTGTCGATGAACGAGACGCCGACCGCTGCGGCGCTGGAGCTGGGAGATCTGACGGTCGAGACCATTGCGCCCGCACTGACAAGCACTTCGGTGGACCTCAGCGCCTCCTTGGTCGATGGCGGGGATGCTGTTTTCGGTACTGTGATCTATGCGCGGGACCTGCTCGACGCTGCGACCGTAGCGCGCTGGAGTGAGTACTTCGTGGCGATTCTTGCGGGGATGGCCGCTGACGACCAGCGCGGGCTGAGCAGCATCGACATGCTCGGTGCGAACGAGCGCGCACATCTGCAGGGGCTGATGGAGGCGTCGACGCGGCCGCTCGATGATGCACGGCTCGTGCACGAACGCTTTGAGGCGCTGGCCGAGCTCGCACCGCAGCGCCCGGCCGTGCAGGCGGGGGCACGGACGATCGGCTACGAAGCGCTCAATGCGATGGCCAACCGCATCGCGCATCGGCTGATCGGCATGGGCATCAAGACCGGCGACCGTGTGGCGATCTGTGTGGAGCGCAATCCCTTCATGGTTGCAGCCGTGCTCGGCGTGCTCAAGGCCGGCGCTGCCTTCGTGCCGCTGGACCCCAGCTACCCGCCCGATCGCCTGTCCTGGTTGCTGCAGGATTGTGCGCCGGTCGCCTTGCTGACGGAGACTGCGGTCGAGGATCTACTCCCTGCACTGAGCCTGCTACGCGTGCTCGTGCTCGACGACGACGCGCAGCTGGAACGGCAGCCGGGCAGCAATCCCGGGCGCGCGATCGGCGAGCGCGATCTCGCCTATGTGATCTACACCTCGGGATCCACCGGCAGGCCCAAGGGCGTGATGCTTGAGCACCGCGGGCTGCGCAACACGATTGCGGCACTCAATGAGGTCTATGGCTTCGGGCCGGGCAGCCGGCTGCTGCAGTTTGTCTCGTTCGGCTTTGATGTCTGTGTCTCCGAGCTGCTGATGCCGTTGACCAGCGGGGGCACCGTGCACCTGCTGGCTCAACAGGAGTTGCTCGGCGAGCGCCTGGCCGGCCATGTGCGAGCGCAGGGCATCACGCATCTGTGCATGCCTGTTGCCGCCTTGGCCACGGTGCCGCTGGAGGCAGACCTGGGCGCGCTGCAGACCTTGATCA
>NZ_JAVXZY010000022.1:0-5205 GCF_032337115.1 Roseateles aquae
GCCGCCGGCCTTGAGCACCGCAAGCATCGCCACTATCAGCTCGACGCTGCGCGGCAGGCAGATCGCCACCAGCGCCTGCGCCTTCACCCCGCGCGCCACCAGCGCATGGGCCAGCGCGTTGGCCCGGCCGTTGAGCTCGGCGTAGTCAAGCTCAACACCATTGAACGCGATGGCCAGTGCGTTCGGCCGCTGCGCCACCTGCGCCTCGAACAACTGCTGCAGCGCCGCCTCGCTCGGGAACGGCCGCGCCGTTTCGTTGAAGGTCCCGATCAGCTCGTTCCGTTCGCGCTCGGGCAGGATGTGCACACCGCCCATCAGCGTTTCCTCAGCGCCTGCACAGGCTTGCGCGAGACCGATCACGGCCTGTTCGAAGTAGCCCAGAAGTCGTTCGGGCGGTACAGAGGTCGACTGCACGCTCAGGATGAAGCCGTCACCGATATCGTCAACGGCAGCGCTGAACGGATAGTTCGTTCTCTCCTCGCTTGCAAGTTGATGAACCTGCCCCCAAGCGATGTCCTTGGCACTGTCTGCACTTTGCTCGCTGTGCCGGAAGTTGAACATCGTGGTGAACAAAGGCAGGCCCGGCGCTAGCCCCGCGCACTGCTGTGCCAAGGCGAGCGAGGCCTGCTCATGAGCGAGCACACCGCTGAGCTGAGCATAGGTCGCGTCGATCGAAGCACGCACGGTGCTCGCGGCGTCGAGACGCACACAGATCGGCAGCGTGTTGATGAACATACCAACGGCCTGGCCAATGCCGGCGCTCGCACGCATGCGGCCCGACAGCACGGTGCCGAACACGACACGATCCTGACCGGTGCAGGCGGCGAGCACCCTGGCCCAGGCCAGATGGAAGAACACGGCAGGCGTCACGCCAAGCGCGCGCGATTCCGCCCGTATCTGCGCTGACAATGCAGCCGGCAGCTGGCACAGCGACTGCGCCATCGCTTCGCCACTGCCATAGGTGTCCAGGACACCGAAAGGCGCCGTCGGCTCTGTCACATCACCGAGCTGCTCGGCAAACCAGCGCCGATGCTCGGCCGCAGAGACCTGCCGGCTTTGAGCGATGTAGTCGCGAATCGACAGCGGCGCGGGCAGCTGCTCGCCGCGGCCCTGCATGATCACTTGCATCTCGCCCATCATGTACTCGAGCGCCACATGATCCGAGACCAGGTGGTGATTGAGCACCGCGAGCAGCCAGCGACCTTGCGGCGCGTCTTCGATCAAATGCACCGCCGCCAAGGGCGCGCGCCGCAAGTCCAGCCGCAGATGGCGCGGATCGGTCGCGGCTTGCAATTGCTGCAGCGCGTCCAGTCCAGCCTCAGGCTTCAGTTCCTGCACGGGCAAGACCGCATGACGGAAAACCACCTGCACTGGCTCGGCAAGACCTTCCCAAAAGACGCCGCAGCGAAGGCTTTCGTGGCGAGCAATGACCTGATCTAGCGCCGCGACAAACGCCTCCACATCGGCGCGGCTCGCGCAGGCGACGATTTTGCGGGTCAAGTAGGGATCGCCATGCTCCTCCAGCAGGTGGTGGAACAGAATGCCCTCCTGCAAAGGGGCAAGCGGGTAGATGTCCTCGATATTGGCTGCGCCGCCTTCGACACCTGCGACGATTGCGTCGATCTGCGGTTGGGTCAATGCCACCATCGTGAGCATGTCGGGTGAGATCTGCTCACACCCGGCCGGGATGCGCGCAGCCTGAGTGATCACCACTTCGTCGACGGCCTTCGCCTGAGCCGCCAATGCCGCCACAGTGCCGGCCATGAACACCGCCTGCACCTCCAGATGCCAGCGGCGCGCACGCAGACGTTCAACCATCTCGATCACCAGCAAGGAGTGACCGCCCAACTCGAAGAAACGGTCCTGCCGGCCGACACGATCGAGCTTCAGCAATTCAGCCCATACTGCAGCGATGGCGGTCTCGGCCTCGCCCTGTGGCGCCTCGAACGCACGAGCAAGCCCGGCCGAGGCCTCGGGCGCAGGCAGAGCAGCACGGTCAAGCTTGCCACTCGCATTCAGTGCAAAGGCGTCGAGTCGAACGAAAGCGCTGGGCACCATGTACTCGGGCAGATCGCGCGCCAGTTGCTGCCGAACGGCAGCCATGTCGAGGCTGGCGTCGGCGCCCACATAGGCCACCAGGCGCGGCTCCCGTCCATCATCAGCCCGCGCAAGCACAACGGCTTCGCGCACGCCGGCGCAGCCCATCAGCCGCGCCTCGATCTCGCCAAGTTCAATCCGGAAGCCACGAATCTTGACTTGGAAATCATTGCGCCCCAGGTACTCGATCGTTCCATCCGGACGCCAGCGCCCGAGGTCGCCAGTCTTGTACATCCGGGCCGCACCATCGCTGCCGCGCCCAAACTCGGCCGCGAAGGGATCGCGCAAGAAGCGCTCCGCCGTCAGCTCTGGCCGGTTGAGATAGCCTTGCCCAACCTGGGTACCACCGATGTAGATCTCTCCGGCAACACCCAAGGGTACCGGTTGCAATTCGGCATCAAGGATGTAGACCCGGGAATTGGCCAATGGTCGCCCGATCGGCACCTCGGCGCCTTCGAACTGCACGCCGCGCCCGAGTTGGAAGGCGATGCAGTTGACGGTTGCTTCGGTCGGACCGTAGCAGTTTGCCCAGCTGCTGTTTCGCGTGGCGGGATGACCGAGCCACTGGCGAAGGTGGTACGCCTTGGCCGCCTCGCCGCCGACGACGATAGAGCGCGGCATCTGGGCCGGGACACAGCGCCCCGCGGCCAGCTCATGCGCCCATTGATGCCAGAACGCCGTCGGCAGGTCGGCGATGGTGATTCGCTCCTCGCCGAGCAAAGCCGCGAACGCAGCATCCGGAAGGCTCACAGCTTCGGGGCGCAGCACCAGCGTGGCGCCATGGCACAGTGCAAGGAAGATTTCGGCGACCGAAGCGTCGAAGCCGAAGGAGGCAAACTGCAGGACGCGATCGGTCTCGTTCAGGCCATGCAGGCCGGCTTGCACGGCGATCAGATTGACGACATTCGCGTGCGTGATCGCCACCCCCTTGGGCAGACCGGTCGAGCCGGAGGTATAGATCACGTAGGCCAGCTGATGCGGGTCGCGGACGCGCCTGCTGTGATCGACCGTGATTTCCGCCCATTGGCGTGCATCGCGTTCAAGGTGGACGAGGTGTATGCCGTCTAGGTCAGCGGTCGCAGCCAGCGCCTGTGCGCCGCCATCGTCGACGAGCACGAGCGCCGCTGCGCTGTCGCGCAGCACATGCGCGAGTCGCTCGGCCGGGTAATTCACGTCGAGCGGCACGTAGGCGGCACCGGCCTTGAGCACGGCCAGCATGGCGACGAGCTGCGGCACGCCGCGCCGCGCGCAAATCGCCACACGCTGCCCAGTCGCAGCGCCCTTGCCAGCCAGCCAGGCGGCCAGCCGGCTGCTGGCCGCATCAAGCTCTCCATAGCTGATGCTCAGGCCTTCATGGCGCACTGCATCGGTGGCAGGCCGGCGCCTGGCATGGCGTTCGAACAGCTCGTGCACCAGCACATCTTGCTCAAACTCGACGACGCTATCGTTAAAGCCAACGAGCAGCGCGTGACGCTCCTCAGCGCTGAGCAGGTTCACGCGATTCACCGTCTGCGTCTCATCGTCGACCATGGCGCACAGGACGCGCTCAAAACTCGCCAGCCAACGACGCACCGTCGCCTCGTCAAACAAGGCGGTCGAATACTCGATCGAAGCGCCGAGCGCGTTCTCGGCCTCGGTGACGGTCAGCGAGATATCAAACTGCGTCGTGAGCTGCGGCTGCGCGAGCATCGCCAGCTCGAGGCCGGCGAGCGCCAGTGTCTCGGCGGCGGCGCCTCCCTGATTCAGCGTCAGCATGGTCTGAAACAGTGGGCTATGGCCAAGGCTGCGCTGCGGCTTGACGGCATCCACGACCTGTTCAAAGGGCAGATCCTGATGCGCATAGGCATCCAGCGTCTCCTGCCTGACCGCAGCCAGCAGCCCGGCCACGGTCTGCGCCTCGCCGACGCTGACGCGCAGTGCCAGCGTGTTGGCAAAGAAACCGATCAGGGCTTCGGTCTCTCCGCGCTGGCGATTGGCAATCGGACTGCCGATCACCACCTCGGCCTGGCCAGAAAGTCGCGACATCAGCAGCGCCCAGGCGGCCAGCAAGGTCATATAGAGCGTCACGCCGTGGCGTTTGCCCAGCGCGTTCAGCCGCTGCGTCAACTCGGCGTCAAGCAAGAAGCTGATCGTCGCACCGGCATGGCTTTGCTGTGCCGGGCGTGGTCGATCGGTAGGCAGCGCCAGCAGTTCGGGCGCACCTGACAAGCGGCCCTTCCAGTAGTCAAGTTGCGCCTGCAGGCGCTCGCCCTGCAGCCAGTGGCGCTGCCAGGCCGCGTAGTCGGCATACTGGATCGCTAGCGGGGGTAGCGGATCGTCCTGCCCGGCGCTGAAGGCCGCATAGAGTTGCGTTACTTCACGCACCAGCACGCCTAGCGACCAGCCATCCGAGATGATGTGGTGCTGATTGATCAACAGCACATGCTCAGTTTCGGCCACTCTGAGCAGCAGCCCTCGGATCAGAGGCCCGGCTGACAGATCGAAGTCAGCGGCAAAAAAGGCCGCCTGTTGAGCGGCAAGATCGCTGGCATCGGCCTCGACGAGCGCGAAGCCGGCAGCGGGCTCGCCGGCGTCATCAGCATCGGCGATCAACTGCATCGGCTGGCCATCGCTCAGCACAAAGCGGGTGCGCAGGATCTCGTGGCGCGCAACGATGCGGTCAAGCGTCGCCTTCAAAGCGCTGCGGTCGAGCGGGCCGCTGAGCCGCAATGCAGCCGGCATGTGGTACGCGGCGCTGGCAGCACGGTCGAGACGATCGAGGAACCATAGACGCTGTTGCGACCAAGACAGCGGTAGCAGCAATTCGTTCGCCGCCTGCCGGCTTCGATCCACCCGCGTGATCGCCATTTCGGCGCTGCGCTCGCCCGCGCCAATCAATGCCGCGTAGTCGGCCAGCACGGGTTCGGTGAACAGGCTGCGCAGCGGCACCTCGACGCCAAAGCGCTCGCGCACGCGGGAGCCCAACTGGACGGCCAGCAACGAATGGCCGCCGAGCTCGAAGAAGTTGTCGCGACGGCCGATGCGCTGCAGCTTGAGCAACTCGCCCCAGATCGCTGCCAGCGTCTGCTCGACCTCGCCCTGCGGCGCCTCGTACGCACGTGCCGCCAC
>NZ_JAVXZY010000023.1:0-5007 GCF_032337115.1 Roseateles aquae
TGCAGCGTATCGCAACAACGGCGATGGCAATTTCACGGCCATTGACGCGGCAACGACCTGCGATCTGCCGGGCGACTTCAATGGCGACGGGCGTTCCGACTGTCTGTCGATTGCCGCTGAC
Source organism: Roseateles aquae (assembly GCF_032337115.1). Classification (NCBI taxonomy): domain Bacteria; kingdom Pseudomonadati; phylum Pseudomonadota; class Betaproteobacteria; order Burkholderiales; family Sphaerotilaceae; genus Roseateles; species Roseateles aquae. The sequence goes on from NZ_JAVXZY010000023.1 coordinate 122, forward strand.
GCGCTGCCGGCGGGCAACAGTCTGAGCATTGCGCAAGGTGGTGGCGCATTTGAGAAGACGGCTAACTTCAACCTTAACGTTACCGGCAGCGAACTGGGCGTTGCCTCGGGCACGGTGCCAACAAGCTTCGGTGCGCTGATTGCCGACTTCAATGGCGACGGACGCAGCGATGTGCTGCGCTGGGCGGCTGATGCCTCAAGCAATACGCTCTATCTGAGCAAGGGTGACGGTAGCTTTCAGCCCTCCAGCACATTCAACTTCACAGGTACGACCCTCAAGGACACGACAGACGGCAAGGCCGACTTCCTGGTGGGGGACTTCACTGGGCACGGCAACGTCGAGATCCTGCGTTTTGTTCTGAACCCCTACGTACCCTCACCAGGCGGGGATCCTTGCAATCCGAACCCTCCGGTAAGCAGCAGCCCAAGCGCAACGGGCTCAGAGCAGCCACTTCGTCCTGTTGATCCCTGCAATATGCAGACGACAAGGCCTAGCGCTAGCCTGACAGGGCTGGCCCTGGTGCAAGGCTCAAGCTACAACGAATTGTTTGTGCGGCAGGACCAACGACCGGCAGACCTGCTGCTGCGGGTCACCTCGCCTACCGGGCTGCAGACCCGGCTGAGCTACACCTCAGTGAGTAATCCAACTCAAGGCCTAGGCGCCGACGGCTCGCTGATCGCCTTCTTCAAGCCTCGTTACACCACGGGACGTGTTGCTGGACAAGTCAACTTCCCCAAAGCGGATGTGGCCTTCCCGATGAATGTCGTGGCCACGGTCGAGGCCGATACGGGCATCGCTGGCGGGGCGCTGCGCACCGAGTACGCCTACAAGGGCCTGCGCGTGGCGACGAACGGCCGTGGCCTGCTTGGCTTCATGCAGGTGAATCAGCAGAATCCCGCGCCTGATGGTAGTCAGCTCAATGTGCTGACCGATTACTTCCAGGATCATCCCTATACCGGCGTCGCTGCCGTCAGCCGGACCTTCAAGGGTCCGCTGGGTTCGACGGCCAACTTGTTGAGTCGCAGCACCAATGGCTACTGTGAGGGCATGGCGAATGCTGCCAGTGTTCAGATCAGCAGCGGAGGTGTGGCGCCCACGCCTTGCGCCAGCAGCGCGCTGGTGCAACGTCCCTACCTGGCCCAGTCGCTGGAAGAGGGCTGGGACGTCAATGGCGAGGCCTTGCCCGTGGTGCGCAAGACCAGCACCTACAACGGTGATGGCGATCCGCTGACGATCACCATCCAGACCAGCGGCAGCAGTGCCGGACAGAGCCAAACCTTCACCAAGCAGGTCAGCAACAGCTACGAGACTGCTGACAGCAGCTGTGCCGCCGACAACAAGAGCTGCAGCTGGATTCTGGGGCGCCTGAAACGTGCCACGGTGAGCAACACTGTGCCCAATCTGTTGCCCAGCCTGACGGCGTCTGCGGGCAGCAATGCCAACGCCACGGCCATTGCCGGCACACTGACGCTGCCCAGCAGCGCCACGGCAGAGCTGACCGCCTCGCTGGCCATCAACAATATTGCGCTGAACACCACGGGTACGGCCAAGGCCACGCTGGCCAACAACGGCACAGCGGCCCTGACGGTCAGCGCCATCAACGCCAGCAGCGTGACCGGAGCGGGCTTTAGCTTCCAGTCGACAGACTGCACGGCGAGCCTGGCGGCCAAGACCAGTTGCTCGATCACGGTCGGCTTTACGCCAACGGTGGCTGGCAGTGCCAGTGGCAAGCTGACGGTTAACACTGCACTGGGCAGCCGTGAGACGGCGCTCAGCGGCAGTTCCGTCAGCGCTTCGACGCTGAGTACAAATGTCGGCCGGGTGATCTTTGCTGACACCGTGGTCAGTCAGACCAGCGATTCAGCGCCATTGACGCTGACCAACGGCGCTACAGCCGTTACCGGGCTGGCCATCACGCCACCGGCAGGCTTCAGCGTGATCAATAGCAACTGCGGCAGCAGCCTGGCGGCTTCGGCCACTTGCAGCTTTGCACTGCGCTTTGCGCCGACGGTGGTACAGGCCTACAGCGGCAACGTGAGCATCAGCGCCAGCGGCGGTGCTTCGGTGACGGTGGCGCTGAATGGCAACGGGGTTAATGCGTCTGCCGCAAGCTTGAGCACTAGCGTCGGTCGAGTAATCTTTGCTGACACGGTCGTCAACCAAAGCAGCGACTCGGCTGCGCTGACGCTGACCAACGGCGCTACAGCCGTTACCGGCCTGAGCATCACGCCACCAGCAGGCTTCAGCCTCATCAACAACACTTGCGGCAGCAGCCTGTCGGCTTCGGCTACTTGCAGCTTCGCACTTCGCTTTGCGCCGACTGCGGTGCAGGCCTACAGCGGCAACGTGAGCATCAGCGCCAGCGGCGGTGCTTCGGCCATCGTGGCGCTCAATGGCAATGGCATCAACGGCACCGGGGCGGTGACGCTGGACCATGTCAGCCCCGCCAGCAGCGGGACCGTGATTCCGGCCTATTCGACGACGACGCTGGCGGTGTATTACAAGAACACCGGCACGGGGCCGGTGACGCTGAACAGCACCAGCACCAACGCTGGCAGCGTGTTCTACAACGCTGATGGCAGCGGCGGAACTTGCGCCCCAGGCCGCAGCTTGGGCGCAGGACAGAAGTGCTTCCTGCTCCAGGGTTGGGGCGGAGGCCCGAGCACGGTCAATGCGACGCTGACCGCCACGTTTGGCAGCACGGTGATCAACACGCCCTTGTCGGCCGTACAGAAGACGCTGGACGTGAGTGCCAGCAATCAGGGCACGTCGACGGCATCGACGCTGGATCAGGTGCTGACCATCGCGAACAGTACGCCTGGCGCGTTCCAGTTCGGTTCGCCGCGGGTCCGCTTCGGCGCCGTCAGCGGCGGTGGCAGCTGGGCGATTCAGGCAGATGCCTGCCCAGCGGTGCTGACGCCAGGCAATAGCTGCGCGATCACCGTCCGCTACACGGCCGGTGCCGCGGGCAATGCGTCGGTGCCGGCATCGGTCTATGGTCAGTTTGAATGGGCTGACCTGTTGGACGGCAACTCGCAGCGCAGTGGCTTGTACCGCGGTATCGCCGATGTACAGACGCTCACCCTGAGCGCCGCGTCGCTGCCGCCGCCGGCATCATTCAGCGTCAGCCCCAACACGCTGAACTTTGCTGATACGCCGACCAACCAGACCCGTGACTCCGCGGCGTTCACGCTGAGCAATGGCGCCGTGGCGCTGAGTGGTTTGACAATCACGCCGCCGAGCGGGTTCAGCGTCATCAGCAGCAACTGTGGTGGCAGCGTTGCAGCCTCGGGCACCTGCACTTTTGCCTTGCGCTTTGCGCCAGCAGCGGTGCAGACCTACGGCGGCAATGTCGCGATCAGTGCCAACGGCGGGGCGGCAACGGCGACGATCAGCGTGACGGGCAAGGGTCTCGGTGTGCCCAAGCTCGATGCGGTCACGGCCAGCCCGTTCTCGGCCGGTACGGCACTGACCCCTTATGCAGCATCGGGCGGGCACGTCAACTTCAAGAACAATGGCACGGCCAACGTGACGATCTCGGCTCCGCCGTCGGTGACGGGTGGCGGTTCGGCCTACACGACGGCGGGCGACAACGGCTGGTGTGGATCAGGAGCGGTGATTGCTCCCGGGGCCAGCTGTGGCGTCTACGTCTACTGGAGTTCGGCGCCGGGTAGCTACAGCGGCGTGCTCAGCGTGCCCAGCAATGGTGGTACGCCGAGCGTGACGGTCGCCGCCGGTTATAGCGGTGCGCTGAGCTTCAGCGGCGCCGACTTTGGCAATGTGCCGGTGAATACGAGCGCGGACCGCACGATCACGGTAACCAATACGGCGGCGTTCACGGCACGCTCGGTCAACGTCAACGCCCTGGCTGCGCCGTTCTCTGTGGTTGGCAATACCTGCGGTGCCACGCTCGGGGCCGGCGCGAGCTGCCAGGTGACGGTGCGCTTCGCGCCGACGGCGGCAAGCGGCGCCAACGTCAGCCTGCGCATCGACGGGATGTACAACCAGGTCTACAACCAGAACTACGAATCGGCGCAGGCAGGCAATGTGATGCCCTATACCGCGGGCTTGTCCGGTAACGGGACGCCAGCGACCGCGCCGCTGACGGTGAGCCTGAGCCCAAGCTCCGTACAACGCGGTGTGCAGGATCTCAAAGAAGGCACGGCCGTTGTCAGCTCTAACGTCAGCGGTGGGCAAGCACCCTACAGCTATTTGTGGACGGTACAGGTCGTTCAACAGGGCAGTGCTCGGGTGATCTCGGGCGCGAACGCATCAACGGCGACGCTGGGTGTGCGCCCGCACTATGTCTGCGACAGCGGCATCGCCGACTTTCTGCTCACCGTGACTGACGCCGTCGGCGTCAAGTCGAGCGCCGTACTGAGCATGCAGGTCGATTCGACGCCGTTCAAGCTGCAGTGCGACAACTTGCAACCCATAGAACCGCAGAGTCCACCCCCAGCGGGAAGCGGCGTGCGGAGTCCGAAGGCGGGCAGCGCTGGTGCGGGGGCGCAGTCATGAATTTGATGTTGCAAAGCCTGACAAGCACTTCTAACGAGCCGGCTCCTGCCTCGACATCACGGCCACCGAGCCGGGAGCCCATCGCCATGGAAAAAGGAAACCTGCTGCTAGGCCAAGTGGTCGCCGCTTTGCGGACCGGCATGATTGCCGTCGCAAGCCTGCTTGTTGTACAGGCACAGGCCCAAGCCCCCAGCAATATTTACAGCTACAGCCGCACGAGCAGCTTCAGCTACTACAGCAGTGGTGCGAACAAGGGGCTGCTGCAGTCGGAGACGGTGGAGCCGGATAACGCGCAGCTGTGCGTGGTGACGAGCTACGACTACGACGCGTACGGGAACAAGAAGCAAGCCACGACGGCGAACTGCGCC
>NZ_JAVXZY010000024.1:0-4873 GCF_032337115.1 Roseateles aquae
CGAAGCGCCGCGAGGCGAGTTGGAGGCCGCCATCGCGGCGATCTGGTGTGAACTGCTGGGGCGTGACCAAGTCGGCCGTGACGACCACTTCTTCGAACTCGGTGGCCATTCGCTGCTGGCCGTGCGCCTGATGTCCAGGCTGCAGCAGCAGTTCGCTGCGGAGGTCGCGCTACGGGATCTGTTCGAGCATCCGACTCTGGCCGCGTTCGCTGCAAGAATCTCGCCCGCTTGCGTCGAGGGCGTGAAGGGTAGTCCTGGGGCCGGGGGGCGCGAACGCGCAGTCGTTCCGGCCGACCGCAGCCGACCCTTGCCACTCTCATGGGCACAGCAGCGGCTGTGGTTCCTCGCGCAGCTGGATAGCGCTGCAAGCGCTGCCTACCACCTGCCCTCGGCACTTCGTTTGCGTGGCGAGCTGGATCTGAAGGCACTGGAGGCAACACTGAATCGCATCGTGGCGCGCCACGAGAATCTGCGCACTCGCTTTGTTCAGTCCGATGGCCAGCCGGTCCAGGTGATCGATTCACCCGATATCGGCTTCAAGCTCGACCAGGCTGACCTGAGCTCTTTGCGGGGCCATGAGCAGGCCGCGGCGGTCGAGCGCAAGGCGCTCGATCATGCCAGCATGCCATTTGACCTGGCCATCGGGCCATTGATCCGCGGCACGCTGTTGCGTCTGGGCCATGACGAGCACGTGTTGCTGATCAATCAGCACCACATCATCTCCGACGGTTGGTCGGCAGGCGTGCTTGTGCGCGAAGTTTCCCAGCTCTACGCGGCGTTCAGCGCCGGCCAGGTTGATCCATTGCCAGCGCTGGCCATCCAGTACGCCGATTACGCGGCCTGGCAACGTGAATGGCTGCAAGGTGAACGCCTTGCGGCACAGCTGGACTTCTGGCAATCCCGCCTTGCCGGTGCGCCTGAGCTGCTGACATTGCCAAGCGATCGTCCACGGCCCGCACAGCAGAGCTATGCGGGCGCGAGTATCGCCTTTGAAATTGGCGCTGAACTGGACCGTGGACTGAGGGCGCTCGGTCAACGCCATGGCGTGACGCTGTACATGACCTTGCTCGCAGCCTGGGCCGTCCTGATGGCGCGGCTGTCAGGACAGAATGAGGTCGTCATTGGCAGCCCGATTGCCAACCGTCAAAGCGCAGAGCTTGAGGGCCTGATTGGCTTTTTCTCCAACACCCTGGCATTGCGAGTGGCCGTCTTCGGCGGCGATGATGGTGGCGGCGAACTCGATCTGGGCGCGCTGCTGGCGGCGGTCAAGAGCGACCTGCTGCGGGCATACGAGTACCAGGATCTGCCGCTTGATCAGGTCGTTGAGGCGGTCAAGCCACAGCGGAGCTTGGCCTACAGTCCGCTGTTCCAAACCATGCTGACGCTGAACAGCCGTGGCACACAGGACGAGGCCTTGCACTTGCCCGGCCTTGAGTTGAGCAGTTGGGCGACAACGCTGGGGTCAAGCAAATTCGATCTCTCGATCTCCGTGCAGGAGATGGAGCAGCCCGGACTCCTGGCGACGATTCTGTATGCCACCGATCTGTTCGATGCGGCGACGATCGAGCGTTGGATCAAGAGCTTTGTTTGCTTGCTTGAGGGCATGGTGCAAGACGACAAGCGGTCGGTTCAGCGCCTGCCGCTACAGCCTGTGGCCGAACGCAACAGCTTGCTTGAGGCGTTCAATCCCGCGCCGGTGGAGCACGAGCGTGACACTCGCATAGAGCAGCGTTTCGAAGCGATTGCCCTGCAGCAGCCCGATGCCCCGGCGATTGTCTGCGAGGATCGGGCACTCAGTTACCTGCAGCTTGAGCAGCGCGCTAATCAATTGGCCCATGTGCTGGTCCGGCTTGGCGTGCGGCCCGGACAGCCGGTAGCGCTGTGCCTGTCGCGCAGCGTCGAGATGGCAGTCGGCTGGCTGGGCATTTTGAAGGCCGGCGCTGTCTATGTGCCGATGGAGCCCAATCAACCGCTGCAGCGGCTGCGCCATATGGTGCAGGACAGCGGCGTGGCACTGATCCTGACGCAGCTGGCGCTGGAGGACGAACTGCGGCAGCTCGGCGGCATCGAGCTGCTCGCGCTGGATGCGGACACGAGGCTGTCGAGTGCACCGGTGAATGCGCTCAATCTGAGTGTTGGCGAGGCCAGGGCAGGCGAGGCGCTCGCCTACATGATCTACACCTCGGGCTCGACGGGAGCGTCAAAGGCGGTGATGGTCGAGCATCATTGCGCCTTGAATTTCTGGCAGGCAATGCGCGAGACCACGCATCAGGGTTGCCCCCCGCAGGCTCGGATCGCGCTGAACGCCTCATTCGCGTTCGATATGTCCTGGAAGGGCTGGCTGCAGCTGCTGTCCGGGCATTGCGTACACCTTGTGCCGCAGGAACTGCGCGGTGATGGTGCACGTGTGCTGGCATTTTTGCGCCGCCACGAGATCGACGCCTTCGACAGCACGCCTTCGCAGCTGGAGTTGTTGCTCGCGGCCGGGCTGCTGGAGCCCCACGCCCATCAGCCAAAGGCCGTGCTCTTGGGCGGCGAGCCCATTGCGCAGCAGACCTGGGACCGACTGCGCCGGGCGCGGCATATCAGCTTCTTCAATATGTACGGGCCGACCGAATGCACGGTTGACGCGACGCTGGGTGAGATTGGTGAGGATGACGCGAGGCCGCATATTGGCAAGCCTTTGCGCAATGCGCGCATCTACATCCTCGATCGCTGCGGCGAGCCGGTGCCCGTCGGCGTGGCTGGCGAGATTTACATTGGTGGAGCTGGTGTGGCGCGCGGCTACCTCAAGCGCGAGGCGCTGACGGCCGAGCGTTTCCTGGTTGATCCGTTCCAGGCGGGCGCACGCATGTACAGGACCGGCGATCTGGCACGTTGGCTTCCCAATGGCAAGATCGAATACCTCGGCCGCAATGATTTCCAGGTCAAGATCCGCGGCTTTCGCATCGAACTTGGCGAAATCGAGGCTAGGCTGGTGGCCTGCGCTGGCGTTCGCGAAGCGGCGGTGTTGGCGCGTCAGGACTCGGCTGACGATGACAAACGCCTCGTGGCCTATGTGGTGCCCGATGCGGACCCTAGTGCGAAGGATGTCGCGCTTGACATCTCGGCCCTGCGCGCGCAGCTGGCGCGCGAGCTGCCCGATTACATGGTGCCAAGTGCCTTTGTTCAGCTGCAGGCCTTGCCGCTGACGGCCAACGGCAAGCTGGACCGCAAGGCACTGCCTGCGCCGGATCAGCGGGCGATCGTGGCGCGCGACTACGAGCCTCCACAAGACTTGTTCGAAGAGACGATTGCCGCCATCTGGGCTGAGTTGCTCAAGCTTGATCGCGTCGGGCGGCACGACGATTTCTTCGCGCTGGGCGGCCACTCGTTGCTGGCTGTTCAGCAGGGCTCCCGCCTGCGCGAGCGGCTCGGCATCGAAGTGCCTTTGCGCAGCCTGTTCGCCCATCCGACCCTGTTCGAATATGCGCTGCAGGCGCGCGCTGGAGAACACAGCAAGTTGGACGCAATTCAGCCCGCTGATCGGGGCGCGCGCTTGCCACTGTCGTGGGCGCAGCAGCGCTTGTGGTTCCTCGCGCAGCTCGATCAGGCGGCGAGCGCGGCCTATCACATGCCTGCAGCGCTGCAGCTGCAGGGCTCGCTGAACCGCGCGGCGCTGAGTGCCACGTTGAACCGCATCGTTGCTCGCCACGAGAGCTTGCGTACACGCTTCGTCCAGCAGGGCGATGTTGTCGGCCAGGTGATAGACGAGGCCGACAGCGGCTTCGCATTGGCCGAAGAGGACCTGACATCCCTGCGGGGCCATGAGCAGCAGGCTGCCGTCCAGCGGCTGATGCTTGATCACGCGAGCATGCCCTTCGATCTTGCCCAGGGGCCGCTGATCCGCGGCAAGCTGCTGAAACTCGGCGATACGGATCATGTCTTGCTGATCAACCAGCATCACATCGTCTCCGATGGTTGGTCGATGGGCATCCTGGTGCGCGAGGTCTGCGCGCTCTACGCGGCTTTCAGTGAGGGGCGCGAGGATCCCCTGTCGCCCCTGCCGATCCAGTACGCCGACTATGCGGCCTGGCAGCGCCAGTGGCTGCAGGGCGAGCGTTTGCAGCAGCAGCTTGGCTATTGGAAGCAGCGCCTCGCTGGCGCTCCCGACTTGCTCGCACTGCCGACCGATCGACCGCGCCCGGCACAGCAGAGTTTTGCCGGCGCCAGCGTCGCGTTCGAGTTCGACGCGGAACTCACGCATGGTCTCAAGGCGCTAGCGCGCCACCATGGCGCGACGCTCTATATGACGCTGCTGGCGGGTTGGGCCGTGCTGATGTCGCGGCTGTCAGGCCAGGACGACATCGTGATCGGCAGCCCGATCGCAAATCGCCAGCGTGCCGAGATCGAGGGTCTGATTGGCTTCTTCCTGAACACGCTGGCCATGCGCGTCGAGCTAGGCGCTTCGCAAGCTGAGGCGTGCTCGGTCGCGGGGCTGCTCCGAGTTGTGAGGGACAGTGTCCTGCAGGCGCAGGCGCATCAAGATGTGCCGTTCGAACAGGTGCTCGATGCGGTGCAACCGGCCCGCAGCCTGAGTCACAACGCCTTGTTCCAGACCATGCTGACGCTCAACAACACGCCCGAAGCGGGCGAGTCGGCGCTGCCTGGTCTGAGCCTTCGCTCGATCGTGCAGGAACATGAGGCCAGTTACTGTGATCTCTACGCGTCGCTGGCGGAAAGCGGCGGGGCTATCAAGGGCAGCATCGTCTACGCGACAGCCTTGTTTGATGCCGAGACGATAGAGCGCTTTGCCGGGTACTACCGGAGAGTGCTGGAGGGCATGGTTGCGGACGCGACGCAGCGGGTGGATAGGCTGGCGTTGCTGGACGAG
>NZ_JAVXZY010000025.1:0-3594 GCF_032337115.1 Roseateles aquae
AACGACTGCGACCACATCGCAGCTGAACTCAACGACCGGCCACGTGAGCGGCTGGGCTTCAGGACACCGAGGGAGGCCTTCTCTCGGTACTAGCGGTGTTGCACTTCAAAGTTGACTTCAAGACGCAAATTCATGTGTAAACGCCAAGAACCAGGCGCGCAATCAAAAGGGCTAGACAGCTTGGCGCCAATATGAGGCACCCAATTGCGGGCAGCGCGGCTCTCCGAATGGCTGCAGACAACGCAAAGCCCGACGCAATTGCGCCCACCACCCAGATCGCCAGGCCAAGATTGATCGAGATGGCACTACCTGCCATCAGCGCCGCGGTGCCAAAGACAGAGAAGCCAAGTATGGAGCTCCCCGCCAAGAGCAACCAGGCCGTGAAAGAACGGAAGGTATTCACTGCGTTATAACGTTGAAGCTGAGCCGCGTACGGAGGCTTGCCGACGGACGTCGGCTCGAGCGACAGGTTAGACATCACTGGGCACCATGGCGGCAAATCGGCATGCCGACCAAGAACCAAGGACTACCTCAGCCCCGTTGCTAAGAATAGCAAGATCGGCGGGGTATTCCTCGGGGTAAGTGGCGTATGGAGTGAGGTCTGGTGCTGAGTAGATGACGAACCCGCCTTTTGAGACCGTACCGACAAGTTTTGAATCGCGGGACCAGCGTGTACTTGACCCTGTGCCGCCAATAGTCAGTGGTGTTGACGCGAGCACCGAACCAGATGAGGACAGTATTCGAAGCACTCTGACATTCGTCTCCTCGCAGAAACCAACAACTGCGATGTAGGGCGCCGTGGGCGCCAGTGCTGCTGCATCAAGGGTCTTCAGCCCAACGCTGAAAGTTGACTGAGCGGCACGGAGAGGCCATTTCCACAGGCTGACGTTTGGCCGAGGGGTCTCAGCGACTTCAGGTTTGTACTTTGTCGTGTGAGCGAACAGCCAGAGGTCACCCTGTTCGTTCCGGGAAACTGCCTTGATCATCTCGCCCTCAAAGGCGAAGGACTCAATGACACTCAGATTTGAAACCTGCCGGACACGGATCTCTCCAGACCACGAGCCATCGACAAGGAAGTCGCTATCTGGAGCGAACCTAATCGCAGTTCCCTCGTCCTGCCGTTTCGGCCGATGTGAGCACAGGTTCTCGCCACTTTTTGTATCCAGTACGGCGATCTCTCCCCAGGTACTTTTTACTACGAGCAAGCGATCATCGGCACTGAAATCCGCGTGTGACGGATGCGACAGCGGATGCGATGTGTTCAAGCGTCTTCGGCAGTCCAAATCAGCGATGACGACATTGCGGCCGAGTGCTGCGATGAGGCTCTCGCTGTGAGAAACGCATAAGGCGTAGCTTGTGGGGAGCTTGAGCGCGCGAGATGCCATGGCGGTTGTTTGTGATGCCTAACGATGAAGCTAACCGGCCCGCAGCGGCGTGACGCGGCTGGCCGAGAATGAAATGACGGCCAGCCGGGGCATGCCGTTGCGGGTCCGGTTGAGCGAGTGGTTAGGTGCCACGCTCGCCCCTCGAAAGCCGCCGGACGATGCTCGGCACGACAACGAACCATTGCAAGTAGCCGAGTGAAACCATAGCAAGCCAGTCAGGCAGCAGGTCCATGAATGGGGAGTAGGTTAGACCGAATTTCGCATACAACTGCGACATAAGCATTCCAACAATTGCCGCGGCCGGCAGGCCAATTGGAAATGTTAGCCCGATCATCAGCCAGGTGAACGCCACCGGCATGTCGTGCACATCGCGCTGCACAAACGCGAACACCAAAAGGCCGGCGCACATGAGCAGCCAGAGTAGCGCAAGCGCTCGTCCGATGACGGTCTTTGGTATTAGTGGCATCTAACGATTGAGCTGAGCTGCGAGCGGCGGCTGGGCACGAAAGGCCCAGAATGAAATGAGGGCCTGAAGTGCGCAGCCGTTGCGAGTCAGCTCGAGCGCGAGGTTAGGTGGCATTTTCAGGCGCCACAGGTTTGAGCCGATGCATGACAAACCCCAAGGCCAGCACAACCCCGCCGACTGAGGCCACAAAGCACCAAGCAAGAAAGAAGTCCAACTGCTCTTCCTGCGCCTGAACCTCAGATGGCCGAATGGGCCGAAGCACAAGCTGCACTGCATTTGCAATCTCGGATTCGACCTGGCGAGGTAGCGCTGCGTTAAGGCGCCAGAACCACGAACTCTCGACGACCCACGTGGCCAGATAGAGAGAAGCGGCAATCACAATCACCGCGACGGCCGCGAGGCGGGCAGCGATATTCAATCGTCGAAGTAGTGCAGCCTTCACCAAGTGCAACCTAACGTTTGAGCTAACCGGCCCGCGACGGTATGACGCCGCAGGGCCAGAATGAAATGAGGCCCGAAGGCGGCATGCCGTTGCGGGTCCGGTTGAGCGAGTGGTTAGGCCGCATTCTTGCCCTTGTCCGCAATTCCAGCAAAGTGAACATCTCTCGCAGCATTGCGGCGATCCTGCTCCCGCTTCCTGCAAGGACGGCACAGAACAGCTATTGTCCAAACGTCGCCCTTTGCCGACTCGTACCACCATTTCTGCTGCGTCTCGGTCCACACCTGAGCGACGCCGCATGACTTGCAGTTAAACGGCCTGTCCAGGTAATAGCCGCGCTTGACGAAGTCCGGCTTGCCGACGCTATTGGTTGGGAGAAGATTATTTGGATTGACCAGTACATGCTTCTTCGCCGCTAGCATATGTGCGCGGGTGCGCTCGCGTTCTCGCTCACGCGCAGATTCACTTGCCATCACGCCGCGTTTCACACGACGATGTTCGAGGATTGGAGGACGCTGCTGCTTCATGCGGTCTAACGTTGTAGCTAACCGGCCCGCAGCGGCGTGACGCGGCTGGCCGAGAATGAAAAGACGGCCAGCCGGGGCATGCCGTTGCGGGTCCGGTTGAGCGAGTGGTTAGACCTCGCTCTAGGTTCGAATTGCCATCAGGACTACAGCAGGAATCGCCGTGATGCCCAGCAGTAGTCCGAAATACAGGAAAGCCAGAATTGCGCCTCGCGGGAAGGTCAGAGAATTGCCATCAGCTCCACGGGCATAGGAACCCAGGTACCAGCCTCCTAAGAGGGCATGAAACGCTATTGAAGCGCCGATTGCAAGTGGCAGCGGTGGTGCGGACCCAGCCAGGTTTTTCATGAGGCCCATTACCGAGATGCCGACCACGAATAGAAGAACGTATCCAAACGCGTGCCCCCAGCTCAGCTTTGAGCGACGATAGAGACGAGCTGCGAGCTTCGCGACCGCAGCCATGCCGGTAATAGCGAGAAGGATGGGCGCAAGGGAGAGAATTTCTGACATAGCGAAGTAGACCGGACGGAGTGATGTAGAACAAGGTCTAACGTTTGAGCTAACCGGCCCGCGACGGCAGGACGCCGAAGGGCCAGAATGAAATGAGGCCCGTAGGAGGCATGCTGTTGTGGGTCCGGTTGAGCGATTGGTTAGGCCTCGCAGCTTGGCAAACTAAGTGCAACACCTTCTCCAAAAGAGGTGGGGAGTGGCGACACTGTTCACACCTCATCCGGCAAGAAGGGGTTGTGAACATGGAATATCGCCAACTCACCCAAGACG
>NZ_JAVXZY010000026.1:0-2813 GCF_032337115.1 Roseateles aquae
GCGAACAAGGGGCTGCTGCAGTCGGAGACGGTGGAGCCGGATAACGCGCAGCTGTGCGTGGTGACGAGCTACGACTACGACGCGTACGGGAACAAGAAGCAAGCCACGACGGCGAACTGCGCCGGGGCCAGTGGTGATGCGCTGTTCGCAAGTCGCAGCAGCGGCAATACCTTTGCTGCACAGGCGGTCAGTGTTGCCTCCACCTCTGTCAGCATTCCTGCCGGCCTGTTCGCTACGAGCAGCAGCAACGCGCTGACGCACAGCGAGAGCCGCGAGTACGACCCGCGCTTTGGTGTGGTCACCAAGCTGACTGGCCCGAATGGGCTGACGACGAGCTGGACCTACGACGAGCTCGGCCGCAAGCTCAGCGAGCTGCGGGCAGATGGCACCTCGACGGTCTACTACTACTGCCTGGTCGGCAATAGCAGCGATCCGCTGAACAGCCCGGGCTGCAACAGCGGCAACGTCACGCCCGCGGAATCGCCGGGCAGCGATGCCTATGCCTATGTGCACACCGAGCCACGCGACAAGGCTGGCACAAAGATGGGTGCCTTCGTGCGCATCTACACCGACAAGGCCGGCCGCGAACTGCGCAGTGCCACCGAGAGCTTTGATGGTGGCAGCCCGGGGGCAGCGCAGAGCACCGGCGTGATTGTCAGCGATACGGCCTACACCGCCACCGGCCAGAAGCAGTTCGTCACCGCGCCGTACTTCCTGGCCAGCAAATCCTCGACGCTGGCCGGTAGCAACGATGTGGGCGTCACCGAGACGCAATACGACGCGCTGGGCCGCCCCGTGGCCGTCTACCAGTCCTTCAAGGCCGATGCCCTTGATGCTGCTGCACCCACACGCAGCTTCGGCAGCTACGGCACGCGTGGCTACAGCCTACAGACCGTTGCCTATGCCGGGCTGAGCATCACCTCGACCAACGACAAGGGCCAGAAGCGCACAGAAGAAAAGAATGCTAACGGCGAAGTGATACGTATCACCGATGCCAGCGGCGCCCAGCTGCTGCATCAGCGCGATGCCTTCGGCAACCTGGTGCAAACCAAGGACCCGCTGGGCAATAACAGCACCATCGCCTACGACCTGCGTGGACGCAAGCTCAGCCTGATCGACCCGGACGCCGGCACCAGTAAATACGGCTACGACGCCATCGGCCAAATGGTCTGGCAGCAGAGCGCCAAGCAGGTGGCGGCGAGTGTCAAGACGACGATGGTCTACGACCAACTGGGTCGGATGAAGACCCGCACCGAGGCCGAGTACACATCGACCTGGGTCTACGACAGCTGCGCCAAGGGCGTGGGTAAGCTGTGCGGCACCTCGACCACGCGGGGCCTGAGCCGCAGCATCAGCTACGACGCCTTGGGTCGCCCGATCAGCAGCAGCACGCAGATCAGCAGCGGCAGTGGCTTCAGCACCGGTAACAGCTTCACCAGCCTGGTCGACTACGACGCCAACACCGGCCGTCTGAGCACGCAGACCTACCCCAGTGGCGTCAAGATCGGCTACAACTACACGGCCCGCGGCTACCTGGCCAGCGTGGAGCTGAAGACGGCAGCCACCGTCAAGCCCTTGCCGGATGCCAAGGGCGTCAAGGCCGCTGATCAGGCGCTGGCCATCGGCTACAAGCTCTGGACGGCGCAGCGCCAGAATGCCTGGGGCAAGCTCGAGCAGCAGCAATACGGCAACGGAGTCATCAGCACCGCGGCGTTTGACAGCGCGATGGGCCGTGTGACCGATCTGAAGGCAGGGCCTGGTGACTTCATTGTTGATCAGCATTACGCTTGGGACAGCCTGGGCCAATTGACCTCGCGCGCCGACAACAACGGCGACACCAACGTCAGCGGCATGCAGCGGCTCGCCGTCAACGAGACCTTCAGCTATGCCGATAGCCTCAACCGGTTGACGCAATACACCGTCAGCCTGCCGGCCACGCCAGGGGCCAAGCGCACGGTGAACCTGCAGTACAACGCGTTGGGGCTGCTGCTGTCCAAGAGCGATGTCGGCAACTACGCCTACAACGCCCAAGGCGGGGTGCGACCACATGCGCTGAAGTCGGTGACCACCGCGCAGGGCACGACCACCTACGGCTACGACGACAACGGCAACCTCGCCAGCGCCGACAACGGCAAATACACCAGCCTCAGCCACACCAGCTTCAACCTGCCCGACAGCGGCAGCGGCCTGCAAGGCCCGGCTGGCAAGTACGCCTGGCAGTACGACGAGAACCATGCCCGCGTGCTGGAGACCCACGTCACCAGCGAAGGCACGCGCCAGACCTGGTATCTGCACCCGGACAACCAGGGTGGCCTGGCCTTCGAGAGCGAAGTGGCGCCCAACGGCACGGTGAGCAACCGCCACTACATCAGCGCCGGCGGCCAGACCATCGCCGTGCTGGTGAGCACCGGTGCGCTGCCGGCCAATCCGGCCACCGCGGCACCGACGGTCTTCGTCAAGCTCGAGTACTGGCACAAGGACCATCTGGGCAGCCTGATCTCGACAACGGATCACACCGGCACCTTGACGGCCCGCTACGCCTACGACCCCTTCGGCAAGCGCCGCTACCTGAACGGCAGCTACGACGAATTCGGCGCCATCGTGGCCGACTGGAGCAGCACGCTCAACGCCGGTACTGACCGCGGCTTCACCGGCCACGAGCACCTGGACGATTTGGGCATCGTGCACATGAACGGCCGGCTGTTCGACCCGCGCCTGGGCGTGTTCCTGCAGGCCGACCCGATGCTGCAGGACCCATTCAATCTGCAGAACTACAACCGCTACGGGTATTGCTACAACAACCCGATGGGGTG
>NZ_JAVXZY010000027.1:0-2477 GCF_032337115.1 Roseateles aquae
TGATCAAGGTCTGCAGCGCGCCCAGGTCTGCCTCCAGCGGCACCGTGGCCAAGGCGGCAACAGGCATGCACAGATGCGTGATGCCCTGCGCTCGCACATGGCCGGCCAGGCGCTCGCCGAGCAGCTCCTGTTGAGCCAGCAGGTGCACGGTGCCCCCGCTGGTCAACGGCATCAGCAGCTCGGAGACACAGACATCAAAGCCGAACGAGACAAACTGCAGCAGCCGGCTGCCCGGCCCGAAACCATAGACCTCATTGAGTGCCGCAATCGTGTTGCGCAGCCCGCGGTGCTCAAGCATCACGCCTTTGGGCCTGCCGGTGGATCCCGAGGTGTAGATCACATAAGCGAGATCGCGCTCGCCGATCGCGCGCCCGGGATTGCTGCCCGGCTGCCGTTCCAGCTGCGCGTCGTCGTCGAGCACGAGCACCGCAGGGCCGACCTCGGCGAACCTGTTCCGTACCTGCAGCTCGGTCAGCAACACGATTGGACCGCTGTCTTGCAGCAACCAGGACAGGCGATCGGGCGGGTAGCTGGGGTCCAGCGGCACGAAGGCAGCGCCGGCCTTGAGCACGCCGAGCACGGCTGCAACCATGGAGGGATTGCGCTCCACACAGATCGCCACACGGTCGCCGGTCTTGATGCCCATGCCGATCAGCCGATGCGCGATGCGGTTGGCCATCGCATTGAGCGCTTCGTAGCCGATCGTCCGTGCCCCCGCCTGCACGGCCGGGCGCTGCGGTGCGAGCTCGGCCAGCGCCTCAAAGCGTTCGTGCACGAGCCGTGCATCATCGAGCGGCCGCGTCGACGCCTCCATCAGCCCCTGCAGATGTGCGCGCTCTGCTGCGCCCAGCATGGCGAGCCTGTCCAGCGTGCAGCGCTCGTCAGTGACCATGCCAACGAGAATTGCAACAAAATAGCGGCTCCATCGCTCAATGGTGGCCGGCTCGAATAGTTCGCTGGCATAAATCAGCACGCCTTGCAGGCGCCCGCCAGCCTCGTTCATCGATAGCGCCAAATCGACCTTGGCCGCCACCGGCGTATCGCTCTGCTCCAAGGCTGACAGCCGCAGCGCCGGCAGCGCTTGCACGTTGCCGAACTGTTCGCTGTCCATGCCAGCAGTGCCCAGCGTGAACATGGACTGGAACAGCGGGCTATGTGACAGGCTACGCTCAGGGTTCACCGCATCGACGACCTGTTCGAACGGCAAGTCTTGGTGGGCGTAGGCGTCGAGCGTGTCGCGCTTAACAGCCTCGATCAGTTCCTCGACGCTGCGATCCCCGTTGACGTCGATTCGCAGGGCAAGCGTGTTCACAAAGAAGCCGATCAGCCCCTCAACTTCGACACGCTGTCGGTTGGCAACGGGGCTGCCGATCACGACATCAGATTGGCCTGATAGGCGTGCCATCAGCACAGCCCAAGCGGCCAGCAGGGTCATGAACAGCGTCGTGCCGTGCCGCCGGCTTGCGGCCTTGAGCGCCTGACTGAGCTCGGCATCAAGCTCGAAACAGACGCTTGCACCGGAGTAGTTCTGCTGCGCGGGTCGTGGGCGGTCCGTTGGCAGCACCAGCAACTCCGGCGCGCCGGCGAGCCGTTCGCGCCAGTAGTCGAGCTGCTGCTGCAGGCGCTCGCCTTGCAACCACTGGCGCTGCCAGGCTGCATAGTCGGCGTACTGGATCGCCAACTCGGGCAGGGGGTCAGGCTGGCCCTGACTGAACGCTGCATAAAGCGTGGCGACTTCGCGTACGAGCACCCCTATGGACCAGCCGTCTGAAATGATGTGGTGCTGATTGATCAGCAGAACATGATCGTCCGTGTCCAAGCGTAGCAACAGGCCGCGTATCAGCGGCTCGCTTGCCAGGTTGAACGGCGTGCCGGCGTGATCGAGCGCCAAACGCTGGACGGCAGCGGCCTGCTCGTGCCCATGCAGCGAAGTGAGATCCTGTTCGGCGAGCGCAAAGCCGATGCTGGCCGGCTCGACGAGCTGCTCAGGCTGCCCGTCGCGCAGAACAAAACGGGTTCGCAGGTTCTCATGGCGCGCGACCACGCGATCCAAGGTCGCCCGCAATGCTGCACGGTCAAGTTGGCCCTGCAGGCGCAAACTGAACGGCATGTGGTACGCCGCGCTCGCTGCGCCATCGAGTTGCGCGAGGAACCACAAGCGTTGCTGCGCCCATGAGAGCGGCAAGTTCTGCTCCCTGTCGGCACGCGGTATCGGCTGCATGCGGAGCTGCGGACTCCGCTCTGCGCTGAGCACATGCACCGCGTAGTCGGCCAGAACCGGGTCGGTGAAAACGACGCGCAGCGGCAGCTCGATGCCAAGGCGGTCGCGCAAGCGAGAGCTGAGCTGCACCGCCAGCAGCGAATGCCCGCCCAGCTCGAAGAAGTGGTCGCGCCGGCCGACCCGCTGCAGCTTCAGCAGCTCCGCCCAGATCGCCGCAATCGCCTCCTCAACCTCTCCCTGCGGCGCCTCGTACTCC
>NZ_JAVXZY010000028.1:0-2465 GCF_032337115.1 Roseateles aquae
CTGCGCCGGCTGTGTAGCGGACCACCATTTGGCAGCTGGCATTGGCATTCAGCATTGCGCCACAGCTATCGCTGTACAGCGTCCAGGTGCCTTGCCCCGTTGCTCCATTGAGCTTGAGCTTGGGGGCTCCGAACTTGAAGTGCCCTGGCGTCGGATTGCTCAGCGTCACCTTCATGTCCGCCGTACCGGCAGTGCTGGCCCCGTTGTTTTCGACCGTCATACTCAGCGTCTGCTGAATTGCGCTCACCCTTTGGGTAATCACGCTCGAGCCAAACGTAGCCTGGGTGTCCGTAGTGACTGCCCCTTCCGCGCCCCCCCACCCAACCAGCACCCAGCAGGTCTTGCCCGGTGCCAGTGCCAAGCCCAGGTCACACGACCCATTCCCACCACCCGCGTTCATGAAGTACCCACCCGAGCTGCTGCTGAAGCTGCTCAGCGCCACAGGTGCCGCTCCATTGTTGCGGTAGTACACCGCCAAGGTGGTCGTCGAATACGCAGGAATGTATGTACCCGACGGCTTCGGACTCACATGGTCGAGGCTGACCGAACTGTTGAGAGCGCTGCTACCAGTGAGCGCGGTCTCACGGCTACCCAGTGCGGTGTTGATCGTCAGCTTGCCCGTCGCACTGCCCGCCACCGTTGGCGTAAAGCCCACGGTGATCGAGCAACTGGTCTTGGCCGCCAGGCTCGCCGTGCAGTCTGTCGACTGGAAGCTAAAGCCCGCTCCGGTCACGCTGCTGGCGTTGATGGCGCTGACCGTCAGGGCCGCTGTGCCGTTGTTGGCCAGCGTGGCCTTGGCCGTACCCGTGGTGTTCAGCGCAATATTGTTGATGGCCAGCGAGGCGGTCAGCTCTGCCGTGGCGCTGCTGGGCAGCGTCAGTGTGCCGGCAATGGCCGTGGCGTTGGCATTGCTGCCCGCAGACGCCGTCAGGCTGGGCAACAGATTGGGCACAGTGTTGCTCACCGTGGCACGTTTCAGGCGCCCCAGAATCCAGCTGCAGCTCTTGTTGTCGGCGGCACAGCTGCTGTCAGCAGTCTCGTAGCTGTTGCTGACCTGCTTGGTGAAGGTTTGGCTCTGTCCGGCACTGCTGCCGCTGGTCTGGATGGTGATCGTCAGCGGATCGCCATCACCGTTGTAGGTGCTGGTCTTGCGCACGATGGGCAAGGCTTCGCCATTGACGTCCCACCCCTCTTCCAGCGACTGGGCCAGGTAGGGGCGTTGCACCAGCGCGCTGCTGGCGCAGGGGGTGGGTGCCACACCGCCGTTGTTGATCTGGATGCCCGCCGCGTTCGCCGTGCCTTCGCAGTAGCCATTGGTGCTGCGGCTGAGCCGGCTGGCCGTCGATCCCAGCGGACCCTTGAAGGTCTGGCTAACGGCAGCGACGCCGGTATAGGGATGATCCTGGAAGTAGTCGGTCAGCACATTGAGCTGACTGCCATCGGGAGCCGGGTTCTGCTGGTTCACCTGCATGAAGCCCAGCAGGCCGCGACCGTTCGTCGCCACGCGCAGGCCCTTGTAGGCGTACTCGGTGCGCAGCGCCCCGCCAGCGATGCCCGTATCGGCCTCGACCGTGGCCACGACATTCATCGGGAAGGCCACATCTGCCTTGGGGAAGATGCTTTGACCGGCTGTGCGCCCGCTGCTGTAACGCGGCGTGGCGAAGGTGATGGTCGAGCCATCAGAGGCTAGGCCCTGCGTGGGATTGCCGACGGTGGTATAGGTCAGCCGAGTCTGCAGGCCCGTCGGCGAGCTCACACGCAGCAGCAGGTCCGCGGGGCGCTGGTCCAAGCGAACAAACAGCTCGTTGTAGGTAGATCCCTGAACGATTGTTTGGGCAGCCAGACTCGCACTGGGCCTTGAAGTTGTCCCCATCGTGCACGGATCGACGGGGCGCTGTTGATCAGGGCTGCTTCCATCTCCTGTTGTACTCACAGGGATATTGGGGTTACACGGATCCCCTCCTGTCGACGGCACGTAGGGGTTGGCCACGAAGCGCAGGAACTCGACATTGCCATGGCCGGTAAAGTCTCCGACGAGGAAGTCTGCCTTGCCCTCGCTGGTGTCCCTGAGCGTGACGCTGCCAAAGTTGAAACCACTTGAGCTGCGGAAGCTACCATCACCATTGCTCAAATACAGCGCGTTCTGCGACGCATCTGCAGCCCATCGAATCACGTCACTGCGTCCATCGCCATTGACATCGGCGATCAGCGCGCCATAAGTCGCTGGCACAGTACCCGAGGCAACCCCTAGCGCATTGCCATAGGCTGTCAGATTGAAACTGGCCGTCTTCTCGAACGCACCGCCGCCTTGCGCGATGTTCAGGCTGTTACCGGCTGGCAGTGCGTCAGCGGCAATCGACAGACAGTCGGAACGCCCGTCGCCATTGAAGTCGCCCGGCAGATCGCAGGTCGTTGCCGCGTCAATGGCCGTGAAATTGCCATCGCCGTTGTTGCGATACGCTGCA
>NZ_JAVXZY010000029.1:0-2295 GCF_032337115.1 Roseateles aquae
TGGGGCCGCTCGATCACGTCCCGCCTGCCGAGTTCGAAGCCAATTACCATCGTCAACGCGCTGGTCAGGCCGCGACCGTCTGACTTAAACCAACTGGCCTCCGCGGAACCCGGGGCGTTTCAACAATCAATGTGCTTGTCCTCGTAAGAAACACCGAGGTTGTTGCTTACGCTGAGCATCCACGGGGTGCCGGAGATTTGTCGATGCTTTCACCCTCTTGTCTACCCAGAGCGCACGCTCTTGTCGTCCGTCGTACAGATGCAAACGGCTGGGTATTTCTCGTTGCTGCACATGCGACCTAACCACTCTACAAGGACTTCCCACCGTTTCAAGCGCCAATAGCAAGACCTGACCCCTCAAGGGCGTTTTCATTTCCAGACCTGTGTTCTGAACAGCGGCAACGCAACGAGGAACAGACTGAACATCTACAAACGGCCTTGCAGGCCGCGACAAGCCAGAGGCTTGTCCCTTCGCCAGGCACAGGCCGTCCTCAGGACGCCCTGTGTCCGGGCTCAGCTTGATGCGGGCGGTGCCGCTGCCCCAGATACGAACCGCTCAGCAAGACCCCATTCGTTCGGCGTTGTTGGCTCAGCGCACCGAGCGTGCAACGGACGGGTTATCGGGTTCACCTGCTGCCGGTCTGCCTTGCAGGCCGCGGCAAGCAAGGAGGCTTGCCCCTTCGCCAGGAACAAGCCGTCCTCAGGACGCCTTGTGTCCAGGCTCAGCCTGTGCTTTGCCTCTACGAACGTGGGTCTGCGATGTGAACTGGACTCAGGCTGGCCGAGGCTCCTTGAGCGCCGGCAGCTTGTACGGCGGAACAGGTGGCACATGCTCGGGGTCGTAGTCGAGCTCCCGGGTCTGCGGCGCACGCAGGATGCGGGCGTTCTTGTTTCGCCAGCGCCACCAGGGCCTTTTGCCAGCCGACCCGGTCGCGCAGCTGCAGCAACCGCTGCGAGATGCGGTGCTTGCGTTTGGGCGCGGCCGGCAGCGCTGACTTGGCGCCCTGGATCAGCAAGGTGCGCAGGTCGTCATCGCCATGCTCGGTGATGCGCCCCAGGCGGTTCTTGCCGACGCTGGAGTTATGGCTCGGCACCTGGCCTACCCAGGCGCTGAACTGGCGCGCGCTCTTGAACGGGCGCATGTCACACACGGCGGCCACCAGGGCCGAAGCGGTGAGTTCATCTTGAACACGAAATGGCGCAATGAAGTGAGGCGCGATCAGCCAGGCGTCCAAGCCCATCAAGCGC
The DNA here is from genome assembly GCF_032337115.1 of Roseateles aquae. NCBI lineage: Bacteria > Pseudomonadati > Pseudomonadota > Betaproteobacteria > Burkholderiales > Sphaerotilaceae > Roseateles > Roseateles aquae. The sequence continues at coordinate 1,248 of NZ_JAVXZY010000029.1, forward strand.
AGGCGGCGGGCGAGGTGATGGGCGCCGGAGCAAGCTTCCATGACGACCAGGGTGCCGGCAGGCAGCGTGGCGGCCCACTGCTCATCGCGCTGCGTCGACATCGGCCGCGCCAGCACCGGGCGTTCGGCGTAGTCCACGGCGTGGACCTGGTAAACACGCTTGGCCAAATCCACCCCAACTCGGGTAATCTTCGCCACGGACTTCCCCTTTCAACATGGCTGCAGAGTGATGACTCGAACCACCAATCGTGGCGCTTTGGCGCCGTTGCCTGCACGAGGGAAGTCCCTTCGTATTCCGCTCTGGCTGACTCGCGTCGGCAAGCCGGCGCTCGCTGCACAGCTTCAACGTTAGGTGTCGCAGTTCATCTCCTTGACTCTTCCGCGACAGAGGAATCGCCAATGGCTGAAACCAAGACCAAACCCACGGGCGTAAGCGTTGATGAGTACCTCGCATCCCGCGCCAGTCCAGAGCAACTCAGCGACTGCAAAGCCATCATGGCCCTGTGCAAGCGCGTCACAAAGCAGCCCGCAGTAATGTGGGGGCCAAGTATCGTGGGCTATGGCAGGTACAAGTACCGGTACGAGAGCGGTCACTCTGGTGAAGCACCCCTCACTGGCTTTGCTGTCCGCGGCCGGGAACTGGTTGTGTACCTCAGCTGCGAGGATCCTGAGCAGGGTGAACTCCTTGCCAAGCTGGGGAAGCACAAGATGGGCAAGTCCTGCCTCTACTTCAAACGCCTTGCCGACCTTGACACCAAGGTGCTGGAAGAACTCATTGTCGGGTCCGTCGCAGAAATTCAGCGCCGCCACCCGCACGCCAGCGACGGCTAGCCACTCGCTCAACCGGAGCAGCAACGGCATGCCGCCTTTGGGCCTCATTGCAATTTGGCCCTGCGGCTTCCTGCCGCCATGGGCTGAGCATGCTAAACGTTGAGGCTGTAAAAAATCTCCTCAACATCCCCAATTCACAGATAGAGCGCTAGCGGTTCAACTACGCAGACATCCCAGGAGGTCTGCATGCCGCGCTACAAGCCCCAGGTCCGCGATTC
>NZ_JAVXZY010000030.1:0-2203 GCF_032337115.1 Roseateles aquae
CTCTGCGCGGTGCTCCAGCACCATACGCACCGCGCGCTCGCGCACCTCAGGCGAAAACTTCGGGGACTTCTTCATGGCTCCATTCTCCAGAGTTGGAGCCTCCTCGAAATCCGGGGCGATTCATGTGTCGCTGACAGCAATGCTTGTCTTACCTTCGGCGTCCCAAGGCACTCCAAGGACTTGCTGTGCCTTCGCATTGTTTGAGTACGGCGACAAGACGCAGATCCGGTCCCAATCACCTGATTTGAGCGCCCCAAGATCAATGGTTGCCCGCCCAGTTTGCGCAAACTCCCTGGCCAGTCTCTCGCTGATTCCCTGATCGTGTTGCGAACAAGCGACCAGAAGGATGGTGGCAATGGCAGCAGCTCTGATCATGCGACCTAACGTTTGCCATGCGCGGCTACTGGAAGCAAGCGAAACTTGCTGGAAAACGCCCGCTCGATGGAATGGTTAGCCTTCATCTGCGCCCACCTTGCGCCTGCCCGAAGGCAAAGGCCAAGAACAGCGCGAGAAGCACCGTTAGGAGCGCATCTTGGAAAGACTTTTCGTAGAAGAGCCAAATTGAAGTGGCCGCAACAGGGATGCAGAAGAGAAAGAACACGAGCATCGTGACCGCGGACCAAATTCTGTGCGTGACTGGACGAAACGAGTCAATGAGCGGATGCAACATGGAAGTGATAGCTTCTGAAAGAGCAAGCAGCGGCCAGTAGAGAACCGCTGCGATGAGGAAGAACGTGATTTGAAGGTAGTCTTTGCCGACCGGGATCGGAGGCAAAGATTCACCAATGAATCGAGCTTGGCTGAGCAGCACTTCACCTTTTGAAAATAACGCCTTAAACAGCGGCGGCATGGTTACCGAGAGGTAGAGCACTCCGAAGGTTACGAAGTAGAAGAGAAACTTGTGGGCAGCGCTTTCCACCGCTTGGTGATTTTGCGCACGACGATCGAGGGGTTCTTCACTTTCTGCTCGCGACGGCTGCGACCGTAGTGCGACAGGCGGAGGCCTATTGCCACGTTTCTGCCACAACCAGACGATGCCGGCGTATATGAATGCGGCGACGACATTCAAGAAGATGTTCCAGAAATCACTTGCCATACGCGATGGTTTGAATGAAAGCTAACGATTTAGCTGAGCTGCGAGCAGCGGCTGGGCACGCAAGGCCCAGAATGAAATGAGGGCCTGAAGTGGCCAGCCGTTGCGAGTCAGCTCGAGCGGTTGGTTATGCAGAGCGCCAACGACGAAGGCACCTTGCTTGCAGGCAGCCTGTGCTGCCCAGGGCGAGAGCCTAGCAGGCGCGCCCGGAGCGCGACGGCGTGAACGGACCAGCGCACCGACCACAGCGAGGCCAGAAACTAAAAACGCCTCCATACCCTGAGCGCAACGAACTGAACCAGAAGCAGCCTCTGCTCGCGTGCGGCGCCAGTCTGTGGATGCCTGCGGCTCATGCCCGCGCGCGGCCACCCAGCGGCGGCAGCCGCTTGCGGCAGACTCAATCGCACTGCATTCAAGACGCTGCATAACGTAGAGGTGAGCGGCCGCCGCCGACGGTCCGCTCGACTGACAAGTTAAGAAGCAACTGCGGCCCTAGCAACTGTCAATTTGCTTGCCGTGACAAAGCCAGCCACTGATGCTGCAAGTGGAATGACTATCCCGGCTGTTCCCAGCGGATAGATGTATGGTCCCATCCCTAGAGGCAAGATGAAATTTGCCGCGAACAGTGCGCCTAGCAAGCCTACTGCTCTAGCCAAAAGACGGCCCGCTGTATCCCAGCGCATATAGATGCAGAACGCGAGCAGAACTGAACCGCCGATTAGGCCAAACTGTGCCAGCTCCGCACCTGCCAATCCCATACGCGCGAAATACTTAGTTCCGCCAATCATTTGCCCATGCTTCAAGTATGCAGCAATGAGGCCAGCAGCTATCAATGCCCACGCACCTGAGCTGAGGATTCGAGGTCTCACCACTGCTCCTTAACGTTGAAGCTAACCGGCCCGCGACGGCAGGACGCCGCAGGGCCAGAATGAAATGAGGCCCGAAGGCGGTGTGCCGTTGCGGGTCCGGTTGAGCGAGTGGTTAGGCATCGCAGCTTGGCAAACTAAGTGCAACACCTTCTCCAAAAGAGGTGGGGAGTGGCGACACTGTTCACACCTCATCCGGCAAGAAGGGGTTGTGAACATGGAATATCGCCAACTCACCCAAGAC
>NZ_JAVXZY010000031.1:0-2064 GCF_032337115.1 Roseateles aquae
GCCGCCGGCCTTGAGCACCGCAAGCATCGCCACTATCAGCTCGACGCTGCGCGGCAGGCAGATCGCCACCAGCGCCTGCGCCTTCACCCCGCGCGCCACCAGCGCATGGGCCAGCGCGTTGGCACGGCCGTTGAGCTCGGCGTAGTCAAGCTCAACACCATTGAACGCGATGGCCAGTGCGTTCGGCCGCTGCGCCACCTGCGCCTCGAACAACTGCTGCAGCGCCGCCTCGCTCGGGAATGGCCGCGCCGTCTGGTTGAAGTCATACACGAGCTGTTTGCCTTGCTCGGCGTTCAACAGCGCAATGCGGGCGACACGCTGGGCGGGCACGGCAACCATGCCCTCCAGCACGCGCATATACATGCGCACCATGCGCTCGGCGGTGTCCGCATCGAACAGCGCCGTCGCATAGCTGAGCTTGCCGTCCAGCGTGGTGCCGCCGTCATGCAGGTACAGCGAGGTGTCAAAGTGGATCGTCGATTGCTCGAAATCAACCGCACCGAGCGTCAGCCCCGACAAGGCCAGGCGCCGCTCGGCGCTGCTGCTGTCCAGCGTCAGCATGGTCTGGAACAGCGGGCTGTGCGCGAGACTGCGCTGCGGCTTGACCGCCTCGACGATCTGCTCGAACGGCAGATCCTGATGTGCATAGGCGTCCAGCGTGTCGCGCTTGACGGTCGCGAGCAACTGCTCGACATCGTCAGCCTCACCCATGGACACCCGCAGCGCCAAGGTGTTGGCAAAGAAGCCGATCAGCGGCTCCACTTCGCTGCGCTGGCGGTTCGCGATCGGGCTGCCGATCACGACATCGTCCTGCCCCGACAGCCGTGCCATCAGCAGCGCCCAGCCGGCCAGCAGCGTCATGTACAGCGTCGTGCCATGACGCTGACTCAGGGCCTTGAGGCCTGCGCTCAGCCCGGCATCGAGCTCGAACGCCACGCTGGCACCGGCGTAGCTCTGCTGTGCTGGCCGCGGCCGGTCGGTCGGCAGTGCCAGCAGTTCGGGCGCGCCAACGAGGCGCTGCTTCCAGTAGTCGAGTTGCGCCTCCAGCCGCTCACCCTGCAAGCACTGGCGCTGCCAGGCCGCGTAGTCGGCGTACTGGATCGCCAGCTCGGGCAGCGGATCACTCTGCCCCTGGCTGAAGGCCGCATAAAGCGCGGACACTTCGCGCACGAGCACGCCAATCGACCAGCCGTCCGAGACGATGTGGTGCTGGTTGATCAGCAGCACATGATCGTCATCGGCCACGCGCAGCAGCAGGCCTCGGATCAGCGGCCCGGCGGCCAGATCAAAGCCTGTGGCGAAGAACGCGGACTGCTGTGCCACCAGATCGTCTGCCTCGGCACTCACCAGCTCGAAGCCGCGATCGGCCTCATCGATGAGCTGAACGGCCTGCCCGTCCTGCTGCACAAACCGCGTGCGCAGAATCTCGTGCCGCGCCACGATTCGATCCAGCGTCGCCTGCAGCGCCCCGCGGTCCAACCGCCCCTGCAGCCTCAGCCCCGCCGGCATGTGATACGCCGCACCCGCCGCCGCATCCAGCTGCGCCAGGAACCACAGACGTTGCTGCGACCACGACAGCGGCAGTCCCTGCCCTCGCTCCACCCGCGGGATCGTCGTCGCTTCTGTCGGCTGCACACGCTCGGCCTTACTCTGCTGCAGGCGTTTGAGCTTGACGGCGCGGCGCAGCGCTTCGAGTTCTTCTTGTTTGGTCGGCTTGTTCATGTTTTACTCGTTTCCTTCCGCGAGAATTGCCAGCAGTTCAGCCTCTGACAGCTCTTGCAATTCACGGTCGATGTTTTCCAAGTCCTTGGACTGATAGAGCGCCAGTTGGCGCCTCGTCACAAGATCCGCGAGGGTCTGCAGCTCGAGCGTTTCGAGCAACTCGCGCAGGCTCAGCTCGATCGCGAAAGCCTCGGATACGCGCAGGTGCATCTGCACCAGCAGCAGCGAATGCCCGCCCAGCTCGAAGAAGTGGTCGCGCCGGCCGACCCGCTGCAGCTTCAGCAGCTCCGCCCAGATCGCCGCAATCGCCTCCTCAACCTCTCCCTGCGGCGCCTCGTACTC
>NZ_JAVXZY010000032.1:0-1824 GCF_032337115.1 Roseateles aquae
TACGCGACAGCCTTGTTTGATGCCGAGACGATAGAGCGCTTTGCCGGGTACTACCGGAGAGTGCTGGAGGGCATGGTTGCGGACGCGACGCAGCGGGTGGATAGGCTGGCGTTGCTGGACGAGGCGGAGCTGGAGCAGCAGCTTGTCAGCTGGAACCGCAGCGAGCGGCAGTATCCGCTGGAGCAGAGCTACACGCAGCTGTTCGAGCGCCAGGTGTCGCTGGATCCGAGCCGCCTGGCGGTGGTGTGCGGGGAGCAGCGGCTGAGCTACGGTGAGCTGTACGCCCGTTCGACGAGGCTGGCCGCGGCCTTGCGGCGTGCCGGAGCGGGGCGCGACACGCTGGTGACGTTGGTCAGCGAGCGAGACGAGGTGCTGCTGACGATGATGCTGGCGGTGCTGCAGGCGGGTGCAGCGTTCCTGCCGCTGGACATCAAGCATCCGTCGCAGCGGCTGCGCGAGATTGTGCAGATGAGCGGCTCGGTGCTGCTGCTGGTGTCCGAGGGCTGCCGGGAGCAGGCGGCTGCGCTGGCCGGGGAGATGGCGTGTGTGGTGGCGCAACAGCAGTGGGCGGAGGGGGCAGAGGGGCAGGTCTTGCCCACGGTGGCCATTGATTTCCGTCCGAGCGATCTGGCCTATGTGATCTTCACCTCTGGGTCGACCGGCAAGCCCAAGGGCGCGATGGTGGAGCAGCTCGGCATGCTCAACCACATGTTCGGCAAGCTCGAGACGATGGCGGTGGGGGCGTCAGACCGGCTGGCACAGACCGCCTCGCCGGCCTTTGACATCTGCGTCTGGCAGTTCCTGTCAGCGCTGGTGGTGGGCGGCTGCACGGTGATCCTGCGCGACGAGATTGCGTACGACCCGCAGGGGCTGGTGCATGCGGTCGAGCGCGAGGGCATCACCTTGCTGCAGACGGTGCCGAGCATGATGCGCGCGATGCTCAACGCGCTGGACGAGGGCGAGAGCGCGCCACCGCTGGCGAGCCTGCGCTGGTTGATCCCGACCGGCGAGGCGCTGAGCACCAAGTTGGCCTGTGACTGGTTTGATCGCTATGCGGGCATTCCGCTGATGAATGTCTACGGGCCGGCGGAATGCTCGGATGACGTGACGTATCAGGCGTTCACCGAGAAGCCAGCGCCAGACAGTCTGATCGCGATCGGGCGGCCGACGCCGAACAACAAGATCTACATCCTGGACCGTCAGGGGCAGCCGGTGCCGGTGGGGGTGAAGGGCGAGATCTGCGTGGGCGGGCTGGGCGTGGGGCGAGGCTATCTGAACAACCCGCAGCAGACCGAGGCGGCCTTCGTTGCGCATCCGTGGGGAGGCGGGCGCTTTTACCGCACGGGAGACCTGGGCAGCTACAGACGAGACGGGACGATTGACTTCCACGGGCGGCTGGACTTCCAGGTCAAGATCCGTGGTTTCCGGATCGAGCTGGGCGAGATTGAGGCGCGGCTGGCGCAATGCGAGGGCGTGCAGGAAGCGGTGGTGCTGGCGCGGGCGCAGGACGGGCAGGAGGCGCGGTTGGTGGCCTATGTGGTGGCGCCGACGGAGCTGGACATAGCGAAGCTGCGCGCCGAGCTGGGTCGGGGGTTGCCGGAGTACATGGTGCCGGCGGCGTTTGTAAGGCTGGAGGCATTCCCGCTGACGCCCAATGGCAAGCTGGACCGCAAGGCGCTGCCGGAGCCGGATGTGTCGGCGGTGGCGGCACGTGCGTACGAGGCGCCGCAGGGCGAGGTCGAGCAGACGCTGGCAGCGATCTGGGGCGAGTTGCTCAAGCTGCAGCGCATCGGCCGTCGCGACAACTTCTTCGAGCTCGGCGGC
>NZ_JAVXZY010000033.1:0-1801 GCF_032337115.1 Roseateles aquae
CGTTGAGGCTGTAAAAAATCTCCTCAACATCCCCAATTCACAGATAGAGCGCTAGCGGTTCAACTACGCAGACATCCCAGGAGGTCTGCATGCCGCGCTACAAGCCCCAGGTCCGCGATTCGATGCTGCTGCCGGTGGTGCTGTCCGAGCAGCTGGTGCCCGGCAGCTTCGCCTTCGCGCTGGACTACCTGGTGGAGCATGAGCTGGACCTCTCGGCGCTGGATGCCCGCTACCGCAACGACGAGGTCGGCGCCAGTGCCTACGACCCGCGCGTGCTGCTCAAGATCGTGCTGCTGGGCTACAGCCGCGGCCTGGTCTCCAGCCGGCAACTGGAGCGGGCCTGCGTGCATGACATCCAGTTCATCGCGATCAGCGGCGACAGCCACCCCAGCCACGCCCAGCTGGCCAAGTTCGTCAGCACGCTGGGCGAGGAGCTGAAGGCGCTCTTTCACCAGGTGCTGCTGGTCTGCGATGGCCAGGGCCTGATCGGACGCGAGCTGTTCGCCATCGATGGCGTGAAGCTGCCGGCCAATGCCAGCAAGGAACGCAGCGGCAGCCATGCGGAGCTGGCCCATCGCGCGCAACGCCTGGAGAAGGCGGCCGACAAGATCGTGGCGCTGCATCAGATGCAGGACAAGGGCAGCACCAGCCCTGGCGAGCGGGCGCTGGATGCGCAGCGCCAGCAACGCGTGGACGCCCTGCGCCGCGAGGCGCAGCGCACCCGCGAGTTCCTGGCCGCCAACACGCCACGGCGCAACCGCAAGGGCCAGGAACTCAAGACCAACATCACCGACCCGGACAGCGCCAAGATGGCCACCAGCAAGGGCGTGATCCAGGGCTATGCGGCCCAAGCCGCGGTGGACGCCCAGCACCAAGTCATCATCGCGGCGGACATCACCGGCTCAGGCTCCGAGCAGGCCATGCTGCTGCCCATGGTGGAGCAAGCCCAGCCCTTTGCCGATGCCCAGACCCTCATCACCGCCGACGCCGGCTACCACAGCGATGCCAATGTGCTGGCGCTGCAAGCCCAAGGCCGACCCGCGCTGATTGCCGACAACCAAATGCGCCAGCGTGATGAACGCTTCAAGAGCCAAGCTCAGCACAAGACCCAGCCCGACCCGCTGTACGACAAACAGCCCACCGGGCAGGACAAGCCGATCCAGCACTTCGGCCCGCGCGACTTCCGCTTCGACCCCAAGACCCGCACGGCCCTCTGCCCGGCGGGCCAGACCCTGCGCAGCAGCGGGGCCATCTACCAGGTGGGCAAGGGCCAGCGGCGCGAAGACTTCAAGGCCAGGCCCGAAGACTGCCAGGGCTGCGCCCTGCGCACCCAGTGCCTGCGCCACCCCGAACGCACGCAGGCGCGCAAGGTCTCGCTCTTCCACGCCAGCGAGATCGACCCGAACGATGCGAGCCAGCGCATGCGCCGGGCCATCGACAGCCCGCAGGGACGCAGCCTCTACAGCCGCCGCATCGCCACCGTCGAGCCGGTCTTCGCCAACCTCAGGCACAACAAGCGCCTCGCCCGCTTCACGCTGCGCGGCACGGCCAAGGTGCGGGCGCAGTGGCAGCTCTTCTGTCTGGTGCACAACATCGAGAAGTTGGCGCACAGCGGATGGGGGCCATGAAGGCGCGGGGGCGCAGCAGGGAAGTCCCCCGTCAGCAGCTGCCACAGCCACCCACCAAGGCCCAAAGTTCGCGCCACAATCGCACGCAATGAAAACTCTGCTGAACCAGAGCCCATCCTGCTCGTCAGATGCCTTGACGCGTCGGGGTGGGGTTATTGGACAGCTTCGTTAGG
>NZ_JAVXZY010000034.1:0-1685 GCF_032337115.1 Roseateles aquae
CTCTGCGCGGTGCTCCAGCACCATACGCACCGCGCGCTCGCGCACCTCAGGCGAAAACTTCGGGGACTTCTTCATGGCTCCATTCTCCAGAGTTGGAGCCTCCTCGAAATCCGGGGCGATTCACAGTCCCCGTTTCAAGCCATCACCTGCATTTAGAGACCCCGCCTGACGACGTATCCCATGAGAGTTGCCAGTCCGTACGAGCCAATAACCCCAACTACTCCCCACAGAAGCGTTCCCCCCGGGCCAATTTCAAATACCCCGCCACCACCGCCCAAGGCCGCTACAACCATCAGCAATAAAAAAACAATCTCCACTATCGGAACCATGGATATAGCTGACGGCTTGTCTCCGCCAATCTTTTTCCATCGGCTATACGAGCGCGCCGCCACCACGGGTGTAAGAGCATTCCACAGCAACTTCAGACAGAAGAGAACCAACGAGGCGTTATACAAATAACTCATTGCGAGCCCAATATGCGCTGGCCCAACAGGCCTTTGAACCACTCCCAGCCAGAAGGCCACCTAAGCGAAGCAGCAGTAACTTGAGAAGTTATAGAGTTTGCAAATGGCACAACACTCCAACTCCATCCGGCCGTCGCGCTCCACTGCGGTCCCCAGAGACCTGTGTTTATGTAATTGCCCCAAGTGGCCCCGCCTGTCATGACCCAACGCCCAGCGGCAAGGTCAGGGATAAGCCCAGCGCCGGCCCATGATGTTACGGTTACCGTATCCGCAAAGACTGTCGGGAACAGTGCAATGCCACCTCCAGCTGCAACCGCTCCGGTGCCGGCTGTGAATAGAGCAAAATCTTTGACGGGCTGGGTGAAATCCTGAACTTGGTACCCGGCCTCACCGAGCATCTTGTACAGAGGTCCAGTACACCCCGTGTCCATCGGATTGCAACTACCAACGGCTTGTCGAAGCTCAGGGATGTCCTTCTTGGTACAGGTGCCTGGATGACTCAGGCAATTAAAGAGGTACCCGAAAGATCCAGTAGTTGCGCCATTTGCAAACGTTCCGCCACCCAACACAGATGCCGTCCCGCCAACAATCGCACTTGTTATCACACCGCTGACATGATCTTTACCAGTAAATCCATAGACATTCGCCGCCTTAGAGAATGCTGCAGAAAGCGCTCCCGAACCACAGCTACCACCTCCGGCGACAGTCGTTACGCAACCTACCACGCCATGAAGCGCAATGCTTGCACCCTTACCGAGCGCCTCTGCCGGATTGGCGCCGCCGGAGAAGAAGTCGCCGCCTTCAATGACATTGCCGGCGCCGTAGAACATGCCAGCACTGAACGCGCCCTGCAAGCCCCCTTGCAATGAGCCAGTGCTGACAACGCCGCTTGCAAAGCCAGCGATTGCCGCTTGGGTCATGCCGCCACCTGCGAAGGTGTAGGCGCCTCCTGCAGGACCGAGCAACATGCCGACAGCGATGCCGGTGAGCTGACGCGCCAGCTGCGAGTCAATGATGCCGACCTTTTCAGCGCCCCAGATGACAACCAGGGCGATGAAAAAGTCGTCGATCAAAAAGGCGTACCCACTCGGATCCGTACACCCCATCGGGTTGTTGTAGCAATACCCGTAGCGGTTGTAGTTCTGCAGATTGAATGGGTCCTGCAGCATCGGGTCGGCCTGCAGGAACACGCCCAGGCGCGGGTCGAACAGCCGGCCGTTC
>NZ_JAVXZY010000035.1:0-1659 GCF_032337115.1 Roseateles aquae
CAGCTACTCGCGCATCCGCGCCTATGGGGCGGCCGGTGGCGATGTGAACAACGGCGCGGCTTACTTCAGGGTCTGGACCAAGAGCGGGCAGGTCTACGACTACGGCGCCACGCCCGGCGGCAATACCCGCAGCAATGCGCTGGTGCGAGCCAAGAGCGCGGCCGGCAGTGACACGGTGGCGGTGGCCTGGGCGGTCAATCGGATCAGCGATACCCTGGGAAACTACATCGACTTCTTCTACGCCCAACGCGATGTGGCCTGGGGCACGGGCCCAACGGCGGGCAGCCCGCGCAGCGGCCATGAGTGGGGATTGTTCGAAGTCCAGTACACCGGCAATGCGCAACAAGGGCCTAGCAACAAGCTGGTGCTGGAGTATGAAGATAGGCCCGCCGGGCAGGATCGCTCGGAGGCGTATCACCAAGGCAGCAAGAACGTCAGCGTCTGGCGCCTCAAGGCCGTGCGCAGCTATATCAACTGGGACGGCAGCAGCCTTGGCTTCAGCGCCAGTGGTGCGTTGGTAGCACCGCCGGCGAGCGCCATCAAAGTCAACACGGTCAAGCTGAGCTACGACATCAGCCCAGCCACCCAGCGCAGCCTGGTGAGCAGCATCATCGAATGTGCCGGCAAGCAAGAGACGCTGTGCCAACAGCCGGTCAAGTTTGCCTACAGCGCGCCAGCGAGTGGTGCCAGCTACGCGGCAGCGCCATCGACGACCGGATTTGAGACGCTGGTGATGCGCGAGCTGACGGGCAAGCTTGGCGTGATCAACGCCGACTTCTATGGTGAGGGTCGGCAAAGCCTGCTGCGTTGGGGTGACACGCCTGCCGACAACCAGCTCTGGCGCAGCAATGGGGATGGCACCTTCAGCCGCGACAGCAACTTCAACATCACAACGCAAAACCTCTACAAGAGCGACAGCTGCTACTACACGCAGGTGATGGATCTGAATGGCGATGGCTTGCCTGACATGCTGCGTTATAGCGGGCCTAACAGCCTGGATGGCAAGGCCTGCGCGGACTCAGGGCCGGTGCTGGTATTCATCAATAACGGTAACGGCACCTTCACGCAGAAGCCATGGAATGGCCCGGCGCTGGAACGCAAGTCGAGCACAGCCATCAAGGAATGCGAGCCTCTGAGTACTACTCCTGGGTCAACGAATCCGAGTAGCGGTGATGCCTTACCCGGGGCCGGTAAGGATCCGCTCGCGCAAAGGTGCGTAACCGTTGGATACAAACGAGGCGCGAACTTCTTTATATTCGATGTCGATGGTGATGGTATGCCAGACATCCTGACGACGGTGCGAGCGGAGTTCATGACTCAGTCCGCGCCAACACTCTGTCCGGCTGAGGGTTGCACCAAGTACTGGCATGCCAAGCCTGACGGCAGCTACGAGCAACTCGCGACCAGTCTGAAGGATACGACGCTGTATGTGTCGCCCTATGTCTCACCAGGTATTGGCCAGCCCAAGAACCTGGTGGACGTCGATGGTGACGGACTGGTTGATCTTGTCGGACTCTCACCCAAGTACGCGATGTCTGCAGCGTATCGCAACAACGGCGATGGCAATTTCACGGCCATTGACGCGGCAACGACCTGCGATCTGCCGGGCGACTTCAATGGCGACGGGCGTTCCGACTGTCTGTCGATTGCCGCTGACGC
>NZ_JAVXZY010000036.1:0-1552 GCF_032337115.1 Roseateles aquae
CCCACCAAGGCCCAAAGTTCGCGCCACAATCGCACGCAATGAAAACTCTGCTGAACCAGAGCCCATCCTGCTCGTCAGATGCCTTGACGCGTCGGGGTGGGGTTATTGGACAGCTTCGTTAGGCCGCATCAATGAGGAAGATCGTTCTTGGCTCCGAATGCGACGATGCGCTCTTTGCAAAACTATGCGCAGTCATCGAGTCACTTGGCGGTTCTGTTGCGGATGCAGAATGGGTTCTTGGCGGCTCACAGGAACTGACTAGATTTGCAATCAAGTTGCCGAATGGAACTCTGGAGGCTATTTCAGAGACCTACATCGGCCTTCTGCTTCGAGGCGAAGACGATCTTGTTCTTGCCGTGTCAAGTCTTGTTCGTACATAGCAATACATGAACCAAGTGTCGCAATCAGCGCTGCAGCGGCCTAACCTCGCGCTCGAGCTGACTCGCAACGGCTGGCCACTTCAGGCCCTCATTTCAATCTGGGCCTTGCGTGCCCAGCCGCTGCTCGCAGCTCAGCTCTAACGTTAGAGCGCACCAAATGCCGTCCATCGCGACAGTCTCTTCCCTGCAGGACGCACTGCGCCAGTTGCCGCGGGGATCACTGGTTGGGTTAGACGGTTTTATGAGCTCGGGGAAGACTCATCTTGCGACCGCGCTCGCGGAATCACTTGGTGGAATGGCCATACACACCGACGACCTCGTAGAGGATGGGGATGAGTCGCTGCCCTATTTGGGCCGGCTCGACTTGGCCAAGCTCAAGGCTATTCTTTCCGGCCCTGCCGCCGACGCAGTGTTGATCCTCGTGGAGGGCATATGCCTTCGCGAGACGCTAGGGAGTTTGGGGATCGATCCGGCTGCTTTCGTATATGTAAAGCGCATCGCACAGAATGGCCTCTGGCACGATGGATTGCACCTCGAAGACTTTGAAAATGGTGAACTGTCACCCGCCGGCGAGCCCGAGCGCAGCCGATTCGTTGCGCAGCGCATCAATCAAGCCATCAGTGCGCGAAGTAGGGGCCTGCCGTGAGTGCGGAATCGCCAATGCGCTCTAACCTGCCGCTCAACCGGACCCGCAACGGCATGCCGCCTTCGGGCCTCATTTCATTCTGGCCCTTCGGCGTCCTGCCGTCGCTGGCCGGTTAGCTTCAACGTTAGGTTCCATGGAAACGGTGTTCCTTCTCCAGCACGTGCACGTTCTATCTGTTGACAATGACGACGTGAAAACGATAACCACCCGCTCAACCGGACCTGCAACGGCATGCCACGGCTGGCCGTCATTTCATTCTCGGCCAGCCGCGTCACGCCGCTGCAGGCCGGTTAGCTATAACGTTGGGCCTCTTGCCGGTGAGGTTGGAGCGCTGCGAAGAATCTGGTGGCGCTTTGCGTTTGGCGTTGCAGCTGTGCGATTCGGAGCGCTCTGGCCAGGTTGAAGCAGTTCGGGTTGGTGGTCCGCGGGAGCGTTTGGGTTTGGAGCGTTGAGCTGCACTGGTGGCATTCACCGAGTGCCACTGCTGGAGCGCAAAGGCAGAATCGAGCCATGCAAAGAGCAATGT
>NZ_JAVXZY010000037.1:0-1510 GCF_032337115.1 Roseateles aquae
CGTCTTGGGTGAGTTGGCGATATTCCATGTTCACAACCCCTTCTTGCCGGATGAGGTGTGAACAGTGTCGCCACTCCCCACCTCTTTTGGAGAAGGTGTTGCACTTAGTTTGCCAAGCTGCGCGTTCTAACCTCGCGCTCAACCGGACCTGCAACGGCATGCCTCGGCTGGCCGTCATTTCATTCTCGGCCAGCCGCGTCACGCCGCCGCTGGCCGGTTAGCTAAAACGTTGGGCATCACACAAATGACCTTGCCGGTTGCTCCGCTCGCTTTGCTCATCGCGCTCGTGCCGGCTGCCGCACTACTCGCCCTGGGCTACTGGCGATTTGCGGTCTTGCGAACCTACACGCTCATGCCTGTCATCGCGTTTGCGGTTGGCGTGGCGTTGGTCATGTTGTCCGCCACTGTCGCTGCAACCTACGCGTTCCACCCCATCCGAGCACTTCGGGAATCGGTCAATCTGCTTGGCATTCCGGCAGTCTTCTATGTCACTGCTATCACCCTAGTCGGCCGCAAAGGACAACTTTCTTCGGCCAGCCTCGTCATTGGCGGTGTCGTTGGCTTAGCTCCCCTTTGCTTCTTGGGCTTCTACGCAATGCTTCTGTCCGCTTGCAGCTTCGGGGACTGCCTATGACAGTGATGCCCAACCCATCGCTCAACCGGACCCGCAACGGCATGCCGCCTTCGGGCCTCATTTCATTCTGGCCCTGCGGCGTCCTGCCGTCGCGGGCCGGTTAGCTCAAACGTTAGGCAACAAATACGGATAGGAGAAGTTGGTGCTTGTTCCAGTTTGGGGAAATGCGATTGGCTTCGGCATCATGTCGCTCTGGTTCGGTGTATCTCTGGTCTTCTCGAAAGAGATCGATTCGCTCATGGGGCTCGGCTACTTCCTGGCAGGGACTTGGATGGCAACGGATGTAATGCTCAGAGCGGCCTTTACTAGGGGAAGGATTGCAAAGCTCCAAGTGCCTGAACGTATCGACGGGTCGAGGAACGCTGACGCAATTTGGCTTCTTTCCTCTTACGGGCCGACTTTCTACGCTCCCATCTGGATACTTGGCGCAATGGTTGGAGCTGGAGCCTTCGCTATGGACCACCTTGGTCGTTAAGGTCTCAATGTTTCGAGGGCAACATCAAGCATTTCCATTCTCTGCTGCCGCCAGTCGGCTTGCGGGTGAGGAGTTGCCTAACCAGTCGCTCGAGCCGACTCGCGTCGGCAAGCCGCCGCTCGCGGCTCAGCTTCAACGTTAGGTTGCACTTGGTCAAGGCTGCACTACTTCGACGATTGAATACCGCTGCCCGCCTCGCGGCCGTCGCGGTGATTGTGATTGCCGCTTCTCTCTATCTGGCCACGTGGGTCGTCGAGAGTTCGTGGTTCTGGCGCCTGAACGCAGCGCTACCTCGCCAGGTCGAATCCGAGATTGCAAATGCAGTGCAGCTTGTGCTTCGGCCCATTCGGCCATCTGAGGTTCAGGCGCAGGAAGAGCAGTTGGACTTCTTTCTTGCTTGG
>NZ_JAVXZY010000038.1:0-1425 GCF_032337115.1 Roseateles aquae
GGCTGCAGGGGCGGTTGGACCGCGGGGCGCTGCAGGCGACGCTGGATCGAATCGTGGCGCGGCACGAGATTCTGCGCACGCGGTTTGTGCAGCAGGACGGGCAGGCCGTTCAGCTCATCGATGCGGCCGATCGCGGCTTCGTACTTGACGAGCAAGACTTGACGCTGCTGCATGGCCATGAGCAGGAAGCTGCGGTGCAGCGCCACGCGCTTGACCACGCCAGTGCACCGTTTGACTTCGAGCGTGGCCCACTGATATGCGGGCGCCTGCTGAAGCTCGCGGCCGACGATCATGTGCTATTGCTCAATCAACACCACATCATCTCTGACGGCTGGTCGATGGGCGTGTTTACCCGGGAGGTGGCGGCGCTCTATACGGCCTTCAGCCAGGGGCAGAGTGATCCACTGCCCGAGCTGGCGATCCAGTACGCCGACTACGCGGCCTGGCAGCGCCAGTGCTTGCAGGGTGAGCGGCTGGAGGCGCAGCTCGACTACTGGAAGCAGCGCCTCGTCGGCGCGCCCGAACTGCTGGCACTGCCGACCGACCGGCCGCGGCCGGCACAGCAGAGCTACGCCGGTGCCAGCGTGGCGTTCGAGCTCGACACCCGCACCTGTGCGGGCCTCAAGGCACTCGGCCGACGTCATGGCACGACGCTGTACATGACGCTGCTGGCCGGCTGGGCGCTGCTGATGGCACGGCTGTCGGGGCAGGACGATGTCGTGATCGGCAGCCCGATCGCGAATCGCCAGCGCAGCGAAGTGGAGCCGCTGATCGGCTTCTTCGCCAACACCTTGGCGCTGCGGGTCAGCCTGTCTCCTGACCTTGATGTGGCGACGCTGCTGGCCGCCGTCAAGCGCGACACGCTGGATGCATACGCGCATCAGGACCTGCCATTCGAGCAGGTCGTGGAAGCCGTCAAGCCGCAGCGCAACCTTGCCCACAGCGCAATCTTCCAGACGCTGCTGACGCTGAACAACCATGCTGATGAAGGCGCGCTAGAACTGCCGGGACTCAAGCTGTCCGGGCTGACGACGCAGGCCGACGACGGGACAGTCAAGTTCGACCTGTCGCTGTCGATGGCTGAGCAAGGTGATCGCATCGTCGGTGCGCTGTCCTACGCCGTCGATTTGTTCGACGCTGGGACGATCACGCGTTGGCTGGCAATGTACGGCCGCCTGCTGGCGGCCCTGCCGAGCGACGATGCATGCCCTGTCGCCCGCCTGCCACTGCTTGAAGCGGCAGAGCGGCAGGTTCTCGTCAACGGTTTCAATCTGAACCCGCGTGACTTTGGCGGTCCGGATCTGCTCCACCGCCGCATCGAAGCCCAGGCACGGCACAGGCCGGACGCGGCAGCGCTGGTGTACGAAGGCGAGCAGCTCAGCTACCGCGAGCTCAACGCGCGGGCCAACGGACTGGCGCATGCGC
>NZ_JAVXZY010000039.1:0-1285 GCF_032337115.1 Roseateles aquae
CGCCAAAGCAGTTCGATGCACACCGAGTTCGTGCTCGACGCGCTGGAGCAGGCGCTGTATGACCGCAAGCCAAGCGAAGACGATGGTCTGGTGCACCACTCGGATCGCGGCTCGCAATACCTGGGGGCATTGGGGTCAGGCCTTAAATTTAAAGTCCGTGCGACCATCACCTAGATTCACCACATGACCCGCCCCTTGCGCAGGCACAGGCATTGGGGTCAGGCCTTAAATTTGAAGTCCGCGCGACCATCACCTAGATTCACCACATGACCCGCCCCTTGCGCATCGAGTTCCCCGGCGCCGTGTATCACGTCACAGCCCGTGGCAATCGGCGTGAGCCTATCTTCGAGTCTGATGACGACCGTACCTTGTTGCTGGGTGTCGTGGGTAAAACCATGAAGCGCTTTGACGCGGTGATGCTGGCGTACTGCTTGATGGGCAATCACTATCACTTGGTGCTGGGCACACGCCAAGCCAATCTGTCAGCCCTGATGCAGCAGTTGAACGGCATCTATACCCAGGCATTCAATCGGCGGCATGGCAAGGTGGGGCATGTGTTCCAGGGCCGATTCAAGGCGATTCTGGTGGACCGGGACAGCTATCTGCTAGAGGTCTGTCGCTACGTCGAGCTCAACCCCGTGCGTGCGCGGATGGTGGAGCGGCCGGGCGATTGGCCTTGGTCCAGCTACCGAGCCCACTGTGGCCTTGCCTCACCCGTGTCGTGGCTGGATACAGCGGGGCTGCACGCGCATTTGCTAGGCGCAGCTCCTCGATCGGAGAAAGAACGTCTGCTGGCAGCTGGTCGCTATGCCGAGCTGGTCGAGGAGGGCCGGGACTTGCGTTTGTGGCAGACAGCCTTGCGCCAGCAAATCTATCTAGGCGACGAGGCGTTTGTGCAGCGGACTTTGGAAGTGAACGGTATCAAGCTTGACGGCGAGACTACCCGCGATATTCCCCAGCAGCAGCACAGCACGCCGAAGCGCCTGAATCAGTGGCAGAAAGAATGCCCCGACCGCGCCGAAGCGCTTTGGATGGCACACACCCGATCAGGGATCACGATGACGGCTCTGGCGGATGAGTTAAGCCTGTCTGTGGCACGAGTCAGCCAGTTGATCAAAAAGTATGAAGACTTGAAATTTAAGGCCTGACCCCTCTCGTGACTCGGTGAGCGTTTCTGCAAATGCCTCGCCGACTGGAGCAATTGCGTCCCCACTGAATGGCGCAGTCGTTCCGCTGAACACGCCGGTACTGCTGTCTGCGACAGCCAGTGATTCTGACGGTTCAA
>NZ_JAVXZY010000040.1:0-1077 GCF_032337115.1 Roseateles aquae
CGCAGCTTGGCAAACTAAGTGCAACACCTTCTCCAAAAGAGGTGGGGAGTGGCGACACTGTTCACACCTCATCCGGCAAGAAGGGGTTGTGAACATGGAATATCGCCAACTCACCCAAGACGAACGATACGTCATGGCCTACATGTTGCGCCAGGGGAATAGCCTGAGGCGGATCGCCCTGGCGCTGGATCGCTCCGCTTCGACGATAAGCCGCGAGCGACAGCGCAACATGACCAGGCACGACGGTGCCTACCGCGCCGAGCGTGCTCACCAGTATGCGATCGCCAGGCGCAGGCGTACGCGCAAGAAGAGCCAATACAGTGAGCGGGAATGGCGCGAGGTCGCCCGCCAATTGCAGCGCAAGTGGAGCCCTGCGCAGATTGCAGGGCGGCGACGACACCTAGGCCGCCCCAGCATGAGCAAGGAAACGATCTACCGCCATATCCGCCGCGAACGGCGCGCCGGCGGGCAGCTCTGGCGCCATCTGCGCATCGTCAGCAAGTTCGGCCGCAAACGGCGCGGAAGCCCCGCCACCAGAGGGAGATTGATCGGCAAGCGCCACATCAGCGAGCGCCCCAAATGCGTGGAGCAGCGACGCCAGCAAGGCCACTGGGAGGGTGACACTGTGATGGGTGCGGACCTGCGCCACTGCGTGCTCACGTTGGTCGAGCGCGCCACGGGCTATCTGGTGATAAAGAAGCTCAGCGCTCGCAACAAGGAGCAAGCCGCAGCCGCCATGGCGCGATCAATCATCGGGCTGCGCGGTCGATTCAAAACCATCACGCTGGACAACGGCACAGAGTTCCACGACTACGAGCATGTCGAGAAACACTTCAAGGTGAAGTTCTACTTCGCAACGCCGTACCACTCGTGGGAGCGGGGCACGAACGAGAACACCAACGGCCTGATCAGGCAGTACCTGCCCAAAGGCATGTGCTTCAAAAACCTCACCCAGAACGACTGCGACCACATCGCAGCTGAACTCAACGACCGGCCACGTGAGCGGCTGGGCTTCAGGACACCGAGGGAGGCCTTCTCTCGGTACTAGCGGTGTTGCACTTCAAAGTTGACTTCAAG